>JAXMCO010000003.1:0-483865 GCA_046349335.1 Reyranellaceae bacterium
GACGAGGGAGGGATACGATGGAAGTGCCGGCCCCGGCCTACTCGGCGGCAACCTTGGCCGAAGCTTTCGCCGCCTCGATCTCGGCCGCCTTCTTCTCGATCATCGCCGCGAGATGCTCGACGATGTCGGCGTCCTTCAGCCGGTGATGAGGCACGCCCGCGACGTAGACCTGGTGGGTGCCGTTGCCGCCGCCGGTGAAGCCGATGTCGGTCTCGCGTGCTTCGCCGGGACCGTTCACGACGCAGCCGATCACCGACACCGTCATGGGCGTCGTGATATGGGCCACGCGCTTCTCCAGCGCCTCGACAGTGCGGATCACGTCGTACTGCTGGCGAGCGCAGGACGGGCAGGAGACGATATTGACGCCGCGATGGCGCAGGTTGAGCGCCTTCAGGAGCTCGAAGCCGACGCGGACTTCCTCCTCCGGCTCGGCCGACAAGGAAACCCGGACCGTATCGCCGATGCCGGCCCACAACAGCGCGCCGAGACCGATCGAGGACTTCACCGTGCCGGTGCGCAGTCCGCCCGCCTCGGTGATGCCGATATGCAATGGATAGTCGCAGGCATCGGCGAGTTGTTGATAGGCGGCAACGGCGAGGAAGACATCGGACGCCTTCACGCTGATCTTGAAGTCGTGGAAGTCGTGGTCCTGCAGGATGCGCGCATGGTCGAGAGCGCTTTCGACCATCGCCTCGGGGCAGGGCTCGCCATACTTCTCGAGCAAGTCCTTCTCCAGCGAGCCGGCGTTGACGCCGATGCGCATCGAGCAGCCGTGGTCGCGCGCCGCCTTCACCACTTCGCGCACGCGCTCGGCGCTGCCGATATTGCCGGGGTTGATGCGCAGGCAGGCGGCGCCGGCCTCGGCCGCCTCGATGGCGCGTTTGTAGTGGAAATGGATATCGGCCACGATCGGCACGCGCGACGCCTCGACGATGGCGGACAGCGCGCGGGTCGATTCCTCGTCGGGGCAGGACACCCGAATGATATCGACGCCGGCTTCTTCGCAGCGCCGTATCTGCGCGATGGTCGCGGCCGCATCCGCGGTCAAGGTGTTGGTCATTGTCTGCACCGTGATCGGCGAGTCGCCACCGACCGGAACAGCACCGACCATCACTCGACGAGACTTGCGGCGCGCGATGTCGCGATAGGGCCTGATGCTCATGCCAGCAATCTAGCTTGGCGATAGCAGCTTATCCAGCCGGCGAAGGCTCGCTCACTGCATATGCTCGTGCTTCGCAATCTCTAGAGATGACGGAATTGTTGCCGCCCGAGAACGAAGCCGAAGTGTCCCTCAGCGCGCGTCGATGATGCGGTAGGCGATCCCCGCCGGCACGGTATAGCTTTCTCCGGCCCGGACATAGGTCTGCGCCAGGACATCGCCGGTCGGCGAGCGCAGCTCGACCCAGCTATTCGCTCGCACCCGCACAGACGTATCGACCTTCACCGGAACATTGCTCGCCGCTGTCTCGGCAGCCGGCGGCTTGGCCGTCGCTTCCTCGGTGGGTGGCTTCGGCGTCGCGGATTTCGACGTCTCGATCTGGATCGGCGGCTGTGCCGCCTGCGCCTGGCCGATCGCCGGAACCGTCATGACTGCCGGAGGTGCCGGCACCTGAACGACGATGGGCGGCGCCAACGGCGCCGGCTGGCTCTCGGGCTGGGTCGGCGGTGCAACGCTGTCACGACGCATCGCCGGCCACAGCTCAGCCGGCTGAGCAGCGGGTGGCGCCGCGCGAACTTCGCGCGGAGGTTGTGACGGCGTCGTGGCGCTAGATGCGGGTGCCGACGTGCCTGCTGTGATGGGCGCAGCGTTGCTCGCCGGCGCAACGTCCGGGCGTGCCGCCAGGAGACGATCGGGCACAGGCGGCACCTTCTCGGCCACGACCGTCTGCTCGCGCGGCAAATAGCGCCAAGCGGCATAGCCCGCCGCGACGACCAGCAGAACCGTCAGCACGGCGAGGCCGACCGGAGCGCGTCGCTCGGCAACCGGAAAGTCGGCAGGCAGCGCAACTGGCCGCTTGATCGGCACGGCACCGGAATGATGGTACGCCGTCAGAACCTTGTCGGGATCGAGGCCGACATGAACGGCGTAAGCGCGCAAGAAGGCCGGGACGTACGCCGCCCCCGGCAACTTGTCGAAGCGCCCCTCTTCGATCGCTTCCAAATTGGATCGGCGAATGCGCAGAGCTTTTTCGACATCGGACAGAGCGAGGCCGCGAGCCTCGCGCTGGTCTCGTAGCAAGCGACCGACCGCGCGCCCCGACGACGTATCGCGTTCAATCGCACGCCAATCAACCTGATCCGGCATGATGAACCCTGCTTTTCCCCTCTGTCGCGGGTTTTAGCAGAGGGACTCTGGCAGGGCAAAAGCGATTCGACTCTTCGTGGCTAAATTTCGATTGCGTGATCCGCTGCGAACAGTCGCAGCGTCTCGCGCATCGGTCGATCGGGCTGCGATAACGCAGCACGCATGAAGCTTGTTGCCTCGCCGAGATCGAGCGAGCGGATCATCGCCTTCACCGGTCCGATCGCGCTGGGCGACATCGAGAGCGCGCGCACGCCGATTGCGAGAAGCGCCAACGCTTCCACAGGGCGTCCCGCCATCTCGCCGCACACGGCAACATCGACGCCGGCTGGCCGCGCCTTCTCGACTACAAAATGTAGCAGTCGAAGGAGCGCCGGCGACAAGCTGTCGTAGCGCGACGCGACGCGACTGTTGCCGCGATCGGCCGCGTACAAGAACTGCAGCAGATCGTTCGTGCCGATCGAAATGAAATCGACCTCTCGCAACAGACTGTCGAGCTGCCAGGCGAGAGCCGGAACCTCGAACATCACGCCGACTCGCAAGCGCTCGGGAACAGATTGGCCGCGACGCGATGCACGCTCCATCTCGAGATCGAGCAAGCGTCGTGCGCTTTGCAATTCGCCGACGTCGGCGATCATCGGAAACATGATCGACAGGGGCCGACCATTTGCTGCCTGAATGAGGGCGCGAAGCTGACGGCGCAGCATCGCCGGCCGATCGAGGCCGATACGAATGGCGCGCCAACCCATCGCCGGGTTGTCGTCGCCGAAGGCGCCGACATAGGGCAGCACCTTGTCGCCGCCGACGTCCAGCGTGCGGAATACCACGGGCCTGCCATCGGCCAGATCGAGCACGCGCGCATAAAGCCAAGCCTGTGCATCGACATCGGGAAATTCCGAACGCACCATGAACGGGATCTCGGTGCGGTAGAGACCCACGCCATCGGCACCGACTTCAACGAGATGCTGCAAGTCGATCAGTAAGCCCGCATTCATGTTCAAAGAAATGCGCACCTGATCGCGCGTCGTCGACGGCAAATCGCGCAACGCGGCGTGCTTGCGCCGACGTTGGACGCGAGCATCGATGGCATCGAAGATCGATTGCAGGACGTCCTCGGCCGGCCGCACCAGCACTTGGGCGTTGTCGCCGTCGACCACGATCGGATCACCGGGTTCGACACGCGCCAGGACATCCGAGGCGCGCCCGACCACGGGAATGTCGAGGGCGTGCGCCACGATCGCCACATGACTTTGCGCGGAGCCTTCTTCGAGCACCAAGCCGCGCAGGCGGGAGCGGTCATAATCGAGCAGCTCGGCCGGCCCCATGTCGCGGGCGATCACGATCATGTCGTCCGGCAAGGAGGCCGGATCGACGGCAGCACGGCCGGTCAGGCGCAGCAGCAGGCGATTGGTCAGATCCTGAAAGTCGCTCAGGCGCTCGCGAATATAGGGGTCGGTCGATTGGCCGAGCCGAGCACGTACATCGTCGAAGGCACGCTGCACGCCTGCCTCCGCGGTCAGGCCCGACGACACGGCCTCGCGCACCCGCTCGAGCCAGCCGCGATCGTCGATGAACATACGGAAGGTTTCGAGGATTTCGCGCTGCTCGCCCGACTGCATGTCATGCGCCTCGAGCATGCGGTCGATGTCCTCGCGCACGCCGTGCGCGGCGCCCTCGAAGCGCGCCAGCTCCTGCCCGATATCCTCGGCGACGACCTTTTGGATGGCGATCCGGGGTTCGTGCAGCACGGCACGACCAATGGCGACGCCTGGCGTGAGCTGGACGCCATCGACCCGTAACGGCAGCAGCCCCAGCCCGTCGACCTGCTGCATTTCGTTGGGGCTGACGAAGTGCCCGGCGGCGATCAGCTCCGCCAACACCATGGCGATGGTCTGGAGAGTCTCGATCTCCTCCTCGTCGTACTGGCGGCGGGTGCGATTTTGCACCACCAGAACGCCGAGCGACCGGCCGGCGCGCACGATCGGCACGCCGGCGAGCGAATGGTAGATTTCCTCGCCGGTCTCCGGCCGATAGGCGAACTGTGGATGGCTCTGGGCGTCGGCGAGCGCCAACGGTCGGACATGCGCGGCGATGTCGCCCACCAGGCCTTCGCCGACCCGCAGGCGCGTCCTGTGGACAGCCGAGGGATTGAGCCCCTGCGTGGCGAACAGCTCGAGAACCTCGCCGGCGCGCAGCAGGTAGATCGAGCAGACCTCCGCCACCATCTCGTTGGCGACCAGACGCACGACCTCGCCCAGCGTGTCCTCGACGGAGTCGGCACGCGCCATCGTGTCCCGGAGCCGCTTTAGGAGCATTCGCGGTCCGGCCAGGGGAGTTGCTCTCTCCATGGTCAGACCGCTAGATGCTTGAGTCGGATGACGACGAAGCTACGGTCTATGGCTGAGGCGCAGAATCGCCAAGCCGCCGCGGACCGACGGGTCCGTTGGGCGGTCCGGCAGGCCACGAGGATGGCATCGGCGCGCATGGCCCGCTTATAGCAAGACCCGCGCCGAACTGCCTAATCGCTTGTTCGCATAAGCGAAAAGCGCTCAGGCAGCGTCGAGCTCGTAAGCCGTATGCAAGGTGCGGATCGCGAGCTCGGTGTACTCGGCGGCGATCAGCACGCTGATCTTGATCTCCGAGGTCGAGATGACCTGGATATTTATCCCCTTGGCGGCCAGGGTCTCGAACATCTTGAGCGCCACGCCCGCGTGGCTGCGCATCCCGACACCGATCACCGACACCTTGGCGACATGGGTATCCGACTTGATCTCGGCGAAGCCCAACTCCGTCTTGGCCCGACCGAGCCGCTCGACTGCGCGCGGCAGATCGGCCCGCGGCACCGTGAAGGTGATATCGGTCGAGCTGCCGTCGAGCGAAACATTCTGCACGATCATGTCGACGTTGATGTTGGCCTCGGCCAGCGGGCCGAAGATCGCCGCCGCCACACCCGGCCGATCGGCCACCCGGGTCACCGTGATCTTGGCCTCGTCCTTCGAGAAGGCGATTCCGCTCACGACCGATTTTTCCAGCCCCTGCGCCATGATCTCTTCCTCGTCCACAACCAGCGTGCCGGGCAGGTCGCTGCCGAGCGCGGCATCGAACGACGACAGGACCTGAACGCGCACGCGATGATTCATCGCCAGCTCGACCGACCGCGTCTGCAGGACCTTGGACCCCTGCGAGGCCATCTCGAGCATCTCTTCGTATGTCACCCGGTCAATCTTGCGCGCCGTCTCGACGATCCGCGGATCGGTCGTATAGACGCCGTCGACGTCGGTGTAGATGTCGCAACGATCGGCGCCGAGCGCCGCCGCCAGGGCGACCGCCGACGTATCGGAACCGCCACGGCCCAGTGTCGTGATGCGGCCCTCCGGCGACACGCCCTGGAATCCCGGTACAATCGGCACCTCGCCGGCCGCCATGGCGGCGGACATCGCCGCCGTGTCGATATCGACGATACGCGCCTTGGCGTAGGCTGCGTCGGTGCGGATCGGGATCTGCCACGAAACCCAGGAGCGCGACTTCACGCCTTCCTGCTGCAGGGCCATCGCCAGCAGGCCGATCGTCACCTGCTCGCCCGTGGCGACCACGACATCGTATTCGCGCGGATCGTGCAGGGGCGCGATCTCGTTGACCCATTTGACGAGCTGGTTGGTGGCGCCCGACATCGCCGAGACGACGACGGCAACCTCGTTGCCGCGCGCGACCTCGGCCTTGGCTTTGCGTGCGACATTCTTGATCCGCTCGGTGTCGCCGACCGAAGTGCCGCCAAATTTCAGAACGATGCGCGCCATGGACCTGCTCGAAAGCGCGGTATAGACACCGTGAGCACGGGAAAGGTCAAGGGTGGCCCATGGCCGGTAGTGTCCTGGCAGCGACCGCGACGAAGCATCGGGCACCATGCTGGCCGAAGTAGTCTATGTTCGTTTGCCGGCCGAGGCCGTCGAGGTGTACGCGCCGGTCGACGCCGAATATGTCCGCGATGGTGTGTACCGCATCGTCGACTGCCGAGGAGAGGACGAGGCGGTCGAGCTCGCTTCGGGAACGGTCGTGCGATGTCGCCGCCGAGCGTTCTCGGAAGGCGACTTTCTGGTCGCCTACGAAAATTCAAACCAGGACGCTGCCCATGGCCCAGTCAGCTGAGACCACGGTCGATCCCGTCGAGGTCGAGCGCTTCTCCCGCATCGCCGGCGAATGGTGGGATCCCGCCGGAAAGTTCGCCCCGCTTCACCGGCTCAACCCGGTGCGCATCGGCTACATCCGCGACCGCGCTGCCCGGCACTGGCGACGCGACGCGCTCTCGGGCACACCGCTCGCTGGCCTGTCGGTGGTCGATATCGGCTGCGGCGGCGGCCTGCTCAGCGAGCCGATGCGCAGGCTGGGCGCCGCGGTGACGGGCATCGATGCGGCGGCCGACAACATCGCCATCGCCGCCCTGCACGCCGAAAGACAGGGGCTTGCCATCGACTATCGCCAAAGCACGGCCGAAGCCCTGGCAAGCACCGGCGCGCGCTTCGACATCGTGCTGGCGCTGGAAATCGTCGAGCACGTGGCCGACGCCGAGCTGTTCCTGCGATCCTGCAGCCGCCTGATGAAGCCTGGCGGGCTCCTCTTCCTCTCGACTCTCAATCGTACGGCCAAGGCCTGGGCGCTGGCGATTGCCGGCGCGGAGTACGTGCTGGGCTGGCTGCCGCGCGGCACGCACGACTGGCGGAAATTCCTCAAGCCCTCCGAAGTCGCGCGCGGCCTGCGCGGCAACGGCCTGGACGTGCGGGAAATCGTCGGCGTGGTCTACAGCCCGCTCAGCCGCACCTGGTCGGTGAATCGCACCGACCTCGACGTCAACTACATGCTTTACGCGACGAGCCGATCCGATTTGGAGCAGGTCTAGGGCCTGTCCTCAATTGAAGAAGAAATTCGCGTAATAATAGAATCAAAAGAGCGGGAATTTTGAATCGATCTTGCGTTGTTGTCGTCGGGGCTGCTTTTTCCAAGGCCTGAGCTACCCAATCGATCCGCGACATGCTCCTTGCCAGTCGGCCACTGGGAGCTGACTGATGCGCCGTTACGCCCTTCGCGACGACCAATGGGATCGGATCAAGGACATTCTACCGGGACGCGAGGGTCACGTTGGCGCGACCGCCAGGGACAATCGTCTGTTCGTCGATGCCGTGATCTACCGCTATCGAGCTGGCATCCCATGGCGCGATCTGCCCGAGCGCTTCGGCGCCTGGAAGGCAGTCCATACCCGCTTCAGCCGATGGGCAAAGAGCGGTGTGTGGCGCAGGCTGTTCGAGCTTCTCGCGGCCGATGCGGACAACGAATACGCCATGATCGACAGCACCATCGTGCGCGCTCATCAGCATAGCGCCGGCGCCCAAAAAAAGACGGCGAAGATCAAGCGATCGGCCGAAGCAAAGGCGGGCTGAGCACCAAGATCCATACCCTGGTCGATGCTCTGGGCAATCCTGTCCGCTTCCTCCTGACGCCGGGCCAGGCCCACGACCTGCAGGGCGCCGACGCCCTGTTGCCTGACATGAAGGCTGATACCCTGCTGGCCGACAAAGCCTTCGATGCCGACCAGCGCCTCATCCAACCTCTCGAGTCCGCCGGCAAGACCTGCGTCATCCCCTCGAAGAGCAACCGCAAAAAGCCCCGCCCCTACGACAAGGAGATCTACAAGGCCCGCCATCTCATCGAAAACTTCTACTGTAGCCTCAAGCGCTTCAGGGCCATCGCAACTCGCTACGATAAGACCGCTACCAATTTCCTCGCCGCTATCCACCTCGCGGCGGCTACCATTTGGCTCAATTGAGGACAGACCCTAGTTACTGGGGTCTAATTGCCGCGGGGAATCCAAGGCAGGCGGCCGAATTCGATGCCTTCCTCGGCCAGCGCCTCGGCTTCCTGGTCGGTCGTCTCGCCATAGATGCCGCGCCGGTCGCTCTCGCCGTAGTGAATCTTGCGCGCTTCTTCGGCGAACTTATCCCCGACATGCTCGCAATTCTTCTCGACCTGCTCACGCACCTTGACCAGCGCCTCGCGCAATTCCTTGGGCATGTGGCGGGCCAGGGCGGCCATCTGCTGTTGCTCGGGCGATGGCGCGGACGCGGGAGTTGGGGCTGCCTCGACTGGAGCCTCCGGCTCGGCAGATTTGCCGCTCTTGCCCAAGCGCGGGGTCATCAAGGCGCGCTGAACGGCGACGTCCCCACAGACGGCACAGCCGATCAGCGATTTCTTCTCCTGGCGCTCATAGGTCTTGCTGTCCTTGAACCAGCCATCGAACTCGTGGCCATTGGAGCAGCGCAGTCGGTATAGGATCATGAACTGGGCAACAATTTTCCGCTATTGGCACTCCCAAACTGGGAGTGCCAGAGATGATGGGGTGTGATCGTGGCCCATGCAAGAGGCACGCCTTCGTCGTGGATCGTCCAGTGGGCGGGTCTGGTCGCCAGCGGCGGCGCCGTGCTCGACGTTGCCGCCGGGGGCGGCCGGCACAGTCGATTCCTTGCCGACCGCGGCCATCCCGTCAGCGCGGTCGATCGCGACACGAGCGCCCTCGTTCCGCATCTCGGCATTGAACCCCTGCAGGCCGACCTGGAGGACGGGTCGCCCTGGCCCCTTGGCAATCGAACTTTCGCAGCGGTCATCGTCACCAACTACCTGTATCGCCCGCTGATGCCCCACCTGCTCGGCGCGCTCGCGCCCGGCGGCGTGCTCCTCTACGAGACCTTCATGGTCGGCAACGAGCGCTTCGGTCGGCCCAGCAATCCCGACTATCTGCTGAAGGATGGCGAACTGCTCGACCTCGCGCGCGGCCGCCTGTCGGTGACCGCCTACGAAGCGCGGCTGATCAGCGACCCGCAGATGGCGATGGTGCAGCGAATCGCCGCCCGGCGCCCCAGCTGAGCCTATTCGGCCGCCTTGGCGAGAGCAGCCTTGTGGATAACCGGCGCGCTGTATGTCCGATCGTGGGTCAGCGACGGCACCATACGCCGCGCTTCGGCCACCTTGCCGAGGTCGACCTCGGCGATGACGAAGCCCGCCGTCTCGCCCCCTGCGTCGGCCAGGATCTCGCCCCACGGCGCAACGGCGACGGAATGGCCGTATGTCTTGCGATTGGACCCCTTGTGGGTACCGACCTGGGCGGGGGCGAAGACGAAACAGCCGGTCTCGATCGCCCGAGCGCGCATCAGAGCGTGCCAATGCGCCTGTCCCGTCGGCACCGTGAACGACGACGGAATCGACAGCATCGTCGCGCCGGCATGCGCCAGGTCGCGGTAAAGGTAGGGAAAGCGCAAATCGTAGCAGATCGTCATGCCGAGCACGCCCCACGGGGTCTCCGCCAGCACCGACCGCTCGCCCGGCTTGAAGGTCGACGATTCGCGGTAATTCTCGCCGCCGGCGAGTTGGACGTCGAACATGTGAATCTTGTCGTAGCTCGTCACCACGCCGCCCGACGGATCGATCAGGTAGGACCGGTTGCGGATTTGCTCCTCGCCCGGCACGCGCACATGGATCGAGCCCAGCAGGAACCACGTCCCGGTCTCGCGCGCGCTGGCGCGGGCCGCCGCCAGCATGCCGTGGACCTCTTCCGTTTCGGCCTTCTGTAGCGTCTCGGCACGGTTGGCCCCGATCAGGCCGGTGTTTTCCGGCGTCATGATGAAATCGGCGCCCGCATCGCGGGCAAGCCGCGTCTGCTCGCGCACGAACGCGATGTTTTCCGCCATCTCGTTGCTGACATTGGTCTGGATCAGGCCAGCCTTGAACGCCGTCGCCATCGAGTGTCCCCTTCAACCGGGCTGGGCGAGCAGCCCATCGAGCTTGCCCGCCCGTTCGAGCGCTGCCAGCTCGTCCGAGCCGCCGATATGCTCGCCGTTGATGAAAATCTGAGGGACCGTCGTGCGTCTGGCGCGCTCGCGCATCTCGCCGCGCTTCTTGTCGTCCATCATCACGTCCATTTCCTCGTACGCCGCTCCCTTGGCGTCGAGCAGCCCCTTGGCGCGCGCGCAGTAGCCGCAAAAGGGCGTGGTGTAGATTTCGATCCTGGCCATGCTGAACCCTCTTTAAGCAACTATACCGCCGGACGGACGACACGCGCCAGCGTGAGCACGTCGACATGTCGCGCCCCGCCGCGCTGCAGGACGCGTGCGCAAGCCTCGACCGTCGCCCCTGTGGTCAGCACGTCGTCGACCAGCAGGACGGTCTTGCCGGCGACCTCCCCAACCCAGCGCGGATGGATATCGAACGCCGCCCGCACATTGCCGCGACGCTCCTTGGCACGCAGGCCGGATTGCGAGCCCGTCCAGCGCCGCCGGCGCAGCAGGTCGGGCACCAGGCGCAGACGCGCGCGGTCCTCGGCCTGACGGACGACGGCGCGCGCCAGCAACTGGGCCTGGTTGTAGCGGCGCGCGAGCAGACGTCGCCAATGCAACGGCACCGGCGCCACGATGTCGGCATCGCCGAGCAGGTCGGCCCCGGCTCGTGCCATCCACCCACCACAGGCACGGGCCATATCGGTCCGGTCGCCGTGCTTGAACGGCAGCACCAGCCGGCGACTCTCCTGGTCGTAGACCAGCGCGGCGCGCGCGCGCCGATAGCGCGGCGGCCGGACCAGGCAGCGCGCGCACAGCGCCCCCGGCCCTGGATCGTCGGCGAAGGGATCGGCGCAGCGCGCGCAAAAAGGCGGCGCGATGAAGGAGAAGCCCTGCCAGCAGGAAGCGCACAGCGTTCCGGGCGACTCGACGATCTCGGCGCAGCGCAGACAGAGCGGCGGCAACACGGCGTCCAGCACGGCGCGGCCGGCGCTGTGCCAAAGGCGGCCAAGTCCTCCGGTCAGCATGGCTCGAGAAGACGCATGGCCCGAGAAGACCGGGCAAATATGCCTACAGGATGGCGCTTCCCCTACCCGACGGCAGGCTTTGGCCCTACATACGGCCTGTGCTCGCCCCCGATCCCCTGCTGGTCTTCGATCGCGCGACCCTGCGGCAGCGGCGCGAGCGGGCTGCCGGTCGTTGGGACCAGCGGGCCTTTCTCAAGCGCGAGATCGCCAACCGGCTGGTCGAGCGCCTCGACGACGTCCGCCGGGTTTTCCCTCTGGCGCTCGACCTCGGCTGTCACGGCGACGAGATCGCGGCGGCGTTGGGCGAGCGGCCTGCTGTCGATCGATTGATCCGCAGCGACCTCGGCCTCGGCTTCGCCCGCCGCGCCCACGGCCCGGCCGTGGTCGCGGACGAGGAATTTCTGCCCTTCGCACCCCGGAGCTTCGACCTGGTGACGAGCGCGATGACGCTGCATTGGGTCAACGACCTGCCCGGTACGTTGATCCAGATCGCTCGAATCCTGAAGCCGGACGGCCTGTTCCTGGGCGCCATGCTGGGCGGCGCCACCTTGTGGCAACTACGCCAGGCCCTGGCGGCGGCCGAGAGCGAGATCGAAGGCGGGCTCAGCCCGCGCGTGTCGCCGTTCGCCGACCTGCGCGATACCGCGGGCTTGCTGCAACGGGCGGGCTTCGCACTGCCGGTGAGCGACAGCGAGACGATCGATGTGGAGTACGCCGACGCGCTCGCCTTGATGCGCGATGTCACCGGCATGGGCGAGGCCAACCTGGTCGTCGAACGGCGCCGCGGTCTCGGCCATCGCGCCACGCTCCTGCGTGCGGCACAAATCTACGCCGAGCGCTTCAGCCGGCCGTCGGGACGGATCGTCGCCTGTTTCGAGGTGCTGTTCCTGCACGGCTGGGCGCCCCATGCCTCGCAGCCCAAGCCGCTCGCGCCCGGCAGCGCCGCCCGACGGCTGGCGGATGCCCTGGGGACAGCCGAGCTCAGCGCGGGCGAGAAAGTCGAACGGAGCTGAGGTGAACTGGTGACAAAATTGCCGTTCGGCGAGGTGCTGTCGGAGAGCTTCGGCTTCTTCTTCGCCAATCTCCGCCTGTTCTTCCATCTCGTCACCATTCCCTGGATCGCATCGCTGGCGATCCGCGTGATTGGCGGGATGCTCGCGCACGACTCGCTGGCGGCCGTGCTGATCGAGAAGGCGCTCGATGCCGTGCCCACGGTGATGTTCATGGTGGCATGGCAGCGTGCCGTCCTGCTGGGTCCCGGCCGGGTCGATCGCCTGCCCGGCCTCGGCTGGTCGCCGCGCGAATCGGCCTATCTGGTCCATTTGGTGAAAATCGCCGGGATCACGTTCGTGCTGATCGCGGCCTTCATCTTCACCATCGGCACGCTCGACCCGGAGACGATCGGCATGGGCGTTCCCGTCGATCCCGAGGCGGCCCGCCGCCAGGCGATGGCGGCGCCGATCGGCGCGGGCTTCACCATCTCGCTCCTGCTCGCGCTCCGCGTCAGCTTCGGTCTCGCCGCCACCGCCGTCGACGTACCCTTCTCGCCCCGCTTGTCGTGGGCCTACAGCCGCGGCAACGCCTGGACCATCATCGGCGCGCTCTTCCTGACCTTCTTCGTCGGCGCGCTGGCCACGACGGCGGCGAGCCTGGTGGCGCTCGGCCTGATGCGCGGCATGCTCGGCGCCGACAGCGCAGCCGTGCTCGTCACCTGGTTGGTGGCGATCCTGGTCTCCTATGCCGGCGCCGGCCTCGCGGCGACGGTCCAGGCGGTCATCTTTCGCCGGCTGCTCGCCTGGCGCGAAGGCGCACCGCTCCCCGCCCTGTCGTGACAGGATTCCTCCCCAGCGAAGCGGGGGAGGAGAATGAGGGAACGACTCTACAAGAGATCGCGCAGCAGCCCCACGAGCGGAACATCGGCCGGCGGCATCGGGTAGCGCGACAGCTCCATCGGCATCACCCAGCGCAGCGCCTGGCCCTCGCGCGACTGCGGGGTGCCGATCCACTTACGGCAGGCGAAGACCGGCATCAGCAGATGGAATGTCTCGTAGCCGTGGCTGGCGAAGGCGATCGGCGCCAGGCAACTGGCAGACGTCTCGATGCCGAGCTCCTCTTCCAGCTCGCGCACCAGCGCCTGCTCGGGTGTCTCGCCGGCATCGACCTTGCCGCCGGGGAACTCCCACAACCCCGCCATCGACTTGCCGGCGGGACGCTGGGCAATCAGCACGCGACCGTCGACATCGACCAGCGCCACCGCGGCGACCAGGACGAGCGGACGCTCGCCCAGGGGCGGCGGGCCGCCCGGGCAATCCAGCTCGGAGGCGCTCAAGAACGATAGCTGCCGTTGATATCGATGTAGCCGTGCGTCAGATCGCAGGTCCACACGGTGGCACGGCCCCGGCCGATGCCGAGATCGATGTCGATCACGATATCGGTGCCCTTGATGTGTCGAGCCACCGGCGTCTCGTCGTAGTTGGGGACGACTTGGCCGCCATCGGTGATGCGCACGCCGCCGATCGAGATCCTGAGCTTGTCGCGATCAGCGCGCTCGCCCGACTTGCCGACGGCCATGACGATACGGCCCCAATTGGCGTCCTCGCCGGCAATCGCCGTCTTGACCAGCGGCGAGTTGGCGACCGCGAGGCCGATCTTGCGCGCCGCACCGTTCGACGAGGCGCCGCCGACATTGATGGTGACGAACTTGGTCGCGCCCTCGCCATCGCGGGCCAAGAGCTGCGCCAGCTCGATCAACACCTCGTCGAGCGCCCGCTTGAAGTCGACCAGCACGGGATCGTCGGCTTCCTCGATCGGGGCGTGCCGGGCCGCGCCACTCGCCACCATCAAGAGCGTGTCGCTGGTCGAGGTGTCGCCGTCGACGGTCACGCAGTTCAGCGACTTGTCCGCGGCGTCGGCCACCAGCTTCTGCAGCACCGGCGCCGGAATCTTGGCGTCGGTGAACAGGAAAGCCAGCATCGTCGCCATGTCGGGCGCGATCATGCCCGAGCCTTTGAGGAAGCCGTTGATGGTCACCGTGCGCTCGCCGATCTTGGTCTGACGCGTGGCGAGCTTGGGGAACGTGTCGGTCGTCATGATGGCGCCGGCGGCGGCCGACCAGCCATCCTCGCGTGCCGACTTGATCAGCGCCGGAACGACGGCGGCGATCTTCTCCCAATCGAGCGGCTGGCCGATCACGCCGGTCGAGGCCATGAAGACCTCGTTGCGCGGGCAGCCCAGGGCCTGGGCGATGGCCCGTGTGCTCTCCTCCACGGCCTTGTCGCCCAGCTTGCCGGTGAAGGCGTTGGCGTTGCCGGCATTGGCGACGATGGCGCGCACCTTGCCGCGCGGCAGGTTCTTGCGGCACCAATCGACCGGCGCGGAGCAGGTCTTCGATCGCGTCAGCACGCCGGCGATCGTGGCACCGGCCGGCACCACGGCGAGCATCACGTCGTCACGATCCTTGTAGCGCACGCCGGACGGCGCGGCGGCAAGCTTGACGCCGGCGACTCGCGGCAATGTCGGCGTCGTTTTCGGCGCGAGCGGCGATTGGGCGTGCTTTACTGCCATTGATCTCCCCCAACGGACGGCCGAGCAGAATTCGACCGTACGAAGGCGGGAGCCTACACCAGAAATGCCGAAAAATGTGAGTTCTACTTGGTGCCCGTCGGCGGAGTGACCGGCGGCGGGGCGCCGGCCGGCGGCGCGACGGGTGGCGCCGCGGCAGGTGGCTTGGCCGGAGTCGTCGTCGCCGGCTTGGCCGGCGCTGCCTCGGCCTTAGTGCCGTCGATGTTGAATTTCTCGATCTTGGCGCCCGAGCGTAGCTGGTCGAGGTGGGCGGTCACCGCCTCGCGGACCATTTCCTCGCGCAACGACTCGGACAGTTCCTCGAATGCCGGCGGCGGCGCCTTGCGGCGGTCCTCGACCTTGATGACGTGGTAGCCGAACTGGGTCTTGACCGGCGTGTCGGTCAGCCCGCCCTTGTTGAGGGCGAATGCCGCGTCGGCGAATTCCTTGACCATGTCCGACTTCTTGAACCAGCCGAGGTCGCCGCCTTCGGCGCCCGATGCCTTGTCGGTCGACTTGTCCTTGGCGAGCTTGTCGAAGGCTGCGCCCTTCTTGAGCTCCGCAATCAACGCCTTGGCCTCGTCCTCGGTCGATACCAGGATGTGGCGCGCATGCACCTCCTCCTCGGACGGCAGGGACTTCAGCCGCTCCTCGTAACGCTCCTGCAGCTTCTCGGCGGTGACCTTGCGGGCAATCTCGCGCTGGATCCAGAAATCCTGCAGCACCTGATCCTCGACGAAAGCCATCCGCTTCTTGAAGGCCGCATCCTCGGTGACCTTGTTCTTGCGGCCCTCCTGGACCACCAGCTTGCTGTCGATGATCCGGTCGAGCAGAGCCGGGAACACCGCCTGGATCGGCATGTTGCGGTATTGTTGCGGCAGCGCCTGCTGGGCGATTTCGAGCTCGGAGAGGCGGATTTGCTGGCCGTTGACGATGGCCACGACCGGATCTTTCAGAGGCTGGCCGGCCTGCGTCGGCGGCTTGGCGGCAGGCGGCTTCTGCGCCGGCGGTGCGGTGGTCTGACCGCCTTGTGGAGGGGCCGGCTGCGTGCCTTGCGCTGGATTGGGCTGTTGGGCGGCGGCGGCGCCCGCCATCGCGACGGCTGCGCAAAACAGCACGACAGGGCGCAGCGGACGCAGGCAAAGGCTCATGGCGGACTCCGGAAGCTCGTGGCGACGACGAATCGTCGCCTATTGCGTTTACACAGGGCCGCACCAGCCAAGCAAGGCCCGACGACCCGACGAAGGTGGCAATGACAGTCGATTGCGGCACTTTTTCGTGAGCACGGTGTCGCCGATGAGACTGCGACCGGACCATCGGTCGCGGGACCGACGCTTGGCTTGCCCGGGCGTTTGGCTCGACCTGGCCGGCGCGTTGACACTGGCGAGGCTGCTCTCTATCTGAGATAAGGTCGGCGGGCCTTGGTGCCCGCCTAAGTCATTTAAGTATCGAGGGTTTCATGCTGCGAGCGCTCGCTCGAAGCCTGTTCGGCACTGCCAACGATCGGATCGTCAAGGGCTTCGACAAGCCGGTGGCGAAGATCAATGCCCTGGAGCCCGACCTCGCCAAGCTGTCCGACGAGCAGCTACGCGCCAAGACCACCGAGTTCCGTGAACGCCTGGCCAAGGGCGAGACGCTGGACGACCTCCTGCCCGAGGCCTTCGCCACGGTGCGCGAGGCCGCCAAGCGCACCCTCGGCCAGCGCCACTTCAACGTCCAGCTCAAGGGCGGCATGGTGCTGCACCAGGGCAAGATCGCGGAAATGAAGACCGGTGAAGGCAAGACACTGGTCGCCACCCTGCCGGTCTACCTGAACGCGCTCGAAGGCAAGGGCGTGCACGTCGTCACGGTGAACGACTACCTCGCCAGGCGCGATGCCGAGTGGATGGGACAGATCTACACGTTCCTCGGCCTCACCGTCGGCGTGATCGTCCACGAGCTCGACGATGCCCAGCGCAAGGAAGCCTACGCCTGCGACGTCACCTACGGCACCAATAACGAGATCGGCTTCGACTACCTGCGCGACAACATGAAGTATCGCCAGGACGCCATGGCCCAGCGGCCGTTCAATTTCGCCATCGTCGACGAGGTCGACTCGATCCTGATCGACGAGGCGCGCACGCCGCTCATCATCTCCGGCCCGGCCGAGGATTCCTCGGAACTCTATCGCCGCGCCGACACGGTGATCCCGCGCCTGCAGGCCAGCCATTTCGAGAAGGACGAGAAAAATCGCACGGTCGT
This sequence comes from Reyranellaceae bacterium, assembly GCA_046349335.1. Classification (GTDB taxonomy): domain Bacteria; phylum Pseudomonadota; class Alphaproteobacteria; order Reyranellales; family Reyranellaceae; genus Reyranella. Next base: position 16,950 of record JAXMCO010000003.1, read on the forward strand.
GCTGACCGACGCCGGTGTCGAGGCGGTCGAGGACATCCTGCGCGCCGACGGGCTCTTGCCCGAGGGTATCGGCCTCTACGCGCCGAACCAGGTGTCGGTGCTCCACCATGTCACCCAGGCGCTGCGCGCCCACAAGCTGTTCACGCGCGATGTCGACTATATCGTCAAGGACGGTCAGGTCGTCATCATCGACGAGTTCACCGGCCGCATGATGGCCGGCCGCCGCTACTCCGAGGGCCTGCATCAGGCGCTCGAGGCCAAGGAGCAGGTCGAGATCCAGCGCGAGAACCAGACGCTGGCCTCGATCACCTTCCAGAATCTGTTCCGCATGTACCCGAAGCTGGCCGGCATGACCGGCACGGCGATGACAGAGGCCTCCGAGTTCGGCGAGATCTACAAGCTCGAGGTGGTCGAGATCCCGACCAACGTCGACGTCGCCCGCAAGGATGCCGACGACGAGATCTATCGCACCCTGGGCGACAAGACGCGCGCCATCGTCAAGCTGATCGAGGAGTGCCGGTCACGCCAGCAGCCGATGCTGGTCGGCACGGTGTCGATCGAAAAGTCCGAAGCGCTGTCGGAAGAGCTCAAGAAGCACAAAATCCCGCACAACGTGCTGAACGCCCGCTACCACGAGCAGGAAGCGCAGATCGTCGCCCAGGCGGGCCGGCCTGGCTCGGTGACGATCGCCACCAACATGGCGGGCCGTGGCACCGACATCCAGCTCGGCGGCAATGCCGACATGCTGGTGCGCCAGTCCGAGGCCGAGATCGCCGTCAAGTTCCCCGACGAGGCCGCCCGGCAGGCCGAGCTCGAGCGTGTCGCCGCCGAGATCAAGGCCGAGGTGGCGCGCAATCGCGAGATCGTGCTCAAGGCCGGCGGCCTCTACGTGGTCGGCACCGAACGCCACGAGAGCCGGCGTATCGACAACCAGTTGCGCGGCCGCTCCGGCCGCCAGGGCGACCCGGGCGCCTCCAAGTTCTTCCTGTCGCTGGAAGACGACCTGATGCGCATCTTCGGCAACAACAAGGTGCTCGACTGGGTCCAGAAGAAGGGCATGGCCGACGACGAGGCGCTCACCCACCGCTGGCTGAACAAGGCGCTGGAAACGGCGCAAGGCAAGGTCGAGGCGCGCAACTTCGAGATTCGCAAGAACCTGCTGCGCTTCGACGACGTCATGAACAGCCAGCGCAAGGAGATCTACAAGGAGCGCATCGAGCTGATGGGCACCGAGGATGTCTCGGAGACCGTGGCCGGCATGCGTCGCGACGTGGTCGACGGCCTGGTGTCGAAGACCATCCCGGAGGGTGTCTACGCCGAGCAGTGGAAGGTGGGCGAGCTCAAGGACGAAGTTCAGCGCATCTTCGGCCTCGATCTGCCAATCGATGCGTGGGCGAAGGAAGAGGGCATCGCCGAGGAGGAAATCAGGTCGCGCCTGAACGATGCCGCCGACCGTCTGTTCGCCCAGCGCGCGGCGCAGTACGGGCCGGAGATCTGGCGCCAGGTCGAGAAGAGCGTGCTGATGCAGCTCTTCGACCAGAGCTGGAAGGAGCACCTGCTCCATCTCGACCATTTGCGCCAAGGCATCGGGCTCAGGGCCTACGGCCAGAAAGATCCGCTGAACGAGTACAAGCGCGAGGCGTTCAACCTGTTCAACGACATGCTGAGCGGCCTGCGCGAGCAGGTGGTGGCGCTATTGTCGACCCTGCAGCTCCGCATGGAGCAGCCGCCGATGCCGGAGATGATGCCGACGGCACAGATGCACGAGGTCCACGAGGACCCCGCCCTGGCTGCCGCGATGAGCGACGACCCGGCATTCGATCCCGCCGACCCGGACGGCGGCGGCGTCGCCACCCTGCACCGGCCGCGACCGAACGCCAAGCAGGCACGCGATCCCAACGATCCCGCAAGCTGGGGCAAGGTCGCCCGCAACGCCGCCTGCCCCTGCGGCTCGGGCAAGAAGTACAAGCACTGCCACGGGCGCGTGTAGAGTGGTTGTTTCCGCCGGCCCCGGAACGCCGCTCCATCGAGAGCCACGTTCACCTTAGAGACTCTCGCGAAACTTACCGAGCGCCGCGTCCGTCGGGAGGAACCGCTCTTGGAATTGAGCGTCGACCAAGCCCTGCAGCAAGCGGTTGAAGCACACAAGGCGGGCAAGCTGCAGGACGCCGAACGCCTCTACCGGGCGATATTGCAGGCGCAGCCGAGGCATCCCGATGCCAATCACAATCTCGGCGTGCTGATCGGCGGAAACGGCCAATCGGACAAAGCCCAGGCTTTCCTGAAAATCGCCCTCGACAGCAACCCGCAACAGGCGCAGCACTGGCTCAGCTACATCGATGCCCTGATCAAGGACGACAAGGCGGATCACGCGCGTCGCGTTCTCGAGCAAGGAAGGCAGCTCGGACTTGCCGGCGCGACCGTCGACCGTCTGGCCCAGAGCCTCGGCGTCGACGGCAGGCCGGTGCAGCCCCTGACACCAGAGCTGATGCGCTACCACCTGAATGTCCTGGCGCGTCGGAACTCGCCCTATCTCGAGTTCCCCGCTCACGTTCACCTCGAAACGTTCGCTCAATGCAATGCAGCCTGCAACTTTTGTCCCTATCCGAGCCTGGAGCGCAAAGGCGAGCGGATGAGCGATGCGTTGATCGAGAAGATCGTCTCGGACCTCGAGGACATTCCCAGGAGCCATCGCTTCCAGCTCAGCCCCTTCAAGGTCAACGAGCCGTTTCTCGACACGCGGTTGTTCGACCTGCTGGACCAGTTCAAGACCAGATTGCCGAATGCGAGCGTCACGCTCACCAGCAACGCCAGCCCGATCACCGAACGAACCCTGGATCGTTTGTCCAAGTATCCCGACCTCGGTTACCTCTGGATTTCCTTCAATGACCATCGCAAGGACGCCTACGAAGCGGTCATGCAGCTTCCGTACGAAAGGACCATCGAGCGGCTCAACCTGATTCATCGCCGGAAGGCGGAAGGCTCGCTCGGCATTCGCGTGGTCCTGTCCAGGGTCGGAGACGGATCCAGCGTCGATCGCGAATTCTCGGAGTGGGTGAAGATCAATTTCCCCCTGTTCGACTCCAGCCTGTTCGCCCGAGGAGAGTGGCTGGGACAGATCGACTCCGCCGGCTCTGCCTCGCCGCCGAATGTCGGCTGCATTCGATGGTTCGACCTGTCCATCACGGCGACAGGCATCGTCGCTCATTGCTGCATGGACGGAGATGCCGAGCATCCGATCGGCGACGCAAGCAAGAGCCACCTGCTCGAGATCTACAATCGCCCCGACTACCGGAAGCTTCGCGAGTCGGCGCTGTCGCGACTGGATGTGGATCCCTGCCGCACGTGCAACTTCCTATGAGTTCCCCGGTCGAGGGTTCGTGGACACGACAGGGGTCGCCGGACGCCCGATCTCCGGCGCCAGTCGGGTATCCGCGGCAATCGGTTTCGAGGTCAGCGCGCAAGATCGATGTGGTCGGGGTCCAGACCGCGGCGATGGCGCTCGTGCATCGCCGTGTAGGCAGCCTCGAGGTGCCCCGCAAAGGCAGTGCCGTCGAACAGCGGCGCAGCGCGGCGATTGGCGGCGAGCCGATGCCTGATCGATGTCAAGGCGCCGGGCACGCTGGCAAGCTCCACCGCGCGCGCTTCGTAGTCCTGCGCGGTGCCGGTGATGAGCTCCGGGAGCCCGATCGCCGTCAGCAGGCTGGCAGCGACGCGGCCGGCAAAGGCTTGCCCCATCCGGGTCAGCACGGGCAGCCCGGCCCATAGCGCGTCGCTCGCCGTGGTATGGGCATTGTAGGGTAGCGTATCGAGGAACAGGTCGGCACACCTGTGTCGTGCCAGATGGTCGGCAAGGGCGATGCGTTTCGAGAACACCAGGCGATCGCCGTCGACCCCTCTCGCCTGGGCCTCGCGGCGCAGATTGCGAACAGCGAGGGCGTTGTCCTCGATCAGCCACAGCCGGCTTCCGTCCACCCTCTGCAGGATGCGCATCCAGCAATCGAACGTCGCCGGCTGGATCTTGTAGCTGTTGTTGAAGCAGCAGAACACGAAGCCCTCGCCCAGGCCCAGCTCCTGGCGCGACGGCGAGCGCTGCGAGATTTGCTTCCTGGTGTCGTTGGCCTGGTAGCAGCCGGGCAGGCGAACCACCTTCTCGCTGTAGTGTCGTCGGCTCCCGTCGGGGATGACCACGCTGTCGGCGATGATGTAGTCGATATGCCGCGCGCCTATCGTTCCGGGATAGCCGAGATAGCTCGCTTGCACGGGCGCGCACCGGCCGGCAAAGAGGGTCGGCCTGCTGTCCCGCGTATACCCCTTCAGATCGATCGCGATATCGATGCCGTGCTCGCGCGACAGGCCGACGATCTCCCGGTCGCTTCTCGCGCGGACGTCGACGAAGCGCTCGAAGGAAGCGGTCAGCCGCCGCCGCATGCCGTCCGGTCGGTCGGGGCCGAACGAGAAGGCGGTGCAGTCGAAGCGGCCTCGGTCGTGCTTCTCGATGAGCTCGGCGATCAGATAGGCCGTGGCATGGTCATGAAAATCGGCCGAGTAGTAGCCGATCCGAATCCTGTCGGGCTTGGCGTGCCCGACGAACGGACTCGCGATCTCGGTTCCGCGGAATCGCGCCGCCGCGTAGGTCTCGCTGGCGCGCCGATGCAAGGCCGGGTCGTCGAGCAGAGCAAGCGCGATGAACGGCGACGTCGCCCGCCGTCCGGCGGCGATCCTGGAGGCAAGGCCAGCGACGTCGCCGTCATGCATCGCCCAATCGCAGGCCTGCATCTTGGTGTGCACATACTCGCCGAACAGGAAGTCGGCGGCAGGGTCGAGAGCGATGGCTCTGCGGTAGCTCTCCGCCGCCGCCTCCAACCGCCCGAGATCGCGCAGGGCAAAGCCGCGGCGCGACCAGGCGTCGGCGTCATTGGGCGCGAGGACGATGGCCCGGTCGTAGCTCGCGATCGCTTCTTCGAGACGACCCCACTCGTAGAGCGCATTGCCGCGGCTGCACAAGGCATTGGCGTCCGATCGAAGCGCAATCGCCCTGTCGTAACCGGCGACCGCCTCTTCAAGCCGCCTTAGCTGGCGTAAGGCGTTGGCGCGATTGGCATGAAGGGCCGCGTTGTCCGGCTGGAGCGCGATCGCCTTGTCGTAGCTCGCGACGGCGTCGTCGAAGCGACCGAGGTCGAACAGCACGACGCCACGGTTGGAATGGGCCTCGGCGTGATCCGGTCGCAGCGCAAGGAGACGATCGTAGCTCGCTACGGCGTCGTTGTGGCATCCCATCGCGTAGAGGACGTTGCCACGGTTGTAGTGGGCGTCGACATAGGCCGGCGCGAGCGCGAGCGCCTTGTCGTAGCTTGCCAGAGCCTCGGACAGGCGACCGAGGTGAAAGAGTGCATTGCCCCGGTTGCACCAGGTGCGCGCATGATCCGGCCGGAGCGCGATCGCCTTGTCGAAGAGCTCGAGGGCGCGCGCGGCTTGCCGGCTATCGAGGCACAGGGCTCCCAGCAGGTGCAGTGCTTCGAAATCGTCGGGGCGCACCGCGAGGATCGCTTCGTAGAGCTGCCTCGCCTCTGCTGTCTGGCCTCGACGGTGGAGGGCAAGCGCCGTTTCGAGCCTCGGGGCGACCGGCATCCTACCGGGTCCGCGACCTGGTCGGCTTCGCCGGACCGACACTCTTGGCCGCAAGCAGAGTTGCACAAGCGTCGAGCGTCGCCGACCGAAACTCCTGCCACCGTTCGTCGGGTGCCTTTTGGGACAATTGGAACATTGCCGTTCCATGCAGCAGGCTCGCGATGGCAAGCGCAGTCGGCCGTACGTCGGGCTCACGCACGCCAGCCTGACGAATATGGCCCTCGAAGGCTGCGAACTCGGCCACTTGCCTGTCCGGATCGGCGCGTTCGCGATAGCCGTAACCGAACAGCAGCTCGTAGTCGCGTGGAAAGGCAACGGCGAAGTCGAGCACGCGCGCACAACCGTCCAGCATGCTCGTCGCCTTGTCGAGGGCGGCCTCGAACCGCCCGCGCGCCAGCTTGCGCACCCCCCGCATGATGGCGGCCCGATCGACGAAATGGGCGTAAACGGTAGGCGTCGACGTCGCTGCGCGTCGGGCGACATTGCGGATAGTGACCTCGTCCTCTCCGCCCTCGGACCACAGGCCATAGGCGGCTGCGAGGATACGGAATGGCAGAGAGGGATCTGCCGGGCGCGGCATGGTCGGTTGACAGTTAGTTATACATCGTATAATTTATACGCTGTTAAACATACATTTCCAATATCCAACCAGGCAACAGCATGAAAATCCCTCCGCGCTTCATCGGTGTCGTCATTGCCGCCATCAGTGGCATCTTCTCATCGACCTTGATGACCTTCATCGGCGTGGCAATCAACTACGGCTTCCATCCGGGCTTTCTCGCGATATGGGCGAAGGCGGCGCTGATCGGCTATCTCGTCGGTGTGCCGATTCTGATGGTGATCGTTCCGCATGTGCAGCGCTTCGTCATCCGTCACGCCCGTTGAACGCCTCCAATCCTCGATCGCAAGTCCACGCGCATGCTTGCACCGGCTCGACGCCGTCACGGCCGGACCTTGCGTGAACCGGTGACATGGGAGCGACCGACCCGCCTCGGCCGGAGCCCAGCCTTCCATCGGCACTGAGCTGGGATTTCGGATGGCCGCCGACATGATTCGATCACGGTCGATGTGCTAAGTCATCGCCATGATCGATCCCTCGCCTCCCCACGTCGTGCCGCTGGAGGGCGGCTCCAACTTCCGCGATCTCGGCGGCTATCGTACCGCCGACGGCCGCACCGTGCGGCGCGGCGCCGTCTTTCGCTCCGCCCATCTCGGCAACCTCACTCCCGTCGACCGCGCTGCCTTGGGGCGGCTCGGCGTGCGGACCATCGTCGACCTGCGCGGCGTCAACGAGGCCGCCGAGACCCCGCATCGGATCGACGGTGTCGAATGCCGTATCGTCGGCGCCCACATCGAGCCTGGCGTCGGCGACAAGATCCGCGGCGCCGTCGCCGACGGCAGCGCCAGCCCGCACCTGATGATGCAATTCCTGACCGACCATTATCGCGACTATCCGCGCCGCTGCGCGCCCGGCTTCCGCACCTTGTTCGCCACCCTGAGCGACGGCACGCACCGACCTGTGGTGTTCCACTGCACTGCCGGCAAGGACCGCACAGGCTTCGCCTCGGCGCTGCTGCTGACGCTGCTCGGCGTGCCGTGGGAAACGGTGATGGACGACTATCTCCGCACCAACGAGCTGTGGACCGGCCATGTCGGCCGCTACCCCGAGCTCGACATCGACACCCGCGCCGCCATTGTCGAGGCCCGTACCCCCTACCTCGAAGCGGCGTTCGAGGTGGTCCGGGCCGATTTCGGCGGTCCGGAAGAATTCGCCGAACGCGCCCTGTCGCTGGACGGCGCGGCGCGCGAGCGTCTCAGGGCCGATTTGCTGGACTAGTCGCTTTCGCGCTACGCCTTGGCCCCATGTCCGAGGGGGGCCATGTCCGAGGCGCGCTACGAAACTCCCGAACCTTTCAAGGTCGACATCCCCGAGCGGGCGCTGATCGACCTCGACGAACGTCTGCGCCGCTGGCGGCCGCCGATCGCCATCGCCGACGACGGCTCCTGGGCTGCCGGCACGGACCCGGCGTTCCTCGCCGATCTGGTCGACTATTGGCGCCACGGCTACGACTGGCAACGCTGCCAGGAAGCGATCAACCGCTGGCCCAACTACCTGGTCGATATCGGCGCCCAGCGCCTGCATTTCATCCGCGAGCCCGGCACCGAGGTCGATGGCGCGCCGCGGCCGATGCCCCTGGTCGTCACCCATGGCTGGCCGGGCTCGATCGTCGAGTTCCTCGACCTCATCGACCGGTTGGCGCACCCCGACCGCCACGGCGGCGATGCCCTCGATGCCTTCGACGTCATCGTGCCGTCGCTGCCGGGCTATGGCTTCTCCGGCCCGCCGACCCGCGAGGACGGCAGCACGGGTCCGATCGGCCCGCGCGCGATCGCCGGCCTGTGGCATCGGCTGGTGCACGAACGGCTCAACTATCGTCGCCCCTACGGCTTGCAGGGCGGCGATTGGGGCGCCGTCGTTTCCTCGTGGGCCGCCTTCGACCATCCGGTGACGGAGGAGAAGGACGAATGGAAGTCGGGCGTCCTCGGCCTGCATCTCAACATGATGGGCCTGCGGCCGGGCATCGACTTGCGCAAGACGAAAGTCAGTCCGGCGGAAGCGGCGTGGCTCGACGCCGTGCGAACCGAGCGCGACGACAAGGTCGGCTACCAGCGCATCCAGGCGACGCGACCGCAGACCCTGGGGGTCGCCCTCGCCGATTCGCCGGTCGGGCTGGCGGCCTGGATCGTGGAAAAATTCCAGGCGTGGAGCGACTGCGCCGGCAATCCCCTCGCCCGCTTTTCGATGGACCTGCTGCTCGACAACGTGATGGTCTACTGGCTGACGGGAACCGCCGGCACCTCGACTTGGCTTTATCGCGGCTTTGCTCGACGATCGCCGCACGCCCTTCCCGAGGGGCAGCGTGTCGAGACGCCGACCGGCTTTGCCGCTTTCCCCGCCGATCTCTCGCCACCGCCCCCCGAGGCGTGGGTCGAGCGCGCCTACAATCTGCGGCAGTACACGGCGATGCCCAAGGGTGGCCACTTCGCTGCGCTCGAGGAGCCGGTACTGCTGGTCGAAGACATCCGCGCCTTCTTCCGTCCCCTGCGCTTCGGCGCCGCGAACGACTGAGCGCCGGACTCAGCCCAGGGTCGCTGTCGCCTGCGCGGCAATCGTGCCCTTGGGCGTCACGGTCCACAGCTCGGCGCCTTTGCCGTCGGCGGTCGGCCGGCCGACGACGTCGAACGGGGCATTGTCGAACAAGGGCGCGCGGGCGCGCACGGCAAAGGTCGCGATGCGCCGGCCCGGCATGGAATCGCGCAGGAGGTCGAGCAGGCACTGCTGGGCGAACGGGCCGTGCACCACCAGGCCGGGGTAGCCCTCGACCTCCATGCAGTAGGGCTTGTCGTAATGGATGCGGTGCGGGTTGAACGTGATCGCTGAGTAGCGGAACAGCATGACCGGGCTCGGCGTGATGGTGCGCCGCCAGGGCACGTCGCTGGGCGCGGCATCCCGCACCGGCACGCCGGCCTTGGCGCCTGACGCCACTTCCTCGCGGAACACCGTGCTGGCGGCTTCGGTGAGGGCCAGCCCGCGCGGCGTGAAGATGCGGCGGGTCTGGGTCGTCACGATCAGCGTGCCCGTGCTGCCCTTGCGGAGCTGGATGTCGGTGAACTCGGTCTCGCGCCGGAGCTTGTCGCCGACGCGGATATCGCCGTCGAAGGTGAAGGTCGAGCCGGCATACATGCGGCGCGGCATCGGAATCTTCGGCAGCACGCCGCCTTCGAACGCAGCCCCGTCGGCCCCCAGCGAGGCCGGCCGGGCATAGGAATGCAGGAAGCAGAGATGCCAGCCCGGTGCGATCGGCTCGCCCATCGCCGGCGCCTTGTCCGGCCGGTCGAAGGTGGCGATCATCGCCTTGAGCGGCGCCTCGGTGACGACATCCTCGTCCTCGATCTTGCGGCCGAGTTCCTTGCGCAACGGTTCGATATCGATGGTCATGGGCTCCCTCCGGGCTGACGCCGAGACTAGCCCATCGCCGCGCACCATGCGCGCCGCTTGGCGGCGCAATCGGCACGCTTGCCGCGATACGAAAGCGGATCGTAAAGAATCGAATCCATGATCCGTCCGCCGCATCGCCACGAGATCGAGCATCTGCCGACCATCGAGAACGAGGCCGACCGGCGCTATGCCCGCATCGGTCTCCGCCGCGTCCTCGACATGCCGCCGGCGTCCATCGCCTCGCTCGAGCACGGCCGACGGGAAGGAAGGCTGTGGGTAGCCGCATCGCCCATGGGTCGAGCGGTCGGCTTCGCGTTCATGAAGCTGCGCGCGGGCCGGGCCTGGCTCGATCAACTGTCGGTGCTCGAGGCCTGCCAGGGACAGGGCTACGGAACGACGCTGATCGAGCGCACCGCCGACACGGCACGCGGCCTCGGCCACCGCGCCCTCTTCCTGTCGACCTACCTCGACGTGCCGTGGAACGCACCATTCTACGCTCGTCGCGGCTTCGCCGACCTGCCGCGCGGTCGATGGGATGGGGCAATTCGTCTGCAAGTCATGATCGAGAATCGTCATGGCCATCCGCCATGGCGGCGCACCGTCATGTATCTCGATCTCTAGCGCGACTTATTCGCCCGCCGGGCCATCATGACATTCTGCCAAGCCATGGTGAGCGCGCTCAGCATGGCGCGGCTGTCGACGGCCGCGAGCTTGACGCTGGTCGCGCCGCGCTGCCCCCAGGCGCCCTTGACCGGAACGAACATCGCCGGCTCGGCTGCGATCACCATCTGCTGCTGCTCGGGGGCGAGCTTGACCATGCCCCAGCTCGCATCGGGATAGCCCAGCGACGCGAAGACCTTGCCGCCGGCGCGAAAGTCCGCGTGGCCACCGTGCGCGCCCTCGGTCGCGCCTTCGAGCGACAGGGCGAGCTTGCGGAAGGCCGCCGGCGTCATTCGGCAGCGACAGCCAATCCCATCTGCTCGCAGGTCGGGGCGACGTCGGCCACCGTGGCACGCCGCATATCGCGAGCATAGCGCTGGTCGTCGAAATCCATGCCGCGATGCAGGGTGCAACGATTGTCCCATATCACAAGGTCATGGACGCGCCAGCGATGGCCGTAGACGAACTGGCGTTGCGTGGCGTGCCGCGTCAGCTCGTCGAGCAAGGCCCGCGCCTCGCCGTCCGCCATGCCGCGAATAGCGCCGGCATGACTCGCGATATAGAGGCTCGTCCGGCCGGAATCCTGCAGCCGACGCACCAACACCTGCGGCACCGGTGCGAAGGCTGCGCGCTCGCTCTCGTCGAAGTCGGCGAAGCCCAGCTTGGCACGCGAGGTCATGATCGAATGCTCGGCGACCAGTCCGGCGATGCGTCGCTTGGTCGCTTCCGGCAGGGCGTCGTAGGCGGCCCGCATGTCGGCGAACTCGGTTTGGCCGCCGATCGGCGGGATCGAGCGGGCATGCAGCATCGAGCAGTACGCCGGCACCCGCTTGAACGACGAATCGGTGTGCCAAAGCCGATTGCCGAGATTGTAGAGACGCTGGCGGTCATTGGTCTCGAGGATGCGGTTCTCGGCATCGAGATTGCCGACATCGGCCATATTCTCGTGCAGGCGCAGCTTGTGGTCCTTGCGCGCCTTGAACACCGTGGTTTCGAGCGGGCCGAAATGGCGCGCGAAGGCGAGCTGGCTCTCGTCGTCGAAATGCTGGTCGGGGAAGACCAACACCGCAAATCGGGTGAAGGCGGCTCGGATTGCGGCGAGGTCGTCGGCGGCGATCGGCCGGGCGAGGTCGACGTCGCCGATCTCGGCGGCAAAGCTCTCGGTGACTGGCTGGACGGTGATGGCCACGGACTCCTCCTGTTCCCTCCCGACCCTGTGTAGGATCGTGATTGGACCATCGATCGGTTCGGGCTGCAAATCCGTTTGCAACGGGCCGTCGGCGGGAGTTCGCGATGCGGGCAGTCAGCTTTCTTCTGGCATTGATCCTGGTGGTTCCCTCGGCCTTGGGCGCGCCGTTGGACAACAAGGACGGCTTCTGGAGCGACTGGTCGGACGGCACGTTCGCACGGGCCGCAGCCGAGAAAAAATTCGTGATCGTGTCGCTGCAGAGCTGGTGGTGCCCATGGTGCCTCGCCATGAATCGCGAGACCTGGGCCGACCCCGGCGTCCGGGCCGTGCTGAAAGACAGGTTCATCCCCGTACACGTCGATCAGGACAGCCGGCCCGACATTTCGCAGCGCTACGAACGCTGGGGTTGGCCCGCCACCATCATCTTCGGTCCGGACGGTACCGAGATCGTGAAGCTACGCGGATTCTACTCGCCCAAGTTCTTCATTCCGGTGCTCGAAGAGACCGTTCGCGACCCCTCTCCCGTCGACTACGGCAGGCGGGGAGGGCCGGAGCGCGAGCGCACCCTCACGACCGGTCTGAGCGATGCCCAGCGCGCCGAAATACTCACCTTCATCGATGAGGCGTACGACAAGGCCAACGGCGGCTGGAGCAAGAGCAAGCTGGTCGACGGCCCGACGCTCGCCTGGTTCCTCGATCGTGCCAAGGCAGGGGATAGGGAGGCCCGATCGCGTGTGGCGCTCAGCCTGACCGCTCAGATCGCGCTGATCGACAAGGATCTCGGCGGCATCAGCCAGGTCTCGCTGACGCCCGACTGGTCGAAGCCGTCGCGGGAGTTCCCGATGTTCGCCCAGCAGGCGGCGCTCGCGGCCTACGCGCGCGCCTGGACGATGTTCGGCGATGCCGACTACCGAACGGCAGCGGATCGCATCTTCGGCTTCCTCGCCGATACGCTGGCAGCACCGAATGGCGGCTTCTTCACTTCGATGGGCATGGCCGAAGGCGAACCCGGCGTCGATCGGCGCCAATACGCGCGCGAGACCGGGCAGGCGATCCAGGGCCTGCTTGCCTATTACGACGCCACGGGCGAAAGGCGCGCCCTCGCCCTCGCACTGGCCGCGGCGGGCTGGGCCCTGCGCGAACGTAGCCTGCCGGGCGGCGGCTTCCGCCATGGCGAGCGCGACGCCGGCGGACCGTTCCTCTCGGACTCGATCGAGATGGGTACCGCCCTGCTCGCCCTGCACCGCTCGACCGGTGATCGCATATGGCTCGTCGCGGCCCGCGCGGCCGGGGACTTCGTCGCCAGGACATTTATCGACACCAGGACAGGCGGCTTCCTCGCCTCGGCTTCCCCCGACGGCAGGCACCTGCCGACGCCGATCAAGCAGCGCGAAGACAATGTGACGGCAACGCGCTTCTTCGCCCTGCTCGCCGCCTATGCCGGCGATCCGCGCTACCGCCAGATCGCCGAAGCCGGCATGGGCTACCTCGCGTCGCCAGCCGTGCTCGAGGCATATGCCTTCCTGCCCGATGTCCTACTGGCCGAGGAGGAACTGCGCAATGAGCCCGTCCATGTGACAGTCGTCGGCCCCAAGGACGATGCTCGAAGCGCAGCGCTTTTCGCCGCAGCGTTGGCCTATCCGCTGGCCTACAAGCGCGCCGAATGGTGGGACAGGCGCGAAGGCCCGCTCGCCCACCACGATGTCGACTATCCCGACTTTCCCGATGGCCCGGCGGCCTTCGCCTGCACGCGCAATTTCTGCTCGTTGCCGGTCACCGATCCAGCCGATGTATCAGGCCAGCTCGATCGCTTGCAGCGCGCTCTGGCACGGTGATTTCCGCTATACTCAAGACATGATCGAGAAGCAGGAAGTTCAGGAAATTTTCCCAACCCCGTTGTGGATCGTGGATCTGCAGCCCGCGGTCGCCGCGTCGCTCAATGTGGGCCTGGCCGCCGAGATCGAGCGGCTGATTGCGCCGCGCCCCAATATCCCGGCCGGCAGCAACTGGCAGACGCCGCAGGACCTGCACACCAGGCCGGCCTTCGCCGAGTTCGTGAAGCTGGTCGAGACGGCGGCGCGTGGCGTCGCGCGGTTTCTGCAGGTCGACCAGTACCCGATGGCCATCACCGGCTGCTGGGCAAACATCAATCCGCCCGGCGCCTATCACCCGGTGCACCACCATCCCAACAACTACCTGAGCGGCGTCTACTACGTACGCATCCCTCCGCCCGGCTCCTTGATCATCTTCCAGGACCCGCGCGGCCAGGCCTCGATGATCATGCCCAAGCCGCGGCAATACACGCGGCTCACCGCCAACGGTGCCAACGCCCAGAGCAAGGAGGGACGGCTGGTGATCTTTCCATCGTGGCTCAAGCACACCGTGCCCACCAACGATGGCCAGAGCGACCGCATCAGCATCGCCTTCAATCTCATGTTCAAGAACTTCAGCGAGACCATGGCCGCACCCCTTTGGGACGCGTCGGCGGGAAAGAGCGGGGGATGAGCCATTCCCGGTTTCCTCGCCCGTGATCGGGGGAGGATAGGATTGCGTCACGTCACGCCGGCGAGCCCGAACTCCTCGGCCAGCAGCTCGTACGAACGCTTCCGTTTCTCGAAGTCGTAGCAGATCGTCACCGCCATGACCTCGTCGACACCGTACGCGCCGGCGTGAGTCTCGAGGCCTTCCCGCACCGTCCTGGGCGAGCCGACGATGGAGCGCCGCCGCAGGGCGGGCAGGATGCGTTCCGCGCCGGGTTCCTTGACGGCTTCCAGGGCCTCCTCGACCGACGGCACCGGCCCCGCCTCGCCGCGGGTGCGCAAGCGCATCGCCCAGACCTCGCGACTGCGCGCCAGCAGATCGGCCTCCTCGTCGGTTTCCGCGCACAGCACCGAGATAGCCATCATCGGCAACGGCCTGGCATGCAGCGACGACGGCTTGAAATGCTCGACATAGGCGCGGGTCACGCGATCACCGCCATCCGGATTGATGAAATGGGCGAAGCAGAATGGCAGGCCGAAATGCGCCGCCAGCGCCGCGCTGTCGTCGCTCGACCCCAATAGCCAGACGTCCGGCGCGGTCTCGCCGACCGGCTGGGCCGTCACGCCATAGCCCTCGTGCTTAGGCGGCAGCGCGTCGTGCAGCCACGAGACCAGATCGCGCACCTGGTAGGGATAGTGGTCGGCGCTGCCCCAGTTGGGCTTGCCGTCGGCCAGGATGCGCATGGTGCGCTGGTCGCTGCCCGGGGCGCGGCCGATGCCGAGATCGACGCGGCCCGGAAACAGGGTCTCGATCATGCGGAAATTCTCGGCCACCTTGTAGGCGCTATAGTGCGGCAGCATCACGCCGCCCGAGCCGACGCGGATGTGCGACGTCAAGGCGGCGACTCGCGTGATCAACACTTCCGGCGTCGAGCCGGCGAGGCCCTGGCTGCTGTGATGCTCGGCCAGCCAATAGCGCGTGTAGCCCAGCCGATCGCAAAGCTGCGCCAGTTCGAGCGTCTCGCGCACCGCATCGGCGGCCGTCCCGCCCTTGCGGATCGGCGACTGGTCGAGAACGCTGAGACGCAGGGCTGAAGGCACGATGGCGACGGCGGCCTATAGGCCCTTCTTACCCATGGCGAGGAACTTTTCCTGGCGGCGGGCGCGCAGCGTGTCGGCATCGAGCTGGACCAGCTCGGACACGGCTTCGGTCAGCACCTTGCCGACGACGTCGATCGTCTCGTCGGGCGAGCGGTGCGCACCGCCCATCGGCTCGGGGATGACGTCGTCGATCACCTCGAGCTTCTTGAGATCCGCCGCCGTCATCTTCATGGCCTCGGCGGCTTCCTTGGCGTTGGCGTTGTCGCGCCACAGGATCGAGGCGCAGCCTTCCGGCGTGATCACCGAATAGATCGAGTTCTCCAGCATGTAGACGCGGTCGGCCGAGGCGAGCGCGAGCGCACCGCCCGAGCCGCCTTCGCCGATCACCACGCTGACCAAGGGAACCCCGAGCGACAAGCAGGTATCGATCGAGCTGGCGATCGCCTCGGCCTGGCCACGGGCTTCGGCATCCAGGCCGGGATAGGCGCCGGGCGTGTCCACCAGGGTGACCACCGGCAAGCGGAAGCGGTCGGCGAGCTTCATCAGGCGTTGCGCCTTGCGATAGCCCTCCGGCCGCGCCATGCCGAAATTGTGCTTGATGCGTGAATCGGTGTCGTCGCCTTTCTGCTGCCCCAGCACGACGACAGCCCGGCCGCCAAGCCGGCCCACGCCTCCCACGACAGCGGCGTCCTCGCCGAACGCGCGATCGCCGGCGAGTGGCATATAGTCGGTGATCAGCCGATCGATGTAGCGCTGGGCATGTGGCCGATCGGCGTGGCGCGCCACCTGGACGCGCTGCCACGGCGTCAGCTTGGCGTAGGTGGCGCGGATCTGCTTCTGCACCTTGTCCTGCAGGCGCATGACCTCTTCGGCGATATCGACATCGCCCGAATTCGGCAGGTGCCGCAGCTCGGCAATCTTGCTCTCAAGATCGTCGATCGGCTTCTCGAAGTCGAGGTAGGTGGCCATTCGCGGTCAGATGTCGCCTTTCACCGGAATCCTGTCAACCAGCCGGGGTGCGGCGTCGGCGCCG
The DNA here is from genome assembly GCA_046349335.1 of Reyranellaceae bacterium. Lineage (GTDB taxonomy): Bacteria > Pseudomonadota > Alphaproteobacteria > Reyranellales > Reyranellaceae > Reyranella. The sequence goes on from JAXMCO010000003.1 coordinate 33,044, forward strand.
CGCCAAGGGATGCTTGTCCTGCACCAGGGATCGCAGCTTTTCGTCCAGGACATGGGTATAGATCTGGGTCGTCGCAATGTCGGCGTGGCCCAGCATCAATTGCACGCTGCGCAGGTCGGCGCCGCCGGCGAGCAGATGGCTGGCGAACGCATGGCGCAGCACGTGCGGCGACACGCGCGCCGGATCGATGCCGGCGCCGAGCGCCGCCTCCTTGAGGAGCTGGGCAAAGCGCTGGCGCGTCAGGTGACCGGTTCGGCCGCGCGAAGGAAAAAGGAAGCGCGAGCTTTCGCCCTCGGCCAGCGCCGCCGCCCGAACGTGCAGCCACGACGCAATCGCGCTGCGCGCCGGGTCGCTGAGCGGCACCAGGCGCTCCTTGTCGCCCTTGCCGCGCACGATCAGCATCGTCGGATCGCGCTCCACGGCAACCAGCGGCAAGGTCACCAGCTCCGACACCCGAAGGCCCGTGCCGTAGAGAATCTCCAGCAAGGTCGTCATGCGACCCCCATCGATGCCACCCTTGGCACGCGCTGCCTCGATCAAGCGGTCGACCTCGTCGCGCGCCAGCACCTTGGGCAACGGTCGTCCGAGGCGCGGCGAATCGAGTGCGTTCGCCGGGTCGTCCTCGCGCAGGCGCTCGGCCAGCAGAAAGCGGAAGAGCTGGCGGATGACCGACAGGCGACGCGCGACGGTGCGCGGCGTCATGCCGACATAGTCGAGCGATTTCAGATAGGCGCGGAGCGCATCGGCATCCGCCGTCGTCGGCTTCTGCTTGCGCCGCGCCAGGAAGGTCTCGAGATTGCGCAGGTCGTTGGTGTAGGCAGTCTCGGTGTTGCGCGAGGCGCCCCGTTCCGCCGTCAGCATCTCGATGAAGGCCTGCGCTTCGCGCGACAATTGCGGCGGCTTCTGCCTCACGGTCGGTTCACAGCCCGTAGGCCATCGCCGTCTCGATGCCGAACAGGCGCGCCGCGTGATCCTCTCCGGCCATGCGGAGCGCGCGCACGATCGCGCCGACGCCGCTGGGATGCAGCTCGGCGAGCGGCGTCTCGCCAACGGCAATCGATGCCAGAAGCGAGGCCTCGGCACGGCGGCGACCTGCACCGGCGGCCTGCAAGGCCTGCAACGTGGCAGGCGCCGGCATGACCAGGCGAACGCCGGCCGGCGGCGTTTCCGGCAGATCGGTCGACCCCGGCGGCACGTCGATGCCGGTGGCGCGGAACAGCTCGAGCAGCAGCGCGCCGCGCACGGCCGCCCGCGCCGGATCGTCCTGGCGGATCGTCGCATACCAGCGATTGACCTCGGCCGGCGGCAGACGCTTGGGATCGTCGATGCCGGCGATCGCGGCGAGCGGCATCAGCCGGTCGAGAGCGCTCAGGGTCCGCGGATTGTTGTGGGCGTCGGCGACCGCCAGCCGCATCCAGGTCTGGGCCTGCTTCTTGTCGCCGAGCAACAGGAAGGCGCGCAGCGCCTCGGGCGCTACGCTGGCGAATTGCGGCTTGGCCGGCAGGTTGAGCAGGCCGGCGGCGCTGGCGCGCGCCACCGTCGGGAACAACGGGCTGCCGCGCGTGTCGGCGTAGACCGAGGCGATCGAGTTGACCACTTCCTGCGGGTTCGCGGCGCCGCGCGCGACCGCGACCAGATGGGCCCGCCGGGCGATGGCCGGCGGCAAGGACGCGCCCGCGTTCACCGCCTCGAGGTAAAGGTCGCTCAACCGGGTCGCCTCGACGATGGCCAGCGCCTCGCCGCGCTCGCCGATCTCCAGCCGGGTGGCGATCGGCAGGCTCTTCATGCCGACCAGCGCCCGGATGACCGGTGGCTGCGTGCTGCGCAGCACACTGGCCGGCGGCTGGGCCCGGGTCATGTCGAGGATCATCATCGTCGGACCGTCGACCTGGCCAAGCGACACGCCGGCGAGCGCCCCCGTCTCGCCATCGAGATAGCGACAGGCGGCACCGGCCCGCTGGCCAAACGGCTCGGTGAGCTGCCAATTGCGCACGATGGCGCAGGCACCCTGACGCTCGCCGGCCATCATCAGGGCATTGACGACATAGGTCGCCGCCGCCGGATCGACGTAGGCACCGGCATTGCGCACCATCTCGTTCAGGCTCTCGGCCTCGCCCATGGCGGCGAGCTTCTCGACCCGCCGCATGAACAGGCTGGGCGGGGGGCTGCCGTCGGCAGGTGGCGGGGTAAGCTCGCTCACCAGCACCTTGAACTGCAGGTCACGCAGCGCCCGGCTGCTCGGCGCCGCCGGCAGTGCCGACACCAGGCGCTTGGCGGTAGCAAGCGAGGTGCCGTTCCAAGCATCCGCCGGCATGCCGCCGATCCGCGCCGTCAGGAAGCCGGTCGGCCGATCGTCGAAATTGGCAACCTGCGCCGGCACCTCCGCGGCGCCGGCGGCAAGGACCAAGCCGAGGAGAAGCAGGCTAACGCGCAAAGCGTTCATTGGGGACTGGCACCTCATAGTGACGCAGCGCCGGCCTGGGCTCCAAGACGGCCAATGCCACGAGGCCGGCGATCACCAGGCCGATGACGATCACGACGATCGCCGGCCCGATCTTCAGGGCCGGGACGTTGAGGCGACTTCTGGAACGAAACATCGGCACGACCCGGCCAAACTACTCCGGAGACCACTGAGCGGGCAATCGTCGGAGGGGGACGATACGTGTTCCTCGAGTTCGCCTTGCCCGTAATCGGGGTTAGGGCACCCACACATCTCGAACCCCTTCCCCTGTGGCGCTGTAAACAATGCCTGATCGGGGAGGTGCCCCATGAGCGTCAAGTTAAGCGGAATCCTCACCCTTGTAAGTCATCGAAATCGGGTCGGAGGGCCGCGTCTCGAATAGGGCGAAGTAACCTTCGCCCCTTGTCGGCAACAGAGAGGGTGCTGGGACACCACTTTTTCAACGACTTCCGGTGCGGCCCATCCTTCGAGACGGCCGCTTCGCGGCCTCCTTAGGATGAGGACTGTGTTGAGCTTTCCGCCTTAACTTAACGCCTATGGGCAGGGGGCCCGTCATACGGGGCGGGGGAAGGCCGAAGACCAAGGTGGCTCCGATTCCGACGTCAGAGTCGGAGAAATCTCGACTGTGGCCCCCCCTCCGCCCCCTGCGGGGGCGCCTCCCTCGATCAGGCGCTGTTTACAGCGCCACAGGGAGGACTTGAGACATGTCCACTCCCTCGCCGACAACGGGGGAGGAGCAGGCGATGTGTTCCCGCCGTCGACTGCGATTTCGGGTCGGCTTGAAACAGCCGCCGGAATGGGCGACATCCTCTCGGCAGCTCGTCATGGACGCTTCAATCCCCCTGTCGTTGCCGCGCACCGTGGCCCTCGTCGGCCTGATGGGCGCCGGCAAGAGTGCCATCGGTAAGCGCTTGGCCGTACGTCTCGGCTTGCCCTTCATCGACGCCGATGACGAGATCGAGCGCGCGGCCGGCTGCTCGATTCCCGAAATCTTCGCTAAGTACGGCGAAGCCGACTTCCGAGCCGGGGAGCGCCGCGTCATCGCCCGTCTGCTCGATCGACCCGCGCATGTCCTGTCGACTGGCGGCGGTGCCTACATCGACGCCGATACGCGGGCTCTGATGCGTGCTAAGGCCATAACCGTTTGGCTGCGCGCCGATCTCGACGTGCTATTCGACCGGGTGAAGAAGCGCGGACATCGGCCGCTGCTGAACCAGGGCGACCCCAGGGAGATACTCGGCCGCCTCATGACCCAGCGCTATCCGATCTATGCCGAAGCCGACATCGTGGTCGAATCGACCGCCCAGCCGGCCGACCGCACGACCCAGCAGGTGCTCGACGCGCTCCGCCTCCATCTCGAGGCGATGCAGGCGAAAACCCCGGCATGAACGCGCCTACCGAAGCGGCGGGAAAGGGTCGGCGTACAATCCGGGTCGATCTTGCCGGACGCGCCTACGACATCGCGATCGGCCCCGGCCTGCTCGACCGGACAGGCGAGCTCGCGAGCGGACTTCTTGCCGCACCGCGCGTCATCATCGTCAGCGACGAGACCGTGGCGCCGCTTTATGCCGCCCGGCTCGCCGCCGCCTTCGAGAAGACCGGCGTGCGAACGCGCGCCCTCACCGTGCCAGCCGGCGAGAGCAGCAAGGAATTCGCCGCTTTCGGCCGCCTGATGAACGACCTGCTCGATCACCGGCCTGACCGCAAGACCACGCTGGTGGCGCTGGGCGGCGGCGTCGTCGGCGACCTCACCGGCTTCGCTGCCGCCGTCCTGCTGCGCGGCGTCGATTTCATTCAGGTCCCGACAACCCTGCTCGCCCAGGTCGACTCCTCGGTAGGCGGCAAGACCGGCATCAACACACGCCACGGCAAGAACCTGGTCGGCGCCTTCTACCAGCCACGCCTCGTCGTGATCGACACCGACATGCTCGACACCCTGCCGCGCCGCGAGTTGCTGGCGGGCTACGCCGAGGTCGCCAAGTACGGGCTGATCGACGAACCCGATTTCTTCACCTGGTGCGAGGAAAACGGCGCGGCCTTGCTGGCCGGCGACGCGGCCCGCCGCAGCTATGCGATCGAGCAAAGCTGTCTTGCCAAAGCCCGCATCGTCGCCGCCGACGAACGCGAGACCACCGACCTCAGGGCCCTGCTCAATCTCGGCCACACGTTTGGCCATGCGCTGGAGGCGGAGACCGGTTTCGGGCCGGACTTGCTGCATGGCGAGGCGGTCGCCGCCGGCATGGCCCTGGCGTTCGACCTGTCGGCCCGACTTGGGATATGCCCGACAGCCGACGCCGAGCGCGTCCGCCGGCATCTCGCCGCCGTTGGCCTGCCCGTGCGGCTGCGCGCCATCGGCGGCGGTAACCGGCGCGATTGGCAGGCCGCACGCCTGATCGAGCATATGCGCGGCGACAAGAAGGCCGAGGCCGGCAAGCTGACCTTCGTGCTGGCGCGCGGCATCGGCAAGACCTTCGTCTCACGCGACGTCGACGAAAAGCTCCTGCACGGTCTGCTCGACGACGCAATCGCCGCCTGAGCCCGCATGGAAGCCGAGCTCCAACTCGACCTGCCGATCGCGATCGCCGCTCCCCTGGTGCTGATTTGCCTGGGCCTCGGCGCCTATATGTCGGCCGCCGAGACGGCGGTGACCGGCACCTCGCGGCCGCGCATGCATCGATTGGCCCAGCAGGGCAACCGGCGGGCAGCGATCGTGAACAACCTGCTCGACCGCAAGGACGAGGCGGTGAGCGCCGTGCTGCTCGGCAACAGCGTGGTCAACATCCTGTCGGCCGCCCTCACCACGGCCGTGCTGACCGCGATCTTCGGTGCAGCAGGCGTGGTCTATGCCACGATCATCGTCGGCATTCTGGTGGTGATTTTCGCCGAGGTCATGCCCAAGACCTGGGCTTTGCTGCGCGCCGATCGCGTCGCCCTGACGCTGGCGCCGTCGATCGTGGTCACATTGGCCATCCTGGGTCCGCCGGCGCGTGCCGTTGCCTGGATCTCGCGCGTCTTTCTCGGTTTCCTGGGCGTCCGCGTCGACCGAACGCCGGATTTCGAGGAACACGCCGACGTGCTGCGCGGCGCCATCGAATTGCACGGCCAGGACCTGACCGACGAGGCGGCGCCCGCCGAGAAGGCCATGCTGCGGTCGGTGCTCGACCTCGGCGAGCATACCGTGGCCGATGTCATGACCCACCGCAGTGCCGTGGTCCTGATCGATGCCGACCAGCCGATCGATACCATCGTCAACGAGATGCTGGCCTCGCCCTATACGCGCATCCCCGTCTATCGCGGCGAGCCCGACAACGTCGTGGGCGTCGTCCACGCCAAGGATCTGTTCCGCGCCGTCAAGGCAGCCGGCGGCACGGAGGGCGTCAAGATCGACAGTGTCATGACGGCGTCCTGGTTCATCCCCGAATCGACCATCCTGTTCGACCAGTTGCAGGCTTTTCGAGCCCGGCACGAGCATTTCGCCATCGTGGTCGACGAGTATGGCGCGCTGCGCGGCATCGTGACCCTCGAGGATATCATCGAGGAGATCACCGGCGATATCGAGGACGAGCACGACGCCATAAAGCGCGGCATCGTCCCGCGCGAGGACGGCAGCGTGGTGTGCCGCGGCGACGTGCCGATCCGCGACCTCAACCGCGCTTTCGGCTGGGGCCTGCCGGAGGACGTCGCCATCACCATTGCCGGCCTGGTCCTGCACGAGGCGCGTCGCATCCCCGAGGTCGGCCAGACCTACGCCTTTTACGGGTTCCGGTTCGAAATTCTGAAGCGCGAAGGCACGCGTATTGCCGAGTTGCGCGTCATGCCGCCAATCGACATACAAGCCGGCTGATCGACCACCATCCCCGTCTCCGAGAGGACAAACCATGCCGCTATCGCCGCCAGTCGGGCGACAGCATCTGCATACGCGCCGCGTCACCTGCCAGGGCTTCTTCCGCGAGGATGGGCTGTGGGACATCGAAGGCTACATCACCGACGAGAAGAGCTACGAGCACTCGAGCGAATGGCGCGGCCGGATGAAGCCGGGCGATCTCATCCACGAGATGTCGATCCGCCTCACCCTCGACACGCGCTACACGATCGTCGACGTCGAAGCAGCGACCGACCAGTCGCCCTACCCGATCTGCGGCAATGTCACGCCCGACTTCAAGAAGCTGATCGGTCTTCGTATCGGCAGCGGCTTCCATCGCGAGGTGCGCGCCCGCCTGGGCGGCGTGCATGGCTGCACCCACATCGTCGAGCTGCTCGGTCCGGTGGCGACCACGGCCTATCAGACCATGTCGTCGGGCCGAGCGCGCGCCCTGAACGAGGCCCATCGCCAACGCCAGGCGAAGGGCGCGACGACGAGCCATCCGACCGAGCCCAAGCGCAAGCCCTATGTCATCGACACCTGCCACGCCTGGGCGGCCGACGGTCCGGTGGTCAAGCGCTGGGCGCCCGACTACTACACCGGCCCCGACGCCGAAGCAGTACGGGCTGCCGCAGCCGGCAAGGAAGTCGAATTCGAGGGCGGGTGATCTTTCCTCCTCCCCCGTAACCAGGGGAGGTGCGCCGTCATGCGGGGCGGAGGGGGAAGGCCGCAGTCGAGATGTTTCGGATTCCGACGTCGGAATCGGAGGGATCTCGATTGTCGCTTTCCCCCTCCGCCCCCTGCGGGGGCACCTCCCCCGATTACGGGGGAGGAATTCGAGATGTGTCCACTCCCTAGCCGTGAGACGGGGGAGGCAAGCTAATCCGCGCGCTTCGCGTCCTCTTCCGGCGTCAACGTCGTGAGCGCAAGCGCGTGCAGGCCGGCGGCGAATTCGTCTTTCAGGGTGGCATAGACGAGGCGCTGGCGGGCGACGCGGCTGTGGCCGGCGAAGGCCTGCGACACGATCTCGACCTTGAAATGGGACTCGCCCCCGTCGCGCCAGCCGGCGTGGCCACGGTGGCGCGACGACTCGTCCTCGATGGCGAGCCTCGCCGGCGCGAATGCCATCCGGAGCTTGTTGTCAATTGCCTTCGCGACAGTGCCCATCGCTCACCTCACTTGCCCGACCAAACCGTTGAACACATATTAGCTCGATGCCCCGGCGGCGAGCGAAACCCCTGACAGCGACCGATGGCGCGCAGTCGCATCAGCGAGTCTGCGAGGCACCAGGCTGTCGGCTGGCCGGCGACTACCGCGCGCCACGGGCGCGCGACCGCCTGAACGAGTACCGCTGGTTCTGTCTGGCGCATGTCCGCGAATACAACAGCAAGTGGGACTATTTCGCCGGCCTCGATGCCGAGCAGATCGAGGCCCATATCCGCGCCGATACGACATGGCGCCGGCCTGTCTGGCCACTCGGCGGGCGGCGCCCCAACGGGCCGCACGTGCATATTCTCGATCCGTTCGATCTGGCCAGCCATGCCGGCCTCGAGGAGCGCTATCAAGCGCCCAGCGATGGCTGGGAGCAACTGACGCCGGATGAGCGTAAGGCCTTGGGCGTGCTCGATCTTTCGTGGCCGCTCACCCAGGCGGATGTGAAATCTCGCTACAAGGAACTGGTGAAGCTGCACCATCCCGACGCCAATGGCGGCGCGCGCGAGGCCGAGGAGAAGCTGAAACAGATCAACGCCGCCTATTCCACATTGCGGTCGTCGGAGCGTCTTCCGGTCGAGTGATGAGCCCTGCTTGGGGCCGCCGTGCGAATTGGTCGCTTGCAGCACACAATCTGGCCTGCGACTATGAGTTTTAGCCCGCAATCTGGCGGGCTTTGTATTTAGGACATGTGATGGCTTCTACGACGACAGCGGCCCGCGAGAACGTGTCGGGCATCCCGGATATCAAGGTCTCTGCGCGTCAGGTTTTCGGCATTGACACCGATATGGAGGTGCCGGCTTTCAGCGCGGCCACCGAGCATGTGCCGGAAGTCGACGACGCTTACCTCTTCGATTCCGACACGACGATGGCGATCCTCGCCGGCTTCGCGCACAACCGACGTGTCATGGTGCAGGGCTATCACGGCACCGGCAAGTCGACCCATATCGAGCAGGTCGCGGCGCGCCTCAACTGGCCGTGCGTGCGCGTCAATCTCGACAGCCACATTTCCCGTATCGACCTGATCGGCAAGGACGCGATCGTGCTGCGCGACGGCAAGCAGGTCACCGAGTTTCGCGAGGGCATCCTGCCGTGGGCGTTGCAGAACCCGACGGCGCTGGTGTTCGACGAGTACGACGCCGGCCGCGCCGACGTCATGTTCGTCATCCAGCGCGTGCTCGAGGTCGAGGGCAAGCTCACCCTGCTCGACCAGAACAAGGTGATCCGCCCGCACCCGTCGTTCCGGCTGTTCTCGACCGCGAACACGGTTGGCCTCGGCGACACGACCGGCCTCTATCACGGCACGCAGCAGATCAATCAGGGCCAGATGGACCGCTGGTCGATCGTGACCACGCTGAACTACCTGCCGCACGACCAGGAAGTCGGCATCGTCCTCGCCAAGACGCCGATGTACGACAATGACGAGGGCCGCAAGATCGTCTCGGCCATGGTGGCGCTCGCCGACCTGACGCGGGCCGGCTTCATCGCCGGAGACATCTCGACCGTGATGTCGCCGCGTACCGTCATCACCTGGGCGGAGAATGCGCGCATCTTCGGCGGCGATGTCGGCTTCGCCTTCCGCCTGACCTTCCTCAACAAGTGCGACGAGGTCGAGCGCAGCACGCTCGCCGAATACTATCAGCGCTGCTTCGGCAAGGAATTGCCGGCTTCGAGCGGCAAGGGCGGCAAGCTGCACTGAGAGGACGGCCCTCGATGGCCAAGGATACCACTCCGCTCGAGGAGTTCCGTCGTGTCACCGCCACCACCATGCGGGCGGTTTCGCGCAAGGAAGTGAACGTCTCGTTCGTGCCGGACGGCGGCTCGCTGCTGGGCAGCGAAGCGCGCATCACGGTGCCGGCGCGCGACCTGCCGGTCGAGGATGTCAGCCGGGTGCGCGGCGAGGCCGATTCGATGGCGCTCAAGCTGCGCCACCACGACCGCAAGACGCACCTGCGTCGCGTGCCGCGCGGCGAGACCGCGCGCGCGATCTTCGAGGCGGTCGAGCAGGTTCGCGTCGAGGCGTTGGGGGCACGGCGCATGGTCGGCGTCGCCGACAACCTCTCCGCCTTGTGGCGACAGCGTTCCGACCAGCGCGGCCATGCCCGCATCAAGTCCAAGGACGACGCGCCGATCGCCGACGTGATCGGCCTGATTGCCCGCGAGCAGTTGCTCGGCGCCGCGCCCCCCGAGTCGGCCAAGGCGATGGTCGACATGTGGCGCGCCGACATCGAGTCGGCCGCAGGCCGCGACTTCCAGAAGCTGCGCGACTCCTTGACCAACCAGGAATCCTTCGCCCGCGCCGCCCGCCAGTTGATCCGCGATCTCAAGCTCGGCGACGAATCGGCCGACCTGCAGGACGAGGACCCCGAGGACTCGCAGGACCAGGAGAACGCCGACGGCCAGTCCAACGAGACCGGCGACGATCAGAGCGATTCGAGCGAGACCCAGGGCTACGGCGCGCAGGGCGAAGAGACCGAGGACGCCTCCGAGCAGGACGACGCCTCCGAGACTGTCGCCGACCAGGCGCAGACCGAGATGCAGATGGGAGCCGGCGACGAGGAGGAGCCAGGCCGTGCCGAGCGTCCGTGGCTGCCGCCGGGTGCGCTGTCGAACGAGCCGTTCGGCCAGCAATATCATCCCTACACGGTGAAGTTCGACGAGGTCGTCGACGCCGACCAGCTTTGCGACGCCGAGGAACTCGGCCGGCTGCGCAATCATCTCGACCAGCAACTCTCCCACCTGCAGGGTGTCATCGGCAAGCTCGCCAACCGCCTGCAGCGCCGGTTGATGGCGCAGCAGAACCGGTCCTGGGAATTCGACCTCGACGAGGGCACGCTCGATGCGGCGCGCTTGGCGCGCATCGTCGCCAATCCGATGCACGCGCTCTCCTTCAAGAAGGAGAGGGACACCAACTTCCGCGATACCGTGGTGTCGCTGCTGATCGACAATTCGGGATCGATGCGCGGGCGGCCGATCACCGTGGCGGCGATGAGCGCCGACATCCTGGCGCGCACGCTGGAGCGCTGCGGCGTCAAGGTCGAGATCCTTGGCTTCACGACGCGCGCGTGGAAGGGCGGCCAGAGCCGCGAGCAGTGGCTCGCCGCCGGCAAGCCGGCCAATCCGGGTCGCCTCAACGACCTGCGCCACATCATCTACAAGCCGGCGGATGCGCCATGGCGGCGGGCACGCAAGAGCCTCGGCCTGATGCTGCGCGAAGGCATCCTCAAGGAGAACATCGATGGCGAGGCGCTGTTGTGGGCGCACAACCGCCTGCTGCCGCGCCCCGAGGAGCGCAAGATCCTGATGGTGATCTCCGACGGCGCACCGGTCGACGATTCGACGCTGTCAGTGAACCCGGGCAACTACCTCGAGCGCCATCTGCGCGACGTCATCGACTGGATCGAGACGCGCTCGTCGATCGAGCTGATCGCCATCGGCATCGGCCACGACGTCACGCGCTACTATCGCCGCGCCGTCACCATCGTCGACGCCGACCAGCTGGGCGGAACGATGATGGAGCAACTCGCCTCGCTGTTCGACGAGGAAGACGACAAGGACAAGCGGGCTGGCCGGGGCCAGCGCGGCCCGCGGGGCGGCGGCAGCGCCAAACCCGGCACCAAGTCCGGCAAGCGCGCTGCCTGACTGCGATCGCACCATGACCACCGGACGGGCCCTGCAGGCCTTCGCCCGTCCATTGCTGGCCTTCTGCCTGCTGATCAGCGCCTGCGCCGGCGTCTCGCCGCCGCCAGCGAGCGCGCAGGAACAGCCGATCGAAATCCGCAGCGCCACGCTGCCGTTCAAGATCGACGACCCCGACGCGACCCGGCTCGGCCGGCTGATCTGGCGCGGCGGCGTCGCCATGACCGCCAACTCCGCGAGCTTCGGCGGCTGGTCCGACCTCGATGTCTCGGCCGACGGCAAGACGCTGACCTCGATATCCGACGTTGGCGCGTGGCTCACGGCGACGATCGACTATGACGGCAAAGGAAACCTCGTCGGACTGAGCAGCGCACGGATCGGCCAGCTCCGCGACCGAGACGGCAAGCCGATCCACAGCAAGGAGGAGGCGGACGCCGAATCGATGGCCCGCCTGCCAGACGGCTCGTGGCTGGTGGCGTTCGAGCGCAACCATCGCATCTGGCGCTATCCCGATCTCCAGAGCGTCCCGACCCTGGTCGAGGGACCACCCGGGATCGCGGACCTGCCGGCAAACGGCGGCATAGAGGCGATGACTGCCCTCGCCGACGGCCGGGTGGTCGCCATCAGCGAGACCTACCGACCGCGCCCCGACGCCGTCGCGGGCTGGGTCGGCAGTCGCGAGCCGGACGGCCGGTACCGGTGGCGCGCCTTCGACTATCCGACCATCCCCGAATTCTACCCGACGGCGATCACCCGTCTGCCCGACGGCTCGTTCGTCACACTGGAGCGGGCCTTCGACTTCGCCCGCGGCGTGCGCTGCCGCATCATGCGCTTCGAGGCGGCAGACCTGGACTCCGGCGGCATCGTGCGCCCGCAAGAGCTGGCGCGCCTCGCCTCACCCTATGCCGTGGACAATCTCGAAGGCCTCGCAGCGGGCAAGGGCCGCAACGGCGAAACCCTGCTGTGGCTGATCTCGGACGACAATTTCAATCCGCTCCAGCGCAACATCCTGATGATGTTCGAGCTGGCACCGCCGTGACTCTTGCCTCCTCCCCCGTCAAACGGGGGAGGTGCCCCGTCATACGGGGCGGAGGGGGAAGGCCCCAATCGAGATGCTTGAAGTTCCGACGTCAAGTTTGGAGGAAGCGCGACTGTGGCTCTCCCCCTCCGGCCCGTCGGGCCACCTCCCCCGATTACAGGGGAGGAAAACGTGAGGTGCTTAGGCCGCCGCGGCCGCCTTGGCGTCCTTCTTGGCCTTGGCCGACACGACGCGGCGCTTCAGCGTGAGCATCTCGCTGGTGAGCTTACTGTCGTTGGTGCCCAGCAAGTACGAATCGATGCCGCCATTGTGCTCGATGGTCTTGATGCCGCGCGGCGTCAGACGCAGGCGCACGGTATGGCCGAGCGCGTCCGACAGGACGGAAGCAACCTGCAGGTTCGACATGAAGCGACGCCGCGACTTGTTGTTGGCGTGGCTGACATTGTTGCCGTACTGCACGGCTTTGCCCGACAGGGCGCAACGACGGGGCATGGCGATATCCGCTAAAAAACGATCCCGCCGGTGGGCGGGAAGGTCGGCTTTTTACGGGCCGGAGGCAGGCCCGTCAAGGCGTCCAGTCGACGACCCGCTCGCTGATATCCTCGACCTGGTCCTCGGGGATCACCCGGCCGCGGGCCGAGATTCCCGCCTGGTGCACGGTTTCCGGATCGCCGGAGATCAGGGGATGCCACCAGTAGAGGTCCTGCCCGAAATGGACCAGGCGGTACGCGCAGGTCTTGGGTAGCCAGTCCATCCGGGCCACCACCTTTGGGGTGAGCTTGATGCAGTCCGGTACGATCTTCTTGCGGTTCTTGTAATCCCGGCAGCGCGCCGTCCTGGGGTCGAGCAGCTTGCAGCAGGTGTCGGTCTGCACGATTTCGCCGGTGCCCTCGTACTCCAGCTTGTTGGTGCAGCACATGCCGCAGCCGTCGCACAGCGATTCCCACTCGGTTTTCGACATCTGCGCCAGTCCCTTGCGCTTCCAGAACGGCAGCTCCGAAGCGGCGACGGCCCGGCGAGCCTTGTCGACGAAGGACTTAGCGACCATGGAATGCCTTTAGCATGAGACGTGCCGCAGCGGCGGGTGTCGTGCGGGCGGCCTCGACCTCGCGCTCGAGGCCAGGCACCAGCTTCTTCACCTCCGGATGGTGACGCAATTCGGCCAGCAAGGTCTCGCCGACCTCGCTCCACATCCAGGCGCGTGCCTGCTCGGCGCGCCGCCGCGCCAGCCCCTTCTCTCCCACCGCCTGCAGGAAGCGCCCGACCGTGGCCCAGACCCCGACGACCCCCTCGCCCGAAAGGGCCGAGCAGGTCGTCACCTCGGGCGTCCAGCCGACGGTCGGCGAGCGCAGCATGCGCAGCGCATGCTGATAGTCGCTGGCCGAGCGCTGCGCCGTCGTCTTGAGGTCGCCGTCGGCCTTGTTGACCACGATCAGATCGGCGAGCTCGATCACCCCGCGCTTGATGCCCTGAAGATCGTCGCCACCCGCCGGCAGCAGCAGCACGATGAACATGTCGACCATGTCGGCGACGGCGGTTTCCGACTGGCCGACGCCCACCGTCTCGACGATCACGGTGTCGAAACCTGCCGCCTCGACCAGCACCATGGTCTCGCGCGTGCGCCGCGCCACGCCGCCCAGGGTGGTGCCGGCCGGCGACGGCCGAATGAAGGCGCCCTGGTTCCGCGACAGCGCCTCCATGCGTGTCTTGTCGCCCAGGATCGAGCCGCCGCCGCGCTTGGACGAGGGATCGATCGCCAGCACGGCGAGCGAGCGGCCACGCTCGATCAGGGAAAGGCCGAATCGCTCGATGAAGGTCGACTTGCCAACGCCCGGGACGCCGGTGATGCCGAGGCGCACCGACTTGCCGGTGTGCGGCAGCAGTCCCGCGAGCAGCGCGTCGGCGCGCTCGCGATGATCGGACCGCGTCGATTCGATCAGGGTGATGGCCTGCGCCAGCGCCCGGCGGTCTCCGGCCAGCAAGGGTGCCAGGAGCGGATCGGCCGATCGGTCCGTCTGTGCAGCCATGGCGATCATCGATCGAGGATTATCAGCCACGTCGATGGAAGGCCAGCAGGGCGGCGACGGCGGCAATGGCGTAGAAAACGGCGAGTGTCATCCCGAGCCCGGGATCGCCGATAGCGTCCATGGCCGCGCCGGTGAGCGGCCGGCCGACCAGCCCGCCCAGGATGTAGAGCATGCTGAAGGCGGTGTTGGCGCGGGCGATGTCGCCGCCCACGAAGCGCTGGCCGAGCAAGGCCAATCCGACGGGGTAGATCGCGAACGACACGCCGCCCCACAGCATGATGACGGCGATCACCGTCACCGACTTGGCCGAAACCACGGTGAGAAGCACGACCAGGAACGTGCTCACCAGCGTGCAGCCCGCCAGCACCAGGCGCCGGTCGAACCGATCGGCCATCCAGCCGATCGGCCACTGCAGGATCACGTTGCCCAGCACGAAAGCCGACAGCCAGAGCGCGCCGGTCTCGGCCGAGACGCCGGCACCCACGGCATAGACCGGCAGAAAGCTGAAGGCGACGTTCTCGCCCAAGCCGCAAGCGAAGGCCGCCAGCATGGCAAGCGGCGCCGTTGCCACCACGGTCACATATCCGCTGTCGTCGGCATGCTCGATCGCCGGCGCTGTCTTCCAATAGGGCAGCAGGGGCGCCGCCACCAGCAAGGCGAGAACGGCGGTGGTGACGAAGGGAACCGGCCCGTAGATGCCGACGATCTGCAGAACGAACGGCCCGAGGGCGATGCCGAGTGCCACCAGCGTTGAATAGATGCCCATCACCCGGCCACGTCGGCTTTCCTCGACGACGACGTTCATCCAGATCTCGCTCACGATCCACGGCACACCGCCTGTCGCGCCGTGCAGCAGACTGAGAACGAACCACACCGCCGGGCTCTCGGTCAGGGTGTAGGCCATGGTGATCGCCGAGCCGGCGACCACGGCAGCAAAGATGAACGGGACGGCGCCGAAACGAGCGGCGAGGCGCGGGATATGGCCGGCGGTGGCCAGCATGCCGATCCCCCAGGCAGCCGCGACGATGCCGATGGTGAGCTTGTCGGCGCCCTGGCGTTCCAGCGCCAGCGGCACCAGGGGCATCGCCACCCCGGCCTGCAATCCGATGGCGGCACAGGCGGCGAAGACGGGGATCAGAGAGCGCCAGGGACCGGCCGAGACGGTGCTACTCGGCGACACGCAGATGCCCCTCGGCCCGGAACGAGGGCGGATCCGGGTCGGTGTCGTGCCGTCGCTCCGCCGCGGCCGCGGCCTCCTGCTGGCGCCGCCACATGTCGGCATAGAGACCGTTCTTCGCCATCAGCTCGCCGTGACGGCCGCGTTCGGCGACCCGGCCGCGATCGAGCACGACGATCTCGTCGGCATTGACGATGGTCGACAGCCGATGGGCGATGATCAGCGTCGTCCGCCCGCGCGATACCTCCTCGAGCGAGCGCTGGATTTCCTGCTCGGTCCGTGTGTCGAGTGCGCTGGTCGCCTCGTCGAACAGCAGGATGTGCGGATTCTTCAAGATGGTCCGAGCGATCGCCACGCGCTGCTTCTCGCCGCCCGACAGTTTCAGGCCACGCTCGCCCACGGTCGCCTCGTAACCTTGCGGCAGAGCCACGATGAAATCGTGGATACGCGCCAGGCGCGCCGCCTGCTCGACCTCCTCACGGGTGGCATCGGTCCGGCCGTAAGCGATGTTGTAGTAGATCGTATCGTTGAACAGCACGGTGTCCTGCGGCACCACGCCGATCGCCGCGCGCAGGCTCGCCTGGGTGACGTCGCGGATGTCCTGGCCGTCGATCCGCACGCCGCCCGCGGCGACGTCGTAGAAGCGATAGAGAATCCGCGAGATCGTCGACTTGCCGGCGCCGCTCGAGCCCACGATCGCCACCGTGTCGCCAGGGGCGACGCGAAAGCTGATGTCGTGCAGGATCGGCCGCGCCTTCTCGTAGTGGAAATCGACATGGTCGAAGACGATCTCGCCGCCGCTCACCTTCAACGGCGGTGCGCCGGGCTTGTCGGCAATCTCGGCCTCGACATCGAGCAGGCCGAACATCTTCTCCATGTTGACCAGCGCGTTCCTGATCTCGCGGTAGGCGAAGCCCAGCATGTTGAGCGGCATGTAGAGCTGGATCAGGAAGGCGTTGACTGCCACGAAATCGCCGAGAGTCATGGTGCCTTGCACCACGCCTTGGCCAGCCAGCGCCATCACCGCGACCAGGCCGGTCGAGATGATGGCGCCCTGGCCGACATTGAGCAGCGAGAGGGTGCGGCTCGAGCGGATGGCCGCCGTCTCGTAGCGCCGCCGGCCGACATCGAAACGGCGTGCCTCGTGCGCCTCGTTGCCGAAATACTTCACGGTCTCGTAGTTCAGCAGGCTGTCGATCGCCTTGGCATTGGCCTCGGTGTCGGCCTCGTTCATGCGGCGCACGAACTTGATGCGCCATTCCGACAGCACGATCGAGAACACGATGTAGCCGAACACGACGCCCAGCGTCACGGCCGAGAAGCGCCAGTCGTAGAGGCTCCACAGGATGATGCCGACCAGGGTGATCTCGAACAGGGTCGGCAGGATGTTGAAGGTCGTGAAGCGGATCAGGAATTCCATGCCGGTCGTGCCGCGCTCGATGACTCGGCTCAGCCCGCCGGTCTGCCGCTCGAGGTGGTAGCGCAACGACAGAGCGTGGAGATGACCGAACACCTCGAGGGCGAGATTGCGGATGGCGCGCTGCGACACCGGCGCGAAGATGGCATCGCGGGTCTCGCCGAAAGCCTGCGCCAGCACCCGTGCCAAGCCGTAGGCCACGATCAGCGCGATCGGTACGGCGACCGCCTTGGCGGCCCCGTCGCCCAGCGCATCGACCGCCTGCTTGTAGAGAATCGGCACATAGACGTTGGTGAGCTTGGCCGCGACCAGCAGACCGACGGCAGCGACCACCCGGGCGCGCAGAACAGCTTCACCCTTTGGCCACAAATGCCGGCCCAATATGGTCAGCACGGCCCAGGTGCGTCTGAAGCCGAGCTTGGGAACGCGAGCGCTGGCGGGAGGCGACATGAACCGAATGAGTGCGGGTGGGCTGAACCGGCGTGGATGGCGCAGCGGGAGCCGGCCTTCTATCGTGCCGGCGAGGCGTTAGTAAGCCCCCCTATCGTGAGGGAAATCATGAGTTTTCGTAGGGCCTTCTTGGCGATTGCCCTCGGCGTGTCGGCGCCAGCCGCGGCGAGCGGCCAGGACGCCCGCCAGGTCGAGATCGGCTACGAGATCACCTTCGCGGGCGTTTCGGGCTTTCGCATCGATGTCACCGCTCGTTTCAACGGCACGACCTACGATGTCGAAACCAGCACCTTCAAGGAAGGCATGCTGCGTGCCGTGACCATGAACTACCAGGGCCGCAACCGGGCGTGGGGCGGCTTCTCGCCGCACGGGGCGCAGCCGACCGCCGGCTCGCTCTCCATCGTGGTCAGCGACAAGCCGCGCACCTGGCTCGTCAAGTACGGTGCTGGCGGCAAGGTCGAGGAAACCCATAACCCACCTTGGAAACCGCAACCCTGGCAGACCATCCCGGACGGTGACCGAATCGGCTCGCTCGATCCGCTGTCGGCGGCGCTCACGGTGGGTTTTGCCGGCGACGGCGCCTGCGATCGAACGCTGCCCGTCAATGACGGCAAGCGCCGCGTCAACGTGATGTTGCACAAGCTCCGGACCGAGCCGGCCGCCGCCAGCGGTATCCCCGGCGCACAGGGCGATGTGCTGGTGTGCCAGATCTACACCAAGCGCGTGTCCGGCGAATTCGACGAGGCGCCCAAGGAAGCGGAGGCCGAGCGGGAGAGGCCGATCACGATCTGGCTGGCCCGCTTCGACCAGAGCCAGATCCGCTACCCCGGCCGCCTGGAGGCGCAGACCGGTTTCGGCACGATCCGCGGGAAACTCCTGTGGTTCCGCGAACGCCCGCTGACGCCGGGGTGACGGTCGTTCGCTACGGCCCTTTGATGGATGCCCAACGGCACGCGATCATCGCTCGCGCCGTTGGAACGCCAACAGCGCGGCAAGTGCGGCGAGGAGATAGAACACGGCGACGGTGAGTGGCAGGCCCACGCGGCTGAAAGCATCCATGGCGGCGCCTGCCGTCGGCCGGCCGATCAGGCCGCCTAGCGTGTAGACCATGGCGAATGCTGCATTGGCTCGCACCATGTCGCCGCGGCTGAATTTCTGGCCGAGCAGCGCCAAGCCGACCGTATAGATTCCGAACGACGCACCTCCCCATAACATCAGCACGAGGAAGACGATGGCGTCGCGAGGATCGATCGCGGCGACCAAACCGGCCAGCAGTGCGCTCGCCGCCGCGCAGCCCGCCAGCAGCAGCCGGCGGTCGACATGGTCGGCCATCCAGCCGATCGGCCATTGCAGCGCGAGATTGCCGATCACGAAGGCCGACAGCCAAGTGGCGCCCGTCTGAGCCGACACGCCGGAATCGAGAGCGAAGATCGGCAGGAAGGCCATGGCGGCTTGCTCGCCCAGGCCGCTCGTCATGCCCGCCAGCAGGATCACCGGCGCAAGCAGCAGGTAGCCAGCGACGCTGCCGTGCTCGCTCGGCTGGATGCTCGGCGCACGCCGGACGAACAGCAGCAAGGGCAGGACGACCGGAATGCCGAGGGCGGCTGCCAGCAGGAAAGGCCGCGGCCCGTAGACACCCACCAGTTGCAGCACGAGCGGGCCCCCGGCCAGGCCGAGCGCGACCATGGTCGCGTAGAGCGCGACGACGCGTCCGCGGCGGCTCTCCTCGACCACCAGATTGATCCAGGTTTCGCTCACCACCCAGGGAACCGCCCCGAGGCTGCCCGAGAGGAATGCCAGCACGAACCATAGGGTGACACCTTCAGTGTGGGCCAACGCCACGCAGATTGCCGAATTAGCCAAGGTGCCGGCGCAGATCAGGGGCACCGCGCCGAGCTGTTCCGCCAGTGCGGGGACGCGCGATGCCGTGGCGAGCATCCCGAGACCCCAAGCAGAGCTGACGATGCCGATCGTGAACCTGTCGACGCCTTGCTGCTCGAGCCCGAGGGGAATCAGCGGCATGCCCGTCCCGGCCTGGAGCCCGAACGCCAGACAGCACAGATAGATCGGCAGCAGCGACTGGTCGGCCGCGGCGCTACGCACCGGCATGGCGACGACGCCTATCCAACGACGCTGGTCGCCTTGTCCTGCTCGGCATCCGGCGCCCCATCGGTTCAGGCATCGGGGAGGCGATGCCAGGCGAAGAGCCGCATGGGCACCCCGTCGAATGTTCCGATCGTCTCCTGCCCGACCTGCCTGGCGTGGAGCTGACGTGACACCAGATCGAACGTGGCGCCCGAGGCGAGATCGTCGCGCAAGACCACGCCCAGGATTCCGCCGCTGCGCACGAGGGAGAGCGCAAGCGCAAGATTCTCCAGCGGCACGTGCCCATGCGTGAACACGCCGACCGCCAACGCCGCATCGAAGCCGTCACCGCCGGCGCACGCAAGATCCTCCAGCGTTGCGGCATGAACCCGCTGGTAGACGCGGCGGCGTTCGCTCAAGCAGCGCATCCCAGCCGACGGTTCGAGACCGGTAAGGCGCGCTACGCCCGCCTCACGCAACGCCTCCCCGACCAGCCCGGTTCCGCTGCCGATGTCGAGCAGATCGACGTCCGGCGCGGGCAGCAGGGCAGCAAATCGATGTGCCGCCGTTCGCACGATCGCATGATAGTCGGGTCCGACATCGGCTTCGTAGGTCGGTGCCCAGGCATCGTACTTGCGCTCGAGGCAGACCGCTCCGGACTCGTCGTAGATCCAGGCGAGCGGATCGCGTACCCGAAGCGCCTTGAAGAACGACCAACCGACATCGCCGCCACGAATGGCGTGGGTCATCTTGCCGTAGGCTTCCTGAAGCTCTGGATTGCCTCCTGCCGCGCGGGCCGCCAAGGCCACATAGCTTCGGCCGAGATGCTTGCTCCAATCGTCGTCCTCGACGACCCTGAGACCGGCCTGCGCCAGCGCCTCCTTGTAGCTCGCATGCGAGTAAGTCGGGCCGAACAGAAGTCGATCGTAGACGTAAGCCTTTGCGAGGTCGCTCACCTGCTCGCGCGGCTGCACGAGGTCATCGAAGGCCAGGACCCCGCCGTCCCGCAGAACACGGGCGATCTCCACGAGCGCGCGTTGGCGCTCGTGCACGTGGTAGAGGGTCGCCTGGCTCCAGATATGCGTGAAGGTCTCGGCCGCGAACGGCAGGTCGACCGCGCTTCCCCGCCGGAACTGGACAGGCAGGTCTGGATGCATCGCGGCCTTCGCCTGGGCGTTGGCGACCCGCACCCCGCTGATATCGATGCCCGTGACCGCTGCGCCGGTCCTGGCGGCGAGCCAAAGGGCCGAGTTGCCGTTGCCGCAGCCGATGTCGAGCACGTGGCAGCCGGGGCCGACCCCCGCCAGGGCCGCGAGCAGGCGCTGCTTGGCCGCGAAGCAGGCGGCCAGATAGTCCGAGCCATCGGCGGCCGGTTCCCTCTCATAGAGACCCCAATGCAGGCTGCCGTCCGGATCCCAGAAGGCACGATAGGTCGAATCGTGCTCGTCGTAGAATTTCTCGGTATCGCGCTCGGTCCAGCTCATCCCGGTGCTCCATTCGTCGAGGGTGCGAGGACCCGTTCGATCATGCGCAATCGCGACCAGACATCCTCCCGCTCGCCGTAGCACCCGCGCAGCCATCGCCGGCCACTTCCGTCGAAGGCGGTGCGGCCGTGCAGCACTCGGCGATTGTCCAGGATCAGGAGATCGCCCGGCTGGAGCCGAAAGCGGACCTGCAGCGCCTCGCTCTCCGCCAACGCCGTGATCCGGCGCAAGGCGCGATAGGCTTCGCGTACGCCGTCGATGGCTCCCGCCATCGGCGCGCGCAGCCACATCGTGAAGCGCAGCGTGTCGAGCTCGCCGTGCGCGTCGAGCCCTATCAAAGGCGCGCTCCAGCGATAGTCGCAACTCGCCGACCTGTTGGCGAAGGGCACCGGGCGGCTTGTCAGCAGGTGCCACGCCTTCTCGTCGACCTCGCGCAGGCGGCGACACAGGGTGCGTCCGTCGACGACAAAGCTGTCGCCACCCTGCGCCTCGTTCTCGAGGCAGTGAAGGTGCTGCAGGCCGGGCTGGTATTCGCGCGTCGACAGGTCGGTGTGAGGCGCCAGCGCTTCCGTCGAGTAGGCGTTCGAGATCGGCGTCGCCTCCACGCAAACATCGAACACGCGCCCGAAGTTGCTCTCGCGCAGCGGCCCGATCCTGCCGGCAAACCTCTCCACGAATGACTCGTCCAGCGGGGTGCCCGACAACAGCGCCACACCTCGGCTGGCCACGGCTCGCAGCAAGGCGCGCTCCGCGTGCAGCGACGCAGCAACCGCCGACCACTCGAAGCGTTCGATCGGTCCCTTGGCATCCCACGTCTCGGCCGGGATCTCGATGCAATCCGCCCCGGCGACGGCCAAGCCGTGCAGCCAGGCCGAGGAATAGGTGGTCTCGAGCCCATCCGAGAACCGGACGTCGACCGCCAGGCCGTCGGGCGATGTCGCCCGCTCGATCGTGAGGTTGTCCGCGAGCTGTGAAAGCGATATTCGACGTTCCCCGCTCAGCGGATGAGTGGTCTCGGGATCCGGGCTGTTCTCGCGCAGCATGAGGGCGAGCAGCTCGAGGCAGCAGCCGTCGACGAAGCGGAGGCGCAAGACGTCCCCGTCTGCCTCTGCCGCCATGACTGCATGGCCGACCGTCATGCCACGGCACCCGCATGGCGCGTCGCCAGCAGCCCGCCGAGAGCGAGGCCGACCGCCTCGACGCCAGCCTCCGGGTCCTTGCCGCCCATGCTGAAGAGCTCGAGCGAGGCAGGCATGCCTTGCTCGTCGCGGCCGACCAGGCAGGAAAGGCTGAGGCCGTCCCGTGGACTGGGAAAGGCGAAGGCGGCGCCCGGAGAGGGCAGGAAGAGCGTGCCTGCCGACACCACTGGAGGCCAGCCGAGGAACTCACGGATAAGCGGCTCGTTGAAGAACCACTCCCCCCGTCCACTGCGCACCGCCATCCACGACATCATGCGAAGGTGCCGGTAGAGATCGCGGCCCGAGGCGGCGTGGCGGAACAGCTCCGGCCATTCGCGCACCGCCGCTGTCACATCGTCCCATCGCGGTACCTCGGTCAGGGCTTGCCAGCCGCGCATCAGCCGACTGGTGGCAGGCGGCCGCGCGCGAACTCCGCCCACCCGTCCGCCGACACGATCGTCGAGGGCGACCGGTGTGTAGGCATCGGTCTCGTGCCCCAAAACCTCGGCGCCGGCGCGCATCAGAGCGAGCTGTACGGCGACGCTCAGACGGGCGAGGCCGACGCGCGGCCGGTCGATGCGCTCACGGAGGCTTACGTGGCGGTGCGCCACGCCACAGGAAGATGCCGCTTGGCGCGCGACATCGACGGCCGCAAGCAGCTGCGTGCGCAGCCCAGCGCGCGGCGCGTCGAGTTCGGCGGGAGACGGGCCGTCCCGCTGTGCGGCGAATGGCATCGCCGCGAGGGTCCGAAGGGCTGCTTCCTTCACGGCCAGCCCAAGACGCACAGCCGCCCCTCCATCGGCAACGGCATGGTCGAGTAGGATGCCGGCAGTGCCGGAATCGTGCACGACGAGGTTCATCTGTCCGTACCACCTGTCGAAGCCTCGACCGAACACGGTCGCTTCGTGCAATGGACCGGGTCCCTGCGCGTCGCTGTCGGAGATCGCCAGGACGCACAGCGCCGACTCGATCGTTCGCAAAGCGCTCGCGAGCTGCGGTTCGGCATCGCAGCCGGCGCGCAGCGCGGCCGCAACCCGCTTGTCTACGCCCGTCAGGGCAGGCAGCAAGTTCGCTTCCACTCCCTCGACATTGGAAGCGAGGGCTCTGGCGACCGAAGCGGCGACGGCTGCCGCGGCATTGCCACCGCGCAGACCGCCGAGGTCGATACGCAGGAGCCGCCGCCCGACAGCGAGAACGACGTGCTCGCTGCCGCGACGCAGCGGCAGAAGCTCGTCGCATTCGGCGCCAATCCGCCGTACCAGGGTGAAGGTCTCGGCTAGCTGGCGCTTCTGGATGCCCGCTGCCTCATCATCCGCTTCCGCCAGGACGCCGGCGCGAACTTCGAGCAGTGCGCCGATGATTGCACCGCAGAGATGGGGAATGTCGTGCGCCACAGCGGAGGATCCGACATCGAAGGCATAGGCGATGACCTGGGTCGCCGGATCCGTCGGAAGCGGCCCCCGCACCCCAAGAAAGGCATCGCGATAGAGGGTCGCATAATAGTCTCGCGGCGCGGCCGCCCGATAGTCGACCAGCACACGCTGAAGCTCGTCTCCCTCGGCCCGCCGAAAGAGATCGCACAGGCGCATGATTTCCTGGCACTCGTGATCGGGACGGCCGCCGAGGAGCTGGGGAAGCTGACCGATCGAGGCCGCCCAGTCAGGAAGTTGAGGAGCGGGGTCTTGCCCGAGCCCGTCCTGACGACTCTCGTCCCGCTTGCGTCCGAGCATTGCGAACCCCTTCGCCGACACGTGACACGCTGGTCAGTGCGCAAGAGGCTAGCCGAGGCCGGTGCAAGAGATATTTCCCGACTGTTGCACGAGTGTGTGGAAATTGTTGCGCGTGTTTCGCGGGCCGGGCTCTCCTACGCTGCGCGCTTCTGGTCGCGGCGGCGAAGGATGGTGAGTATCTCGGCGGCGGCCGCCGGGATGTTGGTGCCTGGACCATAGATCGCAGCAACGCCGGCGTTCTTCAGGAAGTCGTAGTCCTGCGCCGGGATGACACCGCCGACGACGACCAGGATGTCCGAGCCGCCCTGCTTGGCGAGTTCCTCGATCAATTGCGGCACCAGCGTCTTGTGGCCGGCCGCCTGGCTCGACACGCCGATGACATGCACGTCGTTCTCGATCGCCGCCCGCGCCACCTCCTGCGGCGTCTGGAACAAGGGCCCAATATCGACGTCGAAGCCCAGATCGGCGAACGCCGTGGCGATCACCTTGGCGCCGCGGTCGTGGCCGTCCTGGCCCATCTTGACGACCATCAGGCGTGGCCGACGGCCCTCCTCCTCGGCGAACGAGGCGATGTCGGTGCGGATGCGTTCCAGCCCCTGGTCGCCCTCCCATTCGCCGGCATAGACGCCGGAGATCGAGCGGATGGTCGCCTGATAGCGGCCATAGACGCCTTCCAACGCCGACGAGATCTCGCCCACGGTCGCCCGCGCGCGTGTCGCCTCGATGCTGAGGGCCAGCAGGTTGCCCGTGCCGTCTCGCGCCGCCGCGCCCAAAGCCTTCAGCGCCGCTACGCACTTGGCCTCGTCGCGCGTGCCGCGGATCCGGTTCAGCCGGCTGACCTGCGATTCACGCACGACGTCGTTGTCGACGTCGAGGATCTCGATCGCCGGCTCTTCCTCGAGCTGGAACCTGTTGACGCCGACCACGATCTCCTCGCCGCGGTCGATGCGCGCCTGCTTGCGGGCCGCAGCCTCCTCGATGCGCATCTTGGGCATGCCGGCTTCGACTGCCTTGGTCATGCCTCCAAGCGCCTCGACCTCGGCGATCAGCTTGCGCGCCTCGGCGACCAAGCTCGCGGTCAGCGATTCGACGTAGTAGCTGCCAGCCAGCGGATCGACGACCTTGGTGACGCCGGTCTCGTGCTGCAGGATGAGCTGCGTGTTGCGCGCGATGCGGGCCGAGGTCGGCGTGGGCAACGCGATCGCCTCGTCGAACGAGTTGGTGTGCAGCGACTGCGTGCCGCCCAGCACCGCCGCCATCGCCTCGTAGGCGGTGCGGATGACGTTGTTGTACGGATCCTTCTCGGTCAGCGACACGCCCGACGTCTGGCAATGCGTGCGCAGCGACAGCGAGTCGGCCTTCTTCGGGTTGAAGGGGGCGACCAGCTCGGCCCACAGGAAGCGCGCCGCGCGCAGCTTCGCCACCTCCATGAAGAAGTTCATGCCGATGCAGAAGAAGAACGACAGGCGCGGCGCGAAGGCGTCGATGTCGAGGCCCTTGGCCTTGGCCGCGCGCACGTACTCGAGGCCGTCGGCCAGCGTGAAGGCGAGCTCCTGCACCAAGGTCGCCCCGGCCTCCTGCATGTGATAGCCGGAGATCGAGATCGAGTTGAACTTGGGCATGTGCTGCGCGGTGTGCTCGATGATGTCGGCCACGATGCGCATGGAGGGTCCGGGCGGGTAGATGTAGGTGTTGCGGACCATGAACTCCTTGAGGATGTCGTTCTGGATCGTGCCCGCGAGCTTGTCCTGCGGCACGCCCTGCTCCTCGGCCGCGACGATGTAGCCGGCCAGCACCGGCAGCACGGCGCCGTTCATGGTCATCGACACGCTCATCTTGTCGAGCGGGATGCCATCGAACAGGATCTTCATGTCCTCCACGGAGTCGATCGCCACGCCGGCCTTGCCGACATCGCCGACGACGCGCGGGTGATCCGAATCGTAGCCGCGATGCGTGGCGAGATCGAACGCCACCGACAGGCCCATCTGGCCGGCCGCGAGATTGGCGCGATAGAACTTGTTGCTCTCCTCGGCGGTCGAGAAGCCGGCGTACTGGCGCACGGTCCACGGCCGGCCGGCATACATCGTGGCCTTCGGCCCGCGCGTGAAGGGCGGGAAGCCCGGCAGGGAGCCCACGATTTCGAGGCCTTCGAGGTCCTCGGCCGTGTAGATCGGCTTGACCACGATGCCCTCGGGCGTCGTCCAGTCGAGCGAGGAGACGGGCCGGTCGCGCAGCTCCCGGGCGGCGAGCTTTTCCCAGTCGGCGTGGGATTTCTTCGGGAAGTCAGCCATGCCGGCAATGTACTGCGGTTTTGCGGCCAGAAAAGGCGCTTCTTCGCTTGGCGCGAGACGTTATTCGTTGGAGAGAATCGTATTCCGCACCAAGGGATAGATCTGGCCGGCCCAGCGCCGGCCGGCGAAGACGCCATAGTGACCAACGCCAGCCTGCATGTAGTGCTTCTTGCGATAGGGACGCAGGCTGCTGCACAGATCGTGCGCCGCCACAGTCTGGCCGATCGAGCAAATATCGTCGCGCTCGCCCTCCACGGTGAACAGGGCGGTGCGGCGGATCGCCTTGGGATTGATCCGGCGGCCGCGCCAATCGAGCTCGTTTTTGGCCAGCAGGTGCTCTTGAAACACCCATTGCACTGTCTCGAGATAGAATTCCGCCGCCAGATCGAGCACGGCGAAATATTCGTCATAGAAAGTCTTGATGGTCGTTGCCTGCTCGGTGTCGCCGTTGGCCATGGCGCGATAGAGATCGATCTGCGCCTTGACGTGGCGCTCGGCATTCATGCTCATGAAGGCGGTGAGCTGAACGAAACCCGGGTAGACCCGCCGCGCCGCGCCGGGATAGCGCCACGGCACACGCGCGATCAGGTTCTGCTCGAACCATTCGATCGGCCGGCTTGTCGCCAGCTCGTTCACCTTGGTGGGATTGATGCGTGTGTCGATCGGCCCGGCCATCAGGGTGAGGCTGCGCGGCTGGCAGGGATTGTCGTCCTCGGCCATCAGCGCCGCCGCCGCCAGCGCCTGCACGCAGGGCTGGCAGACAGCGACGACATGGGCGCCGGGCCCCATCGCCTCGAGGAACGTAACCAGATGCTCGACATACTCGTCGAAGCCGAAGGGACCGTGCCACAGGCCAACGTCGCGCGCATTGGCCCAGTCGGTGATATGGACGTCGTGCTCGGGAAGCAGCACCCGCACCGTATCGCGCAGCAGCGTGGCGAAATGACCCGACAGTGGCGCCACCAGCAGCACCTTGGGCTGCGGCGCCGCGCCCTCCTTGGCGAAGCGCAGCAGGGTGCCGAAGGGAGTCGCCAGGACTTCCTCCTCCCGCACCGGCACCATCTGGTTGCCGCTCTTGACCTCGTCGATGCCAAAGGACGGCCGGCGATGGATAAGCGTGGATCGGCTCACCATTTCACAGAGCGCGGCGGCGGCGCGCCAGCTATCGAGCGACTGCGCCTGCCCACTGCCCAGAGTCTGGCCGGTCGCCGCCGCCCAAGCCCGGATCGGCAGCATGACGTCAGCGGCGGTCTGATACAGCGCATACAGCATGGAAGGCGACCGGCTCGAAAATTGCATCCCCACGAAAGCTCGAATACACCACAGTGATGTCCATGGCCGAGGCTTCGCTCACCGTCAGTAGCAAGAACTATTCCTCTTGGTCGCTACGCGGCTTTCTCCTGTGCCGCATGGCGGGATTGGCGTTCGACGAGAGGGTGGCGCCGATCGACGATCCGGCGACCCGGGCGGAGCTGCTGCTGCTTTCGCCGTCGTTTCTCGTGCCCTGCCTGGAGCACGGGCCGGTCAAGGTCTGGGACACCTTGGCCATTGCGGAGTACCTCAACGAGCTCAAACCCGAGGCCGGATTGCTGCCGTCCGACCCGGCTGCCCGTGCCCATTGCCGGGCAGTCTGCGGCGAAATGCACTCAGGCTTCGCCAATCTGCGTTCGGCCCTGCCGATGAATCTCAAGGCCCATCATCCGGGATTCAAGGTGTGGGCCGGCGCGCAGGCCGACATCGACCGCGTGGCGACGATCTGGCGCGACTGTCTGCAGCGCTATGGCGGCCCCTACCTTTTCGGCAAGACCCCGACGATGGCCGACGCCATGTACGCGCCGGTCTGCTCGCGCTTCGCCACCTACGACGTGAAGCTCGATCCCATCTGCGCCGCCTATCGCGACCTGATGTTGAAGTTCCCGCCGATGCTCGAATGGACGAACGCCGCCCGCACCGAGCCGGAAGAGGTCGAGGAGCTCGACGTCGAGTTCTGACCCCACGCCCTCCTCCCCCGTCGTCGGGGGAGGCATTGAAGATGTGTCCACTCCGTAGCCGTAATCGGGGAAGGATAGAGACGAGAGGGAGAATGACTCTTGTCCCCTCCCTCGCTCCCGCGCACAGTCGTGGGGCCAAAGGGAGGAAAAATCTTGACCATCACGCGCCGCGGCGCGGTCGCAGGCCTGACTGCGCTGCCTTTTGCGCCGGCCATCGCCCAGCAGCCGGCCTTTCCCGTGAAGCCCCTCACCCTCGTCGTGCCCTTTCCGGCCGGCGGCCCCGCCGACATCTTCGGTCGCAATCTGGCCCAGGGCATGGCCGGCCCACTCGGCCAGCCGATCGTGGTCGAGAACAAGAGCGGGGCAGCGGGCGTCACCGGCATCGACTTCGTCGCCAAGGCGGGCACCGACGCGCACGTCATGGGCCTGATGAGCGCCAGCTCCGGGGCGATCATGCAGAGCCTGATGCCCAAGATGCCCTTCGATCCGACCAAGGACCTCGCGCCGCAGGTGCTGGTGGTGCGCGTGCAGGAGGCGCTGGCGATCAACGCCAAGCTCGGCATCGACGACATGAAGAGCTTTATCGCCTACGCCAAGGCCAACCCGGGAAAGATCTCCTGCGGCTCGGCGGGAACCGGCGGCATCACCCACCTCGGCATCGAGCTGTTCAAGCGCGAGACCGGCACCGATCTGCTGCACGTGCCCTACCGCGGCGCGGCGCCGGCGATGAACGATCTGATCTCCGGCACGGTCCAGACGGTGCTTCTCGACATTCCGCTGCTGCTGCCGCACGCCCGAACGGGGGCGATCAAGGTGCTCGGCGTCACCTCCGACAACCGTGCGCTGCTTCTGCCCGACGTGCCCAGCATGCGCGAGCTCGGCTTCCCCAAGGTCAATTCGGACAATTGGTACGCCCTGGTCTCGCCCGCCGGCGCGAGCGCGGAGGCGCGCAAGAAGATCTTCGATGCCGCCACGACTGCGCTGACGTCGAAGGAGCTGATCGACGCCTATGCCGCGGTGGGCGGCATTGCCGGCGGCGGCACGTCGGCCGAGCTGGTTGCCTTCCTGCGCGGCGAAAGCGAGAAATGGGCGGCCGTCATCAAGGCCGCGAACATCAAGCTCGAGTAGACGATGCCCCTCGACGTCGATCGCGGACTGGCGAAGACCTTCGCCGGCCATATCCACTGGCGGGCCTGCGGCAAGGGCCCGACCATCATGGTGAGCCACATCAACCAGCAGAGCTCGGCGGTGATGGCCGAGCTGCTGCAAGCGCTGGGCACGCACTATCGCGCCGTCGCCATCGACTATCCGAGCCACGGCCACTCCGATCACATCGACTGGCAGCCGACCATCGAGGATTATGCTCGCGCGGTGATCGAGACCATGGACGCGCTCGGGATCGAGCGCGCTGTCGCGTTGGGCGAGGCGGTAGGAGCGGCGGTGTCGATCGCGCTCGGCTCGCGCTGGCCGCAGCGCATCGACAAGGCGGTGCTGATCAACACGCCCTTCTTCACCGACGCCGCCACTGCCAAGACCGATATCGCCGACATCGCCAAGGTGCGGCCGAGCGATGCCTCGGGCTTCCCGGCCCCGCGCTCGATCGAGTTCCTGCTGCAACACGATCCCGAGCATGCGCCGATGGCGCCGACGCAGTCGTGGATGGACCGCGTCAACACCGCCCAGCTCGAGATCGGCCGCGACCGCTGGCAGGCGATGGGCGCGCTCGCCAAGTTCGATACGCTGGCCGGCATGGCGGCGCTCGAGTGCCCCGTCCTGATGCTGTACGGCGAGCATTTCATCTACGGCAAGCATCGCGCGCGCCTGCAGGCGCAATGCCCGCACGCCCGCGTCGAGATCGTGCCCGGCGGCCGCTTCTGCATGAGCTGGGAGCGCGCCACCGACATCGCCGCCCATGTGCGCGGCTTCGTGAGCTGATTCGGGAGAAGACACCATGCTCGACAAGGAAGCTCGCATGCTGCTCGACCTGATGGAGCAGGCCGTCCAGGCAGGCCGGCCGCGGCTCGATACGCTGCCCTACGCGCAGGGCCGCACCGCGGTCGACAAGATGTCGGAGGACAGCGAAGCCGAGCCGCCCGAGGTGGACGCCGTGAACGACGGCGCCTTTGCCGGACCGGCAGGCCAGATCGGCTTTCGCCGCTACCGGCCCCTCGGCGCGCCGTCAGGGCCGCTCGCCACCCTGATCTATTATCACGGCGGCGGATTCGTGATCGGCAATGTCGAGACGCACGACTCGACGTGCCGGCGGCTTGCCAACAAGAGCCGCTGCCAGGTGATCTCGATCGAGTACCGCCTGTCGCCCGAGCATCCCTTCCCGGCGCCGATCGACGACGGCGTCGCCGCATTCCGCCACATTCGCGACCACGCCCAGTCGTTCGATGCCGACCCGGCGCGCCTGGCGGTGGGTGGCGATTCAGCGGGTGGCGCCATCGCGGCCGTGGTCTGCCAGGCCTGCCGCGATGGCGGCGATCCGGGGCCAGCCTTTCAGATGCTGATCTATCCGGCGACCGATTCCAGCCGCGCCAGTGCCTCCCGCACGGCTTTCGCCGAGGGCTATTTTCTCACCAAGGACCTGATCGACTGGTTCTGGAAGGCCTACGTGCCAGCGGACACAGACCTCGCCGATCTCCGTCTCTCTCCGCTGCTGGCCAAGGACTTCGCAGGCCTGCCGCCGGCGTTCGTGCTCACCGCAGGCTACGACCCGCTGCGCGACGAAGGCCGCGCCTATGCCGACCGCCTGATCGATGCCGGCGTGAAGACCACCTACGTCAATTATCCAGGCACGATCCACGGCTTCTTCTCGCTGACCCGCTTTCTTCAGCAGGGCCTCAAGGCGAACGACGAGGCCGCCGCCGTGCTCGCCGCGCATTTCGGGACGTAGCCTGTCACAACTCATCTCGAATCCCTCCCCCGTAGTCGGGAGAGGTGCCTCATCCTACGGGGGCACCTCCCACAGGCGCTAAGATAAGTCGAACGTTCAACAAAGACCTCTTCCTGAGGAGGCCGCGCAGCGGCCGTCTCGAAGGGTGGGCGACAGGCGAAATCGTTGGAAAAGCGGCGTTGCAGCATCCCCACTGTTGCCGACCCTTCGAGACGCGGCCCTCCGGGCCGCTCCTCAGTGAGGATTCTCCCTAACTTAACGCCTGCGGGGACACCTCCCCCGATTACGGGAGAGGAAAAAGAGACATTGTAAATGCCCTCCCCGACTACGCGGGAGGGAGTCGAGGCTGCAGCCGCACGAAGCCGATCGGATCGGCGAAGCCCTTCAGGGCGACACTTTCCTCGCCGGCCGGCACGGCGGCGATGAGCTGCCTGACCGCAGGATCGTCGGCGACGGCACGGCTCAGCACGATGTCGCCGCCCTCGCTCTGACCTTGCAGGCGAGCGGCCATGTTCACGGTCGAGCCGAAATAGTCGAGCCGATCGTTGAGATTGACGACCACGCTCGGCCCGGCATGGATGCCGAGCTTCAGCACCAGCTCGTGGCCGACGATGCGGGCCTGCATGTCGAGCGCGGCCTTCACGGCGTCGGCCGGATCGCCGAACGCCGCCATCACGGCATCGCCGATCGTCTTGACCACCGCACCATTGTGATCCCGGACGATGCTGGCGAGCAGGGCGAAATGCTCGCGCACCAGATTGAAGGCGATCGAATCGCCGACTCGCTCGTAGAGCGCCGTCGAGCCGCGCAGGTCGCTGAACAGCAACGCCACGTGGCTAACGCCGGCCTCGTCGCCCGGCCGCAAGGTGGCCTCGGAGAAGAGATCACGGAAGGCCTGCAGCGAGATCACTTCCGGCGCCGTCAAGGTGTCGCGCGTCCAGGTGCGATCCTCGATCAGCACCGCCAGCGCGAACCCCGAATCGTTGACGAAGCCGATGGTTCCCGCCTCCCCCGCTGGCGTCGCCTCGACGCCGGTCGCGGTTGCGCGCAGGCTGGGGAAGGCTCCCCCTTCGTGCTCGATGTCAACAAATGACCCCGGATGCAGGGTGCGCAGACGATAGCTGCCGGCCGGCAGCGCGAGGCTGACCGCACGCCGCTCTCCTGGTGCCAGCAGGAGCTGCACCGCGACGTGCGGCGTGGCCAGAGGGCCGCTCAGACAGAAGCCGCCGGCGAGCAGCGGACGCACCGACGGCGCCGGTGCGAACGACAGCTCGACATTACGCTCGAAGTCGCGGTCGTAGTCGATGTTGCAGGACGGGCAGTGCGCCCCGCGCGGCAGCTCGCTGAGGGCTGGGGTGCTGAGCTTGGCACCGCGGCAGTTGGTGCACAGCAAATCCCATTTCATCGTCAGGAGGCCTGCGCGCACGCCGGCCAGGCAGGCCTCGACGGCGACACGCGTCGGTACGCCGAGTTCCGCCGCCAGCTTCTTCGGCTTGATCTGGGCGAGATCGGTCGCCATGCCGGTCAGCACACGTTCGGCGAGCTTGCCTCCTAGTGCGTTGCCGTAGGGGCTGCGGTCAATCTCGGCGGCCAGCGCGGCGGCCCGCTCGCGCGCCCCGGCCGGCAATTCGGGCGGCGGCAGGTCGAAATGGGTGGCGCGCTCGCCCTTGGCGAAGGCCACTGCCTCGACAATGCGCTTGCCGACGATCTGCCCTGCCTGAGCGGCCAGTCGGGCGCCGAACAATCGGCCAACCAGCGTCAGCGGCTCCCATTCGAGGGCGTAAGTCACCTTGCTGCCGGGTCCGTCGGGTTCGAGGTCGAAGACCGGCCCGAAGCGCCGGAATGGACCCTTGGTGAAGGCCCGGGCCTGGCGAAAATGTCGCCCGTGGATCCACTCGTAGGGCTTCTCCTCCCATTCGAGCGTGAAGCCGGCGGCCTTGCCGCTGCCGCGCCGCAGGATCGTGCCGTCCGGTTGCGGTGTTTCCTCCAGCTTGTAGGGCGGCAAGCCCATCGCCTCGTTGAACCGGTTGGTGTCGGCCAGCACCGGCCACAAAGCCTCCGGTGGCAAGTCGAACGTCCAGGTCCAGGCACGGCGCATGACACTGATACTCTAGCATCCCGCCCGCCGGATGAGTCCCTACCCTTCACGGACTGGTGAAGGCGCGCCCTATTTGCTCGACGACTGGCAAGTCTGGTCGAGCAGCTCTTCGGCGTGACCCGGCTTGCCGTCGCGGGCCTGGGTATCGAGCACGAAAAACTGTCCGGCGACCTGCGACCCGACGACGGCGATGCTCTGATCGCCCATGCGGTCCCTGACCTGGGGATCGGCCTGGAAAACAAGGAACGGGCTCTGCGCGCCGGTCAGGCCGGTGACCTTGGTGGCGCGGTAGAAATTGTCGTGCGGCGGCAATCTCAGCGTGACCGGTGGCGCCGGAAAGAAGCCGATCGGCGCCTGCTCGAGCGCCGTCTTCACCTCCGGGCGCACGCACGAAATATGGATGTGGAGCTGGTTCTGCGTTCGGCCCAGCTCCGAATTGATCGCCATCCCCGTATCGGCCGCTGGATAGCCGGGATAGGTGCGCGACTGGCCCCATCCGTACTGCCAGAAATCGACGACCGGTGGCCGGGCGACCAGGCCGTCCTCGATCCCGGTGACCCGGCTGGTCGGAATGATCAGGTAGGATCGGGGCTTCCTGGCGGAGTTGTCCTTGATGATGACGTAGCCGTCCTTCTTGTCGGACACGCGGCAACCGACGTCGCTCGTCAACGACCTTTCGCAACATTGCGCCAGCCCCCACAGCGTATCGGGCGGGGGTGGAAGCGGGCAAGACGCCGCCGTCCCGGGGGGCGTCTGAGCTGCCACAGGAACGGCGCGAACCGCGACGAGCAAGAGCCCCGCCGACACGACGCAGGCAGCAGAAATCGCTAGTCTCGCTCCGAGCATCACCGTCCCCGTATGAGCAGAATCGTCCGGGTACTCTACGGGCAAAGTCGCGAAATTGTCATACGCGACCCGCACCCTTCGCCCGTGGCCACCGTGGAGGAATTCGAGATGGGCGTCGAGAAAGACGAGCTGAGCCTGGCGGAGAAGCTGCGCGTCGAGCTGGCCGACAGCATCGATGAAGAGCTCGAGCTCGAGATCGATGACGACATGCTGGACCGCACGACCAACCTCGGAGGGGGCACTCTCGGAGATGGCTCGGGGCAAGTCGACAGCTCCGACCGCCACCAATATTTCCGGGAGCTGCTGCGGCTGCAGGGCGAGCTGGTCAAGCTGCAGGACTGGGTGGTCCACCAGAAGCTCAAGGTGGTGGTGCTGTTCGAGGGTCGCGACGCTGCCGGCAAGGGCGGCGTGATCAAGCGCGTGACCCAGCGCCTCAATCCCCGCATCTGCCGCACCGTCGCCCTGTCCGCTCCGACCGACCGGGAGCGCAGCCAATGGTATTTCCAGCGCTACGTGTCGCATCTGCCGGGCGGCGGCGAGATCGTGCTGTTCGATCGTAGCTGGTATAATCGCGCAGGTGTCGAGCGCGTCATGGGCTTCTGCAACGAAGCCGATGTCGAGGAATTCTTTCGCACCGTCCCGGAATTCGAACGCATGCTGGTGCGGTCGGGTATCGTCCTCGTCAAGTATTGGTTCTCGATCACCGACGAGGAGCAGAACGAGCGCTTCCTGATGCGCATCCACGATCCGCTCAAGCAATGGAAGCTGAGCCCCATGGACCTCGAATCGCGGCGACGTTGGGAGCACTACACCAAGGCCAAGGAGGAGATGCTGGCCCGCACCCACATCCCCGAGGCGCCATGGTGGGTGATCGAAGGCAACGACAAGAAGAAGGCCCGGCTCAACTGCATCCATCATCTGCTGCAGCAAGTCCCCTACGCCGAGGTCGAGCACGATCCGATCGTGCTGCCGGACCGCGAGCACAAGCCGGACTACATGCGCACGCTCGTGCCGAAAGCAATGTACGTGCCCTCGGTGTACTGATGGACTTCTTCCGACGCTTCACCTTCCTGTTCTGCACGCCCACCTTCGATTCCGAGGACCTCGAAGGCCACCGGCTCGACCAGATCACCGTGGCCATCAAGAACATCGGCTTCGAGGTGGTGCACGCGCGGCGCATCGAGGATGCCGAGATGGCGGTGCAGACCGACGCGGCGATCGGCTGCATGGTCGTCGACTGGGGCAAGAAGGGTCTCGATGGCAAGACCGCCGCCCTGATCAACCTGATGCGTCGACGCGGCCTCGACATGCCGATCGTCATCCTGGTGCGGCGCAAGCGCCTGGAGGACATCCCGGTCGAGGTGCTGGACTACATCGACGGCTATATTTTCTTGGCCGAGGAGACGCCCGAGTTCATCGCCAGGAACCTGGTGAGCCGTCTCAAGCAGTACGCCGAGACGCTGAAGACGCCGTTTTTCGGCGCCCTGGTCGACTACGCCGAGGAGGGCAACCAGCTATGGACCTGCCCTGGCCACAATGGCGGCATCTTCTACAACCGCAGCCCGATCGGCCGCATCTTCGTCGAGCATCTCGGCGAGGCGATCTTCCGCGACGATCTCGACAACTCGGTGCTCGAGTTGGGCGACCTGCTGGTCCATGAAGGCCCGGCGCTGCGTGCCCAGCAAGAGGCGGCCGCGATCTTCGGCGCCGAGAAGACCTACTTCGTGCTGAACGGCACCTCGTCGTCGAACAAGATCGTGCTGACGGCCCTGGTCGCCGAAGGCGATCTCGTGCTGTTCGACCGCAACAACCACAAGGCGGCGCATCACGGCGCGCTGTTCCTGGGCGGCGGCATCCCCATCTACCTCGAGACCGACCGCAACGCCCACGGCCTGATCGGCCCGATCTTCCACGAGGCATTCGACGAGCAGCGCCTGCGCGAGAAGATCCGCAACCATCCGCTGGTGACCGACAAGGAAGCCTGGCGGCGCGAGCGGCCGTTCCGTGTCGCCGTGGTCGAGCAATGCACCTACGATGGCACCATCCTCGACGCCCGCCTGGTCGTCGAGCGGATCGGCCATCTCTGCGACTACATCCTGTTCGACGAGGCGTGGGCAGGCTTCATGAAATTCCACCCGATCTACGCCGGCCGCTTCGCCATGGGCCTCGACGATCTCGGCCCGAACCAGCCGGGAATCATCGCCACGCAATCGACCCACAAGCAGCTCGCGAGCTTCTCCCAGGCTTCGCAGATCCATTTCAAGGACCGTCACATCGAGGGCCAGCGCCGCCGGGTCGAGCATCGGCGCTTCAACGAGTTCTTCATGCTGCACGCCTCGACATCGCCGTTCTATCCGCTGTTCGCCTCGCTCGATGTCGGGGCGCAGATGATGAAAGGCCGTTCCGGCGAGGTGCTGTGGGACGACACGATCCGGCTCGGCATCGAGCTGCGCAAGAAGGTCCGCGCGATCGGCCGCGAGTTCGGCGACCGCGACGGCGACCCGGCGCGACACTGGTTCTTCGACGCTTTCGTGCCCGATCGCGTCAGCGTCCCCGGTCGCGACGGCGGCGCTGCGCAGGAGATGGCGTGGGAAGACGTTCCGACCGACGATCTGGCCAGCGAGGCGCGCTATTGGGAGCTTTCGCCGAACGCCGGCTGGCACGGCTTCGGCCACGTCGCGCCGGGCTACGCCATCACCGATCCCAACAAGCTGATCCTGCTGACGCCGGGCTTCGACCGCAGCGGCGCCTATGCCGAGCACGGCATCCCCGCGCCGGTCGTGGCGCAGTACCTGCGCGAGAACCAGGTCGTGCCCGAGAAGAACGACCTCAATTCGCTGCTTTTCCTGCTGACGCCGGGCGTCGAATCGAGCAAGGCGGGGACCCTGCTCAGCACCCTGGTCGCCTTCAAGAAGCTCTACGACGACAACGCCCGCCTCGACGACGTCATCGGCGAGTTCGTGCGCCGCCGCCCGGCGCGTTACGCCGGCCGCCGGCTGCGCGATCTGTGCGACGAGATGCACGCCTTCTTCCGTGACAGCAACGTGAGCGCCTTGCAGCGCGCGCAGTTCCTGCCCGAGCATCTGCCGACGCCGGTGATGCCGCCCCATCGGGCAGTGCGCGAGCTGGTGCGCAACAACGTCGACTACGTCCCCATCGACCAGGCGCTGGGACGGATCGCCGCCACCATGTTCGTGGTCTATCCGCCCGGTATCGCCAGCATCGTTCCGGGCGAACGTCTCGACCAGCGCGCCCGGCCGATGCTCGATTATCTCGGAATGTTCGAGAAGAGCGCCAACCTGTTTCCCGGCTTCGACGTCGAGATTCAGGGTGTCTATCGTGAGACCGCGGCCGACGGCACGATCCGCTTCCACACCTATGTGGTGCGCGAATAGCCCTGCGTGTCGGGCGGCTCGCCGGCACCCGGCCCCAGCGCGCGTTGCATCAGCAGGCTGTCGGTCCAGCGGCCGAACTTGTAGCCGACCCCCTGCAAGAGGCCGACACGCCGGAAGCCGAAGGCCTCGTGCAAGTTCTGCGACGGTACGTTCCCGGCATCGACATAGGCGAACATCTGGCGGAAGCCGGCCGCCGTGCAGGCCTCGATCAGCGCCGGCAGCAGCATGCGGCCGACGCCGGAGTGAAGCTGGTCCTGGCGCACATAGATCGAATGCTTGACGGCATAGCGATAGGCAGGTCGCTTGCGGAAAGGAACCGCATAGGCGTACCCCACCACTTCGCCGTCGCGCTCGGCGACCAGATGCGGCAGGCGGCGGCGCAGCATGTTCTTGCGCCGGCGCTTGATATCGTCGTCGTGCAGCGGCTCGGGCGATGGCGGCTCTGACCCGAGGTCACCGACACCGCGCCCAATGTGATGGGTGTAGATGGCCAGCATGGCCGGCACGTCGCTTTCGGTCGACGGCCGTACGACGATTTCGCCCGCCCGCTCCTGCGCCTGCCCGCTCACCGCCGTGCTCACCCTGTTTCTCCCTTCACGGCTCTCGATCAACCATGGCTCCGTGACGGTTTCGTGTCGCCCGCATTCTCGGATGCATGCTCCTCTCCCCCGATAGGGGGGAGGTTGGGTGAGGGGATTACAGGTCAGCAGCCTTCGAAGCGCCCTCACCTAGTCCCCCTAGCGGGGGAGAGGAACATGAATTGCGTCGGAGGTCGCCTCAGTCGAGCACCTTCGGTCGCTGGTAGAGCGGAAAGCCGTTGAACGGCTTGGACCGATCGTGCTCGGGCACCTCGTAGAAGTTCGATTTGCCGTTATTGTGCAGCCCGCCGTCGACCCGAAGTGCGATGCCGGTGACGTAGGCCGCCGCCTCGCTCAGCAGATAGGCGATGGCGCCGGCGATTTCCGACTCCGTGCCGTGTCGCTTCATCGGGATGCGGCCCCTGACGTTGCGCAACACGTCGTGCGCGCGCTCGGGATAGCGATCGAGGCCCGACGAGGCGATGAAGCCCGGCAGGACGGCATTCACCCGCACGCCCGAATGGGCCCATTCGATGGACGCCGTGTAGGTGAAGTTGGTCTGGCCGGCGCGGGCCGCGCCGTTGTGGCCCATGCCAGGCATGCCGAGCTCCCAATCCGCACCGACATTGACGATTGCGCCGCCATTGTCGCGCATCGAGCGGCGATAGACCTCCTTCGACACCAGGAAGGTCGCCGTCATGTTGTTGGCGACCACGGCATTCCAGCCGTTGAGCGAGATATCCTCGAGCTTGGCCGGGAACTGTCCGCCGGCGTTGTTGACCAGCCCGTCGATGCGGCCGGCCCACGCGAGCACGCCATCGATGGCGCGCTCGACCTGGTCCTCTTGGCGCAGGTCTGCGACGTACGTGAAGGTGTCGGCATCGCCGAGCTCGCGCTTCACCTGCTCGAGCTTCTCCGCCGTGCGGCCAATCAGCGCCAGGCGCGCGCCGAGCGACTTGAGCTCGTGGGCGGTGCAGCGCCCAAGGCCAGAGCCGCCGCCGGTGACGACGATGGTCTGGCCGTCAAACAGGCCCGGCCGGAAGATGGAACGATACTGCATGGGGTTGCTCGATGTTGGGTCGGGAGGACGGCGGCTACTTGCCGGATTGCGCCACCTCGGCCGCCGGGGCCTGCACGATGATCCGGCTGAGCCGCTTCTGGATGAAGCTGATCACCACGAACGCCAGTTGCAGAGGGATACCGAACATCACGACGCCGATGGCGAACAGGACGAGCCGCTCATCGAGCGTCGGGAGCTTCTCGGCCTGACGCAGGATCACGGTAATGCCCTCGGTGACGCCGATCGCCGCCCCGGCGCTCGACGACATGACCAGCACGAAGAAGGCGCGGGTGACATTGGGCAGGAACAACAGCGCACCCAGCCTGGCGCCGCTGCTCAGATGGCGCAGGGCATCGACGGCGGCGTCGGCGATATAGGCCGCGGAATACGGAACCAGCGACAACGCCACCGTCATGACGCCCGACAGGGCGAAGGGCATGCCGAACAGCTTGGCATCGCGCGGGATGGCGTTCAGCAGGAAGAACATGACGACGAAGGTCGGCGCCGCCCGCATCAAGGCGATGATCGACGCCGACAGGCCGCCCAGGAAGCCGCCGAACAGTCGCCCGAAGGCGAGCAGCGCGCCGAGCGCCAGCCCCACGACGATGGAGATGACGGCGATCTCGAAATTGACCGCCATGCCGGCCAGGAAGCGCGGCAGGAAGTCGGACGACAGAGTCTCGACGAGGGTCGTCATGCGGCCACCTTGCCGGCTTGGTCGGCCCGGGCCTGTCGGTTCTCGAGATAGACCCTGAGCTTGCCGCACAGCCACACCACGATCATCACCACGACGGTGTAGAAGACCAGCAGCAGGCTGTAGGTGGTGGCGCGGCCGCTGGAAAACGACGTGATGTCGGTCAGGGCGCTCAACAGCTCGGGCGCGCCGATGAAGCTCGCGATCGGCGTGCCCTTGGTCGCATTGACCAGAAAGGCCACGATCTGGGTCGCCGACCGTCCGAGCGCATGCCCGAACAGCTCCCGGCCGCGCAGGGTGCCGGGGGTGGTGCCGCGCACGGCATCGGTGCCCTGCTCGGCGCGCAAGCTCCACACCGCTTCGGCAAGGGCCTGACCGGCATTGCAGCCATTGGCCAGGCCCAGAGCGGCGATGGCGGCGCCAAGCGCCACCGCGTCGGAGAACGGGAACAGGGTTTGCGCAATCGCCGCAGCAACCACCAGGGTGAGCACGATCGGCGAGGATTGCAGAGCGACGGTGATCGCTCGCGCCGGCCAGCGCACCAGCATCGACCGAGCCGCCATCGCGGCCCCGAACAGCACCGCCAGCGCAAACGTGGCGACGAGAGCCCCGGCGATCAGAATCAACGAATTGACCACGCCGTCCTGGAACATCGACCAGGCCGGCGCCGTCTTGAGCATCGGCAGGGTCAAGTCGATTCCGGCCTTGTTCTCCACCCAGTCCTCGAAAGCCGTCACCTCGGGCGCGAACGAGGTCGGCTTCATCGCCGCGTCGAGCGGCGGCAGGATGCAATTCGGGTTCGTCGAGCCGGTCTCGACGTTGCACTCGACGCTCCGCCACACCTGCTGCTGGCGCTGCAGGAAACCCAGTCCGATGCGATGAGTGCGGGCGATGTCGATGTACCGGCCGTCGCGATGGAAGATCTGGGCGATCAGATCGAGCGCCTGCGCGAGTTGCTCGCTGCCCTGGCGAGCCACTGCCATGCCCCACGGCACCTGGGCGAAACCGAACTTCTGGAAGTAAGCAGCCGAGAAGCTCGGGTCGGTGAAGTAGTTGGCGAAGAAGCTGTCGTCCTGCGCCGCAAGGTTGCAGGTGCCATCCTTGAGTCGATCGGGCAGCACGCCGGCTTCGTCGAACAGCATGAGGCGGGCGCCTTGGGAGACCAGCTCGGCGTTCGACCCGTTGCCGATCGTGACGCACACCGTGCGGCCCGGCAGGTCGGTCATGTTCGCCACCGGCAGCTCGCGCGGCCCGACCACGGTCGTTTCCGACTGATAGTAATGTGGCCGGATGAAGCGCACCTGTTTGTCGCGCTGGGTGTTGTGCCCCATGGTCGCGATCACGAGGTCGATGCGGTCCTCGGCCAGCAGCGGAATACGGGTCGCGGCATTGACGCGGACAAACTCGACCTCGACGCCGAGCATGCGACCGATCGCCAATGCCACGTCGACCTCGTAGCCTTCGCGCTTGTCGCCGGTACGCGTCGCAAACAGCGGATAGTAGTCGCGGATACCGATCCTGATGCGCTTGGCGCACAGGATGCGGATCAGGCGATCGACATCGGCCTGCACGCAGGAGGCGGGCATCGTCGCGCGTGCCGCCTCGAGCAGACGCGCGAGGGCTGCATCGGGCGAGCCGGCTGTTTGAGCCTGTGCCGCGGGCCGACCCAGGCCGAGCACGATCAGCGCCCCGGCGACGATACCGATCAGTGCGCGAGCGAGGCTGCGAACCCATGTCATATCGGGCAACCGGGCCGCGCGATCTCGACGATGTGCATCTCTCCGAACGCATAGGGGCCGTAGCGATGGATCGAGCGCCCGTCCTCCGCCTCGAGGACGGGACCAGTCATGCATTCGAGCTTGTCGTCGGGAATGTAGACCAGGGTCGTCAGGGCTACGCGCAAGCCAAGACCGCCACGCTCGACCATCTCGCTCGAGCGTTCGAGGCTCACGAAGGCATTGTGGGTGATGATGGCGCGCCCGAGCGGCGTCAGATGACGCCCCAAGCCTTCGAGAAAGGGATCGAGCAGATAGCGGCCATCGGGTCCACCGGCGCTCCACGACGGCAGCCGGCCCGGCACATACGTGCGCTCCATCGGAAAGTGCGGCAGGTTGGCCACGATCAGATCGAAGCGGCGATCGAGCACCGGTTCCCACAGATCGCCGTGGTGGAATTCAGCGACCGCGCCGTGACCGAGCTCGTGCAGCAGCATTCTCCCCGACATCACCGCATCCTGCTCGATATCGATGCCGCAAACCGATGCCGCCCCCAGCGAAGCGACGGCAGCCAGCACGACGCCGCTGCCCGAGCCGATCTCCAGGACCGTGGCACCGCGCACCCAACCCACCTCGGCCTGGAGGACCTGAATGAGCGCGGCGGTGTACTCGCTGGGCCGCAAGAGGGCCAGAGACTCGCGCGCGCTGGACAGCAGACTAGCGTTCGACACGGCGACCCTCGCTTGCCGGGATCGCAACGCTGGCAGCAAGCTGCCGCGCGTCGTCCTGTGGACCGCGGACATCTCGCCCGCTGTTCTCGTGAGCGGGCGAGACGCCCGCAGTCCGCAACGGCCGCGCCCGACCACGAATCTCGTTTCCGAGGATTGTCATGCGGCGACCAGCCGCTTGAGGATGGTCGAGGCGACGGGATCGTCGGGAAACTGTTCCAGAACGTCGCGATAACGCCGCGCCGCCAGGACGTTGTCTTCCTTGATCAAGGCCTCGTAGGCGAGGCGCGTCATCTTGCACAGCTTCACCGCCGCCTCGTCGGGTTCGAGGCCTGGATCGTCGGCGCCGTAGACGCCGACCAGCTCGTAGATCGGCACTTTCGACCGCCGGCCTTTGACGATGACGTCGTCGATCGGACGCACGCAGAGCCGTTCGCCGGCCTCCTTGAAGACGTTGTGGCTGATGCAGACGCGGGTATGGAATTCCTTGTTGATGCCCTCGAGCCGTGCCGCGACGTTCACACCGTCTCCCATCACGGTGTAGCTCATGCGCTCGCGCGAGCCGATATTGCCGACCAGCACGGCATCGCTGTGAATGCCGATACGGACATTGAGCGGCTTGCGCTCCTGGGCGATCCAGCGCTCGTTGAGCGTATCCATGCCGCGTTGGATGCGCAGCGCCGCCACGCAGGAGCGCCAGGCATGGTCCTCGAGCAACGCCGGCGCCCCCCAGAACGCCATCACGCCGTCGCCGATGAACTTGTCGATCGTGCCGTGCTCCTGATTCACCGTCTTGGTGACCAGCTCGAGATAGGCCGACACGCGCAGCAGCAGCTCCTGCGAAGGTATCTCCTCGGACAAGGTCGAGAAGGATTCGAGATCGGAGAAGAAGATGGTGAGGAAGCGGCTGTGGCCGCCGAGCTCGAGCTTCTGCTCCGACTGGAGGAGCTGGGTGACCAAGCCCATCGGCACGAAGGCGGCAAAGGACTTCACCGCCGCGTCGAGCGTGTCGATCGCCTTCGACAAGACCGAGATCTCCCGGATAGACGAGCGAACCGACGGGAGCTGCTCGCCGCCGAAATCCTGGATCCTCCCGACCTTGAATGCCATGCGTTCGAGCGGCGCCGAGACGACGCTGGTGAGGAAGTAGATGATGATGATCTGCACGATGACCGCGATCAGGCCGAAGATCGCGAGCCGGATATTGTTGTGCTGGAAGGTGCCGGTGAAATCGGAGACCGGGGTGATGACGAAGAGCTGCCAGCGCTTGCCGAATTCCTGC
This sequence comes from Reyranellaceae bacterium, assembly GCA_046349335.1. Taxonomy (GTDB): domain Bacteria; phylum Pseudomonadota; class Alphaproteobacteria; order Reyranellales; family Reyranellaceae; genus Reyranella. The sequence continues at coordinate 76,382 of JAXMCO010000003.1, forward strand.
GGCAGGGTCGAGATGCTGGCGATGTACTCGCGACCGCCGTGCGAGAAGAAGAACATGTCCTCGCTCTTGCGCGGACGCAGGCTGTAGGCCAACGCCGGCAGCTCGTCGTCGAGCGCCGTGATGTGCCGCAGCTCCAGCCGGCCCTGGTCGTTGGTGTAGGTCTTCGACAGATCGGAGGCGGCGATCACACGGCCCTGGTGATCGAGGATGTAGCTCACCGTGCCGGGGCTGATCTTGCGTTCGCCCAGATAGGTCCCGAGGCCGTCGAGCGTGATGTCGGCGGCAGCCACGCCGGCAAACTTGCCATCGACATAGAACGGCGCTGCGACGGTGAAGCCGATCAGGCCCAGGGCGGCGAAGATATCGGGATCCGAGATCATCGTGGTCCCGGCCTGCTCGGCGCTGCGGTACCACAGCCGCACCCGCGGGTCGTAGGTCGTGATCTCCTCGGTGCTGCCGAGCTCCTTCAGGTCGGCGTCGAGGAACGTGTAGTGATCGAGCAGAGGTTGGCCAGGGGTCGGTACGACCCAACGGTAGGCGAACTGCGATCCCTCAGGAGGCAGCTTGCCCTGGATGCTGACCGTCGGGTCGACCCGGCGCGTCTGGCGGAACGAGCCGTCCTGCAGCCCGACATAGGCGCTGACGATCTTCGAGCTATGCAGAACGATACTGTAGAAATATCGCAAGCAACGATTGCCCGCGTAAAATGCCGGGTCCTGGGTGCCGATCGACCCCGCCGAACGAACCAGCGATTTCAGCGGATTGAAATCGGCCTGGATATTGGCCAGCGCATCGACACGGAAACGCTCGACCAGCTCGGCCGCGTTGGCGCGGGCAATCTTGTCGTTGGAAATGTAATTGACGGCAATGACCGTGAAAAAAACCGGAACCGTGAGAAAGGCAAACGACGCCAGAATGCTCGGCTTGAGCCTCAGATTGATCCGGAAAATCTCTCTCATGTGCTGCAACAATCGTACAGCAACAATGATTTAGCGTCCATTTTGCCCACCCGACATCAAACGGGCGGCCGGGCGAGATGCCAGTCGGTAGCCTGTTGAAAGGCATGGCCGGCCGCCAGAATTCCAGCCTCGTCGAAGGCGTGGCCGACGATCTGGAAGCCGACCGGCACGCCGTCGCGGGTCATGCCGCCCGGCAGGGTGAGTGTCGGATGGCCGCTCATGTCGAACGGCGCGGTGTAGCGCAGGCGGGCGGCCACGGTCTCGGAAGACCGTCCGGCCGCCTTCATGGCCGCGAGCGAGGGCGCGGCAACGCCCATCACGGGCATCAGCAACCAGTCGATTCCCGACAAGGTGCGCTCGATCTCGCCGACGACGCGGGCGCGCAACCAGTGAAGCCTGGCCAGGTCGAGCGCGGACAGGCTGCGGCCGAGGTCGAGCAGGCCGGCGAACTCGGCGCCGTACTCGGCGCGCCGCGAGGGGAACGTCGCCTCGTGAGCCAAGGCCGCCTCGACGCCGCACAAGGGAAGCCACTTCAGCGCCGCTTCGTCGAGTTCCGGAAGCGCCACCTCGACGGGGACCGCGCCGGCATCGCGGAGAACCGCCAGGGCACCATCGACGGCGCGCCGCGCATCGACATCCATGCCGACGAGATTGGTCGGCACGCCCAGCCGCCTGCCCACGATTCCACGGCCGATCGACGCCGCATAGTCGGGCACCGGATGCTGCGCCGCGGTCGGGTCGTCGGCATCGGCGCCGGCAATCACGCCCAGGACAATCGCCGCATCGAGGGCGCTGCGGCACATCGGACCGATATGGTCGAGCGATTCGGCCAACGGGAAGACGCCGGCCCGGCTGACCCGGCCCCAGGTAGGCTTGAGACCGGACAGGCCGTTCATGGTCGATGGGAAACGGATCGAGCCGCCCGTATCGGACCCCAGCGACGCAAAGCAGAGCCCGGCCGCCGTCGCGACGCCGGAGCCCGAGGACGAGACGCCGGTCCAATAGTCCGCGTTCCAGGGATTGACCGGCGGCACGACCGTCGGGTGATGCACGCCATAGGCGCCCTCGGTCATCTGCAGCTTGCCGAGGATGACCGCACCCGCCGCCTTCAATCGTGCAACGACAGTGGCGTCCTTGGCGGGAACATGCCGGGCATGAAGCGACATGCCGGCGGCCGTGACGACGCCGGCCGTGTCGCACAGATCCTTGACCGCGATCGGCACGCCATGCAGCGGGCCACGCGAGACCCCGGCCACGCTCTCGGCATCGCGCGCCGAGGCATCCGCCAGGGCACGCTCCGGCGTAACGGTTGCATAGCTCCTGAGCCGGACATCGATCTGCTCGATGCGGTCGAGCATCGCCCGAGTGGCTTCGACCGCCGAAAGCTCACGCGCCTTCAGCCGTCGCGCGATCCCGTCGAGCGACTCGTAGTGCAATTCGGCCGACATGCCTCACCCCCGGCTGCACCATAGCACGATGCACGCGCCGGCAAAGGCCGGCACGCCAGGGTAGGCTAAGTCGGTCGCAAATCGGTCGTGCACGTCGCGCTCGGCACTCGGCCGAGCGCGACGGTACAGGTCGGTGTTAGTCGGCAGACTTCAGGTTGACGGCAGCCGAGCGGCCGCGCTCGGTGGCGATTTCGTAGCTGATCTTCTGGCCCTCATTGAGGCCGTTCATTCCCGAGCGCTCGACCGCGCTGATATGGACGAACACATCCTTGCCGCCGTCAGACGGCTGGATGAAGCCGAAACCCTTGGTGGCATTGAACCACTTGACCGTACCAGTAGCCATCACTCTCTCTCCTCGGCAGAAACGGACCCACGAATGAGCGTGGCCCGCGCACTCTCTTGCATCGGTCCACGACAACTCGAAGAAATTGGAAAGCAGCTCGTGGGGTCGTTTTGGGCCGTTGTGGGCAGACCGCCAAGGCATAGCCAAGTTCGTAAGTCGTAAGCCGGCATATGAGGTCGTAACGCCGGGAAGTCAAGATGGTTGCACTGCCCCCTCACATGGTCGCGCCGATCTTCCAAGGCTCGAATTCGTCGTCGCCGATACCGAGCGCTTCCGACTTTGTCTTCTCTCCCGATGCAGTCTTCACGATGAGCTCGAAGATTCGGCGCCCGTTCTCCTGGATCGTCTCCTCGCCGTCGACGATGGTGCCGCAATTGATGTCCATGTCGTCAGTCATGCGCCGATAGAGCGAGCTATTCGTCGCGAGCTTAAGTGAGGGCGCCGGCTTGCAACCGAACACGCTGCCGCGCCCCGTCGTGAAGCAGAGAACATTGGCCCCGCCGGCGACTTGTCCGGTTGCCGACACTGGGTCGTAGCCCGGCGAATCCATGTAGACGAAGCCCTTGGCCGTGATCGGCTGAGCGTACTCGTAGACGTCGACCAGGTTGGTCGTACCGCCCTTGGCCACGGCGCCGAGCGATTTCTCCAGGATCGTCGTCAACCCGCCGGCCTTGTTGCCAGGCGATGGATTGTTGTTCATCTCACCGCCGGTGCGCGCGCAGTGATCCTCCCACCAGCGAATGCGCTGGACGATCTTCTCGCCGACAGCGCGCGATACCGCGCGCCGGGTCAGCAGATGCTCCGCACCGTAGATTTCGGGCGTTTCCGACAGAACGGCCGTGCCGCCGTTGCGGACCAGCAGGTCGACCGCGGCGCCCAGCGCGGGATTGGCCGAAATGCCGGAATAGCCATCGGAGCCACCGCACTGCAGCGCCAGGATGAGCTCACTGACCGGGATCGGCTCCCGCGCGACCGCATTGGCCTGCGGCAACAATTCCTCCAGGAAGCCGACAGCGCGCATCACCGTCTTGGCGACGCCGCCCTCGTCCTGGATCGCCATCGGGATGAGCTTGGGACCTTCCACGAGACCTTCGGCATTCATCAGGCCGGAAACCTGGTTGGTCTCGCAGCCCAATCCGAGCACCACGACGGCAGCCATGTTAGGATGGCGCACGTAGCCCGCCAGAGTGCGCCGCAACACGTCCATCTCCAGGCCGGACGCCGCCATGCCGCAGCCGCCGCCATGCGTGAGGGGCACTACGCCATCGATATTGGGATACTTGGCGAGCAGCGGCTGCAGGCGAGCGGCAATCATGCGGCTTGTCGCCGCCGAGCAGTTCACCGTCGTGACGATGCCGACATAGTTACGGGTCGCCGCCCGGCCGTCGGCGCGGCGATAGCCCTGGAAGGTCGCTTGCGGCGTGATGTAATCGGTGGGGTGGGCGTCGACGCAGAACGCATAGTCGCGCTCGAAGTCGCCCATGACGCAATTGTGGGTGTGGATGTGCGCGCCGGGTGCCATGTCCTCGACCGCGAAGCCGATGATCTGGTTGTACTTGCGCAAGGGTTCGCCCTGCTTGATCGCCCGAGTCAGGATCTTGTGGCCGGGCGGCACGCGCGTCGCGGCGGCCACCTCGCCCTCGACCCTGGTCCCGGGAAGGATGTCCATGCGCGCGACGACGACATTGTCCGCGGGGTGCAGTCGGATGGTGAGCGGAGCAGTCATGGGGTCCTCGCTGAAGGGTCAGGCAGCTTGCCGGAATGGCATGGCGTCGATCACGGCGGCCAGTCTGCGCAGGGCTGGCTCGCCGAGCGCAACGAGCGGCGCACTCATGCGGCTCCAGGCAAGCGGATGGTAGCGTCGAGCGCCGAGGGCACAGCGGCTTGCGTTGCGGTTCAGCGAGGGGCCTTCGCTGGTCGTGCCGAGGAGGGCGACGCGCATACAGCCAACGGCAAGCGGCTGCCACGCGTAGGCAAGCAGTCGTGGCAGACCAATCGGACGATCGTCGACGAAGGGCATGACGACGACGGACAGTCCGAAACGATTCTTGTGCATAGGCCTCATGATAGGCAGGTGCGCCCGAAAGCGCACCTGCCGACACGCCGCCGCGGCAAGCCGTAGGCTTCACCCGCTCAGTAGAAGCGTTCGTAGCGATCCGGAATGCCGTCGCGGTCGCGATCCAAGGTGCGCCTGTGGCTCTCGTAGCGATCGGGAACGCCATTGTTGTTGCGATCCCAAATGCGGCCCTCGTAGCGGTCGGGAACCCCGTTGGCATTGCGGTCCCACCGGCTGGGAACGAACCGCCACTGGTCGCGACCGTTGACGACGACGCGTTCCCAGGTCTCCGGCATATAGCGATAGCCCGGGCGGGCCGTGTACCACTGGCCCGGAAACCAGACATACTGATCGCGCACCAGTCGCCAATGCCCGGGCGCCCAGACATAGCCGGCGCGCGGTGCGGGGACCGCCTCGTATCGCACCGGCGGCGGTGGCGAGCCGAAGATGACGGTGACCTGCGCGGCAGCCGGCGTCGCGACCATCGATTCGATTATCGCCGCCCCGGCCAAGCTGGCGGCGGCAATGCTGGCAAGAACGAAGCGTTTCATCCTGTGAGCCTCCAATCCGGGCACCGGCGTCGCCGGCGCTCACGTGCGCTCGAAAGGTCTACGCACCGAGGGCCGTCGGCGTGGCCTGCCGTGATCGAGGAATTCGCGCACCTATTCCGCCATGTTCCCGCCATGGGACACCATTCCGACCCCTCCTCGGCCACGGAGCGGACACATCTGCTCGCCTCCCCCGTCATCGGGGGAGGTGCCCCGTTATACGGGGCGGAGGGGAAAGGCCTCAGTCGAGATGTCGATGATTCCGACATCGGACTCTCGCGGATCTCCTTTGAGGCTCTCCCCCTCCGGCCCTACGGGCCACCTCCCCCGATGACGGGGGAGGCAAGGAAGAGGTGTCTATTCCGCAGCCCTCATCGGGGCGGAGAGCTTACGATGCCGCCGCGGCTGGCCGCAGCGCCGCCGGCTCGTCGAGCTCCTCCAGAAGGAAGCGGTCGACCAGGCGGTTGGCCCGGGTGCGATCGGCGAGCATGTGGGCCATGCCGAGATTGCGGCCGCTCGAGCCGAGATAGAAGCGCTCGTACTGCTCGTTACGGCTGCCGAGTGCCGTTCCCGTGAAGTCCCAGGCCAGCCGAAACAAGCGGCTGCGCTGTTCGGCATCGATGTCGGTGCCTACCAGGTAGCGATCGATCAGCGGCCGCAGCGACGCATCGGCAAGCGCAGCGCGCGACGGAGTCGTCAGGAGATTGTGCGATCCGATCAGGCGGATGATCTCGTTGACCCGCGGAAACCAGGTCGGCAACGCCGCGCGCAGCGCAATCAGTGGCCGCACATCGCAGCACCACAGGCCGTTGCCGTAGTGGCGCGCCGCCTGCTCGGCGGCGAACACTGCGGCGCGGGCGAACTCGGCGAACATGGTGATCTCGCCCAGCATCTGCTGGGCCTGCGGTTGCGCGAGGTTGATCGCCTCTGCCATGCGCGTCGCCAGCCCGTAGGCGAATTCCAGCTTGGTCTGCGCCCGGATCATGGTCTGCTGCATGATGTTGGGCCACCAACTGTTCTTCATCACCGAGTTGTAGACGGCGAGGTTGGCGTCGATGAACAGCCGATCGCGCGGCACCTCGACGTCGTCGAAAATCACGAAGGCGTCCTGCTCGTCGAAGCGGCTCGACAGCGGATGCTCGAAGCGATTGGTGTTCACCGAAACGCTGTCGCGGCAGATGAACTTCAGGCCGGGCGTGTCCATCGGAATGCAGAAGCTCAGCGCATGCTCGGGCGCCGCATCGGGCATCGGCCCGCCGGGATACACCGCGAGCTCGTCGGCGAAGGGCGCCAAGGTCGCCAGCACGCGCGAGCCGCGCACGACGATGCCGTGCGCCGTCTCCTCGACCTTGTGCAACTGCACCGGATCGAAGCCCACCGGGTACTTGCCCTTGGCAAGGTTGACCGTCGAATGGACGATCGTGTGGGTGAGCGAGATGTCCTCGCGCCTGAGCTTCTTCTGGTAGCGCACGAGATTGTCGGCGCCGCGCTCGTTGCCGTTGATCGCCCATTCGTCGTGCCGGCCGGCGAAGCCCGCGAAGGTGACGTTCATGTAGTCGGGTGTCCGGCCCATCAAGCCGACGGAATACTCCGCCGTACGCTCCAGGCCGCGATGGCGTCGGTGAATGTCCTCGTGGCAACCCGGGATCATGTGGCTGACGTTGATCGGCTCGCCAGTCTCCGGATCGGGCATCAGGCAGTCGTCGGCAAAGCGGTGCTGCAGATCGAAGACCTCGGCCAGAGCATGGGCGGCGCCGGCCAACGCCGGATGCTCGACCATCGACCGGACCTTCTCTGCCCCGACCCACAATTCGCGACTGTCGCGCAGTCCCTTCAGGAACTGCTGCCCTGTCCGTGCCGCCATCGATCATTCCTCCCGAAATTTTTCGAGTCTCGCTGCATTCGACCCTAGGCAAGCCACCGATATAACGAAACAATCAATTGGAACATGAAACGCATAACATCGGGTTATGATACCGTGGCCCGCGCCGCTGCCCGGCCGGCCGGCGAGCCCGACCTCGTAGCCCGCCTGCACAAGGTCAACCTCGACCTGCTGCCGGTGCTGCACGAGCTCCTGCGCACGCGCAGCGTCACCCGCACGGCGCGCTCCTTCAACATGACCCAGCCCGCGGTCAGCCGCGCGCTCCGCCAGTTGCGCGGCGCTTTCGACGACGAGCTGCTGGTGTCGCCCGGCCGCAACGCCCAATTGACCGATCGGGCCCAGTCCCTGGCCGGACCGCTGGCGCGCGCGCTCACCGAGATCGACCACCTGATGACGCCAGCCGGACCGTTCGATCCGACGGGCGAGGCCGTCCATCTGGTGATCAACACGGCCGACTACGTGACGCAGCTTCTGGCGCCGATCCTGGCCGAGATCTGTGCCCGCGAGGCGCCGCATGTCGTGCTGGAGTTCACCTGGGTCGGCACCCGCAACGTCGAAGACCTGGGGCGCGTCGATTTCATGATCGGCCCGCGCGCCTTCGGCGAGCGGCTGGGCAAGCGGGTCGGCCGCCTGCCGCTGTGGCGCGACGAGATGGTGTGCATTGCCGCGGCCGACAACGCCGCGATCGGCGGCCGCGTCACGCCGGCGCAATTCCAGTCGGCACGCTACGTCGCCTTCCGCCGCGACCTGCGCATGCCGGCCGACATTCGCGTTCTGTTGCAGCCGACAGCGGCGCTCGAGACGGCACCGGTCTGCACGGCGCCGAACTTCCTGGTGCTGGGCACCATCGTGGAAAAGTCCGATTGCATCGCGCTGGTGCCGCGCAAGGTCGCGCAAGAGCTGGCGCGCTCCGAGCGCTTGCGCATCGTCGAGATCGCCTATCCGCGCAAGCAGCTCCACATCGACGCCTATTGGAGCCTGGCCGCCCACGCCAAGCGAGGGCACGTCTGGTTCCGCGAGCTGCTTGCCCGCGCCGCGGCACGGCTCGCGTAACGGGCGACCGCTTGCGAGGCCGAAGCATCATCCATCCTCCCCAGCTTCGCTGCTACGGAGTGGACACATCTTCCTCGCCTCCCCGTCATACGGGGGAGGTGGCCCAGAGGGCCGGAGGGGGAAGGCCGCAATCGAGATCCTTCCGAACCTGACGTCGGAATCGGAGGAATCTCGGCTGTGGCTTTTCCCCTCCGCCCCGTATGACGGCGCACCTCCCCCGATCAGGCGCTGTTTACAGCGCCACAGGGGGAGGGAGTCGAGATGTGTCCACTCCGTAGCAGCTTCGCCGGGGAGGAGAAGAGATCAACGCTTGGGGTCGGTGATGTCCTCGAACTCCTTGAGGTGCGACGGCGCCCACTTGTGATGGCGTGCCCGGACGATCCAGCGATCGAGACCCGGCCAGCGCCGCCGCGCCGCCTTCACCCAGCGGCGTCCAGCTTCGAACTCTGTCGCCAGCAGGTAGAGCGCGATCACGAAGAAGATCCAACCCTGCAGGATGGGCAGCAACCCACCGACCACCGACATGACGAGGCAAGCGGCGATCGCGAGGGCCATCAGAGGCTTGCGCATGTAAAGCCTACCCTCGAATCGGGCCTACAAATGGATCGGCTTGTCCCAGGCCGCGAGCGCGGCTTCCTTCATCGCTTCGTTGACCGTGGGATGGGCGTGGCAGACGCGACCGATGTCCTCGGCAGAGGCCGAAAACTCCATGGCGAGCGCCGCCTCCGCGATCATCGTGCCGGCCTCGGCGCCGATGACGTGGACGCCCAGGACCTTGTCGGTCGCCTTGTCGGCCAGCACCTTCACGAAACCCTCCGTCGCGCCGTTGGCACGGCTGCGCGGATCGGCGGTGAACGGGTACTTGCCGACCTTGTAGGCAACGCCGGCCGCCTTGAGCTGTTCCTCGGTCTTGCCGACCCACGCCACCTCGGGTTGGGTGTAGACGATCGAGGGGACCAGATCCCAGTTCACATGGCCCTTCTGGCCGGCGATGGTCTCGACGCAGGCGATGCCGTCCTCGCTTGCCTTGTGCGCCAGCATCGGCCCGTCGATCACGTCGCCGATCGCGTAGATGCCCGGCACCGAGGTCTGGAAGTGTGCGTCGACGGCGATGCGGCCGCGCTCGCTCATCTTCACGCCGACGCCATCGAGGCCGAGGCCGGCGACGTAGGGCCGGCGACCGATGGCGACCAGCACGATGTCGGCCTGCACGGTCTCGGACGCGCCGCCTTTGGCCGGCTCGACCGTCAGGCTCACGCCTGAGCCGGACGTCTCCGCCCGGGTGACCTTGGACCCGAGCTTGAACTTCAGCCCTTGCTTGGCGAGCGCACGCTGAAAATGCTTGGTGATCTCGTCGTCGACGCCAGGCGAGATGCGGTCGAGGAACTCGATCACCGTGACGTCGGCACCGAGCCTGCGCCACACCGAGCCCAGCTCGAGGCCGATGATCCCGGCGCCAACCACGACCAGGCGCTTCGGCACCTCGCCGAGCTCGAGCGCGCCGGTCGACGACACGATTGTCTTCTCGTCGATCGTCACCCCCGGCAGCGGCGTCACCTCCGACCCGGACGCGATCAGGATGTTCTTGGCCGAGAGCGCATTCTTCACCGCGCCATCGTCGGCCAGCACCGAGACGGCGCCCACCGCATCGATGCGGCCGCTCCCCTGAAAAATGACGATCTTGTTCTTTCGGAACAGGAAGGCCACGCCCTTGGTGGTGGCCTCCACCACCTCGTTCTTGCGCTTCATGAGCTGGGCGAAATCGAGCTTGGGCGCAGCCAGCACGATGCCGTGCTGGGCGAGATCGTGGCCCGCCTCCTCGAACAGGTGCGAGGATTGCAGCAGCGCCTTCGACGGGATGCAGCCGACATTGAGGCAGGTGCCGCCGAGCGTCGCCCGCTTCTCGACCATCGCCACCTTCATGCCGAGCTGCGCGGCGCGGATCGCCGCGACGTAGCCGCCGGGGCCGGCGCCGATGACCACGAGGTCGAAGGTTTCTTCTGCCATGACGTTACCCGCTCAAGTTTGGCCATGTTGCAATTGCCTCCCCCGTCTTACGGGGGAGGTGGCCCATAGGGCCGGAGGGGGAAGGCCGCGGTCGAGGTTCATGAGATTCCGACGTCGGAGTCTGAGAAATCTCGACTGCGGCCTTCCCCCTCCGCCCCGTATGACGGGGCACCTCCCCCGATGACGGGGGAGGAGAATGAACGTCCGGCTGACAAAGCCCCTCACACCCCCAGCAACAGCCGCTCGGGGTCCTCGATACATTCCTTCACGCGCACCAGGAACAGCACTGCCTCTCGGCCGTCGATGATGCGGTGGTCGTAAGACACGGCGAGATACATCATCGGCCGCACCTTGATCTCGCCGCCCACCACCATCGGCCGCTGCTGGATCTTGTGCATGCCGAGGATGGCCGATTGCGGTGGGTTGAGGATCGGCGTCGACATCAGCGACCCATAGACGCCGCCGTTGGAGATGGTGAACGTGCCGCCCGTCAGGTCGGCGATGCTGAGCTTGCCGTCGCGCGCTTTGCGGCCGAGATCGCCGATCGCCTTCTCGATACCGCCGAACGACAGCACGTCGGCGTCGCGCACCACCGGCACGACCAGGCCCTGCGGCGTGCCGACAGCGACGCCGATGTCGTAGTAGTTCTTGTAGACGATGTCGTCGCCGTCGATCTCGGCGTTGACCGCGGGCAGCTCCTTGAGAGCGGCGATGCAGGCCTTGACGAAGAACGACATGAAGCCCAGCCGCGCGCCGTGCTTCTTCTCGAAATCGTCCTTCAGGCGGTCGCGCAAGGCCATCACATTGGTCATGTCCACCTCGTTGAAGGTGGTGAGCATGGCCGCCGTGTTCTGGGCGTCCTTGAGACGGTTGGCGATGGTGCGGCGCAGACGCGTCATGCGCACGCGCTCCTCGCGGTCGGCGCGCAGGCGCGGCCCGGCCGGCTGGACCGGCTTCGCAGCCGGCGCCGCCGCGGCCGGAATGGACGACAGGGCAGCCAGCACGTCGGCCTTGGTCGCGCGGCCTTCCTTGCCGGTCGGCTGGATCGCCTGAGGCGCCACGCCGGTCTCCGCGACCAGCTTGCGCGTTGCCGGGCCGGAGGCGGCAACGTCGGCGACGGCCAGCGCCGCCGCCGGGGCGGAAACGCGCGTGGCGGAAGGGGCTGGCGCCGACGCAGGCTTGGCAGCCGTCACTGCGGGCTTGGCCGCACCGGCGGCGCCCGCCTCGATATGACAGAGCACGCCACCTACCTGGACGGTGGCACCCTCCTCGACGGCGAGGTCGGCGATGCTGCCGGCGACCGTGGCATTGACCTCCACCGTCACCTTGTCGGTCTCCAGCTCGCACAGGGGCTGATCGATCGCCACCGCATCGCCCGCCTTGACCAGCCATTTGGCGACGGTCGCCTCGGTGACGGACTCACCCAGCGCCGGGACCTTGATCTCGACAGCCATGTTCTCTAACCCCTCTTGGTCTGCCGTCTAGCCGACTGCGCGCTCGCTACCCGATAGTGAGCGCGCGATCGACCAGGTCGGCTTGTTCCTTGACGTGCGCGCGAGCCGAACCTGTGGCCGGCGACGCCGATTCGGGGCGGCCGACATAGATCGGCCGCGTCGCCTTGACGCCGGGCCCGGAAAGAGCACGCTCGATGCGGCGGTCGACGAAATGCCAGGCGCCCATGTTCTCCGGCTCCTCCTGACACCACACGATCTCGGCGTTGGGATAGGCCGACAGCCTGACGCCGAGCCGGGTGAACGGGAACGGGTAGAGCTGCTCGATTCGAAAGATCGCGATGTCGTCGATGCCGCGCTTGCGCCGCTCGGCAACCAGGTCGAAGTAGACCTTGCCCGAGCACAGGACGACGCGTCGCACCTTGGCCGGATCGGCGATCTTGTCCGTCTCGACGAGAATGCGCCTGAACGACGAGCCCGGCCCGAAATCCTCCAGCCGCGACACGCAGTCCTTGTGACGCAGCAGCGACTTGGGCGACATCACGATCAGCGGCTTGCGGAAGCTGCGGCGCACCTGGCGGCGCAACGCATGGAAGAAGTTGGCCGGGGTCGTCGGCACGACGACCTGCCAATTGTCCTCGGCCGAGAGCTGGAGATAGCGCTCCAGCCTGGCCGAGCTGTGCTCCGGCCCCTGCCCTTCGTAGCCGTGCGGCAGCAGCATCACCAGGCCATCCATGCGCAGCCACTTGCTCTCGCCCGAGCAGATGAACTGGTCGATGATGGCCTGCGCGCCGTTGGCGAAGTCGCCGAACTGAGCCTCCCACAGCACCAGCGCATTGGGCTCGGCGGAGGAGTAGCCGTACTCGAAGCCCAGCACGCCGGCCTCGTTGAGCGGGCTGTCGATCACCTCGAAACGCGCCTGGTGCGGCGCCACGTGATTGAGCGGGATGTACTTGTCCTCGGTGGTCTGGTCGACCAGCACGGAATGGCGCTGCGAGAACGTGCCGCGTCCCGAATCCTGCCCGGAGAGCCGCACCGGCGTGCCTTCGGCGAGCAGCGTGCCGAACGCCAGCGCCTCGCCGGTCGCCCAGTCGATGTCCTGGCCGGTGTCGATGGTCTTGCGCTTCTCCTGGAGCTGACGTGCGATCTTGCGGTTGAGGTCGAAGCCCTTGGGCGCCTCGCAGAGCGCATGCCCGACCGACCGCAGGAGGTCGAGCTCGACCGCGGTCACGCCCTTGCGATCCTCCTCGCCCGGCGCAACGGTGAGCCCCGCCCAGCGGCCCTCCAGCCAGTCGGCCTTGTTGGGCTTGTACTGGGCCGCTGCTTCCAGTGCCTTGTCGAGCTTGTCGCGCAGCGCCGCGTCGAGCGTGGCGACATCGGCGGCCGTGACCACGCCCTCGGCCTCGAGCCGGGCGGCGTAGACCTCTTTCACCGTCTTGTGCCCGGCGATCTGCTTGTACATCAGCGGCTGGGTGAACATCGGCTCGTCCGATTCGTTGTGCCCGTGCCGGCGGTAGCAGAACATGTCGATGACGATGTCGCGCTTGAAGTGCTGGCGGTACTCGGTCGCGATGCGCGAGACGTGGACGACCGCTTCGGGATCGTCGCCGTTCACGTGCAGGATCGGTGCCTGCACGATCTTGGCGATCTCGGTGCAGTAGGGACCGGAGCGCGAGTAGGTCGGCAGCGTGGTGAAGCCGATCTGGTTGTTGACCACGAAGTGGATGGTGCCGCCGATGCGATAGCCGCCGAGATCGCTGAGGTCGAGACTCTCGGCGACCAGCCCCTGGCCGGCGAACGCCGCATCGCCATGCATCAGGATGGCCATCACCTGGCTGCGGTCGGTGTCGTCGCGCTGATCCTGCTTGGCGCGCGCCTTGCCGAGCACGATCGGATTCACTGCCTCGAGATGCGAGGGATTGGGCGACAGCGAGAGGTGCACGGTGTTGCCGTCGAACTCGCGGTCAGCCGACGCGCCGAGATGATACTTGACGTCGCCCGAGCCGCGCATCTCCTCGGGCAGCGAGGAGCGGCCCTGGAACTCGGAGAACAGCGCCGTGTAGCTCTTGTGCAGGACGTGCACGAGGGTGTTGAGGCGGCCGCGGTGCGGCATGCCGATGACGACCTCGCGGATGCCGAGCTGCGCGCCGCGCTTCAGGATCTGCTCGATGCCCGGGATCAGCGATTCGCCGCCGTCGAGGCCGAAGCGCTTGGTGCCGACGAACTTGACCCCGAGATAGCGCTCCAGCCCTTCGGCCTCGACGACGCGCTCGAGAATCGCATGGCGCCCCTCGAGCGTGAACTCGGTGCGGTTCTCGATGTGCTCGATGCGCTCCTGGATCCACAATTTCTGGTCGGGATCGGAGATGTGCATGTACTCGACGCCGATCTTGCCGCAATAGGTGCGGCGCAGACGGTCCCAGATCTGCCGAAAGGTCGCCGATTCGCCCAGCCCCAGCAGGCCGAAGATCAGGATCGGACGATCCCAGTCGCTGTCGCCGAAGCCATAGGTCTTGGGGTCGAGCTCGCGATGCAGCTCGCCGCGAAGCAGCCCGAGCGGATCGAGATCGGCCTCGAGATGGCCGCGGATGCGATAGGAGCGGATGAGCTGGAAGGCGCGCAGCGTGTCGAGGGCGGCATGGCGGATGTCATCCTCGCTCTTGCCGGCGAGCGCCGCGGCCTGCGCAGCGCCGTTGCCCTTGATGTTGCGGTTGGCTGGCATCGGCAGCGTGTCGGGATCGACGGCACCGATGACGTGCGCCCCGTTGGGCGCCCACGAGGCACCGCGCACGTCGGCCAGGACGTCGCCCTTCTGCTCGCCGAGCGCCTCGAAGAAGGTCCGCCACTCGGCATCGACGCTGTTGGCGTCCTGGAGATAGCGCGCATAGAGCTCTTCGATGAATGGCGCGTTGGCACCGAACAGGAACGACGTCTGTTCCGCTCTCATGGTCCAGCCCTCCTAGGCCCGGCCTTCACGACGCAACGACGCCGGGCGGCGTGCAGCCTGTCGGCCTTGTCTGTCAGCCCTTCATAACGGCGAGCATCTCCTCGCCGAGCGCGGCGGGAGAATCGGCCACCTTGATGCCGACCGACCGCATGAAATCGACCTTGAATTCGGCAGTATCGTGACCGCCCGAGATCACCGCGCCGGCATGGCCCATGCGCCGCCCCGGCGGCGCCGTGCGCCCGGCGATGAAGCCGACGACCGGCTTCTTGGTCTTCGACGCCTTGATGAACTCCGCACCCTTGACCTCGGCGTCGCCGCCGATCTCGCCGATCATGACGATGCCCTGGGTTTCGGGATCGGCAATCAGCATCTCCAGGCACTCGACGAAGTTGGTGCCGTTCACGGGATCGCCGCCGATTCCGATGCAGGTCGTCTGACCGAGTCCGGCCGCCGTGGTCTGCGCCACCGCCTCGTAGGTGAGCGTGCCGGAGCGCGAGATGATGCCGATCCGGCCGCGCTTGTGGATGTGGCCCGGCATGATGCCGATCTTGCACTCGCCCGGCGTGATGACGCCGGGGCAGTTGGGTCCGATCAGGCGCGACTTCGAGCCGGCAAGGGCACGCTTCACCCGCACCATGTCGAGCACCGGGATGCCCTCGGTGATGCACACGACCAGCGGCACCTCGGCATCGATCGCCTCGAGGATCGAATCGGCGGCGTAGGGCGCCGGCACGTAGATGACGGTGGCGTTGGCGCCGGTCTTGGCGACCGCGTCGGCGACGGTGTCGAACACCGGCAGATCGAGATGCGTGGCGCCGCCCTTGCCCGGCGTGACGCCGCCCACCATGCGGGTGCCGTAGGCAATCGCCTGCTCGGAATGAAAGGTGCCCTGCGCGCCGGTGAAGCCCTGGCAGATGACCTTGGTGTTCTTGTCGACCAGGACGGCCATCAACCTTCCTCCTTGACGGCCTTGACGATCTTCTCGGCGGCGTCGGCGAGATTCTCGGCCGAGGTGATCTTGAGGCCCGATTCTTTCAATATCTTCTTGCCCAGCTCGACATTGGTGCCTTCGAGCCGCACCACCAGGGGCACGTGCAAATTGACCTCGCGTGCCGCGGCGACAACGCCCTCGGCGATGACGTCGCAGCGCATGATGCCGCCGAAGATGTTGACCAGGATGCCCTCGACGTTGGGGTCCTTGAGGATGATCTTGAAGGCAGCCGTGACGCGCTCCTTGGTGGCGCCGCCGCCGACATCGAGGAAGTTCGCAGGCGAGGCGCCGTAGAGCTTGATGATGTCCATGGTCGCCATGGCAAGACCGGCGCCGTTGACCATGCAACCGATCTGGCCGTCGAGCTTGACGTAGTTCAGCGCGTACTTCTCGGCCTCGGTCTCGGCCGGATCCTCCTCGTCGATGTCGCGCAGCGCCTCGATGTCCTTGTGCCGGAAGAGGCCGTTGTCGTCGAAGGTCATCTTGGCATCGAGGGCAATCACATCGCCTGCGCCGGTGACCACCAACGGATTGATCTCGATCAGCGAGGCATCGAGCTCGGTGAAGGCCTTGTAGAGACTGCCCAGCAGGTTGACGAAGCTGCCCACCTGCTTGCCGGCGAGGCCCAGCGCGAAGCCGATCTTGCGGCCCTGGAAGGCCTGGAAGCCGGTCACCGGGTCGATCGCCTGCTCGACGATCTTCTCCGGGTTGTCGCGCGCCACCGACTCGATATCCATGCCGCCTTCGGTCGACGCGATGATCGCGATGCGACCGATAGAGCGATCGACCAGCATCGAGAGGTAGAGCTCGCGCTTGATGTCGCAGCCATCCTCGATATAGAGGCGCTTGACGGTCTTGCCGATCGGACCCGTCTGCTTGGTCACCAGATCGTGTCCCAGCATGGCCCCCGCATACTGGCCGACTTCCTCGACCGACTTGGCGACGCGCACGCCGCCCTTGCCGTTCGGATCGTCCTTGAACCGACCCTTGCCACGCCCGCCGGCGTGAATCTGTGCCTTCACGACCGTGATCGGACCGCCGAGCTTGCGCGCCACGTCCATCGCCTCGTCCCTGGTATAGGCGACGCCGCCTTTCAGCAGGGGGACGGCATATTTGGCCAGCAGTGCCTTGGCCTGATATTCGTGAATGTTCATGGAACCCTGTTTGTCGGGGTCTGCTTGCAAAGCCTGCGCCAATTCATCAGTTGCCAATTGCAACTGACTATGAGCAGCGGCACTCTATGAGTGCCGCCACTGCTTGGCAATGTAGGATCGATGATCGTTTTAAGTCGTTCGACTAAAGTCGAAAATGGCCGCCGGGTTTAGCGACCGACGATCTTGTTGGTGGCGTCGATCAGCGATTTCACGGCGGCCACCGACTTGTCGAACATCGCCTTTTCCTCGGCATTGAACTCGACCTCGACGATGCGCTCGACACCGTTCTTGCCGATCACGACCGGGACTCCGATGTAGAGGCCCTTCACGCCGTACTCTCCATTCAGCATGGCGGCGCAAGGCAGAACGCGCTTCTTGTCCTTGAGGTAGGACTCGGCCATGGCGATGGCAGAGGCTGCCGGAGCGTAGAAGGCCGAACCGGTCTTGAGCAGGGCGACGATCTCGGCGCCACCGTCGCGCGTGCGCTGGACGATCTTCTCGAGCCGCTCCTTGGTGGTCCAGCCCATGTCGACCAGATCGTGCAGCGAGATGCCGCCGACCGTCGAGTAGCGCAGCAGCGGCACCATCGTGTCGCCATGGCCGCCCAGCACGAAGGCGGTGACGTCCTCGACCGAGACGTTGAACTCCTCGGCCAGGAACAGGCGGAAGCGGGCGCTGTCGAGCACGCCGGCCATGCCGACGACGCGGTTGGCCGGGAAGCCGGTGACCTCCTGCATCAGGCCGACCATGGCATCGAGCGGATTGGTGATGACGATGACGAAGGCATTGGGGGCATGCGCCTTGATGCCCTTGCCGACCGAGTCGATGACCTTGGCGTTGATGCCCACCAGATCGTCGCGCGTCATGCCGGGCTTACGCGGCACGCCGGCAGTGACGATGATGACGTCGGCGCCCTCGATATCCTTGTAGTCGGAGGTGCCGCTGTAGGCCGTATCGAAGCCCTCGACGGGGGAGAGCTGGGCGATGTCGAGTGCCTTGCCCTTGGCGACGCCCTCGGCGGCGGGAATGTCGAACAGGACGACGTCGCCCAGTTCCTTCTGACCGGCCAGCAGCGCCAGGGTGCCGCCAATCTGTCCGGCGCCGATCAGCGCGATCTTCTTGCGAGCCATGCGTAAAACTCCCGTTCCGTGAAGGCGGCGCGTGGTAGCGCGATTCGCCCGGACCGGCAAGAACGGCCGGGTCGGCGGCTCAGTCGCAATTCCCAGGAAGGAATGTGGATTTGCGAGACCTGGGAGGCGCAGGTCGGCGAAGCCGGTGGCGTCCCGACGGCGCCAATATTGAGCCTATCTACGGCTGTCGTCGAAGGAGAGCCGACCGACATCTCGCGCCGAGTGGACGATACGAAGAACGATCGTCTGACGTTCGGTCACTCGGAAGTAGATGTTCTAACGGCCGAAAATCGAAAGCCGGAGGCCTGGGCGAATGGCATCGCGCGGCACACCGGCATGCCCCAATGCCGCCAAGCGGTGGAGATGTGCAACGATTTCCCCGGCGAAGCGCCGGGCGGCCTCTACGTTCTCCTGCGCGATGAAGTCGAAGACGTCATCGATGTCGGAGTCCGCCGTCTTCGTGACGATCAGCTCTTTCGACGTAATCGAGCCTCTCCTCGCGAGACGATCTCGGTTGTCATCGCCTCTGCGCCAAGACTCGCGTGGTACTCGCCTCGTCGATGGGCAGCATCGGCCTCATCGATCTTCGATCGCAGCAGCGCAATATCCGCCTCGTACTCTTCGATCAGATGAACGGCCGCACGGACGACATCATCAGCCGATGAAAAATTGCCCTTGGCGACCTGTCGCGCAATGATCGCGTCGGCATCGTCGCCCGGTACATAGGATTTGCTCATGGTGTCAGTATAGCGCGGCGTCCCCTTTCCTTAAATTGGAGCACAGCGGTCCCGGGTAGTCGGGAGTTCGGGCGGTACCACGCCGAAATTGCGGCCTGGTCAGCGGCGCGGCGGCGGTTCCGGCGGCCCGCCGGGCCGTCCCGGCGGCGGCCCACCTCGCTTCACGAAACTTGCATCGGGTGTGCCGACGAAGCACCGCGGCACATGGGGGAATTGCGCAGTCACGACGTAGTAGTAGGCGCCCTGCGGAAACTCCGGCGTCACCCCGTCGCGGCCGTTGCACTCGTCGAGATCACCGAGCCCCCGCACATATTCGTAGTCGAGCGCATAGGTGCCGTCGGGCCGGCCGCCCGGCCCGCCCGGATCACGCACCCGCTTCAACCGCCAACTCGGCCGCACAGTCTCGTCGACATAGATGGCGAAGCCATCGGCCGCCCAGCCGACCAGCACAGGCTTGCCGCGCCCGTCGAGCGTGCCGAGCAGGCCGGTCGGCACCCCGTGATAGTGGTACGACCCGTCCGGCTGCACGTGCGCATTGTTCTGGTCGATACCGAGTGGCCGCGCGCCGGACAAGGCCTCCATCATCCAGCCGGAGCGCCGGTCGTCGTTCCAGTACTCGGCGGTGTTGGGATCGAACACAACGCCGTTCAGCGCCACGCCGAACAGATGGTTGGGCCGATAGTACTCGGCACGCCCTGTCTTCACCGGCCTGAGCGGCAAGCGGAAGGAATAGCTCTGCGCTGCGATTCGATTCGGATTGGAAGCACTGGGGAACGCGCCGGTCGCATGATTCGGCAAGCCGTCGGCGCGGATGAAGCGCAGTCCCTGCCGCTCGTCGATCTCCATGCGCTGCGCCGCCGCCGCGCGCGGCACGAGCTCGAGCCACCAGGAGGAGGCCCTCTCCGCCCCCTGCGCACTGCCGGTGTCATGATCGCCATGCGCCAATGCCGGGCCACTCGCCAACGCTGCAAGCAGCACGCTTGTCCAGAGATGCTTCATCGGTCCCCAACCCCGCCTCGTGAAGTCTACGGGCGGTTGCGGTCAGTCATCCCTGCAGGTCAGGCGGGATGGCGCGCCATGTGGGCCAGCATCAGTTCGGTGGCCTTGGCCGGCGCCTGGTCCATGACGAAGTGGCCGACATCGGGCAACACTTCCATGGCGAAGGCGCTGGCGACGAACTCGGCGGTGCCATGCGCGGCATCGGGGCCGACCGTCGCGTCCGCGTCGCCCCAGATGTAGAGCGTCGGCACCTCGATGGCGCCGATGTCGGCGGCCAAGCCCTTGTTGGCGCGGTACCAGGCCAGCGTCGCCTCGATCGCCGCCGGGTTGCCCAGCACCGACAGGTGCTCCTCGAGCGCAGCCTTGGGCACGCCCTGGCCGAACAGGCCGTCGCGCAGTCGCCGTGCATTGTCGGCAAGTAGCATCGGCCCGGTCTCCGGCTCGAGGAAGGCGCGATGATGGCGCGAGCGGTGCTTCTGGTCGCCGTCCTCTTTCAGGAGCGCGCGGCGGAAGGACTTGGGATGCGGCCGCGAAAGGATGGTGAGCGAGGCCAGCCGTTCGGGCACCTTGTCGGCGACACCCCACGACACTTGGCCACCCCAATCGTGACCGACGAGGTGAAAACGCTTGCCCTTGGCGCCCGCAGCATCGGCAATGTCTATCGCATCGTCGACCAGCTTGTCGAAAGTATAGTTGGAAAGATCCGCCGGATCGGGCCGGGCGTCGGCTGAGTAGCCGCGCTGGTCGGGCGCCACGGCGCGATAGCCCGCCGCGGCGAGCGCCGGCAGCGCCGCCCGCCAACTGTGCCGCGACTCCGGAAAGCCGTGCAGCAACAGCACGAGCGTCCCGCCGGTCGGGCCCGCGACATCCGTCGTGAAAGCGAGGCCCGGCCGAGTGATGATGCTCGTGGTCTCGGTCATCGGCCGATCAGACGCCGTTGGCTTTGAACCAGGCAAGCGCCCGCTTCCAGCCATCCTCGGCCGCTTCCTTGCGGTAGCTCGGGCGATAGTCCGCATTGAAGGCGTGCGGCATGTCGGGATAGGTGACGATCTCGGACTTGCTGGCGGCCGGCGTGCCGGCCGCCTTCAGCGCTGCCCGCATCTTGTCGACCGTGTCGTTGGGAATGCCGGTATCGGCGCCGCCATACAGGCCGAGCACCGGCCCATGAAGCTGCTTGGCAATGTCGATCGGATGCTTGGGCGTCATCGCCGACGCATCGCCGACGACGCGGCCGTACCACGCCACGCCAGCCTTCACTGCCGGATTGTGGGCATCGTAGAGCCAGGTGATGCGGCCGCCCCAACAGAAGCCGGTGATGCCGAGCTTGGCCGTGTCGGCCTTGCCCTCGCCCTTGACGAAGGCGACCGCGGAGTCGAGGTCGCCCATCACCTGCTCGTCCGGCACCTTGGCAACGAGCTCGGAGATCAGCTTGGGAATCTCGGTGTAGCTCCTGGGATCGCCCTGGCGGAAATAAAGCTCGGGAGCGATGGCGCAGTAGCCTGCCTTGGCGAAGCGCCGGCACATGTCGGCGATGTGCGCATGCACGCCGAAGATCTCCTGCACGACCAGGATGGTGCCGAAGCCCTGGCCCGTCGCCGGCATGGCGCGGTAGGCCGCCATCTCCTTGCCGTCCTTGGTCTTGACCTTCACTTCGCCGGCGGTGAGCCCGTCGGCCGGAGTCGTGATCATGGTCTGCGCCTGCACCGGCTGGACCGACAGGGCAAAGGTGCTGCCCAGCACCGCGCCGGTCGCTGCCATGGCGGTACGCCGCGACAGGCCGTGCTCGTCGAGAGAAATCATGCGATCGCCGTCCATAGTTCTGCCTCCCTGAAATTGGCCGATGTCGCGGAGCCTATGACGCGGGGACGCTGGCCCACAATCACAATCAGGCGATATGCGGCAGGGCGAGGTATTCGGGGCTCTGCATTTCCATCAGACGCGACACCGTGCGCTGGAACTCGAAGGCGCCGTCGCCCTCCAGGTAGAGTCGCGCCGGCGCGGTCGCCGCCGAGCAGACGAACTTCACCTTCTTCTCGTAGAACGAGTCGATCATCGTGACGAAGCGCGCCGCCTTGTCCTGGCTGTCCGGTCCCATCCGCGGAATCTCGGCCACGATCACGGTGTGAAAATTCTCGGCGATGCAGATGAAGTCGGCGGCGCCCATCGGCTTGGCGCACCAGTCGAGGTAGTGCGCCATGGCGACACCGGGCGCCGCGCGCGGAATCTCGACGTCGCGGCCTTGGGTGCGCAGCACGCGCGGCTGGCCGTCGGCGCCGTCGCTCAGCGCGCGGAAGGCCTCGTCGAGCTTGGCCGTGGCCCAGGCACCGAGCGGCGTCAGGTAGACGTCGAGGTTGCGCAGGCGGTCCATCCGGTAGTCGTGGCCACCGCCCAGCTCGAGGATCTCCAGCCGTTGCTTCAGCAGATCGATGAAGGGCAGGAAGCGGTCGCGCTGCAGGCCGTTCTTGTAAAGCTCGTCGGGCGCGCGGTTGGACGTGGCAACGATGGTGATGCCCTCGTCGAACAGGGTCTCGAACAGGCGCGCCAGGATCATCGCATCGGCGATGTTGGTCACCTGGAATTCGTCGAAGCAAAGCAGGCGCGTCTCGTGCGCGATCTCGCGGGCGATCGGCACGATCGTGTCGGCCTCGGGCGGCGCGCCTTCGCTGGCGAGCTTCTCGCGCCTCTTGTGCAGACGCTCCTGCACCTCGAGCATGAACTCGTGGAAATGCACGCGCCGCTTCAGCGCCACCGGCGCGTCGGCGAAGAACAGGTCCATCAGCATCGACTTGCCGCGCCCGACCGGCCCCCAGATGTAGAGCCCGTGGGGGCCGACCGGCGGCTTGGGCGCCGCGACCAGACCAAGACGCGCGAACAGGCCACGCTTGGGCGCGGGATGGTCGACCATCGCAGCGAGCTGGTCGTAGATCGCCTGCAGGCGCAGCACGACCTTTTCCTGCACGGGATCGGCATGAACTTCGCCCGCGGCGCGGCGGGCGGCGAGGTTGGCGGCGGGTCCTTTGCCGACACTCGGGACTCCGGCAGCCGTTTGAGCTGGTCCAGTCATTTTGCCGGCGCATACCTAGAGCGATTTTCATTGCGATGGAACCGCTTGCGGTTCCATCACCATGAAAATGCGCGCCCTGGAGATGGCTCCGTCAGCCGACCGGTTCCGTCGGGCCAGGCCAGCCGAACGGAACGGGCTTATGGCTCGCCGTCGCCCGGCTGCCTATAAGGTCCGGCGATGAAGCTTGCCTTTCTCGGCACCTCCGATTTCGCGGTTCCGGCGCTCGGCGCGCTGGTCGAGGCCGGCCACGAGGTCGTCGCCGTCTATACCCGCGCGCCCAAGCCGGCCGGCCGTGGCCAGCGCGAGCGCCGCACGCCGGTGCACGAGCGCGCACTGTCGCTCGGCCTCAAGGTGCGCACGCCCAAGAGCCTGCGCGGCGCCGAGGAGGCCGACGCCTTCGAGGCGCTCGACCTCGATGCCGCCGTCGTCGTGTCCTACGGGCACATCCTGCCCAGGAGCTTTCTCGACGCGCCGGTGCTGGGCTGCCTCAACATCCACGGCTCGCTGCTGCCGCGCTGGCGCGGCGCGGCACCGATACATCGGGCGATCCTGGCCGGCGATGCCGAGACCGGCGTCACCATCATGCGCATGGACGAAGGCCTCGACACCGGGCCGATGCTGCTGGCCGAGCGCACGCCGATCTCCGCCGCCGACACCGCCGAGACCGTGCACGATCGACTGGCGGAGCTGGGCGCGCGCCTGATCGTGGCCGCGCTCGACGGGCTCTTGCGCAAGACCATCGAGGCAGTGCCGCAGCCGGAGCAAGGTGTCGTGTACGCCCACAAGCTCGGCCGCGACGAAGGCGCCCTCGATTGGCGCCGGCCGGCCGCCGAGCTCGAGCGCAAGGTGCGTGGCTTCCATCCCTGGCCCGGCACGTGGTTCGAGGTCGCGGGCGAACGCATCAAGGTGCACGCGGCATCGCTCACCCTGGCCGGCGGCGCCCCGGGCACCGTGAGCATCGCCCGCGACGGCTTTCCCGTGGTGGCATGCGGCGTCGGCGGGCTGAAGCTCCTGACCCTGCAGCGCGCCGGCAAGACGGCACAGCCAGCCGACAGCTTCTTGCGCGGATTTTCGCTTCGTCCCGGCACGGTGCTGCCACCGCCGGCCGCCGCAATGCTACCTGCCTGAGCGCGTGCCGCGCTACAAGCTCACGATCGAGTACGATGGCGCGCCCTTTGTCGGCTGGCAGCGCCAGGACAACGGCCCGTCCGTGCAGGCCGCGCTCGAGGAGGCGGCGTTCGCCTTCTGCGGCGAGCGGGTGACGATGCATGGCGCCGGCCGCACCGATACCGGCGTGCATGCCGCCGGCCAGGTGGCGCATGTCGATTTCGCGCGCGAGCATGTCGCCGGCACGGTGCAGGCGGCCATCAACTTCCATCTCAAGCCGCACCCGATTGTCGTCACCGAGGCGGCGGTGGTGCCGGCCGACTTCCACGCCCGCTTCTCGGCGACGGCACGGCGCTACCGCTACCTGATTCTCAATCGCCGCGCCCCGCCCGCGCTCGACCGGGGCCGCGTCTGGCACGTGCCGGTGGCGCTCGAGTCTGAGGCGATGGCCGACGCCGCCCGGCTGCTGGTCGGCCGACACGATTTCAACAGCTTCCGCTCGACGGCCTGCCAGGCGGCCTCGTCGCTGAAGACGCTCGACCGCCTGGACGTCACCCGAACCGGCGATCGGATCGCCCTCGACGTCGCCGCGCGTTCCTTCCTGCACAACCAGGTGCGCATCCTGGTCGGCACCCTGCAGCTCGTCGGTCGCGGTCAGTGGACGCGCCATGATGTCGAGCAGGCGCTGGCGGCGCGCGATCGCACGCGGGCGGGACCGACGGCGCCGCCCCAAGGGCTCTACCTGATGGAAGTGCGCTACGACTCAGCCGGGCGCGACGGCGACGACGCCGAGAATGCGGGCGACGAGCAGTGACAGCAGGAAGGACGGCACCCAGTTGACGATCAGCAGGACAACCGACATCGGCCAACTGGTGCCGACCGCCATACGCGTGGTCACCAGGAACCAGTAGAAGAACAGCGCCCTCATCCCGAGATCGACGACAATGGCGACGGCGGTCGGCGACACCGAGGCGATCATCAGGCCGATCAGCGCAATCGCCAGAGCCGGCAGATTGATCCAGTTCAGCGCGCCGATATAGCGCGGATAGCGATCGAGCCAACCCTGGCGCCGCGCGGCCTCGTAGAACAGCACCGGATAGAGCAGCCAGTCGACGACATAGCGCACACCCTCGACGAGCAGGATCTCGAGCTCGTCGGACACGGTGCTGACATTGGCGTAGTAGATCAGCAGGTAGAGGACATAGAGCGGCGCCACCAGAGCCATCACCCGGAACGAGCGCAGGCAGGCTTCCATGGTGTTCTCGAAGTGGCGCGGCGCCGCGGGATCGCGCTGCAGGAACCCGAGCGCGCCCTGGATGCCGCGCGCAATTTCTGCGGCGGTGAGCACGATCGTCCCTATGCCGCGAAGAAGCGATCGAGCACGGTCTCGTAGACGCGGGAGAGCGTCCTCAAATCCTCGACCGCGCTCTTCTCGTCGACCTTGTGCATGGTCTCGCCGACCAGTCCGAACTCGAGCACCGGACAGTAGCTGCGAATGAAGCGTGCGTCGGAGGTGCCGCCGGTGGTCGACAGCTCGACCTCGACGCCGGCGACGTCGCGGATGGCGCCGGCCACCAGGTCGCTGAGCGGCCCCGGCGGCGTGTAGAACGATTCGCCCGACACCTCGGTCGAGAGCTCGATCGTGCCGTTGCCGCCCAGCGCCGCATTGGCGCGCTCCAGCCGCGCTTCGAGGTGGGCCAGCAGCGTCTTGGAGGTCCACAGGTCGTTGAAGCGGACGTTGAAGCGCGCCTTGGCCATGCCGGGCGCGATGTTGGTCGCCTTGTTGCCGACATCGACAGTGGTGAACTGCAGCGAGCTCGGCTGGAAATGCGTGCTGCCCTCGTCGATCGGCTCGCGCACCAGCGCCTCGATCAGCGCCGACAGGCGGTGGATGGCATTGTCGAGCCGTTCGGGATAGGCGACGTGGCCCTGGATGCCGCGCACCACCATGTCGACCGTCATGCTGCCGCGACGGCCAATTTTCATCATGTCACCGAACCGCTTGGAGCTGGTTGGCTCGCCAACGACGCAGGCATCGATGGTCTCGCCGCGCTCGGCGAGCCGTTTCAGCATCTTCACCGTGCCGTTGACCGCCGGCCCCTCCTCGTCGCCGGTGATCAGGAGGCTGATGGAGCCGCCGAACTCGCGGCCGCGCCGCGCCAGGAAGCGCGCCAGGGCGTCGGTGAAAGCAGCGACCGCGCCCTTCATGTCGGCAGCGCCGCGCCCGAACAGGTAGCCTGCTGAAAGTTCGGCCGAGAACGGCCCGATGGTCCAGGACGACAAATCGCCCACCGGCACCACATCGGAGTGGCCGGCGAAGCAGAAATGGCGGCCGGAGCGGCCGACGCGGGCGTAGAGGTTGGCGACGTCGTCGGTGCCGGCCTGGGTGAAATCCATGCGTTCGCACGCCAAGCCGAGGCCGCTCAGCACCTTCTCGAGAAGCTGCAGGGCGCCTGCTTCGCGCGGCGTCACGCTCTCGCACCGCACCAGCGAACGCGTCAGCTCGACGACATCGGTGAGGTCGGCAGTCATCGTATCGGGCATGCCGGCGACACTACATCCCTGCCCACGCAAAGAGAACCACGTTCATTCTTCTCCCCAGCGTCTTCGCTGGGGAGGTGTCCACGTCTTCGCGGACGGAGGGGTCACGGTCATCCGGACCACGGGCGTCTCGCCCGCTCATGACTTTGAGCGGGTGAAGCGCTGCGATCCGATCCATGAACCCTCCGTCGCCGTATGACGGCGACACCTCCCCAGCGAAGACGCTGGGGAGGAGAATGAGATCGCAAAGAGAAGGGCGCCGGTCCTGGCGGATCGGCGCCCAGTCGATTGAGAGAGAGGAAGACTAGTCTTGTTGCTTGCTTGAACTCTGCCAGAACGTCTGGCTATGCCGCGATCCTGTCGGCCTCCATCAGGTTCACGGATACGAGTTGCGAGACGCCCTGCTCGGCCATGGTCACGCCGTAGAGGCGGTCCATGCGCGCCATCGTGACACGGTGATGAGTGATCACCATGAAGCGCGTGTCGGTGCGGGCCGCGATATCCTTCACCAGGCCGCAGAACCGTTCGACGTTGATGTCGTCGAGCGGCGCATCGACCTCGTCGAGCACGCAGATCGGCGCCGGGTTGGTCATGAACACGGCGAACAAGAGCGACAAGGCGGTCAGCGCTTGCTCACCGCCCGACAGCAGCGACATCACCTGCAGCTTCTTGCCCGGCGGGCTGGCATGGATCTCGAGGCCGGCTTCGAGGGGATCCTCCGACTCGGTGAGCCGGAGCTCGGCCTTGCCGCCGCCGAACAGCTTGGTGAAGAGCTGCTGGAAGTGGCCGCTCACCTGCTCGAAGGCGGCGAGGAAGCGCTCGCGGCCCTCGCGGTTGAGGCTTTGGATACCCTGGCGCAACCGGCCGATGGCGGCGATCAGGTCGTCGCGCTCGGCGGTCATGCCGGCAATCTGCTGCTCGAGCTCCGTCGCCTCTTCCTCGGCGCGCAGATTGACCGCACCCATGGTCTCACGCTCGTGGACCAGCCGCTCGAGCCGGTGCTCCGCCTTGCCGATCTCGGGCAGCTCCTCGAGCGACTGAACCTCGGCGAGCGCCAGCACGCCGTCGGGCTCGCAACGCAGCCGCTCGGCGATGCGCTCGATCACCGCCTCGCGATCGCGCGTGGCCTGCTCGACCAGCCCCTCGCGCCGCACCCGGCTTTCGCGTGCCGCGGCGAGCTCGGCTTCGGCCTGCTTCAGCGCCTTGTCGGCCTCGCCCAATCGCGTCTCGCCGACGGCGAGGCGGTCGGCGGCGTCCTGGCGACGCTGCTCGGCGCCGGCGATCTCCTCGGCCAGCGCCGCGCGCTTGGTCTCGATCTCGGCCGGCTTGTTGGCCAGCTCGGCAATCGCCGCCGCGATCTGCTCGTGCCGTTGATCGAGCTCGACGATCTGCCCCTCGGCGTCGGCCAATCGCTTGGCCCAGCCGGCGCGGTCCTGGGCGATCTGGCCGAGCCGCTCCCGACGCATCGCCGCGTCGCGCGCCAGCCGGTCGCACTGGCCCTCCGCCTCGACCAGGGCTGCCCGCAACTCCGCGATCCGCGCCCGCAACGCCCCGGCGGCGACTCGATCGGCCTGCGTGTCGGCAATCGACGACAGGCGCGCTTGGCGGAAGGTGCGTCGCATCTCGCCATCGGCGATGTCGCCGGCGAGCTCTTCCAATGTACGCTCGATTCCAGCCAGCCGGGTCCGCAACTGATCGGTGCGACGCGCCACGTCGGCGTGACGGTCGCGCGCCTCGATCGCCGCGCGCTCGGCGCTCGCGACGCTGCTTTGCGCATGGCGCTCGGCGGCGCGCGTCGCCTCTCCTGCCTCATTCGTCTTGCGCCGCGCCGCGTCGGCCACCGTGCGCTCGTGGGCACGCGCCTGGTCGACGCACGCTTTCTCCGCCTCGACGGCGGCAGAGAGCCAGCCGGCCTCGGCATCGAGCCGCCCCTGGGCAGAGGTCTGTTCGGCCACGGTCGCGTCGATCTGCTGACGGATCTCGGCCAGACGGTTGCGCTGGCTGAGGCGCACCGCCGCGGTCGATGGCGCACCCGCCCGCATCGTGTAGCCGTCCCAGCGCCACACCGCGCCGTCGCGGGTCACGAGCTGCTGACCCGGTGCCAGGCTCGCCTGGAGCGCTGCGCCGGTGGAATCGTCGGCGACGACGCCGATGAAGGCGATGCGGCGGGCCAGCTCGGGCAACGCCGCGACATGCTGCGCAAGCGGCATCGCGCCCTCCGGCAGCGCCGGCGCGTCGGCGAGGGGATCGAGCGGCAGCCAATGCACCGGGGCACCGCGGTCGGACGACGCCTCCAGCTCGTCGCCGAACGCCGCGCCCAGCGCCTTCTCGAAGCCCGGCTCGACGGTAAGCGCGTCGAGCAGCGGCGGCCACAGCGACGACGCAGCCGACTTCAGCGCGGCGGCGATGCCCGCCTCCTCGGCACGCAGCTTGGTCAGCCGGGCATTGATCTTCTGAACGGCCTCGCCGGCCGCTTGGTGGCTCGCCTCTGCGGCCCGGCGCTCGGCAAGCCGGGCACGCTCCATGTCGAGGCGCTCGGCCTCGGCCTTGGCGACGGCCTGACGCGCTGCGTCCGATTCGTAGCGCTCAGCCTGGCGCGCCGCCTCGATCGACTCCTGGCCGTCGCGCCGCGTCCGCTCCAGCGTCGTGCGCGCGGTCTCGAGCGTTGCCTCGACCTCGGCCAGTGCCGGCAGGTTGGCGAGCTCCCCCTCGATCTGACGCTGCTGGCCTGCGATCTCGTCGCGGCGCGTCGACAGGCGGCGCAGCCGTTCCTGCAGCTCGGCGACCTCGCGGCTGACACTGGCGCGCAAGGCCTCGTCGTCGGCGATCTGACGATTGAGCCGATCGTGCTCGGCTTCCGCCGTCTCGGTCGCCGCCCGCGCCGCGTCGCGCGCCTCGGCCGCCGCGGCAGCGCGCTCGTCCTCGCCGACCCGCTCCTGCTCCAGCCGGCTGCTTTGGCCGTCGAGATCGGCGATCGCTGTTTCGGCGTCGCCCTTGCGACCATGTTCGCGCGCCAGATCCTGCTCGGCCTGACGCAGGCGAGTCTCGGCCTCCTGCTGAGCCTGCGCGATCCGCTCCGCCTCGGCTTTGAGCGCATCGTGCGCCACGCGCAGCCTCTGCAGCGCCGCCGCCGCAGCGGCCTCGTCGTTGCGCAGCGGCGGCAGCGATGTTGCCGCCTCGGCCTGCGCCGTCGTCGCCAGGCCAACCAGCCGAGTCAGGTCGGCGACCTCGGCCTCGGCCTCCTTGAACCGTTCACCCGCCTCGGCAAGCTCGCGTTCGGCCGCCGCCAGCTTGAGCGCCAGCACGGCAGCCTCGGCGCGTCGGATATGGTCGGTCAGATTGCGATAGCGGCTGGCTTGGCGGGCTTGGCGCTTCAGCCCCTTGTGCTGCTCCTCGAGCGCCACTAGCACGTCCTGCACACGCGCCAGGTTCTGCTCCGCGGCGCGCAGGCGCAGCTCGGCCTCGTGACGCCGCGCGTAGAGGCCGGTGATGCCGGCCGCCTCGTCGATCACCATCCGCCGGTCGGCGGGCTTGGCGTTGATCAGCGTGCCGATGCGGCCCTGGCTCACCAGGGCCGTCGACCGCGAGCCGGTCGCCGCGTCGGCGAACAAGGTCTGCACGTCGCGGGCACGGATCTCGCGGCCGTTCACCGAATAGGCCGACCCGTGGCCGCGCTCGATGCGGCGCACGATATCGAGTTGGTCGGAATCGTTGACCATCGCCGGCGCGGTGCGCGTGCGGTTGTCGAGCGTCAGCAGCACCTCGGCGATGTTGCGTGCTGGGCGAGCGCCAGTTCCGGCGAAGATGACGTCCTCCATCTCGCTGCCGCGCATCTGCTTGGCCGAGGTTTCGCCCATCACCCACTTCAGCGCCTCGACCAGGTTCGACTTGCCGCAGCCGTTGGGGCCGACGATTCCGGTCATGCCCGGCTCGATGACGAGCTCCGTCGGGTCGACGAAGGACTTGAAGCCGGAAAGCCGGAGCTTGTCGAACTGCACCATCTACACCACGCCTGTTTGTTGCCGGTTGCCCGTTTACTTCCCGAGTTTGGCCAACGCGCCGTCGAGCTCCTCGACCGAGCGCGGCCCGCGATAGAGTTGGCCGTCGATGAACAGGGTCGGCGTCGAGTTGACGCCGAGAATCTCGCCGCCCTTGTAGTCGGCGACCACCTGGCTGGCCTTGGCGTCGTTGGCCAGGCAGGCCTTGATCTCGTTCTCGCCCATGCCGGCGATGCGCAACGGCTTGGCGAGCTCGGCGATCGGATCGGAACCTGTCGCCCAGGTCGCCTGATTGCGGAAGATGAGGTCGATGATCGGATAGTAGCGATCCGCCGGCGCGCACTCGGCGATCTGCGCGGCCTTTGCGGCGATCTGGTCGAGCGGGAAGTCGCGGTAGATCAGCTTCACCTTGCCGGTGTCGATCCACTTCTTCTTGAGCTCGGGCAGGATCTGGGTGTGGAAATGCGCACAGTGCGGGCAGGTGAACGAGGCGTACTCGAGCAGCGTGATCGGCGCCTTGGGGTCGCCCAGCACATGGTCGCCCGGCTGCACGCCGAACAGCGCGGTCTTGTCCGGCGTCCCGGCCACGGGCACAGGCGCAGGACCGGGAGCGGGCTTTTGGGTGCCGAAATAGACGCCGAGCGCAATCGCAGCCACCGCCGCGACGCCGCCGGCGACAATCAAGATATTCCGCATTCCCTCTTCCTCTCCACTACATCTTGGAAATAGGCCCTGTGGGGTGTCAAACGCTTACCGCCCCACTTGGCGTAAAATTGCGGCGATGGCGTCCGGCCCGCCCGGATTGAGGTAGTTTTCCTCGTTGATGAACAAGGTGGGCGTCGAGCGCACCCCGAGCGCCTGGCCCGACTGCACGTCGGCCACTACCTTGTCCAGCGCCTTGTCGTTGGCAAAGCAGGCTGCCGCCGTGTCCTTGGTCACCCCCTGGCCTGCGAGCACCGTTACCATCTCGACCAGGGGGTCGCCGACCGACAGCCAGTCGACCTGACGGCGAAACAGCAGCTCGACGGTATCGAAAAACTTGTCCGGTGGGGCACATTCGGTGAGCTGCGCAGCGCGCGTCGCCACGACGTCGGACGGAAAGTGGCGGTGGATCAGGCGCAGCCGGCCCAGATCGATCCATTCCTTGCGCAGGGTCGGCAGCACCGCAATGTAGAAATTGGCGCAGTGCGGACAGGTGAGCGAGGCGTAGTCGATCAACGTGTTGGGCGCGTTGCGATCGCCGAGAATATGGTCGTCCGGCAATGCATCGAGAAGCTTGTCGCGCGCACGATCCTGGGCCTGGGCCTGAGCCTGGACCCGCGCTCCGTGGCCAAACAGGGCTGCGCCGAGCCCGCCTGCAAGTATGTGCCGCCGGTTGATGCGCGCGCCGAGCCGCGCCAGCGCCGCCCTGAGCTCGGGGTCTTCGACCGCCTTCGCACGCTCGGCCATCTCCGAAACGAGTCGCGGCTCTGGCGCCGGTGCTGGCGCCTCCGCCAGGCCGCGGCGCTGCGGCACCATGCCTTGCACCAAGCGGACCGCATCGACCATGAGATAACCGTAGTAGCCGTTGACCCGCTCGATCACCTGCCCACTCTTGTGCTGGATCTCGAGAGCCGCCGCGCCCGACACGCGAAGGCGCAGAATCTTGCCAGAGCGGCCACGCCCCGATGTCAAGGCGTCGGGCCAGGTGACAGCGGCGAGGTCGGGCCCGGCGATCGCCGACCAGTCGGCGCGCAGCCGCGCGATCGAGGCGCCGCGCCCCTTGGCGATATCGGAGGTGAGCCGTTGCGCCAGACCGCCGATAGCCCGGAAGCCGTTTTCCCGCATGGACCCTTTCAAACCCGTACTCCTATGCTAGGCCACCGCCGCCGACATGACCATGACCCACGCTTCACGAGTGCTTGCCTGGTACGATCGCCATCGTCGCACCCTGCCGTGGCGCGCGCCGGTCGGCGAACGGACCGAGCCCTATATGGTGTGGCTGTCGGAGATCATGCTGCAGCAGACCACGGTGGCCACTGTGGGCGATTACTTCCGCCGTTTTGTCACCCGCTGGCCAACGGTCGAGGCGCTGGCGGCGGCGCCGATCGACGACGTGCTGTCGGCTTGGGCGGGGCTCGGCTACTACGCCCGCGCCCGCAACCTCCATGCCTGCGCCCGGTACGTGGCGGAGCAACTTTGCGGCCGCTTTCCCGATGACGAGGACAACCTGCGCGCCCTGCCCGGCATCGGCCGCTATACGGCGGCGGCGATCGCGGCGATCGCCTTCGACCGGCCGGCCTCGGCGGTCGACGGCAATGTCGAGCGGGTGATCGCCCGGCTGTTCGCCATCGAGTTGCCCCTGCCCAACGCCAAGCCCGAGATCGCCGAGCGTGCCGCCAAGCTGGTGCCGCAGGCGCGGCCCGGCGATTACGCCCAGGCATTGATGGACCTTGGAGCAACCGTGTGCACGCCGCGCAATCCGCGCTGCGTCGTCTGCCCGCTGATGGCCAAATGCCGTGCCCGCCATCTCGGCATCGCCGAGCTGCTGCCGACGCGCCGACCCAAGCAGCCTAAACCGACACGCCGCGGCCTTGCCTTCGTTCTGGCCCGCCACGACGGCGCTATCCTGCTGCGCAAGCGGCCGACCAAGGGCCTGCTGGGCGGCATGGACGAGGTGCCGTCGAGCCACTGGCGTGAGGGCTCTTTCGACGCCGAAAGCGCCCTCGCCGACGCACCGATGCCGGCGCGCTGGCAAGTCCTCGACGGCGTGGTGCGGCACACCTTCACGCACTTCCATCTAGAGCTCACGGTGGCCCGCGCCACGGCCACGACGGAGACACCGGCCGGGCTGACGCCGGGAGCGAGCTGGTGCGCCCTCGACCGCATGCCCGAGCGCGCCCTGCCAACCGTCATGCGCAAGGTGATCGCCCACGCCCTGAAGACGTAGGAAGGGCCGCAAAGGTTCGCCCTTGCCGCAATGGCCGGTATGGCGATGTCGCTTCGCCATGAGCCTGCAATAAGCAAGGACCTGACCGGCCCAGCAACCGATCGAGACACCTGAATGCGACGGCGCCCGTTGCTCGCAATGGCGGCCTTGACCGCTTGGCCGGGCGTCCTCTCCGCCCAACCGCCCGCGCAGCGGGCGCGTCATATCGGCGTGCTGATGGATCTGGCATCGACGGACCAGGAAGGGCAGTCCCGCCTTGATGCCCTGAAAGCCGAGCTTCGGCGCCTCGGCTGGGTCGACGGCGGCAATGCCCGCTTCGAGGTGCGATGGGCGGCCGGCAATCCCGATCTCACTCGCAAGCTCGCCAACGAACTGGTGGCGCTGCAGCCCGATCTGATCGTGGCAGCGGGAAGTCCTCCCTCACGCCGTTACGAGACGCCACATCGACGCTGCCGATCGTCTTCGTGACCGTCATCGATCCCGTCGGCTCGGGGTTCGTGGCGAGCGAGGCCCGCCCCGGCGGCAACATCACCGGCTTCACCGCGCTCGACTACGGCATCGCCACGAAATGGGTCCAGTTGCTGCTGGACTTCAAGCCGACGATCGAGAGGATCGCCGTGCTCCACGATGCCGCCTTGGGTTCGGGGCGCGCCCAACTGGGTGCCATCGAAGCCATCGCCAAGCCGCGCAAGCTGGCAGTCGCACCTGTCGGCATGCGCACTTCCGAAGAGATTGCCGACGGCATCGCCGACCTCGCCGCACAGCCGAGCAGCGGCGTGATCGTGACGTCGAATACGGCGTCTCTCGTCCACTGCGACCTGATCGTTTCGCTCGCCGCGAAACATCGATTGCCCGCGATCTATTCGAATCGCCTCTTCGTCGTCGAGGGCGGGCTCGCCTCCTACGGCCCCGACCGTGTCGACCAGTTCCGCCAGGCCGGAACCATCGTCGACCGCATCCTGAAGGGCGCGACGCCGGCGAGCTTACCGGTGCAATCGCCGACCAAGTACGATCTCATCGTAAATCTGACGACCGCGCGGTCGCTCGGTCTGAGCGTCCCCGCGACCGTGCTGGCGCAGGCCGAGGAAGTGGTCGACTGACGGAGACCGCTACTGCCCCGCTCGCATCTGCCGGCGCAGCTCGTCGATCGGCCGGCGGGTGCCTTCCTGCTCGTAGTGCCAGAAGGTCCAGCCGTTGCAGGCCTCGGCGCCCTGCACCAAGGCGCCGACCTTGTGGATCGAGCCGCGATGGCCACCAGCGGCGTCGCTGGCGAGCAGCGAACCGTCGGCGCAGACGCTCGCCTGCGTGCGGCCGCGGGAATCGGTCAGAACCGTGCCCGGCTCGATCAGGCCGGCCTCGATCAGAGTACCGAACGGGACGCGCGGCTCGGCGCGCTTTCCGGGGATCGGCAGGACGAACTGGGTCGCCAGCGGCCGCACCCGGGCGATGCGCTTTCGGGCGGCATCGGCATAGTCGCGTTCGCGCTCCAGGCCGACGAAGTGCCTGCCGAGTCGGCGTGCCACCGCTCCGGTCGTGCCCGTACCGAAGAACGGATCGAGGATGGTGTCGCCGGGATTGGAGGCCGACAGGATACAGCGGTGCAGCAGCGCCTCCGGCTTCTGCGTCGGATGCAGCTTGGCCCCCTCCGCATCTTTCAGGCGCTCAGGCCCGGTGCACAGCGGCAGCAGCCAGTCCGACCGCATCTGAAGGTCCTCGTTCATCGCCTTCATCGAGTCGTAGTTGAAGGTGGGGCGCCCCTTCTGGTCGCGCGCCGCCCAGATCAAGGTCTCGTGCGCATTGGTGAAGCGCCTACCGCGGAAGTTCGGCATCGGGTTGGTCTTGAGCCAGACGACGTCGTTCAGCAGCCAGAAGCCGAGATCCTGGAGCGCCGTGCCAATGCGGAAGATGTTGTGATAGCTGCCGATCACCCACAGCGAACCGTTGGGCTTGAGCACCCGCCGTGCCGCACCGAGCCAGGCGCGGGTAAATTCGTCGTAGGCGGCGAAGTCGGCGAACTTGTCCCAGTCGTCATCGACCGCATCGACGTGGCTGGTGTTCTCCGGCCGCAGCAGATCGTTCTTGAGCTGCAGATTGTAGGGAGGATCGGCGAACACCATGTCGACCGAGCCTTCGGCAAGGCCGTTCATCAGCTTCACGCAGTCGCCGACCAGGATACGATCCCGCACGTCGGCGGACGAGACGGCAGCGTTGTTATCCCCTGCCTCGATTGCGATATTTTCGTGATTATTCATAAGATTATCCGATTGACCCACAGCCCTCACCGTTCTTGTTCACGTAATCCAGAAGGGGCATTCCCGTCGCTCTCTGCCGCAGCGGGGCGAAGCTCATGCGGTGATGCGGCGTCGGGCCGAGGCGGCCGATCGCCTCCAGATGCGCGCGGCTGCCGTAGCCGCGATTGGTCTCCCAGCCATATCCCGGAAAGTCCGCGGCCAGCCGCGCCATGGCGCGATCGCGCGTCACCTTGGCGACGATCGAGGCCGCGGCGATCGAGTAAGAGCGGGCATCGCCGCCGACGATCGTCCGCGCGCTACAGCCCAGTGCCGGCGGCGCGCGGTTGCCGTCGATCAGCACCAAGTCGGGCAACCCGACATCGGGCGGCGCCCCGTCCGCCGCCGCCAGCGCCTGCAGAGCGCGCCGCATGGCGAGAAAGGTCGCCTGCAGGATGTTGATGCGGTCGATCTCCGCGACGCTCGCCTCGCCGACCGCGAACCGGACGACGCCCGAGGCGGCCATGGCCTCATAGGCGGTCTCCCGCGCGCCCTCCTCGAGCTTCTTGGAATCGTCGATCAGCTTCAGCAGCGGGCGCTTCGCCGCGGATCGGTCGATCACGGCGGCAGCCGCGACTACCGGCCCGGCCAGCGGGCCACGGCCGGCCTCGTCGATGCCGGCCACCCTGCCCGCGCACGTCCGTTCGAAGCGAAAGCTCGGCATATCCCCCGCCGCCGTCCCTACATTGTCCGTATGACCCCGATCGCAGACATCATCACCCGCGACCCTGTGGCTATGATACAGCTTCGTGCGGTGCGTAAGCTGGCGTTGCCCGATTGGTGCATCGCCGCCGGATTCGTGCGCAATCGGGTGTGGGATCACCTGCACGGCATCGTGCCGGCGCGCGAGCCTGTGGATATCGACGTGCTCTACTTCGATGCCGGCGATCTCTCCAAGGAGCGCGAGGCCGAGCATGAGCGCCGCCTCACCGTCCTGTTGCCCGGCCTGCCGTGGCAAGTGCGCAACCAGGCCCGAATGCATGTCTGGAAGGACTTGCCGCCGCATCGCGATACCGCCGATGCGATGATCTATTGGCTGGAGACGGTTACGGCGGTTGGCGTCCGCCTCGAGGACGACGACCAACTCACCGTCGTGGCGCCGCTCGGCACCGACGATCTGCTCGGCCTGCGCTGCCGGCCGACAGCGTTCGGGCGTACACGTAGAGACGAGTACGAAACCCGTATTGCCGCCAAGCGGTGGCGCGAGATGTGGCCCCGGGTGCACTTCCTGGAGTGAATGCCGCGACGCGAGCGTCGCCGCCACTCCTCATTCCGTATCGCCTAGCCGCGCCAGGACGCGGTCGGCGAGGTCTGCCACCGTCGCCGAGGAGTCGAGGCGCAGAACCGGCGCGGTCTGAGCCTCGAGCCACGCCTCATGAGAGAGCCTGCTGCGTTGCTCCAGCCCGGCGGTGTCGTAGGCGGCTGCCCAATCGAGGAAGCGCGCGCTCACGGTTGCCATGTCGCCGCCCGCAGCAATGCGCTCGCCATAGCGTTCGGTCTCCCGGCACCGCAAGCGCGCCAGGCGAAGGTCCGGATCGAGCACGAGGAAGACGACGAGGTCGTAGGCGGGCTCCAGCAATTCGGTCCAACCGTACGCCGAACCCGAGAACACCCACTTGCCGCGCAACGGAAGCAGCCTGTCGATCAGGATCGCCCGCTCCTTCCGGCCACGCGGCGTCGTGAAAGGTAGGTCGGTCGACAGCCAGTAAATCGAATCGGCATCGATGTGCGGATGCCGCAGTCGCGCCGCGAGGGCCGCGCCAAGGGTCGTGGTGCCAGTGCCGGACGCGCCGGTGATGTGGATCCGCGGCATCGCTGCGTGCCTCCGTCTCGTCTCGACCTCGATGCGGCTGGTGGAACCGGCCACGCGCGCCTCACGTCACCGGTTGGACCTCGGCGCCGGTGTCCAAAGCCGCGTGTGCGTTGCGCGCGAGCAGGAACCAGGCCGGCATCCGACCTCTGCCCTTGACGTCGATTTCGCCGCGCGCCTCCGCAGCGAACTCGCCGCGCAAGCATTCGCAGACATCCTGCGAGACCTGGCTCTTGCCGGATGCTCCCGGCGTCTCCATCCGTGCGGCCACGTTCACAGTGTCGCCCCAGACATCGTAGCAACCGGCCCCGCCAGGCGGCCGAAGCGATAGAGCAGCGGCACGCTCGCATCAATCAACGTCCACACGGCGTTCAGGACGATGAGCCACCGGAAGTGCTCGAGGTCGTGGAGCAGCACGATGGCGTATAGCGCGTGGATGGCAGCAGCGGACCAGGAGGCGAAGGTCAGCGCGCGCAACCGGCGCGCCACCCTGTTGGGGAAGCGCTCGGTGCCGAACCGGACATTCGGAATGACACGCATGGCCGCGCTCCTGTCGTCGATCCCGGAAGGTCAGCGGGCCGGCGGCGCTACCGGCCTTCCGGCCGCCACAACGACGACCTCGCCCTCGGCAACCGGCGACCAGTCACCGGCCATGACCGGCACACTGGCGAGCAGCGTCAGCTCCTGCGGCTCGTCCGCCACCCCCGAGCCCGCATTGATCGTAAGCCCCGCCGACGTCGACGCGAATTGCCCGGCGCCGGCCCGAGGAGTGTGACGATGGTGACGCAGCCACAGGCCGGGCGGCGCCACTTTCCCGTCGGCCTGCGTACGGCGATGCCCGTGGGCGAACACGTAGTCGCCGTCGGCGTAGAGGAAGTTCGCGATGCCGAGCGGGCGCATCTCGGCGGCGAAGGCCGCTACGACCTGCCGTCGCGCCTCGAGCGACGGAGCCGAGTGACCCGCCCACAGGTCGGCGAGACGCTCCAGCAACAGGCAGAAGCCCTGCTCTGAATCGGTCTCGCCGACCGGCTGGAAGCGATGAGACGCACGCTCGAACAAAGCTTCGATTCCATCGAAGCCGCCATTGTGCGCGAAGATGTGCATACGGCCACCCAGCTCGCGGGCGAACGGCTGGGTGTTGGCGTGGCTGTTGCCGCCGCGGGTGGCTCGCCGGACGTGCGAGATCAGCGTTCGCGTCGGAAGACCGTTGCTTTCGATGAAGTCGAGCCAGGGGCTGCCGCCGGCCGGCTCAGGCTCCTTGTAGAGGCGCACGTCGCGGCCTTCGTGGAAAACCACGCCCCAGCCGTCGATGTTGCGTCCCTCCGGCGAACCATGGGCGGCGAAGTGGCGAAGCGACAGGGTCGTACGCATCGGGTGACTGCTCGAGAGGCAGAAGAGTTCGCACATGATGGGACGATAGCATGGCAGACACGGTGGTCAGAGCCGGGCGGGAACTGGCATTGTCTCCTTGCGAACGATCGAACAGGAGTGGCGACCATGACCGTCGACGACGAAACCGCCGGCATCAGGGGAATGGCCTTCATGGATGGGCGCTGGGTCCCACTCGCCGAGGCCTCGGTGCCCATCCTCGACCGCGGCTTCGTGCGCTCCGACGCCACCTACGACGTCGCCCACGTCTGGAAGGGGCGCTTCTTCCGGCTGATGGATCACGTCGAGCGCTTCCAGGCCTCGATGGCCGGATTGCGCATGACCCTGCCCTACTCGGCCAACGAGATCGCCGATATCATGATCCAGTGCGCGAGCCGCGCCGGGCTGCGCGACGCCTATGTCCAGGTGACCTGCACGCGCGGGCTGCCACCACCGGGCACGCGCGACCCGCGCCTCTGCCGCAATCGCCTCTATGCTTTCGCCCAACCCTTCGTCTGGATCGCCGACGAACAGCAGCGCCGCGACGGCCTCAGGATGGTGCTGTCGCGCACCCAACGCATCCCGCCGGAATCGCTCGACCAGCGGATCAAGAACTTCCACTGGCTCGATCTCACCATGGGCATCTTCGAGGCCTACGACCGTGACTCCACGGTCGCGATCCTGCCGGCAGCCGACGGCACGATTACCGAGGGGCCGGGCTTCAACATCTTCGTCGCGAAGGACGGCATCCTGGCGACACCAGCGCGTGGCCTGTTCGAAGGCATCACGCGGCGGACCGTCATGGAGATCGCCCGCGACCTGCAACTGCGCTGCGAGATGCGTGCGGTCGCGGCGCACGAGGCCGACGAGGCCGACGAGATCTTCGTCAGCAGCACGGCGGGCGGCATCATGCCCGTCACCCGATACGAGGGCCGGCCTGTCGGCGACGGACGCCCTGGCCCTCTGACGCGCCGCATCGAGGAGCTCTACTGGCGCCGGCACGAGGACGACGCTTTCTGCACGCCGGTGCCCTATCCCGACCGAGCGGTCGCGTCATGAACCGACCGTCAGCACGCGTGGACAAGTAGTTGGACAATGACTGAAACGATCGCACCGTTCATCGACCCACCGCTCTACCAGAACGGCCATCTGCGTCTTCGGCGGTGCCGGCATGGGCTGATGCTCTACAACGTCAACGACCGGTTCATCGGCACGATGCTGGATCTGTATGGCGAGTTCTCGGAGGACGAGAACGAGGTGTTCCAGCAGATGCTGAGGCCGGGGATGACCGTGGTGGAGGCCGGGGCCAACATCGGCGCTCACACGGTGCCGATCGCACAGCGTGTCGGGCCGTCGGGGCGCATGCTCGTGTTCGAGCCCCAGCGTTCGGTCTTCCAGATTCTGTGCGCCAACCTGGCCTTGAATGGCCTGGAGCAGGTCGAGCCGCATTGGGCAGGGGTCGGCAATGCGGATGGAACGATCTCCGTGCCTCGGCTCGACAGCGCGCAGCGCCAGAATTTCGGCGGCCTGTCGATCGGCGGCCCGGAGCCGGGGGAAAGCGTGCGCCTGGTGAGATTGGACAGCTTCGACCTCCCCGCTTGCCACCTCCTCAAGGTCGACGTGGAGGGCATGGAGCTGGACGTCCTGCGCGGCGCGGCCGATACGATCCGCCGACATGCTCCGGTGATCTACACGGAGAACGACCGGGCGGATCGATCGCCGGCCCTGATCGACCACCTGCAGACCCAGGGTTACCGATGCTATTGGCACCTGCCGCACTACGTGCGGATGCCGAACTTTCTCGGCAATACCCGGAACGAGTTCCCCAATCTGATGTCGGCCAACATGCTGTGCGTACCGGCCCGCCGCAACTTCACGGTGAATGGCTTGCGCGAGGTAGCGGGACCGCAGGACACCTGGAACGGCCAGCCGCCGGTCTGAGCGATGTCGATCAGTAGGGTTCGTAGCTCTTCTCCTCGACGAGCTCGGAGCCCAGCAGCTCGTTGATCTCTCGCTTGAGCGCAGCCCTTTGGTCGTTCTGCCGATAGACCGAGCGGGCGAGCGCGACGAAGCGATCGTCGAATAGCGCCGCCGCCTCCATCTGCCTCAAATCGTCCTCGACCTCCCATAGCGCCTCGTTGACGGCG
Organism: Reyranellaceae bacterium; assembly: GCA_046349335.1. Lineage (GTDB taxonomy): Bacteria > Pseudomonadota > Alphaproteobacteria > Reyranellales > Reyranellaceae > Reyranella. The sequence continues at coordinate 117,339 of JAXMCO010000003.1, forward strand.
CGTAGAGCCGCCTTTTTCACCATCAGATCGGACGACGCAGCGAGTTCCGGATCGACGACAGCGGCAAGCAGCGCCAGCTCTCGGGCGACATTGGCGCGCGCCCGTCCGTCGCGCAGGCGCTCGTTCTTGATTTCGAGGATCGTGACCTTGTCGACCACTTCGCCCCACGAGACGGGAATCGACGGCACGCCCGTGCGCCGCCTCGGCGTGCGGGAGCGGCCGTTCGTCTCGAGCAGGCGCCGGAGCTCGGCCTCGATGTCACCGAAGACTGGCTGCCATTGCCCGCGCGACTTCTGACGGAACAATCGTACGGTCGGATACCAGGGGCTGTCCGTCCGATCGCATTGCCAACGCCAGTCCGGCACGGCCTTCAGCGCAACCCAGGTCCTGACGCCCAGCGCGCCGGCCAGGTGCGCCACGGCCGTGTCCGACGTGATGACGAGATCGCAAAGCGCCATCACTGCTGCGGTATCGACGAAGGCATCGGGTCCGGCATCGAAACCGTCGCCCAGCGTCTCCACGCGCATGTCATCGGGCAGGCTCGAAAGCTGCGCAAGGCCGTCGCCCTTGTGCAGATTGATGAGACGAACCCCAGGGAGGCGGGCAATGCCGGCAAAACTCGAAACCGGGAAAGAGCGGCCACGATCGAGATTGCCGGTGTTTCCTTGCCAGCAGATCCCTACCTTGAAGCCATGGTTGCCGAGCCTGTTCCGCCAATGCGCGACACGCGCCGACTCGGGCCGGAGATACGGGACGGCATTCGGAATGGAGTCGCTTGCTGTCGCGAAGGCCAGCGGCAGGCTCAGCAGCGGCACCTGGTAGTCGAACGTCACGCGATCTTCGAGGAGATCGAGCAGGTCGACCAGCTCGACGTTGCCGCACAGCCCCTTCATCAGCCCACGCAGCGGCCGCTGGGGCGCAAACAGCACCCTGGCGCCACGTTCCTCGAGCAATGCCAGATATCGACAGAAATGAATGGTATCACCGAGCCCCTGTTCCCAAGGCACGGCGACGGTCTTGCCGGCGACAGGTTCGGCGCCGAGCCACAGCGGCTGTGGCAGATCGCGCCGCGGGGTCGGGAACCCTTCGTAACGCCAGCGCCATTCATAGCCTCGCCACCCTTCGGCGAAGTTGCCGAGGCGGAGATCGAGCAGGCTCTTATTCCAGCGCGCCGTCGCATAGTCGGGCTTGTCGGCGAGCGCGGTCCGAAGCAGATCGAGAGCCTCGGCGAAACGTCCACACTCCGTAAACACCTCGGCGAGGTTGTTCATCACGAAGCGATTTGCCGGGTCGAGCGCGAGGGCACGTCGATACGGCCCCTCCGCTTCCGCCGGCCGGTCGGCGTCTCGAAGGAAATTCCCGAGATTGTAGTGATGACTCGCCTTGTCGGGATCGAGCGATACAGCCTGCCGGAAGCACGTCTCGGCCTCGTCGAACCTGTCAAGGCGCCGGAGCGTGACGCCCAGGCCGGCATGAATTTCGGCGGCAGCCGGCTTGGCCTCGATCGCTTGCCGAAAGTGCCCTTCGGCCTCGTCGAAGCGATCCTGCGCCAGAAGCAGATTTCCCAACCCCAGATGGCCATCGGCTACGCCGGGCCGGAGCGCGATCGCCTGCTTGTAGCTGGCCTCGGCGCGTGCCGTGAGGCCGAGGCTGCGGCAGGCACCGCCCAGATAGACGTGCACTTCGGGATCGTCGGCTTTCAAGGCGATGGACCGCTCCAGCGCAGGGAGCGCCTCCTGTGGCCGTACCGTCGCGACACGCGCAAGGCCCAGCGCCTTCCATCCGAGCGCCGAGTGCGGATACGCCTCCGTGAGGGCCATGGCTAATTGCTCGAGGTCCGAATAGGACTTCGCCTCGAACGCGCGTTGGAGAGCGCCAATCTCGGCCGCCGAAGGTTCGCGGGGCAGTCGCTCTTCCAATGCATCCAGGGAAGCAGCGGTGAGGCCCGAGGCGCGTGCCTGCGCCAGTGCGCGCCGGGCATCCGCTACACGACCGCAACGGGCAAGGGCGGCGACATAGCTCAGCCAGGTCGCCTCTTGCTGCGGTGCTGAGCGCAAGGCTGCCTCGAAGTGGGGCAGCGCCTCCGCGATCTTGCCGACGCCGACAGCCAACGAAGCCAGGTTGTGATTGGCGGGAGCATGGGTCGGGTCTGCTTGCAGGATGGCGCGGTAAAGCCGCTCGGCTTCCGGCAGATTGCCCGCCTTGTGGCTCTCGATCGCCTGCTGAAGAGCTTGCTCGAGGGTGAAATCGGCATTCGCCATGATGATCAGCGCTCAGGCCACAACGCCTTCAGAAGCGGAAAATGTCTCTGGCAGCACGATGCATTCCATGGCCCAACCGGTTCAAACGGCGATCGCCTCCAGATACTTCTCCGCCAAGGCCCGATCGGCGTGGGCGTCGGCGAAGCCGACATAGCCGTCGGGGCGGACCACGCGCAGGGTCGTTCCCGAGGCGGGCTTGGCCACCACGAGTTTCGGGAACCGCTGCGCCAAGGCGGAGACGGCGTCGGCTGGCCCGATGGCGGCGAAGCGGGCACCCTGCAAACCTTCGGGCAAGGGCTGCGGCCAGCGCTCGCCAGGCTTGGGGCCATCCGCGCCGATACCGTCCGTGAAGGTCAGCGGGCTCTCGGGATAGCCGATATCCATCTCGGAAAGCTGGTCGGCGATCTTGTGCTGGATCATCGGGAAACCGGCGGCAAAGCGCACGACGGCGTTGCGCAAGCCCTGGGCAATCGGGTTGCGCATGATGGCAGCCTCGGTCAGCCGGCCGGCATTGCGCAACACCCGATCGCCGACGGCGCTGCGCTCGGGCGAATAGCTGTCGAGCAATCGAGGCTGGGCGCTGCCCTGGATTACCAGGGAGAGCTTCCAGGCGAGATTGAACGCATCCTGCATGCCGGTGTTCATGCCCTGGCCGCCGGCCGGACTGTGGATATGGGCAGCGTCGCCGGCGAGGAAGACGCGGCCCTTGCGATAATCCTTCACCTTGCGCTCGTTGATGCGGAAGCAAGCCAGCCAGTAGGGATCGGTCATGACGAGCTCACGCCCGCTGCGAAGCCGGAGCAGCACCTGAATCTCCTCCAAGGTAGGATCGGCGCGATGCCCCTCGCCCTCGGCCGCGCCGAGGTCGCAGATGACGCGCCAGCGATCGCCGACGATGGGAAAGAACGCCAGAATGCCGTCGCGGTGCCAGAAGATGTGGAGCCTGTCCTTGGGCTCCAGCCCGGCGATGAAGCCGTCGGCCAGCGCCCAGTCGCTTCGCATCGTCGAGCCTTCGAAGGCGAAGCCCAGCCCGTGCCGCACCACCGAATGCGCGCCGTCGCAGCCGATCAGCCACTCGGCCGACATCGTCTCGGTCTCGCCATTCGCCTTGCGCAGCGTCGCGTCGATGCCGTTGCCCTTGTCGGCGAAGCTCGCGAGCTCGACGGAACGCTCGACCGTCACGCCGCGGGCGGCGAGGTGCTCGTCGAGAATCCGTTCGGTCTCACTTTGCGGGATCATCAGGGCATAGGGATAGCGGCTGTCGATCGAGTCGAGCGACACGCTGGCCAAGATATCGCGACCGGTCGAGATGGTGGCGCCATGTGCCTGCATGCCGGCCTTCAGGAATTCGCCAACATAGCCCGCGTCATCGAGCAGCTCGAGCGTGCGACTCCACAGCACCAGGGCCTTCGACTTGTCGGTGCGTGCCGGCGCCTTGTCGACGATGCGCACCGCGATCCCGCGCCGCGCCAGCTCGTTGGCCATCGTCATTCCAACCGGACCGGCGCCGGCGATCAGCACCTGGGGATTGTTGGCCATGTCGCTCCACTCCTGCAATCTTCCGAGACGCGCCGTGCATGCGATCATGAACGCGGCGTACGACGAAGCCAAGAACTCGCGATAGTCGGGCTACAGCAGCTTGAGCTGGCGTGCGTCGCGCTTGGCGTCGACCAGCGCCGTGCGCGCCGCTTCGGGAACACGGAAACGGGCGGCGTCGAGACGGTAGCGCTGCCTGTTGAGGCCGAGGCGCTTCACGGCGACGGCGAAGCGCGAGGCCAGCAGGTCGGCAATCGGCCCCTCGCCGCGCATGCGCTTGCCGAATTCTGCCTGGTAGAGCGCACCGCCCCTGACCTGACGGATAAGCGACAGCACGCGCTCGGCGCGATCGGGGCGGTGCTGACGCAGCCACTCCTCGAACAGCTCCTTGATCTCGAGCGGCAGCCGGAGAACGATGAAACCGGCCCGTGTCGCGCCGGCGTCCGATGCCGCCTCGAGAATCGCTTCCATCTCGTGATCGTTGAGGCCGGGAATCATCGGCGAGGTCATGACGCCCACCGGTACGCCGGCCGCGGCAAGGGCGCGAATGGCGTCGAGCCGACGACGCGGTGCCGAGGCTCGCGGCTCCATCGATCGCGCCAGCTCCTTGTCGAGCGTCGTCACCGACACGAACACCTCGGCAAGATCGCGCTTGGCCATGTCGGCCAGGATGTCCATGTCGCGCGTCACCATGTGGTTCTTGGTTACGATGCCGACCGGATTGTTGAAGTCGCTCAGCACCCGCAGGATCTGGCGCGTGATCTTGAGCTCGCGCTCGACCGGCTGATAAGGATCGGTGTTGGTGCCCATCGCGACGACGTCGGGGCGATATTTCGGCGAAGCGAGCTCGGCCGTCAGCAACGATGCGGCGTCCGGCTTGAACAGGATCTTGGTCTCGAAATCGAGCCCCGGCGACAGGCCGAGATAGGCGTGGGTCGGCCGGGCGAAGCAGTAGATGCAGCCGTGCTCGCAGCCGCGATAGGGGTTGATCGAGCGATCGAACGGAATGTCGGGCGACGAATTGCGCGCCAGGATGGTGCGCGTGGCGTCGCGAGTCAGCGTGGTGCGCAGCGGCGGCAGCGCATCGTCATCGGTGTCTGCGGTCGGTGCCGCATTCTCCCAACCGTCGGTCGTACGGATACGTCTCTCGCTGTCGAAACGGCTCGACTCGTTGGACAGCGCGCCGCGGCCGCGATGGACCGGCTCGGGGATCGGGTCGTCGGGGTACTCGGGTGGAACCGTCGGCCTCATGGGCCAAAGATTAGAACAAAACAGGAACTCGTCAAGCCTTCCATTCCGACCGAATAGTTTGGATCGCCTCGCGCCTGAAGCCCGCATCGATCCGGGCGTCGATATGCGCCTTCATCGCCGGATCGAGGCCGGCATCGCTCCATTGCGAGGGATCCGACGGATCCCGCAGGCTGCGCGTCTGGACCCGCCAACGTGCCATGAACAACATGGTGCGCAGCCAGGTGAGCCGCCGCATCGGGAGGAGCCATGGTTCGAGCGCTTCTGCCTGCGCCTTGCCGACCGTCGCGAGATAAACCGCATAGAAGCCCTCGACCTCGGCGCGTGACAGGCTCTTCCCGACCTTGGGGTCCCACAGAGTCGAGGTCGGCAGCGTGGCATGCGCGAGATCGATCGCCGACGAGCCGACATGCACCTTCTCCAGATCGACGAACCAGGCAATGCCCGCGCGGTCGACGATGAAATTGCCGGGATGGGTGTCCGCCAAGGCCACGGTGAGTGGCTGAGCTCGCGTGGCCAAGGTGGACGCCATGCCACGCATCAACTGGAGTTCCTCGACGATCTCGGCGCGCGCCGCGGGATCGGTGACGGCTTTGTCGAGGAAGCGCGCGGCGGCGAGTTCGACCGCCTCGAGGGTTTCGAGGAACGGGTTGCGCTGGCGCGGAATCGGCGAACCGGGCTCGGGCAGCGCCAAGCCGTGGAGACGTGCCAGGGTATCGGCCAATGCCGCCAGCTCGCTCGGCAAGTCGGGCGCCCGCCCCTCGATATAGTCGACGATCAGCGCCCCACCCGGCAGGCCGGCGCGCGGCTCGATCACGGCATGCAGCCGCGGCGTGCGACGCGCCGGCGCGAGATGGCGGAACGCAACGGCCTGCGTCGCAAGACGCGCCGCGGCTGACGGATCGCCCTCGTGAGCATAGGCGATGCGTGCCAGCAACCCGTCGGGAAGGCGTACGTGACCGTGTGCCGTGCCGGTCGCGGGCAGGCCGACGAGGTCACGTTCGGTGAGGCCAGCGTAGGCCGGCCGCTCGCGCAGAGCGGCCAGCAGGCTCGCGATCATCGCTCAGCCGCCGCACGCGATCATCATTCGACCGCTTCGCGTCGTCATCGTTCAACCGCTTCGCGGCAGGCGGCCTTCATTGAGGCGCGGCATCAGCTCGGCGAAGTTGCAGGGACGGAAGCGGATGTCGAGCTGCTGGCGCAGGATGTCGTCCCAGCCGTCGCGGCAGGCGCCGGTCGAGCCCGGCAGCGCGAAGATGTAGGTCGCGTTGGCGACGCCGGCAGTGGCGCGCGACTGCATGGTCGAGGTGCCGATCTTCTGGTAGCTGATCCAACGGAACACCTCGCCGAAGCCGTCGATGCGTTTCTCGAACAGCGCCTCGAGCGCTTCGGGCGTGACGTCTCGCCCGGTGACGCCGGTGCCGCCGGTGGTGATCACCGCCTCGATCCCGGGATCGTCGATCCACTTCTTCACCTGCGCCTGGATCAGCGCCACGTCGTCGGTGACGATGGCGCGATCGACCAGCACATGGCCGTCGCGCGCGATGCGCTCGACCAGCGTGTCGCCCGACTTGTCGGTCTCGAGCGTGCGTGTATCGGACACCGTCAGCACGGCAATGTTGACGGGCTTGAAGGGCTTGGAGTCGTCGATCCGGTTCATGAATTCATCTTACCGCCAGCGACGCGCCCGGGGCTATGGCGCAAAAAGTTCCCTTGCGGCTCCTCGAAGCGACAATTTCTTCTGTTGTTGCGGACACTGCGAGGGAACTTTGCTTAGTGCCGGCGCCGCCCTTGTCGCTACGCAATTGCAACGCTAGATGCAGGGCATGACTGACTGGAAGCACGATGGCGTGCGGGTCATTCCCGCAGGCTCCCTCGACACCAACACGGCCCAGACTCCGGGCATGAACCGCGCCGCGGCGATCAATTTCGCCCGGGTCGGCGCGCAGAAGCTGTGGGCCGGCACGGTCACCATCCATGCCCACGCCAAAACCGGCGCGCACCATCACGGCCATCTCGAAAGCGTCATCTACGTCGTCAAAGGCCGCGCCCGCATGCGCTGGGGCGATCAGTTGCAGTTCACCGCCGAGGCCGGGCCGGGCGACTTCATCTACGTGCCGCCCTACGTGCCGCACCAGGAGATCAACGCCTCGGACACCGAACCGCTGGAATGCGTGCTGGTGCGCTCTGACAACGAGGCGATCGCCATCAACATCGACATCGCGCCGATCGAGAAGCCCGAGGAAGTCTACTGGGTCGACCCGACCCATCCCCATCCTCACAAGCATTAGAGCCCAAGGCGCTTACGCGGACCGCGAGCATCCCGCCCGCTATCCACGCAGAGGCCTGATGCGCCGCGGCGTAGCGCGCCCGGCTACGAGGTTGCCGCGCGCACCTCGGCCGAACGGTCCCACAGGTTGGGCACCTCGCGATTGGTATAGCCGGAAATGAACAGCTTGGGCTGGCCCGACGGCACGTCGAAGGTGTGCCGTCGAACGGCGCCGATGTTGCCGCCATAGACATGGATGCTGATCGAGCCCTGGTCGCGCAGGGCATTGGTGACCTGATGGATGTCGCCCTCGGACGGCCTCAGCACCTCGACATCGCCGGGCGCGAGCTTGGCCAGATCGCCGGGAGCCAGCGCCCCGGTCGCTGGATCGGGCACGAAGCGCAGCGAGGTCTCCGAGCCGCGCAGCATGCCGACCAGGCCCCACATCTGATGATCGTGCACCGGCGTGGCGGCACTCGGCGCCCACACGAAGCTCACGACGCAGAAGCGCTCGAAGGGATCGCACCACAGAAGGTTCTGCGCATAGCCGTGCGGTGGAACGCGCGCCATCGACTCGGGCAGCCAATCGTCCCGGCTCACGAGCTCAGCCAGGAGCTTGGCGCCAACCTCGACGGTCGCGGCCTCGTCGCGGTCCTGCACGGCGCCGCCCACGAGCGAGGTCATGTCGCCGATGAAGCGACGCAGGCGATCGATGCTCATTCGGCCGCCTTGCGCCGATCGAGCGCGCCGAAGATCGTCTCGGTGTCGGCGCCGAGCGCCGGCGGCTCGCGCCGCTTGGCGAGATCGGTGCCGGCGATCTTCACCGGCGTGCCGAAAGTCCTGCTCTTGACGCCCGACGGCAATTCCATCTCCTCGATCCAGCCCATGTGCGCCACCTGCGGGTCGGCGAGGATCTCACTATAGCTGTTGATGCGCCCGCGCGGCACGCCCGCTTTCGCGAAGGCTGTGAGCCAATGATCGACGCCGTGGCGGGCGAACTCGACCTCGAGGATGTCCTTGAGTGCGACCTGGTTCTGGGCGCGCGACAGCGTCGTGGCGAAACGCGGATCCGCCAGCAGATCGGGACGGCCGACGACCTGAGTTACTGATTCCCACAGCTTGTTGTTGCCGGCGGCGATGACGAAGTGGCCGTCGCTGGCGCGGAACGCCTGGTAGGGCGCATTGCGCGGGTGCGCCGAGCCCAGCTTGACCGGATCGCGGCCAGTGCCGAAATACTCGCTGGTCTGCAGGGCAGCGATGCCGAGGCTGGCGCCGAGCATCGACATGTCGATGTGGCCACCCTCACCGCCTCCCGCGACACGGCGCAGCAACGAGACGATCGAGAAAGCGCCGTACAGACCGGCGCTGAAATCGGACACCGGCACACCGCACTTCACCGGTGCGCCGCCCGGCTCTCCGGTGACGCTCATGATTCCGCTCATCGCCTGCACCGTGACGTCGAAGCCGCCTTCACTGGCGCGCGGCCCGCTCTGGCCGAAGGCCGAGATCGAGCAATAGACGAGGCCCGGCTTCTCGACGCGAAACGACTCCCAGCCCAGCCCAAGCCGATCCATCACGCCCGGCCGGTTGTTCTCGACCAGCACGTCGGCCGACAGGACCAGCCGGCGCGCCGCCGCCTTGTGCTCGGGATTCTTGAGGTCGAGCACCGCCGAGCGCTTGTTGCGGTTGAGCGAGGCGAAGTTCTCGCTGAAGCCTTCGCGGATCGGCGGCCACTGGCGCAGCATGTCGCCTTCGGGCGGCTCGATCTTGATCACCTCGGCGCCCATGTCGGCGAGCAGCAGCCCGCAGAACGGGCCCGCCGCGACCTGACAGAATTCCACGACCTTCACGCCTGCAAGCGGTAGCACGTTCAGTTTCTCCTCAGCGCCGCGCGTCCTGGCGGCGCATGCTGCCCGGCCAATCGAGAATCGGCCGATCAGCCGTCAGCAATATTGCTCCCTCGACAATCGCCGTCGCAACGATGACGCGATCGATGGGATCGCCATGCAGGTCGTCGAGCTCCGAGGCACGCATGGCGATTTCAGCCGACACCGGAAGCACTCGAACACCGAGCGTCACCAAGCTCGAATGCCATCCCCATACGCTCTCTGGTCCGCCAATTCGGCGTCGCTTCCGCAATCGGCCAAGCTCGAAGAAGACGATTGCCGGAACGAGGATCTCATTTGCCGCGAGTGCGGCGTCGCAACTGCGCTTTGCTGCGCTTCCGAGGTCCGGCAGGTCCTCCGTCAGCCACACGATCGTGTGTGTATCGAGCAGGAGGCTCATCGAACTGACCCGTGATATTGCGCCATTCGCGATCCTCGTCGTATTCCTCGCCGAGCGGGCCAACGATATCGCCAAGGATCTTGAACGTCCCCTTGGTGGCACCGAGCAGCGTCTTGGGCCTCTCGCGCACGGGGACGATCTGCACCTTCGCCTTGCCGCGCTTGGTGACAGTGAGCGGCTGGCCGCTTTCGGCGACCTCGTCGATCAGGGCGAGACACCGCGCCTTGAAGGCCGCAGCGTTGATCTTCCTTTCCATGACGGTGATGCTCCAATGTGACCATACGATATGGTCACCTCGCCCGGCCGGTCAACGGCGCGCAATGCGATGCGGCCGCGGGCAGAGCGGTTCACAGCCTGTTTCGCAATAGCGTGGCGGCGAAGCGGACCGCCGGATCGCGCAGCGTCCCAGGCCCAGGCGCTCAGCGTCCCGTATCCTGTGGCGTGTAGCGCGGCCATTCGTGGGCGGCGATCTGGTCGAGCGACGGCGTCGGCTGGCCGAGACGGAGCTGGTACATCCAGTAGTTGGTCAGCACGCGTTGCACGAAGTCGCGCGTCTCGTGGAGCGGGATCGAGGCGATGTAGAGCATCGGATCCTGCGAGGCGTTGAGCGAGGCGTCCCAGCGATAGACGTTGCCGATGCCGCCGTTGTAGCTCGCCGTCGTCCGCACCAGGTTGTTGTCGACCTCGCCCAGCAGCACGCCGATGTAGGATTGCCCGAGCGCCACGTTGGTCGATGGATCCCAGAAATTCGCGCCGGCAAGCTCGGGGGCGTAGCGCGTGCTGACCTGGTGGGCGGTCGCCGGCATGAGCTGCATCAGGCCCATGGCGCCGACATAGGAGCGCGCCTTGGGATTGTAGGCCGATTCCTGGCGCATGAAGCCCCACACCAGGGCACGGTCGACCGAGTAGCCGCTGGTCGGTTGCCACGGCGGCGTCGGAAACATCGCGCCGTCGTAGCCCTTGATATTGTGGCGCTGGTCCCAATTGGCATTGCCGACGCGCGCCGACAGGTTGGGCATCGACGCCTTCTGCGCGACCGCGAGGACCGCCTCGATGAAGCGCGGATCGGCGTCGATCGAGGCGGCGTAGAGCTCGCGCTCCGCAGCCGTCGCCGCGCCGAGCTGCATCAGCGCCATCGCCCGCCGGCCGCCACGGTCGGCGACCAGCAGGTCGGCTTTGCGGCGGTCGAGCGACGGCACGTTCCAGTCCGGCTCGATGCGCATGCCCAGGGTCTTGGCCGCCACCAGGCCATGGAAGGTCGTGCGATGCAACGCGGCCCGCTTGAGAAACGGCGCGAACTTCTGCGGATTGCCGGCCAGCAGATTGGCGCGCGCCGCCCAGAACGAGCCGGCCGCCAAGGTCCACGACGAGGCCTGGTCGGGCGGCGCATTGGCCACTGCCTCGAAGCGGCGTGCCGCCTCCGCCATGTCGCCGCGAACGAAGCCCGACAGGCCGGCCGTCCAGTTGGCGTCGGGCGGCATGCCGGACTCGATCGGCGCCTGTGCGCCGGCCTGTGGATCGGCCTCGAGGGCGCGAGTGCGCAGGCGGCCGCGCCACAGCTCGACCTCCTGCGGCCCCAGCACCTCGGCCGTCGATTTCTGATCGAGCAGGGCGAATCCCGCGACGAAACCGCCATGGTCGACCATGTGCTGCAGCCGGCCGCGCAGATCGGCGGCGCGACCAGCATCGGAGCCGGTCACGGTACGCGCCGCGGCGAAGCTCGGCGAGGGCTGCGCCTGGCTGACGAAGCTCGACGGCGTGAGATCGGCCGAGCCGCCGCCACGGCGCGCCAAGGCGAGCTTGTAGATTGCCGGCGCATCGGGATGGTCGTTGTAATCCTGCAGCCAGGCCGCGAGCTGGTCATACGTCGCGGCATAGCCGGTGCCGAGCAGACGCTGAGCCCCCACGTAACCCATCAGCACCTTGTTCTTGAGCCCAGCGATCTCGGAGTCGGCCTGAGCGTATTGCCCGGCGGCCTGGGCCTGGAAGATGCGGCGATAGCGCTCGCGCGAATCGGCATCGAGCACGGTCGGCAGATCGGGCACGACGGCGATCTCGTCGAGCTCGAGCACCGCCGCCGGCGGCACGAACACCGGGCGCGGGACGATCGCGGGACTTGCGCGCGTGACGACCGGTGGACGGACCGTGGTCGTCGCGGCGGCCGGCTTGGCGGCGGGCGCGGGCTTGGCCGGCGGCTTCGTCGTGGTCTGCGCCCCCGCAGGCAACGTCAGGGCTGATGCAGCCAACATCGTCGCTGCTCCCAGCAGGACGACCGGAACGATATGCTTCATGCCATACCGTAGTTCGACTTGCCGTCGAACGACAAGCGTTGGATGGTCCACGCCACGCCATCACAGGCCAAACGGAGGAGCCGATGAACCTGCATCAGGAACGGACCGCAGCAGTGCGGCGGCTGATCGACCAGACCCGCGAGATCGAGAAGCAGGGCGTGAGCTATGCCACGCTGGACAAGATCAGCAGTCTGCTGGCGGCACTTGCATCGCGCGCAGAGCTGTTCCCGCAGGCCGAGTTTCCGCTCGGCGCCGACGGCGGCATCTATCGCCTGAGCGAGGATCCCGACCATCGCTTCGCGCTCTACGCCTCGGCGGGCGGTGCCGGCAAGAAGGTGCCGCCGCACAATCACACGACTTGGGCGATTATCGCCGGCGTGCATGGCGCCGAACGCAATGTCGTCTACGAGCGGCTCGACAACGGCGCGCAGGAAGGCATCGTCAAGCTGCGCGAAGCGCCCGCCAAGGAGAAGACGCTGCGGCGCGGCGATGTCATCCGTTTCCTGCCCGACGATTTCCATCACATCGAGACGCCGGCCGGCACTGGCGATGCGCTGCATCTTCATTTTTATGGGCTGAGCCTCGAGCACTTGCCCGACCGCGTCTCGGTCGACATGGCGAACGGCACGGCCAAACGCTTCATGGCCAAGGCCAGGATTCTGACGCCGCTCGTGTCGGTGCAACAGGTCAAGGCGATGCTGAAATCGGGCGAGGTCTTCGCCTTCTTCGACGTGCGCGAGGAAGGCCAGTTCTCTCAAGAGGGCCATCCGCTGTTCGCCACGCCGCTGCCGCTGTCGCGCCTGGAGCCGCGGGCGCTCGCCCTGCTGCCCGACCCGACCACGCGCATCGTGCTGATGGACAGCGGCGACGAAAGCCGCGATCCGCAATGGAGCGGCCGCGCCAATCGCGCTGCCGCCCGGCTGTCGCAACTGGGTTACACCAACCTCTCCGTGATGAAGGGCGGCCTCGAAGCGTGGCGCGACGCGGGCTACGAGGTATTCACGGGCGTCAACGTGCCCAGCAAGGCGTTCGGCGAGGTGGTCGAGCACGAGAACGACACGCCGCGCATCGACGCCGCCGACCTGCAGAAGCTGATCGACGCAAAGACCAATCTGGTGATCCTCGATTCGCGGCCAATGCCGGAGTTCAACAACATGTCGATCCCGGGCGGCATCGACTGCCCCGGCGCTGAGCTGGTCTATCGCGTCAAGGACCTTGCTCCCAACCCGGAAACCCTGGTGGTGGTGAACTGCGCCGGGCGCACGCGCTCGATCATCGGCGCCCAGTCGCTGATCAATGCCGGCCTGCCCAACAGGGTGATCGCGCTCAAGAACGGCACCATGGGCTGGCACCTGGCCGGCCTTGAAGTAGCGCGCGGCGAGACCCGGAGCTTCGGCCCGCAAGGGCCGGAAGCGGCCAAGTTCGCTCAGGGTGCCGCTGCGTCGCTCGCGAATCGGATGAAGATCAAGAAGATCGACAAGGCAGAGCTTGCCAAGCTCGAGGCGCGCGGTGGCCCGCTCTATCGCCTCGACGTGCGCGATCCGGCGGAATATGCGCAGGGCCATCTCAAGGGCTTCCGCCATGCTGCCGGCGGCCAGCTCGTTCAGGCGACGGACCAGTATGTCGGGGCGCGCAATGCCACCATCGTGCTGCATGACAACGACGGCGTGCGCGCCACCCTGACGGCGCACTGGCTGCTGCAGATGGGCTGGGCCGAGACCTATATCCTGGAGCACAAGCCCTCGGCGGGCGAACTCACGACCGCGGCCGAGCCACGCTTTCCGGTCGGCTTCGCGCTCCCCAAGCCCGCCACCGTGTCGGCGGCGGCGCTGAACGGTGCGTTAGCATCGCACCTGACTATCGACCTCGACACCAGCCTGCGCTACCGCGACGGTCATGTGCCGGGCGCCTGGTTCGCCGTGCGTGACAACCTCGCCCAGACGATCCCGACCATGCTCGCCAAGCAGCCGGGGGCAGCGAGGATCGTGCTGGTCTCGCCCGACGGCGAGTTCGCGGCGTTCGCTGCCGCCGAGGCCGCAGCGGTCGCAGGCGGCACGCCGGTGGCGATTCTCGAGGGTGGCATGAAGGCATGGCGCGACGCCAAGTTGCCGATCGAGACCGGCCACACTCGAATGGCCGATCCGCCGACCGACGTGTGGTACCGGCCTTACGACAACAAGGAGAATGTCGAGGCCGCCATGCGCCAGTACCTCGACTGGGAGGTCGACCTCGTTCCGCAGGTCAAGCGCGACGGCGATGCGACATTCACGGTGCTCAAGGCGTAGGGTCTTTCTCTTTTGGCCCGTGGGTGTCCCGTCCGTTCAAGCTCATGGGCGAGCGAGACACCCACGGGCCGGGAAAGCCGTTAATTGCCTGCGGCATAAAGGAAATCCGTTCCTTGACAGGTCCTACCCCACCCCCTAGAGAGCCGGCGCGAAAAGCCGGCTGGGAGCCCGATCCCGACGGTGATCGGCAGCGGGTCGAGGACATCGACCGGCGGCTGAAGGAAGCGCGGGGAACGGTCGAGGTGCCGCAGCAGAGCAGCGGAATGTCGCACCGGCAAACCGGCGTTGCCTATCGTGTGCTGGTCGATATGATCGCGGGCCTTTTGGTCGGGGGCTTTCTCGGCTATTGGCTCGACCGCTGGCTGGGTTGGGCGCCGTACGCGCTGGTGGCAGGTCTCGTGGTGGGCTTTGCTGCCGGCGTCAACAACGCCTGGCGCGCCATACGGCAGTACTCGAAGGAGGCGTCCGGCGACGACGGGGGCCCGCGACTGCCCTGAGGCGGCGTATAGGCGTGGATGGAAGTGGGGATCTAAATGCACAGCCCTATGGAGCAGTTCGAGATCAAGAAGCTGCTCCACTTGAATCTCTTCGGCATCGACGCCTCGTTCACGAATTCCGCGACCTGGATGATCATCGCCGTGATCCTGGCGACATCGGTGTTCGTGTGGGGCATGCGCCAGCGGGCCCTGGTGCCGGGCCGCCTTCAGTCGGTCGCCGAGCTGGGCTACGAGTTCATCGCCGGCATGGTGCGCGACAATGTCGGCGACGGCGGCAAGAAGTACTTCCCGTTCATCCTGACGCTCTTCATCTTCATCCTGTTCTGCAACGTGCTGGGCATGGTGCCCTACTCGTTCACGCCGACCAGCCATATCGTCGTCACCTTCGCCATGGCGGCCTTCGTGTTCGTCGGCGTGACCATCATCGGCTTCGCCCGGCACGGCATGCATTTCCTGTCGCTCTTCGTGCCCAAGGGCGTGCCGTTCGTGCTGCTGCTGCTGCTGGTGCCGATTGAGATCATCTCGTATTTCATCCGCCCCTTCAGCCTGTCGATCCGGCTGTTCGCCAACATGCTGGCCGGCCACACCATGCTGAAGGTGTTCGGCGGCTTCGTCGTCATGCTGGGCATCATCGGCGGCTGGGCGCCGCTCGCCTTCATCGTCGTGTTCACTGGCCTGGAGCTGCTCATCGCGTTCCTGCAGGCCTATGTGTTCGCCATCCTGACCTGCCTCTATCTCAACGACGCCGTTCATCTCCATCACTGACATCACTGACTGAAAGGAACATTCAAATGGACGCCTCTGCAGCCAAGCTCATCGGTGCCGGCCTCGCCACCATCGCCCTCGCCGGCGTCGGCGTCGGCATCGGCAACATCTTCGGCAGCTTCGTGTCGGGCGCTCTGCGCAACCCGGAAGCCGCTCCCCGCGTGTTCGGCAACGTGCTGCTGGGCTTCGCGCTCACCGAGGCCGTCGCGCTGTTCGCGCTGGTCATCGCCTTCATGATCCTGTTCGTGTTCTGATCCAGAAGGGTCGGAGCCAGCGATTATGCGCACACCTGTCTACAGCGCGCTGGCGGGCGGGCTCGTCGCCTTTGCCGCGGTCGGCACCGCCGCCGCGGCGCAGGGCGGCATGCCGCAGCTCGACTATCGTCTCTTCGCGCCGCAGCTCGTGTGGCTGGCGATCGCCTTCGTCACCTTGTACCTGGTGATGTCGCGGCTCGCCGTGCCGGCGATCTCCGACACGCTGGAGCGCCGGCAGGCGAAGATCCAGGGCGACCTCGATGCAGCCGAGAAGGCCAACCAGGACACGCGCGCCCTGGTCGCCGCCTACCAGAAGCGCCTTGCCGACTCGCGTGAGGACGCGCGCCGGCTGATGCGCGAGCAGAGCGAGGCCGACGGCAGTGTGGCCAGCGCGCGCTTGCACGAGCTGAACGAACGCCTTGCCCATCAGATCGACGACGCCGAGAAGCGCATCGCCAAGCAGCGCGACGACGTCATGGCCGGACTTGAGCAGATGGCCCGCGACATCGGCCAGGAGGTCTACGGCAAGCTCACCGGCCAGGCCGCCGACGCCAACGTGCTCGGCGGCAAGATCACGGCCGCGATGAAGGGAGCCTCCCGATGATCGGAACTGCCTGGGCAGCCGGCGGCGACGCCGGCCATGGCGGCCTGTTCTCCGATCCCGCCTTCTGGGTCGCGGTCGCCTTCGTCCTTTTTTTCGTGCTCGCCGGCAAGATCCTGTGGGGACGCATCTCCGACATGCTCGACAAGCGAGCCGCGGCGATCGCCAAGGCGCTGGCCGATGCCGAACGCCTGCGCAGCGAGGCCTTCAAGGCCAAGACGGACGCCGAGCGTACGCTGGCTCAGGCCGCCAGCGAAGGTGCCGCCATTCTTCAGCAGGCCAAGGAAGAGGCGCAGCGCATGCAGGCGCGCGCCGCCGCCAACCTCGAAGCCGCGGTCTCGCTGCGCGAGCAGCAGGCCCTCGACCGCATCGCTCAGTCGGAAGCGGCCGCCACCAAGGAAGTACGCAACACCGCTGTCGACGTCGCCCTGTCGGCGACGCGCGCGCTGTTGCGCGACCAGGTCGGCTCGCCCAGCACCGCCAAGCAGATCGACGACGCCATCGCCGAGCTGCCGCGCCGCTTGCACTGAGCTTCCCTGGAAATCGAGATCGCCCGCACACAACAACCGCGGGCTACCTGCCACCCCCGCCTCACGGCGGGGGTTTTTCTTTGCCTCTTATCTCCTCTCCGGTTCCATAGAAGGAGGGGTCATCTCGGATAATCGAGCAACCTCGCCTCGATGCTCTCGCGCGGCAGGGTGCTCTTCGTCATGATCGATGCCGGTAGCGCGTCGGGATCCGGGCGAGGTCCTGCACGAGGTCGGGCGGAAGATCGGAGGGCTTGGCCGAATTGGCGCTGGCGCTGATCGAATCGACCAGGCCGCCGAAGCGCGCGCGGATCGCCTTTTCGAGCTGATCGTGCCGGCCGACCGCGGCGAACAGGTGCACCACGTCGTCAGAGACTTGCTTGGCCATCTCGGTCCACTGCCCAGCGCGCGTCATGGCGTTGAGCTTGCGGCCGAGATCGCCCAGCCCATGCGCCTCGAAGACCGGCCAGTAGGCCGGTGTCGAGCCATAGAACGCCACGCGATAGCGCACCCAGTCGAACAGCTCGGCGACCGCCGCATCATCCTTGCCGGTGACGACGAAGCCACCACCCGAGATCTCGAACGACTCGCGCGTGCGGCCGCGCACGGCGAGCCCGCCGTTCAGGATCGGCATGATGCTCTCTTCGAGATACTTGCGCGTGCAGAAGGCGTGGAGCTTCACGTCGTCGGACTCTTCTGCGGCCACCTTGAGCATCGCCGGCCCGACCGCGGCGACGCCGAGCCGCGGCAGCGAACCCTCGTAGGGCTCGGGCACGAAGTTCGGCGTCATCAGCGTGAAGCGGTAGTGCTTGCCCTCGTAGGCGAGCTTGGTGTCACCGCTCTTCCAGCACTCCCAGATCGCCCGCACTGCCTGCACGTACTCGCGAATGCGCGGCGCCGGCGGGCTCCACGGCACGGAGAAGCGCCGCTCGTTGTGGGCGCGCACTTGGCTGCCGAGCCCGATCGTGACGCGCCCCCCGCCGTAGCTCGCCGCCATGTCCCAGCCGATGTTGGCGACCGCCATCGGCGAGCGCGCGAAGGCGATGGCGACGCCGGTGTGCAGCTCGAGGCGCTCGGTCACCGCGCCGGCGACGGCGAGCGACAGGAACGGCTCGTGCTTGTTCTCCTGCGTGCTGACGCCGGTGTACCCCGCCGCCTCGATCGCCTGGGCCGCCGGCCCGACCTTGCGCAGATCCTCCTGCGGCAGCGTGGTGAAGATGCGCACTGTCGGTCCCTCCCCGTCGATTTCGACCCGGCTATCGTCTACACAATGGCATTGAGACGCAAAGAGGAAGTCGCTTCGGCATGCCCCTCATCATCCCGGACGAGAACGTCGATCGTCTTGCAGAGGCGCTGGCGCATCGTCTTCGGCTGACGAAGACTGAAGCGGTCAAGGTCGCCCTCGAGAATGAGCTGAATCGCCGCGATAGGGCTGTCCCGCTTAGAGAACGCCCGCGTCCGCTGCAGGACCGAGTTCAGAAATGGCCAGCGACAGGTCTGAAGGCCGACAAGGAGTTCTTCGACGATCTGAGCGGCGATCCATGACGTTCGTCGACGCATCGGCGATCCTTGCCATTCTGAAAAGGGAGGCAGAGGCGGCCGTGTCTGCCGATGCCCTCGACCGAAGTCCCTCACGAGTCGCCTCGCCGATTGCAGTCTTCGAGACGACCCTCGGCTTGTGTCGTGGCGCAAATGTGTCGGTCGAGGAGGCAGCCACCACCGTCACCGAATTCCTGCAAGCCACCGGCATCGACTGTGTCACAATAACACAAGAGGACGCGCAAGCTGCGCTCGTCGCGTTCGCGCGCTACGGCAAGGGCCGCAGCCATCCGGCCAGGCTCAATATGGGCGACTGCTTCGCCTATGCGGCGGCACGCACCCGTGACATGCCACTCCTCTACAAGGGCAACGCCTTCACCAGGACCGACATCGAGCCCGCCGTCCCCTGATCCCGGACCGCCGGCAGGCGCCCGCGGTCTGGATGATCATGGCCCCTCCGTCCGCGCATGACGCGGACATCTCCCCAGCGAAGCTGGGGAGGGAAATGACTCTACTCCGCCGCCTGCTTTAGCGGGTCGCCGTCGGGCGGGTTGTTGGACGGGCGCCAGCGCAGCACGGGCTTGCGGGCCGCGAGCGTCTCATCCAGTCGTCGGCGCGGAGCGAGGTGCGGGGCGGCCTTGAAGGCGTCGGTCTCGGTGCCGCTCCGCGCGCGTTCGGCGAGTGAGCGCAGGGCGGCGATGAAGAGATCGAGATCTTCCTTGGCCT
This sequence comes from Reyranellaceae bacterium, assembly GCA_046349335.1. GTDB lineage: Bacteria > Pseudomonadota > Alphaproteobacteria > Reyranellales > Reyranellaceae > Reyranella. The sequence continues at coordinate 136,424 of JAXMCO010000003.1, forward strand.
GACTCTCGGTCGGCTCGATCAGCAAGGCACCGTGGACGACCAGCGGGAAGTACATGGTCATCGGATGGTAGCCTTCGTCGATCATCGCCTTGGCGAAGTCGAGCGTGCTGATGCCGGTGTCCTTGAGGAAGCCATCGTCGAACAGCGCCTCGTGCATGCACGGGCCGTCGAACGCAGGCGTCATCACGTCCTGCAATCGCGCCTTGACGTAGTTGGCCGACAGCACGGCGTCCTCGGCAACCTGGCGCAGCCCGTCGGCGCCGTGGCTCATGATGTAGGCCAGCGCACGGGTGAACATGCCCATCTGGCCGTGGAACGCCTTCAATCGCCCGAGCGGCGTGCCCTGTGTAGTGCCGCCCTCCTCGGCGAGGCGCCAGCCGCTGCCGTCCTCGACGATCCACGGATAGGGCGCGAAGGGCGCCAGCGCCTGCGACAGCACGACCGGACCGGCCCCCGGCCCGCCGCCGCCGTGCGGCGTCGAGAAGGTCTTGTGCAAGTTGATGTGCATGCAGTCGACACCGAGATCGCCCGGCCGCACACGGCCGACAATGGCGTTGAAGTTGGCGCCGTCGCAGTAGAAGAAGGCGCCGGCCGCGTGCACAGCCTTCGCGATCTCGACGATCTCGGTCTCGAACAGGCCGCATGTGTTGGGGTTGGTCAGCATGATCGCCGCCACGTCGGAGCCGAGCGCCGCCGTGAGCGCCGCGAGATCGACGCGGCCGCGATCATTGGCCGGGATCGGCTTCACCGTGAAGCCGAGCGCTGCCGCGGTGGCCGGGTTGGTGCCATGCGCCGATTCCGGCGCCAGCACCACGGTACGCTGCTTGCGCTCGCCGCGCGCTTCGAGCGCAGCGGCGATCGCCATCATGCCGCACATCTCGCCGTGCGCGCCGGCAGCCGGCGACATCGCCACCGCCGGCATGCCGGTCAGGGTCTTGAGCCAGTGTGCGAGCTGGTCGATCAGCTCGAGCGCGCCCTGCACGGTCGAGACCGGCTGCAGCGGGTGCAGATCGCCGATGCCGGGCAGGCGCGCCACCTTCTCGTTGATCCGGGGATTGTGCTTCATGGTGCACGAGCCCAGCGGATAGACGCCCATGTCGATGGCGTAGTTCTTTTGGCTAAGCCGCGTGTAATGCTGCACGACCTGCGGCTCGCTGAGGCCGGGCAGGCCGATCTCGCCGATGCGACGCAGCCCGTTGAGGCGATCCTCGACCTCGAGTGGCCCTCGAGTCGGAAGCTCTGGCAGATCGACACCGGTACGGCCCGGCTGGCCCTGCTCGAAGATCAGCCTCTCCTCGATCTGCAAGGCGCGATTGCCGGTGAAAGTGGCGGGGGCGTCGGAGACGGCGGCGGCCGATGCGCCGCTGCGGCCCTGCGAACGGTCGAGCGACTGGACCATTACAGCACCTCCTTCAAGCCGGCGACGAGCGGCCCCATGCCCGCTTCGGTCGCCGTCTCCGTCGCCGCGAGCAGCAGCAGGTTGTCGATCGACGGATCGTCCGGGATCAGGCGCGACACCGGCACGCCGGCCAGGATGCGCCTGGCGGCCAACGCCTCGACCACCGGCGCGGCCGGCTTGGGCAGGCGCACGGTGAACTCGTTGAAGAAGCTCTCGTTCAGCACCGTCACACCCGGCAGCGCCGCGACGCGCTCGGCGAGCTCGCACGCCTTGGCATGGTTGAGCTCGGCCAGACGGCGGAGGCCCGCCTCGCCCAGCAGGCTGAGATGGATCGTGAAAGCCAGCGCACACAGGCCGGCGTTGGTGCAGATGTTCGACGTCGCCTTCTCACGGCGGATGTGTTGCTCGCGCGTGCTCAGCGTCAACACGAAGCCGCGCTTGCCGTCCGCATCGACCGTCTCGCCGACCAGCCGACCCGGCATCTGGCGCATGTACTTTTCGCGCGTGGCGAATAGGCCGACATAGGGGCCACCGAAGCCGAGGCCGTTGCCGATCGACTGGCCTTCGCACACCACAATGTCGGCACCCATCGTGCCCGGTGCCTCGATCAAGCCGAGCGAGACGATCTCGGTCACCACCACGATCAGCAGCGCGCCATTGGCCTGGCAGGCCGCGGCAAGGCGCGAGAAATCGCGCACATGGCCGAAGAAGCTCGGATTCTGCACGACCACGCACGAGGTTTGCTTGTCGACGCCGTCGATCAGGGTCTCGAGCCCCTCGACATCCGGCTCGACGCAGTGGACAGAAAAGCCCTCCCAGCGCGCCGCCGTCTCGATGACGCCGCGATACTGCGGATGCAGCCCGCCCGAGACCAGCGCCTTGGCTCGGCGCGTGACGCGATTGGCCATGCGCACCGCTTCGGCGGCCGCCGTCGAGCCGTCGTACATCGAGGCATTGGCCACCTCCATGCCGGTGAGCAGCGCGACCTGGGTCTGGAACTCGAACAGGTACTGCAACGTGCCCTGGGTGATCTCGGGCTGGTAGGGCGTATAGGAGGTCAAGAACTCGCCGCGCTGGATCATGTAGTCGACAGTCGCCGGCACGTGATGGCGGTAGGCGCCGGCACCGATGAAAAATGGCGCGCTCGACGGCGAGACATTGCGCGCAGCGAAGGCCTGGAAGGCACGCTCGACCTCGAGCTCGCCCTGATGGTCGGGCAGGCCCGCGATCTTGTCGGCGAGCCGCGCCGATTGCGGCACGTCCTCGAACAGGGCGTCGATCGATCGGGTGCCGATCGCGGCCAGCATGTCGCGGCGATCGGCCTCGGTGAGGGGCAGGTAGCGCATGAACGACCCGTCAGCCGAGGTTCTTCACGAAGGCGTTGTAGGCCGCTTCGTCCATCAGCCCGTCGAGCTGCGCCTTGTCGGCGATCCGAATCTTGAAGAACCAACCCTTGCCCATCGGCTCGGCATTGACGTCACCCGGCGAGTCGGCGAGTGCCGCGTTGGCCTCGACCACTTCACCCGAGACAGGGGCGAAGATGTCGGACGCCGCCTTGACCGATTCGACCACGGCGACCGACTCGCCCTTGCTCACCGTGCGGCCGACCTGCGGCACCTCGACAAACACCACGTCGCCCAGTTGCTCCTGGGCATAGTTGGTGATGCCGATCGTGGCGACGTCGCCGTCGAGACGGATCCATTCGTGTTCTTCGGTGTATTTGACGCTGGCCATCGGGAGCTCCTAACCGCGGTAGTAGGCGTGTTTGACGAAAGGCATCGGCACGATCTCGGCGGCGACCGGCTTGCCGCGCACCATCAGCTCGACCTTGGTGCCGTTGGCGGCGTGCGCGCGCGCGACGTAGCCCATGGCGACGGCGCGCCCGAGCGTCGGCGCGAAGCCGCCGGAGGTGACCTTGCCGACGACGCCGCCCGAAACGACGATCTCCGCACCTTCACGCGCAATCGCCTTGCCTTCCGGCAACAGGCCGACGCGCCGGCGCGGTGCGCCCTCGGCGATCTGGCGTTGAACGATCGCGGCGCCGGGAAAGCCGCCCTGCTCGCGCCGTCGCTTGGCGATGCTCCACAGCAGTCCGGCCTCGTTCGGCGTGGTCGTCGTGTCGATATCGTGCCCGTAGAGGCAGAGGCCGGCTTCCAGGCGCAGCGAATCGCGCGCGCCGAGACCGATCGGCTCGACCTCCGGCTGGGCCAGCAGCTTGCGGGCGATCGGCCCGGCGGCATCGGCCGGCGTCGAGATCTCGTAGCCGTCGCCGCCGGTGTAGCCCGAGCGCGTGACGTAACAGCGCGCTCCATCGATGACGACGAAGGCGCCGGTCATGAATTTCATGGCGGCGACCTGCGGTGCCAGGCGCGCCAACACCGCGGCCGCCTGCGGCCCCTGCAGGGCGAGCAGGCCGCGCGCGAACATCGGCTCGACTTCGCAGGTCGCGGCGAGGCTATTCTGCAAGTGCGCGAGGTCGGCATGCTTGCAGGCGGCATTGACCACCAGCAGCAGGTGATCGCCGGTGCTGGTCACCATTAAATCGTCGGTGATGCCGGCCTGCTCGGTGGTGAACTGGGTGTAGCGCTGTTGTCCGGGCTCGAGCCCGATGATGTCGCCCGGCACGATCGCCTCCAAGGCCCGCGCGGCATCGTGGCCGGGCTTCGCGGTCAGCCGCACTTGGCCCATGTGCGAGACGTCGAACAGGCCGGCGGCGCTGCGCGTGTGCGCATGTTCGGCGAGGATTCCGGTCGGGTACTGGACCGGCATCTCGTAGCCGGCAAACGGCACCAGGCGGGCGCCCAGCTCGCGGTGCAAATCGTAGAGCGGCGTGCGCTCGAGGGGGCCGGCGGGACTGTCGCTCAATTAGATCTCCAAAGTCGCGTTCAGCGGCGCAAAAGCTGCGCCGCTCGCGACCCCCTCTGTCCGGAGACCTGAAAGATTCGCCGGCGGAGAGGCCGGCTTACTTCGTCGGTGGGCACCGGCCTCGACGGCCGGACGCCACTTTCCAGAGACCCATCCTCCTGCGGTCCGTTTGCCTGAGAGTTTCCGGGGCCGGTTGCTCCTTCGGCGCCGCCCGCGAACGGACGGTCTCTCCCACAGGTATCGTCTGGGTGGGCAGACCATAGGTGGCCGTCCTGTCGGCGTCCACGGGGAAATCCGGCGGATCGGTCCATCGGCCTCTTGAAATTGAGTGCGCACTCACTTATGTTGTGAGCGCTCACTCATTTTGGAGAGCGCCATGTTCATTCGTCGTGCCTTTGCCAACTTCCACGAAGTCCACAGCGACGCCCTGCCCCGCCTGCCGGCAGCGGCCCTCGCCCAGCCAACCATCGACCAGTCGATCATTGACTGGACCATCGCCAATTGGACGATTGATTGGCGCTGGGTCGGCGAGGCCGACTCCGATGACGTCTTGCCAAGTGAGGGCTCCCTCATAAACTGGCCGGCATGGGCAAGGCCGACGACACCAAGGCACGCGTAGAACGCGCCGCACTGACACTGTTCGTCGCTCGCGGGGTCACCGAGACGACGACGCGGGAGATCGCGATGGCGGCGTCGATCGCCGAAGGCACGATCTACCGATACTTCCCGAGCAAGGAGAAGCTGGCGCTGGATCTCTTCCTGCGCCACCACCGCGCCCTCGCCGAGGCGTTGGTCGAGGCGCACAGGCCGGCCAAGGGCCTGCGCGCCAAGATCGACTCGATTGTCGCCTGCTACTGCGACTGGGCCGACCGCGACTGGACGCTGTTCGCCTATCATCTGCTGACCCAGCACATGTTCCTGGCGATGGTGCCGGACGAGACGCCCAATCCGGTGAATGTCGTGCGCGACGTCATCGCTCAGGCGATGCGGGCCGGCGACATTCCTCGGCGTAACGCCGACCTGGCGGCGGCGGCAGCGATCGGCGTGGTGATGCAGCCGGCGACCTACAAGGTCTATGGTCGCTTCACCGGCCCCCTGTCGGCCCATGTTCGCTTCTTCGCCGATGCAGCCTGGGCCGTGCTGGCGACCAAGGAGCGATAGGAAGCATGTCGCGAGTTCAATGTCTTCCGGACCGCGAACGTCCCGCTCGCTCATAACTCTGAGCGAGCGGGACGTTCGCGGGCCAGACGAGCATGACCTATCCGTCTCTTGCCAGCGCCGTGAAGGCCTGCTGGAAAGCCTCGCGCGGGCCGCCGAGACCGGTCTCGTTGAAGATGTCGGCGGTCAGCGACTGCACCGAGGCCTCGTCGATGCGTACGCCGTTGCTGGCGAGGAAGGCGCGGGCCGCGCCGACCGCCTCGTCCATGGCGCCGCCGCGCTTGTAGAGCTGATAGTAGTCGGGATGGCCGCCCCGTCCCAGCGCCTCGGCCAGGATGTCGGTGAAGTTCACCACGCGTAGCGGATACATCGCCTCGGCGCCGGAGAGCGCACGATGGCAGGAATGATACATGGTGACGATCGTGTCGGCGCCGGCCGCCACCGCGCCCTGCACCAGCCCGCGATGTATCGCTTGCTCGCGCTCCTTGAACTTCGCCGCCTGGCCGCCGCAGGCATAGGAAAACCCGGAATCCTGCGGCAACTCGATCAGCTCGAGGTTGGGCACGGCGCGCAACAGCTTGGCGATGCTTGCCGTCGTGGCGCCGATACCGAGGTGCTCGTGGATCACCACGCGTCGCTTCGGCTGCTGGTCGACGAAGCGCGCCTCGAGCGCGGAAAGGTTGGCGGCAAGGAACTCGCTGACATGGCCCAGGTCGAAGCTCGGCGCCTCGACGGCCTTCTCCAGCTCGTCGAAATTCTTGGTGCAAGTCGGGCACCACGTCAGGACCTTCGATGCGCCCGACTGACCGAAGCGCTGGAACGTGCGGTGCCCCACACGCTCGTAGGTCGCCAGGTCGGCTTCTTGAAATTGGTAGACGCCGCAGCAATGGGCGCTCCCACCGACGACATCGAAATCGAGCTCGAGTGCGTCGAGGATATCCATCACGTTCAATACGATGTGCGGTGTGCGCAGGACGTTGCAGCCGGTATAGAACAACACCTCCGCGGTGCGGCGCTCGGCCGGCACCAGAATACGGCGCAGGGTTTCGGACGGAATCTGCATGCTGGCGAGCAGCCGAACTGCCTGCGCCATGTGGCGGAAGCGGCTGGCGGCATTGGCCGCCCCGACCTCGCTCGGCCGATCGGCCTGCAACGCCTTCAGCTTGGCGATGGTGACCCACTGGCGGACGTTGATGTCCTCGGGACAGGCGGCGGTGCAACGCGCGCTGCCATCGCACGCCGCGAGCCATTGCGACAGGCCATCTGCCGCCGGCCCGCCGTCGCGGGTCAGCGCCAGCAGCTCGCCGACACGCTCGCGCGCCCGGCCGAAATCGAGCCCGGCTTCACGCGCCGTCGGACAAGCCTCGAAGCACTTGCCGCACGATGTGCAGCGGTCGGCCGCGTCGGCCGCCAGGGTCTCCAGGCGCTCGGCATAGGAACTCACGGCGACTCTCCGAAGGCTGATATTCTCCAGGATGGAGCGTGCCGGCCGCGCCGCTGTCAAGTCTGCGCGAGTCCCGGGGCATGAAGTTTGCTCATGCGCCTCGTCTCCCGCGTGGCCAATCGGATGGGCACCCGATAGTACCGCCCTCGCCGAAGCACCGGCCGGAGGCCAACGGCTAGCGTGGTCGTCGACCCGCCTGGAGGCCCTTCATGACCGTCACCTGCGCCATCCGCTATGTCATCGACCCGTTCAAGCGCGACGCCTTCGAGACCTACGCACGCAACTGGCTCACCATCATTCCCGCCTGCGGCGGCGATCTGCTGGGGTACTTCATGCCGCACGAAGGCACCAACAACATCGCCCATGCATTGATCTCGTTCGACAGCCTGGCCGCCTATGAAGCCTATCGCACGCGCCTCGAGGCAGACCCGGCTGCGAAGGCCAACTTCCGCTTCGCCGCGGAGCAACATTGCATCCTGGTCGAGCAACGGACCTGGTTGCGGCCCGTCGGGCCCGCGGCTCACTGACCGCTACGGCCTCGCCTGTTGTAATTGAGCTCGTCGGCCGTCGGCTTCAGGCCAACGGCGATGCGATAGCCGGCGCCGCCTTCCGGCACTCGCAGCGTCAATTCCTCCTGTGAGGCACCGCGCGGATTGCTGGCGTTGAGGCGGAAGTCGGCAGTGAACTCCTGGCCCTGAACTACCGCGCCGGTGCCGTCGAGCACGCGCACGAAATACGGCACGCTCGTGGTCCCCGGCGCAACCGACGGACCAGCGGCCACAGAGATGCGCATGAGCAGGGTCACGGTGACCACGCCGCGGCGCGCCTCGCACGACGTGCTGGCGCCAGTCAGTGCCGCCTCATAGGCGATGTCGCGCGGATCGCGGCCCGCTCCCTCGCGGAAGTGAGTGAGGCGATCGGCATCCGTAACCGTGAACGCAGTCGGACAGTAGACGGGAATCTCGGCCGTACCGCCGCCGCAGGCAACGAGAGTCGCGGCCAACGCGAGCGGCACGATGAAGAGACGTTTACGATCGGTCATGCCAGCGTCTTGTGCGTACCGTCACACAGCGGCTTCTTGCTCGAATGCTTGCAGGTGCAAAGCCAAGCATCGCCCGCCCGTTCCGGCGTGTACTTCATCGGTGCGAGGCCGGTTCCCTTGTGGCTGCCGTCGCAGAACGGCTGCTTCTGGCTCCTGCCGCAGGCGCACCACCAATAGTCCTTGCCAGCCTCCAACGTCACTTTCGTCGGCACCTTGGCCGCGACAACCGGTTCGGTCATGTTGCTTTCCCCGTTGCGGCGGCTTTGTTACGGTGCCCCGCCTTTCCGTTTACACGAGGAGTCTAGGCAATGGTCCGCGCGCCTGCAAGCGAGCGGACCGTGGTCGCGCCGCACGTCTCGCCATGGTCGCAGCGAAGAAGCCAATCAAGATCCTGCTTGCCAGCCCGCGCGGATTCTGCGCCGGCGTCGACCGCGCCATCCAGATCGTCGAGCGCGCCATCGCGCGCCATGGACGGCCGGTCTACGTGCGTCATGAGATCGTCCATAATCGCCATGTCGTCGAGACCTTGGAAGCCAAGGGGGCGATCTTCGTCGACGAGCTCGACGAGGTGCCCGACGATCGCCCCGTGGTGTTTTCCGCACACGGCGTGCCGAAGTCGGTGCCGGCCCAGGCGGATCGCCGCAAGCTTCTGTATATCGACGCGACCTGTCCTCTCGTCTCCAAGGTCCATCGCGGGGCCGAGCGGCATTTCAACGCGGGCCGGACCGTCGTCCTGATCGGGCATGCCGGCCATCCCGAGGTGGTGGGCACGATGGGCCAGCTCCCGCCGGGAGCGGTGCTGCTGGTCGAGGATGTGAGCCAGGTGTCGACGCTGGCGGTGCCCGATCCGCTCAGTCTCGCCTATGCCACACAGACCACCCTATCGGTCGACGACACGGTCGCCATCGTGGCAGCGTTGCGCCAGCGCTTTCCCGCGATCTATGGGCCCAAGACGGAAGACATCTGCTACGCTACCACCAACCGCCAGGCGGCGGTGAAGGCGATCGCGCCGCGTTGCGATGCGTTGATCGTGATCGGCGCCCCCAACTCGTCGAACTCGCGCCGCCTCGTCGAGGTCGCGACCCACTATGGGTGTGGCCGCGCGCGCCTGATCCAGCGCGCCGCCGACATGGACTGGAAATGGCTGGACGGTGCACGCTGTGTCGGCATCACGGCCGGCGCGTCGGCGCCGGAAGCCCTGGTCGACTCGTTAGTGGCCGCTTGCCGCGACCGTTACGACGTCGAGGTCGAGGAAGTGCGCATGGCCGAGGAAGACGTGGTGTTCAAGCTGCCGCGGACGCTGGTGGCGTGATGGCGGTCTACACGGAAGTCAGCGACACCGAGCTCGAGGCCTTTCTCGCCGAGTACGACATCGGCGACGCCGATTCGCTCAAGGGCGTCGCCGAAGGAGTCGAGAACTCGAACTACCTGCTGACCACCTCCAGGGGGCAGTATTTCCTGACGCTCTACGAAAAGCGCGTCGATCCGAACGATCTGCCGTTCTTCCTCGGCCTGCTCGATCATTTGGCGGCACGCGGCATCAACTGTCCGCAGCCGATCCACGGCCGCGACGGCAAGGCCTACCGCCCGCTGGCGGGTCGGCCAGCGGCGATCACGACCTTCCTGCACGGCCTGTCGCCGCGCCGCATCGAGACACGCCATTGTGCGCCGGTCGGCGAGGCGCTCGCCGGCCTGCACCTGGCCGGCCGCGACTTCGCCCTGACGCGGCCCAACGCGCTGTCGGTCGGCGGATGGCGGCCGCTGTTCGACGGCGCGCGCCGCCACATCGACACGGCACTGGCCGCCGAGCTGCAGGCCGAGCTCGATTTCTTCGAGGCGAACTGGCCGGCTGACCTGCCGTCAGGGGTGATCCACGCCGACCTGTTCAGCGACAATGTGTTCTTTCTGCACGACAAGCTGTCCGGCCTGATCGATTTCTATTTCGCCTGCAACGATTTCTTCGCCTACGACGTGGCGATCTGCCTCAACGCCTGGTGCTTCGAACTGGACCGTTCGTTCAATGCGACCAAGGCACGGGCCCTGATGCAGGGCTACAGCCGGGTTCGTCCGCTGTCCGACCGCGAACGAGAGGTGTTGCCGTTGCTGGCACGCGGCGCGGCCCTGCGCTTTCTGATGACCCGCCTGTACGACTGGGTGCATACGCCCGCCGATGCCCTGGTGAAGCGCAAGGACCCGCAGGAGTACCTCGTTCGGTTGCGCTTTCATCGCGCCGCCGCCTCGATCGCGGACTACGGGCTGTGAGCAACGCCAAGGTCGAGATTTTCACCGACGGAGCCTGCAGCGGGAATCCAGGCCCCGGCGGCTGGGGCGCCATCCTGCGCTACGGGGGGCACGAGCGCGAGCTGTCGGGGGCCGAGCCGGCGACGACCAACAATCGCATGGAGCTGATGGCCGCGATCGCCGCTCTCGAGTCCTTGAAGCGGCCGTGCATGGTCCAGCTCACCACCGATAGCAGCTATGTGCGCGACGGCGTGACCAAATGGATCCATGGCTGGAAGCGCAACGGCTGGCGCACGGCCGACAAGAAGCCGGTAAAAAACATCGAACTCTGGCAACGCCTCGACGCTGCCCGCGCCCCGCACGACGTGCAATGGCACTGGGTCCGCGGCCACGACGGTCACCCCGAAAACGAACGCGCCGATCGGCTCGCGCGAGGCGCGATCAGGCGGATGCGGGCATCGTAGAATTGCCGGCGCGAGCGTTCACGTGAACGCACAAGCTCTCATGCCTCCTCTCCCCCGCTAGGGGGAGAGGCTGGGTGAGGGGGTTGAACGTGATGCGGTAGCCTTCGACGCCCCCTCACCTAACCTCTCCCCCAGCGGGGGAGAGGAACATGAGATAGGATTCGACTCAGCTCCGCTTGGGCTGCGTCGGCACCGGCTTCTTCTCGGCAGCCTTCTCGTACACCAGGTCGAAGCCCTCGCGCTGGCCGTCGCACGGATTGTCGCCCTCGGCCAGGCGCCAGACCTGCGACTTGCCCGCCCGCTTGAAGTTGAGCAGGCCGGCGACCTTGCAGGGCGTGCCCTTCTCGACCTTGGCGATGCGGAAGGCGACCTCGCCGCGGATCTGCACGACGCCCGGCGCGATGCGCTCGACCACGCCATCGATCGCGGCCCAGTCGCCCTCGGTCCCGGGCGCCGCACTGTCGATGCGACCCTTCACCAGCCACACGGCGCCCTGCTTCGTGACGGTGACGTCGCCTGGCTTGGCGCCCTTGATCTTGGCATAGCGGCCCCAGACGATGCGGCGAGCATCGGCGAAAAGCTGCGCCTCGGGATCGGAGGTTATCTCCGTGCGGTCGACCTTGGGGATGGCCGCCGGCAGCGGCGAGGTGAGGCCGGAGGTGGAGGCGCCCTGCTGGACGCTCGGCGCCTGCTGCGGCGGTGGGGCTGGATAGTAGGAGGACGGCGCTTGCGGCGGCGCTTCCTTAGGCGGCGGCGCCTGGGCGAACGCGACAACCGATACGAGCACGGCGGCGGTCAGGGTTCCTATCGCAAGGGGGCTCTTGTTCATTTGCTTGGCTCCTACATCAAGCACATAACGCGCGCTACCGGTTCCCGCCAGGTTTCGGTGGAGTAGCCGGCGCCGGGGACATGGCACCGGGTTGCTCGCCCAGCTTCCCGGCCTCGGCGCGGCGCGCGGCCTTCGAGTCGGGCGGCACCAGACGCAGAACCTTGTCGAAATCGGCATTGGCCTGGGCGCGCTCGCCCCGTGCGAGATAGGCGAAGCCGCGCTCGAGCAACGCTTCGGAATGGTCGGCCGCGATCCGGAGCACCCGGTTGGCATCGTCGAGCGCGCGTGTCGGGTTGCCGGCATTGCGCCACGCCGCCGCGCGCAGCACCAGGATCTCGACATTGTTGGGTCGCAGGGTCAGCGCACTATCGAGATCCGAGATCGCGCGCGGCCAGGCGAGCATGGCGGCGTAGCTCAGCGCCCGCTCCACCCATAGGTCGGCGTCGTTGGCATTGAGCTCGAGCGCCCGACTCTGCGCCTCGGCCGCCTTGTCGGCCGCACCCGCCTCCATGAAGGCTTGGCCAGCCTGTGCCCACAGCTCGGCGCGCACGCGGGGGCGATCCTGCCCCATGTCGCGCGCGATCGCCTCGAACTGCGCGGCCGCCTGGACGTAACGACCGGCCTGGAACATCGCCGCTGCCACGCAGTGCCGTGCCGCCAAGCCGCCACCATCGGAATGCCATTTCTCGGCCATCGGCAGCGCCTTCAGCGGATCGCTTCGCGCTTGCTTCAAGCAGGCGTCATAGCGCTTGGTGTGATCGGCCGGCGGACTGAGCGGGGTTTCGAACTTCTGGGCCGCAACCGGCCCTGCCGTCAGAAACGGCAGCAGGAGAAGCGCGAAGCGGGGCCACAACATTCTTGAAAAGAACCGCGCCGCGGTGATCCTGACAAGATGACAGGACGACTTTTCATTTTCGGTCTGGGCTTCAGCGGCCTTGAAATTGCCAGACTCGCCAAGGCGCACGGCTGGACGGTGGCGGGAACCTGCACCACAGCCGACAAGGCCGCCCGGTTACGCGCCGAAGGCATCGACACCCACCTGTTCGACGGCTCGCATCCCTTGCCCGAATCGGCGGTGGGCGACGCCGACCACATCCTCTGCACCATCGCGCCGGGCGCCACGGGCGACCCGGCGATCGGCCAGTGCGCGCGCCTGCTGCGCCGGGCGCGCTGGCTGGGCTATCTCTCGACCACTGGGGTTTACGGCGACCACGATGGCGGCTGGGTCGACGAGGCGACGCCGGCGCGGCCGAGCCTGCCGCGCAGCATCGCCCGGCTCGCCGCCGAGCGTGCCTGGCAGGCCATCGCGCTCGAGGCCGGCCTCTTGCTCGACATTTTCCGGCTGCCGGGAATCTATGGACCCGGCCGCAGCAGCCTCGACCAGGTCAAGGCCGGCACGGCACGGCGCATCGACAAGCCCGGCCAGGTGTTCTCACGCATCCATGTCGCCGATATCGCCGGCACGGTGATGGCGGCACTGACCAGGCCGCACGAAGCCGGCATCTACAATGTCGCCGACGATCTTCCGGCGCCGACCAGCGAGGTGGTCGCCTTCGCCTGTCAATTGCTGGGCAAGCCAGTGCCCCCGGCAATCCCGTGGGCTGAAATCGAGCCGACGATGAGCGCCATGGCGCGCTCTTTCTACGCCGAGAGCCGCCGCGTGCGGAACGACCGCATCAAGTCGGCGCTCGGCGTCACGCTGCGCTATCCGACCTATCGCGAGGGCCTCAGGGCGATCGCGGCAGCAGATCCTCGACCGCCGCAATGAGGCGGTCGATGTCGGTCGGCGTGCTCAGCCGATGGTCGCCGCCCTTGACCAGGGTCGTCACCACCTCCGGCGCATCCAGGTGCTCGGCGATCTGCAGCGAATATTGCCACGGCACGTCGGGATCGCTCTGTCCGTGCAGCAGGCGCACCCGGCAAGGCAGCGACAGCGCCTTGTCGAGCAAGAGGTGATCGCGCCCCTCCTCGATCAGCTTCCAGGTGAAGACCGAAGGCTCCGGCGAATATTGCGACGGCCGCTCGAGCCGGCCCTCGCGCTCCAGCGTGGCGCGATCCGTGGGCGACAGCCCCGCCAGCAGCATGCGCTCGGTGAAATCCGGCGCGGCGGCGAGCAGCACCAGGCCGGCCAGCCTGTCGGGCCGGGCGCGCGCGGCGAGCAGCGACAGCCAGCCGCCCATGCTCGAGCCGACGAGGATCAGCCGGCCTTTGGTCAGCGTGTCGAGCGCCGCCAGCGAATCGTCGAGCCAACGTCCGATCGTGCCGTCCTCGAAGCGGCCCGACGACTGGCCGTGGCCGAGATAGTCGAAGCGCAGGAAGGCACGGCCGGTTCGCCTGGCCCAGGCTTCGAGCGCGACCGCCTTGGTGCCCGTCATGTCGGAACGGAAGCCGCCCAGGAAAACCACCGTCGGCTCCTGTCCCGCCGTCCGCACGTAGGCCACGGTGTTGCCGTCCGGCCGCTGCAATCGTTCGACTCTATCGATCCCGGTCATATCGTGTTACCTGCCGCTCGCCTTCTTCCGGAAGACGTAAGACATCTTCGCCATCCCCCTCGACAAGAACAATCGCCGTGTCCGCTCCGACGCTTCTGCAAATCGTTCCCTCCCTCGCCGGCGGCGGCATCGCGCGCGCCACGATCGAAACGGCGCAGGCCGTGATCGCGGCCGGCGGCTCGGCCATCGTCGCCTCGCCCGGCGGGGCGCTCCTGCCCGAGCTGCTGCGCCACCGTGCCAGCCACATCGAGCTGCCCGAGGCGGGCCATCCGCTGTGGGCTAGGCTTACCGTGCCGCGCAAGCTGGTCGCGAGCCTGCGCGACGCCCACGTGTCGCTCGTCCAGTCGCGATCACCCGCCACCGCGTGGGTGGCGCAGGCCCTCGCCGGCAGGCTCGGCGTGAAATGGATCGCCACGCTGCAGGCGCCGTTCCTCGCCCGCGGGCTGGTCGATCGCCTGGTCGAAAGCCGGCAGGCGAGCGCCGACGCCGTCATCGCTGTCTCCGACCACGTGGCGCGCGATGCCGTGCAGCGCTTTCCCGCCCTCGCCGGTCGCCTGGAAACCATACCGCCCGGGATAAATTTCGACCGCTTCGATCCGGCGATGGTGCGCGCCGACCGCGTGATCCGGCTGGCCGGAGAGCTGCGCGTGCCCGACGACGCGCTGCTCATCCTCTGCCCCGCACGTTTCGGTGAGGATCATGGCCAGAAGCTCCTGGTCGAGGCGATGAAGCATCTTGGCCGCGAGGACGTGTTCTGCCTGCTGCTCGGCTCGTCGGATGGGCCGACGGCTTTCGAGAAGGAGCTCGAACGGGCGATTGAGGCGGCCGAGCTGAACGGCCGCGTCCAGATCGGCCCCTATGTCGAGGACATGCCGGCGGCGTACATGCTGGCCGACGTCGTGGTGTCGACCGGCGGCGCGCGGCAGGGCTTTAGCCGCACGCTGGTCGAGGCGCAGGCGATGGGCCGTCCTGTGGTGGTCGAGGATGGTGGCGGCGGCGCCGAGACGGTGCGCGCCGGAGTCACAGGCTGGCTGGCTCCAGCCGGCGACGCGGCTGCACTGGCCGATGCGCTGAACATCGCCCTGTCGCTGACGCTCGAAAGGCGGGCCGAGCTGGCGCGCGCGGCGCAGGAGCACGTGCGTGGCCTGTACAGCCTGCCGGAGTCCAACCAACGCCTGCTCGCCCTGTATGAACGGTTGGCGAGCGCGCAATCCTGAAGCACGCCTTCATTGTCTCCCTCTCCTGTAATCGGGCGAACTTCCCTATGGGCGTTAAGATTTAGGTCGAAAGCTCAACAAAGACCTCACTGAGGAGGCCGCACAGCGGCCGTCTCGAAGGATGGGCTACAGGCAAAATCGTTGGATAAGCGGCGTTGCAGCATCCGCACTGTTGCTGACAGGGGCGAAGGTTACTTCGCCCTATTCGAGACGCGGCTCTCCGGGCCGCTCCTCAGTGAGGATTCTCCTTAACTTGACGCCTATGGGGACGTTCCCCGTGGCCGCGGGAGCGAACCAACCCGTTTGCCGCGTCGGCCATTCGTGCGGTGCCGTGATAGTGCGTGGGGCGAGGCTCCCTGCGACGTGAAGGACACCCCGGTGATTGTCAGTGCCGACGCAGATTCCCTTCCCGGTGACGCAGCGCTCTCTGTTGCGTCACGGATAGACCGTTGATTTCAAGGGCTAATGACGCTGAGACGCAAATGACGCAAAATTTCGGGCCGAGTCTCCACGGCTATTCCAGAGGGTGCGAAGGAGGACTCTGTGACCATCCGAGATCCGTCCACTCCGCAGCCGACTACGGGGGAAACATCCAGCACGCCCAGCACGCACCACGATGCTGTGAGAATAGGGGGGATACCCCGCCCCCATTTTCACAGGAGGCACATGAAACATGGCAGGCCCGCCGGAGAGGGGAACAAGGGCCAACCTTGACTCCGCTGGCTGCTGCAATTATCTCCACGCTCATGGAACGCCGGTTCTTCACCGCTCCCATCGTCACCACCGACCGAACTTGATCCGGCCGGGCGCGCGCACTCGTGCCGCCTCCCGGCCTCGCTCGACCGACAGTGTCTGTCGGTCGTGTTGCCGTGTTCGAAATCTTCTCGTGTGGTGATTGCCATGATCAATGTTTCCCTGCCGGACGGGTCCGTCCGATCCTTCGATAAACCGGTCAACGGTGCCGATATCGCCGCCTCGATCGGCCCCGGCCTCGCCAAGGCGGCCCTGGCGCTGCGCGTCGACGGCAAGATAGTCGACCTCGCTCATGTCGTCGATCGCGATGCCAGGATCGGCATCGTGACGGCGCGCGATCCCGAGGCGCTGACGCTGTTGCGTCACGACGCGGCGCATGTCCTGGCGCAGGCTGTCCAGGAACTCTACCCCGGCACGCAGATCACGTTCGGTCCGGCGACGGACGACGGGTTCTACTACGACTTTGTGCGCGATCAGCCGTTCTCGCCGGAGGATTTTGCCGCCATCGAGCAGCGCATGGCCGAGATCGTCGACCGCAACCTGCCGATCGAACGCGAGGTCTGGGACCGGGCAAGGATCAAGGATTATTTCAAGCAGCACGGCGAGAGCTTCAAGGCCGAGTGGGCCGACGAGCTGCCCAAGGACGAGGAGATTTCGGTCTACAGGCAGGGCGACTGGCTCGACATGTGCCTTGGCCCGCATCTGCCCTCGACGGGCAAGCTCGGCAAGGCGTTCAAGCTCACGAAGGTGTCAGGGGCCTACTGGCGCGGCGATGCCAACAACGCCCAGCTGCAGCGCGTCTATGGCACGATCTTCTTCTCCGACAAGGAGCTGAAGGACTACCTGCATCGCATCGAGGAAGCCGAGAAGCGCGACCATCGCCGGCTCGGCCGCGAGATGGGCCTCTTTCACCAGCAGGAAGAAGCGGCCGGCATGGTGTTCTGGCATCCCAAAGGCTGGACGCTGTGGCGCACGCTCGAGAGCTACATCCGGCGCAAGCTCGATGCCGGCGGCTACCAGGAAGTGAAGACGCCGCAGCTCGTCGACCGCAAGCTCTGGGAAGAGTCGGGCCACTGGGAGAAGTTCCGCGAGAACATGTATCTCAGCGAGAACGAGGAAGGGCTGCGCGAGTTCTTCGACGATCCGGCCAAGCGCATCTTCGCGCTGAAGCCGATGAACTGCCCGTGCCACGTCCAAATCTTCAACCAGGGCCTGCGTAGCTACCGCGAGTTGCCGCTCCGGCTCGCCGAATTCGGCTCGTGCCATCGCTTCGAGCCATCGGGTGCATTGCACGGCATCCTGCGCGTACGCAACTTCACGCAGGACGACGCCCACATCTTTTGCAGCGAGGAGCAGATCGAAAGGGAGACGATCCGCTTCTGCAATCTCTTGGGTTCGATCTACAGAGATCTCGGCTTTCCCGATTACTTCGTAAAGTTCTCCGATCGGCCGCCAGTGCGCGCCGGCTCCGATGCGGTATGGGACCAGGCTGAAGGCGCGCTGCGCTCTGCTTCAAAGGCGGCTGGCCTCGACCTGATCCTCAACCCTGGGGAGGGGGCGTTCTACGGTCCCAAGCTGGAATTCGTGTTGCGCGATGCGATCGGTCGCGACTGGCAGTGCGGCACGCTGCAGGTCGATTTCGTGCTACCCGACCGGCTCGATGCCAGCTATGTCGCCGAGGATGGCTCACGCAAGCGGCCGGTCATGTTGCATCGCGCCATCTTCGGCAGCTTCGAGCGCATGATCGGCATCCTGATCGAGAATTACGCTGGCCGCTTCCCGCTCTGGATGACGCCCACGCAAGCGGTAGTAGCTACGATCGTCAACGACGCCGACAGCTATGCCAACGAAGTCGCCGACAAGCTGCGCGCGGCAGGGCTCAGGGTGGACACGGACCTGCGCAACGAGAAGATCAACTACAAGGTCCGCGAGCATTCTCTGGCCCACGTCCCGCTGATCCTGGCGGTCGGCCGGCGCGATATGGAAGGCCGTACCGTCGCCATCCGCCGGCTCGGCTCGGAAAAGCAAGAGGTCCTTGAACTCGGAGCCGCCGTCACTAAACTTTCGGCGGAGGCTCGACCGCCCTTTTAGGGCGGTCGCGGTCTCGACATCCCGCCCTGTCCCAGGGCTCTTACGAAGGAGAAGGAAGCCATAGCAAGACCTGCCCAGCAGAGCGCGCCCACCCGCGAGGGTCCGCGCGTCAACGGCGAAATTAGAGCGCCGCAAGTCCGACTGATCGACGAGAACGGCGAGATGGTCGGCGTCGTCAGCACCCGCGAGGCAATTGAGATGGCCGAGGAGGCCAGTCTCGATCTCATCGAGATCTCGCCCAACGCGGCCCCGCCGGTCGCCAAGATTTCCGACTACGGCAAGTACAAGTACGAAGCGCAGAAGAAGGCGCACGAGGCGCGCAAGCACCAGAAGGTCATCGAGGTCAAAGAGATCAAGATGCGCCCGAACATCGACGACCACGACTACGAAGTGAAGATGCGCGCCATGAAGCGGTTCATCGAGGAAGGCGACAAGGTCAAGGTCACCTTGCGCTTCCGCGGCCGCGAGATGGTCCATTCCGAGCTCGGCTTGCAGGTGCTCAACCGCGTACGTGGCGAGATGGACCCGCTCACCAAGATCGAATCGATGCCGCGCATGGAAGGCCGGCAGATGATCATGGTGCTGGCGCCCAAATAGTGGCTGAGCAAGCGACGATCGAGTAGACGCGTTCACCTCGGACTGCCCTGGCGGTCCGGAGTTTTTCTTGCCGTTCGCATCGATGCCGTGGATGAGCCCGAAGAGCACTGCGCCGGGGCGCTCATGCGGACCGCGGGAGCCCGCCGGCTCACCGCCGGCGCGCGGGCGAAGTTCCCGCGATCCCCATGAGCGTCACACCGACGGAGGTCACTCCGCCTCGCGTGGCGCGTTCCTGGCCATGAGCCCTCGCGCGCGATGACGACCCTGTTCGAGTACGACCCCGACTTCGGCTATCGCTTCGTGCCTCACCTCAAGACGCGCGTCGCCAGCCCCGACGGTGGCTATCTGGTTCGAACCAACGGCCAGGGCTTTCGCAGCGACCGCGAGTTCGCGCGCGACGATCCCTCCTCGCGCATCCTGTTGTTCGGCGATTCCTTCACCGCAGGTGACGGCGTCTCGAACGGCAGTCGCTACAGCGACGTGCTCGAAGCGCTCCTTCCGCCTGTCCAGGTCCACAATTTCGGCCTGCCTGGCAGCGGCACCGATTCGCAGTTCATCTGCTATCGTAAGCTCGCAGAGGGTGCGCCCTGCCAAGCCGTGGTGCTGGCCGTGCTGGTCGAGAACATCCGCCGAATCGTCAGCCCCTATAGACCCTCGCAGGACGCCGACGGCACAGTCGAGTTCCTGCCCAAACCCTACTTCGAGCTCGATGGCGAGAGCGAGCGGCTGGTGCGCCATCACGATCCGGTGCCGCGCGAGGCCGTGACGGCGCGCGAGCTCGAGGGCGACGAGTCGGTCGACCGCGGCGGCCGCTTCCCGGCACTGCGCCGGCTGGTCCGCTCGGTCGGGCTGCAAGGCGTGGTGCAGCAGCTCGTCCGCTACCAGCCGACACCCGAATACGACAGCCCGCAGGACCCGGCGTGGCGGCTGATGCGGGCGATTCTGCTGGCGTGGCGCGCGGCGATCCCGCAGCCCGTCGTGCTGATGCCGCTGCCGCTCTACCAGCACATCGAAGGAACGGCCGACGCGGGCGCCTACCGGCGGCGCTTCGCCGAGCTGGCGAGCGAGGGCAGCTTCATCCTACATGACCCACTCGACGACCTGCATGCCTACGATGCCGAGACCCGCCGCAGCTTCCGCTTCAAGAAGGACGTGCACTTGACCCCCGCGGGCCATCGCGCGATAGCCCAATCTCTCGCCGGGACGCTGCGACCGCTGCTGGGCGGAGCGCCGGCAGCGACAGGACGGCGTGCGTGAGCGAACCGTACATTCTGGGAATATCCGGCCTCTATCACGATTCGGCCGCCGCCCTCGTGCGCGGCGGCGAGATCGTCGCGGCTGCCCAGGAAGAACGCTTCACACGCAAGAAGCACGACCGGCGCTTTCCGGGTAACGCCATCAACTACTGCCTGGGCGAGGCGTTCATCGAGCCGGCCGACCTCGAGCTTGTCGCCTACTACGACAACCCCTGGCTGACGCTCGACCGCGTGCTGCGCAACTTCGCCGCCGTGGCGCCGCGCGGCCGTGAGCCGTTCAAGGCGGCGATGCGCTCCGTGCTGGGTGAGAAGCTGCATGTCGGCGACCTGATCGAAGCCGCCCTCGGCACGCGCCGACCCGTCTGCTACGTCGATCATCACATCTCGCATGCCGCGTCGGCCTTCTATCCCTCGCCGTTCGCCAGTGCCGCCATCCTCACCATCGACGGCGTCGGCGAGCATGCCACGCTCACCATTGGCCACGGCCGAGACAACAAGGTCGAGCTTTTGCGCGAAATCCGCTACCCGCATTCGCTCGGCCTGCTCTACAGCGCCGTCACCCAGTATTGCGGCTTCAGGGTCAACTCCGGCGAGTACAAGCTGATGGGGCTGGCGCCTTACGGCGAGCCGCGCTTCGCCGACCTCATCAGGAAACACCTGATCGATATCAAGGAGGACGGCTCCTTCGCCCTCGATCTCGACTACTTCGCCTTCATGGACGGCGCGGCGATGGCGGGCGAGAAGATGCACGCCCTGTTCGGCGCGCCGCCACGCGAAGCCGAAAGCCGCATCGCGCTGTTCCATATGGATGTCGCCGCCTCGATCCAGGCGGTCACCGAAGAGATCATGCTCAAGCTCGCACGCACGGCGCTGAAACTCACTGGCGAGCGCGACCTCTGCATGGCGGGCGGCGTGGCGCTGAACTGCGTCGGCAACGGCAAGATCCTGCGCTCCGGTGTGACCGAGGGATTATGGATTCAGCCGGCGGCCGGCGATGCAGGTGGCGCGCTGGGTGCCGCCCTCTACGCCGCGCATATGGGACTTGGCCTCTCGCGAAAGCGCTCGCCGTCGGGCCGCGACACGCAACACGGCAGCTATCTTGGGCCCGCGCATTCGAGCGCTCAGGTCCGCGCCTTCCTCGATCGCGCTGGCTATCCCTATGCCCGTGTCACCGATCGCGGCGAGCGCGCACGCGTCGTCGCCGAGGCACTCGCCGCGGGCAAGGTCGTCGGCCTGATGAGTGGGCGCATGGAATTCGGCCCGCGCTCGCTCGGCGCACGCTCCATCCTCGCCGATCCGCGCGGCGCCGACATGCAATCCAAGGTCAATCTCAAGGTGAAGTACCGCGAATCTTTCCGGCCGTTCGCGCCGGCGGTGCTGAGCGAGCGGGTCGGCGATTATTTCGAGATGGCGAGCGAGAGCCCCTACATGCTGCTGGTGGCGCCGGTGCGCGAAGACCTGCGCCGGCCGTTCGATCTCGCCGCCTTCCGCCAAGGTGTCGCCGACATGATTCCCGAGGTCAACAAGGTGCGCTCGACTCTGCCCGCGATCACCCATGTCGACTACAGTGCACGCGTGCAAACAGTGAACAAGGCCGACCAGCCGGAGTTCCACGCCATCCTCAGCGCCTTCGAGGCCGAGACCGGCTGCCCCGTGCTGGTCAATACCTCGTTCAACGTGCGTGGCGAGCCAATCGTGAACACGCCGCAAGACGCCTATCGTTGCTTCATGCGCACCGACATCGACCTGCTGGTGCTGGAGGATTGCCTGCTCGAAAAGGCGCTGCAACCCAAGAGCAAGGAAGGTGATGCCTGGAGGAAAGAACTTGTCCTCGACTGACGCCCTACTCGACGCGTTGTTCGACGCGCTGACCAAGGACGACGGCACACCCACCGTCGATTCGCACATGGCACTGAAGCCTGGCGCGGCGGCGACCTACTTCGTGCCGGCACCACACCCGACGCTCACCTTGCAGGAGATGCGCCGACCCGACACCGCCGACCCGATGGCCGAGGTCGCGCGCGTGCTGGCCGATGTAGCGCCTGATCGCCGCGCGGCGCTGGTTGCCGCCCTCGAAGCAGCTTACGACGCGCTCGCCGCCAAGGCCGCCGACGGCGGCGGGCCGGCCGAGCCGCCGTCGCTGATCTACGCGCTTCATTGATATGGGGCTGAAGCAGGCGATCGTCGCGACGGCGACCCGCTTGGGCTGCTTCCCGTTGGGCCTTGCCGCCCAGCGCCTCGCCTGGGGGTCGCGATTCCTGCGCGTGCTCAACTACCATGCCACGCCGCAGCGCGACGCGGCGGGGCTCGAGCGTCAGCTCGACCTGTATCTCGAGCACTTCGACCCAGCCGATCCCGCCGCGCTCGATGCCTGCCTCGCCGGCCGCTTCGACGGCAGCAAACCGCGGCTGCTGATCACCTTCGACGACGGTTACCGCTCCAACCACGATGTCGCAGCTCCCCTACTGGAGAAGCGCGGTTTCCGCGGCTGTTTCTTCCTGCCCGAAGCCGAGATCGCGGGCGACCGTTTCACCGCCGATATCGCCTTCGCGAAGGCAAAGAACGAACCGGAGCCGCGCATGACGTGGTCCGAGGCGCACGCCCTCGAAGCGCGCGGCCATCGCATCGGCTGCCATACCCGCACGCATGTTCGCCTGGCCGACGATCTGCCGGCGGAACGACTCGTCGATGAGATCACCGCGGCCGGTCGCGACATCGCGGAGAAGCTCGGCCATCCGGTCGAGGATTTCTGCTGGGTCGGCGGCGAGGAATGGTCGTACGGCGTCGGCGCCTTCGACGAGATCAAGCGCGCCGGCTACCGCCGCGTCTTCATGACCAATCTCTATCCCGTCCTGCCGGGTTCCTCACCGATCTGGATCCAGCGCACTAACATCGAGGCAAGCTGGCCGATCGATCAGGTGAAGTTCTATCTCAGCGGCGTGATGGACTTGGCCTACGCGCCGAAGCGCCGGCGGCTAGCGCGGAAGCTGCTGAGCAGGGTGTGAGCCCGCCGTCACGGCATGTATGAGCCGCCGTTGACGTGCACCACCTGGCCGGTCACGGCATCCGAGTCGTCGCTAGCCAAGAACACCGCCGTGCGGGCGATCTGGTCGGGCATCAGAAGCTTGCCGCGCAACGGGATCGTGGTGTGAGCCATCTCGATCAGCTCCGCATCCGTGTTGCCGTAGCGCGGTTGCGCCGTGTCGGTCAGGCCGGGCGCGATGGCGTTGACACGAATGTTGTGCGGCGCCAGCTCGAGCGCCAGCGCGCGCGTCATCGACACCACGCCGCCCTTGCTCGCGCTGTAGTGCACGCCGCGTACGGCACCGCGAATCGCCGACGAGGCGAGATTGACCACCGCGCCGCCGGGCTTGCCGGCGGCGATCAACGCCTTGGCGAAGGCAATGGTGCCAAAGCAGCCGGCCTTGAGGTTGATGTCGAGGACATAGTCCCAGTCGCTCTCGCGCATCTCCAAGAGCTTGACGCGCGGGTAGACGCCGGCATTGTTGACCAGAATGTCGGGCGCGCCCAGCGTCTCCGCCGTCTCGGCGATCATTGCCTCGATATCGGGGAGTTTCGCCACGTCGGCTCTGATCAGATGGGCTCGCCGCCCGGCCTGCAAGACCGAGCCGACCACCGCTTCAGCGCCCGCCAAATCGTCGAACCAAGTCACGGCGACGTCCGCCCCCTCCCCGGCCAGCGCCTTGGCAATCGACGCCCCAATCCCTTGCTGCGCGCCGGTCACCAGCGCCACCTTGCCTGACAGCTTCATGCCTGCTTCTCCTCAATGTTCGCACGGCGCCATCGCGGTGGCGCCGCGTCGCATGCCCCATGCGAAGAATGCGCCACTCCAGTGGCGTGATCCTAACCAAGAGCCAATTCCGCACGCTTGCGTGACTTTGGCCGCATCGGTATAAGCGCGCTTCCTTCGGCGGCCTGGCCCAGAGGGCATTGCCTCGGTCGCCTAACGTAACCCTTTGAAAAGGAAAGAAAATGCCCAAAATGAAGACCAAGAGCGGGGCGAAGAAGCGGTTTCGCTTCACCGCCACCGGCAAGGTCAAGCACGGGGTCGTCGGCAAGCGCCACGGCATGAGCAAGCGCGGCAACCGCTTCCTCCGCCAGCAGACCGGCATGACCATTGTCTCCGAGCCGGATACCCGCATCATCAAGCGCAACTTCTTCCCGTACGAGAGGTAGGCCATGGCACGCGTCAAGCGGGGCGTGACCGCACACGCTCGTCACAAGAAGGTTCTCAAGCTCGCCAAGGGCTATCGCGGCCGCGCCAAGGCGGCGTTTCGCGTCGGCATCGAGAAGGTCGAGAAGGGCCTGCAATATGCCTATCGCGACCGGCGCAACAAGAAACGCACGTTCCGCGGCCTGTGGATCCAGCGCATCAACGCCGCGACGCGCGAGCACGGCCTCACCTACTCGCAGTTCATGAACGGCATCCTGAAGGCCGGCATCGAGGTCGACCGCAAGGTCATGGCCGACCTGGCGGTCCGCGAACCGGCAGCGTTCAAGGCTTTGGTCGAACAGGCCCAGGCCGCCCTCAAGTAACGTCTGGCGGCGTCCCGACAAGGACCACGCAAGAGCGGGCGAGAGGCCCGCGGTCCGCAGGGGCGCCGTGGACAGAAATCGCAAAGAGGGAGCCTGGACCACAGGCTCCCTTTTTTCGTGTTCGATTCGGAGTAAGCTCGCATGACCGATCTTTCGACGATCCGCGACGAGGCGCTGGGTGCCGTGCAGCGCGCCGCCGACCTCGCCGCCCTCGACGCCGCGCGCGTGGCCGCACTCGGCAAGAAGGGCAGCGTCTCCGGCCTGATGAAGACGCTGGGCGGCCTCGCCCCCGACCAGCGCAAGGAATTCGGCGCGCGGGTCAACCAGCTCAAAGGCGAGATCGAGGTGGCCCTCGAGGCGCGCAAGTCCGCCCTCAGCGCCTCCGCCCTCGCCGCCCGCCTCAGCAGCGAGAAGGTCGATGTCAGCCTGCCGATCCGCCCGGAATTCGCCACTTGGCGCGAAGGCACCTTGCATCCGATCGGCCAGGTGATGGACGAGCTCGCGGCGATCTTCGGCGAGATGGGCTTCACCTGGGCCGACGGGCCGGACATCGAGGACGACTGGCACAACTTCACGGCGCTGAACATCCCGCCCGACCATCCGGCGCGGCAGATGCAGGACACCTTCTATCTTCCATCGCGGGCCGACGGCACGCCGATGGTGCTGCGCACCCACACCTCGCCGGTGCAGGCCCGCACCATGCTCGACAAGGGCGTGCAGCAGATGCTGGCCGACGGCGGTTCGCTGCGCATCATCGTGCCCGGCCGCACCTTCCGGATCGACAATGACGCCACCCATACGCCGATGTTCCATCAGGTCGAGGGGCTCGTGATCGACCGCACCACGCACATGGGCCATCTCAAGGGCTGCCTGGTCGATTTCTGCCGCGCCTTCTTCGAGGTCGACGACCTGCCGCTGCGCTTCCGCCCGTCTTACTTCCCGTTCACCGAGCCGTCGGCCGAGGTCGATATCGGCTGCTCGTGGAAGGACGGCGAGCTGCGCATCGGCGCGGGCGATTCGTGGCTCGAGATCCTGGGCTCGGGCATGGTCCATCCCAACGTGATCCGCAATTGCGGGCTCGATCCCGCGATCTACCAGGGCTTCGCCTTCGGCATGGGCATCGACCGCATCGCCATGCTGAAATACGGCATCCCCGACCTGCGCAGCTTCTTCGACTCCGACCTGCGCTGGCTGCGCCATTACGGCTTCTCCGCCCTGGAGCTCGGACGATGAAATTCACCCTGTCCTGGCTCGCCGAGCATCTCGATACGACGGCGAGCCTCGCCGAGCTGCGCCACGGCCTCACCATGCTCGGCCTCGAGGTCGAGGGCATCGCCAATCCAGCCGAGACGCTGAAGGGCTTCGTCGTCGGCCACGTCGTCGAGGCGGTGCAGCATCCCAACGCCGATCGCCTCAGGCTCTGCAAGGTCGACATCGGCACGGGCTCGATCGTCCAGGTCGTGTGCGGCGCGCCCAACGCGCGCACCGGCATGAAGGGCATCTTCGCGCCCACCGGCAGCTTCATCCCCGGCACCGGCATCACGCTCAAGGCGAGCAAGATCCGCGGCGAGGAGAGCAACGGCATGCTGTGCTCCTCGCGCGAGCTCGAGCTCGGCGACGACCATAGCGGCATCATCGACCTGCCCGCGGACACGCGCACCGGCGCCCCGGCGGCCGAGGCGCTCGGCCTCGACGACGCGGTGATCGAGATCAAGGTGACGCCCAACCGCGCCGACTGTCTGGGCGTGCACGGCATCGCCCGCGATCTCGCCGCGGCGGGCTTCGGCACCCTGAAGCCGCTCGACACGACCGGGATCGCCGGCACCTACCAGAGCCCGATCAAGTGGACGCACGGCTACGCGGCCACGCCCGACAGCCCCTGCCCGATCGTGGTCGGCCGCCATTTCCGCGGCCTCAGGAACGGCCCCTCGCCCGACTGGCTGCAGCGCCGCCTGAAGGCGATCGGGCTCAGGCCGATCTCCGCCCTGGTCGACATCACCAACCTGGTGACCTTCGATCTCAACCGGCCGCTGCACGTGTTCGATGCCCAGAAGCTCGCCGGCGACCTGGTGATGCGCCAGGCCCGCGAGGGCGAGCGGATCCTGGCGCTCGACGGCCGGACCTACGTCCTCGATTCCAGCGTCGCGGTTATCGCCGATTCCAAGGGTGTACATGGCATCGGCGGCATCATGGGCGGCGAGGATACCGGGGTCGGCGACGGCACGACCGAGATGTTCCTCGAGGTCGCCTATTTCGACCCGATCCGCACCGCCGCGTCGGGCCGCAAGCTCGCGATCCTCTCGGACGCGCGCTATCGCTTCGAGCGGGGCATCGATCCCGAGTCGGTGTGGTGGGGCGCCGAGGTGGCGACCCGCCTGGTCCTGACGCTGTGCGGCGGCGAGGCGAGCGAGGTGGTGTCGAGTGGCGTCATGCCGGCCTGGCAGCGCCGCTACGATTTACGCACGGATCGCGCAAAAACCCTGACGGCGATCGACGTGCCGGCGGCCGAGACCGCGCGCATCCTCGGCACGCTCGGCTTCACCGTGAGCGGCAGCGGCCCGTGGAGGGTCGCCGTGCCGTCGTGGCGGCCCGACATCATCGGCGAGGCCGATCTGGTCGAGGAGGTGACGCGGGTCTACGGCTTCGACAACATCCCGACGACGTCGCTGCCGCGGCTCACGCCGATCTCCAAGCCGGTGCGCTCCCCGCGCCAGCGGCGCGTGCCGCAGGCCCGCCGGGCGCTCGCCGCACGCGGCCTCAACGAGGCCGTCACCTGGTCGTTCCTGCCGCGCGCCGAGGCCGAGCGCTTCGGCGGCGGCGGCGCCGACCTGCGCCTGTTGAACTCGATCGCGTCGGAGCTCGACACGATGCGGCCCTCGATCCTGCCCAACCTGATCGACGCGGCCAAGCGCAACGAGGCGCGCGGGCTCGGCGACCCGGCCCTGTTCGAGGTCGGCCCGCAATACAAGGACGCCACGCCCGCCGGCCAGCAGACCATGGCCGCCGGCATCCGCCACAAGAAGGCGGTGCCGCGCAACTGGGCCGGCCCGCCGCGCGACGTCGACGCCTTCGACGCCAAGGCCGATGCGCTGGCCGTGCTGGAAGCGATCGGCGCCCCCGTCGAGAACCTGTCCGCGACCAGCGGCGCCGCCAATGTGGGGCGCGACGGGGGCGGCGATTCCGGCCGCGCGCCCGACTGGTACCACCCGGGCCGCTCCGGCGCGCTGAAGCTCGGCGACCGCGTGATGGCGTGGTTCGGCGAGCTCCACCCCGAGATCGTCGCGGCGGCCGACCTGGCGGGCCCCGTGGCGGCCTTCGAGGTCTTCCTCGACGCCCCGCCGCTGGCCAAGCCCAAGGCGACCAAGGCGCGGCCCAAGCTGGTGCTCTCGGCCTTCCAGCCGGTCGAGCGCGATTTCGCCTTCATCGTCGATGCCGGCATCGAGGCCGACCGCCTGGTGCGCGCCGCGCGCAACGCCGACAAGGCGCTGATCGCGGCGGCCCGCGTGTTCGACGTCTATGCCGGCAAGGGCGTCCCTGACGACAAGAAATCGATCGCCCTCAGCGTCACCCTGCAGCCCGTCGAACGCACCCTGACCGACGCCGAGATCGAGGCCGCCAGCGCCAGGATCGTGGCCGCCGTCACCAAGGCGACGGGCGCGGCGTTGCGGGGGTAGTGAAATCAATCGATGATCGGCCTTCATTGCTTCGCCCCGAACACCAAAAACCTCATCCTGAGGAGCCGCGCGCAGCGCGGCGTCTCGAAGGATAGGCAACAGGCACCGTGCCTGAGGCCCATCCTTCGAGACGCGCCCTGCGGGCGCTCCTCAGGATGAGGTGGTATTAGAGTCCCGCGTCCCATGACCGACCTGTCGCTGCTGCGCAATTTCTCGATCATCGCCCATATCGACCACGGCAAGAGCACGCTGGCCGACCGGCTGCTGCTGCGCTGCGGGGCGGTGACGGAGCGCGAGTTCCATGACCAGATGCTCGATTCGATGGACATCGAGCGCGAGCGCGGCATCACCATCAAGGCGCAGACCGTCCGCCTCGAATACACCGCGCTCGACGGCAAGACCTACATCCTCAACCTGATGGACACGCCGGGCCACGTCGACTTCGCCTACGAGGTCAGCCGCTCGCTGGCCGCCTGCGAAGGCTCTCTCCTCGTCGTCGACGCCAGCCAGGGCGTCGAGGCGCAGACGCTCGCCAACGCCTATCACGCGATCGACGCCAACCACGAGATCATCCCGGTCCTCAACAAGATCGACCTGCCCTCGGCCGAGCCCGAGCGCGTGTGCAAGGAGATCGAGGACGTGATCGGCATCGACACGTCGGACTCCGTCCACGTCTCGGCCAAGACCGGCCTCGGCATCGACGACCTTCTGGAGGCGATGGTGCGCCGCCTGCCCGCCCCCACGGGCGACCGCAACGCGCCGCTGAAGGCGCTGCTGGTCGATAGCTGGTACGACCCCTACCTCGGCGTCGTCACGCTGGTGCGGGTCAAGGACGGCGTCCTGAAGAAGGGCCAGCGCATCCGCATGATGGCGGCCCAGGCCTCCTACGACCTCGACAAGGTGGGCGTCTTCACGCCCAAGCCCAAGGACGTGGCCGAGCTGGGCCCAGGCGAGATCGGCTTCATCATCGCCGGCATCAAGACCATCGCCGACTGCAAGGTGGGCGACACCATCACCGACGACCGCAAGCCCGCCGCCGAGATGCTGGCCGGCTTCAAGCCTTCGGTGCCGGTGGTGTTCTGCGGCCTGTTCCCGGCCGACGCCGCCGAGTTCGAGACCTTGCGCGAATCGCTGTCGAAGCTGCGCCTCAACGATTCGTCGTTCCATTTCGAGCCCGAATCGAGCGCGGCCCTCGGCTTCGGCTTCCGCTGCGGCTTCCTGGGCCTCCTGCATCTCGAGATCGTGCAGGAGCGGCTGGAGCGCGAGTTCGACCTCGACCTGGTCACGACGGCGCCCTCGGTGGTCTACAAGATCCGCATGAACGACGGCACGGAGCGCGAGCTGCACAATCCCGCCGACTATCCCGACCCCTCGCAGATCGCCACCATGCAGGAGCCGTGGATCAAGGCGACCATCATGACTCCCGACGAGCATCTCGGCTCGGTGCTGACCCTGTGCCAGGAGCGGCGCGGCCAGCAGATCGAGCTCACCTACGCGGGCTCGCGCGCCATGGCGGTCTACCGCCTGCCGCTCAACGAGGTGGTGTTCGACTTCTACGACCGGCTGAAATCGGTGACGCGCGGCTACGCCAGCTTCGACTACGAGATGGTGGGCTACGAGGAGGGCGAGCTGGTGAAGCTCACCATCCTGGTCAACGCCGAGCCGGTCGATGCGCTCTCGATCATCGTGCACAAGAACCAGGCCGAGCATCGCGGCCGCGCGCTGTGCGAGCGGCTGAAGGACCTGATCCCGCGCCAGCTCTTCAAGATCGCCATCCAGGCGGCGATCGGCGGCCGCATCATCGCCCGCGAGACGATCAGCGCGCTGCGCAAGGACGTGCTCGCCAAGTGCTACGGCGGCGACATCAGCCGCAAGAAGAAGCTCTTGGAGAAGCAGAAGAAGGGCAAGAAGCGGATGCGCCAGGTCGGCGACGTCGAGATCCCGCAATCGGCCTTCATCGCGGCGCTGAAGATGGACAGCCGCTGACTGCGGCTACCCGGACTGACGGCGCTGGTTCGCTCCTGCCGCCGTCCAATCGATTGGGCAGGTCCAATCCTATTGGACAGGAAGGCGCGGCCTTCAGGACTGGCCGAGCGCGCACGGCCCCGCCAGGGACGCCTCTTCGCCGGTGTCAGGGGAAGCGCACCACGAGCGGTGCCCCCGGCGCTCCGACTACAGGCCACCACCCCGGCTGCGGCGCCGGCGCGGACGGTCGTCGCCGATGAAGGCGGGCGCCTTGGGCGCCCCGCCCCGCCCAATCCACAGGAAGACGACGCCGAGCACGAAGAATGCCAGCACGGCCGGAACCGTCAGGACCGGCCCGACGACCGAGGTCCACAGCCCGCCCGACAGGTGGCGCTGCACAGCCCCCTGCGCCCGGTTCAGGGAGCCGATGTCGAGCTGCGACCACAGCTCGCCCAGCCCGAACAGGCGGAACGAGCCCTCGCTCCACCACGCGAGCCCATCGTGTACGACCACCGCAACCGCCATGGCGAGCAGCAGCCAACCCAGCGCGCGGAACAACACCATAAAACCCCCAGAAACGCGGGGCCGCACCCTACCCAAGCCGACCGCCCCGGGGAAGATGCCGTTGCCCCCAGCGCCCACCGCGCTATAAGAGCGGCCGACCGCGCCCGGAGGACAGGTGGCCGAGCGGTTTAAGGCACACGCTTGGAAAGCGTGCGTGGTGTAACAGCCACCGCGGGTTCGAATCCCGCCCTGTCCGCCACATGCCATTGATTTTGTTGAATAATCCTCTAAAATACGAATTAACCCCACAAATCATCCAACAAATGAAGTGGCATGGCAGGCTGGACCGGGCCAGTCGGCACTTGTGCATCTACGCATTCCCGCGCCGCACAGAAGAGGCAGACTGAGTGAGCCTCCTGGGGCTGTATACTTCTCCCTTTCCTCCACCAAGGGAGTAGGGGATCGAAGCCCGTGCAGCGCCGATAGTCCGCAGGGTAAAGTAAACGCTACGGACGGTCGAATGCCCAGCCTGCGGGAAGAGGAGGAAACGACGTGAAGAGATGGATCGGCACGCTTACCGTCGGCGCCCTGGTGAGGGCCGCGCCGGCCCGTGCCGAATTGGATACCGGTGACATCCGTTTCACCGAGGCCGAACGCCTACAGGAGCAATTCTCCCATGGCGATCGACGATGCCAGGGCGCGGTTCCCCGCGAACTGGTTGACCTATCGCATGGGCCAGCTCGAAAGCGAGCAGCGCTGGCGCAAGCCTGTCGTCATGTCGACGGCGGAAACGGAGTATTTCGAGCGCCCTTGCATGCTATTCTGCACACCTTTCGGCGGCCGCACGATGCTCTGCAAATAGCGTGCGGGATACGTGCTTTGGGGCGAGGTACACCCGGCCCAAGATGGGTCCCCGGAAACGCTCCCAACCTCGCGCAGAACTTTTGTGTGGTTTGAAAGTTCGAGTCGTTGCCCTTGCAACGCATGACGATATCAGAGCAAGCTTTCGCTTGTTGATGGGGCGGCCTCCAAATCCCGAAGAATGGCCCGGCTACAGCTCGCACGCCCTCTTTGCCGCGAAAGGGCCAATCTCAAACTGAGGTAGGTGGATCGGCACATTGTATCACTACCCTGACTTGGTGCGATAGGATTTCGGTACAATATGCTGTTCAGTTCGGTTGTCTTCCTCTTCTACTTCCTACCGCTCTTCTTTCTTTTCTACTACGTCGCTCCCTGGAAAAACGGCGTTCTGCTGGCGGCAAGCCTCCTCTTCTATGCATGGGGTGAGCCCGTCTATGTTTTGCTGCTACTCATATCGATCGGGTTGAATTTTGGTTGCGGGCTGCTGATCGATCGCGAGCAGCGGAGTGGTGGCAGCGGGCGACTGAGCTTGGCCTTGGGCGTGATCGGTAACCTGCTGACGCTGGCTTACTTTAAGTACTTCAACTTCCTGATTGACAGCGTTGCCTCTCTTACCGGTTCACTTGGAGTACCCGCGCCGAAGGCACCCCCCATATTGTTGCCGCTCGGCATATCCTTCTTCACGTTCCATGCTCTGTCGTATTTGATTGACGTCTATCGCAGGCATGTGTCGGCCGAGCGCAACCTCTTGGCGCTCGGCACCTACATCACGATGTTCCCTCAGTTGGTTGCGGGCCCGATTATCCGCTTCAAGACCGTGTCGAAGGAATTGCACCAGCGCAGGGTCGTGCCGTCGCGTGTACGGCTCGGCATCGAGCTGTTCATAGTCGGCCTTGCCCAGAAAGTTCTTTTAGCTAACACGTTAGCCTTGCCGGCAGACCAAATCTTCGCGCTGCCGCTCATCGACCTCAGCTGCGCGACCGCGTGGCTCGCCGCCGTCAGCTACACGCTGCAAATCTATTTTGACTTCGCCGGCTACTCGAACATGGCGATCGGTCTTGGCCTGATGATCGGATTCGCCTTCCCGAAAAATTTCGACTATCCCTACATCTCCCAGTCAGTGACTGAATTCTGGCGGCGCTGGCACATCAGCCTGTCGAGCTGGCTACGCGACTACCTATATATTCCGCTCGGTGGCAACAGGCGCGGTATGGCGCGGTCGTACGCCAACCTGTTGATCGTGTTCATACTGTGCGGCCTGTGGCACGGCGCGAGTTGGACGTTTGTCGCCTGGGGCGTCTACCATGGCTTCTTCCTCATCGTTGAGCGCCTTGGGCTCCTCACCCTACTGGCAGGGCTGCCTGTAGCGTTCCAGCGCGGATACGTGCTGCTTGCAGTAATCGTCGGCTGGGTGTTGTTTCGCAGCGATACGTTTGGCCAGGCCCAAGCTACATTGGTGGCCATGGCAGGCTACGGCTCAGGCGATCCCACGTTGCACCCCCTAGCAGAATACCTGTCCGGCTCCGTAGTGGCTGCTCTGCTTATTGGCACGATTGCCGTCACACCGGCAGGACAACAGCTCGGTATCGAGATTGGCCGCCGGGCGCGCTCCGGCTCGATGCCGGGGCTCCTGGCGAGAATGATCCATGCCGGTTTCGCGGCCTGCCTCCTATTCTTGTCCGTCGCCAGCCTGGCCAGCGGTACGTACAATCCCTTCATCTACTTCAGATTTTGATGGCTTGCGTGAGTCGAGTTGGCACCTTAACGGCAATTGGTCTCTTCTTTGCGGCGCTTTCTGTCCCGCTGGTGACAGGCGTCATCGTCGCGAACGGGCCCATCGTGTTGGGCTTGGGAGAGAATCGAATGCTCGCCGACGCGCCCGCGTTACCCGCCAACGGCGCCCAACTCCAAGTCTTTCCGTCGAGAGTCGACGCTTACGTCAATGATCATTTTCCTTTTCGCGCGCAACTGGTCGAGGTGAACAACAGGCTTCGCTTTCATCTGTTTCGCGAGGTCATGTCGCCCCAGATCACGATTGGGAGCGACGATTACCTCTTCTTCAATTCTCATAGCGCTGCCGACCCCCTGTCGATGATCCGCTTCCTGTGCGGCGAAGGTAGCGACGCGGCGCGGATCGATAAGATTGCGCGCGACCTGTCCGATGCCGTCGCCCGCCTTACAGCGCAGCTACCGGCATCCACGCTGATGGTCGTTCCGACCAAATCGACAATTTATTTCGAGCACATGCCAGCATGGTTACAGCAGCGCTGCCGCCGGTCGATTCCCGCCGTGCCGCGTGTGCTGGCGCGGCTGGCCGACCTCTCGCCAAGCAATCGACAGCACGTCTACTATCCTATCGAGGCGATGCGTGCCCTTCGGGCGACCGTCGCAGTCTACCCGCCACAGAACTTTCATTGGCTCGGCCCAGGCGCCCGCGCCGTCGCTGAGGAGACTGCATCGAAAGTCTTTGGTCGAACGCGTCGCAAACGGCTCGACGTTCGACCCGTTGCCGCGAGATCGGACCTTCAGCAGTTTCTACCCGGCATCACCATATCGGTAACCTCAGAAGTCGTGGATTTCAATTCGGTCGGGATCACCGCCTGCCAAGGCAGTACCTGCTTTCCCGAGCTTGGGGATGCCGCACGCGTACTAGGCGACGTTGGACGCTTCGAACATGCGACCTCCAGTGGTCCGAAATTGCTGATCCTGTCGGACTCGTTTGGGGCCGGTATCGCCGGCTATTTTGCACCTTACTTTAGCTCCGTCTGGCACGTATCGGTGAATGATGTGTCACGATTGTCGCCCGCTCAGCTGAACAAGGTCCGGGCTGCACTCTACGACGACTTTGCGCCCAACCAAATTCTGTACATCTTTCATGATTTCTCTATCCAGTACTTCGACAACTTCCTGAAGCCCCTTCACTAAGATAGCCAGTCGATGATCACGTGTGTCCCCGGAAACCGGCCCGGATTGAACCGGACTGCTTCTCGGTGATCTTGGACGAGCCGGCATCCCTTGTGAAATTCTGGCCCCTGGGGCGGGGTACACCCCCGAGGAAGATGGGTCCCCGGATACATTCCGATGATTTTCAGCATCACCTTTCGAGTCCGATAGAACTGACCAACCGGCTGGGTCCCGGGAGTCTTTTCACTGGCGGTCGGGCGCTGTCCACCAGATTCGTAGGAGCGACGGACGCCCAGTCCCAGCAATGGAATCGACCAACACTGCGCCCGGTGTCGAGGCGAGACGGTGGTGGAGCGGTCCACCGGCGAACACCAGCCAGACCCGGTCGCGAGGTAGCGGCCCAGGGGCGAGCGTCGATCCGTCAATTACGCGAACGGGCTCGCCCGCCGCCAGATAGGTGACCGGCCAGTAGAGCCACCAATCCTCAGCCACCAGTTGCAACGGGCGAAGTCCAGGGTGCGGATCGGCGAGCAACGTCCGCAGCGCAGCTTCCTTGGGCTCGACCGGACCAGTCCAGAAAGTCCGGTGCGACATGCTCCCAGTCGCTTCGAGTGCAACGAAATAATGGCGGTCGAAGCTGATGAGAAGCAGCGCTCCGATCAATCCGGTGACTGCGAGCGGCGAGGCCATCCGCGTGCCGCGCCCGCCGATCTCACGTGCGAGTAGCGTAATCGCGAGCACGGTCGGCGCAATCAGGCAGACAGCATACCGCTCGAAATGCGGGGCCAGCGAGTCGGGCCCGGCGACCAGGAAGAAGCCTAGGAGCGACGCAAGCCAGCCGGTGACGATGCCCGCCTCCCGGCCAAAGGCGCGCCGCCGCAGCGACCAGAGGCCGGTCGCGATCAAGCCGAGCAAGATCAGCAGGGTCGCGAAGTCGATCAGCCGGCGCCCGGTGCCGAAGCCCGCACCGGTGATATAGGTGTAGACCGTGTCACCCGACAGCAGCCGGCCGAACAGCAGCGGGAAGCTTGCCCATTGGCCAGGATCGACGATGCGCGCAACCACGGCCGATGGGTGAACCGATGACTGCCCGCCCGAGGTCGTAAGCGACAATGTCCCCAGCGCGAGGACGAGCAGCAGCAGCGCTGGGGCGGTCCATCTCAGCGCGGCGCGCCAGCCCGACCGTTCGGCAGCGACACCGAGCAGGGTGAAAAGCAGGAAGGGCGCGATGAAGATGTTGGTCGGATGGGCCACGAGTGCGACGGCGAAGGCGGCGGCGCAGGCAATTCGCCATCCAGCTAACGCGAAGGCGACGGAGACAAGACCAACTAGCGGCGCATGGCTCGGGTCCCATCCGAAGCGCGCATAGGCGATGGTGACCGGCAGGACCGCCATCAGGACCAGCGCAATCACCGCTGAGTGCCGGTCGAAATGGCGCCGCACGATCCACCAAGCGAGGCCTGCAGCGCCAACGGACGAGGCCACTGCCGGTAGGCGAAGCAGTTCGAAGGAAGGTGAAAAAAACGTCTGCAGGATCAGCAGCGATCCGAGCTGGAGGGGGCCCGGCAGGTTTCCGCTCGGCGTCCGCCAATGTGGATTGGTGCCGCTCGCGATGGCCTGTGCCAGCACGCCGTACCAAGCCTCGTCACCGTTTATGCCGGGGAGATGACCGAGCCCGACAATGCGGAAGGCCAGCGCGACGATCAGGAGGCCGGCGATCGCGAGCCCTCCGCCGATGCGAAGGAGTTGTGCGGGCGTGCCGCGACGTTCCCCCTTATCCGCCATCAATCTTGCCACTCGATCGACAACAAACCGACCCCCAGTAATCTGGTGTCATTGTTCATGCCAGCGCCGTCAGGCGACTGCGGATGGCCGACCCGCAGAATCAACAGAACAAAGTTCGACCTCGAAGTTTCCGCGTGAACTGCCAAGCGTATCGTTTGAACCTGGGAAGCCACGAGGTCACCCTCCCAAAGGGTCCGCCCACCAATCATCGCGGAAAGCGATTGCCGCCGCGACGGCGCGCCCGTGAAGGCGGTCAGTTCGAGTTGAAGGACGCGTGCGTTCGGGCGCTGGGGAACCGGCAACATCAGCACAGCCGATGGTCCATCGCTCCACGTTCCCCAAGTCTCCGGCACGCTCCATCCCGTAGACAGCCACTCCACGCCCGGACGACCTTGGGTGATCGGGTAGCGCACGCCGGCCTGCACCCGTTCGTCTGGCGGTAGCAACGACAGCGCTTGCGCCAACGAAAGCACACCTGTCGTTCGCTCGCCGCGACAAACGAACAGCGTTTCGAAGGCGCTGCAATCGCGTCTCGCCATGAGCACGATCTGGTCTGCAAGAGAAAGCGAGTACCGAAAGATGAAATCTGCTACGCTGGGCATGGGGTGATCGGCGGCGATGAGAGACGGGTTGCAGTCCGACGTTCCGCCACGGGCAATTGGCGGCTCGTACACAATTCCTCCTGCGCGAATCACCCGAAGAGAAATCAGGCGATCGAGCACAAAGTCGGGAATCCTGAGACACGCCCAGCTTGGGCGCAAACGTACGTTGCCTTTGAGTGCACCAGCCGCCGACATTGCAGCAAGCTCGTCCGGCACCGCCGCCGATCGGGCAATCATGTCCCGAATCCCCTGCCGCAGAATTGCACTGTCGGCCACTTGCAGTCCTAACGCCACCGTGAGTGCGATGCCGGCCTGGCGCGCGCCGATGCTGCGTACCGTGGCAACGATCGACAGAATGATCAACAGGTAGAGGGCTGGCCAGATGAACCGACCGTTCGAGCGGAACTGATCGAGGAACTGGGCCAATACCGCCGGTACCGGAAATGAGACTAACCTCTCGTCGCCCAGCCAGATCGTGGGGAAAAGAGCAGTGAGCGCCAGAGCGGCTGCTGCTGCGATGACAGGCCAGAAGTGGCTGACGGCAGGCGCCCCACGGGGTTCGGAATGGCGCGTCGTCGCCCGAAGCGCCGGGGGCAAAAGGCGCGCCGCTGTGCAGAGGACCAGAAGCGCGAGAAGGAACAGCACCCCGGCGCCAACATAGGACATGCCCTCGTATTGACCCTTGGTGGCGTCGATAGGCCGACTGGCAGTCCAGAGAGCCGAGTACGAGAAGTCGAACGGCCCGAGCAGATTGGCGGAATAATAGCCCGGCTGGGACATGTAAGGGCCAATCGTCAGCCCTGCTTTCGGCGGCGGCCAGAGACCGCAGACGATGGCGCCGGCAACGACGCTGGCGATCATGCCTCCAACAAACAGGCCTGCAGCGAACAGGCCGGTACCGAACGGACGCTTCGTGCCCAAGAGCATGAGGCCCACCGGCAGCAGCATCGTCACGACCAGCAGTGCCAGATAGACGTGCGTGCAGAGGGCGATGAAGCACAACAAGAGGGCCCCCGCCATCTCTCCGCGTGTCGGTCTGCCCGTGCGACACCAACCGAGCGACAGACCGAGTGCCAGGAGAATCTGCCAGTGCCATGTAAGTGTCACATGCTGCGCCAGCAGGCGAAACAACCAAGAGGGGGCGCACGCCAGAAGCAGGGCTCCGGGCAGCAGGATGAGCCAATGCGACAGACCGGTCCTCCGCAAGGCCCAACCGGCGGCAATCGGCTGCAGAACCTGGCTGACGAGGATCGCCAAACCGAAAGGAGGAAGCATCGATGCGTTGACGCCGATAGCTTTCAGCACAATTGCCAGCAGCGGCAGGCTGTCGGTATAGGCAATCGATATTGGCTCGCCGCTCGCCAGTAGACGATTGGTGAGAGCCAGCGGCCAATGCCACGTGTCCTGCAAGGCCGCTTCCATCCCAACCAAGCCAGTCGCGATATCGTTCGGTGGTGACTGCCAGAAGGGAGAAGCGGGCAACCAAAGAATGCCGCCAACCAGCCATGCGCCATGCAAGGCACCGATCGCACCGAGCAACACCAGATAGGGCCATCCGGCGCTGCCGGCACTGTTGCTAGCGGGTTGCCGAATATTCCCGTTTGGAATCAGTGTCGCCACGTATAGACCGACGAGACAGCGTAGTTCCAAACGGAGCCGACTAGCGCGCCGGCGAGCCCCGCTTGCCACCAGCCCGACCAGTGCTCATAGATCGCGTTGGCGATCCCGACATTGGCGACCGCGCCAATACTGCAGATGACATAGAAGCTCGCAAGGCCTGTGACGACGCCCCAGCCGCGTCTCCGCTGGTCAGCGTAGGTGAGTAAATTGTTGAGGAAGAAGTTGCTTGTCATCGCGACAAAAGTAGCAAGCGCCTGGGCTAGGGCGAAATGCAATTGCCAGTGCATGCAGAGCGCAAGCATGACCAGATGGACAACCAAGCCTGTGCCACCTACCGCAGAGAACAGCAAATAACGTGCAGGCACGAACCCGCCACAGAGCTTTTCGATCAACAGCATCAGGTACTCGGCGACGATCCCGGCGCTCAGCTTGCTATGACCCGCTTGACGGCGGCGAAACCGGAAGGGTAATTCGGCAACTGCGAGCGGCGTCTTCGCGCTCGCCAGAATGTCGAGCAAAACTTTGAAGCCGACTCCGCTCAAGCGCGGCGCGATATCGTCGAACTGCTGTCGGCGCATCGCGAAGAAACCGCTCATTGGGTCAGCGACGGGCTGGCGCAAGATGAGCCGCGAAAGCAGCGTAGCGAAGCGGCTGGCGGCACTACGTTGCCTGCCCAGAGCGGCGCCGTCGCCTCCCGAAGTGTAACGACTACCTATTGCAACTTCGGCATCGCCAAGGGCTCTTAGCAAGTCTGGGATTAGGGAAGGATCATGCTGTAGGTCGGCGTCCATCACGACAAATACCGGCGTCGTTGTAGCCAGAACCCCTTCGATGCAGGCGGAGGCGAGGCCTCGGCGTCCAATGCGGCGCAGTAGGCGCACTCGCGGATCACCGCGCGCCAGCGCCATCACCAAATCGGCAGTGCCATCGCGGCTGTCGTCATCGACGAAAACTACCTCCCAGGCTACCCCTTGCAGCGAGCTGTCAAGTCCGGCGACAGTAGGTTCGACATTGGCGCATTCGTTCAACGTCGGGATAATGATTGAAACCGTTGGCACATCTGAGTGTTTCCCATCATTGATCATAAGGCATTTCCCTCGCTATGCTGTTCGACTAGCGGAGAATGATCGCACCCCATACCCCACCGGAGTACGTCCCGGATACCCGGTTGCCACGCAATGTGCCGACATATGTCATCTTGGCTTGTTCGTCTCGCGGGTTCCGAACAATGAAGATTCGATTGCCGTCGCGCATGATCTCGGCAGTGTACTGCACCACCATGCCGCCCTTGGTCACGGTCGCGTCGAAGACATTGGTTCCAGCGCGGCGCACCAACGCACCCGTCCAAGCATCTTCCTCCATGTACCAGACGTTCCCCGGCGGGTCTTCTTCACCGGTAACACTCTCCACTTTCGGCCGTATCTTGCGCGAGTAGTAGGCAACTCCTTCTCTTACCAACCTACCGATTGGCCAATCGCGGACGAAGGTCCGATCCTCAACGGCCGTGACTTCGACGTAGCCGTAAACGAACGGCGCCTGCATGAGCACCAATGCTGCCACCCAACAGCCCGCAGGCAGCCAGCGCCGGGGTGGCCCGACCGGCCGCGCCGACTCCATGAACAGTACTGCTAGCAGCGCAAAGAACGCCGTAGGCGCCAGAAATCGTGTCAGGTCCCAGCCGACCAGATTGATTGACAAGGGCAGCAGCGTCGCCAAGGCAAGCGCAATCCACGTGCGGGAATTGTTGCGCGCGTGCCCATATAGCGCAGCGAGTAGGAATCCTGGCAAGGCGAAGTAGACGACCGCGATCAGGAAGTTTGAGAAGCTATGACCGGTCTTCCAGAGGACAATGTACAGGCTCGACAGGAACGTCTGCCCGAACTGATAGGCGACAACGAATTCCCTGACCTCATCGGATAGCGGAGCCGAGCGCATCTGGGCGATGCCCGCCTCAGGCGTGGGCATGAAATAGACGATCGCTGTCGTGACCAGTGGCGCTGCAAGCGCGAGACAGGTCTTAAGGCTCGGACGCAGCCACAGCGCTAGGACGGCCGGACATAACCAAGTGAAAATGAAGGCCTCGTGCACGAAGGGGCCAATGGCGCCAATAGCACTGGCCAACCACAGACGCTCTCGCACTAGGGCAATCGCGGCCAGCACCAACAACAGATAGTCATAGGCGTCGAGATAACCGGCGCCGTAG
Organism: Reyranellaceae bacterium; assembly: GCA_046349335.1. Lineage (GTDB taxonomy): Bacteria > Pseudomonadota > Alphaproteobacteria > Reyranellales > Reyranellaceae > Reyranella. The sequence goes on from JAXMCO010000003.1 coordinate 176,947, forward strand.
GATACCGTCGGAATGAATTGCGATGCCGCATAAATTGCGTAAAGCGAAGTGGCGAGAAAGTCGCGTCGACGAAGCTCCAGCCGCACGGTCCACGCGAAGAGCAACAGCAAGGCTGCGACGTTTGTGGCGGTGTAGAGCACCGCAGCGGCAGCCAGCGCGTCTTGGAGACTGCTCTGATCAACTATCAAAGACAGTCCGTGCCCTAGCAGGCCTCGCCTAACAAGCCCGTCACGGTAGTTGATGAGGTAGTAGACGTAGACATTCGGGCTGATCGCATAGACGAAGCCCTTGAGGAAACTCAACGCCGTGAGAAGAGCACATCCCAGAATTGCTAGCCATGGGAGCGCTGAGGCTCCTGGCCAAGCAAAGGACCCAGCTCCACCTTCCACTTTTGTCAACTGCCACACCCTGCGCACTTCGCACTCCGACTGACTTGCAATCTAGACGACCAGCACGTATCGGAGAAGTGCAAACGAATGAACTTGAACGGCGACAGCGAAGGCAAGTGTACGGTGGTGCTAGGTCATCTCTGGCTGGGCAGGTTAGCCCTTTGCGTCCTGCTCCTTACGACAGGGTGCGAGCAAAGCTTCTTCATGGTCGGCGACAAGGGCCGAGAAGCAGTGATCGAAAGACTATCCGCAGCGCGCGATGCTTGCTTAGCGAGGCATGCGGTCGCTGACAACTCTGGCGATGCTACCGCCGTTGCGCGAGATGTTGCCTTGGCATGCCGCGAGGATACCGACAAATTGGTCGCTGCTGTCAATCGGGATGGTGACACCAAAGTATCGGACGCAATACGACGGAACTCCGAGTTTCGCGCTATGGGTTACGTGTTACGGGCGCGCGGCGTAACGATATTCTAACTCGCGTTAGAGGCCGAAGAATCTACCCAGCGTGGGCATCTTGACCCGTATTTCATGCCTCCCGCGTTGCTTGAGCGTCACGGCACACAAGGGCGGGGCTTCGGCCGCGACAGAACAGCGTCCTGGAGCTGTGACTTCGCCCAGGCCGCTAACTTGAACAACGTGTAGTGACGAGCCGAACAACGGCAAAGGATAGGTTCCCGGCCGATCGCAACTCAAGACGTAGTCTCGCTCAACGTCCTCCCCTGTCTCATTCTTTGTTGCTGGCAATGACCTCAGATTGCACCCTGCCTGCTCCAAAATCTTGGCGACTCTGTTTGCCGTATACCGAATTTCGGTGTCAGCTTTGGCCGGAACATATTCATCAAACCAGCCGAAGCGAAGTCCAGCTAATTGGAGTGTGGAGCGTTTCTCATCATAAGGCGTAGAGTACCATACCCCACTAAGCATCAGCGATGCGACGAGGGCACCTGTAACGCAAGGCAGAGCAACCGCGGCCGGCTGTCTTTGCCAGAGCCACAATGACACAACAATCAAGATAGGAGTAATCACCGCTAGCAAGCGCCACGGAAACTGCAGATACGCTGCTCCCGGGAAGTGCCGATAAAATGGTACGGCCCATGAAGTCTGCATAAAAAGTGATATAAACATGATAATAATTATTGCGGAGACACTAACCCATTCACTGGCAGTATCATTCCTATACATTGTCGTACGGACAGAACGGTTTGCGATTGACGCAATAAGTCCAGCTATCATCAATCCCAGCGCCGGCGTATCAAGCTGAACCGTATAAGCACCCCACACATTGCCCCATTCGTATTTGGTGTCCCATATATACCTTGCAATTGGTTGTATCTGATGTTCTGGCAAGTAAGGAAACGAGAGCATTCGGCTCATGTCATAATTACTAACAACCATGCGCATAACAATCATGTATGGGCTTGCAATCAATGCGAAGGACGCTCCAGCCACCAGAAGCGGCAATGGCATCATCCGCCGCAACGGCAGTTGACGACTAAAAATCAATATCAGTGATGACGCACCAAATAGTAAGGTCACATAAAACGCCAACACCGAATGTGCAAGAAACAATACGCCGATGACTAGGCCAAATACAACATTCACACGATAGCGTTTTTCCTCGAAGCTTAACCATTGGACAAATGCGCCGAGGGCCCACGGCAATAGCATTGCGGCAGAAAGCTCGGCCATCGCCCCGCGAATTAGCCAGTTTGTGGTCGTATAGTTAGCCATAATCAACATGACACCGCCACACCACGAAAATCCCGGTCCGCACCTCAGCGTACGGCATAGAGCATATGTGCCAGAGGCGCCAACCATTAGCCAAAACCATACACTAATAGTAATGCTAGATTTCATATCTCCGCTAAGGGCATAAAGCAGCCCCGAAAGCAGATAAAATAGTTTATGGTATAATAGAGGCTGAGGAGAGCCAAATCCGTCATTGTCCGCCGATGACCAAATCGGAAACCAATCCCCTTGCCTCATGTGTTCCGCATATATTAACGTGCGGGGATAAAAGCTACTGAGTTCGTGATTCGCTCGCCATTCCTCCCCCAACGCAATTGGCATTAATGGCAAAACAGCTATAATTGCAAGGATAATAGTGGCAACTATCGTCGCCCAATAACGAGATACCCAATTCACTAACCTCTCCATTGCGCAACTGAGGCAATACCATTTGCTGCATGATTTATGACCTTTGAAAGTGCATGGCCTACATAAATCAGCCGGTGGCACGCGGAAGGCCGCGAGCATTACACTGCCGCACACCCGATCGGAATCTGCAGGAAGTCAGGGGTGGGTTACACATTGAGATTTCTTATAGTCAAATACGAGCCTATGCGCTAGTTGGTCGTTTGACAGGTGCCTCGGATGAATCGCTTTGAAATGCCAGTGTGCGGACGTGTTCATCGGGCTGTGGCGTGATTGGGCTGCGCGCCGCGGCGAGCTGAATCTACCGAATCATCAGCATGCAGACGGTTCACTCGACTCACTCCACGCTCGCTCAAACGCCACTCCACAATCAAGCCGCCGCTCCAGTTTCAGTAGCCTGCTACGGCACAATGGGAGTAAGAGCGTGTCGCATTTTCGACAACCTATGCCAACTTGACGGGAATCCGAGTGTGCGGATTTTCATCCAGCTTGTTACGATATAACAATAGTTTGGCCAAGTCTCGCTATTCGGGACCCTAGAAAAGGCATTCGACCCCTCAAGGACATTCCCCCATTCCCGCAGCTCTTTGGTGGTAGGGGCGATACAGGCGACGCATCACCACTTTTTCTCCCTCCTGTGAGCACGAAGACGCCCCAGCGCTTGTGCCGGTTCGAGGCGCCAGCGCACCCCTTCCGCCGCGATCGTACCCTTGGGAACGAAGCGCATGCCCCGGATCACTTGGCGCATTTTTTCGCGACCCTATTGCGCGACCCCTTCGCTGTCCCTCACGATTGCATGCCGCACAAGAGGATTTTCCGGATTTTCAAGTGCAGGGGATGAGGGGTATTGCAGGGCATCTTCCAACCCTAGCGCTAGAGATGTCAGTGACAATTAAATAAAAGGGGCTTGGCGATCCCCTGCATCTCCCTGCATCCCCTGCACTTTAATTTGGGCAAGTATTTCCGGCATTTATTCCACCGCCATGAGTTCCCATCGCTCTGGCCCCTCCCCCTCTTGTGAAGCGGGCTGTTGTGCGGCTACGGGTTCAAGGCGCCAGTATGCGGTTCCCGCCCGGTTCGTGCCGTCGGGAAGCAAGCGCAGGTCTCGAATGACTTGGCGTTTCTTGTCGCGCAGCCAATATCCGAGGCGATTCAGGTCAATGTGATCCTGCCCATGCCCCGGCGCGACTGCCGAGAGGGCTTTGAGGAACTCGGATCGTGGAGGGCTGGCATTTGCCGCGTCCAGGGCGCGGGCTGCTGTTTCCTTGAGCGTCATTCGCTTCCCTGTGCCGATGACTTCGTTCCATCCGATCAGTACGGCTGCGAACCGCTCTTTCGCCGGATCGTCCGTCAGCACCTGCTGCGCAAGAACGGCGTCGGCTTCGTCCAGCCACATGAGGGCGTCCCGCACTGTGCGGCACCAGACTTCGAACGAACCCATGGTCCTGCCGCCTTGCTCCGGCCGGCCGGCTTCCTGGTAGGCCCGAAAGATGGTCAACGCCGCCGTGACGTAGCGGCCCCGGTCTTGTTTGACCATCTCGACCGGATTGAAGTTGAACGTCCGTTCGCTGGGACGCTCCATCTTCGGGTCAATCAGGCAGAACAGGACGCGCCGTTGCATGTCGCCGGACACGGTCAGCCCGTTCCCGGTCGCCAGGAAGAGGCAGTTCATCGGCAGCTTGGGTGCTTTCGACTGTCCAAGTATGCGGACCGATTGCGTCTCCTGTGTCAGGGCGGAGCACAGAAACGCGCTTTCCAGAGGCTTGTCGATATTGTCGATGCAGACGACCGGGTCGCCGCGCATGAGCAAGGCGCTTGCCCGTTTATCCAGTTCCACTTCGTCGCCCCCGGCTGTGATGGCGGAAGCGGGCCGACCGCTGGCTATGGTGGCGATTGTATCGGCCAACTTGCTCTTCCCTGTACCCATGACCGGAGCATCGATCGCGAACAACGGAGCAGTTGGCAGAGTGCGCCGGATACAGGCCGTCAGCATCGCTGAGAGGGCCACAGCGCGTGCTTCCGGCGTGGCGAAGGGGAACCCCCGGATCGGGGCAGCCAGCGTCTTGAGAGCGCGCACGGCGTCCTCTCTCGTGGGCTTGTCCGGTATCGGGGGGAAGGCTACGCCGTGTGGATCGTAGAGCAGTCCCGTCTGTGCGTCGTATCCGGGCTGGTCAAGCACGCTCCCGTCCTCGCGCAGCGTCGGGGCGCTTATCAGCCCTGTGAGCGTCCGGAGTTTCCAGGCGCCGCGTGCCAGCAATGCATCGGCAACGTCGCGCGGGCAGTCTACGGCCTTGAACCCTTTCTTCCGTGCGTCCCACTGCATGAAGTTCGCCGCCCTGGTCAGAAGCTCCCGCATGGCCGGAAGAGTGACTGGCACAAGTACAAGGTCGGAAACTTCCTTGCCGTCGCGCACCCGCACGGGTTGCCTTGCCGGGCACACCAGCCGGCCGCCGTACTGAAACACTCCGATGCGCTGCTCAAACAGTGCCTGTTCGGCTTGGTCCGCGATGTCCGGCCCTTTGCCGCCCTCGATCTTGATCTCTCGCTGTGGCAGCAGCTCCGTCCTGTCCCCGGTGTTGGCCACCACGGCGGTTTCAAGAAGGCGCGCCAGCCGCTCGGCCTGTGCCCGTTTCAGCTTGTCGTACGCACGCTGCACGTCTTTGCGCACGCGGGTTTCGTCGACCGGATCGCCGTAGTGGCCCATGACGGGCTGCTCCGCGTTGTCGATCAGGACGGCCACTGCTTTTTCCGGTGTGTAGCCGCTATCCCGTAGCCGGCGGATCAGCTTGAAGGCGCTCTCGCTTCGATCGCCCTGCTCGCTCAAAGCCTTCTCGATTTCCTCTCGGCTCAACGGTTCCTGCTTCCTTGTGCGCTGGCTCCAGTCGAAATCCCCATCCCCCTCCTGTGCGGCCACGCTTGCGGCTGGCACACAGGGCAAGGCATCGCGCAAGGCGTCCAGCGTCACGCTCTCTCGTGCGTCGGGTTCCAATTCCCAGCGCGCCATGAACGGCTCGGGCGATCGTCCCTCCACCACCTTCTTCTCGTTCGGCCAGTTCAAAGTGCCGGGCACACGCCACAGGTGCTCGACCGACTTGCAGTCATCCGCTTCCGCCGTTTTGGCGACCGCACGCAGCACAGGTTCGATCTCATCACCCGGATATGGCCGATCGAACCAGTAGTGGCACTGGAAATTGCCGGGGCTTGTCTCGACTTCCGAGCCGACCATGAGCGGCAACCTCGCATGCCGTGTGGCCGGATCGTTCTTGGCGTCGAAGTCGGTCACGGCGCACAGGACGCCAATGACGTTGTCTTTCGTTCGTCCCCTGAATTCCGCCACGGAGCCCATCTTGAAGAGGCTGCCGGTGAAGTACACGTTCTTGTGCGGCTTCGCTCCAATATCGGCCACCAAGCTCACTATTCGGTTCGCCGCACCGGGGGCGTTCGCGACGGTGTAATGCCGAACATCTCCCCTCTTCACCCGTGCGTCTATCACCGCGAAGACGAAGTCCCCCTTCGTGTCTCCGGCAACGGACTTGAGTTGCTGTGCAAGGATGCGCACCAGCTTCACGTCGACCGCGCTCATATCGGGTCTCCATCGGGCAGGCGCCGAAGCGCCTCCGCCTCTTCTTGCAATTTTGCCAGCGTCGCCAAGTCCTCCGGTACATTCTCGCGGCTTGGAGGATGCGGAAGCTTGAGCCACGCCAGCGAAACCACGTTTCCCTCGTTGTCCGTGAAGAAGCGGGCTGCGCCGTCGTGATTGCGGCCTCCGTCCCTTTGATCGGAATGGATCGGGGCATAGTCCACAACCGTGTAGTCGAGCACGTCCCGCTTGCCCGGCAGGTCGCCAGCGTGTCTGTCGCTGCCGCACATTGCGGCCACGCGGTAGTCGTCAGCGCAGCACAGATTGACCAAGCATACTGTGCGCTGACGCTCCGCCAGCCGTCGCAGGCCGAGCACGAATTCGGATACGGAATGGATCGTGGTGCTGGCGTCGTGACCGGCGATCGTCCGGGCGTGAAACCCGCGGCGCCGGGCATCCTCGCGAAGCACAAGCAGAAGCCCTGAGACATTGTTGCCGTCCACCCCCACGACCAAGCCCGGCTGCCAGGGCAGTATCGCGGATTGCCCCGGCCGTGGCTCCGCTATCCCCCCTGGAAGCGCAGGTTGGCGTGGCTTGTCCGATGCCCACTGCACAGGAGGCGACAGCTTGGCTTCGTCTTCTCCCCTCCGCAGCTTCACGGGCGCGAGCCACATACGCTGCCCCGGCTTGAGCGGCCCTCGATGGACCCTTGCCCGAAGGGTTTCCGGAACGGGTTCGCCAGCACAGCGCTTCATCGTGCGCCCCTCATCTCGGGAAGAGACTGTGCCCACGCCTCGGCGTCGCGACGCAGGATCAGGGTGCGGCCACCGGCCTTTACGGCGCGGAGCCTGCCGCCCTTGATCTGCTGATAGGTGAAGGTCTGGCCGACGCCGTACGTGCGGCAGAAGTCGGCTATCGTGAATGCACCATCGGTGCGCATCGGAACATCCTCACGTGAACGCACACGGGAGTGTGTGCTAGGCTATTAGCGTAGCCCAGCGGTCAAAGCCGGCACAAAATGACAACAAGCTGTTGTCACTCCCGAGCGTTCCCGCTCCCCGTCATGGCGTGGCGTCGAGTTGGTTCAAGCGCCCTTGATCTTCTTTAGTACCTCCATCGCCGCCTTCTCCCGCGCCTCCGTGATCTTCGCTCGCGCCGCCTCCGCCTTCTGTTCGGCACTGCGGCGCTTCCTCGCGCGCATAATGATCCGCCTGCCGCTTTCCTCCGGTGGCGTTCGATCAGTGCTTAGCGGCTTGCGCGGCTTTCGCAGATTGCCCAGATCGTTGTCGGCTGCAAATTCTGCGATGACTGCCCCCTTCTGCGCTGCCGCCTCGTAACGTTCCAGTGCCGCACGGTCCCTGACTCTCTGCCTGGTCTGGCGGACGGGAGTTGCCAATCTCTTCAACCTCGCCGCCTCTTCCATCTCCGCCGCCAGCGCCACTTGATCCGGACGGTCTTGACGTTCCTGTTCGAGCAACGCCTCCCTTCGCTGCTGTACAAAGCCTTCGAACAGCGAGAGAGCCGCGTGCATGGCGTAGTCGGTGGTTAAGCGCGGGTTGTTGTCCATGAGAAGCTCGACCACTTTGCCGAAGCACGACGCGATCTCGCGTTCGCTGTCCCCACAGTCTACGGGCGGCTCTTCGGGGAAATCATCCTGATCCTGCTGTGCCATCACGCAACCGCCCTCTGCATCGGCAGTACCTTGGCCTCGCTCGGGGCCGTGCCGCAAAGCGTTGCCCACTGTTCCATGAGCGCACAGCGCTTCTCGAAAAGGTCGCCGCGACGATAGGCGGCTTCCACCTTGTCGCCCACGCTGTGCGCCAGGGCCATCTCTGCGACTTCGCTGGGAAAGTTTGTGCGCTCGGCGCACCAGTCGCGGAAGGTGGAACGGAACCCGTGTGCAGTCAGGTCGCCGCGCCCCATGCGCCGCAGCAACATCAGCATCGCCATGTTGGACAGAGGCTTGCCGCTTGCGCCGGTCGTGAACACGAAGTCGTCGGCATCTTGCGGCCGCACGTCCTCAGTTTCGGCCTCCAGTTCCTTGAGAAGGACCACAGCGCGGGCCGATAGCGGTACGCGATGCTCACGGCCGGCCTTCATTCGCTCGGCGGGGACGGTCCACACCTTGCCGTCAAGGTCCATCTCGCCCCATCGGGCGCCGATCACCTCGCCTGTGCGCGCGGCAGCCAGGATGGCGAATTCGAGCGCGCGAGCCGCCGTGCCCTCCTGTGCCCGAAGCTCCGCCATGAAGCCGTTCAACCCGTCGATCGGAAGCGCGGCATGGTGCTGGACCTTCTGGACCTTGGCGCGCGCCGGTAGAAGCTTGTCGAGATGCCCGCGCCAGCGAGCGGGATTTTCTCCTTCGCGGTAGCCGCGGACCTTCGCCCAATCCAACACAGCTTCGATACGGCCGCGGAGCCGGCTGGCCGTTTCGGTCTTCTTCTGCCAGATCGGTTCCAGAACCTTGAGGACAAGGCCTGTGTCGATGGCCTGGACTGCCAGCGTGCCGATCGTCGGCTGGGCGTAAGTTGCGAGGGTCGCTTCCCATTGTGCAGCGTGCTTGGCGTTGCGCCAGCCGGCGCGGTGGGCTGCGATGTACCGCTCCGCCGCTTCCTTGAATGTCACTGCCTTGGCCGCGTCCGCGATCACAGCAGCCCGCACAGCGTCGCGCTCGGCGATCGGGTCCTTGCCGTGTGCCTTGAGGCGGCGGGCCTGCGCCGCCCTCTCACGGGCTTCTGCAAGCGTGATCTCGGGGTACTTGCCGAGCCCCATCTCATGCGGGGCGCGATCGAGCATGTAGCGGAACACCCAAGAGCGTGCCGTCGGTGAAGACACGCGCAACCACAGGCCGCCGCCATCACAGTACATGCCCGGCTTGCGCGCCAGCTTCTCGACAGACAGAGCCTTGAGCCTCTCGATTGCGCGTCCCATGGCATCTCCGATCCACAAATCGTCCCACAAATATACAGCGGATGTGGGCGAGCGTCAATGAAGGGAGGCGAAGATAAATGTGGCAATGGCGCCATAAATACGGGTCTTTCTAGACCAATGGTGAAAGTGCGCGAACGTGGACGAAGAAGGCTACAGCGGACGCCCTGTCCGCCAGCTATTTGATCAGTGTTGGCCAAACGCCGGTCTTGCGGCACTTCTCCATCTGCTCACCTTTTCCCACGTCCACCTCCGAGCTAAGAGGGGGCGACAGACCAAATGAGCCGTCGTCGAGCGCAAGACAGGCTGAAGGCACCCATCCAACTGTGCTCGACGCGTTCGAGCACTACACATTCGACACCGGGGACAGATATTACTCCGTCCCCGGGCCGAATGTTACTTGGCCACGAACATCAGAATGATCTGGGCCAAGCTAAGTACAATCGACACTCCCGTCAGGAGAGTGTTGATCAACAGAAGTGTTCCACCATTACGCATGGCACGCTCTCAAATCGAGCGGATGAGCCCAACGCGAGCGCGTGTGCGAGGACGCACGGGAGGCTGATCGGCGCTGCGACATCCGAACAGCTTGTTGCCAACCACCCGTTCCTTCCGTCGTATCCCGGAGAGACATCATAGCCTTGGCTTGCGCCTCAGCTAGCGTGAGTGTCCGTGGGGCCGGCCAATTGTCAAGGCGCAACCCAGGTCGCTGAGCGACAGCACGAATTGTATTCCTGATGTCGCGCTATACCTTCCTGGTCGTCACGAGTGGCGCGCGAGGCCCGTTATGGGGCGCTTGCGTTCCTGCCGATCTCGGCTACTTAGCATAGAGCATTGGATGCGGTGCGGCGACGGTCGAGGCTAAAAGATCAACGCGGAGGCCAGAAGCGAAGCATCGCCAAGACGTATAGCGCTTAGCAAGCGTTTCCATCTCTGAAGTAAAGCCTCTGGTGGCCATCGAGGGCCGCCACCTAATCGGTGTGCTCGATGAATTTCCGCTACACTAGACATGACAAAGTAAATCAGCGACTCTTGCTTCGCTGTTTGTTACGAGAAATTGAGGAATCTTGAGGTTCCCGTGGCTGATGCACTTGAGCAAATTGTAGAAGCTTACTTTGCCGCTGTGCGCGACGTGCATCGGCTAGGCGCCGGGACCAAGGAACGGAGCTATTACCCGTCGTTGAATGCATTGTTCGCAGACATCGGTGGCTTGTTGGCCCCAAAGGTTCTTTGCCTTGCAGACCTCGGGAACACCGGTGCTGGTCACCCGGACTTTGGACTCTTCGCCGCCAACCAAATCCAGAAGGGCCATCCGAGAAAAGGCCAATCCCCAGAGCGAGGCGTGATTGAAGTAAAGGGCGTCGCGGATGACGCATGGTTGACGGCAGATACTAATCAAGTAACGAAGTATTTCGGGGCGTATCGACTTGTCATCGTTTCGAACATTCGCGATTTCCTTATCGTCAGCGAAGGTCCCGGCGGTCAGCCGGTAAAGCTAGAGGGCTTTCGCTTGGCAGCGGACGCGGAGTCGTTTTGGAAGTTGGTGTCCAATCCGAAGGCGGCAGCTAAGCAAATTGGCAAGGCCTTTGGTGAATACCTTAAGCGCGCATTGACGCAATCGGTGGCTCTACAAGAACCGAAGGACGTCGCATGGTTTATTGCATCTTACGCTCGCGATGCTCTTTCTAGAGTCAGTGCCGCTGGCGATCTTCCCGCTCTAAAGACGGTACGCGTCGCGTTAGAGGAAGCTCTCGGAGTCTCGTTCGACCCTGACAAGGGTGAACATTTCTTCCATTCGACGCTTGTGCAGACACTGTTCTACGGCGTGTTCTCAGCTTGGGTCCTTTGGGTGCGCGAAATGCCACGCTCGACTCCTCGCTTCGAATGGGAACGAGCTATCTGGCACCTCAATGTTCCTTTCGTGCGAGAACTCTTCCGTCAATTATCAGATCCCAAGCGACTTAAGGAACTTGGACTGGTCGAAGTGCTGAATTGGACCGCGGCCACTCTCAACCGTATTGAACCCACAGAATTCTTTAAGCGCTTCAATGATGCGCAAGCGGTTCAGTTTTTCTGCGAACCCTTCTTGGAGGCGTTTGATCCTGAGCTCAAAAAGGAGCTTGGGGTTTGGTACACGCCTTTTGAAGTCGTTACTTATATGGTCGAACGCGTGGACCGAGCACTGCGCGAAGATCTTGGCGTAACGGACGGGCTTGCGTCCGAACAGGTCGTTGTTCTCGATCCTTGTTGTGGAACTGGAACATTTCTTGCGGCAGTTTTGCGGCGGATTGACGAGAGTCTAGTTGCTAAGGGCTTGGGTGCGCTCAAGGGTGAAAAGGTTAAGCAAGCTGCGCTGACACGCATTTTTGGCTTCGAGATCATGCCTGCACCACTTGTCGTGGCACACTTGCAAATTGGCCTTGTCTTGCAAACATTGAATGCCTCGATGAGTGGAGATCAAGAGCGCGCGGGTGTGTTTCTGACGAATGCACTTACGGGGTGGGAGCCGACAGTCGACAAACCGCTGCCTTTCCCGGAGCTTGAGGAGGAGCGCAAGAAAGCAGACAACGTAAAGCAAGAGGCTCCAATACTCGTTATTCTCGGGAACCCTCCGTACAACGGCTTCGCCGGCATGGCTATGTCGGAGGAACGCGAACTGTCGACCGCTTACCGCACGACTAAGAGCGTGCGCCGCCCTGAAGGACAGGGATTGAACGATCTGTATGTTCGCTTTTTCCGAATGGCAGAGCGTCGGATTGCGGTAAAAGCAGGCAAAGGAATAGTGTCCTTCATTTCAAACTATTCTTGGCTGGATGGTCTGTCTTTCACCGGTATGCGAGAGCGCTTCATGGAAGCGTTCGACGTTATTCGCGTGGACTGTTTAAACGGCGACAAATGAGCTATGGCCCAAAGTTGGTGACGGTTTAGATCAGGAAGGCGGCATATCGTGGGGGTAGTTGAAGCCTCCACTTCTCCATCGAAGGAGTGATATGCCGTGTCGAATTCTAACGTCGTCAAACTGGTTCAGCCGGGCACTTTCAGCGATCACCTCACCGAAGTGTTGCGCCGTGGTGCGCGTTCCTTGCTTTGCCATGCGATCGAGGCGGAGGTCGCGGATTTTCTCGTCGGGCATGGCGAGCTCAAGACCTTGGATGGGCGCCAACGCGTCGTCCGCCACGGCCATCTGCCTGAGCGAGAGGTGCTGACGGGGATTGGCCCTGTCGCGCTTCGCCAACCGCGCGTACGTGACCGCGCGGCGTCAGCCGATGATCCCGGCCGTATCCGCTTCTCGTCAATGATCCTGCCGCCCTACATGCGGCGCTCGAAATCGATCGAAACGCTGCTGCCGATCCTGTACCTCAAGGGCATCTCGACCGGCGACTTCTCCGAGGCGCTGGCGGCCCTGCTCGGTAAGGATGCGCCAGGACTTTCGGCGTCTGCGATCGGTCGATTGAAGGAGGGCTGGCACGACGATCATGCGGCTTGGGCCAGGCGCGAGCTCTCCGCCAAGCGCTATGTCTACATATGGGCCGATGGCATCCATCTGCAGGCGCGTCTGGAAGACGAGGCGCAATGCATTCTCGTCATCATCGGCGCGACACCGGAAGGCACGAAGGAACTGATCGGCTTCACCGACGGCACTCGCGAAAGTGCGCACGATTGGCGCGTGCTGCTGCTCGATCTCAAACGTCGCGGGCTGACCATCGCGCCGGAGCTGGCGGTCGCCGACGGCGCGCTCGGCTTCTGGAAGGCGCTCGGCGAGGTCTGGCCGAAAACCCGCGAGCAGCGATGCTGGGTCCACAAAACTGCAAACGTGCTGGCCAAGTTGCCCAAGAGCCAACACCCGAAAGCCAAGCGTGCGCTGCAGGACATCTGGATGGCCGAGACGAAAGCCGATGCCGAGACCGCATTCGACACCTTCATCGAAGGCTACGCGGTCAAGTACGAAAAGGCTGCCGAATGCCTGCGCAAGGATCGCGGAGCGCTGCTGGCGTTCTATGACTTCCCTGCCGAGCATTGGAAACACCTGCGAACGACCAACCCGATCGAGAGCACGTTCGCGACCGTCCGCCACCGAACCATCCGATCGAAAGGCTGCCTCTCGAACAAGACGGCACTCGCCATGGTGTTCAAGCTGGTCGAGGGCGCGCAGAAGACGTGGCGCCGCCTCGATGGCCACGCCCTCTTGCCAAAACTTATCCTGGGGGTGAGATTCTCCAACGGGCTCGAGGTCGTCGCCAAGGCGAACGACCGTCAGACCGAAACCGCCGCCGCCTGACAGATCAGGCCGTCACCAACTTTTGGCCATAGCTCGCGACAAATTCAAGACTGGTAAGACAACCCCAGAAGGGAGGCCGGATCCTTCGGTATTTTCAACAGAGCACAATCGAGAAGGCATACAAGTAGGTACTGCAATCGCAACGCTTGTCCGAAAGCAGAAACACTCTCAGCCAACGCATTTGTCCTTTCGTCAGCTATGGGGCACACAAAAGCGACAAGACCTTCTTAAGGAAGCACGCGCTGATCTTGCACAAGTGTACACTGTCGTAAAGCCGCGATTGGAGCTTGGCTTACCGTTTGTGAATACTGTGCTGAATTCAGATTACCTTGATTGGCCGTCGCTTCCTCAATTGCTGCCCGTATCCATTCCCGGCGTCCAAACGAAGAGAGACGATTTCCTTATCGACATAGATCAGAGTTCACTTGTTGAGAGGATCACTCGCTACTTCGATCCTAAACTTTCCTATGAAGAATTTTCGACCCTGTATCCTGAAGCAGTCCAGCAAACCAAACGCTACGATCCTCGCGATACCCGCGTCACCCTGATCAAACGAGGTTTGCTGCCTAAGAACGTCGTTAGATATTGCTACCGCGCATTCGATAACAGGTGGGTGTACTGGGAACCGCAGACGAAGCTCCTTGGTGAAAAGAGCCCAGACTTCTTTCCAAACGCTCTCCCTGGAAACCTTTGGCTCGAGGCGCGTGAAAAGCAAACACAAGAAGAGTTTGATCGCGGAACGGTTTCTTCGGTACTTGCGGATAATTTTGGAAATGGATTCTCGACGTTCTTCCCCCGTCAGTTGGACGATGGGCATGGTGAATTGACGCGGTTTAATGTCCCGCAATCGCTCGTCACTTTTCTTGCAGACCGCGATCTGCCTCTAGAAACGATCTTTTCGCACGTAGTGGCAATCATGCATTCACCGGCCTATCGGGCAGAGAATCGTGATGCGTTGAGAATGACTTGGCCGCGAATACCGTTACCAGAAAGCAGTAGTAGACTGAGAGCGTCTGCGATATGTGGTAATCGACTTTCGCCCCTTCTTGACGTTGAGGTAGCTGCTCCCCGTGTGACTACCGGAAACCTGCGGCCATTGATGCCTGTCCTTGCGGTGGCAACAACGGTTGCCGGCAAGCAGATGGATTCGAAGGTGCGGTCAATTAGTGCAGGTTGGGGCCGAAAGCAGAAGTCGAAGGCAGGGATGATCGTCATGCCTGGTCGAGAATGTGTTACCAATCGCGAATATAGCGATGCCGAGCTAGCAGCGACTAAGAACGAAGCGGCAGAGCTAGGCATAACTTTGAACTCTGCGCTTAAGATCCTCGGTGGCCGCACCTATGACGTCTATCTTAACGCGGACGCATACTGGGCCAACGTGCCGGAAAGGGTATGGAATTACACGCTCGGCGGATATCAAGTCATTAAGAAGTGGTTGAGTTATCGAGAACTTTCCGTTCTGAATCGACCACTAACTATTGATGAAATCGCGTACGTGTCCGAAATGGCTCGTCGCATCGCGGCAATTCTTTTGATGGCTCCCGAACTAGACGCCAACTATGTAGCAGCCAAGGCCGATGCCCTCGACTGGAACAAGACTCCAGCAAGTAAAGTCAAAGTGCCAGCGTAGGAGCGTGACCCTCGCAACTTGGGGAGGTGCATTTACACCCCATCCTAAACAAACGTCACGTAACGCTTGTATACCAAGAGTTGATCTCTCCGAACGGCCCGTCCTCGACTCGAACCGCGATCAACAGCCTCTTGCCTCATTCAGCATCGCAGCCGCTGCTCGTCGTCGCGTGATCGGTTTGCCCTCCGCCGTCGCGTCCCGCAAAGTCCAATGACCTGCCCCAGCCAAGATCGGCCATGCCCGAGCCCACCAACCCCTCCAGCGCCAAGCCGCGCCTCTATCATACGCCCTCCTCCTACTATTCGATGATCGCGCGGCTCGCGCTCGCCGAGGGCGGCGTCGCCTACGAGCCGGTCTTCGTCGACATCCATTTCAGGTTGAGCCAGCAGGAGCCAGACTATGTGCGGCTCAATCCGAACATGACCGTGCCCACGCTGGTGCTGGCCGACCGCGTGCTCGACCAGAGCCGAGACATCGCCTGCCATGCGCTGGGCGCGAGCGAGGCCGCGCTCGACGGCGAGACGAAAGCCTGGCTCGACCTTCACTACGCCTATCCGATCGAGGAGCTGACCTTCGGCGGGATCCTCGCGCGCAATCCGCTGGCCCGGATCATGATCCCCAGGCGGCTCGCGGCGACCGAGCGCAAGTTGCTCGAGCGCGCCCGCCGGCATCCCGAGCTCGCGGACATCTACAAGGTGCGCGCCGCCGTGTTCGCCCACCGCGTCAGCACCTTCGATCCCGCCGCCGTCGTGCAGCTCTCGCAGGTCCGCCGCGCCGAGGCGATCGGCTTCATGGACCGGTTCGAGACGCTGTTCGGCGACGGCCGCGCGACGATGGCGCCGCCCGCCTACGGCGTCGGCGACGTGGTCCTGACCGTGTTCCTCGCCCGCATGGAATTCGCCGGCCTCGGCGCGGAGCTTGGCCGTCGGCCGGCCCTCGTGCGCTACTGGCGCACCATGCGGGCGCGGCCCAGTTTCGCTACGGCAGACATCTGGACGAAATTTTATCTCTCCCGTTTGATCGGCGGGATCGTGGGCATCGGCCGAGGCTAGTTCTTTCGTCCACCCATCCCGGCGCGCGCTGCAACAGGTTCCCTATTCGGCAGCGAGGGCTCTTCGTAAACCCTCGGGATCGGCCTTGATGGCACGCAACAGTGTCCGCGCAGGACCGCCGGGCTTCTTGGCCCCCCTCTCCCATTCCTGCACCGTTCGAATGCTGAATTCATAGGTTGCGGCGAACTCAGCCTGCGTCATGCCGGTGGCGTGCCGGATAGCGCGCACGTCAATCTGCGGAGCCATGTCGGGCGCGGCGTCGGGATTCGATGCGATCTGACGGGCGATGTTCCGGTCCGTCATCGCGTCGACCTTTTTCCAATTCGTCGTCGCCAGCGCATCGCGTGCGGCTTTACTCAACATCCTCTTGGCCATAACGCCTCACTTCCCGTCTGTTCGCCTTGCGCAGCGAGATCACCCGTCGCTCCCCTCTTCTATCAGCGTAGACGCACACGAAGAGCCGATCATTGATGAGGCCAAAAGCAATCTCGCGAACCTCGCCGTAGTCGAACCGATCATCGATCATGCGCACGTGCGGGCCAGAGAACAGGACCTCGGCCAATGCCAGGGAGACGCCGTGCTTCGCCCGGTTGACCGCGTCCTTGGCCGGATCGAACACGTATCTCACGCAGGCGTATATACGCCTCTGGCGTATATCTCACAAGCAAGCAGGCGACGCTCCGCGATACGGTTAGACCAGAGGGTCGGCGGGTCGACGCCCCCCGGAAAGGCCGGCATAGTTTGCCCAACACAAGACAGGGAGGAACACGATGGCTCAGGGGAAGGCTTCAGACTCGATCGGCAGCAGCAGCAGCACCGGCACCGGCGCCGGCATCCAGCACGTCGACATCGCCGTGGTCGGCGCGGGCTTTGCCGGCCTCTACCTGCTGCACCGCCTGCGCCAGGCGGGCTTCACGGCGCAGGGGCTGGAGGCGGGCGACGATGTCGGCGGAACCTGGTACTGGAACCGCTATCCCGGCGCGCGCTGCGACATCCAGACGACCGACTACAGCTTCACCTTCGATCCCGCGCTGGAGGCGGCGTGGCAGTGGTCGGAAAAGTACGCCACCCAGCCTGAGATCCTGCGCTATCTCGGCTTCGTCGCCGACCGCTACGATCTGAGGCGCGACATCCGCTTCGGCACGCGGGTCACGTCGGCGCGCTGGAACGAGGCGACCGGGCGCTGGCTGCTCGCGACCAGCGCCGGCCCGTCGGTGTCGTGCCGCTGCTACGTCATGGCGAGCGGCTGCCTCTCCGAGCCCAAGCCGCCGGAGATCGATGGCGTCGCGGGCTTCAAGGGCGAGGTCTACGTCACCGGTCGGTGGCCGCACGAGGGCGTCGATTTCTCGGGCAAGCGCGTTGCCGTGATCGGCACCGGCTCGTCGGGCATCCAGGCGATCCCGCTGATCGCCGAGCAGGCCCAGCACCTCACGGTGTTCCAGCGCACGCCGAACTTCGCCTTTCCGGCGCACAACGGGCCCCGGCCCGAGCATCGCGTGGCGCCGCTGGTGGCCGACCTCGCTTCCTACCGGGCCGAGGCGCGGCAGTCGCTCGCCGGCGTGCCGCTGCCGCGTGCCACCGAGTTCAGCTGGCAGCTCGGCGAGGACGAGCGGCGGCAGCGCTTCGAGGAAGCGCTGGCGGCGGGCGACCTCATCGTCATGCTCTCCCAGCTCTGGGCCGATCAGGGCGATCTCGAAGGCAACGCGCTCGCGGCCGATTTTTTGCGCAGCTACATCCGCTCCGTCGTGAAGGACCCGGCGACAGCGGAGGCGCTGACGCCGCGCGACCATCCGTTCGGCTCCAAGCGGCCGTGCCTGGAGACCAACTACTACGCGACCTACAACCGGCCGACTGTCGGGCTGGTCAATCTGCGGCAGGAGCCGATCGAGGCGATTACGGCCAGCGGCATTCGGACGGGCAAGCGCACGGTCGAGGTCGATGCGATCGTGTTCGCCACCGGCTTCGACGCCATGACCGGCGCCATCCTGGCGGTGCATCCGATCGTCGGGCGCGGCGGCAAGTCGATCGATTCGGTGTGGGCGCAGGGGCCGCAGACCTATCTCGGCCTCACCGTGGCGGGCTTCCCCAATCTGTTCCTGATCACCGGGCCGGGCAGCCCGTCGGTGCTGTCGAACATGTCGGTGTCGATCGAGCAGCATGTCGATTGGGTGGTCGACCGGCTGATCGCAATGCGTGAGGGCGGCTTCACCACGATCGAGGCGACCGGCACGGCGCAGGCCGGCTGGCAGCGCCACCTCGCCGATTGCAACGCGCTGACGCTGCATCGCCTGGCCAACACCTGGTACACGGGCGCCAACGTGCCGGGCAAGGCGCAGGGCGTGATGCCCTATACTGGCGGCGTAGGGCCCTACCGCTCGATCTGCGACGACGTCGTGGCGCGGGGGATGCTCGGGTTCCGGCTGAGCGGGCCGAATGGGGCGGCGCAGTGCAACGACGGCGAGGTCGTGCGCCTGCAGCCCGACGTGCGGCTCGTGCTGGGCATGCTGGCGGGCCTGAACCTGCCGCCGATCGAATCGCTGGGCGCGGCGGGCGCGCGCGGCTTCGTCGCCCAGTTCAACGCGACGCGGCCTCCCGGCCGGCCGGTCGGCGAGGTCGTCGAGGGAACGCTGGACGGGGCCGGCGGTCCGCTGGCGTGGCGGCTCTACCGGCCGGCGACGCCGGGGCCGCATCCCGTCGTGGTCTACTTCCACGGCGGCGGCTGGGTGCTGGGCGACGCGGCGTCCGACGATCCGTTCTGCCGCGATTTGTGCCGGCGCAGCGGCATGATCGTGCTCTCCGTCGACTACCGCCACGCGCCGGAGCATCGCTTCCCGGCGGCGGCCGAGGACGGTTACGCCGCGCTCTGCTGGGCGGCCGAGCACGCTGGCCGGCTGGGCGGCCGGGCGGGGCCGTTGCTAGTGACGGGCTGGAGCGCCGGCGGCAATATCGCGGCCGTCACCTGCCAGCTCGCGCGCGACCGCGGCGGGCCGGCGATCGCGGGGCAGGTGCTGGTCTGCCCGGTGACCGACGGCGCGACTGTCGACCGGCCGTCCTATGTCGAGAACGCCACGGGCTATTTCCTGACGCGCGGGCTGATGCACTGGTTCTGGGATCTCTACTGCGCGCCGGCCGACCGCAGCGATCCGCGCGCCTCGCCCTTGCGCGGCACGCTCGGCGGCCTGCCGCCGGCGCTCGTCGTCACCGCCGAGTTCGATCCGTTGCGCGACGAAGGCATCGCCTATGCCGAGGCGATGGCGGCGGCCGGCGTGCCGGTCGAGCAGCTCCAGGCGCGCGGCCACTTCCACTCGTCCTTCACCATGGTCGACGTGATCGCGACCGCCGTCGGCGGCCGCGAGCGCATGGCCGCGGCGCTGCGCCGCTTCGCCGGCCTGGACGACGCGACGGCCTTGCCGCGCGCGGCGGAATAGCCGCGCCGGGCAGCGCCCGGACCTACCCGGCGAGCGGGCGGTCCGGCGTCGCTACACGAGGTCCTCGTAGGCGCCGAAGTCCGCGCGGTGGCCGATATGCCAGAAATGGTCCATCAGGAGCCAGTAGCGCGGCGGGTTGTAGAGCGCCTCCGGCGAGGCGTCGTCGGCGAAGCGATCGGCCGCGAGGTCGGCGCGCACGAAGAAGGCGTTGGCGCCCGTGATGTTTGTGCCGACCAGCCGGTAGCCCTTGTCGACCGCGACGTCGTTCAGCGCGGCGAGGCTCGATCCCATGTAGTCGCTGCCCGTCCAGACATACTGCGGATCGTAGACCGGCGCCTTGCGGATGGTGGGCGGCCACTTGGCGTTGTACTCGATGCAGAGCACCTTCGGGCGCGAGCGCACGGCCCGCAGCAGGTGGATGTCGTTGCCGTCGATGTCGATCGACAGGAAGTCGAACTCCTGCACGCCGAGGCTCGGGTGCTCGAGGAGCGGGTTGATGTTCTCGGCGGTCATGATGTTGATCGCCAGCGCCAGCCGCCCGCGCGCGATCAGGCTCTCGAACTTCGCCTTGATGAAGGCCTCGCGACTCTGGTCGCCGTCGACCCAGACCCCGCGCCAGCCTTTGTGCAGCAAGTAGAGGCTGTTGCACTCCAGGCCGTTCTCGACGCCGATCTCGCAGAACGTGCCGTTCTCGATTCCGAGGCGCCGGAAGATCTCCTCGATGATGCCGTCCTCGTCGTTCTGGCTGTAGATCTTGCGGCCGAAAGGCTCGAGACGCTTGGGGTCCGCCCGGTAACCCGCAAGCAGGCTCTCGATCTCCTGCCGGGCGAGATAGCCGCTGTTACGCTGGATCGCCTGCAGGACCCCGCCGATCGCTCGTTTCGATTCATCGTCCATGCCGGCATCCTATCAAGCGGGTCCCAGCAAGAAATCCCGGAATCGACCGACGCCCCTACCGCCGCATGCCCCCGTCGAACTCGAGCTCGCGATAGCCGCCCGCAGCGACGGCGCCGGTGCGCTGCCGGTACTCGACGGCGCCGCCGTAGTAGCCCAGCACGCGGCGGACCTGGCGGCCCGCGACGTTGCGGTTGACGCCGGTCTGCCACGAGTTGATCTCGCTGAACAGCAGGCCCTCGACGGCGTGCTCGACCTCGCGCACCCAGCGATCGACCTCCGCGCGCCGCGTCTCGACGCGGCGAAGGCCGTTCTTCTGCATGTACGCGACCAGGTCGGTCAGCCAGTCGACGATCTCCTCGATGTTGCGCGGGATGTTGCCGCGTGCGGTGTGCGGGCCCAGCACCATCAGGAGATTGGGAAAGCCGTCGATCAGCATGCCGAGGTAGGTCCTGGGCATGCCCTGCCAGTCGTCCTTCAGGCGCCGGCCGCCCGGACCGCGAATATCGATGCGATCGTAGGGGCCGGTGACGCCGTCGAAGCCCGTGGCGTAGATCAGCACGTCGAAGGCGAAATCCTCGGCGCTGGTGCGCACGCCCTGCGGCGTGATGCGCTCGATCGGCGTCTCATTGATGTCGACCAGCCGCACGTTGGCGCGGTTGTAGGCCTCGTAGTAGCCCGATTCGAGCGGCAGGCGGCGCGTGCCGAAGCCATGGTCCTTGGGGATCAGCTTGTCGGCCACCGCCGGGTCCTTCACGCGCTCGCGGATCTTCTTCGCGGCGAACTCGCTCGCCAGCGCATTGGCCCGCTTGTCGGTCAGCACGTCGGCGAAGTTGCCGACCCAGATGCCGAAGCCCGGCTCGGCATAGAGCTTCTCCCAGAACGCCTCGCGCTCCTCGGCCGAGACCTCGAGCGCCTTGCGCGGGTCGGTCTGGTGGATGAAGCAGGTGCTGGTCTGGCGGCAGCGCTCGAAGATCTCGGCATACGACGCCTTGATCTTGCGCTGCTCCTCCGGGGTGATGCGCCGATTGTGCAGCGGCGCGGCCCAGTTGGGCGTGCGCTGGAACACGGTGAGCGAGCCGACCTCGGCAGCGATGGTCTGGATCACCTGGATGGCGGTGGCGCCGGTGCCGATGATGCCGACGCGCTTGCCGGCGAGCGACACGCCCTCGCGCGGCCAGCGCGCGGTGTGGAAGGCCTGGCCCTCGAAATCGTCGCGACCGGGGATGACGGGCAGCGTATGGGCCGAGAGCGGGCCGAGCGCGGTGATCAGCAGGCGCGCGCTCGCCTGCTCGCCGCTCTCCAGGGTGATCGTC
The DNA here is from genome assembly GCA_046349335.1 of Reyranellaceae bacterium. GTDB lineage: Bacteria > Pseudomonadota > Alphaproteobacteria > Reyranellales > Reyranellaceae > Reyranella. The sequence goes on from JAXMCO010000003.1 coordinate 198,597, forward strand.
CAACGGTCGGCCGTGTCGTCGAAATGCGCGGCGACGACGCGACTCAGGAAGCTTATGTCGCGGCGCAGGTCGAATTTGTCGGCGACGAAGTTCAGGTAGCGCAGCGTGTCGGGCTGGGCGGCGAAGTGCTCGGGCCACTCCCACTCCTGCAACAGCTCCTCGGAGAAGGAGTAGCCGTAGGACCAGCTCTCCGAATCGAAGCGCGCGCCGGGATAGCGGTTCCAGTACCACGTGCCGCCGACATCCGACCCGGCCTCGAACACCCTTACGCGCAGGCCCAGCGCGCGCAGGCGATAGAGCTGGTAGAGCCCGGCCACACCCGCGCCGATGACGATGACGTCGAAGGGGCTGGCCGCGGCTGCGGTGTCCGGAATGGTGTGCGTCGATGGAACTTCCATAACGTCCGAGGATACGCCGGGTCGCGGCGAATGGCAGCCGGCGTCGGGCACGTTGGCCAGGGGTGCGACTTCACGGCCTCCTCGCCTGGATGGTCATTTCCTCTCGATTGCCGGAACGATCCGATGGCCCCCTTCGGGTTGTCACGACGCGGATCGCGTTGTGCGTGACCTGGATCTCCCCATCCCACCTGTCCCCGAGGGGAACGCTCCGCAAATTGGTGAGGTTGAGGCGATCGTAGAGGCCACCGCTCGAGTCGAATGCCGGCGCAGCCTCGATGTCGAGGATGTGCAGGGTGACGAACTGGCCTGTGCCGCCGCCGCTGTACGACGACAGCACGACGAGAAACCCGTTCGCCGCCGCTCCGATGTACCGATACGCCGACTCGCGAGCGCCGTTCAGTGTTGCCGGAGCGGGCTGGCGCTGAACGATCCAGTCGCCGTTGCGGGTGATGTCGTCGGCGTAAAGGTTGCTGTCGACAGCGGCCCGAACATCGACCGTCACCCAGATCGACTGGGAATCGGCCAGATTGCCGTCGCCGAAATCGCGGAAGATTTCCGGCGGTATGGGCTTGCCTCCAACCGTGAAGTGCTCGCGCACCTCGGAGACGAGCAGAGCGGCGGGCTTGGGGTCGTCGGCACCGACAGGGCCGCACACCAGGGCGGCGAGCCCCAGCCCAAGCGCGATTGCAGCGCACGTTGCCGACAGCACTTTTCGGTTCATGCTCAAATCTTAGCATCGGGTGCGCCACCGGCGTGACCGCGAATAAAGCCACCTCCGGTCCGCCGCCTGGGAAACCTGTCCATCCCGCGAGTCGAGCGCATCCTCCAGTCAATCGACGACTTCATCCTGCTCGTGGTTGCCCGGACGCCCGCCGAGCCGAGCGAACAGAGCCCGCCTCCGCCACGTCACAGATTGGCGATCGTGAAGCCGCCGTCGGCCGCGATGGTCTGGCCGGTGAGGAAGGCACTCTCGTCGCCAGCCAGGAAGCAGATCGCGTGCGCGATATCGTCGACCGTTCCCAGCCGCCCGAGCGGCGTGCGCGCGACGCGCTTGGCATCCCGCTCGACATTGCGGTTGCGCTGGGTGCCTTCGGTGGGCACGGCGCCGGGTGCCACGGCATTGACGCGAATTCGGCGGGCACCCAGCTCGACCGCTGCGGCGCGCGTGATCCCCATGATGCCGGCCTTGATGCCGCTGTAGACGATGCTGTTCCGCTGCGAGACGATGCCGGCGACCGAGGCCAGGTTGACGATGACGCCGCCGCGCTCGGGATCCATCGCCTCGGCCGCCGCCTGGATACCCCAGACGACCGCCTTGAAGCCGATGTCGAGCATGCGATCGAGCGTCTCGGGCGCGACGTCGGGAATGGCCTGGTAGCGCACCCAGGCGGCATTGTTGATCAAGATGTCGAGCCGGCCGGCGCGCTCGGCGAGCCCCAGCACGGCCCGGCGCATGCGGTCGCGCGACGCCACGTTCTCGACGATGCCGATCGCCGTGCCGCCGGCCTCGGTGATTTCCCGCACGACCGTCTCGACGAACTCCGGCTTGAGATCGTTCACGCCCACCGTCGCTCCGCGCGCCGCGAGTTCCCGCGCCGTCGCGCGGCCGATGCCATGGCCCGAGCCGGTGACCAACGCGACCCGCCCCTCGAAATCTCGCGGCATGTTCCCTCCATGCAAGGACAATCCAAATCCTCGCGGCGCTTGCGACACCGTCCGACGGTGATAGCGCCGATCGTGTGGGGTGTCTTCCTCGCCTGGCTCGGAAGCGTTCAAGACCGCCACGCGGGCGCAGCGCGGGCTCGGGCGACGACTTTCCTTCAGTGCGGCAGCAGGTCGCGCATGCGGGCGTAGTCGAGCACGGCCTGCCCGAAGAAGGGCTCGCCGTCGACGGCCTCGATCTCGTAGGTGATGGCCTGGAGCTGCTTGTCCCACGGCGTGGTGCCGGCCTGAAAGTAGCGGGCTCGCCGCCTTTCCGTGTCGCGGTCATAGGGCGAGGCGAACATCGCCAACGCCTTGCGCATCAGCCCGGTCTGCCGCGGCAGGCCGAGCGCCACGAGCGCCGCCACGACCTCCGGCGCAAGATTGCCGGCCGAGTTGTAGAAGAACTGGTGCACGCCGCCGTTGCTGAATTCCATCTGGAAAAGGCCGAGGGCCAGGATCGGCCGGTAGTCCGCCGGCAGAGCGAAGAAATCGGCAATCATCAGAATGACCGGGCCGTAGAGGTCGACATGGCGGCTCAATTGCCCTTGCAGCCAGCGCAGCCGCCTTTCCTCCGGCACCTTGGATCGATGCTGCTCCAGGCGCTCGAGCAGCCAGGGCGTCCGCCGGACGTACGCCTCGATGGCCTGAGCGAATGCCGCCCTGTCGCCGAAGCGCCGGGAGACTGCCATCAAGCGGCGGTCGAAATCATTCAACTGCGAGGAGGAATCGTATCCGAAGAGTTTCCGCCTGACGTCGTAGTCGACCGGATAGACGGGGCCGAAGACGGCCAGCGCTTGCGTCATGAGGTCGGCTTCGCGATCGAGGCCGGCTTCGCGCAACGCCGTCAGAATTTCCGGCGCGACGTCGCCGGCGTTGAGAAAGAAGAACGTGTGCAGCCCGTCGTCGCCGCGCCCGAGCCAGGTGCGCATCGTCTCGAGGAGAAGCAAGGGCCGCAGGCGCGCATCGGCCTCCGCCAGGGCCTGGAAATAGGGCGCCCGCCCGCCGGGTCCCAGCCGAACGACGTAGCGCATCGCAAAGTCGGCCGTCACCTCTTGCAACGGATAGTGACGGAGCTCGCTGGCATTGAAAGGCGTCTGCGCCATGGCCGGGCCTGCAAGGGCGCCGAGAAGGAGCGATGCCGCCGCGAGCCGCATGCTGGCGCGCCTCGATCGACAGGGGCCCATCCGTCTCGATGCTCCTTCGGTCAACGTCCCGAATGCCAGCCGAGCATCTAGGATCGTGGCAGGGATTTCAATCGCGGCGCCTCACTCGGCGGCGGCCGGGACCTCCTGCTCCTTGGCGCGAATCGCGGCGATCTTCGCCTCCGCCCGGGCACGCCGCTCGTCGAACCTCGCCAGCCGGCGCTGTGGGTTGGGGCGTGCGACGTTGCCCTCTGCGCCCGGGTCCTTCTGCGAGCCGACCCAGCCATGCGCGGCGATGTCGAAGATGATGCCGTCGAGGTCGGTGTGCTTGACCTCGTAGCCGTTCGGGTTGTTGGTGTCGCCCATGATCCAGGTCGCGCCGGTGTTGCGCGCGATCTTGCCCTGCTCGACCACGTCATCGACCCAGAAGCCGATGTGGTGAATGCCGACATAGTCGACGCCGGTGCCCTGCGAGGCCTCGTCGCTCTTGAAATGAAGGATGGCGAGGTTGACCACACCGTCGGTCAGGAACACGCCCTCGGCCAACGGACCATCGAGCTCCGTGACCTCCTGCAGGCCCATGGCCTGCTTGTAGAACTCGGCGGTCTCCCACGGATCCTTGACGCTGAGGGCGACGTGACGAATGCGGCCTCTGGTCTGCGTTGTCATCGACTTGCTCCCTTGCAACGGCCATCGGTGATCAAGTGTAGCGGGAATCCGGTCGACAACCTAGGGGCGCCCCTATTCGGGACGGCGCCCCTGGGGTCGACGCCGGGCTCGCGGTCCGACGCGATCAACCGTCTCGGAACTCCTCGTTGAGCCGATCGGTGATCAGCATATGCCCTGCCTTGTGGGTGATGCAGAAGGGCGGCTTGGCCGCCTCGATCACCGTCTGCGGCGTCACCCCGCAGGCCCAGAACAGCGGCACCTCTCCGGGACGGATATCGGGCTCGCCGCCGAACTCGGGCCGCTCGATGTCGGCGATGCCGATCGCGGCGGGATCGCCGAAATGGATCGGCGCGCCGTGCACGCGCGGAAAGCGCGAGGTGATCTCGATGGCGCGGATGGCGTTGGCGACGGTGAAGTTGCGCATCGACACCACCATCTTTCCATGCAGGCGGCCGGCCGGCACGGTGTCGAGCCCGGTGCGGTAGGTGCACACTTTCTTGCCCTGCTCGATGTGGCGGATCGGGACGCCGGCGCCGAGCAGCGCCGCTTCGAAGGAATAGGAGCAGCCGAGGGCGAAGGCCACCAGGTCGTCGCGCCACAGGCTGCCGATATCGGTCTCTTCCGACACCAGCGCGCCGTCGCGGAACACCCGGTAGCGCGGCACGTCGCGGCGAATGTCGATGTCGTGCCCCAGGCCCGGCAAGGTGGGATCGCCCGGCTCGCTCCGCGCGATCAGCGGGCAGGGCTTGGGATTGGCCGCGCAGAATGCCGCGAACTCGTCGGCCCAGTCGGCCGGCAGAATTGCCAGATTGGCCTGCACATGACCCGGCGCCAATCCAGTGGTCACGGTCGTGTGGCGGCCGGCGCGAATTTCTGCGCGCAAGGATCTCGCTGAATTGGCCGCTGCGACGGCGGGAGGCGCGTTCATGACGGTTCTCCGACAATGTTCGGTCGGCTACATCGATCCTGACTCCGCGACAGGCCGAAGAACAAGGGTACGAAGCCCCTTGGTCGGCTTTCAGGCGGCATCCACCGGGCTTGTCGCTATACTCGTCCTCCTGCGGGTGAGGATCGCACCGGACGACCGGCTGACATCGGAGGGGAGATGACCGACACGACCGATCTGCTCACGCGGCGCAATGCTGCCCTGGGGGCGGGCGCGCCGCTGTTCTACGAAGTGCCACTGCATATCGTGCGTGGCGAAGGCATCTACCTGTTCGATGCCGACGGCCGGCGCTACGTCGATATGTACAACAACGTGCCCTGCGTCGGGCACGCCAATCCGCACGTCGTCGAGGCGATGGCGCGCCAGCAGGCGACGCTGAACATCCACAGCCGCTACCTGCACGAAAGCGTCGTGGCGTTTGCCGAGCGACTTGCCGCCCTGCACGGCCCCGAGATCGAGAGCGTCATCCTGAGCTGCAGCGGCACCGAGGCCAACGAGGTGGCGCTGCGCATGGCCCGCTTCGCCACTGGCAAGCGCGGCATCCTCTGCACCAACGCGACCTATCACGGCAACAGCGAGCTGGTCGGCGCCCTGACCCGCATCGGCCAGCAGCCGGCCGCGAATGCCAACCCGGCAGTGCGCGCCTTTCCGTTTCCCGAGAAATACCGCCCGATTGCCGCCAACCTGAGCGAAGCCGAGCTCTGCGATGCCTACCTGGCTCGACTCGGCGAGGCCATCGCCGCCCTGCAGGCCAACGGCGAAGGTGTCGCCGCGCTGATCGTCTGCTCGATCCTCGCCAACGAAGGCCTGCCCGACATTCCAACCGGCTTCATGCCGCGCGCCGCCGCCATGGTGCGCGCCGCGGGCGGCCTGGTCATCGCCGACGAGGTGCAGGCAGGCTACGCACGGACCGGCACCTGGTGGGGCTACGAGGTGAGCGGCTTCACGCCCGACATCGTCGTCACCGGCAAGCCGATGGGCAACGGCCTGCCGCTCGCCGCCACCGCCGCGAGCCGCGCCCTGGTCGAGACGTTTCGCGCCAGGACGCGCTACTTCAACACCTTCGCCTCCTCGCCCTTGCAGGCGGCGGTCGGCATGGCGGTGCTGGACGAGATCGAAAATCGGGACTTGCGTGCCAACGTCGCCACCGTCGGCACGGCTCTCAAGGCATCGCTGACCCAGCGCAAGGGCGCCAGTGCGGCAATCGGCGACGTGCGCGGCCACGGCCTGTTCGTCGGCGTCGAGCTGGTGAAGCCGGCCGACGGATCGCCCGACATGGAGCTCGCCAAGCGGGTGATCAACCGGCTGAAGGACAAGGGCTTCCTGACCAGCAACGCCGGCGCCTTCGCCAATGTCGTGAAGCTCAGGCCGCCCCTCGTCTTCTCCGCCGAGAACGCGGCATCGTTCCTGGATGCCTGGGACGAGACCATTGCCGAAGTCGCGGCATGAGCGCAGAGGCTGAGGCCGAGCAGGCCTATGCGCCAGCCGCGCGGCAGGCCCTCGCCGCATTCGGCGTCGCCCCGGCCGACCTCAGCTTCGTCAACCTGAGCGAAAACGTCACCTTCCGGGTGACCGATGCGCGCGACGGCACCCCGCTGGTGCTGCGCCTGCACCGGCCCTGGTACCACGACATCGACGAGCTGAGATCGGAGCATCTCTGGACACGCGCCCTGGTCCAGGCCGGCATCGCGGCGCCCGAGCCGCTGCCGACCCTGAACGGCGAGAGCTTCGCGCAGGTCGACATTCCGGCCACCGGCGAACGGCGCTGGGCCGGCCTGGCACGCTGGGTCGACGGCGAGCTGCTCGACCATGTCGTGGCGCGGGAGACCGATCCCGCCGCGATGGCGCGCCACTTCGCCCAGCTCGGCGTGCTGATGGCGGCGATGCACGGCCAGGCGACGGGCTGGACGCCGCCCGCCGGGTTCCGGCGGCACGCGCTCGACGCCGACGGCCTGATGGGGCCCGCACCGTTCTGGGGTCCGTTCTGGGAACATCCGGTCTTGTCGCCCGCCGAGCGCAGCCTGCTGCTGCGGACGCGCGACACGCTGCGCGCCGCGCTCGTGCGCTACGGCAGGCCCAAGAGGACCTTCAGCCTCATCCACGCCGACCTGCATCCACGCAACGTGGTGATCGGCAGCAGCCATGCGGCGGTGATCGACTTCGACGATGCCGGTTTCGGCTGGCACCAGTACGACCTCGCCGTCGCCCTGGTCTGGTATCAGACCCATGCCGCGTTTGCGGCGATCCGCGACGCCCTCGTCGCTGGCTACCGCTCGGTGCGGCCCATCGCGGAGCAGGACCTCGCCCTGCTGCCGATGTTCCTGCTGATCCGCGACCTGGCGCAGATCGGCTGGTACGGCCAGCGCCCCGAGCTGCCGCGCGCGGACAATCTGGCGCGCATCAAGGAACGCGTGTGCACGATCGCGGCGCAATTCGAGCCGGTGTGCTGAGGGCCGACGCTCGAGACGGTGCGCGCATGCCCTCCACGGTCAGTGCGCCCGATAGAGGCCCTCGGCATCCCGCTGTACGCGGCCATCGGCCATCAGCTCGTCGAGATGCTGTGCGATCGTGCGCCTCTCGGCGTCGTCCACCCAGAGCTCCTGGATATGCGGCGGGTAGAGCAGCCGCCGCGCGATCAGTGCCTCGAGCGTCTGCGGCGACTCGCGGAGCCACCCGAACAGGCGCTGCTCGCGCTCGTCGATCTTGGCTGCGAACGCGGCCAGGTCGCCAAGAAAGCGTTCGCGGTCGGTGTAGACGCCACGGTGGTGCGAGGTGACCCACACCTGCGCCGGAACCTCCGGCAGGCGTTGCAGCGTGCGGCGGAAGTCGCCGAGGCTCGAGGTCGCGTCGCCATAGTAGGGGCCGAAGCCGCTGAGATCGATGTCGCCGATGAAGGCGACGCCCTCGGGCTCCACCAACAGCACGCAGTGGCCGGCGGTATGGCCCGGCATGTGGATGGCGCGCACGCGCACGCCACCGCCCAGGTCCCACACGGCGCCATCGCGGTAGGAAATCGCATCGGGGCGCGGCGCGTAGAAGAAGTCGCGCTGGAACTTGGCGAGCATCTCCGGCAGGCGGGCCTCGCTGCTGCCGTAGGAGGCGGCGAGCCCCGCCCAGCTCCGCGCCGCAGCGAGGTCGCCCTCGTGAACGTGCACAGCCACCTTCGGCAGGCGGTGCAGGCCCGCCATGTGGTCCTCGTGCACGTGCCCCAGGATCACGAGCTCGGTCGCGTCGAATGCAGGTCCGATATGATTGGCGACGATCGGCGTATCGAAGGCGGCGCGCGTATCGGCGCCCTCGACCAGGACCTGGTTGCCGTCGGGATACTTGCCGTTCTTCGCGCCGAAGAAGACCGAGACGCGGCCGAACTCGGCGCGCTGGAGGACAGGACTCTGCAGCATGAAGCGGGAACCGGAGATAGTCGGGATTGCAGGAAGGCTTGCCGCTTCTAGCCAACCCGGCGCCGTCGCTCAATGGCGTCGCGCTCCCCCGTATGGCGTCAGGGCAACCACACATCTCGAATGCCTCCCCCGTCATACGGGGGAGGTGGCCCGCAGGGCCGGAGGGGGAAGGCCGCAAACGAGATCGCTCCGATCCCAACGTCGGAGGAATCCGAAGCATCTCGACTGTGGCCCTCCCCCTCCGCCCGCTATGGGGGCACCTCCCCCGTATGACGGGGGAGGAAAATGAGATGTGTAGATGCCCTCGCGTCATACGCGGGAGGTGTGCTGGATGCAGTCTCATTCAGGGCTTCGTCAGGAGAGCCGGACGGCCGCTGCCTCCAGCATGTCGGCGAGGAGATCGGCAAGGCGGTCGTGGTCCTGCTCGCTGTCGATCTGGGCCGACACGAACAGGCCGTCGGCAGTCGCCATGGTGAAGCGGGCCAGCAAATCGGGTAGGCCGGCTGCGCGGCGTCCGGACCGGCCCGGCAGCACCTGCCGCCAGAAGTCGGTCATGTTGGCGATCACGCGCCGGCGGATCTGCTCGAACAGCCGTCGCGCCTGCAGCTCACCCGGCTGGCGCTGCAGCGAGAGGATCAAGCCGAGACGCCAGAACTCGGGGCTGGTGGCGATGCTCGCGATCGCCGAGCGGATGCGCCGCGCCAGCTCGTCGCGACGCGAGACATCCGCGGCCGGCGCGGTCCATTTCGGCAGGTTGGCTGCCCATTGCGAAAAGCTGTGCTCGATCATCGCCGCGAACAGCGCGTCCTTGTCGGCGAAATGCCAGTAGACGGAGCTGGCCGGCAGGCCCGAACGCTCGACCACCTTCGCAATCGAGGTGCCCTGATAGCCGAGCTCGTGCGCCAGCTCGAAGGTCGCCTCGAGAATGCGCAGCCGCGATTCGGCGCCACGCCTCCTCCGGAGACGGACGCCGGTGCCCGCCTCGGCCCGCACGACACGCTGGACAACCTGCTTCCGTCGACGGGCAACACCCTTCGTCACTTTGATCTTGCCGATATCATCTGTAGTAATCATACCATTATGGAGTGATCGTTCCATAAAGCAAGAAAGGCGGAGGAGCTGGCATGGGTGCACGCACGGGATCGCAATTCCTCGACGGACTGCGCAGGACGAAGCGGGAAATCTGGGTCGACGGCGAGAAGATCGAGGATGTCACCGCGCATCCCAAGCTCAGCGGCGGCGCCGCGAGCCTGGCCGCGATGTTCGACCGCCAGCACACCTATGCAGCCGAGTGTCTTTTCGAGCATCCCGAGAGCGGGCAGCCGACCAACGTCAGCCACATGATGCCGCGTTCCAAGGACGATCTCCGCAAGCGTCATGCCGGCCTGGTGCGGCTGTCGGAAGGCTCCATGGGGATCATGGGCCGCACCCCCGACTACATGAACATGAAGTTCGCCGCCTTCGCCTCGGCGCCGCGCGTGTGGGCCGGCGCCGACGGACGCAACACTCGAGGGGCCGAGAACCTCGTGAAGTTCCAGCGCCGCCTGGCCGACGCCGATATCTCGCTCACCCATACGATCATCCAGCCGACCACCGACAAGCGGACCGACAGCCAGATCCTCGGCAACAAGGTCACCATCCGCAAGGTCGGCGAGACGGCCGACGGGATCGTCGTTCGCGGTGCACGCGTGCTCGCCACGCTCGCGCCGTTCGCCGACGAGCAGACGGTCTATCCGGGGCAACCCATTCCACCCGGCGCAACCGACTATGCGCTGGCCTTCGCCATTCCCCTCGATACGCCCGGCCTGAAATTCCTGTGCCGCGACTCGGCGTCGGCTCCCGGAGCGGATCCGTTCGACAAGCCGCTGTCGTCACGCTTCGACGAGCAGGATGCCTTCTGCATCTTCGACGACGTGCTGGTGCCGTGGGATCGCGTCTTCATCGACGGCGACGTCGACATCTACAACTCGATGCGCGAGACCGGCTACGCGACGAGCATGGTCACCCAGTCGACCATCCGCGCGCTCACCAAGCTCGAGTTCGCCTACGGGCTGGCCACCCGCATGGCAGAGATGATCGGCGATCACTCGCCGGCGACGACGGAGATGCTGGGCGAGATGGCCTGCTATGTGCGCATGACCGCCAACGCCCTGGAGCTGTCGCTGGAGCAGGCCCGCGAGCGCGCGGACGGCGTGTGGTTTCCCAATGGCGCGGCGCTGGACCCCATGCGGGCAATGCTGCCCATCTGGATGCCGCGGATAGCGGAGATCATCACGCTGATCGGCAGCCACAATCTGCTCACCACACCCACCCGTGCGCAGCTCGACGATCCCCGCCTGCGGCCGCTGATCGACGAGATGCTGGGCGGCGCCGACGGCGTCGCGGCCGACGAGCGGGCGGCGGTGTTCCGCCTGGCCTGGGATTTCGTCGGTTCGTCCCTCGGCGGCCGAGGCTTCCTGTACGAGCGCTTCTACCTGACCTCGGCGGCGCGCAACAAGCAGATGATCCAGCGCTTCTTCGATCGCAGCCGCTCGCGGGCCCTGCTCGACGACATGCTGTCTCGGGCCAAGACCGGCGCCGCATAGATCGAACATGCCGTGCGGCGACGCCTCGGGCGTCGCGAACTTCGCGGGCTCATCGTTCGAGCGACTTCAGGTAGGCGATGAGATCGCCGATCTGGGCCACGTCCAATCGGAACTGCGGCATGGCTGGATGCGCCGTCACGATTCCTTCGGCGAGCGCCTCGGCGAGACTTTCGACGGGATAGCGAAGATGCAGCGTGCGGAATGCCGGTGCGGTGCGCAGCGGGCTTTCTCCAACGCGGCCTATTGCATGGCACGATGCGCAATGGGCCTCGGCGAACGCGTATCCGTTCTGAACTCTGCTGTCTTGAGCGTAGGTCGCGGTCGCCAGGAGCCAGCCACCTGCAACGATCACCGGCACGATCGATTTTCTTGGGGTCACAACAATGCCTCCCTGCGCGCGGATTTCCGCGCGGCCGCAGCGAAACCGGCGAAACAAATCGACGGCTTCACACAATCCTCTGGCAACGCGCACCCGATACTCTCTCCTCATCGACAGACGGCATCCTGCCGCCGCGACGGAAACAGGAGAGTGTCATGCAGAACAAGATCGTCGAACTGGACTTGAACGAGATCGCGGCCGTCGCCGGCGGCGTCACCAACTACGCCACGATGTCGTCGAGCACGACGCTGCAGAGCAGCTACACCGCGCCGACGTACGTCAGGCCGACCTACATCAGCACGAACCTGGCCTCGCCGTCCGTCTCGACCCCCATTGCGCCCAGGCTGATCTGACTTGACGGACGCCCCGCGCACGGCGCCTTCCCGATCGGGAGAGGCGCCGCTGCCGTGTCCGGAGGATGGGCAAAGTCCGCCGGCTGGACGAGGACCGACGCTCGCCCGTCATTCCCGGGCGATATCTACGCCGCGACCGGCGCGATGGCCTTCTCGACGAACTTCCTGGCGTCGAAATCGTCGGCGACCTTCATGTCGTTGCCGATCAGCTTCTCGACGTCGATCTTGGCGTATTCCATCACGCCCATGTCGCCCAACGCCTTCTGCACCTTCGGCCCGAACAGGCCGATCTCCTTGAGGATCGGCACGATGCGGGTGAACAGGCGCGTGCGGAAGGCCTGCATGGCGCCCGATTCGTAAGCGTACTTCGTAAGCTCGTCGACGGGCAGCCCGGAGCGTTCCCAGACCTCGGCCTGGTTGAAGCGATCGCGCATGAAATAGAGCGCCTCGACGGCGAACTCCTCGCGCTCGGCGCGCTCGTGGTCGGAGAGCTGCGGGTAATACTCGCGCAGCGCCATGCGGCCGAAGGTGACGTGACGCGCCTCGTCCTGCATGACGTAGGCATTGATCGACGCGGCGAGGTTGTTGCGGGCGCTATCGCGGATGCGCTGGAAGGCGGCCAGCGCCAAGCCCTCGATCATCACCTGCATGCCGAGATAGGTCATGTCCCAGCGCCGATCGCCGAGCGTCTGCTCGAGCAGGTTCTGCAGCGACTTGGTGATCGGGTAGGCAGCCTTGAACTTCTCGTGGATGAGGCGCTTGTAGGCCTCGACGTGGCGCGCCTCGTCCATCACCTGGGTGGCGGCATAGAACTTGGCGTTCATGTCCGGCACGGTGCTGACGATCTTGGCGGTCGCGATCAGCGCGCCTTGCTCGCCGTGCATGAATTGGCAGATCGTGTGGCACTGCAGGTTGAAGCGCAGCCAATTCTTCTCTTTCTCGGTGAGCTTCGCCCAGACTGGCGAGCCGTAGATCGGGATGGTCTCGTCGGCCATGCCCATCGGATTGTCCTCGAACAGCTCCTGCTTCCAATCGATGCGGGTGCTGGTGTCCCACTGCTGCTGCTTGCCCTTCTCGTAGAGGCCGAGCAGGTCCGCCGAGCCGTCATCGTACTCCCAGTTGAACAGCACCTCGGTGGCCCCGTCGAAGTGCCACTGCGTGATGTCGACCGGTAGCTGGTAGAGCCGTTGCGTGGTCATCGTTCCTCCTCTCGCGACGTCTGCCGGCTCGGTACGCCGATAAACTTGACGCCTAAGTCACTTTTGAAGTGAATTACCACAATATTTTTGTGGAGTCCTCGCGCCGAGGCTGGTCAATTGGACGCAGGCCTTACGAATGGGAAGAAGCAATGCGGATCGGGGTTCGGGTCGTCGCTGTCGTCGTCGCGGTTTGTGGGCTCGCGCTCGGCGGATGGTCGCATGCACAGCCTGTCGGCAAGACCGAAGGCAGCGCATTCGTCCATACGCCGCAGTCGGCCATCGATGTCGTCGAGCGCGGCCAGCTCGCGCTGCCGAAGGCCGCAACGGCGGGCGTCGACTATCTCGGAAGCTGGAAGGACCGGCCGGCGACCGGCGGCGCGCGCGTGCCTGCCGTGCTCCTTCTCCACGGATCGTCGGGCTTGAAGCTCGCAGCCATCGCCGAATGGCAGAAGTGGCTGGCCGGCCTGGGCATCGCGAGCCTTGCGCCCGATTCGTTCGCCCTGCCTGACCGCATCACCTACAGCTCGCCGGTCGGGCGCGACGTCTACGAGCGCATCCACGCCCTGCGCTCCTCGGAGGTGAAGCTGGGCCTGGCGGCGCTACGCGGCGCGCCGTGGGCCGATCCCTCCCGCATCGCGCTGGTCGGCACGAGCGAAGGCGCGACCGCGGTTGCCCGCTTCGGCGACAAAAGCCTTGCTGCGCGCGTGGTCTTCGCCTGGAGCTGCGAGGACAATTACTTCGTCGAGGCGCATCGCACCGAGGTCATCGCCGACCAACCGTTCCTCAACGTCATCAGCTCGGTCGATCCATTCTTCTCTCGATCCAATGGCTGGCTGGGCAATCCCTCCGCCGTCGGCCACTGTGCCGCCGTCTTCGCCGAAGCCAAGCGCGCGGCCATCGTGCTGGTGCCGGGCGCGCCGCATACACTGATCAATCTGCCTCTGGTACGCGCGCTCACGCGGGGATTTTTCGAGGCCACCTTCTCTCCTTGAGGGTGTGCGCGCTTCGAGCCAGTTGCGCCTCGCCGCCCGAATGGACCGGACCCGACGATCGCGCTGCCGAGCCCACGAACGTCCGGCAGACGGGCCGTCGAGGGGCGACATCAGTAGGGCTGGTAGCTCTTCTCCTCGACGATCTCCGAGGCGAGAAGCTCGTTGATCTGCCGCTTGATCGCCGCTCGCCGGTCGTTCTGGCGATACACCGATCGGGCGAGTGCCACGAACTCGTCGTCGAAGCAGCCCGCTGCCTCCTTCCGGCGCAGCGCATCCTCGACATCCCACAGCGCCTCGTTGACGGCGCGCAGCGCCGTCTTCCGCGCCATCAGATCGGACGACGCGGCAAGTTGCGGATCCGCAACGGCGGCGAGCAATTCCAGCTCGCGCACGACATTGGCGCGCGCCTGCGCGTCCTTCAGGTGCTGCCGCTTGATCTCCAGGATGGTGATCTTGTCGATCACCTCGCCCCAGGACACCGGGATCCGGGGCGCGGCGCCGGCCTCGCCCGGCTGCCTGCCCGCCCCGACGAGCTTCCGGAGCTCGGCCTCGATCTCGCCGAATACCGAGCGCCAGTCGCCGGGCGACGTCTGACGGAACAGCCGCATCGTCGGGTACCACGGGCTGTCGGGCCGCTCGAGCATCCAGCGCCAATCCGGCACTGCCTTCAGCGCCACCCAGGTCCTGACACCGAGTGCGCCGGCCAAATGGGCGATGGCCGTATCCGACGTCACGACCAGGTCGCAGAGCGTCAAGATGGCCGCGGTGTCCAGGAACGCCTCGCGGCCGGCGTCGAGATCCTCTCCTGGTGCCTCGACCCGCATGCCGTCCGGCAGGTTGGCGAGCTGCTCCAGCCCTTCGCCCTTCTGCAGGCTGACGAGGCGCACGTCGGGCACGCGCGCCAAGCCGGCGAGCTCGGCCAACGGAAAGGATCGACCGCGATCGACCGGCCCCCGGTTGCCCTGCCAGGCGATGCCGACACGCAGGCCCGTCGGGGCGAGACGCTGGCGCCATCGGCGAACCCGATCGTCCTCCGCCCGCAGGTAAGGCACCTCCGACGGGATCGTCGGCAGCGTCGTTCCAAGGGCAAACGGCAGACTCAGCAACGGAATCCGCACATCGCAGCGCGGCGGCGGCTCGGTCGGATCGACGATCTCGATGTCCGGTCCGAGGCTGCGCATCAAGCCCATCAGCGAACGCTGCGGGGCGAACACGACACGCGCCGCGCGCCGCCGTAGCAGCAGCAGCCGCAGGTAGCGGCAGAATTGGATCGTGTCGCCGAACCCCTGCTCCCAATGCACCAGGACCGACTTGCCCGCCAGGTCGCCCGCGCCGCGCCATGGCGGGATCGCAGGATCGCCGATCGCCGGAAACTCCGGCTTCTGCCGGCGCACTTCATAGAGCGGCCAGCCACGCTCGAAATCCCCCCTGAGCAGCAGCAACTGTGCCTTGTTCCAGCTCGCCTCGCGCCAGTCGGCACGCAATGCGAGCGCGCGGTCGTAGCTCGCCAGGGCTTCGTCGAACTTCTGCAGCTCCAACAGGATGGCGCCACGGTTGCTGTGCGCTTCGGTGTTGCCGGGCGCGAGCGCCACGGCCTTGTCGTGGTTGGCGAGCGATTCGCCCAGCCGATCGAGCTGCCGCAGAACGATGCCGCGATTGACGTAAGCAGCGGCGAGATCCGGCGCCAGCGCGAGCGCGCGGTCGCAGCTCGCCAGAGCTTCGTCGAACCTCTGCAGCTCCTGCAAGGTGACGCCGCGGTTGCTGTGCGCTTCGGCGTTGCCGGGCGCGAGCGCCACGGCCTTGTCGTGGCTGGCGAGCGACTCGCTCAGCCGATCGAGCTGCCGCAGGACGATGCCGCGATTGCTGTGGGCCACGGCGAGATCGGGGGCGAGCATGATCGCACGGTCGTAGGCGGCGAGCGCCTCGTCGAGCCGGTCCATCTCGCGCAGGACGGCGCCACGGTTGCTATGGGCCTCGGCAAGGTCCGGCTTCAGCGCCAACGCCCGATCGTAGTCGCGCAGCGCGTCCTCGAAACGCCGCAAGGCGGTGCGGGTCGCGCCACGATTGACGTGGAACTCGGCGCGATCCGCCCGGATGGCGATCGCCCGATCATGGCTCGCCAGGGAGTCGCGCAGGCGGCCGAGGTCGCGCAACAGACTGCCGCGGTTGCTGAGGGACTCGCCGTCGCGCGGATCGAGCTCGATCGCGCGGTCGTAGCTGGCGATCGCCTCCTCCAGCCGCTGCAAGTCGGTGAGGAACTGGCCGCGCAAACGGTACAGCTCGGCCCGGTCGCCCTTGCGCGCCAGGACGCGGTCGATGCCATCGAGGGCTTCCGAGGGGCGGCCGAGCGCCTTCAGGGTCGTCGCACGCCGCATCTCGGCCTCGACGCGATCGGGCTCGAGGGCAATCACCCGGTCGTAGCCGGCCAGGGCGTCCGCCGGCCGTCCCAGCTCCAGCAGCGCATTGGCCCGCCCGAAATGGGCGTCGGCGTAGGATTCGTCGAGGACGACCGCCTTGTCGAAGCAGGCGAGCGCCTCGGCTGGGCGGCCCAGGCGCCGCAACGTGCTGCCGAGATTGAACTGGGCTGCCGCCGCGTCCGGCCGCACGCGGATCGCTGCCCCGAGCAGCTCGGCGGCGCGCGGCAGCCGCCCGGTCTGGGCATGCAACACGCCGAGCAGGTGCAGCGCATCGAAGTGCTGCGGAGCGGCCTCGAGGATCGCCTGGTAGAGCCGCTCCGCCGCCGGGTAGTCGCCCTTTCGATGGAGCGCAAACGCCTTCTGCAGATTTGCCGGAGCTGTATCGGACATGCGGGCCTTGCGAACGATGGCAACCCTGCCCGGTCCGCGATCCGATCGCAACGCACGTTCGCGATCCTCGCTCTCGCCCGAGCGGAAGAAGTGCCCGGCGGCGGCGCTCGACCGACGTGGCACCTCACCATCGAAATCGATGCGCGCGCCGACCGCCAGCCCTGTGCAGCACGCTGGCCCGAGACCCGGCCCCCGACCTAAGCTATCGCTCGAACTGCCCGGCCGGAAGGAATCGCATGAGCCAGACTCTGTTCGTCAACGCCCATGTCCTGCTCGACGGCGCTACCGGCCTGCAGCCCGGCACCAGCGTGCTGGTCGAGGATGGCCGCATCGCCGCGGTCTCACGCGACGCGATCCCTGCGGCGGGCGCCCGGGTCATCGATCTCGGCGGACGGACGCTGATGCCGGGGCTGATCGATGCCCATGCGCACATCACCGGACTGTCGCTGACCCCCAAGAACATCGCCTATCCGCAGGCCGAGATCGCCATCGCCTCGGCCAACTACCTGCGCAATTGCCTGATGGACGGCTACACCACCATCCGCGAAGCCGGCGGCGCCGACCACGCCACCGCGCGGCTGCTCGCCGAGGGGCACATCGTCGGGCCGCGGCTCTACTATTCCGGCAAGGCGCTGACCCAGACCGGCGGCGGCGCCGACTTCCGCACGCCCGACGAGGCGATCGATCCGTGCGGCCATGTCGGGCCGTTCTCCAACATGTCGGCGATTGCCGACGGCGTCGACGCCGTGCGCAAGGCGGCGCGCGAGGAGCTGCGCAAGGGCGCGACCCAGATCAAGCTGTTCGCCTCCGGCGGCGTGGTGTTCCCGGCCGAGGGCCACGCCACGCGCTACGAGTACTCCAACGAGGAGCTCGCCGCGGTGGTCGAGGAAGCCCAGGCGCGCGGCACCTACGTGATGGCGCACGTCTACACCGACGAGGGCGTGCGGCGCTGCCTCAGGGCGGGCGTGCGCTCGATCGAGCACGCCAACTTCGTGAACGAGGAGACAGTGGCCCTGATGGCCGAGCACGGCGCCTTCTACGTGCCGACCTTCATCTCCCTGGTGCAGCGCGTCGAAAGTGCCGGCGAGACGCATCTGCCCGACGCCATCGTGCATAATCTCGAGGACACGATCGCGCGCGGCAAGCAGGTCTATCGCTGGGCGCGCAAGCACGGCGTGCCGATCGGCCTCGGCACCGATCTGTGGGGACCGGAAGCGCAGAAGTCCCAGTTGCGGGAACTGGAGTTGCGCCTGGAAGTCGACTCGCCGGCCGAAATTCTGCGCTCGGCGACCGCGGTCAACGCCGAGCTGCTGATGGACAAGGGCAAGCTGGGCACCATCGCCCCGGGCGCCCACGCCGACCTGCTGGTGGTCGACGGCGATCCCCTGGCCGACCTCCGCGTCCTGCTCGAGCCGCAGAAGACCTTGAAGCTCATCATGAAAGGCGGCGCGATCTGCAAGGACGAGCTGGTCGACACCCCCGCTCGATGATGTCGGTGCGTCGATCGCGCACGGGACGACAGGAACACGAAGCTCGCAGGCGTCGCCTGGGCACCGCCGGTCTGGAGCGGGGCCGGCGGATCCGACGAGCGGGTCGAGCGCAGGCCCGGCGCCCGAGGAACTTATACCGGGACGGTAGCCGGATCGTAGTTGAAGAGGCCACGATCGAGCGCCGTGCGGCGCTTGCGCGTCGGATCCTGCAGGGTGATGCCCTCCTCGCGCGTCCAGAGCTGGACGTCGGTGCCGCGGGTCCGGCGCGCAGCTTCGTAGCGCGCGAGCGCCTCGTCGATCGTCTGGGCGGCGGCGAAGGCGCGCGCCATCACCAACGCGTCCTCGAGCGCCATGCAGGCGCCCTGGCCGAGGAACGGCAGCATGGGATGCGCGGCGTCGCCCAGCATGGCGACGCGGCCCCGCGTCCAGGTCGCCAGCGGCTCGCGATCGCGCAGGCCCTACTTGAACAGCCCGCCCGGCGGCACGACGCGGATCAGCTCCAGCAGCTCGGGCGCATAATCGGAATAGTGGTGCACACCCCTGTCGGTCAGACGGTGCGCCTACTTGGTGAAGGCGATCCACACACCAGACCTGCCGGCAGTCTCTGGTCAATCGATCCGCAGAGAATCAACTGTTGATTGCGGCGTGTGGTTCACCGAATAATTTGCTACTAGAAATTGATGTGGTTTCAGCTCTTGGGGAAGCATCATGGGTAGGCCGGCAAGGCGACGTCGCGGTGGGTTCCTAGACTCTTTGCGACTCGATGACGCCTATCTCAGAAAGCCCGAGAAGACCACCGGGCAGCCTGGTCTGATAGCCGGCTTCGACGCCGAAGGAACACCAGTCTTAGTCAAGCTATGGCCACGTTCGAGTTCCGTTCAGGACGTTGACCTCCGCGAAATTTGGCACAATGAGGTCCGTCAACTGCATCGGTTAGGTGGATATCCAGGCGCCGCCAGCTCCATTGCCGCACTGCAACAAGCGGGCCTCGACGACCGTGGTTTCTATCTCGTGCTAACACCTGGCCAGAGGCGCCCGCTCGCAAGCATTTTGCGGACCGCGACTGGCGGCCATTGGCTTGTTAACCAGCGATCTCCTACCAATAGAGCGAGGCTCTGGCAAAACATGCTCCGCATCACAGCAGGGCTAGAAACACTCCACGCACAGGGTCTTCTCCACCGGAACCTCGACCGATGGGCAATACTGACCACTGGCGGTGAACAGATCGACTTCCAGCTTACCGGGTTCGAATGGTCTTTGCGGTTGGTGAGTGCCGCAACAACCATGACTTCTCCACAAACCGCCACTCATCAGACGTCAGCAGAACCGGCCTCCTTCTTGCAAGACTGGAAGGCTCTTGGATCACTAATCGCCGAATTGGTTGGCACTGACCTTCGACGTCTCGCAGATTCATCGATACCAGCGTCTCGTGTATCGGAGCATCTGATCGCCGAAGAAGTCAAATTGATGCGCAACCTTGTTCAGGCCGAACCCCTCGATCGTCTAGATGGTGAGGTCGTCTCCGCACATATTGAAGGAATCTTACACGCCCTTGGAGCGATGATTGCTGGTCGAGACCCCAAGTTTCATTTGGTTCTTCGCTTGGGCACGGGTGCCCCACTTTCAGAACTTATCGGACAAAATGTAGACTCGGATATTGAGATTTCCGACGTCACAGAACAACTGTCGATAGTAAGTTCAGATCTGAGCTATGGCCCAAAGTTGGTGACGGTTTAGATCAGGAAGGCGGCATATCGTGGGGGTAGTTGAAGCCTCCACTTCTCCATCGAAGGAGTGATATGCCGTGTCGAATTCTAACGTCGTCAAACTGGTTCAGCCGGGCACTTTCAGCGATCACCTCACCGAAGTGTTGCGCCGTGGTGCGCGTTCCTTGCTTTGCCATGCGATCGAGGCGGAGGTCGCGGATTTTCTCGTCGGGCATGGCGAGCTCAAGACCTTGGATGGGCGCCAACGCGTCGTCCGCCACGGCCATCTGCCTGAGCGAGAGGTGCTGACGGGGATTGGCCCTGTCGCGCTTCGCCAACCGCGCGTACGTGACCGCGCGGCGTCAGCCGATGATCCCGGCCGTATCCGCTTCTCGTCAATGATCCTGCCGCCCTACATGCGGCGCTCGAAATCGATCGAAACGCTGCTGCCGATCCTGTACCTCAAGGGCATCTCGACCGGCGACTTCTCCGAGGCGCTGGCGGCCCTGCTCGGTAAGGATGCGCCAGGACTTTCGGCGTCTGCGATCGGTCGATTGAAGGAGGGCTGGCACGACGATCATGCGGCTTGGGCCAGGCGCGAGCTCTCCGCCAAGCGCTATGTCTACATATGGGCCGATGGCATCCATCTGCAGGCGCGTCTGGAAGACGAGGCGCAATGCATTCTCGTCATCATCGGCGCGACACCGGAAGGCACGAAGGAACTGATCGGCTTCACCGACGGCACTCGCGAAAGTGCGCACGATTGGCGCGTGCTGCTGCTCGATCTCAAACGTCGCGGGCTGACCATCGCGCCGGAGCTGGCGGTCGCCGACGGCGCGCTCGGCTTCTGGAAGGCGCTCGGCGAGGTCTGGCCGAAAACCCGCGAGCAGCGATGCTGGGTCCACAAAACTGCAAACGTGCTGGCCAAGTTGCCCAAGAGCCAACACCCGAAAGCCAAGCGTGCGCTGCAGGACATCTGGATGGCCGAGACGAAAGCCGATGCCGAGACCGCATTCGACACCTTCATCGAAGGCTACGCGGTCAAGTACGAAAAGGCTGCCGAATGCCTGCGCAAGGATCGCGGAGCGCTGCTGGCGTTCTATGACTTCCCTGCCGAGCATTGGAAACACCTGCGAACGACCAACCCGATCGAGAGCACGTTCGCGACCGTCCGCCACCGAACCATCCGATCGAAAGGCTGCCTCTCGAACAAGACGGCACTCGCCATGGTGTTCAAGCTGGTCGAGGGCGCGCAGAAGACGTGGCGCCGCCTCGATGGCCACGCCCTCTTGCCAAAACTTATCCTGGGGGTGAGATTCTCCAACGGGCTCGAGGTCGTCGCCAAGGCGAACGACCGTCAGACCGAAACCGCCGCCGCCTGACAGATCAGGCCGTCACCAACTTTTGGCCATAGCTCTTCAGATCTTCAAGATGAGCCTTTGCTCATGGCTGTGAGGACTCCTTCTGATGAGACTTTTCGCCTGCTTCTTCAGGGGAAAAAAATACTCTATCGTCTAAGTGCCTACATCTCGCCTACTGGATAAACTGAACCAACGTGGGACTTCGCTTACTGCGATCGAGGTGACGCAATAAATCCGGCCGCTACAAATCTAATTGGCACTTTTCGACTTCAATCAAATTCGATTGAAGTAATGACAGCGCGAGATGCCGCCAATCGCTTTAGTCGCCTAAGGGGAAAGCTAACTAGTTGGTCGGAATTGAGATCACGTTTTAGTGCTGAGACAACAGCGCCGACGAGAGAAGAACGTCTACATCAAGCTATCGCTCTTAGCCAATTTCTTGAAGCACTGTTTGCTGCTGCAGACGCCTTCCCAGTCGAGACTCGCGAAAGTACCATAGATGCTATCGAAAATGACTATGTTCTATCGATCCAGCTACGGCATGATCCTGAAAGAGACGCGCTTTCCAAAGCCCTGGGACTCCAACCCCCGGCAGTTCGGTTTGACGAAGTCCTGCGCGACGATCGACGCGCAGACGAATGGGTACTTACAGAGGGGCGGTACGTTGGAGAACGCCACCCAACCGACACGACTTGGCGCTTCATAAGTAAAAAGTCCTTCCAGGGCGGACGAGACATTTACACCTTCAAGGGTCCTACACCTCCTACCGCACTTCCCAGCCCAACACTGATACCGGGTGATTTTGTTGGACGCGACAGCCAATTTAGGCGCAGATTGAAGGCGCTGCGGGCCCTGTCGGATCACGCTGAGCTACTCAAGATGCTGGTCGACCCACGTCTTCGCATCCTCGATAGTCACGAGCAAGTAGACAGAGACGACGCATTTCACGAGCTCGATGAATCGAAGCAGAAGGCGCTGGTATCGCTCGTTGAGACATTGCCATTGTTTCTGATTCAAGGTCCACCGGGCGTTGGAAAGACGCGGCTAGTGCGAGATCTTGTGAAGAAAATCTTTCGTGAGGATGCCACGTCACGTTTGCTGCTGACCGCCCAAAGTAATCCCGCCATCGATCACTTACTTGAAGAACTGTATAATTCTATTAGTGCTGACGATGGTGATATTCTGATAGTAAGAAGTCGTGCCAGAGATAGCACCGAAGAAGCAGGACCCTATGAAGTCGGGCGGCAGTCCCAGCTCATTCTCGAGCGCTTGGCGAAAAGTGAGATAGTCGCGCAAGCTCCTGAACACCTTCAGAGAGCCATCCAGAGTATGGCTAGGGAAAGTAGTCTGTCGCAAGACCGCACAGAACGTGCGCCGCGCCATGCCCGGCAAGCATTGGAAGGCCTAGTAGTTCGCGCTGCGAATGTTGTGTTTGCAACAACGAACTCGTTTGAGCTTGAAAGACTGATCGACGAAAAGGGACAATTCGACTGGGCGATTGTTGAAGAAGCCGGGAAAGCGACCGGGGGAGAATTGGTGTCTCCACTGTTGCTTTCTCATCGACGGCTCATGATCGGAGATCATAAACAACTATCTCCTTTCAACTCGGAAAGGATGATTCGCCTTCTTGAAAATCCGGATTCAGTCCGCAGGGCACTTTTGGCAGGTCAGGACTTTATTAGTCGCTCACTCCGTGATTCTTCAACCGATGAGATATTAGACGAAGTAGATGAAGAGAATCCGGATTTTCCAGCGCTCTGCACACTTGCCATGGAGTGCATAGTACTTTTCGAACGCTTAATAGAAGCTGAATTTCGCGCTCAAGAGCGGCGCCCCGGCATTCGACCGATTGCTCATCGATTGACGCAGCAACATAGGATGCACCCCGCCATTGCTCGCGTCGTTTCGAAGTCATTCTATAATGGCGAACTAGAGAGCCATCCACGCACCGCGCAGCGGTTTGATACACAGCTCTGCCCGGTAGTTTCTCTGGATCCGATTCGCCTTCCAGAGAAGCCAATTGTCGTTATCGATATGCCCTATATCCAGAAGGCAGTGGGTATTCGAACCGCAGAGAGGGGGCCTCGGTGGCATAACCCTGATGAGGGGCGAGCGAGCTATGGCCCAAAGTTGGTGACGGTTTAGATCAGGAAGGCGGCATATCGTGGGGGTAGTTGAAGCCTCCACTTCTCCATCGAAGGAGTGATATGCCGTGTCGAATTCTAACGTCGTCAAACTGGTTCAGCCGGGCACTTTCAGCGATCACCTCACCGAAGTGTTGCGCCGTGGTGCGCGTTCCTTGCTTTGCCATGCGATCGAGGCGGAGGTCGCGGATTTTCTCGTCGGGCATGGCGAGCTCAAGACCTTGGATGGGCGCCAACGCGTCGTCCGCCACGGCCATCTGCCTGAGCGAGAGGTGCTGACGGGGATTGGCCCTGTCGCGCTTCGCCAACCGCGCGTACGTGACCGCGCGGCGTCAGCCGATGATCCCGGCCGTATCCGCTTCTCGTCAATGATCCTGCCGCCCTACATGCGGCGCTCGAAATCGATCGAAACGCTGCTGCCGATCCTGTACCTCAAGGGCATCTCGACCGGCGACTTCTCCGAGGCGCTGGCGGCCCTGCTCGGTAAGGATGCGCCAGGACTTTCGGCGTCTGCGATCGGTCGATTGAAGGAGGGCTGGCACGACGATCATGCGGCTTGGGCCAGGCGCGAGCTCTCCGCCAAGCGCTATGTCTACATATGGGCCGATGGCATCCATCTGCAGGCGCGTCTGGAAGACGAGGCGCAATGCATTCTCGTCATCATCGGCGCGACACCGGAAGGCACGAAGGAACTGATCGGCTTCACCGACGGCACTCGCGAAAGTGCGCACGATTGGCGCGTGCTGCTGCTCGATCTCAAACGTCGCGGGCTGACCATCGCGCCGGAGCTGGCGGTCGCCGACGGCGCGCTCGGCTTCTGGAAGGCGCTCGGCGAGGTCTGGCCGAAAACCCGCGAGCAGCGATGCTGGGTCCACAAAACTGCAAACGTGCTGGCCAAGTTGCCCAAGAGCCAACACCCGAAAGCCAAGCGTGCGCTGCAGGACATCTGGATGGCCGAGACGAAAGCCGATGCCGAGACCGCATTCGACACCTTCATCGAAGGCTACGCGGTCAAGTACGAAAAGGCTGCCGAATGCCTGCGCAAGGATCGCGGAGCGCTGCTGGCGTTCTATGACTTCCCTGCCGAGCATTGGAAACACCTGCGAACGACCAACCCGATCGAGAGCACGTTCGCGACCGTCCGCCACCGAACCATCCGATCGAAAGGCTGCCTCTCGAACAAGACGGCACTCGCCATGGTGTTCAAGCTGGTCGAGGGCGCGCAGAAGACGTGGCGTCGCCTCGATGGCCACGCCCTCTTGCCAAAACTTATCCTGGGGGTGAGATTCTCCAACGGGCTCGAGGTCGTCGCCAAGGCGAACGACCGTCAGACCGAAACCGCCGCCGCCTGACAGATCAGGCCGTCACCAACTTTTGGCCATAGCTCGGGGCGAGCCATAGTTGAGCTGTTGAAACTAGTTGAACCAAGGACGGATATACCTAAACGTCCTAGCCTGGCGATATTGTCCCCATACGCCGAACAGGTCAAGCGTCTCAAGCAGCGCATCGACGAAGACCAGTCTATTTATTCACGTTTATCTCGATTTCATCCGACGGTGGGACTTTCCGGATACTGTGGAACAGTAGATTCATTTCAGGGTAATGAAGCAGATATAGTAATAATTTCACTAGTTAGAAACAATCATCATTCAAGTGTTCGGAGCGCGCTTGGTTTCTTGAGCGATTTTCGACGGATGAATGTGCTACTTAGCAGGGCACGCTGGCGTATGATCTTAGTGGGGTCCTTGGATTTTCTACATGCGGTACTAAAAGCAGCACGACACACAAACAACAGCGCTGTCATAGCATTCTTGGAGCATATGTTAGTGGCGTTACGGGCTGAGGGAGAGAAAGGCACTGCGTGCGTCGTTCCTTTTGGTCAACTGCTATCGGAGTAGACCCAAATGAGTGTAGTTCGTGTTGCGGTTCCAATTCTACAAGGCCGGCGGAAGTTCCATTTTGATAAGGGTAAGCCATGGAGTGCATTGGAGCACGTGGTGCTAACAGCTCTTGCAAAAAAGAACTTCGCAGCAAAGGAGCTTGCTATTCAAGCAAACGTGCCACAGCGCATCGTAGTGGAGTCTTTGATCCGCTTGATGCGAGCGGGTTGGGTTCAGATGGTTCAGAAGGCTGGGCTCGTTGTCTTTCAGCCTACCCAAAGTGGGCTTGTTGCCTCGGCGAGCGACGAATTGCCAAGCGCATCGTCTCGCATGAGCCGCAACATGAGCTTTGTCGTGGACCAAGTTGCAGGTGGGGTATTTCGAAGCCGGGAGCTACCTTATCTTCACACACATATGGTGGAGGAACGTTCAAAGCGCGAATCAATAGTTTGGATAGGCCGACCGGATAGACTTTTAATTGAGGGAATTGACCCACTGATTGAAGCGTTGTTTCAAGATGATGAGAAATTCGTGGCAATGGATACCTACGGGGATCGCCTTGCGGAGCGATGGTCGCTAGTCACCGTTCGGGATGGTGAAGTGGAGGGGCTAAGCGGGCGGGCCTCTGCGTCGTTGTTTGGGGCGATCAAAGTAGCTGCGCAGACAGCAACGCCACGATCTCGTCAGGTTCATGCTTCGTATCATGTTTCAAGTGCTGCTGACCTAGCGTCAACCCCTGCCCCTGTTGTTCGTCAAGTGGCACTGACCGGTAGTGCCTTGGTACTTGGTGGCTCGGAACATAAGGACGCGCTCATTTCACTGCTGCGTCGCTCTCGGCACCGTGTAGTTTTGCACTCTACCTTTATTGCAGAGTCTCGATTTGATGATCTATTGAGTTCATTCAGAGTGGCAATAGACCGAGGGGCGACCGTCGATATTATGTGGGGTCAGGACGAGTCTGTCGAAGGTCGCAGATCAACTCGCGAAGCCGTAACGCGCTTGAAGAGTAAGCTAGACGGAGCTGGCCTAGAACGGCTGCGAGTGCATCCGTTTTCGACCGGCTCCCATTGTAAGGTGTTGATTGGAGACGATGGGACACCGGCACGGTTCACCGCATTGGTCGGATCATGCAATTGGTTGTCAACGTCATTCGACAGTTTTGAAGCATCTCTTCGATTTCGTGACCCACTATTGATTTCAGATGTGGTGATTCAACTTGCGGAGCTTTCGCGAGCAGGGAATGGTCACTGGAATGCGTTTACTGGAGAGCTGACGTCACTAGCCTCTCATTTGAGAGCAAGCAACCCAGGGAGCAACGGCCAAGCTCGGGCATCGGTCGTCCTAGCAGGCTGCTGAAAATGGCATCGGATGAAGGTCGGCTTTCATTGGGGACACTATGTGTCGATGAGAACGAGGCTGCTCGCGGCAAGAGGATGGAGAAGCAAAGCCTGAGCCAGCTCTCCAATCGAGGGGGTCAGGGTGCAGCAGCAAGCAGCTTGGGTATGCGGATCAAGTTGTAGCCGGCCATGGTCAAAGTGAATTTGAAGCGAAGCTTATTCACCCCTCTCAGCATTGGCCGCGCCAGCCCGCCGAGAGCTATGGCCCAAAGTTGGTGACGGTTTAGATCAGGAAGGCGGCATATCGTGGGGGTAGTTGAAGCCTCCACTTCTCCATCGAAGGAGTGATATGCCGTGTCGAATTCTAACGTCGTCAAACTGGTTCAGCCGGGCACTTTCAGTGATCACCTCACCGAAGTGTTGCGCCGTGGTGCGCGTTCCTTGCTTTGCCATGCGATCGAGGCGGAGGTCGCGGATTTTCTCGTCGGGCATGGCGAGCTCAAGACCTTGGATGGGCGCCAACGCGTCGTCCGCCACGGCCATCTGCCTGAGCGAGAGGTGCTGACGGGGATTGGCCCTGTCGCGCTTCGCCAACCGCGCGTACGTGACCGCGCGGCGTCAGCCGATGATCCCGGCCGTATCCGCTTCTCGTCAATGATCCTGCCGCCCTACATGCGGCGCTCGAAATCGATCGAAACGCTGCTGCCGATCCTGTACCTCAAGGGCATCTCGACCGGCGACTTCTCCGAGGCGCTGGCGGCCCTGCTCGGTAAGGATGCGCCAGGACTTTCGGCGTCTGCGATCGGTCGATTGAAGGAGGGCTGGCACGACGATCATGCGGCTTGGGCCAGGCGCGAGCTCTCCGCCAAGCGCTATGTCTACATATGGGCCGATGGCATCCATCTGCAGGCGCGTCTGGAAGACGAGGCGCAATGCATTCTCGTCATCATCGGCGCGACACCGGAAGGCACGAAGGAACTGATCGGCTTCACCGACGGCACTCGCGAAAGTGCGCACGATTGGCGCGTGCTGCTGCTCGATCTCAAACGTCGCGGGCTGACCATCGCGCCGGAGCTGGCGGTCGCCGACGGCGCGCTCGGCTTCTGGAAGGCGCTCGGCGAGGTCTGGCCGAAAACCCGCGAGCAGCGATGCTGGGTCCACAAAACTGCAAACGTGCTGGCCAAGTTGCCCAAGAGCCAACACCCGAAAGCCAAGCGTGCGCTGCAGGACATCTGGATGGCCGAGACGAAAGCCGATGCCGAGACCGCATTCGACACCTTCATCGAAGGCTACGCGGTCAAGTACGAAAAGGCTGCCGAATGCCTGCGCAAGGATCGCGGAGCGCTGCTGGCGTTCTATGACTTCCCTGCCGAGCATTGGAAACACCTGCGAACGACCAACCCGATCGAGAGCACGTTCGCGACCGTCCGCCACCGAACCATCCGATCGAAAGGCTGCCTCTCGAACAAGACGGCACTCGCCATGGTGTTCAAGCTGGTCGAGGGCGCGCAGAAGACGTGGCGTCGCCTCGATGGCCACGCCCTCTTGCCAAAACTTATCCTGGGGGTGAGATTCTCCAACGGGCTCGAGGTCGTCGCCAAGGCGAACGACCGTCAGACCGAAACCGCCGCCGCCTGACAGATCAGGCCGTCACCAACTTTTGGCCATAGCTCGCCCGCCGATCGTCTTGCCCCAACCAAATGACTCTTCGATGCGCTTTCGCTTCTGCTGGCTTACCGCATAGCCGGCATGTCGCGTGGTGCGCCCGTCGATGGCGGAGCGCCGATTGGTGTCGTTCTGCGCCACGTGCGGCGTGACGTTGAGCTGCCGCAGATGGGCAACGAAGTCGCTTGTGTCGTAGGCCTTGTCGGCGCCGAGCGTCAGGCGTCGTGCGTCCGGCGAGTGGCGCACGATCATTCGCTGAGCAGCCTGACGCTCCGCCATGCCGTTGGCCTGCGTCAGGTCGGCATCGACGATCAGCCCGTTGCGGTTCTCCATCAGCGCATGGCCCAGGAAGGCGAGCTTGGCTTCCTTGCCGGCGCCCTTGCGATGCAGCTGCGCCTGCGGATCGGTCGTCGAGACATGCGTCTCATTACTGCGCTTCTCTCCGTGGAAGTCGCGCTCGCCATTGCGCCCCGGACCAGGCGGTTCATCCGACCCGTCCTTCGCCCGGAAGCTCTTCATCGATGCCCATGCCTGAACCTGTGTCCCGTCCACCGAAAAGTGCTCGTCCGACAGAAGCTTGCGCACCTGTTCATGACCCAGAAGCTCAGCCAGAAACTTGCGCGCAACATCGGCCTCCAGCAACCGATCGCGGTTCTTCGTAAACACCGTCGGCACCCACACCGCCTCGTCGACACCCAAACCCACAAACCACCGGTAAAGCAGGTTGTAGTGCAGTTGCTCCATCAGCTGACGCTCCGAGCGGATCGTGTAGAACGTCTGTAACAACAGCGCCCGCAACAGCCGCTCCGGCGCAATCGACGGTCGGCCCGTATCCGCGTAGAGCGCTGCAAACTCCCCGTCGAGTGCTCCAAGAACCTCGTTCACGATTGACCGGATCGCTCGTAGCGGGTGGTTCACCGGAACGCGCTGTTCCATGTCCACGTAGGAAAACAGCGCTCCCGTACGCTCATCCGAACCACGCATCGAATATGACCTCCACTCAAGTGCATTCTATCACATCACTCGCCAGCTGAGAGTTTTTCAGCAGCCTGCTAGGCGCACAGCACTCTGAGCTTACACGCCGGGCTCGAGATGAAGCGGCCGCAAGTATTCTCGTGACGAGTCATCGATTTGGTGTTGCAGCTGAGACGACGGTATTGACACCAGCTCTTGCTGCTGCGCGCGCCCGAGGAGTACGCACCGAGGTCTACTATGGAACTCCGAGTGGGCCGATCACGGGAAGTGATGTAGCGGACATCACATTTCACGCAGCTACGGAAGGCGTTGTAGTACGACCGATTCGAAGGCCTAGACTTCACGCAAAGGTACTCGCTTGGGATGATGACAATATTGTTGTCAGTAGTCAGAACTGGCTGTCGGCGGACCCTCCCGACGGTAATTTCCGGCAGGAAATTGGCATCCACGTAAGTTCTCGTGGCATCGCAAGAAGCTTCTCCGAGCGCCTTCGTGCCGCCCGTCTTGAGTAGCCACGCTTGTTTCGAGAGCATGGTAAGCACAATTGCGTGTAGCGAGCAGATGTCATTTCCTTAGGCGCTATGCTGCACGAGATGTTCATCGAGCAGATCCGCCGCTTCGCCCGCGACGTGCTACCCGCCCTGCAGACACACAAGGTCGGGCGCATGCCGGCGCTCCAGGAGCTCACACCGGCACGGTCGCCGGATCGTAGTCGAAGAGGCCGCGATCGAGCGCGGTGCGGCGCTTGCGCGTCGGATCCTGCAGGGTGATGCCCTCCTCGCGCGTCCAGAGCTGGACGTTGGTGCCGCGAGTCCGCCGAGCGCCCTCGTAGCGTGCCAGGGCCTCGTCGACCGTCCCGGCGGCGGCGAAGGCGCGCCCCAGCACCAACGCGTCCTCCAGCGCCATGCAGGCGCCCTGGCCGAGGAACGGCAGCATGGGATGCGCGGCGTCGCCCAGCATGGCGACGCGGCCCCGCGTCCAGGTCGCGAGCGGCTCGCGGTCGCGCAAGCCCCATTTGAACAGCCCGCCCGCCGGCACGGCGCGGATCAACGCCAGAAGCTCGGGCGCATAATCGGAATAGTGGTGCAGGAACTCCTCGTTGGTCGCCGGGATCGCCCAGCCCTCCTCTTCCCACGACAGCGCCTGCCCACAGCCGATCAAGTTCATGATCCGCCCGCCGCGCAGCGGATAGTGCAGCAGGTAGCGCCGCGGCCCCTGGTACATCGCCGAGCCGCGCTCGCGAACGACCGGCGGAACCAATTCATCGGGAACGAGCGCGCGGAAGGCGACCTGGCCGGTGAATTTCGGATCCTCCCCGGGGAACAGGAAGGTGCGGACGGCCGAGGTATTGCCGTCGGCGCCGATCACCGCGTCGGCGCGCCGGCGCATACCGTTGGCGAAGGCAACCGACACCCCCGCTTCATCCTGGTCGAGCGCCACGAAGGCGTGCTCGGCATGCACCGCGTCGGCGTCGTTGGCTTGAACCGCCTGCAGCAGCAGGCCATGCAGGTCGCCGCGATGGACCTGGAGCACGCCCATCCCGTGCCGTGCCGCGATAGCGTCGTTCCGATCCGCCCTGATGACCTCGCCCGTGTTGTAGACACAGGTGCGAACGATCGGCGCCGAGGAGGAAAGACTCGCGAGCGCCTCGTCGACCCCGAGGTCGCGCAGGGCACGACGGGCGTTGGGCGTAATGACGACGCCGGCGCCGAATTCACGGATTTCCGAGCCGCGCTCGTAAACCGTCACCTTGAAGCCGCGGCGCTGCAGGGCCAAGGTGGCGGCGAGCCCGCCGATGCCGGCTCCGATGACGATGATGTGTTGGACGTTCGCAGTCATGCTCGTGTCGTTGGGTGTGTCGAGTAGTTTGGCCAGAAGATCATGTGGGCTGACGTCAGGCTTTGCACTCGGTGCCGTCGTTCCATCCCAAGCGCAGGATCGACGTGCAGAATTGTCGGTAACGTCGCGCAAGCAGCGATCGAATGAAGGCAATGCCTCCCGATATGGCCAGCCATCCAGCCGAGGCGGCAGGAGCGCCGGCGCGGCGCGCGGCGTACCCTGCTCCCGCGAACGCATCGCTGGCGGAATGAGCGGCGAGGAGCCGCTTCTCCTGCCGGGCACCCAGCGGCGATACTCGCTGTCTGTCGCGCTGAAGCCGAGGGCCGAGCCATGAGCTGGAAGGAAGAAGTCGAAGAGTTGCGCCGACGTCAGGAGATGGCGCTGGCCCTGGGCGGTCCCGAGGGCATCGCCCGCCAGCGCCAACGCGGCAAGCTCACGGTGCGCGAGCGTATCGAGGTCCTGGCCGATTCCGGCTCGTTCCGAGAATTCCGTGGGCTGGTCGGCAGCGCCACCTACGAGGGCAATCGTCTCGCCGCCTTCACGCCCAAGGGCTCGGTCGAAGGCACGATGCGCGTCGATGGCCGCAAGGTCGTGGTCAATGCTGGCGACTTCACTGTGCGCGGCGGCTCAGCTTCCTCGGCCTTTCGTGGCGCGATCGGCCAGGAACCGACAGCCGTCGAGCGCGCGCTTGCCTGGCGCCTGCCCTATGTGCGCCTGCTCGATGCGGCGGGCGGCAGCGTGCGCGGCTTCGAGACCATCGGCCGGACCTACTTGCCCGACGGCAACGAATGGGGCCAGCACGACGTGCGGCTGCTGCAGACCGTGCCGGTGGTCTCGGCCGTGCTGGGCTCGGTCGCCGGATTGCCGGCGGTCGAGGCGCCGCTGTCGCATTTCTCGATCATGGTGCGGGACATCAGCCAGATCTTCCCGGGCGGCCCGCCGGTCGTGAAGGCAGCGCTGGGTTACGACATCACCAAGGAAGAGCTGGGCGGCGACCAGATTCACGTGCGCGTGAGCGGCTGCGTCGACAATCTCGCCGACAGCGAGGCCGATGCCTTCGCCCAGATCCGGCGCTGGCTGTCCTATATGCCGCCGAGCGTTCACCAGATGGCGCCGCGCGGCGAGACATCCGATTCGCCGGCGCGCGCCGAGGAAGCCCTGCTGTCTCTGGTGCCGCGCGATCGCCGCAAGCCCTACGCCGTGCGCAAGCTGATCGATCACGTGGTCGATCGCGGCTCGTTCTTCGAGATCGCGCCGTTCTACGGCCGCGCGCGCGTGACTGGGCTGGCGCGGCTCGACGGCTATCCCGTGGGCATCATGGCCAACGACCCGATGCGCGGCGGCGGCGCGACCGACGTTGCCGGCGGCTCCAAGGTGATGCGGCTGATGCAGCTCTGCGACACCTTCCATCTGCCGCTGATCTCGTTCGCCGACGAGCCGGGCTTCCTGGTCGGCCTAGATTCGGAAAAGCAGGGCATCGAGCGCGCCGGCGCCCGTCTGATGACGATGGTGAATCTCAGCCGAATGCCGTGGTGCACGGTCGTCGTCGGCCGGCTGTTCGGCGTGGCGGGTCAATGCCAGCACCGGCCGCACGGCATGTTCCGCCGCTATTGCTGGCCGTCGGCGAGCTGGGGGTCGATGCACATCGCCGGCGGCACCACGGCCGCCTATCGCCGCGAGATCGACAGCGCGCTCGATCCCGAGGCCAAGCGGCGCGAGATCGAGGCGCGCCTGCAGGCACTCGCCTCGCCCTTCCGCACCGCCGAGGCGACCGGCCAGGACATCATCGATCCGCGCGAGACGCGCGCGCTGCTGTGCGACTTCGTCGAGGACGCGCAGGCGATCCTGAGCGAGCAGCTCGGTCCGCCGGCGATGCCGTATTTGCCGTAGCGCCTCTCATTCGCCTCCCCACGACGTGGGGAGGTGCCCCGTCACACGGGGCGGAGGGGTCATGCCTCGTCAGATCCATGACCCCTCCGTCGCCGCAAGACGGCGCCCCCCCAGCTTTGCCGCTACGGAGTGGACACATCTTCCTCACCTCCCCCGTCATACGGGGGAGGTGGCCCAGAGGGCCGGAGGGGGAAGGCCGAAATCGAGATCCTTCCGAGTCTGACGTCGGAATCGGAGGAATCTCGGCTGTGGCTTTCCCCCTCCGCCCCGTATGACGGCGCACCTCCCCCGATCAGGCGCTGTTTACAGCGCCACAGGGGGAGAAAGTCGAGATGTGTCCACTCCGTAGCAGCGAAGCTGGGGAGGCCAATGATCATCGCAGCAAGCCAAAGCAGCCCTACGCCGCCGCGGCGAGCTGGCCCGCCTCGATCAAGGCGCCCTGGGCGCGCAGCGTGCGGCGCACGGCCTCGACGTCGACCGTTCCGCGATCCGCCAGGCTCGCCGCCGCCACGCCGGCGGCCTGGCCGGTAGCGAAGGCGGTGCCCATGACGCGCAAGCTCGCGCCGGCCATGCGATCGGCGTCGGCCACGCGACCCGCCGCAAGGAGGTTCGCGGTGTCGTGGCTCATCAGGCAGCGCAGCGGAATCTCATAGGCCGCCTTTCCCGGCGGATAGACGAAGGTGCTCTCGAACGTCGTTCGGTCGTGCCATTCGACGCCCCAGGCGCCGAGGCCGATGCTGTCGGCCATCGGCCGCCCTTCGACTACGTCGCGCCAGGTGAGCTGATAGACCGCCTCGATGTGACGGGCCTCGCGCGTGCCGAACTCAGGGCCTGTCGCGGCGATAAACGCTTTCTCGCATCCGGGCAGGCTGCGAATGACCTCCAGATAGGCCCAGGCCTGCTCGCGCCCGCGCCGCTCGGCCAGGCTTTGGCTTCGCGAGTCACGCGGGTCGTAATCCTCCGAGGCCAGGTAGCACACGAGGTCGCCCGAGATCGGCAGGCGCGTCATGACGCTGCGGTCCTTGCTGAACGGGCCGCGCCCGGCAGCGCGCGCCGCCTGGACGGCCGCGGCGACCTGGTCGGCGGATATGACGACATCGCGCGGAACGCCGCCGAACCGCGTGCCGAGCGTGCCGAGATTGACCGCGCCGTCGTTGCCGTAGCGGGTCGCAGCGCCAGCGCGGTTGGCGAGATCGCCCTCGCCGCTCGCATCGACGAACGCCCGGGCGCGAATCCGGTGCTCGCCGCCGTGGTCGTGCCAGGCGACATCGACGATCCGCCCCGCCGACCGCGTGGCGCCGGCCACGAAGGCGTGCAGGCATACATCGACACCCGCCTCGGCGCACAATTGGTCGAGCACGCGCTTGACGGCTTCCGGATCGAACACGACGAAGACGCCGCGGTGGCGCTGCGGCCCGGTGACAGCATCGAGCCGCCGCAGGCCTTGCAGCACCTCCTCGGCGATGCCGGCAACCGCCTGTCGCGGCACGTCGGCCAGCGTATAGAGGCCGCAATAGGTGAGGACATTGCGCAAGGTGGAGGCGCCGCCCAGGCACCCTGCCTTTTCGAGCAGCACCGTTCGCGCCCCTGCGCGGGCCGCGGCCACAGCGGCGGCGACCCCGGCACTGCCGCCGCCAACGATGGCGACATCATACGAGTGGGAATTCATCGGCCTCCCCGGTCGAGGTCCGATCATTCCTGTGGTCGCGACACTGTCAATGACTTGCGCGCCGCGGTCACTTCTCAAGCTTCGCAAGATAAGGACCGACGTCGGGCGCGAAAGCGGGATGCTTGGCCAGGCGCCGGAAATGGCCGCTGGCTCCAGGATGGGCCTGCTCCCAGCCGTCGGACAGGATCGGCGCGAGGCCGCGTTTCTCGAGTGTCGGGCGGCGCAGACGTTCATTGGAGAACAGGCAGAGCTCGGCCACGAAGCAGATATCCGCCAAGGTGATCTGCTCGCCGACCAGCCAGGCGCGCCGCGCCGTCAGCCCCTGCTCGATGCCGGCGATGTAGACGGTGAACGCCTCGGCGGCGCGCGCATGGACATGCTCGGGGAAGCTCTCGTCGCCCAAGGCCAGCAGGTAGTGCTGGGCATCTCGCGCGAACACCAGGCTGGCGTCGAGGAAGCTGTCGATGCGTGAGGCCTCGTAGGCATCTCGGCCATAGAGCGGGACGCGCTCGGCGCCGAGCCGCGCCACTGTCCGCATGATGCTGTTGGACTCGAAAATGCCAGTCGCGCCATCCGGGCTGAACGCCGCCGGCACGGTGCCGAAGGGATGCGCCGCCAGGAAGGCATCGGTCTTGACCAGCTCGCCGCCCTTGAAGCCGACCTTGCCGACACGCACCGAGGCGGCGAATGCTTCACGCTCGCGGGGCGACAGCGGCCGGGCGTCGAAATCCCACAGCCAGTCCCTGAGCTCGCGCGGCTTGGCACCACGTACCTCGACCTCGACGCCATTGAGCCGGGCGGCGATGGTGGCCTTCCAGATCCGCGGGTTGGGCAGGTAGGAGAAGATGCGCAGCTCGGCCATGGCTCACCATTTCTCGCCGAACGGCCGGACCTCGACGTTGAACGACCAGGCGCTGCGATCCTGCTGCACGAGATGCAGGACCTCGCTCGCGATGGCGGCGGGCTTGATGAAGAAGCTGTCGGGCGCGTCGGCATAGCGCTTGCGCGCCCACGGGACGTCGATCACCGCATCGATGACGACATAGGCGACATGCACGCCCTTTGGCCCGAGCTCTCGCGCCATCGCCTCGGCGAGAATGCGCTGCGCCGCTTTGGTCGGCGCGAAGCCTGCGAAGTTGGCGCGCCCACGCAGCGCCGACGTGTTGCCTGTCACCACGATCGCGCCGGTCCCCGCCTGGATCATGTCGGGCGCCAGCCGGCGCGCGAGGTGCAGCAGCGCCATCGTGTTGACCTGAAAGTTGGCGGCGAGGACCTTGGGATCGATGTCGAGGAAACTGCCGAACGCGCCGCCGACGGCGTTGTGGACCAGCACGGCGGGCGTCCCGAGATCGTGCCGCACGGCGGCGAGCACGATGTCGAGCTGCCCCTCGTCGGTGACATCGCAGGGATACGCCTTGGCGTGCGCGATTTCCGCCTCGAAGGCGGCAAGTCGCTCTCGGTTGCGCGCCAGCATGGCAACGGCATAGCCGGCGGAATCGAGGCGGCGGGTGATCGCGCTTCCAGTGCCGGGACCGACACCGGTGACGATGGCAACAGGACGGCTCATGCACAGTCTCCACGATCACGAAGCGATTCCCGCCATGGTCCATGTCGAAACAACACGGATCAAGCGGCAAAAACTCATGATGACGCGAGAAGGGCGTATGGAGCGCGCGTTACCTCGTTCTCGAATTGCACGGACAAGCAAAGATCCCGAGCGTAGCACAGGATCTATCTGTTCAGGCGTCAGCGGCCGCCGGCGATGCGCTTGGCGTTCTCGAGCTGCCTCTGCGACTTCGGAAAGATTTCCTGGGCGTAGCGCCGCAGGGGCCCGCTCTTGCCGTTCTGGGAGTAGGCGCCGAGCTGCGCTTCCGCATCGGTATGCACCGAAAGCTGGGCATTGGCATAAGCCGTGTCGAAGGCCGGCCCCTGCAGCGCATTGAGCTGCTGGAGCAGATTGGCGGTCTTGGGGCCCATGGCGCCGTCGGGCGCGTACGACACGCCGGCTTCCTGCCGCGACTTGGCGAGCATCTGGGCGGCCGTCGTGGCCTCGGCAACCGACCGGCTGGCGTAGCCGCGGATGTTCTCGTTGGTCGACCGGGCGAGCGCTAGCTGGCCGGACGCGACGTCGAATTCGTTCACCGCTTGCGAAAAGCCCACGAACCGTGCGTCCGGCAGGGCATCGACCGCGAGCGCCATGGACGAATAGACGAGCATTGCGGACGGCACGGCAAACAAGGCGGTTCGACGATTGAAAAGGCGCATGATCATCCCTCATGAGGCCCACGGGCTCGCTGCAACCTAGTGCGGCTGTCGCCCCACCTCAACGTCGAGACACGACATAAGGTTCCGCAGACGACCGCGCGGTCCCAGCCGGAGGTTGCCAAGGCCCAAGGAGGTGGGCATTTTCCGGCCAAATCGAGACCGCACCCAACCACCCTGAAGGCAAGCGCAATGAAACCGACCAGCGTGCTCATCGACCGGCATCCCGGACGCTCCTCCCAGACGATCGGGGTGGCGCGCGCGCTCGGCACCGACCCGGACCTGATCCACGAGCCGTCGGTCGGCGTCGTCGGCACCAAGGGCGACAGCCAGTGCTATCTCGGCGTCATGGCCAAGGTCGAGGCGATCCATGCCGAGCTGACGAAGCGCATCGGCAAGGGTTCCAACCAGCTCAAGATGCGGCTGGTCCAGCCGGAATATACGATCGCCATCTCCGACGGCATCCGCAACGGCACGCGCGAGATGCGCTACTCGCTGATCGGCCGCGAGATCACCAACGACTCGCTGTGCGAGCATCTCAGCGCCACCGGGCTTGCCGGCACGATCGCCGTCGTCGCCTGCGACAAGCCGCCGGTCGGCACGCTGGCCGCGCTGCTCGAGCACAATTTCCCTTCGATCATCATGTCGGACGGCCCGATCCATCCGGGCATGGATCCCAAGACCGGCGAGGCGATCGACCTGGTCAGCGCCTACCAGGTCGCCGGCCATCCGGACGCCGAGTACCGCCACCACATCGCCTGCCACGCCTGCCCCGGCATCGGTAGCTGCGGCGGCATGTTCACCTACAACACCATGCAGACCTTCATCGGCGTGGTCGGCATGCAGCCGCTGCACATGGTGGCGCCGCCGTCCGACGATCCGCGCCGCGTCAAGGAGTTCGCCAGCGAGCTGGTCGACCTGCTCGCCAACCTGATCGCCAAGGACCTGAAGCCGCGCGACATCGTGGTGCGCGATTCGATCCGCAACGCGGTGATCGTCGCCATGGCGATCGGCGGCTCGACCAACGTCACCTTGCATGCTCCCGAGATCGCGCGCGCCGCAGGCTATGGCGATTTTTGGAAGGACGTCATGACGCCAGAGGAGTTCAATTACCTCTCGCAGCATGTCGTGCCGGTGCTGACCGACGCCCGCCCCTACGGCAAGTATTCCATGGTCGACATCGACAATGTCGGCGGCGTGCAGATGATCACGCGCGAGCTGCTCGATGCCGGGCTGCTGAACGGCGATGTGCTGACCTGCACCGGCGAGACGCTGGCCGCGCAGGTCCAGCGGCTGGGCGCCAAGCGCGCCGACGGCAAGGTCGTCTATCCGGTCGAGAAGCCCTACAAGCCGACCGGCGGCCTGCGCGTGCTGGGCGGCAACCTGTCGCCCGACTTCTCGGCGATCCTGAAGCTCGCCGGCGTCGAAGGCGGCCTGGAGAACAACGTGTTCCGCGGCAGGGCGCGCCTGTTCGAGGGCGAGCAGAGCCTGCTCCAGGCGCTCGACAAGGCGCCCGAGAGTTTCCAGAACCACGACATGATCATCGTGCGCTACGAGGGTCCGAGCGGCGCGCCGGGCATGCCCGAGATGCTCGACCCGACCTCGCGCATCACCACCCTGTGCCGCGAGCGCGGCATCGTCGTCGGGCTCATGACGGATGCGCGCTTCTCGGGCGGCTCGGTCGGTCTGGTGATCGGCCACGTCGGCCCGGAAGCGGCCCTGGGCGGCCCGATCGCGCTGATCGAGGAAGGCGACGAGATCGTGGCCGACCTCAACACCAACGAGCTCAACTGCACCGCGCTCGCCGATCCGGCGACCGTCGCCAAGCGCAAGGCAGCCTGGGACAAGGTGGTCGCAGGCAATGGCGGCATCCATCCCCATTGCGGCGTCGCCGATACGCGCCTGCTCCATCGCGCGCGCGCCACCGCCGTGCCGGCGACACGCGGCGGCGGCCTGCATCCCAACCGCGAGGTCTGGGTACGCAACCCACGGAAGGCTGAGCGGTCGGGCTTCAAGCTCGGCAACAAACACCGGCCCGACAAGAACAAGTCGTTCTGAGGCGCATCGTCTTGCGGACCGCGGGCGTTTCGGCTGCTCTTCTCATGAGCGGGCGAGACGACCGTGGTCCGCAGGAGCAGTTGGCTACTTGAGCAGCGTATTCGGACGGGTCGTGAAGGCGATGAACCGGGCGATCGACCATCGCCCGTCGGGCTGGCGGCGGAAGATATCCATGCCTTCCTCCGTCGTCGTGTCTTTCGCGCCGCCTGCTTGCGTCGTAAGCGTCCAGGTCAGGCGGACGACCGCAAGATCGCCCGACACGATTATCTCGTGAATGTCGGGCATGGCGTAGCGAAGCTGGATATCGGATCTGCCCAGCATCTTGGTGAGGTTGGTACACATCATCTCGTGCGTGCCGTTCGTCACCTCCGGGATCGAGTACAGGAGATCGGGCGCAAAGAGATCGCAAACGCCGGTGAGGTTCTTGGCGTTGAAGTCGGCCGTCCAGCGTTGCAAACGCTGACGGATGGCCAGCTCGTCGGCGGCTGGGTCGGCATGGGCCGCCGCCGCGACCAGGGCGAGCGTGACCAAGACGACGGTTGCAAGGCAGCGACGGAGCATCTGATGATCCACTCTGCTGCAATGAGGAAAGGCGTTCAATCCGTGATCGGGTCCGGCCGCGATTTCGCCTCGACTCGCAACACCAGGGAGTCGGGATGGCGGGCGTTCGCCGGCTGCGTCCTGACGGCTGTGTGCCTCGTGGCCATGGCCGTACCCGCGCTCGCCCAGGACCGCGAGAAGCTCGAAGCGGTCGGCCTGCGTCGGATCGCCTTCGCCGACGGCGATCGGACACTTGCCCTCTCGATGTTCTATCCGGCGCGCAGCGACGGAACGGCCGAGCCCTTCGTGTTCCCCTTCTCGATCAATATCCGGGTGCTCGGCGACGCGCCGCCCCTGGACGGTCCGCGGCGGCCCTTGATCCTGTTCTCCCACGGCCGCGGCAGCAACGGGCTGCTCTACGCCTGGTTCGCCGAGCATCTCGCCGCGCGCGGCTTCGTCGTCGCCGCCATCGACCACTATCGTGCCAACAGCTACGACGCGACCATCGCCTATCTCGCGAACCGGCTGTGGCAGCGGCCGCTCGACCTCAGTGCGGCGATCTCGTTCCTGCTGCGCGATCCCGATTGGCGCGCGCTGATCGACAGCGATCGCATCGGCGTGGCGGGGCATTCGCAAGGCGGCTTCACGGCGCTGTGGATCGGCGGCGCCGAGGTCAGCGCCGAAGGCTACCGCGCCTTCCAGGAAGGCTGGCGCAACAACCGAATGGTGCCCGAGCATCTGCGGCGCGACCTGCCGGTCGACCCGACGCCGGCGCTCAGCGTGCGCGACTCGCGGGTCAAGGCGGTCTTCGCCATGGCGCCCGGCATCGTCAAGGCGTTCGGCATGGACGAGGCAGGCCTTCGCCGCATGACGATCCCCGCCTACATCACCGTCGGCGCGGCCGACACCCAGACGCCGCCGGCCCCCAACGCAGCCTTTGCCGCCGCGCACATCCCGCGCGCCCGGCTCGTGATCCTGCCCGGCGCAGTCGATCATGAAATCTTCGTAAACGAATGCAACGAGGACGGCCGCAACGAGTTCCCCGAAGCCTGTATCGACCCACCGGGCGTCGATCGCGGCGCCCTGCACGCCGCCATCGGCGGCGCGGCGGTGAAATTCTTTCGCGAGGCGCTCTCCGTCCCGTCTCCTTGATCTGCATCAACCCCGGAGACGACGACCGCAGGTAAAGGGAAAATATGTGCAACTGGCAACCAATCCACAGTGCACCCTGGGGTCGCGATCTGCAGCTCAGCGTCATCGAAGACAAGGTGCACGCTCTCGTCTTTCGTTGCCGACGGACCAGCTCGGGCTGGGTCAGCGACACCGGCAAACGGGTCGATGTCGATCCCTCCCATTGGCGGGACTGGGCCGACAGCGAGACGCCGTGCAATTGCTGATCTTGCTGTTGGGGACGACGATGAAGCATCCAGCTCGCTTGGCGATGTTCCTGCTGATCGCGAGCGGCGTCGCGCCGCTGCAGGCGCAGCAAGCAGGCGATCCTCGACACGGCTTGGTTCTGGCACGCCAGGTCTGCGCCGAGTGTCATGCGGTCCAGGCGCAGCAGCTCACATCGCCCAACCCGCGCGCACCGACATTCCCGCAGCTTGCGACAACGCCGGGAATGACCGAAGCCGCCTTGACCGTCGCGCTGACGACCCCCCATGTCGGCATGCCGATGTTTCGGCTGTCGTCCGAGCAACGCGAAGACATCATCGCCTACATCCTGGGCCTCCGCCTCAGCGGCTCGCCGCCGGGCAAGTGAGCCGGGCCGGACGCGCCCGAGGTTGCGCGCGTCCGGCCTCGATCGATCGCCTTATCGCGAGGCGCTCTGCAGGTGGGCCACCGCCTTGTCGATGACCGCCGCCGCATCGGCGAGATTGGTCATGTCGAAGCTGTAGTCGCCGACCTCGATGCGGCCCTTGCGACCATTGTAGAGCGCCTTCAGGAGGTCCTTGGAAGCGCCGTCGACCTCGAGCAAGCCGTGCTCGTTGGCCACTGCCGTGCCCTTGAACACCTCGCCATCGATGCGGATCGACATCTCGGCGCGCTGGCCCTGCTTCAGACGCCAGTCGGGATGGGTCAGCAGCAGGCTGAGCTTGCCGTCCGGGTAGGTCAGGATGGCGAACTTCGAGCCGTTGGCGAACTCGTCGACAACCATAGCGCCCTGGCCGACCAGGGTGACGCTCCAGCTACCGCTCTTGGCGATGACGCGGGACTGGGTCGGAGCCGGAGTCGGCGCCGGAGCGGTCTGGGCGCTCGGGCCGGTCGAGGCGCGGCATTCGCCGAAGTAGCAGACCTGGCCCGGCGCTGCCGAGGCGGAGGCTGCAAAGCCGGCCAGCGCGCCGGCAAGGCCGAAAGCGAGAAGGGCGGAAACCGCCACGCGAGAGCGCTTGAACATGGAATTCTCCGTCAGTGGGCGGCAGCCGCACGATGCGGCGCCGCATACCCACTCGACGGGCGGAGACCCGGATTTTGACAGGCCGGCGCAAGAATTCCTTGGGAGGTCCCTTTCCCGGGTTCGCTGGCGAGGCGACGTCTAGCCCGGGCGGCGTTCGAAGGTCGGGATGCCGTCGGGGATCTGGTGGAAGGGCTGCTTGTCGATGGTGAAGATCGCCAGGCTCGGGGCGCCGTAGACCTTGGGATCGTCGAGGGTGCCGATCTTCACCACGACGACGGGGCGCGGCGGGCGGGTCGCGAGATGGGTGCCGCAGTTGGGACAGAACTCGCGCGTGACCGGCGTCGCGAGGTCGCTGCGCGTGAACTGCTTGGGCTCACCCTTGGTGTAGCGGAAGGCGGCCTGCGGCATGACCATGAACATGTTCGGCGCGCCGCCGGTGATGTACTGGCACTCGCGGCAGTGGCACTGCGCCTTCAACATCGGCTCGCCGTCGACGGCATAGCGCACAGCGCCGCAATAGCATCCACCTTCTGCCTTCATGGTCATCCTCGCTGTCTGGAGACGATCGAGTATCGGGACTTCCACCGGCACGATCAACGAGGGTCATCGTCCTGCCCTGGTCCCGGCACGATCGCGCGGCAGGACTGACCTCAAACCGTGCGGAAGCCGCCGTCGGCCATGATGATGCAACCGGTGACGTAGGCCGACATGTCCGAAGCGAGAAAGACGGCAGGCCCGGCGATATCCTCGGGCTTGCCGGCGCGATTGAGCGGCGTGTGGCGCATCACGTTGGCGACCATGTCGGGATTCTTGGCCCGCGCCTCGGCATTGATCCTGGTCTCGATCAGCCCCGGCCCGATGGCGTTGACTCGCACGCCGTCCTTGCCCAGCTCCGCCGCCAGCGCCCGCGTGAAGCCGAGCACGCCGTGCTTGGAGGTCGTGTAGGCGGCCGAGTTCGGCCAGCTCACATGCACGAAGGACTGGATCGAGCCGATGTTGACGATTCGCCCTCTTGTGGCGCGAAGCTGCTCGAGGAAGGCGTGGGTTACGTTGAACACGCCGTCGAGATTGATCGACAGGATGTCCTCCCAATCCTTGGCCACCGCCGCCGCATCGCCGGTGATCGGATTGCGGCGATTGATGCCGGCGTTGTTGACCAGGATCGAGATCTTGCCGTCCTTGGCGATGGCGGCAGCCACGTCCCGGCATGCCTGCCGGTCCGTCACATCGAGCGTCATGGCCGAGGCCTTGCCGCCCGCAGCCGTGATGAGGCCCACCGTCTCGTTCGCCCCGTCGAGGTTGACGTCGAGCACGACGACGCGCGCGCCTTCCCGGGCATAGGCCTGGCAGATACCCTGCCCGATGCCCGACCCGCCGCCGGTCACCGCAGCGATGTGTCCTTCGAGCAATCCCGCCATTGTCTCCTCCTGTCCTTGGGCCAACGATAGGCCTGATCCCAGCTACTCTGTAGTCTGTCCAGGAGAAATGCTCATACGCCACGCTCTCCGATGCGGAACGCGCTGAAACGAACGGCGGCCCGGCTGCCGTTGCTGCTCGCGGTCGTCGCGGGGATCGTCTTCCTGGCATTCGGCGGCGCACGCTTCCTCTCGCTCGCATCGCTCGCGGACAATGCGCGCGCGCTGCGACAAGTCGCGGACGATTGGGGCAAGGCGGCGCCTCTCCTGTTCATCGCCGTCAACGGCGCGCTCCTGATGCTGCTCGTCGTGCCGGCGTGGTTTTGCGCGATCCTGGGCGGCCTGCTGTTCGGCCGCTGGCTCGGCCTCGCCTGCGCGCTGATCGGCACGACGCTCGGCGCGTCGGGCGTCTTCCTCATGGCGCGCGCCGGGTTGGAGGGGCTCGCCGAGCGCGCCGGACCGCGCGCTGCGCGGGTC
Organism: Reyranellaceae bacterium; assembly: GCA_046349335.1. Lineage (GTDB taxonomy): Bacteria > Pseudomonadota > Alphaproteobacteria > Reyranellales > Reyranellaceae > Reyranella. The sequence continues at coordinate 242,278 of JAXMCO010000003.1, forward strand.
GCCGAGGGCTTTCGCAACAATGCGCTGAGCTACCTCGTGTTCTTGCGCCTCGTGCCGCTGATCCCCTTCTCGGTGGTCAATTTCGCCGCCGCCCTCGCGCGATTGAAGCTCGGGACTCTGATGCTCGGCACGCTGATCGGCATCGTGCCGAGCGCGCTCATCTATGCGAGCCTGGGCGACCTCCTGATGGATCTGGCCCGGCGCGGCGAGCTCCCCGAGTCGAACCTGCTGCTCGAGCCGCGCTTTCTGCTGCCGCTGCTCGGCTTGGCGGCATTGGCCCTTCTGCCGATCGCAGTGGAGCGCTGGCGACGTCGGCGCTGAGCGCCGAAGGCGCGCCCGGACTTCCGGGCGCGCCGCGGGTTCGATCGATCGGCTCGCTTATCGCGAAGCCGTCTTGAGGTGCGTCAGCACGGCGTCGATCACCGCCGCCGCATCGGCCAGGTTCGTCATGGTGAAGCTGTAGTCGCCCACCTCGATCCGGCCCTGGCGGCCGCGGTAGAGCGCCTTCAGCATGTCCTTGCTGCAGCCGTCGACCTCGAGGATGCCCTTGTCGTTGGCGACGGCGGTGCCCTTGTAGACCTCGCCATCGATCTTCACCGACATCTCCGCCTGCTGGCCGGCCTTCAGCCGCCACTCGGGATGCATCAGCATCAAGCCGAACTTGCCTTCCGGGTGGGCCACGATGGCGAACCTCGAGCCGTTGGCGAACTCGTCGATGATCATGGCGCCTTCGCCGACCAGCACGGCACTCCAGCTTCCGCGCTTGGCGATCACGCGGGACTGGGTCGTGGTCGGCGCCGTTGCCGGCGTCGCCTGAGCGCGGCATTCGCCGAAATAGCAGACCTGGCCGGGCGCCGCCGACGCCGAGACCGAAAGGCCGGCCAGCGCGCCGGCAAGACCGAAAGCGACCAGGGCGGAAACCGCCACGCGAGACAGCTTGACCATAGTATTCTCCGTCAGTGGGCGGCGGCCGCTCCATGCGGCGCCGCATACCCCTCCGACGGTCGAGGGCCGGGAGATTGACAGGCGGCGGAAGAATTTCCTTGCCGGAGGCCCCCTCTTCCTCGCCTCCCCCGTCATCGGGGGAGGTGCCCCCGGAAAGGGGGCGGAAGGGGCAAGCCACCGGCAAGACGTTTCGGATTACGACGTCGAACTCGGAAAAATCTCGACGGAGGCTTTCCCCCTCCGGCCCTCCGGGCGACCTCCTCCGATGACGGGGGAGGAGTGCCAGAGGGAGGGCGCAAGAAGGGGAGCGCAGAGGAAGTGGTCGGCTCCCCCGTCCTCAGCCGCCTTGCGCAGGCGGCGTGCCGATCCTAGGCCGGCGCCGCGGCTCCGGCGCCCTGAATCGACTGCAGGATGCGATGGCAGCCGCCCCGGGCGTGCAGCCGCTCTGCCTGGTCGTTGCCGGCGGCGGCGAACTTGGCGAGGATGCGGCACACCTTCACGCGCGCCCAGGCGCGCATCCGATAGGCGTTCTGGCCGAATTTCTCGCGAAGCTCGTTGGGCTCCCATTCGGCCAGCAGGAGCACGACGACGTGCCGGTATTTGTCGTCGAACTCCTTCAACAATGCGCGCACGAGATCGCGGGCGTCGAGCTTCTCGGCCATCATGTCCTCGATGTGATTGGCCGCCTCGTCGGCCGTCGGACGGCCACCGCCGGCAAAACGCCGCCCGCCGCTGGGCGCCTCGTCTCTCTCGGCATCGTCGGTATGATCGGGCTCGTCCCGCTCGAAATTTTCGCCGTCGTCGTCGCTCGTCCGTCGTCCGCCGCTCCCCAGTGCCAGGTAGTCTTCGTCGAGCTCGACCATCTGCACAACGTCGCTGCGGCGAATGACGGTGATCAGCTCGTTGCGGATGACCTGATGCAATAGCGCCTCCGGCGCGTTCACCGTCTTGCCGGCATAGGCCTTCAGCGTCTTGTAGAAGGCGGTCTGCACGGCGTCGGCGACCTCGGCCGGCGGCAACCGGTAGCGTCGGCTGTACAGCGACACCACCCTCTCGAAAGAGGCCCTCTCGGCGAGCTTCGCGAGCGCCACGTCCAGGGTCCGGTCGGACCGACTCATTGCCTCATCCTCCTCGGCCGCTCGCGTCGGGTCGAAATCGGAGCATGGCGGCCGGCCGCCTGTCAATTTTCCGCCCCTGCATCGTCAAGTGAACAGAGGCCCTGCGGGTCTCCTTCCTTCAATCGCAAGAGGCATCACGATGCAACGTTCATGGAATCGGCTCGGCCGGTGGGCGGACAAGCGCCTGCCCGGGCTCATGCTTCTCACCTTCCTCTTTCTGATGTCGCAGCTCGACCCGGCCCGGGCCAGCGATATCGAGCTCGCCGCGGCCACCGGTGACGACGGCCTGTCGCTCGTGGCGCTGGGCGTCGTGTGCGCCGCGCCGCTGCCCGCGCTCGCCGTGCTGATCTACGGCCTGATCCGCAACCGTCCCCCGACCGCCGCGCGATCGGGTCGGCCTGCCGATTTTCCCGCCGTCGATCGTCGGGGACTCGAGATTGCAACGGAGCACCGGGCCCATGCGCGTCCGTGACATCGTCCGCATCTCCTTCGGCCGGTTGATCGAGAGCGGTGCGTTGCCGCACTACGCTCGACCAGAACGAAGCGGGCCGTCCGTCCGCAGCGACGGTCGGCGAGACCGAGAAAAGCTCTCCCGCCCTTTCGTGCCGACCCTCGGACTCTACGCCGACCTCGTCACCTGGCGGCAGGCGGTGGATTTCATCCGCGCTTTCACGGCCGCAGGACCGCGGGCGCAATGGCAGATCCCGGCCTGGAGCGGCTCGTTCGGCGAGATGCCGGCCGAAGAACTGCTGCACCAGCTTGGAGCCGGCCTCGCCGGCTGCGGCCTGCGGCCGCTGGCTTCGAAGACGCCAGCTCACATGGTCTGCTTCGAGGCGACCGATTCGCCGACGGTTTCCGGCCTGCCGGCGCCCTACGGGCGCTGGCTGGAAATCCATGAGAAGCGGTCGTGCTGGAAGGAAAAGATCGACCTGCGCCTGGTCGTCTGTGCCCGGGCGCGCAGCGTCCGACGCCGCGACGGCCGGGTCGACGCCTTCGCCGATATCGTCCTGTCCGGCCCCGCGATCGAGTTGATACAGGAGCTCGGCACGGTGCTCGACCGGCCGACGGCGGCGCTGCCGGCGGCGCGCTGGCTGCCGCGCCCGAGCCGTCAGGCACTTCCGGACCGCGAGCGTCCCGCCCGCGGTCCACATGAGATGAAAGCGTGATAGGGTTCTTATCGAGGGAGTCTGACATGGCAGGCGAACAACGGCGCTTCGGCGACCTCCTTCTGGAGGCGCTGGACGAGATGAGCGACCCGGCAGGTCTGCCGGCCGCCGACATCGACGCGCGCGTGGCCGAGGTGCAGCGATTGCTCGCCCAGGCGCGCCAGGAAATCGACGCCGAGGACGCGGCGACACCCGCGACGCTCGGCGAGCAGGACGTGATCGCCTTCGTCGAGCAGGGCAAGCGGCTGACGCACGACCAGCAGCGCCAGCTCTTCACCGATCCCGGCCTGCGCACGCTGTTCCGCGACCTGAAGCGGCGCAACGCCGTGGCACTGCCGCCAGCCACTGGCCAGGCGAGCGGGCCGCGCTTCGCCGAGATGCCGGCGCTGATCGCAGCGGCGACCGAGCAGGGGCCGGACTTCGAGCGGCCTTTCGCCGGCGGCACCTTGCGCATCAATCCGGTCGGCATCGACGAGCAGGTCTATGTCGTCTTCAGCTTCGACGATCCTTCGGTGGTCAGCCGGATCCTGTTCGTCGAACGCGAGCGTGATTCCCGGATCGAGCGGCTCGAGCTGCCTCCGCCCGACGACGGCGAGATCGTGCTGATCAAGGATCTTGCCCTGGCGGCGGACGCTGATCTCGTCGACCTGCTGCGCGACCTCACGACGTCGGGCGACTTCCAGAGGTAGCCGTCCGTGACCACTGAGGTTCGCGTGTCGATCGCCACCACGGCCGGGGCGATCGCCATCGAACGGATCGCGCCGATCGGCTTGCGCAAGTCGAGGGTTTTCACTTGGCGCGGCCTCGCGCCGTTGCCAGCGATCTCGTCGAGCTACGACGAGTTCGTGCGCAAGCGCGTCGCCCGAATTCTTCCTGCGGGCGACGCCAAACCGTTCCGCATCGATCTTTCCGACGAGATCGACACCGGCGATAGCTGGCAGCTCGCGGTGTTGGCCGCCCATGCGCTGCACTGCGCCGAGCGTCTCGCCGGCCGAGACTCCGACGACGCCGATACGTACCTGTTTGCGACCGGCACCGTCGATTTCGAGATGGCTGCGGGCGAGGTGGGTTATGTCGAGGACAAGCTCCGCCTGCTGATCCGCGACGAACGCCTGAAAGCTGCCGTCGCGAGCGGCCGGCGCGTCGTCGTCGCCTTGCCGGAGGCCAATGGGTCCGATGCGCGCACCGAGCAGGAGCAGTTGCGCCGCCTCGGCGCCGAAGTGCTGGTCGTGCGCCAGGTCGAGGATCTGCTGCGCACGCTCGACCTCACTATCAAGCCGAGTGGCGCCGACCCCGACGATGCCTGGGAGGGCTCGCCGTTTCGCGGTCTCGAGGCCTTCGACATCCGCCATCGCCGGATCTTCTGGGGTCGTGGCAAGGCGCGCGAGGAGGCATTGCAGGTGCTGCGCCGCCAGGATCACTACGGCTGCAGCTTCCTGCTGATTCACGGCAGCAGCGGCGTCGGCAAGTCGTCGCTGGCACGGGCCGGCCTGCTCGCCGACCTCGAACAGATGGCAAGCGCCAACGACCGCTGGCGGAGCGCGGTCGTCATGCCGAGCCGTGGCATGCGCACGCCGATCGCCGCCCTCGCCGAGGGGCTGGTGACAGCTATGCCCGAGCTCGCCGTCGCGCCGGCGGAGCTGGCGGCCCGCCTGCTCGCCAATCCGGCCGAGGCAACGGCGGCGATCGCCGCCGAGATCGCCCGCGCCGAATCGGGTGGGCGCCTGCGGGTGGCGCTGCTGATCGATCAGCTCGAGGAGCTTCTCCTGTGGGCGCGCGAGCAGCAGAGCGGCCAGGCCGCCGGCGAACGCGAGGCGTTCGCCGAGACGCTGTCGCGGCTGGCGCGCTCGCGGCTCGTCTGGGTGATCACGACCTTGCGCTCCGATCTCATGACATTGCTCGAGGACAGCCCGGTACTGTCCGATCTGGCACGCAACGAGCGGCTCTACCGTCTGGAACGGCCGCGGCCGGGTGCCCTGAGCGAGATCATCCGCCGGCCGGCCGAGCTCGCCGGCCTGAGCTTCGTCGGCCACGACAAGGACAACCTGCCGCTGGTCGACGTGCTGACCGATGCGGCCAAGCGCCAGCAGGATTGCCTGCCATTGCTGCAGTTCACCTTGAAGCTCCTGTACGACGACAAGGAGCGCCGGCCCGGCACGATCAGCTACGACCAGTACGAGAGCGTGGGCGGCCTGGAGAACGCCATCGGCACCTGGGCCGACCGCACGATCCACGCGCTTGGCGCCGATCCCGAGGTCGAGCGCGCGGTCGACGACGTGATCTTCAATCTCGCCCGGCGCGGCCGCGAGACCGAATTGGTGGTCGGCGCCGAGCTGTTCCTCGACGAGAGCTTCCTGACGCCGGCGCGCGACAAGGTTATCCGGGCGCTCGACCAGGCGCGCCTGATCGTGCTCGACGCCACGCCGCGGACGCAACGGCGCACGGCGCGGGTGGCGCACGAAGCGCTGCTCACCCATTGGCGGCGCGCCCGCAGCTTGTTCGAGACACACGGCGCCAAGCTCGCGCTCAAGGACGATCTCGAGCGCAGCGCGATCCGCTGGCGCGAGCAGAAGAAGGACGAAGCCTTCCTGATCTTGGGCGAAGCGCCCTTGGTCGAGGCCGAGCAATTGATCGCCGACAACCGCGTCGCGCTCTCCGCGCTCGCGCGTGAGTACGTCAAGGACTCGCTCGCCAATCATCGCAGCCTGGTCGAGAGCGCCAAGGCGCGACTGGCGCGCGACGAGCAGAAGATCACCGGCCTGATCGAGTCGGGCGCCTACGGCGAGGCCGAGATCGAGCTCGATCGCGTGGTCGATTACCTGTCCGACCAGACCGATGCCGAGCTGCGCAGCCGGCACGCCCTTCACGAGGCACAGCTCGGGCGCATCCGCAGGCTGGCGACCTACGATGGCCACGCCAGGACGGTGTTTCCCAAGGCCGGGCAGGAGGATTACGAGCAGGCGCGGCTCGCCTGCGAGGGCGCGCTGGCGGCGCTCGACGTGCTCGACGACAGCCAATGGTGGGACCGGCTGCCGGTGCAGGATCTCAGCGCCGAGAAGGCCAGCGAGCTACGGCGCGAGATCTACCGCCTGCTGCTGCTCTATAGCGGCCTGCAGCTCGTTCCGGTGATCCGCAACCTGCGATCCCTGCGGCAGGGTGGCGGGCGACGGTCGAAGCCCGCCTGGGTGATGCGCCTGCTCTTCAGGCTCGTGCCGCGGTCGGTCGTCACCACGACGTTGCAGCGTGTCGTCGATTCCCTTCAGATCACCCTGCCGGCCGACAACAAGGACGTCGCGCTGGCTTTCGATCGCTGCCGGGCGGCGCTTCGCGCCGTGCGCCGGGTCGAGGAAGCGATCGACGGTCCCGGCAGCGAGCGGTCGCGCACCAGCCTGCTGGTCGAGCGCCTGGTCGAGATGTTGTCCTCCTTCCTGCCGGGCGCGCGGATCGACGTGGCGACGGTTCTGGCCTTCACCGCGCCGCCCAGCTTCGCCGAGCCGATCAACGCCGCCGACTATTTCTTCATCGCCCTGTTCAACTACTTCGTCGCCAAGCGGCGCCACGACGGAAACTTCGCGGCGGCCATCTCGCTGCTGCAGGGCAACTTCCCGCAGCTCGACGCGCACGCTCCCCTGGTCACGGCGGAGCGGCTGCTGCGCATGGCGATCGCGCTGGAGCCGCGCAATTTCTGGCCGCACTGGGTGCTCGGCCGCACGCTGCAGGAAGACGGCAACCATGAAGCGGCCGAGCTGGCCTTCAACACCGCCATCGCCCTGGAACCGCACTATGCCCGCGGCTACGAGCAGCGCGCCCTGTCGTTGGCGCGGCAATGGTCGGCGACCAAGGACGATCGGCTGCGCCGGCGCGCGCTTTCCGATTCGCAGCTCGCCGGCCGCTACGCCGCAGGCGACCCTTCGATCTACTGGCCACGCGGCGAGCTGCTCGACGAGCTCGGCGAGACCCGACTGGCGCTCGACGCCTATTGCCGGTGGCTCGAGCTGGAAGAGGATGTCTTGGCCACTGTGGCGCGGGGCGCCGGCGTGACGCGACTGTTCCGCCGCGCGACCGAGATGCTGGGGGACAAGCCGGCGAAGGAACTGCACGCTGATGCGCAAGCGCTTCTGGCACTGGTCCATTGGACCTGGAAAGATCATGCGGCTGCCTTGCGGGCAGCCGATGCCGCGCTCGCGATCGTGCCGGCCCATGTCCATGCACTGGGCGTCAAGGGAGCCGCACTGCGCGTCACCGGCAAGCCGCGCGAAGCGCTCGGCGACGCGCTCGAGCCGGCGCTGGCCGCGGACCCGGGGAACTTCTGGGTCCTGCTCAATCGCGCCGAGGCGCTCGAGGACATGGCAGGCGATGCAGCGCAGGCCGCCTGGCGCGACTTGCTCGCCCGCGCCGACGAGAAGGCGCACGACCACTGCCCGACTTGGATTCGCGCCGCTGCGGAGGCCGGTCTGGCGCGGTCACGGCGGGATCGCCTGTTGCAGCCGGAATCTGCCTGACTGGGCTCAATCATGAGCCATGATCATGCGCTGACGGCGTTTCAGCGGTCTCTGGAGCTCGGCCGCGTCTATGCCAAGCGGCCACCGCAGGCGCTGACTGGCATCGAGCCAGGCCGCCCTGTGCGCATCCTGGCGTGGAACATCGGGCGCGGATTCGCGCCGGAGCGGATCGCCGACACCATCCGCGACCTGCGGCCGGACATCGCCTGCCTGCAGGAAGTCGATTGGGGCAACCAGCGCACCACCTCACGTGACGTGCTGCAGGTCTTGGCCGAGCGCACCGGGATGCAGGGTCTCTACGGCATCGAGTTCCTCGAGCTGCAGGGGCCGCGCCGCCCGCGCCGTCTGGCCGGCGGTGGCGCTACTGGCAACGCCCTGCTTTGCCGGATCGACCCTCAGGCCTGCTTTCGCATCGAATTGCCATCGATGCTCGACTGGGAGCATGGCGCCGAAGACGGGACATTGCCGCCGCGCGTGCGCGCCCAAATCAGGCGCGAGCGGCGCATCGGCCGTCGCTTCGCGCTGGCTGCCGAGTTCGAGGTCGGCGGCGCGGAGTTCGTCGTCGCGTCAGTGCACTTCGAGGACAAGTTCGGCGGCCCGCGCGGACGCTTCCGGCATTTCCGGTCGGTCGTCGAGGCGATCGATGCGCGCCGCGGCAACAGCGACGCCACCGTCGTGGTGGCCGGCGACTTCAACACGTTCGACTCGGCGGTGGCGCGGCTGGTGACACCGGACACCGACGCGACCGCACTCGGCCGGCCCAAGGGCACGAGCGAAGCGGCGTGGTGGAAGCGCTCGCTGCTGCCGCCGACCGGCTTCACCGATCCCTTCTCCGCGACCGCCTGGACCTTCCGAATCCCGCCGGTGTTCCGCGCCAAGCTCGACTGGATCGCGGTGAAGAATGGCGCCGTGCTCGAGTGTGGCAGCGGCCCGTTCTCGTCATCCGACCATCGCCCGATCTGGGCGGATGTTGCTCCTCATTGGCCTCCCCCGTAATCGGGGGAGGTGGCCCGGAGGGCCGGAGGGGGAAAGTTACAATCCAGTTGCTTAAGATTTCGACGTCGGAGTCATAGCAATCTCGACTGCGGCTCTCCCCCTCCGCCCCCTACGGGGGCACCTCCCCCGACTACGGGGGAGGTGATGCCAGATGTCGTCACGAGCTGCGCTTGATCAGCTCGAAGCCAGCCTTGGCGGCCGCTGCGATGTCGGCTTTGCCCTGCGCGCCGAACCGGAAGCCGGCGGTCAGAGCACCCAGGCGTTCGTCCGGCGTGCCGTGGTGCTGGCGCGAGGTGAAGGCCGTGTCGCCCAGCGCATGCAGCTCGCGGCCGACCTCCCGCAGGTCGAGCTCGCGGTGTTCGGCCTTGCGCAGGGCAAGGTAGTAGCCGGCCAGGAAGTCGGCGTGCAGCTCGTGCGGCCGGTTGGTCTTCGCATCGAGCTGGTTGAGCGGTACCTCGTAGCCGGCATACATCTGGTAAATGTGGCCGAACTCGTGGGCGCACACGGCGATCACGGTGATGCCGCCGTCGTTGGTCCGCGCCATCAGCCGGCCGAACAGCTTCATGCCCATCAGCACCGTGCCCGGACCGTTGCCGAGCAGCGTCTCGCGGATGGCGACGGCGTTCTCGGCCTTGCTGTCGTCGAAAAAGGCGAACCCGGGGCTGACCTTGAAGGTGCTCGACAGACGGCCGAGTGCGCTGCCCAGGAATCGGTCGGTCTCGGCATCGCCCGAGCTGGTGGCGATCTTGACCGAGTTGCCCTTGGCAGCCCCGCCATTGACGCCGAAAACCGACCGATTCGGCTGGCAGAGCGGGCAGGCGCCCATCGAACCGGCCTGCTGGGCCGAGGCGCCGGCGGCCAGGGCGACCGGCAGGGCGGCGGCAACGAGGCCGGCGCCGAGCAGCGACCGGCGAGCTAAGGTCTTCATGATCATCTCTCCATCGGTTAATACCGGGATGACGCCGGGAGACGTGCGGATTGACAGGCCTCGGGGAAGAATTCGCGAGGCGGGCCCGCGAGCACGCCCTGGCCGGGGGATATCCGCCCTACCGCGAGACCCGGAGGCGGGTCGCCGCGTCGTCGATGACCGCCGCCGCATCGGCGAGGCCGGTCGTCTCCGAACTTCCGCTCGCCTCCCCCACCTCAAGCTCCTCTCCCCCCTTGGAGGGAAAGGTTGGGAGAGGGGGATGCAGGGGATGTTGCCGCCTTCGAAGCCCCCTCACCTGGCCTCTCTCCCTCGCGGGGGAGAGGAACATGGGCCGCGACGACGCCTGGTAGGCGATGAAGGCCTCTAAGCCCGGCCGTAGATCGGGATCAGCGCGCCGGAATTGATCGGATCGCCGAGGCCGAGCTGGGCCACGATCAGCGCGGCGATGGCCGTGGGCTTCACCCACAGGCTGTGGTCCGCCTTGGGCATGTCGGCCCGGTTGGTCGGCGTGTCGATGGTCGACGGGGCGAGGGCGATGACCGCGATGTTCTCGTCCTTGAGCTCCTCGGCGAGTGCCACGGTAAAGGCGGCGACGGCGGCCTTCGACGCGGTATAGGCCGTCATGTTGGCGCCCTGGCGCGGGTTGAGCGCCGGCCGTGCGGAGATGTTGACGAGGTGCCCGCCCTGGCCTGCCTTGCGGAAGTTGGCCACGGCCGCCCGGCAGCTCGACGCGCACGAGATCAGGTTCATCGCGATCTGCTGTTGCAGGACCTTCGCCGGGCTGTCGGCGATCGGCGCCCAGGCGAAGCCGCCGGCGATGTTCACCGCAGCCTTGATCGGCGGCAGCTTGGCGTAGAACGCCGAAACGGCTTCCTCATCGGCGAGATCGACGCCGGTGGTGACCGAGACCTTGCCCGGCGGGAAGCGGTCGGCCGGCACGGACGGCTCGATCGCCGGCACATGGCAATGCGCGCCGGCCTCGACCAGGGCCTTCACCACGGCAACACCCAGCGCGCCGGTGCCGCCCGTCACGACGACATGGCAATCCTTCAGGCTCGGCATGACACTCCTCGTCGGGGTTCTCGTGTTCAAGCGCTCGGTGATCAGCTCGCGATGCGCAGCGAATTCAGGAAGCGGTCGATGATCGGGTTATCCCGCTCGTCGTTGCGCGCCAGCACGATCTGCGTAAAGAGCCGCGGCACCGTAACGTAGGACCGTGCGATCAGGACCCCGGTGTTCTTCTGCACCGACAACACGGCCGCCAGACCGCGCGCCGATCCCAGCCACACATCCTCCCGCTCGAGAAAGGTCGATCCCGGCCAACGTTGCTGCATGGCGTCGAAGGCGCGGTTCAGATGATCTTCCTGGAGGGACGGATCGAGCGGACTCTCGTTCTTGAGCTCCGTCACCCCGAATTCGAGCCCGAAGCCGCTGGGAAAGGCGATCCGATATTGTGTCGTCATGCCGCTCGCCTGCATGCCCGTGACCACCTTGTAGCCCTTGGGCATCTGCAGGCGGAACTGGCCTTCGGGCCCGACAATGTCCTCCCATTCGACGGTCTGCGCCTGGAGCACACGCGGCATCGACACGAGGGCCAGACCAGATAGTCCAAGCACAAACGAACGCCGCCGCATGACGATCTCCTTCCGAACCATATCGAGGGCGAGCATGCGGGATGGCCGCCCTGAGCTCAATGCCGCGAATTCCGCATCTTGCGCCGTGACGTCGGTCAGCCGCAACCGACTCGACGCCCCGCATGAATGCGGCCCTCGGCGGGAAACACAGAACCGTATCGGGTCAATCCGGGGGCTTGCGGCCAACGCGATCGAGTCGGCGCGACCAGTGCAGCGGCCAGAAGGCCAGGACGAACACGACCACCGCAATCAACAGGATGCCGACGACACCCTGCACGATCCCGAAATGTGGCGAATCGATCGAGACGAACCATTGGGCAATGGCACTGGCCACGATCAGGATCAGGCGAACAAGCCAGCTCAACATCACGCCCCCTGTCAGATGCCGGGCCTTGCGCCGGCGCCCATACGACAGCGACAGAATTGACGGCTTGGCTGGAACCGGCAAGGCGAGCCTGACACAGTGCCGGCATGAGCCCGGCCAGACGGATCGTCATCTGCGGCGGCGGCGCGATCGGCACCGCCATCGCCTATTTCCTGAGCCGCCGGGGGGTGGCATCGATCGTCATAGAGCGTCACGAGGTCGCCGGGTCGGCGTCCGGCAAGTCGGGCGGCTTCCTGGCGCTCGACTGGTGCCGTGGCACCGCGCTCGATCGGCTGGCGCGGCGCAGTTTCGAGCTGCATGCCGCGCTCGCCGAGGAACTCGGCAATCCCTGGGGCTACCGCCGCCTCACGACCTATGGTGGCCATGCCCGCGAGAGCGACATCGCCGGCGGCGTCGGCGAGCGGCCGTGGCTGTCAGCCGGCGTGACGCTCACCGGCCGGCTGGGCTCGCCGCAGACCACGGCACTGGTCGAGCCGCGCACCTACACGGCGGGCATGATGCACGCCGCCCGAGCGTACGGCGCCGAGTTGCGGGCCGGTACCGTCGCCTCGCTGGTTCGCGACGGCAAGGGCGCCGTGGCTGGCGTGACGCTCGACGACGGCGCGATCGTCGAAGGCGATGCCGTGGTGATCGCCATGGGGCCATGGTCGATCCTGGCGAGCCTCTGGCTGCCGATGCCGGCGGTCTATGGCTTCAAGGGCCACAGCCTCGTTTTCAACACCGGCCCGGCCATGCCGGCCGAGGCGCTGTTCCTGGAATACCGGGAGGCGAGCGGCGAGGTCCTGACGCCCGAGCTGTTCGCGCGCGCTGACGGCACGGTCTGGATCTGCGCGATCTCGAGCACAGGGCCGCTGCCGATCGATCCTGCCGCAGTCGGTCCCGACGAGGGCGCCCACGCGCGGCTCGAGACGATGTGCCGGCTCCTCTCGCCCACCCTCGCGGCCGCCCCCATCATGGCGCGACAGGCATGCTTCCGGCCAGTCACCGAGGACGGCCTGCCGCTGATCGGCGCCGTGCCGAGCGTCGAAGGCGCCTACGTGGCGACCGGCCACAGCGTGTGGGGGATGCTCAATGCGCCCGCGACCGGCGAGGCGATGAGCGAGCTGATCCTCGACGGCGCGGCGCAGCACGTCGACCTGGCACCGTTCGCGCCGGGACGGCTGAGCCCCTTCGATCCAACGCGATTGCAGCGCGCTTGAACCGCTACCGGCATCGCCGATTGGCCGATCGGAATTCAAAGCGCTGTCGTGCAGACGCCTCGGCGGCATCGATCTTGCGTGCAGGGCGATCGCCGGAACAGATCGAGTCGGCATTCGGCCCGCAGAGGAGCATCACGTGAGCAGCACCCGACGGCCCAAGGTCGCCTTCATCGGAACGGGCGGCACCATCTCGTCCCTCGGCATCCATCCGCTCGAGCTGCAGGACTACGGCGTCCACGACAAGCGCATGCATGCCAGCCAGATCGTCGCGCGATTTCCCGTGGTCGAGGAAATCGCCGAGATCGTGCCCGTCGACTTCCGCAACGTGCCGAGTCCCGAGATCTACTTCCCCGAATGGCGCGAGCTGGCGGCGCTGTGCCATCGCCTGGTGGTCGAGCACCCGGACCTGGCCGGCATCGTCATCGGCCACGGCACGGCGACGCTGGAGGAGACCGCCTGGGTGCTCGACCTGGTGCTGAAGGTGCCGGTGCCGGTCGTCGTGATCGGCGCCCAGCGGCCGGCCTCCGGCCTGTCGACCGATGCCGCGATCAACCTGGTGAACGGCGTGCGCACGGCGGCCAGCCCGGACAGTCGCGGGCGCGGTGTGCTGGTGCTGCTGAACGACGAGATCCAGGCAGCGCGCGAAGTCACCAAGACCTCGAACTGGCGCATGCAGACCTTCCGCACGCCCGATTTCGGCATCCTGGGCCACGCCGATGCCGATCGCATCGTCTACTACCGCCGGCCCGAGCGCCGGCATATGCCCGATACCGAGTTCGACATTGCCGGGCTCGATGCCCTGCCGCGCGTCGACATCGCCTACGCCTATGCCGGCTCCGACGGCAGCGCGATGCGGGCCTTCATCGCCGCCGGCGCCAAGGGACTCGTGTCGGCCGGCTTCGCGCCCGGCATGCCGCCCGCCGCCGACCTCGCGGCCATGACCGAGGCGGTCCGCCAGGGCATCGTGGTCGTGCAATCCTCGCGCGCCGGCTCGGGCCGAATCTATCGCAGCAAGAAGCTGGCCGACGCCGGCGTGCTGGCCGCCGACAACCTCAACCCGCAGAAGGCGCGCCTGCTGCTGGCGCTGGCGCTCACCCGGACCTCCGACCCGGCCGAGATCGCGCGCGTCTTCGCCACCTACTGAGAAGGCGGCGCCAAGACCCGACGCGACGAGCACGCGCCGCCGGAGCATTGGCAATGGCGGCGTCGCCATGCGTCACGACCGCTGTCCCGACGATCCGTCGGCCGAGGCGATCCAAGTCCTTTCGGCGACTTGACGGGCCCATGGCTGCGCTCAAGCTGGCAAGCACGCCTGAACCCTCAGAGGGCAGGCCATCGAAGCGACCTCGCTCCAGCCGGGAGACCGAACTGCCATGACCTTCTTCAAGTCCCTGCCCGACGATGCCGGTCCGGCGAACGTCTTTTCCAAGTATCCCGCCATCTACGGCGCCTGGGCGAAGATGAGCCAGGCGCTGATGAACGGGCCATCGCCGCTCAACCGGGGCGAACGCGAGCTGATCCTCGCCTACGCCGCCGGCGTCGCCGGATGCCGCTTCGTCTGTGTGGCGCATTCGGCGGTCGCCTATGCCTGGGGAGTGGCGCCCGGCACGGTGGAACGCCTGCTGGAAGACCTGCAGACGGCACCGGTGGAAGCCCGCCTGAGGGCGCTGCTCGCTTACGTGCGCAAGCTCATGCTGACACCGGGCAGCATGACCCAGGCCGACGCCGACGCGGTGTTCGCCGCCGGCTGGAACGAGCAGGCCCTGCAGGATGCCATCGCCGTCACGGCGCGCGCCGCCTTCATGCAGCGGCTGGTGGAAGGCCATGGCTTCGTGCCCATGTCAGCGGAGACGGCGGCAGCGCACGCGGCGCGGCGCGTGAAGCTCGGCTACGTCAACCTCTATCCGGCTTTCCGCGAGCAAGGCTAGCGCTCCTCCCCCTCGCGGCCTCGGCGACGGCACGACCGCTGGCCGATGGCGAGCGTCGATATCGAGCCGCGCCCGTCAGAAGCTCGGGTACTGGTCGTCGCCGACTTTCTCCATCCAGTCGACGTTCTTGCCGTCGAGCGCCTCGGTGACGGCGATGTGCGTCATCGCCGTCTTCGCCTTGGCACCGTGCCAATGCTTCTCGCCGGGCGCGGTCCAGATGACGTCGCCCGGCCGGATCTCCTCGACTGGTCCGCCTTCGCATTGCACCCAGCCGCAGCCGGCGGTGACGATCAGCGTCTGGCCAAGCGGATGGGTATGCCAGGCCGTCCGGGCACCGGGCTCGAAGGTCACGTAGGCAGTGCTGACACGGGCCGGACTGGTCGCCTGCATCAGTGGATCGATGCGCACCGTGCCTGTGAACCAGCTCTCCGGTCCCTTGACCGAGGCCTGCGAGCCACCACGTCTGATTTCCATGTCGATCACCCTCCGTTGTCGGCGCCGGTCGAGTCGCAGCGTCGTCGACAAGATGCCGGCCTGCACCATCGCCTGAGCATAGGGCCTCGGCGCATATTTTCCGAGGAACGCACGGCTCGCCTGCTCGATGGTTTCCGGATCGGCCACGGGCGCCGCCTGCACCGCCAGCCGCCGGCAGCGACATCCAACATTGCCGGTCCACCGGCCGCGAGATCGCGGTACCAGCGTCCTTTGGTGCCACGAAACGAGCGCACGAATACCGCGTCCTCGGCCACCACCACCCAGATCACCACGGTTGTGCCTGGATGCCTGTCCGTGCGAATGCCGACCTCGTGCGCCTCGTCGAGGAGGCGCAGCGTGTCGGCGTCGAAGGGAGTCATGGCGTGGTTGGCTCCTTGGGCTCGCGTCCACGACGATCGCGGCCACATTGGATTTCAGTTCGACCTTCGTCATGCCGTCAAGGTCGCGAGCCAAAATCCTCTTCGAGCCAGCGTCGCTCCGTGTCACTTTTCTGTCGATGCGCACGGACCCGCCGAGGTCGGGAGGCGCACCAAGACCTCGAGGAGATGAGGAACCGCCATGAAGTTCGGCATGCACAATCCATCGTGGCTGTTCGGCCCCGATCCGGCAGAGATCTTCGAGGCGGTCAAGGCGAAGGCCCTGTGGGCGGAGGAACACGGCTTCACCTGGTTCTCCGTGATGGATCATCTCATCCAGATCGGCAATGTCGGTGCGCCAGACGAGCCCTTCATGGAGGGATGGACGATCCTGTCGGCGCTCGCCGCGGTGACCCGGCGCATCCGCCTCGCGACGCTGGTCTCGTCGGTCCACTATCGCAATCCGGCCCATCTCGCGAAGATCGCAGCCGGCGTCGATCTGATCAGTCGCGGCCGCCTCACCTTCGGCATCGGGGCAGGCTGGTTCGAGACGGAGTACCGACAGTACGGCTGGGAATTTCCGCCCCGACCCGCGGTACGCATCCGGCAGATGGAGGAGGCGGTCCGGCTCATTCTCGCGCTGTGGACGGAGAAGCGGACCACCTTTCACGGCAAGTACTTCCAGACCGCGGATGCGATCCTCGAGCCCAAGCCGGTGCAGAAGCCGCACCCGCCGGTCATGATCGGCGGCGGCGGCGAGCAGCTCACCCTGCGGGCCGTCGCGCGATTGGCCAATGCCTGCAATGTCGGCGGCACGCCGGCCATGGTCCGGCACAAGCTCGACGTGCTGCGCCGCCATTGCGAGACTCAGCAGCGGAACTACGACGACATCGAGCGGACCAACATCGTCAGCTTCGTCGTGGCGCGCGACGAGGCTCAGCTCGCCGCCAAGCGCCGGAGGCTTGCGGTCCCGGATCACTATTACGGCGTCGCCGGCACGGTCGCGCAGATCATCGATCTGGTCGGCCAGTACCAGGATGCCGGCGTTCAGCTTCTCATCAGCAGCGCCTACAAGAACGATTCCGAGACGTTCGAATTTCTGGCAGCCGACGTGATGCCCCGCTTCGCCGGTCAGCGATGACCGTCCCTGACGGAGCGCCCTAGCTGCCGTTGCGGACGTCGTAACGCAGCCAGACCGCGCCGCCGTCGAGCACCTCGCAGCTCTTCAGGGTCATCGACGTGAGCGGCGCCGACGGGCCGGTCTTCACGTCGTCGGAGTCGAAGACGTATGGCGCGCCCTGCGCCCCGTCGACAGCCGGATTGATGGCGACGCTGATCTCGTCGATCAGGCCGGCGCGCAGGAAGGCGCCGTTGGCGCGGCCGCCGCCTTCGAGCATCAGGCGCTCGATCCCCAGCTCGCGGTTCAAGACTTCGAGCGCCAGCCGCAGGTCGAGCGCCTGCTTGCCGGCGAAAACATAGGAGACGCCGTCGGCCCGCAAGGCCTCGAGATGGGCGTCCGGAACCTGCTCCGTCAGCACGACCACGATCGGATCGCCGCCGATGTCGGACCGGCCCCAGACGATCTTGCCTTGCGCGTCGAGCACGACGCCATAGGCCACCGCATCGCGCTTGGCGATCCACGCCGTGCGCGGGAAGACCTGGCCGGTCGGCACTGGGCATTCCTTGCCTTTGGCGAATTCCTGGCCGGTGACCCGGCCGACCAGCCACGTGCCGCCACCGAGCCGATCGTGCAGACGCTCGAACAGGCCCGCCGACCCGGCGCCTTGCGGCCGCCAGCGACTCGACCAGGTGCGGCCGTCCAGGCTCGAGACCATGTGGCAGATCACGTGCGGCTTCATCGCATTGCTCCGTAGAGAGGTCACGTCGCATGGTTTAGCGCAACTTCGGCATCGAATGCTCGCCCGAACTGCCGCTTTCGAGCGCAGTCCTCGTCGTGTAGCCTCGTCCCAGGGTTGAAAGATGGAGACAAGGCCATGCGGAATTCACGCCTCGAGATACGCCTGCTCTCGGGCGCCGGCGGCGCCGAGATTTCCGGTGTCGACGTGGCGCAGGATCTCGACGACGGCACGATCGGCGAGATCCGCGACGCGCTGAACGAGCATTGTGTCGTCTTCTTTCGCGATCAGACGCTCGACGCCGAACGGCAGAAAGCGTTCGCCCGACGCTTCGGCGAGCTTTTCATCCATCCCAACTACAAGGGCATGGGCGACGATCCCGAGATCGTCATGGTGCGCCGCGAGCCCGGTGACACCTCCTATGTCGGCCAGGACTGGCATGCCGACACGACCATGGTCGCCGAGCCGCCGATGGGCGCCATTCTCTACGGCATCGACGTGCCGCCCTACGGCGGCGACACCATGTTCGCCAATCAGTATCTCGCCTACGACACCTTGTCCGACGGCATGAAGAAACTGCTCGACGGGCTGAACGCCGTGCACACCGACATCATGGTCGCCGGACCGCAGGCCGGGAAGAACAAGGGCCGCTCGACCAAGCATCGCGACGGACCGGACTGGCGCGAGACGCGCAATTGCCATCCGGTGGTGCGCACCCATCCCGAGACCGGCCGCAAGATGCTGTTCGTCAACGCTTCCTACACGGTGGGCTTCGAAGGCATGACTGAGAAGGAAAGCCGGCCCCTGCTCGACTTCCTGATGGAACACGGCAATCGGCCCGAGTTCACCATGCGTTTCCGTTGGGAAAAGGGCTCGATCGCCTTCTGGGACAATCGCAGCACCAAGCATATCGCGCTGGGCGACACCGGCCCGTTCCGCCGCCTGATGCGCCGCGTCCAGATCTGCGGCGACAGGCCGGTGTGACGGTCCAGCCGACACGGCGCGTCTTCCGATCATGGGGTTTCTCTTCGCGGACGACCTGTTCGAGGCCCAATAGGCCGACCGGAGCACTCGTGGCCACACTCCATTTCATCTGCGGCAAGGCGGGCGCCGGCAAGACCACGCTCGCCCGTGCGCTCGGCCAGTCGCTGTCCGCCGTCGTGTTCTGCGAGGATGAATGGATCTCGACGTTGGGCTTCGAGATTCGTTCGCTGGACGATTTCCTGCAGGCTTCGACGAAGTGCCGTGCCCTGATCGGCCCGCTTGCGATCCGGCTCCTGCAGCTCGGTGTCTCGGTCGTGTTCGACTTCGCCGGCAACACGCCCGCGGCGCGCCAATGGGTCCGTGGCCTGTTCGAGGCGGCCGGTGCCGATCACCTCCTGCACGTCATCGAGGCGAGCGACGCCGAGTGCCTGGCCAACATCCACCGGCGCAACGACGAGAAGCCGGCCGGCGTCTACTGGGGCCACGTCACCGACGAGATCTTCCAGGCCGTGACTCCCTACTTCACTGTGCCGCAGCCGGAGGAAGGGTTTCGCGTCCAGCCGGCCGCCAGATCGCGCCGATAGCCATCGCGTCGGGCGCTATTGCGTCGACAGCCACCAGCCGTCTCCAGCGACCCAGCACGACTCGTCCGGCGCGGTGCCACGAAGGAGCGATCGCACGGTCCACAGGCTCTGCTGGCGAAACGCATCGGCGAGAGCTGCGGCCATCTGCTGCTCGCGCGCGCCGGCGCACGGAATGAAAGCGGCAGCGCACACGAAGCGGGCCGGCCACCGCTCGCCGTCCGCGCGGCTCACCAGGAGCATACCGCCCAGGCCTTGATCCGGCGTCAACGGAAAGAGCAGCCGGCCGTTGGGCCGAAGGGCGTCGAGCCAAGCATCGACGGGTTGCGTCGCCCCGGCATTGACGTAGATCGCGTCGCACGGTGGCAGGCTGCCGCTCGTGCCCGAGACACCGTGCAGCGCGACGTTGGCCCGCTCGGCGAGATTGGCCTTCGCCTTGGCGAGCAGCGCCGGCTCGATCTCGTAGGCCAGCACCGAGCCCGTCGGCCCGACCAGCGCGGCCAGCATCGATGTATAGTAGCCTGTCCCGGTGCCGATATGCAGCACCGTCTCGCCGGGTTGCACCGCCAGGGCATCGAGGCAGCGGGCGTGAAGGCTCGGCGCACCATTGTTGATCCCCTGATCGCGCGACAAGGCAACGAGGACATCCTGATAGAGCCAGGCCGGATCGGCGGACGGGGTGTCGATATAGCCGCCCCCAAAGTTGAACACGGTCCATGGACCGTCGCCGACGAAGCGCTCTCTCGGGGTCCTCGCGAACGCATCGAAGACGCGTCGGTCGTGCGCGCCGCCCCGGCCGGCCACGAGATGGGCATAGTAATGGCGGGCGGCTTCGATGGAAGACATGGCGGGCTCTCCTGTCATTTCCGGTCGCTCCGCTCGGTCGCGTCGTCGGCGATGTCGAACGCGGCGCGCAGGCCGGCGACCGCCTCGGCAAGCCTCGCCGGCGGCGGCAGGCGATGCTCGCCTTCGACCAACAGAGCGATGCCGTCGGCAACGCTGACCCGGGTCACCGTCGAGACGGTCGGCACGTAGCGTCTTGCCTTCAAGCGGCGGTAGAGCCGCGCGACGTCCAGGCTGGACCGCGCCCATTCCGCCTCCCAATCCCGGCGCGCGACGCCGCGCTTGGCCAGTGCCGCCTCGATCTGGTCGCCATACTGGCGGATGGCGGCATGATCGAGCCCGGCTTCCTGGAGAATGCGCACCCGTTGCAACTGGCCGAGGTGGCGATTGTCGAAATGGGCACCCCGTCCGCGCCCGTTCGGCGGATCGATCAGGCCTTCGCGCACGTAGTACCGCACCGTGCGCTCGCCCACGCCGGAGACCTGGCCGAGCTGAGCTGCCGTGTAGCGGCTGTCGAGTTGCGTGGTCATGCCGATATAGAGACAGTAAACTGTCGATATTTCAACTGTCTTATTATCCTGCTATCGCCTGTTCCGACGCGACCATGACGGCAAGACCCTGCGCGATCGGCCCGGCTGCTGCCGGGGCGAGGAGCGAGGGCTTGCGAGTCGAGTCGTGGACAGCCGTCACGGTGCGTCCTAGAGATCGACCCGGCTGGAGAGAGGACGTGCGTTCTCGGCAAGCAATGGTGGCGCCTCTTCGTCCGGCCTCCCTTGGGCTGGCTGCCGAGCTCAGGATGACGGACGATGACACAAGAGGGGCGCGCAGCAGATCTGAAGCTCGCCGGACTACGCATCTGGGTGCACGGACGCCAATTCCCGGACGCCCAGGATTACTGGGATGGCAATTGGCTGAGGGTCACCGCTCGATGCGACAGCAACGGGGCCAGCGTCCTGTCTGGCGGGCCGATCCTGCATCTCTCCGGGCTGGACCGTTGGTGCCGCGAATCCAAGAAGCTTCTGGAAACCCTGTCCGGCGAGGCGCATCTCGACTGCATGGAACCGAATCTCGCTGTTGCGCTCAAGGCGGCAACGCCCGGACACATCATCCTGGATGTCTCGATCACGCCCGAACATCTGACGCAGAAGCACTGGTTCCAGTTCGCCATCGACCAGAGCTACCTGCCGCCCCTGATCACTCAATGCCAATCCATCCTCGAGACCTATCCGCTCCGTGGCGATCCACTCGGCTGATGGCGGAGCCCGCGCCGTCATGAGTCGTGTCGTCGTCATCGGCAATGCCGGCCTCGACCTGCCGCTCGCCGTGCCCCGCCTGCCGCTACCCGGCGAGACATTGATCGGGCGAGCCGCAGGACGCGCTCCCGGCGGCAAGGGCTTGAACCAGGCAGTAGTCGCAGCGCGCTGCGGCGGCGAGGTGCGATTTTGCGCGCCGCTCGGCAATGACGATGCCGACGCAGCTTTGCTCTTAGGCTATCTGGAGCGTGAAGGCTTCGCCGAGCTCCACCTGCCACGCCTGCCTTACCCCACCGACTTTTCCCTGCTCATGGTCTTGCCGAGCGGCGAGAACAGCATCGTCAGCACCAGCGCCTGCTCGCTCGCGCTCTCCTTTGCCGACGCCGAGCCTACCTTGAGCGACCTTCGCGAAGGCGACGTCGTCCTGCTGCAAGGCAATCTGGCGCTCGCTACCACCGGCGCGATCCTCGCCGCGGCTCGGAGCCGGGGCGCCTCGACGGTCTTCAACCCGGCGCCCTTCTGGCCGGTCGTCGAGCCCCTCGTCGGTCACTGCAACCTCGTCATCGCCAACCGCGTCGAAGCGGCGGCGCTGGGCTCGTCTCTTCATGCCGCTCGCGCCGCAATCGTCACGCTCGGTGCCGCGGGATGCACCTTGATCGAAGGCGGGAACCAGCAAGCCTTTCCCGCAGAACCCATCGTCGCGATCGACACGACAGGCTGCGGCGATACCTTCTGCGGCGCGATGGTGGCTCTGCTCGCACGAGGCATGGCGATCGACGCCGCAATCCCACACGCCCAGAAGGCTGCTGCCCTCACCGCGACGCGCGCGGGCGCTTTCGCCGCCCTGCCGTCACGCGCGGAACTCGGCGCCATCCTGGCCGCTTAGAGTGCGATTCGGCCGGCTGAAGTCAGCCGACAGGCACGGCACCTCAGCGCGGCAGCACGAACCGCACGCCCGGCCGGGCATGGCCGCCGCCCATCGCGACCGCCGCGCCGTCGGCGCGCCAGCAGGCGGCGCCGGTCAGGCTGCCGTCGTCGTGGAACTGGATGGCGTTCATGCCGCCCGCCACCGTCGGCATCACCTGGACCTTGTGACCGCGCGCGGCGACGGCGGCGCGCACCGGCTCGGTGATGCCGTGCTCGATCTCGAGCACCGGACCTTCCGTCCACACGCGCGGCGCCTCGACCGCCTCCTGCAGGGTCATGCCGTGGTCGATCAGGTTGATCAGCGCCTGGAAAGCCGACGGGAAGATCTTGCGGCCGCCCGGCAGGCCGAGCGCATAGACCACGCGGCCGCCGCGCAGCGCCATCATCGGCGACATCGAGGTCGTGACCCTCTTGCCCGGCGCAATCGACAACGCATTGCCCGGCCGGGGATCGAAGTTCGACATGTAGTCGTTGGGCACCATGCCGGTGCCGGGAATGATGAAGCGCGCGCCGAACAGGCTGTTGATGGTCTGCGTCGTGGTGATGACGTTGCCCTTACCGTCGGCCACGGTGAGATGTGTGGTGTCGGCGCCCTCCTTGGCCAAAAGGCCGCCGGTCCAGCGCTTGGCGCGGGCGAGATCGATCCCGGCGCGGCGCTCGTCGGCATAGGCCTTGGAGGTGATCCGGTCGACCGGCACGGCCACGAAATCCGGATCGCCGCTCGCCTCGGCGCGGTCGGCGAAGGCGATCTTCAGCACCTCGGCCAGGAGATGGACGCTGTCCGGCGTGCCGAATCCCAACCCGGCGACGTCGAACCCTTCCAGGATGTTCAGCATCTGGGTGATGTGCACGCCGGATGCCGCGGGCGGCGGCGGGCCGACGATCTCCCAGCCGCGATACTGGCCGCGGATCGGCGCGCGCTCGACGACGCGATAATCGGTGAGGTCGCGGCGCGAGACGAAGCCGCCGGCCTTCTCCATGAACTCGACCACGCGATCGCCGAGCGGCCCACCATGCAGCGCGCCCTCGCCCTGCTGGGCGATCAGGCTGAGCGCCTCGCCGTAGTCGGCCTGGATCAGCCGGGCTCCCGGCTTCAAGGGCGTGCCACCGGGCAGAAGCCGCGCGGCCGCGAGCTTGTCCTTCGCGAGGTCCGCGGCGGCGCTGTCGATGCACTCCGACAGATAGGGCGTCACGGTGAAGCCCCGTGTGGCGAAGCGGATCGCCGGCTGCATGACGTCGCCGAGCGGCATCGTGCCGAAGCGGCGGAGCGCCAGGCACCAGGCACGCAGGGAACCGGGCGCGGCGACGGCCTTGGGGCCGACCTGATTCTCTTGGCCGATCACGTCGAACATCTCGGGTGCCGCGCCGGGCACGGGACGAAACATATCGGGGCGGCCCGACAGAGGCACGGCGCTCATGCCGTCGATGACGGTGTGGCTGCCGTCGGCCAACCGGATGTGCGAGGTCGTGCCGCCGATCAGGCCGACCATCATCGGCTCGACAACGGTCAGGGCGAACTGGCAGGCGACCGCAGCGTCGATGGCGTTGCCACCGGCCGCCAGCATCTCCATGCCGGCGGCCGAGGCCAGCGGATGATTGGTCACCACCATGCCGTTGCGGCCGTGCGCCGACTGCTTCTCGCAGGTAAACCGCGTGCCGGCGCGCTCGCGCCAATTGCCCTTGCCCACGCCACTCTCCTCCATCTCCGGTCGGCGGCGACCTTGGCATTTTGGCCGAGGCAATGCCATCGGGCCTCGCGGCGCCGGATGCGCGGCTGCTATTCCTTGACGATCTCGACCCGGCGGTTCTTGGCGCGACCCGCGTCGTCGTCGTTGCTGGCTACCGGGGCGATCAGTCCTGCCCCGACGGGCTTCAGCCGATCGGCGGCGATGCCGTACTGCTGCACCAGGCGGTCGACCACCGACTTCGCGCGACGCTGCGAGAGGCCGATATTGTAATCGTAGCCCCCAACATTGTCGGTGTGGCCGACAATGAAGACCTTCAGGCCGGGCTGGCCCCTGAGCAGCTTGGCGATCTCGTCCAACGAGGGCGCCGATTCAGGCTTGAGCTCGGCCTTGTCGGTGTCGAAGTAGAGCCCGTAGAGCGCCACCTTGCCGGTGGCCGCAATGTCCTTGGCCATGGCCGTGGCATCGACCGTCACCATCTTCGAGTCCATCGGCTTGGTCTCGACGACGTCGAGCAGCACGGCGGCGCGATCCTTGGTCTGCGGGAAGGCGTCGCCCCGCTCGACCGCGACATAGAGCGAGACGAAGACGTCGCCTTCCGGCCGCGCCAGAATGGCCGACAGGTAGCGCGGCTCGCCCGGCACGTTGAACGCGACCTTGGACAGCTCGTTGTTCTGCAGCGCGCCGGTCGGCGGATAGAGCACTCGGTAGATCTCGGTGCCGAACGCTTCGCACTCGTCCTCGCCCGAGCACTTGAACAGCACGGTGAAGCCCTTGGCGGCGAGGTCGGCCTCGTAATTGCGGAACACCTCGAGCGAGCTGCGCTGCGGCGGCGCCAGATAGAGCAGCCTGGTGTGCCGGCCTTCGACGGCGCGGACGGCATCGAAGGCGGCTTGCCCGTTGTCACCGAGCTTGAGCTTGCCGAGCAGCAGCTTGAAGGCGTCGAACGCCTTGCTGTCGTAGCCGATCAGACGCGAGCCTTCATATCGCTTGATCAAGGGAAAATCGCGCGCGCCCGGCACTTCCTGCTGGGCAACGGCGCCGACGACCGACAACAGCACGGCACAGGCGGCGGCAAGGCCGGCCAGGCCGCGTCGGGCGATGGAGCGACGATCTGGCACGGTCTCGACTGGGAACATCCGACCCTCCGGACTGCGAGCGGCGTCGCCACGATGGTGCTCGCAACGTCGGACAAAGAAAAGCGCCATGGCCGGCGATCGAGGCATCGCAGACCCGAATCACGAGAGGCGAGCCGGTTGGCGTCGCCTCGAGGCGTGGGCTCGGCTAGTCTCGCGCAACCCGGAGGTCGACCGAACAGGCGGACATGGACGTCATACTGATCATCTGCGGGATCATCGTCCTGTTCGTCGCTCTGTCGTTCGTGGTGGTGTATTCACATGACCGCTTTCTCAAACGGTCGCGCGCCAGACCGTCTTCCGCCTTGCCGCTGGCTTCGTCGGACACGATGCTCGACCGCACTGTCGGCTCCCTCCTGGCAAGCGGTGCCGGCCGCAACGGTCTCGTCATGGTGGCGGACAATTTCGACGCCTTCGCCATCCGCGCGCTCAGCGCGCGCCACGCGCAGCGCAGCCTCGACCTGATGTACTACATCTGGCGGCGCGACCTGACGGGCCGCCTGCTGGCGCAAGAGATCATCGCCGCCGCCGATCGCGGCGTGCGCGTGCGCGTCCTGATCGACGACATCAACACGCGCGGCAGCGACCGCACGTTTCTGGCGCTCGACGCCCATCGCAACATCGAGCTCAGGCTGTTCAATCCCAGCCGCATGCGCGAGGGCGCCGTCGCGCGCACCCTGGAGCTGATGCTGCGGGCCTTCCGCGCCACCCGCCGCATGCACAACAAGGCGTGGATCGCCGACGGCAGGCTGGCGATCGTGGGCGGCCGCAACATCGGCGACGAGTATTTCGGCGCCGCCAAGGCCGCCAATTTCCACGATCTCGATCTGGCACTGCTGGGCGATGTCGTCGGGCAGTCGGAGCGCATCTTCGATTCGTTCTGGAACAGCGCGGCGACACTGCCGATTCGTGCGCTCGCCGTCCGCCGGCGTCGCAGCCTCCGCCGCCTGCGACGCCAGATCGCCCGCCTGTCTCGCGAAGCGACCGCCGCGCCGCTCCTCGACCGGGTGCGTGAGCGGTCGTCTCTCGAAGCCATGCTGTCCAACGGCGAGGCCCTCCATTGGACCGACCAGGCGACCGTCGTGTCCGACCCGCCGGGCAAGGCACGCGGCGAGGGCAGCTCCAATTGGCTCACGACCACGCTCCACCCGCTGATCCGCGACGCCCGAAGCTCGGTGCAAATCATCTCGCCCTACTTCGTTCCATCCGACGCCGGCAAGGCAGCCCTCATCGCGCTCGCCAAGCGCGGAGTCGATGTCGCCATCCTCACCAACTCGCTCGCCGCCACCGACGTGCCGATCGTCCACGGCGGCTATGCCGCGTGCCGATTGCCGCTGCTGCAGGGCGGCGTGAAGCTGTTCGAGCTGCAGCCGCGCGCGCGGCGGCCCGGTCTGTCGCCGCTGGGGTCGAGCGGCGCCAGCCTGCACACCAAGGCCTTCAGCGTCGACGGTCGCGTGGGCTTCGTCGGCTCCTTCAACTTCGATCCGCGGTCGGCCACGCTGAATACCGAGATGGGTGTGGTGTTCGAGGAGCCGGCCCTGGTCGCCGAGCTCATGGCCGCGTTCCGGCACGATACCGAGCCACAAGCGAGCTACCGACTCTTCGCCGAATCGGATGGAAATCTGCGCTGGCAAGCCGAGGTGCACGGCCGCACCGTCGTCTACGATCGCGAACCCGAGGTCGGCTTCCTCCGATCACTGGTCGCGCGTCTGGCCGGCGTGCTGCCGATCCAATCTCAGCTCTGACCGATCCGCGGCAAAGCGACGTGCCGTTGCGGCGCGCAACCGTGACGGGCCAGCCGGTTCACTTCGTCGGCGGCGTGCGCGGATCGAGAGCCGTCAGGGTCACCGAAAGGCGCCGTCGACCGGGAGAGCGACACCGGAGACGAAGCGCGCACCTTCCGACAACAGGAACGCGACCACGGCGGCGACGTCGTCGCCCGACCCCGGCTGGCCGCCGGGATAGCCGGCCAGCATGCGCGCGCGCTCTCCGGCCGGCAGGGCATCGAAGCGGTCGCGGATGCGCGTTCCCTGCTCGCCCAGGATCAAGCCGGGCATCAGGGCATTCACGGTGATGCCGTATTCGGCCACATCCTTGGCGAGCTGACTGGTGAAGCCGAGCAGCGCCGACTTCGCGGTCGCATAGGGCAGGCGGCCGGTCACCGTGTTCAACGGCCCCTTCTCGCCGTCGGCGATGATCGAGGAGAACAGCACGACGCGCCCCTCCCGGCGACGGCGCATGAGGGGAACGGCAGCACGCGCGGCGAGGAAGGCGCTGGTCAGGTTGAGGTCGATGACGTGCGCCCATTCGCCGAGCGAGAAATCCTCGATGTCGCGCGCCCGCTTGGGCCCGGCGCCACCGGCGATGTGGACGAGCGCGTAGATGTTGCCCAAACGATCGTCGGCCTCGGCGACGGCGGCAACGACTTGCCGTTCGTCGGTCGCGTCGGCCTGGCACCCCGCCAGCCGGCCTTTCGCCTCCGCCTCGAATTCCTCCAGCATGCTGTCGAGCGTGCCCTGATTGGAATCCACGGCGAAGACCGACAGGCCCGCGTCGAGCAGGCGCCGCACCGTCGCCTTGCCGATGCCGCCCGCACCACCTGTGACGATCGCGGTCTTGGTCTCACTCACGCCCCGTCCCTCCCCGACATCGCCTGGCGGCCGCCATCCCCTTTGGCGCCCGCCCTCGCTGAACTATGCTCGCCTCGCACCGGCTACGCCAAGGGGAGCCCCATGATCGTCGAACGCATCGACCCTATCGCCCTGAGACTTCCGTTCCAGCGACAGGGCGGCGCCGATGCCCTCCACCTCGTCCTGTGCCGCGTGACCACGAACTCCGGCGTGATCGGATACGGCGAGTGCCTGTGCCTGCGGCCGACCTTGCAACGCAGCCTGATGGCGACGATCCGCGATGCCATCGCGCCGATCTATCTCGGCAAGCCGGTGGCCGATCGCGAGCGCCTGAATCGCGACGTTCGCCTGCGCCTCACCGCTTTCGGCCGCTCGGGCACCATCCTCAATGCCCTGGCCGCCGTCGACACGGCCCTGTGGGACATCGCCGGCAAGGAAGCGGGACAGCCCCTCTCTTCCCTGCTGGGCGGCGCCAAATGCGATCGCGTGCCGGTGATGGCGAGCCTCGACCGCTACAACGACGCGCGCACGGTCACGGCCCGCCTCGAGCGTGCCCTGGCGAGCAGCGTCGCCGCGGTGAAGGTGCACGAGTTCGATCTCGACATCATCGAACGCGCGCGCAAGGTGATCGGGCCGACGATGCCGTTCGTCGCCGATTGCAACCATGTCCATACGCCGGCCGATGTCCGGGCGAGCCTCGCACGCTGGCAAGCGCTGAACTTGCAGTTTCTGGAGGATCCCGCCTGGCCGCCCGAAACCTGGCTCGATTCGCCCGCGCTGCCGCAAGTGACCATCGGCCTCGGCGCCGATCTCGGCTCGGCCGAGCAGTTGGCGGTGTATGGCAAGGCGCCGGCGGTGGGCGTGCTGCAGCCCGACGTCTGCATGATCGGCGGCGTCACCGAGAAGCGCCGGGCGATCGCCATGATCGAGCCGCTCGGCGTGTCGGTCCAGCCGCACTCGCCCTTCATCGGACCGGCGGGTCTGGCGACGCTGCACTTCCTCGCCACGATGAAGCAGCCCACCTGCTATGCCGTCGTCGAAGCCGAGCCACCCATGGACATGTACGGCAACGGCCTGACGCGCTGGCAACCCGACCTCGCCGTGCCGACCGGGCCAGGCCTGGGCTTCGATCCCGACCCGGACTATCTGAAGCGGCACGCGATCGAGATGTGACGCACCGTGCCCACACCTCGTCTTGCTTCCGATCCCTCCCGCCGGTGGAAAGGGACAAGAGAGACACGCTCTAAGTGCGCTTAAAGCCCTCGACTTCCCTGGCCGCCCAATCGAGCGTCTTGTCCATCGCTTCGCCCTTGAAGTAGCGGACGACCATCTGCGCCTGAATGGCCTGGGCCCAGATCTGCGCGGCGATGAGCGGCGGCGCCGGCGAGCAGGTGACACCGGCGACCTGGTCGCCGCCGCGGATCGGATAGTGATAGAGCGAGCCCTTGGGCGGACCCTCCTCGTCCCAGGTCTTGAAGTCGTTGAACTTCGGATAGGGTGGGATGTCGTAGCCCTGGCTTGCGGCGACCTGCTTCTCGGCATTCCGACGCAAGGTGAGGAACTCGAGCAGGCTCTTGGCCGCCGGCTTGTTCTTCGAGAAGTTCCAGACGCCGTAGAAACGCGGCAGGATCGGATTGAAACGGCCCGCCGGCCCTTTCGGGAAGCCGTGCGTCCAGCACTTCTCGGCGACCTGCGGGGCATCGCGCTTGCCGACCGCCCAGGCGCTGGGCGGATTGAAGATCAGAGCCCCCTTGCCGGACAGCAGCCACTTGTTGTTCGACGCATCGTCCCACGCCGGGGCATCCGGCGGCAGGAAAGCGGCGAGCCGCTTGGCATAGTCGAGCACCTGGCGAACGGCATCCGACTTCACCGTCACATTGCCCTTGGCATCCATGACCTGGGCGCCATAGGCCAGGAACAGAGCGCCGATCCACTGGTTAGTGTCGGTGGTCGTGCCCAGCGGCAAGCCGAAGGCGAAGCCGCCTTTCTGGCACTTCTCGGCCGCGGCGAGGAAGGCATCCCAGGTCCAGCTCGCGTCGGCCGGCGGCTTTCCGGCCGGATAGAGCGCCTGGACGTCGACGCCGGCATGCTCCTTCATCAAGTCGAAGCGCGTGCAGCAGCCGAGCAGGAGCGTGCCGCGCGTCATCGGCACGCCGGCCCACTTGCCCTCGAACTTGCCGAGATACTCGACCGCCGGATCGATCGGGCCGTTGGTCGCAACGACGCGCTTGACGACGTCGTCGACGGGCTCCAGCGACGCGCTGTATTGCGCGGCCTCCCAGTTGGTGAACTCCATGATGTCGTGGCCACCCTTGGCCTGCGACTCCGCCGCCAGGGTCAGGAGCAGCTTGTTGCCCTGGCTGGTGATGTAGTCGATCTTGACGTCGACCTTCTCCTTGTCGGCCCACTCCTTGACGATCGCGGTCTGGACTTCATTGGCGCCGGGCACCCAATGATCCCAAAGCCCGATGGTCAGGCTTCCGGCGGCATTGGCGCTGCGCACGAACGGCGCGGCCACGAGGCCGGCAGCGACGCTTCCCGCGACGACCTGCCGACGAGACAGACTCTCGATTCGCATGACAATAGCCTCCCTGTAGGAACGCTTGTGCACGCAACCACGCCGATACTGATTTTTCGGAATTTCGCGACGGAGCGGTGCGGCCGACAAAGCTGGCCGCAGCGTCTCCATCCGTCTCGAGCGCACGCATCCTAGCCAGCGCTCGCTGTCGGTGCCAGCCGGAATCCGCCTCAGGCTCTGTGTAACCTGCGACCCGAACGGGTCGTGGCCATCCTCCGCCCCCGCTCGAGGGCGCGGTCCATCAGGGTGCCGCGATGGACGGGACCCGATGCGACGGGCGTTCGGCTCTGCCCGCCCCGCGCATCAGGCGTTCTTGTCGTGGGTCTCGTCCGATCGGGCGACGAGAGTCTCGATCCGACGATCGGGTATGACCCACATGGCCGCAACCGCAGCGTAGATGGCGCAGGATATCCATGGTGACAGGAACGCGAGTGCCGTCGCGGCCACGTACAGGGCAGGCGACAGCTTCGCCTTGAAGTTGTCGCCGATGGCCTGCGCCAAGATGCCGCCGTTGCCGTGAAGGCGAACGATCGCCTTCTGGAGAACGTAGTAGGCAAGGGCCGGCATCAGCAGGCTCACGCCGTAGAGCGCGGTCGGCAGCGGGGCAAAGTGGTTCTCTCCCATCCATCCCGTCGCGAACGGGATCAACGACAGCCAGAACAGCAAGTGCATGTTCGCCCAGAGGATCGGCCCATCGACTCGTTCGCAGGCATGCATCATGTGATGGTGGTTGTTCCAGTAGATCGCCACGTAGATGAAGCTCAGCACATAGCTCGAGAACACCGGCACGAGCTTGCCGAGCGCCGCCCAGTCGGCGCCGTGGGGCACCTTCAGCTCGAGCACCATGATCGTGATGATGATGGCGATGACGCCGTCGCTGAAAGCATTCAGTCGCTCCTTGCTCATGATCTCCTCTTTGCGATCGGTTTGCTGGTCGATCAGATGACGAGCACGAGCTCGGACGAAAGAAGCGGCGTCACCCGGACGACGAACGCCTGCAGTCGTTGCGACAGATGACGCCCTCGCGGATAGACGAGCGAGATGGGCATGGGCTTGGCCCGAGGGAAGTCCAGGTCAGCGATTGGCGCGGGCGACGGCGGCGTTCAGCAGCAGGTTGGCGCCGGGCACCGAGCGGGCGAGCTCGATCGCCTCGTTGACGTTGTGGCTAATGCCCTCGTGGCACGGCGTGAAGATCATCGCCGTCGGCGCCATGGTCGCCACGGCATAGGCGTCGTGCCCGGCCTGGCTGCGCATCTCGCGATAGGGCAGGCCGAGATCTTTGGCAGTCGACTTCAGGAGGTCGATGCACTCGGGTGCGAACAGCTCGCTCCCCCAGCTCCAGCCTTCCGCGACGTCGATCTCGACATTGGCCTTCTTTGCCGCCGCGGCGATGGCGGCATCGACGTCGCGCCGCATGGCCTGAAAGCGCGCTGCGTCGATGTGACGGAAGTCGATCGTGAGCTTGACCTGCTCGGCGTAGGTGCCGGGCAGGTTGGGGAAGCTCTCGATGCGTGTCGTCGTGGTGCGCCCTTCGTCGACCGCATAGGCCAGGCCGATATCGTTGATCGCGGCGATGACGTAGCCGGCACCGACCAGGGCATTGCGCCGCATCGCCATCGGTGTGCCCCCGGCATGGCCGGTGTCGCCATCGATCGTCAGCCGCAGCGCCTGGGTCTTGTAGCCGCCGACCACGATGCCGATGTCGCAACCCTCGCGGTCGAGCGTCGGCGCCTGCTCGATGTGCAGCTCGAGATAGGCGTCGAACGTGCGATGGCCGAGCGGCGCCGGTCCGGCGTAGCCGATTGCGTCGAGCGCCTGATCAACGGTGATGCCCGAATCGTCCGTCGTGGCGAGCACGGTCTCGACCGGCAGGATCTTGGCGAAGGCCATCGAGCCCATCATCGGCGGGCTGAAGCGCGCGCCCTCCTCGTTGGTCCAGCAGATCACCTCGATGCCGCGCTTGGTGGTGAGGCCGCGATCGTTCAACGTGCGCACGACCTCGAGGCCGCACAGCACACCCAGGATGCCGTCGTAGCGGCCGCCGCAGATCTGGGTGTCGAGATGGCTGCCGATCGCCACTGGCGGCAGGGACGGATCGCTGCCGGCGCGCCGCGCGAAGATGTTTCCCAGCCGGTCGATCTCGACCGTGCAGCCCGCCTCGCGAACCCAGGTGAGAAAAAGGTCGCGCATCTGCTTGTCCTCGGACGACAGCGCCAGGCGGCGCAAGCCGACATCGCGGAAGCGACCGATCTCGGCCGACCGCTCGAGGCTGTCCCACAGCCGTTCGGCATTGATCTCCAGCACATTGGTGGCCACGGGCGCACTCCTTTTGCTTGCGGCGGTCGGCACAGGCCATGGCATTGTACCAAGAAGCATGCCAGCCGCGAGGAGCCCATCATGACCGGCCCGACGCCCAGATACCGCTTCCTGCTGATCAACGCCTTCAGCCTGGCGCCCGGCGCCGATTTCCAGTTGCGTTCCTTCACCGGCCCCAAGGAAGAGCAGATCTATAACTACCAGGACGTGGCGCCGTTCCTCGACGGCATCGACTGGGACCTCCACCCGGGCGCGCCGACAACTCACGGCAACTTCCCAGTGACGACCAAGGAAGCGTTCATGTCGGTCGGCAACAACCGCCTGCCGCTGGTGCGCGAGGCCTGCAAGAGCGGCAAGTACAACGCCATCGTGCTGCTGGGCGGCGGCGATCCGGGCTATCGGGAGGCCCGCGAAATCTGCCACCAGCATCGCATCCCGGTGACGTCGTGCGCGCATTCGCAGATGCACATCGCGGGGCTGCTCGGCAACAAGTTCAGCATCGTCGACATCGCCGAGACGCACAACATGCGGATGTATGACCTGGTCGTGCAATACCGGATGACCGAACGCTGCGCGTCGATCCGCAACGTCAACTTTCCGCTGCCCAACCCGAGCCATGCCAACGATCGGCCGATCCAGGTCGAGCGCGACCGCACGCTGCAGAGCGGCTCCTCCGACATGCTCGACGCGGCGGTCCAGGAATCGATCGCCGCCATCGAGGAGGACGGCGCCGAGGTGATCGTCATCGGCTGCTCGGCCGCCTACTGGCTGCAACCCTTCCTGCAGAAGCGGCTGCACGACATCGGCTGGGACGTGCCGGTGCTGGAGGGCTTCCGCTGCGCCATCCAGGTCGCCAAGACCTTGGTCGATCTCGGCATCGACGCGAGCGGCCTCGCCTTCCCCACCGAACATCCGGCGAAGTGGCGGCGGAAGAAGGTGTTCTAGGCGAACCGGACTGGGACGACTGTCCGATCGCCGACCGGAATGCAGGCTAGGAAGTCGCCTTGACCGCCGCAACCCACAGGAAGACGGCGTCTTCGTTGTCCTGTCGCTCGATTTGCGAACGGCGGACGATCAGGCCTGCGTCGCCAAGCGATGCAAGGGTCGCGTCCTCGCCGCCATGGCCGAAGAACATGGTCGTCCCAAGCCATTCGCCGGTCCAGTCGCCGGCGGGGCCGGCGCCGAAGCTGGCGACGAGCATGCCGCCGGGCCTGAGCCATCGCGCAATCTTCGCAAGCAGGGCTCCCTGCTCGGCGGCAGGTACATGGGTGATCGAATAGAACGCACCCGCGGCGTCGAACGAGCCGCCGTCCAATTCCACCTCGCACATATCGGCTTCGAGGAACATCGCCGCGGGCACGTTGTGGCGGGCACGGGCAACCTGCTCGGCCGACCCGTCGACGCCGAGCACCGAGTGACCCAGAGCCGCCAGATCCCGCGCGATCGGGATGCCGGCGCCGCAGCCGAGATCGAGAACGCGAGCGCCGTTGGTTGGCAGGCTTTCGACGAGATGGTCGAACCATTTCCGACGCACGGCGGAGACGCCGAACCGATCGAGATAGGCATCGGCGATCCGATCGTAGCCGGCGGCAACCAGACGTCTGGCGGGCGTGGTCATGCGTGCAGGCTATCAGCGGCGCGGCCACTCGACGATCAGCGGCGCCACTTCGGTGTCCTGGGCGCGAAACCACAGGCGGACCTGGCGGCGGTCCGAGCGGCGGCCGTCGTTGGCCACCGCCTCGAGCTGGCCGACATGATGCTGAAGGCCGGTGAAGCGAAAGTCACCCCTGGCGTCGGTCGTCGTGCGCACCTTCTCCTGAAAGTACATGGCGTTGCGCTCGAAGAAGATCACGGTGGCGCCAGCAACCGGAGCGCCGGCGCGATCGCGCACCTGGCCTTCGAGGATGCCGTGGTCGTTGAAGGCGATGTAGACGTTCCACGCCAGCACCAGCGCGACCAGCGCCAGCGGCACGACGACGAAGCGATGGCGCAGGAACCGCCCGATCATCCCTTGGTCGCTCCCGACGTCAGGCCGCGGATGAACTCCTTCTGTGCCATCAGGAAAATCGCCAGGCCGGGCACCAGGACCAGCACGACGAAGGCGTAAAGCGCGCCGGTCGTGTCCTCCATCATCGTGAGGAAGCGGGCGAGACCGAGCGGCAGGGTCTGCATGTCGGGCGTGCGAGTGACGATCAATGGCCACAGGAAGGCATTCCACGACCAGATGAAGGTCAGGATCACGTTGGTGGCGATCGCCGATTTCGACAGAGGCAGCAGGATCCGCACGACGATGCGCCATTCGCTCAAGCCGTCGACTCGCGCGGCGTCGATCAGCGAGCGCGGCACGGCCTCGAAGCTCGCCTTGAAGATGAAGATGCAGATGATGGTCGAGAGCAGCGGCAGGGCGATACCGAGCCAGGTATCGAGCACGCCGAGCCACGAGGTGATCAGGTAGGCCGGAATGATGGTCGCCTGGAACGGGATCAGCATGCAGGACAGCAGCAGCAGCACGACCCAGCGTCGCGCGGGGAAATCCTTGGTGAGGGCATAGCCCGCGGCGACGTTGAACAACAGGCTGCCGGCAATCGCCATGGCCGAGACGATGACGCTGTTCAGCAGGTAACGCGGGAACGGGATCAAGTACCAGACGTCGACATAATTGAAGAGATGCGGCTCGGCTGGCACGAGGCGCGGCGGATAGGCATAGATGTTCTCGCCGGTGAGCGACGTCTTCAGCACCCAGTAGAACGGGATCAGCATCAGGAATGACACCACGATCATGATGACGTGGCGCGGCCAAGCGGAGGGAGGACGCATCGCCTAGCGCTCCAGGCTGCCGGCGTTGCCGCCGGACAGGCGGTTGGCGAGCACGGTCAGCACGATCAGCAGCAGAAACTGCACGACGGTGAGCGCGGCGGCGTAGTCGAAGCGCGTCTGGCCGAAGCCCGCCTTGTAGATGTAGGTGATCAGGAGCTCGGTGGCATGCCCCGGCCCACCATTGGTCATGACGTAGATCAGGTCGAAGCTGGTGAAGGAATTTAGAATTCCGACGACGATGCAGAGGAAGATCGAAGGGTTGAGCAGCGGCAGCGTGATGCGGAAGAAGCGGGCGTAGGCCGGCACGCCGTCGACGCGCGCGGCCTCGTAAAGATGCTGCGGGATGGCCTGCAATCCGGTCAGCAGGATGATCATGTAGAAGCCCAGGATCTGCCAGAAATCGGCGAGGATCACCGAGGGCAGCGCCCAGTCGAAGCTCTGCAGGAATTTGACCGGCTGATCGACGATACCGGCGGACCGCAACACGTAGTTGATGAAGCCGCCGCGCTCGTCGTAGAGCCAGCGCCAGATGATGCCCACCGCCACGGTCATCAGCGGATAGGATAGGAAAACGATGGTGCGATAGATCGCGGCGCCTTTGAGATCACTGTTGACCAGGACAGAGATCGCCAGGGCGGCGACAATGGCGAGCGGCGCGCAGCCAATGAAGATCAATGTGTTGGCGAGCGCATCCCAGAACACATCGTCGTCGAGCACCATCTCCTCGTAGTGCTCGAGCCCGATCCATTTGGCCGGCTTGAGCGGCGACCAGGCATGGAACGACAACCAGACATTCCAGCCCAGCGGCAGGATGCGATAGAGGAAGAAAATCGCGAGCGACGGCAACAGGAAGCACGCCACCAGCGCCATCTCGCGCGTCCGCTTGCGCTCGAACCAGGTCATGATTCGGCCGTCCTCGCCAGCTTCGCTGGAGAGGTGTCGGCGTCTTCGCCGACGGAGGGGTCATGGTCTTCCGGACCGCGGGCGTCCCGCCTGCTCATGATCATGAGCGGGCGAGACCCGTCGACAAGCTCAAGGCAGGCCGCCCGCGACCCGCATGAGCATGACCCCTCCGCCCCCGATGACGGGGGCACTTCCCCAGCTTCGCTGGGGAGGAGACGAACGGCATCCTCACGCCCGGCGCAGCTCGCGGCTGACGCGGCGTTCGGCGTCGGCCAGCGCGGTCTTGGCGTCCTTGCGGCCGAGCATGGCGCTCTGGAATTCCGGCCAAAAGCCGTCCTTCACCCTGCTGTCGTTGCCGAGCCGCCAGTTGCCGCACATCCGGTCGGTGTGCTCGAGCTGCGTCGAGAGCACCTGGAAGGCGAGTGGGTCGTCCTTCTGGATACGCGCGAGCTGCGCCTTGTCGACCGCCTTGTTGCCTGTCAGCACGCTCGCGATCTTGGCGAAGTCGCTCGCCACCTCGACGTCGGTCAGATACTTCACGAAGTCCCAGGCGAGATCGGGATTCTTCGAGCCCTTGGAGACGCCGAGCCCGTGGCTGTTGGGCGTCGCCCAGTTGCCCGGCATCTGCGCCGCACCCAGCGTGTCGGCGTTGATCCACGGCCCCTTGCCCTTGATCCAGAAATAGGCCGGCGCATGGGCGTGCAGCATGCCGACATTGCCCGTGGCAAAGGCTTCGTTCGGCTCGACCCAACGTCCGGTCCACGAGATCGAGTTGATGGCGCCGCTCTTCGTCGCTTCAGCCATCTTGGCCATGATCTCGGCGGCCTTCGGCGTGTTGAAAGTTGCCTTCTTGAGATCGGGTGACAGCAGCTCGACATCGTTCATGCGCATGAATGGCCAGTACAGCCAGTCGAAATTAAGCGTCAGCAGGCCCGTCTTCTCGCCGCCCTTGATCTTGCCGGCCGCGGCGAGAATCTCGTCGAAATTCGCCGGCGGCTTGTCGAGGCCAGCTTCCTTGAAGCGCGTCTTGTTCCAGAACAGCAGCGTCTTGGAGACGTAGTAGGGCACCATGAAATTGGCGCCCTCGTACTGCCAGTTGGCGAGGTAAGCCGGCTCATAGCGATCCTTGATTGCGGCCTCGGCGGCGAGCCGCGAAGTGAGATCGAGCAATGCGCCCTGGGCGGCATACTCCAGACCGAGCGCACCCTGGATGTCGATGACGTCGGGTGGCGTGCCGGCGGCAAGCTGCGTCTGATAGTAGGCCGGCAGCTCGGGGCCTTTCTTGTCGATCCATTCGATCTCGACGCCGGGCCGCGTCGCCGCGAAGCCTTTCATCCAGCCTTTGAGCTGGGCCTCCAGATGCACGAGGTTCCAGGTCAGGAAAGTGATCTTCCGAGACCCTTGCGCGATCGCCGGCGCGCCGAGCAGCGATGCGGCAGAAAGAGCCGCGGTCGATTTCAATAGCTGCCTGCGTTGCATGGCCGTCCTCCTCTTGGTTCCTCGCTCGTTCATTTCATTGGTTGCTCACGGGCATTCGGCGTCCCGTCGCCCGATCGAAAACGTGCAGGTTCGGCTGCTCGGCGGCAAGCCTCACCGTCTCGCCGGCCCGCCGAACCTGACGCGGCGCCAGGCGAGCGGTCACCGCCGTGCCGGCAACGTCGAGCGAGACCAATGTATCGGAACCGAGCGGCTCGACGACGGTCGCGTGGCCTTCGAGCAAGGCAGGGCCGTCGCCGGCATGCCAGACGAGGTGCTCGGGTCGCACGCCGATCAGCAGCTCGCGCCACGGACGACCGGTCTGAGGCAGGCTTTCCGCCGGCAGAGCGTCGGCGGGCAAGAGATTCATCGGCGGCGCACCGATGAATCCCGCGACGAAAACGGAGGCCGGCGTGTCGTAAACGTCCTCGGGGGCGCCGATCTGCTCGATCCGGCCGTGATTGAGGATGACGATTCGGTCGGCGAGCGTCATCGCCTCGACCTGGTCGTGGGTGACGTAGATCGTCGTCGTGGCAACCCTATCGCGCAGCCGCTTGATCTCGGTCCGCATCTGCACACGCAGCTTGGCATCGAGATTGCTGAGCGGCTCGTCGAACAGGAAGACTTTGGGATCGCGCACGATGGCGCGGCCCATGGCGACGCGCTGGCGCTGGCCGCCGGAGAGCTGACGCGGCATGCGTTGAGTGAGTGCCTCGATATCGAGTATGCGCGCCGCCTCGTCGACCCGTCGGCGGATCTCCTGCCGGGCGAAGCCGCGATAGCGCAGCGAGAACGCCATGTTCTCGAACACCGTCATGTGCGGGTAGAGCGCGTAGTCCTGGAACACCATGGCGACGTCCCGATCCTTTGGATCGAGCTCGTTGACGACCCGGCCGTCGATCGAGATCTGGCCTGCGGTGATGTCCTCGAGGCCGGCGATCATGCGCAGGAGGGTGCTCTTGCCGCAGCCGGAAGGGCCGACGAAGACCACGAACTCGTGGTCGGCGATGTCGAGATCGACGCCATGCACCACTTCGGTCTGCCCGAACGACTTGCTGACGCCGCGAAGGTTGAGTCCGGCCACGTCTCTCCCCTCGACCGCCACACCCAGGATGGACCTTAGCACGCAGGGCTCGCTCCACGGAGTGGACACATCCTCTTTCCTCCCCCGTAATCGAGGGTAGGTGGCCCGTCGTGCGGGTCGGAGCGGGAAGGCCCCGGGCGAGGTTCATGGAAGTCCAATGTCGGAATCCGAAGCATCTCGACTGCAGCTCTCACCCTCCGCCGACTACGGGTGAGGAGATGAGAAAGGGGAAGCCAGCAATGCGGATCGGACTAGCAGGCTACGGCGCGTGGGGGCACATGCACGCCGGCGCGATTGGCCGTATCGAGGGCTTGTCGCTCGGCGCCGTGCTGTGCGGTAGCGACCAGGCGGCCGCGCTCGCCACGCAGGAGCTGCCGGGCGTCACGATCTACCGCGATTTCGCGGCCATGCTCGCCGATCCGACCATCGACCTGGTGGATATCGTCGTGCCCAACCATCTGCACGCCAGCATGGCGGTTGCGGCTGTCGAAGCCGGCA
Source organism: Reyranellaceae bacterium (assembly GCA_046349335.1). Taxonomy (GTDB): domain Bacteria; phylum Pseudomonadota; class Alphaproteobacteria; order Reyranellales; family Reyranellaceae; genus Reyranella. The sequence goes on from JAXMCO010000003.1 coordinate 281,497, forward strand.
AGCACGTGCTGCTCGAGAAGCCGATGGCCACGACCCTGGCCGACGCCGAGCGCGTGGTCGCAGCCGTCGAGCGGTCGGGCCGCTATCTCGGCGTGGGGCTCGAGCTGCATGTGTCGCGGCAATGGGCCAAGGTGCGCGAGCTCATCTCAGGCGGCTCGATCGGCCAGGCGCGCTATGCCAACCTCACGCTGTTCCGTCGGCCCTTTCGGGGCGGCTCGGGCAATTGGCGGCGCACCCGCCGCACGGTCGGGTCGTGGATCCTCGAGGAGCCGATCCACTATATCGACCTGCTGCTGTGGTACTTCCGTGAGCACGGCCTGCCGGTCGAGCTGTCGGCCGACGGCATCCCCTCGCCGCTCGGCGCCGGCATGTACGACGCCTTCACCGCCACTCTGCGTTTCGCCGACGGCGCCTATGCGGTGTTCTCGCAGTGCCTCGGTGGCTTCGAGCATTCGCTGGTGCTCGAGATCGCCGGCGACCAGGGGGCGTTGCGCACCTGGTGGTCGGGCGTCATCGACCGTACCGATACGCCAGACTTCGAGCTCAAGCTCCGGCGCGCCGGTGCGGAGACTGCCGAAATCGTCGATGTCGAGAGATCAGGCGAGGTGTTCGAGCTCGAGGAACAACTGCGTCGCCTGGTCACCGATGTTCCCGGCCGCACACCGCTGGTTTCGGCCCGCGACGCCTTGCCGAGCTTGAGGATCTGCCTCGAAATCGAACGCGCCCTTGCCGAGCGCCGATCGATCGAGCTCGTCTGGGCCGATAAGTAGCCAAGAGATGCAGCCTATGACGCAGCGCTACGCCGGTCCGCGAATTCCTTCTTGACCTCGGCGAGCAGGCTGCGATCGACGATGAGGTCGATCGCGGTCATCGCCATCGCCTTAGCCGAATCGAGAATGCACCGCTCGGCCGCAGGTCCCACCGAGGCGGCATGGAATTCGTGCGAATGGGGCGGCACATCGCGCGCGGTCATGGCCATCTGCGGCTGGATGGTCGGCACGAACCAACTGACGTTTCCGGTGTCGCCCGACCACGCGCCGGACAGCTCGTCGCGCGGCCGCGTCTGCCGGCCGAGCGCCTGGAGATTGCGCTCGAAGCTCCTCGCCAGGACAGAGTTGCTCAACAATTCACGACCCGGCTTCTCGGGCCAGGTGCGCTCCAGCCGCGCGCCGGTCATCTTCGCCGCGCCGACCAGGCAGGCGTCGATGCGCGGAACGACGCGGGCCAGGGTCGCAGCATCGTTGGCGCGCACGGTGATCACGGCCGTCGTGTGATCGGGCACGACCTGAGGCAGCGTGCCGCCCTTGGTGATGATGCCATGGACTCGTACATCCGACGGGAGCTGCTGGCGCAAGGCATTGATGCCGTTGAACGCGGCCAACAGGGCGTCGAGGGCATTGATGCCGAGCTCCGGTCGGGCCGCGGCATGCGCCGCCTTGCCATGGTAGGCGACCTGCACGCGCGTCGCGCCGACGGTGCGCGAATGGGCGATGTTGTCCATGCCGGGATAGACCAGCATCATCGCGTCGATGCCCTCGAAGAACCCTTCACGATGGAGGATGTTCTTGCCGCCGCCGCCTTCCTCGCCTGGCGTGCCCAGCGCCACGGCCTCGCCGCCGATCCGGTCGATCACCCGGGCAAGCCCGATCGCCGCGCCGACACCGGCCGCCGCGACGACGTTGTGGCCGCAGCTCTGCCCATAGACTGGCAGGCCGTCATATTCGCAGAGGAAGGCGATGCGCGGCCCCGGGCGGCTTGCGTGCTGGGTTGCGCGGAAGGCAGTCTTGAGTGACCCCAGGCCTTGCTCGACGGCGAGGCCCGCCGCGCGCAAGGCAGCGCATTGCCAAGCCTGCGCCTTCACCTCCTCGAACGCGAGCTCGACCTCGGCATGCATGCGATTGCCGATATCGAACAGAGTCGGGGCAACGGCATCGATTGCCTGCTGTGCCAGTGTCTTCAGCGCGGCCGCATCACTCACCGGCATCTCCCTGCCTGTACCTTCTTCCGCAGTAGCGAGCGAACCACACGCCCCGTCAAAAGGCGAAGAGATTGTCGCGGAAGTGCCTGTGCGTGTAGGCGGAACGAACCAGCCCACGGCGTTGCAGGGCCGGCACCACGCCGTCGGTGATCTCGGCGACGTAGCGCCGCGTCAGCGGGCCGGTGAAGACAAAGCCGTCGCCGCCCACCTCCTGCATGACCTCGGCCATCGCGCTGGCGACATGATCTGCCGTGCCTACGAGATCCTCGTAGCCGTAACGGTAATTCGCGGCGATCTCGCGCAGGGTGCGGCCCTGGGCGAGGAAGCGCGCGAGCGTGCCCTGCTGGCCGTTCGTGGTCAGCTTGCCGATCGGGGCGTCGATATCGAAGGTGGAAAAGTCGATGTCGGTGAGGCTCGCCATCATCGCCAGGGTGACCGCGGGAAACTGCTCGCGCTGGCGTTGACGGCGCTCGCTGCGCGCCCGCGCCTCCTCGTTGGTCTCGCCCAGGGTCGGCGAGGCGACATAGAGGATCTTGCAGCTATCGGGGTCGCGGCCTTGCGCGGCGAGGCGTCGACGCATGTCGCCGCGGAACTCCTTCATCTCGGCGATGGTGCTGACGGCTGCGATCACCGAATCCATGTGCTGTGCCGCGAACGCCCGCCCCTGCGGCGAGCCGCCAGCCTGCACCAGGACCGGCCGGCCTTGCGCCGGGCGTGCCGTGTTGAGCGGTCCGCGCGAGGCGAAGAAGCGGCCCTTGAAATCGATCGGATGGACCTTGCGATGATCGACGAAGACGCCCGACTCGCGATCCTTGACGATGGCGTCGGCCTCCCACGATTCCCATAGCTGGATCACGAGATCGACGAACTCCCCGGCCATCTCGTAGCGCAGATCGTGCTCGAGATGTGCCTCCAGGCCGAAATTCTGGGCAGCGCGCTCGCTGGTCGAGGTGACGAAATTGCAGCCGACGCGGCCCTTCGACATCAGATCGAGAGTGGCGATCAACCGCGCCAGCAGATAGGGCGGATAGAAGCTGGTCGAGATGGTCGGCACGATGCCGAGATGCGTCGTCGCCTGGGCGAGCAACGGCACCAGCGGCAACGGATCGTTCTTCGGCGCCCGCAGGGCCCGGGCGAGATAGAACTCCATCGAGCCGCCGTAGCTGTCCGGCACGAACAGCGAATCCTCGAGCAGCAGGTAATCGAAGCAGGCGCGCTCGAGCGCCCGCGCCAGATCGATGTGGAGGTCGGGCTGGGTCCAGTCGTCGCTGTCCGCGCCGGCCCATGCCTGGTTCCAGCCGTGCACCCCGTAGCTGTTGCCCAGGAACCAACCGAGATGAAAGGGACTGGCTGCCAACGCACGCTTCTCCATCACGAACCGACCGGAGCGATGCAATCTGTAGACCATTCGGCAGCTTCCTGGCGAGGCGCGTGCAATGACCTCGCTATTGCATGTATATACATTCTATGTATATACATTCATCTATGCTCAAGAGATCACGAACCGCCCGATCGCTGCGCACCGATGCCCGGCAGGCCGTCGCTTCCTGCGCCGGCTGGAACGCTCGGCTCCTGGCACGACGTCTCACCCAGTTTTTCGAAGACCGTATGGCCGATGCGAGTCTTTCCTTTGCCCAGCTCGGCCTGATGGCGGAGATCGCCTCGGCCGACGACGACACGATCAGCGCGCTGGCCGAGCGCATGGGTCTCGACCAATCGACGCTGTCGCGCACACTGCGTACGCTCGAAGCCGATGGCTTGGTCGAGATAGCCGTCGCCGAGGCCGATCAGCGCCGGCGGCTGGTGTGGCTCACGGAAAAGGGCGCGCGGACGCTCGAGGCGGCGCTCGCGACCTGGCGCAAGGCGCAGGCGGAGCTGTCCAGGCGCCTTTCGGTCGACCTCGTGCGCACGCTGGCTCTCGGGACCGAGGCGTTGGCTGGCGACACCGGAGAACCTGCCCGGAAGCTGGTGCCCGCCAATGGCTAGCCACGCCGAGTCCGGCGGCCTCGACAGCCGCGCCGCATGGATCGCCACGTCGGCCGCCCTTGCTGTCATGACAATCGCCTACGGCGCGCCGCTGATCGCGGTGCTGGCCATGAAGCCGATCGCCGCCGATCTCGACACGGCGCGGTCGGGGCCAGCCGCGGCCGGCTCCTTCACCTATCTCGGCGCCGCCTTCGGCGGCATCGTCGCCGGCTGGCTGGTCGGACGTCTCGGCATCCGACGGATCGTGCTGTTCGGCGGCGTCATGGTGGCGGCCGGCCTGGTGCTGTCGGCGTCGGGCGGCCTGCTCTTTCTCTACGCCGGGCACGGCGTGTTGATGGGCCTGTTCGGCACCTCGTGCATGTTCTCGCCCTTGCTCACCTATGTCAGCCGTTGGTTCGAGCGGCGGCGCGGCGCGGCGGTGGCGCTCATCTCCTCCGGGCAATCGATCGCCGGCGCGATCTGGCCGCCCCTGCTGCAAGTCGGCATCGACGAAGCCGGCTGGCGCAACACGATGATGGCCTTCGCCGTCTTCGTCGCCATCTCCATCACGGCCCTGACCATCATCTTCCTGCGGCAACCGCCCGATGCCGGTCCAGTGGCCTCCGGCGCCAAGTCACGGGCGCCGCAGAGCGCGGCAACGCTTGGCCTCTCGCCCAACATGCTGACGATCCTGCTCATGATCGCCGTCTTCAGTTGCTGCATGCCGATGGCCATGCCGATGCAGCATGTCGCCGCCTATTGCGGCGACCTGGGCTTCGCCTCGCACTATGGTGCCGCGATGCTGTCGGTGCTGCTCGGCAGCGCGTTCCTGGCGCGCCAATTCTGGGGCTGGCTCGCCGATCGGGTCGGCGGCGTGCAGACCTTGCTGTGGAGCTCGCTGGTGCAGGCGACGGCCCTGACCGGCTTCATCCTGATGCGCGATCAGACGGCTCTCTTCGCGGTGTCGGCTGCCTTCGGTCTCGGCCTGGCGGGCCTGCTGCCTGCCTACGTCATCGTGATCCGCGAATATTATTCCCTCGAGGAAGCCAACTGGCGCGTGCCCACGGTGATGTTCGCCGGGTTGCTCGGCATGGGCGGCGGCGGCTGGGGCGCCGGCCTGGTGTACGATCAGTTCGGCAATTACCAGCCGGCCTTCGCCATCGGCATGGCGCTCAACCTGCTCAATCTCGCGGTCGTGCTGTTCCTCGTCGCCCGTCAGCGCAGCCTCGGGCTGCGGGACGCCCCGGCCTGACCGCCATCTCAGCTCCGCGGCGACAGGACGACGAGAAGCGACGTGAAACGCCTGGCGCGAATCGGCAGCGTGGCGGCGAGCGTGTCGATGGCGGCGTCGACCTGGCCCGTCTCGAATTCGGCGCTGACCGGAATGTCGCCCAGGCGCGCTTCGGTCAGCACGATGCGACCGACGCGGTAACGCTGCAGGTCGGCGACGACGTCGCCCAGCGGCGTCTCGCGAAAGGCCAGCCGGTCATTCTGCCAGGCCCCGACCACGGCGAGATCGGCCCCGCGCACGTCGCCCAGGACCCGGCGACTGCTGCGAACCTGCTGGCCGCTGCCGACGACGACCGGCGAACGTCCCTCGACCGCGACATCGACCGACTGTTCGCTGACGGCGACCGACACGCTGCCGTCGCCCAACTTGACGTCGAACGCCGTCCCGACTGCGCGGATGCGCGTGCCCTCCGCTTCGACGACGAAGGGCCGGGCGGCATCGGCGGCGACCTTGAAGAAGGCTTCGCCCTCGCGCAGCACGACGCGGCGGATGCCAGCGGCGAAGTCGACGGAGATCGACGACGCGCCCGCCAGCTCGACGGTCGAGCCGTCGGCCAGGGCGACGGTGCGGCGCTCGCCGACGGCGGTGGCATGGTCCGCGATCCATCCCGGACGCCACAGCAGCGCGCCCACCGGCACCGCGACGCCGACGGCAGCGACGGCGGCGATCAGCAAGCCTCGGCGTCTCGGCGGTGGACGGCGCGACGCGACCGGCCGCAACGACGGGTTCGCGCTCAGCGGTGGCGGCCGCCTTGCCGGAACGGGCGGCGGCGTGGGGATGACGACGGCGGCCTGCGGGCTGTCGACGAAGGCCGGACCGATCTTGCCGACCCGCATCCAGACACGCTGCGCCTGACGCCAGGCTGCTTCGTGCTCCGGCTTCTCCTTCAGCCACAGCGAGAACGCCCGACGATCGTCGTCGCTCGCCTTCGGGTCCTTCAGCACACCGAACCAGCGCAGCGCCTCCTCGATCAGCGGATCCCGTTGTTGCTCCTGCATGCGGCTCCGGCGGTGAGACGCGCCGCAGCGCGTCGGGTGTGCTTAGCAGCTCGGCCGGGGGAACACCTGAGACAAAATCGTGGGCGTGTGAGACAAAGAACCGCGTCGCAACCGCCCGCACGATTTCTGACGAGGTTCGCTTGTCGCCACCCGATCGCCGCCTGTCGCTCGCTCACCTCACCGTCATCGACGCCGGCCCGATCGAGCTGATCGATGCCGCGGTCGCCGGCGGGTTCGACTCGATCGGCCTTCGCATCGTGGCGCCAACCGAATCCGACGCGATCGTGCCGGTCATCGGCGACGAGCCGTTGCTGCGCCGGATCGAAGGCCGGCTGGCCGAGACCGGCATCACCATCCTCGATGTCGAGGCGATCTGGCTCAGCCCACGCACCGACCCGGGCACCTTTGCTGCCATCGCCGAAACCGGCGCACGGCTCGGCGCGGGGTACGTGCTCGCCATCGGCAGCGACCCCGAGCCGGCGCGACAACGCGACAATTTCGCCAGGCTGGCAGAGGCCGCGCGGGCCGTCGGTCTGCGCGCCATGATCGAGTTCATCCCCTATTGCGAGGTCAAGACCTTGGCGGATGCGCGCGCTCTCGCCCACGCGACCGGCGTGCCGGGTGCCGGCGTCATCGTCGATGCCTTGCATCTGCGCCGCTCGGGCGGCAGCGCCGCCGACCTCCTGGGCATGAGTGCCGACGAGCTGCCCTACTTGCAATTTTGCGACGCACGCGCCGAGGCCCCGCCACTCGACCGGCTGCGCGCCGAGGCGCGCGGCGACCGGCTCTATCCGGGCGACGGCGCGCTCGATCTTCGCGCCCTGCTCGGCGCCGTGCCGAACGCGCTGCCGATCAGCGTCGAAGCGCCTTGCGCCGCCTACGCCAATCTGCCGCCGCCCCAACGTGCCCGCCTGTGCGCCGAGCGAACCCGCCGCGTGCTGTCGCAGCTCGGCTGATCGGCCTCGACCCCCGGATCGCGGGCACGACCTCACCGTCATCGAAGGAGAACCATCATGGCCGAAGTGCCGATTTCCGGCGCCACGCGCGTGCTCACCATCATCGGTCACCCGACCCTGCAGATCCGCTCGACCACCACGCTGAATGGCGAGCTGCGGCGACGCGGCATCGATGCCGTGCTGGTGCCGGTCGATCTCGACCCGACGGCGGTAGCGGCCTTCCTCCAAACGCTGCGCGGCTGGCACAATGCACCGGGCTGCATCGTCACCGTGCCGCACAAGTCGCCCTGCGCTGCCTTGGTCGACGAGACCACCGAGCGCGCGCGCCTGCTCGGCGCGGTGAACCTGATCCGCCGCAGCGATCGGGGCCGACTGACGGGCGACATGGTCGACGGCCTGGGCTTCATCGCAGCGTTGCGCGCCAACCGCTTCGAGCCCGCCGGCAAGAACGCCATGGTGTTCGGCGCTGGCGCGGTCGGCCGCGCCTTGCTGCTGAGCCTCGCCGAGGCCGGCATCCAACGCATCGCCTTCAGCGATCCCGACGCCGGCCGGGTGGCCGCCTTGATGGACTTGGCACGAACGGCGCGGGTCGACGATCGGATCTCCGCCGGCACCGTCGACGATCTCGGCGCGGTCGACCTCGCGGTGAATGCGAGCCCGGTCGGCATGAACGGCGAGGACCGCATGCCCTTCGATCCCGCTCGCCTGCCGCGCCATGCGATGGTGGCCGACGTCGTGACCAAGCCGGTCGAGACGCCGCTGCTCAGGGCGGCCAAGGCGCACGGCTGCCGCATCCAGACCGGCCTCGAGATGTCGGACGCCCAGGCGACCATGCAGCTCGACTTTTTCGGACTGCTGCCGGCGGATGGAGCGCCCTGAATGGCCGAGGGCGAGGCACCTGTACAAAGCCCTGCCGTGACGCGTCCGCGCGATACCCTGTCGCCGGATAGTCCCTTCACCGGAGTCGCACGCCATGCGCGACCACCTCTACACATCTCGAATTCCTCCCCTGTCGTCGGGGGAGGCAAGGAAGATGTGTCGACTCAACTGCAGCTTCGTCGAGGAGGACGAAAGGAGATCACCGCAACCGAGCGAGCAGACCCGCGAAGATCCGGGCGCGCGGCGCCAGGGCGGAGATGACGAGATGCTCGTCGAGCGTATGGGCGCTGCCACCAACGACGCCCAGCCCGTCGAGCGTCGGGATGCCGAGGGCGCCGGTGAAGTTGCCGTCGCTGCCGCCGCCGAACTGGCCATGCTCCAGCGCAACGCCGATCTCGGCCGCCGCCTCCTTGGCGATCTCGAAAAGCTGCAGCGTCCCGGGCGAGGCCTGGAACAAGGGCCGCTCAGCGCCCTTCGTCACCTCGAGCTCGACGCCGTCGATCGGCGATCTCAACCCCGCCATGAAGTCGTAGACGTAGGCCAGGTTTTCCGGCGAGGACGCGACGCACAGGACCTGCGCCGTGCACTCGGTCGGGATCACGTTGACGAACAGGCCGCCATTCACCACGCCGACGCTGAACGACACCAGGCGGCCCATGTCGGTGGCGCTTTCGATCGTCTCGATCAGGCGCGCCATCGCCCGGATCGCGCTGCGCCCGACGGCATTGTCCGCGCCGGCATGGGCCGGCTTGCCGCGCGTGCGAATCGTGTAACGTACAAAAGCATGGCGGCCGCTCACCAGCTTGCCGAGGCGCGCCGGCTCCGGCACCAGCACATATTTGTGCCGCGCCGCCTCCTGCTCGATCAGATGGCGGGTATTCGGACTGCCGAGCTCCTCGTCCGGGATCATCATGAAGGTGACCGGCAGCTCGGTCTGCCCGCTTTCCGCGTACAGGCGCCGCAGCGCATAAAGCGCGAGATAGAGCCCGCCCTTCATGTCGAGCACGCCAGGCCCGAACAGGCGGTCACCCTCGATGCGCAGCTTCAACGGCCCGTCGATCGTGCCGATCGGATGCACCGTGTCGAGATGGCCCAGCACCAGGATGCCTGGTCCCGGCTGCCGACCCGCGAACCGCGCCCGCATGATCGGCCCGCACGCGCCGCTCGCCGCCTCCTTGTCGATCGCAGCACCTGCCTGCCGGAAGTCGCGCTCGGCCAGGTCGAACATGCGGGAGACTGCTTCGGGGCTGACCGACGGGCTCTCGACGGAGGCCCAGCGCATGATGCCGTCGACGATCTCCTGCGAGGAGAAGCTGTTGCCGACCGGACTGTCCACTATGCCTCGCGCGGCAGGCATTTCGAATCGAGCCAGCCGCCGTCGACGACGACCAGCCTCTGCGCCTCAATCAGGGCCGCATCCTCCGGGTCGAGCAACGCCTCCCCGCCCGGGAGGCCGGCCGGCTTGCCGACGTGGCCGAGCGACGTCGCCGTACACGTGGCCCCGCGATGCCATGTATCGTTGGCAAAACGCTTTTCTGTCATCGACCCTCGGCGCCCCGCGAGAGCATCAGCGTGCTGATGGCAATAGCCGCCACGAATCCCCGGCCCTTTCCGCGTGAAAAATAAGTGTTCCACGTCGGTCGGCGCCGAACAAGGTCGCGCCTCGGGTCGCCGTGGATCACGACGGAGAAGGAGAAGAGCCACCTCGCGCCTGGCGACTCTGTCGTCATCCCGGCCGGTCGGCGGCCATGGCACGGCGCTGCGTTCGATCCGGCCGTCTCTCACATCGCGATCTCGATCCGAGGCAAGACGGCCTTCCGATCGGATCGACATTGGATACCGCAGGCCCCGCATCAGGGACATCGCGGTCTCCGAAAGCGCCCCTGGCTCATGGCCGACCTATCGCGGCGGCCACCTCTGGAATCGGGCCGAGCCCCGTCGCATAGTGGCGACATGGGACGCGGCATCGCCAAAACGGCCCGCAAGGCCGCCGACAAGACGTCGTTGCATCTGCGCATCGACTTCGGCGACGAACGATCGATCGGACCGGGCAAGATCCGCCTGCTTGAGCTGATCAAGGAGACCGGTTCGATCTCTGCAGCAGGTCGCGCCCTGGAGATGTCCTATCGCCAGGCTTGGCTGCTGGTGGACGAGCTCAACCAGATGTTTCGCGAGCCGGTGATCGTCGCCCAGACCGGCGGCGGCGGGGGCGGCGGCACGATCGTGACCGAGACCGGCAATGACATCGTCCGCCTCTACCGTGAGATGGAACGCCGAGCCTATGGTGCCTCGATGGCCGAAATCCGCTCCCTTGCCCGCCTGCTGACACCCGCCAGCGGATAGAAGCTGCGCTGATCGTCCTTGCCCACACCAAGCGGCGTGCGCCGCGCGGGGGGCAGGAGCGCAATCGACGCCACTCAGCCGTACCCCCGCGTCGACCAGTGAGCGGTCGGCATCGCCTATGGCATGAGAGCGCCGCGAATCGGCGAGACCGGCAGATCGCTCGGTCGCGCCAGGAACGCCGATCCCGGCGTGCCGGTACGGATCTTGGCCAGCACCTCTTCCGGATCGTACTCGACGCCGATCGGGTTGGTCGCGAAATGCGGACCGTTCATGTAGTCGTTGGCCGCGTCGCTCGATGCAAAGGCATCGACCTGCATCTCCATCTGGTTGCCGTCCGGATCGGCGTAGTACATCGACATCGTCACGCCGTGATGGATGCACCAGTAAGGCAGGATGCCCTTCTCCTTGAGATAGGCGTAGTTCTCGACCAGCTCCTCGACGGAGCCATACGTGTAGGCGACGTGGTCGACACCGATGACGCCTCGTCGCTCGGCCTCGTCGGCCTGCGGCTTGACCGCCGACAAGTTGACCAAGGCAACGCGGTGATGCTCGTCGTCGTAGGTCAGGAACGCCAAGACGGGATTCTGGTACTGGACGCGACAGTCGAAGACGTCGCGGTACCACTGGATCATCTTGTCGAATTGGCGCGTACGGTACACGACGTGGACGAAGCGCGACGGACGGATGCGAGACATGGCCGGCTCGATTGCTGGAGGTCAGGACGGTGGAATGCTACCAGCCCACGCGACCGGTGGGTACTTCCCCTGCGGCGACAGAGGCGATCTGCGACGTTGCAGCAACGACAGCAGACGGGGCTGGGTCCGATAGATCGTGGCGACGCCGCCCGCCGGGACGCCGCTTGTCGCGACGACAGCCTACGCAACCAGGAATGCCGCCGTCCTGAGGTCGGGCACGAGCCCTTGCCGCGCACCGGTACCTCGCGGCTGCCCACTCGAACCCGTGAAGAGCCGCCAGATGTCGAGTGCCGATGCGAAGGACTTCCGAAACACGCGGACTACCCGACAGGCCGGAAGCTAGGAGGCCCTTTCCTTCTTGGCGCCGCCTGCGGCGGCATCGTTGTCGATGAGTCTCATCAGCGAATCCGGCACGGGTTCGCCGACGATCTCGCCGTACAGGCAATCCAATTGTTTCTGTAACCACGATTCGAATGAATCTCCGGCAGGCATTCCGGTTGGCGGCAAGACCGCGCGCCCACCCCGGCCGCCGTCGGATCTGTTGTCATTGTTCATGATGGCCACTTCCGGAATCGACAACCGTTCTCCGGCCCCACCCCCTTGCCTCGAGGCAAACCCACCTGTGGAGATGCCAGTAAGCTCCCCGACCGTAGCGATACCGGAAACAACCAGAAGCGGAGCCGGCAAGTCCGCTCGGCCGATGCGGGAGAGCGTCCTCCTCAGTTCGGACCTGCGCCCGCTTTGGGTTGGCCGTCGCTTCCACCGGGAGAATGGCGTCCCATTCCCGGAGAACACGCTCGAGCGCGTCGCGCGCCCAATACGGCTCATTGCCGTTCCTGCCGGGACGCCAGCGGATGCGGCGATCACCTCGTACCGCATGTCCTCCAAGCCGGTGAGCACGAACGCCTCGAGCGCGCCTGTGGAAACGTGTCCAAGGGCACGATGGGCTCGCGCGTGTCGAGACGGTCTTCGATGGGCTGCGGAAGTTGACGTGTTCGCTGTCTACGTCGATCGACTTGGCTACGATGGACATGAATTGCTCGCGCATCCGGTCCGGGAAACAACGCGCCGGGTGCCAACTGGTTGCATCCCGTTCGCCGTCGACTCCTGAGCTATCGAGGTCGTACGGCAGTCTCACCCGAGCTTGCAGGCCAGCCGCTTGCGGGCACGCGAAACCCGGGCCTTCAATGTGCCGACCGAGCAGTCGCAAAGTTCGGCGGCTTCCTCGTACGAGAAGCCTCCGGCACCGACCAGCACCAAGGCCTCTCGGGACTCGGGGCTGAGTTCCCAAAGCGCCGACGACAGCTCCTTGAGCGCCAGCGCCATTTCGGGATTGTCGACCGCGGGAAGGGGCTCGGCGGCATCGTCGTCGATCGAAACAGTCGGGCGCCGCAGCGCCCGCAGATCCGAATAGAAGCGATTGCGCATGATGGCGAAAAGCCAACCCTTGAGGTTGGTGCCCGGCGAGAACTGGGCCTGCTTGTCGAGAGCCGCGAGAAGCGTGTTCTGCACCAGATCGTCGGCCGCTTCCCGCTCGCGACAGAGAAATCGCGAGAAGGCGCGCAGCTCGGGCATCAACGCCACGATGTCGTCCCTCATCATTGGAGTGACATGCTCCCGCTGCCCGGCGGATCCGGTACGATCGAGCCCTTTATGTGGGCGAGCGCTCCCGTAGGCGCAAAGAAAAACGCCAGTCGAAACCGCATGTCTGAGCGAACGATTCTCCGGCGCAAATGCGATCGGCAGAGCGACAACCCGACGGTAACCGGCGGCAAGCAGGGAAGCCGGTTCAGCACTGGACAGCAGAACCGAAGACGCTCGTCGCAACAACCCTCTCCGGGGCGGACATTTCCGATCGAGGCGCGCCCCTGCATGGCGTGCCTCGATCGGAAATCGCTCTACGGCAACAGCCGGTCGACGGCGGTGAGCCAGACGGCGCGCGCTTCCTCGCTCGACAGGCCGTAATGCTCGCGCATGTGCGACCAGCTCTCGATATTGATCACCGATTCGAGCGTGATCAGAAGCAGTCGCCGGCCTTCGGCTGGCAGGGTGGCGAACTCGGACGCGAAGGCCTGCTCGGTCGTCTGCCGCGCGGCAGTGCGGGTCCGCACGATGTATTGGCGCAACGACTCGGACTCGCTCTGATGAGCGAGCATGGTGCGCCACAGCGGCATGATGCGCTCGCAATTGTCTGCTTGGTCTGCGATGCGCGCCTGCAGTCGCGCCTGTCGATCGCCATCGACGGCATCCGGCAGTGCCGAGCGGGTCTCCAAGAACATATAGTCGGCGGCAGCGACACGCAGCGCAGCCATGTCCTTGAAGCGCTCGAACACCGAACGGACCGAGCAACCGGCGTGAGCAGCGATCTCGTTGGACGTCGGGTCCTTGCCCAGCCGCAGCAACACCAGGAAGGACTCGATGATTCGTTGGCGCGTGCGCTCGGTACGCAGGAACCGGCCATCTACCTTGCCGGGGGAGCCGCCGGCTTCCTGCCGCCGGCGTGGTGAACTCCGTACAGCTAGCTCGGTCACGTCATCGCGCTCGAGAGCTGTCGGGTGGGAATGATATATTGTTGCAATCGATGGTTTGGAGAAGGCGTGACGGCCAACCGTCAAACACCACCATCCGCCATCTGCCATCCGCCATGTGCTCGTCCTGCACGGGTGGCCCCCCAGGACCTGGGGGGGTGTCTGGCGCCCTTCTGATCGCGGGTCGCCAACTCGCCCACGAGCTTCGACGCCTTCGATCGCGATTGCAAGACTCTTCGGCGCCGGATCGCTCCGCGAGGCCGCAGTCGCGCGGCCAGAGCCCTTAATGCAACCGGCCGTGCCGAGCATACCGAGTGCATGAAAATGGAACCGGTCCGCGACGCTGTCGCGGACACCTCGGTCTTCGCCGACTCGATCCTGTGCCGGCCTCGCTTGCGTCAGCGCCGAAATCACGTCGCCAAGCGATCGCAGGATCGACATAACGATTTCGACGCGTCGGCGCCGACAGGGCGATGCTTCAGGCGGCGGCCCGATCCGGGGAGCCGCCCTGCCTTTCCCGGCTCCTCAGTGTCTCGGTGAGGGCGCGCAGGCGGCGGATTGTGTCGCGTTCCTCGGCAACGTAGCGGCCAAGCAGCGCACCGGTCTGCGGATCGATCGAGTGGTCGTCGAACAATCCGCCGAACGGATCCTCGCGGGGCTCGCCGTAGCCCAGGAACAGCAGGCGATCGAGATCGCTGCGGGCAGGGTCGGATAGGTAGGCAAGCTTCTCGGCCGCGTCGGGGAAGGGCCGCTCGATCAGGGTATAGCCGAGCTCCAGGATGCGCTTTTCGAAGGCCAGCCCATGCTCGGCCTCGCGATTGGCGACGATCCGCACGACCGAGCGCACATCGGGATCGGTCGTGAGCTTCAGCCACGCCGTGAAGTAGCCGGCGGCCTGGGTCTCGCCGTTGCTGATCGCGTTGAGCAGCCCGAGATAGGTTGGCTTGGTGGCCATTGGAACGGTGGTCTCCGCAACGGGTGCAGACGATTGTCGGGACATCATCGGCTCCCGGCAAGGGTAATGCGGATGGCGGCACCGGCGCTCCACTTGGTTCACCCAGGCTCGCCTCGACGCCCCACGCTCATCTCAGCTCGAATGGATAGATGACCCTCCAGTCGTTCTTCATGTCGGCGATGATCCAGCGGCGTCTGATCGCTTCATCCCATGCCTTGTCGAGACGGCCGACCGGCGAATGTCGGTCGTAGGCATATTCCCGCACCGCGTCGGTATGATGGACCAACCCCATGAAGCGGGTCCCGCCGCCTGCCGCAGTCCACTCCAGCATCTGCTGGTCGCCGTCGGAGTTGCCGAAGGCCAGGAGCGGACGTCGCCCGATGAAACGGTAGATTCCTTCAGGCTTACCCGGACCGTCGTCTATGAACTGAATCTTGGGCTCTTTGAGCAGGACCGGCTTGTCGGGAGCCGCCAGGTCGTACTTCGTGACACCCGACGAGCCGACGACCTGTTCGGGCGGTATGCCGTAGACGCGCTCCGTCCACGGCCGCATGAAATCGATGCCGCCGCCCGACACGATGAAGGTCTTGAACTGGTTGGCCCGCAGGAAGGCCAGCAGCTCGAGCATCGGCTGGTAGACGAGATCGGTGTAGGGGCGGTTGAACCGCGGATGGCGTGCCGTTGCGAACCACTCGAGGACGGTCGCCGTGAACGCCTCCGTCGTCAGGCCGGCATGGGTTGCCGCCATGATCTCGAGGATGCCTTTCTGACCCATGGCAGCCAGCGCGTCGCGATTGTCCTCCAGCACCCAGCGGAAAGGCTCGAGCGTCTTCCATTCCGGGTGGCGGGCGGCCTCGGCCCGAACGCGATCCATGGCGAAGATCACCTGGAAATAATTGGGCTGTTCGGTCCATAAGGTGCCGTCATTGTCGAAGCACGCGATGCGCTCCGGAACGGCGACGAATTCGCGGCTGCCGGCCATGGTCACGCGCGCCACGAAATCGAGGATCGCCTGCTTGGCCGGCCCGGGATTCCACGACGGCAACGGATCGCCTTGAGCGCGCGACGGAAGGGCAGCCGCCTGCACCGCAAGCGCGAGACCAGCCTGCAGGATGGTTCGTCGCAGCAGGGTAGGACGGCCATGGCCGCCGGCGGTCGTGGTCCTATCGAACGACATCTTCGAGCCCCTGTAATTCGACCCTGCCAGATAGTCGTTGAGTTTAGCTCATTGGCGCCGCAGAGTTGACGACGCATCGCCACATCGACGAGTCGCGCCACAGAGTTCGGAGCCGCGAGCATGCCAGCGACTGAGACCGTTCCCGCCGGCCACGGCAAGGCCTTGCGCCTCAAGGCGGGACAACGCGTCAAGCTCATCAACACCCACGGCGGCCAGGTGGTCGATTGCTGGGCCTTCAGTGCCGGCGATGTTCGCGAGCATCTGTCGATGGACTGCACACGTGTGTGGAATCAGCGCATCAACCCCAAGCTCGGCGACACGCTGGTGAGCAACCAGCGTCGGCCGATCGTGACGCTCGAGCAGGATACCTCGCCGGGCATCCACGACACCCTGATGGCTGCATGCGATCAGCGCCGCTACGAGCTTCTGGGCGTGACCGGCTATCACCGCAACTGCCAGGACAATCTGGTCGAGGGCATGTTGGCGCTGGGTGTCACGCCACCTGCGCGGGCGCCCTCTCCGCTCAACATCTTCATGAACATTCCGGTCGGCGATGACCGCAATTCGCTGAGCTTCCAGCCGGCGCGCTGCAAGGCCGGCGATTACGTGGTGTTGCGCGCCGAGATGGATTGCGTGGTGGTGTTCTCCGCCTGCCCCCAGGATATCGCACCGATCAACGGCGAAGGCGGGGCCACGCCGCGGGATGTCCAGTTCGAGATCGTCGAGTGAGGGGCAACCAGCCTTTCATTGCTCCTCTTCCTCGCTAGGGGGAGAGGAACATGAAGGATGAAGTGGCAGTGGTTTCTTGGGGGGAGGGAGTGACCGGTCATGTTCGACTTGCTGTTGAAGAACGCTACCGTTGCCACGATGGATGGCGACGCTGCGTTTGGCCTGGTGCCTGACGGCGCAATCGGAATCACTGCCGGCAAGATTGCCTGGGTTGGGCCAGCGGCACAGGCGTCGGCGGCGGGGCAGGTGCGCGATCTCGGCGGCAAGGTGGTGACGCCGGGATTGGTCGATCCGCACACCCATATCGTCTACGGCGAGGAGGGGCTGGTCGACTTCGAGGTGCTGTCGCAGGGCGGCGGACGCTGGGACCTCGAGGCGCGCAGCGCCGGCGTCGGCGGCATGATGCGTCGCACCCGCCTGCTGTCGGAGGAGACGCTTTACGACGCGAGCCGTAAGCGCATGAGCCGGTTGATCGCCAACGGCGTCACCACGGTCGAGAGCAAGTCGGGCTGCGGCATGGACAAGGATACCGAGCTGCGCGCGATGCGGGTATCGCGCGCCCTGGGGCGCGACCTGCCGATCACCGTCGTCTCGACCTATCTCGGTGCGCACGGGCTTGCGCCGGAATTCGCCGGCCGGCGCGACGACTATGTCACCTTCATGTGCGAGGAGGTGCTGCCCGAGGCGGTGCGCCAGGGCGTCGTCGATCAGGTCGACGGGTTTTGCGACAAGGTCGGCTTCAATCACGCCCAGATGGGACGGCTGTACGCCAAGGCGCAGTCCTATGGGCTCGGCGTCAAGGCGCATGCCGACCAGTACACCGATTTCGGCGCCGGCGCGCTCGTCGCCCGCCATCGCGGCCTGTCGGCCGATCACATGGAGTACGGCTCGCTGGCGACCATCCGCGAGATGGCCGAGGCCGGCACGGTGGCGACCCTGCTGCCCGGCGCGCATCTCACCCTGCACGAGACGCGCAAGCCGCCGGTCGAGATGTTCCGCGACTTCGGCGTGCCGATGGCGCTCGCCACCAACGCCAACCCGGTGAGCTCGCCCACCGTGGCGCCGGCGTCGCAGATGCATCTCGCCTGCTACCTGTTCCGGCTGACCGCCGAGGAGGCGTTGAAGGGCTTTACGGTCAACAGCGCCCGTGCCCTCGGCCTTGCCGACAAAGCGGGCCGCATCGCCGTCGGGCGCGCCGCCGACCTCGCAGTGTGGGACACCGACGATCCGCGCGGCATCGCCTACCCGATCGGCGGCGCGCCCTGCCTCGCCGTGGTCAAGGATGGTGTCGTCGTGCATGAAGCGGCAGTGCCGGAATTCCGCCGCTCATGAGCGCGCGCGACCAACTGGTCCATTGGCTCGACAGCGAGCGCGACCGCCAGCTCGAGTTCCTGCGCGCCTTCACGCGCATCGACACCTGCAATCCGCCGGGCGACACGACCGAGGCTGCCGATCTTTTCCGCCGCTTCCTCGACGCCGAGGGCATCGGCCATCGCACCGAGGCGCCGCAGGCGGCCAATCCCAACCTGATCAGCAGCTTCACCGGCAAGGACGCGGGCCGCCATCTGGTGCTGAACGGCCATCTCGACGTGTTTCCCGTCGGCGATGCCTCGCGCTGGTCGCGCTCGCCGCTGTCGGGCGACATCGTCGACGGCCGCGTCCATGGCCGCGGCACGGTCGACATGAAATGCGGCACCACGGCGCTGCTGTTCGTCCATGCCTATCTGCACCGGCTGCGCGAGGCGTTGCCCGGGCGGGTCACCCTGACGGTGGTGTCGGACGAGGAGACCGGCGGGCGCTGGGGGTCGGACTGGCTGGTGAAGAACTGCGCCGGCGAGGTGATGGGCGACTGCATGCTCAACACGGAGCCGAGCGGCGTGCACACGGTGCGGTTCGGCGAGAAGTCGATCTTCTGGCTGCGCTTCCGGATTGCCGTGCCGGGCGGCCATAGCGCCTATCCGCACACCAGCCCGAGCGCCAACAAGATCGCGGCAGCCCTGATCAAGGACCTGGAAGCGATCGAGGCTCTGACGCCCGACGAGCCGGAGGTGGTACGCCGCACGCTCGACCGCGCCGACGTGCGGGCGGCGATCGACCAGTCGCTGGGTGCGGGCGCCGCCGGCGTCGTGCGCCGGGTGTCGGTCAATATCGGCGTGATGCAGGGCGGCGTGAAGATCAACATGCTGCCGGCCGAGTGCGTGCTCGACGTCGATTTCCGACTGCCTGTCGGCATCTCGCGCGCCGACCTGATGAAGGCGGTGCGGGCGATCGTCGCGCGCCATCCCGCGGTGACCTGCGAGGAACTGCTCGCCGGCGGCCCGGAAGCCAACTTTTCCGACCCCACGCACGAGATGGTCGGCCACCTCGTGCGCAATGCAGCGGGACGGCTCGGTTACGAGCCGAAACCGATCGTCAGCCTGGGCGGCACCGATACGCGCTTCTGGCGCGTCGCCGGCATGCCGGCCTTCGTCTACGGTTGCTCGCCCGCCGGCATGGGCGGCATCGACGAGAGCGTCAGCATCGAGGAGTTCCACCACGTGCTCAGCGTACATGCCCTGTCGGCCTGGGACTACCTTACGGGGGCACCGAACGGCTGACGGGACCGCATGGAGTGACCGACGCCAAGCCGGACAGGGACGCGCCGGCCCCTGAGGATCATGGTCCGATCGACTTCGGTGCTCGGGTTCGGGTTAGCCGAAAATCAGCACCCAGACGCCCCAGCCGACCAGCACGACGCCACTGACGCGGGCGATCCATAGGCCAGCCGGCACGAGCTTCTCGACCAGAACCAGGGCGGCAAAGCCTGCCACCCACAGAAGATCCATCGCACCGACGACGAACAGCAGGGCCATCAGGATCCAGCAGCAGCCGAGGCAGTACAGGCCGTGCGACCAACCCATGCGCCAGGCGCCGCCGGCGCCGTCGCGCCAATGGTTGACGAGAAAATCGAAGGGCGAGCGGCAATGGCTGAGGCAGACCTGCTTCAGCGGGGTCAGTTGGTAAAGGCCGGCCGCAATCAGAAGGCCGCCCGCCAGCAGCGGGCTGGTGGTCTTCATGGCCATCGGCGCCAACAGGGCGAGCCGTTCGAGGCCCCATTGCGCCAAGGTCGCGGCGCTGCTGAAGCCACCCCACGCCGCGAGATAGCCCGCCGTGAACAGCGCCGTCGGGACATAAAGCTGGCCGCGCTGCCGCCGCCGCTGGTTGATCGAGGCGAAGGTCAGGATCATCGGCGCCGCGCTGGGCAGCATCATGCCCACCATCATGACCCACCACATCGCAAGCAAGAGCACGAGGTCGCGCGCGCTCATGGGCGGCATCGTCATGGTCGGGTCCATCGCCGCCATGTCCTGCGCGATATCGATAAGATAGAGCCAGCTCAGGCCGACGATGCCGCCGAGCGCCGCACTGATCAGCAGCCGCGGATGCCGCAGCAGGCCGAGCAGCGGCCCGTCTCGCGGCCGATCAGGCTGCCCAGGCAAACGGCGCGAAGTGACCGTTGTTGCCCCTGCCGACGAGCGCGAGGTCGAGACCGAAGCCTTGCACCTCCGTCCGGCTCGATCGCGCCAGCGCCAGGCGGCGATTGGCAGGATGGGCAGTGTTGTCGATGTAGAACGGCTCGCCGGAGCGGTTGCGCGAGGGCACGCCCTCGATGGCGAAGGCGAGCACGCCGGGAATCTCGGCAGCTCGCCCGAGGCCATCCATGGAGAAGTCGATGCGCCGATACTCGATGCCGCGGAAATCGCTCACCAGGTTGTCGCGGATCATCTGCGGCGGGCCGCCCGCCGTGCCGCCGACGATGGCGGCCAGCGCTCGCCGCTGCGGCTCGCTCGCCGTCTCGTCGACCACGACGCCGAATATCCAGCCGCCATCGGCCATGACCGGACCCGAGCGGATCACCAGCGCGAACTTGAGACCATCCAGCGCGATGCCCTCGTGGCGCCCGCGATCGATGCGATAGACCATCAGCGCCGTGCAATGCTCGTGCGTCGCCGGCGCCTGCGGATTGGTGAAGATGCAGGGACAGAGATAGTCGCAGTTGCAACTCTCCATGTACTCGCCGCTCAGCTCCCAGGTCTTCTGCGCCATGGCGATCTCCGGGTTGTGGCCATCTTACAGCCTCCCCCGTCATCGGAGGAGGTGGCCCGGAGGGCCGGAGGGGGAAGGCCCCAGACAAGAAGATTCCGATTCCGACGTCGGAATGCGAAGCGTCTTGTCTGTGGCCTTCCCCCTCCACCCTGTATGACGGGGCACCTCCCCCGATGGCGGGGGAGGCACATGAAAAATAAGTCTACTCCGTAGCCCGATTACGGAGGAGGAGAATCAGGCTACGCCTCCTGGCGCTCGCGCAGGGCGGCGCCAAAAGCCTGAAACAGGGCGCGGTTGATGGGGTTGATCTGCGGGTCGTACTCGGCATGCCACTGCACGCCCAAGGCAAAGGTGGGCGCGTCGGCGATGCGGATCGCCTCGATCGTGCCGTCCTCGGCGACGCCTTCGCAGACGACCCGCCTACCGGGCTCGAGGATACCCTGGCCGTGCAGGGAATTGACGCGGATCGTCGGCTGGCCGAACAGCTTGGCGAACACGCCGTCCGGCATCAGCCGAACCTCGTGTCGATCGGCGAACACGACCAGCGGGTCGGGATGGATTTCGCCGTTCTCCAGGCGCGGCATGCGATGGTTCATGCGGCCGGGCAGCTCGCGGATCTCGGGATGGAGCGAGCCGCCGAACGCCACGTTCATCTCCTGGAAGCCTCGGCAGATGCCGAACAAGGGCACGCCGCGCTCGACGCAGGCCTCGATCAGGGACAGCGCCATGGCGTCACGATCGGTGTCGTAGGGCTCGTGCTTCGGATCGGGCTCGACGCCGAAGCAGGTCGGATGGACGTTGGCGCGAGCGCCGGTCAGCAGGATGCCGTCGACCGCGCCCAACAGGGCATCGATGTCGGTGATCTGCGGCGTGCCGGCGAACATCAGCGGCAAGGCCTCGGCAACCTCGGCGATGGCGCAGAGATTACGCTGTCCCACGAGCTGCACGTTGTGTCGGTCGTTGACGACCGACGAATTGCCGATCACGCCCACTACCGGTTTGGTCATTCCTGCCACTCACGCTCACCAGTCACAGCCCCACGCCTCCTCAGCTATCGCATTTCACGCTGCGGGCAAAGTGCCATGCGAACGCGAATATGCGTTTCTTCGCGGGGCCTGCCATGCCCCGAGGACCCCTTCCCGCGGCCGGTAGACCTCGACCTTGAGGGGATGGCAGCGCGCCGCGTCGCTCGAATGGGTGGCGCTGCAGTCGCCGCCCGGACAGGCCGACAGCCCGCCCAACAGGTCGATTTCGGCAAACATCTCGAGAAAGTCGCCCGGCCGGACCTGGCTCGCCTTCATGAAGTACTGGTGGGTGTCGCGGGTGAAGCCGGTGCACATGAAGACGTTCAACACGTCGTGGATGTGCGGCTCGGCCTCGGCGAGCGCGAGGCCCCGGCTGGCGGCCAGGGCGCGGGTCAGGTTGGAATGGCAGCAGTGATGATACTCGGTGCCGGCCAGCAGGAGCTGGGTGTAGGGGTCGCAGCGCGTGCCGATGACATCGTGGATGCCGCCGCCGTCGGCGTCGAAGCCGTACCAGTCGAGCGTGTCGGCGGTGATCGTCGCCATCGGCCGCAGATGCGGCAGGCAGCTCCACAGCCGGTCGCCGGTGCCGACATGGGTCCCGTGCAAAGCTCGTGTCTTGCCGCTGAAGAACCGCTCCCCGAGGTCGTGGGCATGCCACAGATCGAGATCACCGACCTGAGGCCCTTCGATGCTGACGATGCGGAAGAAATGGCCGGCCGGCACGTCGAAGGTTCTTGCCTCGCGCGGCGGCACGATCGTTTCGCCGATCTTGGTCATACCCCTGCGCGCTGCCTCGTAGAACGCCCGGTCATAGGCCGGCATCCCCTCGCCGTCGTAGACGACGACGGCCGGTGCGGCGCGACGGAGGCCGGCGTCGGACGGTTCGCTGTGCTGCGGCGCAGGTTTCATCCGGTCATCGCCCGAAGATGTCGAGCGGCAGGACGGCCGACACGGTCATATTGGGCACGTCGACGACCTGGCTGATGCGCAGGTCGACGGCGACGCTGGCCAGGCAATAGGCCTGCTCGCGCGACAGGCTGTAGGCATCGGCGATGTAGTCGATCATGTTGATCAGCGCGTTGCGCGCCGCCAGGGTGATGTTTTCCGACTCGGCGCGACCGTCGGCGGCGAGCGACATGCCGGTGGTGGCATAGAAGCCCCGGCTCGGCGTCGCGCCGTGAGCACCGTGCACGCCGGCCGCGCCGTGATGGGCGTGGCCCGGCAGGGCGTAGGACGGGTCGCGCTGGCGACGGCGGCGCGCTTCGCCCTTCAGCACCTCGAAACGGGCAACGAAGGTCGCCGAGGTCTCGACCGCGGTGCCGCAGGACTCGCCGTCGCCCTGGGCGAAGTGCGCGTCGCCGACCGAGAACAGCGCACCCGGCACCTGCACCGGCAGATAGAGCGTGGCACCCTCGGTCAGGGCCTTGATGTCGAAATTGCCGCCGGTCTCGTGCGGCGAGATGGTGCGCAACGCACGGCTCGCGATGCCGGCGATGGCCGGGACGGCGCCAGCCGCGTCGGGCGGCATCACCATGCCGCCGCGGCCCGCGAGCTCGGCCTCGCGCGCCACGATACGGTCCAGCAGATCGTGCGAGGGTGCAACGCCCATCACGCCCATGAACGGCGCGCCGGGAATGCGCACGCCGGGGAGCTGCTCCGACACCGCGAAGCCGCCCGCCATCTCCCAATGCACAACGAACGGTGTCGGGAAGAGATCGCGCAGGAAGCCGAAGCCCGGCATGATGACGGTGAAGCCGCGATTGGCCGTGACGATCTTCTCGATCTTGATCGCCAGCAGGTCGCCGGGCTCCGCACCCTCGACATGGACCGGGCCGGTCAGGGGATGAATCCGCCCCATGTCGATGCCGGCGAGATCGGCCGCGCTCGTCTTGGGCGTGATCTGACCGTCGACGCCGTCGATCGTTTCCATCTCGACCGTAGAGCCCGAGGCGATGCGCACCGCCGGCGCGATGTCGGGGTGCCAGCGATTGTGGCCCTTGTCGGCCTGGCGTCCGAGCGGCAACGCCGGATCGATATGGATGTGACTGTGCGCCATGCTGCTCTCCGGGGGACGAGTCGGTGCTGCCGACCAGTCCTTGCAATTGAAGTGCCAGCGAACCGCCTGTCAATCGCAGGCGGCTCCGCGGGGACTTCCGCCGCCGGCCAGGCAACCGGTATGATTCCATCCGATCCGATTGCCCGTTCGACTGAAGTCCCCGGCAAGGAGGCAGCATGATCAGCAAGTTCGTGACCGTTTATCCCGGCCATATCGACATGCCCGATCTCGGTCAGGGCGCGACGCCGGCCAACGAGCGCAATTTCAGCAACGACCGGTTGGCGAGCGTGTTCGAGAAGACCGAGGCCGTCGCCCGCCAGATGGACAAGCTGGGCTGGGATACGCTGTGGCTGGCCGAGCATCACTTCCAGCGCGAGGGCTACGAGGTCCTGCCCAATATCCTGATGGTGGCGGTGCACCTCGCCCATCTCACCGAACGGCTCAAGATCGGCTGCGGCTTCAACATCACGCCGATGTGGCATCCGCTGCGGCTCGCCGAGGATTACGCCGTCGCCGATATTCTGACCAAGGGCCGCACGGTGTTCGGCGTTGGACGCGGCTACCACACGCGCGAGGTCGAGACCTTCGGCAGCCCGATTCTGGACCAGGCGGCCAACCGCGAGCTGTTCGAAGAGCAGGTCGAGATCCTGTTCAAGGCCTTTCACAGCGACCGCTTCTCCCATCGCGGCAAGCACTACACCTTGCCGCCGGACGTGCCCTATCGCGGCTACCCACTGAAGGACATCACCCTGGTGCCGCGGCCGGTGAACCAGCCGGTCGAATGCTGGCAGCCGATCGTGTCGGCAACGCCGCAGGCGATGGATTTCATGGTGAAGCACGACATCAAGGGCGCCGTCGGCGGCGGTGCGGCGACCATGGCGGAGGGACCGATCGCGGCCTATCGCGACGCCGCAGCGCGCGCCGGCAAGCAGTGGCAGCTCGGCCAGAACCTGACGGTCGGGATCTTCTTCCACCTCGCCAAGACGCGCGAGCAGGCGATCAGGGAGATGACCCCGTTCTTCGAGGAGCACGTCAAGATGTTCGCACCGCTGGGCTTCGTACCCGGCATCACGCCCGAGCAGGTCGTGGCGACGCAGGGCCGCGGCGGCTGGGCCAAGGCCGGCGTGCCGACGCTCGAGCATTTCATGAAGCTCGGCTCGTGGTTCGCCGGCACGCCGGACGATCTCGTCGAGCACCTGAAGAAGCTCGAGGCGCGCTTCCCCGGCATGGAGCACATCAACTTGTCGACCAGCCTGTGCACACCGCAGGCCGTGATGCTCGAGCAGTTCCAGTGGGTGGCGGAGGCGATCATGCCGTCGTTCCGCGGCGCCCGATCGATGGCGGCCGACTGACGAGGCCCCCTCCTTTCGTCACCGAGCCGCAGGCCCCAGCCTGTAGAGCACGTGCCGCCGCAGGGCATGGCCGTGCCGCAGGGAGGGATGATCGAAATCGTCGGCAGGATCGCGGCGCATGCCGAGCCTTTCCATGACGGCGCGCGAGCGCAGGTTCGGCAGCGCCGTGAACGACACGATCTCGGAAAGTCCAGCAGGTCCGAATCCATAATCGAGCGCCAGCCGTGCCGCTTCGGTCGCGTAGCCGCGACCCCAATGCTCGAAGCCGAGACGCCAGCCGATCTCCACGCACGGCATGAAGGGGGCCGCAAAGCGCGGGATGGTCAACCCGGTGAAGCCGATGAAGGATGCGCCATCGCGCACCTCGACGGCCCACAAGCCGAAGCCGTGCTCGCTGAAATGCGCCTCGATGCGATCGACCATGGCGTCGCTCCCGGTCCGGTCGAGGCAGCACGGGAAGAACGCCATCACCCGCGGATCGGCATTCAGCGCAGCGAAGACCTCGCGATCCTCGTCGCGCCAGCGGCGCAGGAGCAGACGGTCACCCGCCAGCACCGCCGGGCGCGCGGTCCTCACGCCGGATCACGACGCCGTTCTCGTCGCACCATTGCCTCAGAGCCCGCTCGGTTGCCGCGTTCTCGAACGTGTACCATTGCTCGAGAGCCTTCCTCCGGACCAGCAGGTCCTCGAACCTGGCGTAGGCGCCCCGTCGGGTGAAGAAGCGCCGCACGTCGTCGTACTCGTCGGGAAGAAACTCCCGAGCAAAGGCGAAGACCAGCCGTCGGCCGAGATCCAGATCTCTCTTGCTGGGAATGGCGAGATACTTTTGCTCGTCATCGACGTCGTCCGGCCACTCGTCGAAATTGTCACCGTACTTCGCATGCAGAAGGAGCTTGCCCGACTCGCGGCACAAGACGGCTCGACCTCCATACGACTCGCCGCTGGCGTACTCCAAGGCGAGCGCCAATTGGTGCCAGTCAATCTGCATGGCCATATCGCTCCCGGCGAAGGCACGGTCATCCCGGCCGACTGCCAGGATAGTCGGAATATCATGGTGGCAAAAAGCCGGGTCCGCGAGCTCGCCGCGACCGAGCCGCCGGGATCGCCACGCTGGTCGGATTCAAGACGACCCTGGGCAAGGGCAGCTTCGGCAACTCGTCGGTGTCGGGGATGCAGCCGGTCCATAATTGAGCGGCAGCGGGTGCCGCGCACGGCGAGGTAATGCCCGAGTCGGGTGACAACGACGCGGCATCGTCTATCTTGCGCGCCCATGAAATACGTTCCACTCGGCCGTACCGGCATCTCCGTCTCCGAGCTCTGTTTCGGCACCATGTCGTTCGGCGGTGACGCCGACGAGGCGACCTCGGCGGCGCTCTACGCGGCGGTGCGCGATGCCGGCATCAATTTCTTCGATACCGCCAACGAGTACAGCAAGGGCCGGTCGGAGGAGATCCTCGGCCGGCTGATCAAGGGCCAGCGCGACGATCTCATCATCGCCACCAAGTGCTTCAACCCGACCGGTCCGGACGTCAACGCGCGCGGCGCCAACCGCCGCCACGTCGTGCAGGCCGTCGAGAATTCGCTGCGCCGCCTGCAGACCGACCGCATCGACGTGCTGTTCCTGCACCGCTTCGACCCGGTGACTCCGATCGACGAGGCGATGCGTGCGCTCGAGGACCTGGTGCGCTCGGGCAAGGTCATCTACCCGGCGGTCAGCAACTGGTCGGCGTGGCAGACGCAGCGTGCCGTCGACATCCAGGAGCGCCACAATTGGGCGCGCCTGCAGGTCATCCAGCCGATGTATAATCTGGTGAAGCGCCAGGCCGAGGTCGAGATCCTGCCGATGGCCCAGGCCAACGGCATCGGCGTCGTCCCCTACAGCCCGGCGGCCGCCGGCCTGCTGTCGGGCAAGTATCTCGGCCAGGCGACGGGCCGGCTCAAGACAAACAAGATGTACGAGGCGCGCTACGGCGACGAATGGATGGTCGAGGTCGCCGAAGCCTATGTCGGCTTCTGCAAGCAACGCGGCCTCCATCCGGTCAGCACGGCGATCGCCTGGGTCGCCGCCCATCCGGCGATCACCGCGCCGATCATCGGCGCCCGCAATGTCGAGCAGCTCAAAGATTCGCTGGCTGCAGCGACTGTCGACATGACGCCGACGCTGCGCGCCGAGATCGCGGCGCTGTCGCGGACCCCGGCGTCGGCGACCGACCGCTCGGAGGAACTGCGGGTGGCGAAGGCCTGAGCGGGCCGCGACGCCTTCATTCTCTTCCCCAGCAGAGCTGCTACGGAGTGGACACATCTTCAACCCCTCCCCCGTAATCGGGGGAGGTGCGCCGTCATACGGGGCGGAGGGGGAACGCCATAGACGAGATGAGTCCAATTCCGACGTCGGAATCGGAGGGAACTCGACTGGGGCTTTCCCCCTCCCCCCCCTGCGGGGGCACCTCCCCCAATTGCGGGGGAGGCGAGAAGGGTGTGTCCACTCCGTAGCAGCGAAGCGGGGGGAGGAGACTGAAGAGGTCGTCGCTATGCGATTGCCCTGCCCGACTACGAGGGAGGAGAATGCGAGGGCGTCTGATAGCCGCCTTTGTCGCCCAACGCCTCCTCGCGGTAGAGGCCGAGCGCCTGCATCACGGGCAGGTCGTTGAAAGTGAACAAGCAGGCGTCGTCGCGATCGGAGAGATTGGCGTGCTCGTGCCACATCCACGACGGCACGCAGAAGATGTCGCGCTCCTGCCAGTCGAAGCGCTTCCCCTCGATGACCGAATAGCCGCTTCCCTTGCAGCACTGGTAGATGAAGCTGCCGGTATGGCGATGCGCCCTGGTCCGCTCGCCGGGACGCAGCATCTGCATGGCCGCCCCGATGGTCTGCATCACCGGGCCGCCGGACACCGGATTGATGTAGTTCATCATTACGCCGTCGAAGGGCGAACCGTCGGTCACCGCGGCATAGCGGTTGAGCGCCTCGTAGGTCGGTGCCCATTCGTACTTGAGCAATGGCGAATAGGGCTTCGACCAGGTCCCCGTCGACGGCACCAATCCCGGATTCCCGAAAGCCTGACGCACGTCGTCGACAGGGTGCCCGACGCTCTGCTGCAGGTTGGGGTGAACGACATAAAAGTTCGCCTCGAGGGCGTTGACGAGGGGGATGTCGAGGCCGTCCTGCCAGATGCAGGGCGTGCCGGTGGCCTCGACGCCATGCTCGTGCCAGGTGCCGTTGGGCGTGAGCACGAAGTCGTTGGCGCCCAGCGTCATCTTGTGGCCATCGACGATCGTATAGGCGCCCTCGCCCTCCATGATGAAGCGCAGCGCCGACGCCGAATGCGCATGGGCCGAGGCGACCTCGCCGGGATTCATCACTTGCAACCCCGAGTACAGCCAGCCGACCGCCGCCGAGACATCGCGGCGCCCCGGATTGTTGAGATAGATGACGCGCCGGCCCGCTTTCTCCGCCGTCACCAGATCGAGCGAGCGCAGGACGGGATCGCGCAAATCGAGATAGCGCCACAGCACCGGCACCGAGCCCGACCTGGGCTGCCACGGCTCGATCTTGTTGGCGACGGTCCACAACGCGCCGGCCTCGTAGCGCTCGAGGTCGTCGTAGTAGGCGAGCAGCTCGGGCGTGTCGCCGACATTGGCCCGTCCCGCGACGTCCTCGCGATACTCGTCCCGCCGCCGCTTTGCTGTCGATGCCATGGCTCGCCTCCTGCGCTCCGATCCTACCGCGCCCGGCCCTGCTAGGTCACGACGGCCGTTCCCCGAAACTCCGCGCGATCCCAGCCTCCCGTCCGCAGAACATCGTGCAGCGCCTCCACGGCGCGAACGACATCCGCGTAGCCGACATAGAGCGGCGCCACACCGAAGCGCATCGTATCGGGCGTGCGGAAATCGCCGATGATGCCTCGTGCCGCCAGGGCACGCATGACCTGAAGCCCGTTGCCGTAGCCGAAGGCGACATGGCTGCCGCGGCGCTGGGCATCGCGCGGCGACTGGACAGTGACGCCGAACGACGCGCACGAATGCTCGACCAGCTCGATGAAGAATGCCGTCAGATCACGTGATTTCCGATGGAGCTGCGACAGGTCGACCTCCGCCCACAGCTCGAGGGCCGCGTCGAGAGCGGCAAGGCTCAGGATCTGCGGCGTGCCGCAAACGAAGCGCCGGATAGCCGCCGCCGGCTCGTAGTCGAAATCGAAATCGAACGGCGTCTTGTGACCCATCCACCCCGACAGCGGCTGACGGGTTCGCTCAATCAGCTCCGGCGACACCCAGCAATAGGCCGGCGCACCCGGTCCGCCGTTGAGATACTTGTAGGTGCAGCCGATCGCGAAGTCGCAGCGCGTGCCCTTGACGTCGACCGGCACCGCGCCGGTCGTGTGCGAGAGGTCCCACACCGTGAGGGCGCCGGCCGCGCGGGCGGCACGATTGATCGCCGCCATGTCCTCGACGAGGGCCGTGCGATAGTGGACATGGCTCAGGACGACCGCCGCGACCGATTCGTCGATGGCGCCGGCAAACGAGTCGGTCGACGTCACCGCACGCAACGACACGCCTGGCACCATGTCGGCGATGCCCTGGGCGATGTAATTATCGGTCGGGAAGTTATCCTCTTGGATGAGCAGGACGCGGCGCTCAGGTCGGAGCGCCAGCGCGGCGGCGATGCACTTGAACAGATTGACCGAGGTGCTGTCGCCGACCACGACCTCGCCAGCCGCCGCGCCGATCAGCGGCGCGATGCGATCGCCGACGGTCTCCGGAAGGTCGAACCAGCCTGCGCCGTTCCAGCTACGGATGAGGCCTCGAGACCACTCGCTGCCGAGAACGCGCTCCAGGCGCGCCGCGACAGCGCGCGGCATCGAGCCCAGCGAGTTGCCGTCGAGATTGATCGTGCCTTCCTGCAACACGAAGGCGTCGCGGAACTTGGCCAACGGATCGGCCGCATCGCGTCGCGCTGCCTCGACTCGCGCCACCTTAAACGAGTCGGCGTCCCGCGGCGTCGCCGGCGCCTCCACAGTCATCCTGCCTCCTTGGCGAGCAACCGGATGGTAACTCATCCAGCTTTGTTCGAGCGGCTGTCGATCGGTCACCCCATGCAGGCGTGGAATGCGGGGCGGACGCTGCGATATATTTCCCTATAGTCGACCATTGCGCACATGCACGGGAGCGCACACCGGAACGCGAGCACCAACAAGGTAGGCCCTGACCGGATCAAAGCTCACCAGCGCGCCTCCCGCAAACAGCATCCTACGCAACGCGATTCTCTGTCAGCCCTGAAAGGAAACCGCAATGACGCGTTTCAACGGACTCGGTCTGCATCTCGGCAACCTGTCGCGGTTGTCCGACGCCAAGACGCGCTCGATCAGCCCGGAGAATTTCACCGGCGAGCGGGGCCAGGGCGGCAGGGCGACCGAGGGCACCGGCGCGTCGCCGGCGCGCTCGCTGGGCCAGGGTTGGAAAGTCTCGCCGTCGATCGACGTGGCGCCCGGCGCCACCGCCGTGCTGGCCGACATCGACGGACCGGGCGCGCTGCAACACATCTGGGCGACAATCCGCGGCGGCCGCTGGCGCTTCCTCATCCTGCGCCTCTACTGGGACAACGACACCAACCCTTCGGTCGAATGCCCGATCGGCGATTTCTTCGCCAACGGCTGGGAACGCTACGCCCCGGTCAATTCGCTGGCCGTTTGCGTCAACCCGGGGCGCGCCTTCAACTGCTACTGGGAGATGCCGTTTCGCAGGCACTGCCGCGTCACGCTGACCAATCTCGACGAGGTCGAGACGCGCATCTACTACCAGATCGACTACACGCTGACCGACGTGCCGGACGACGCGGCCTATTTCCACGCGAGCTTCCGCCGCTCCAACCCACTGACCTACGGAACCGACCACACCGTGATCGACGGAGTAGCCGGCAAGGGCCACTACGTCGGCACCTACATGGCATGGGGCAGCAACAACACCGGCTGGTGGGGCGAAGGCGAGATCAAGTTCTTCATCGACGACGACGCCAGGTTCCCGACCATCTGCGGCACCGGCACCGAGGATTATTTCTGCGGCGCCTACAATTTCGACGTCGGCATCTGCGAGCCCGACCGGCCGCATGCCTACAGCGAGTTCACCACCGCCTATGCCGGCCTGTGCCAAGCCATCCGGCCGGACGGCATCTACAAGTCGCAGCAGCGCTTCGGCATGTATCGCTGGCACATCATGGACCCGGTTCGCTTCGACAATGAACTGCGCGTCACCATCCAGGCGCTGGGCTGGCGGCCCGACAAGGAGCGCCGCTATTTGCCCCTGCAGGACGACATCGCCTCGGTCGCCTTCTGGTATCAGGCCCCGCCGCACGCGCCCCTGAAGCCGCTGCCCGACCGCGACTTCCTCGAAGTGATCTGATGGCGTAGCTGTTGGTAAAGTGGCGGGGACACCACCTCGTTGGGGGAAGCGGATGAAGGACCTGGAACGCGCGCCGCTCGGGCGGAACGGAGTCGAGATCACACGGCTCGGCCTCGGGTCGGCGCCGCTCGGCGGGTTGTTCACGCCAGTGAGCGACACGGATGCGGAGGCGACCATCGCCCGCGCCTGGGATCTCGGCGTGCGCTACTTCGACACCGCGCCGCTCTACGGCTTCGGCAGCGCCGAGCGGCGCATGGGTGCCGTGCTGCGTCACAAGCCGCGCGACTCGTTCGTGCTGTCGAGCAAGGTCGGGCGGCTGCTGCGCCGGCGCGACCGGCCGCCGCGCGAAGACCGGCTCTACAAGGACACGCCCGAAGAGCGGCCGGTCTTCGACTACAGCTACGACGGCGTGATGCGATCGGTCGACGAAAGCCTCGGCCGGCTCGGCCTCGACCGCATCGACATCCTCTACATTCACGATCCCGACGACCACCACGACGAGGCGATCGACGGTGCCTTTCGCGCGCTCGACCGCCTGCGCAGCGACGGCTCCGTACGCGCCATCGGCGCCGGCATGAACCAGCACGAGATGCTGGCCCGCTTCGCCCGGGAAGCGCCGTTCGATTGCTTCCTGCTGGCCGGGCGTTATTCGCTGCTCGATCAGGGCGCGCTCGCCGGCTTGTTCGATATCTGCCTCGCCAAAGGCATCGGCGTGGTGCTGGGCGGCGTGTTCAACAGCGGCATCCTCGCTGCCCCGCAGGCCGGTGCGACCTTCGACTATCGCCAAGCCGATCCCGAGCTGATCGCCCGCGCGCAGCGGCTCGATGCGATCTGCCGGACGCATGGCGCCGATCTCAAGGCCGCCGCCATTCAGTTCGCCCTGGCCCATCCTGCCGTCGGCGGCATCGTGCTGGGCGCCCGCACGGCCGGCGAGATCGAGCAGAATGTCGGCCTCGCCCATCAGACGATTCCAGTCGCCGTGTGGCAGCAGATCCGACACGAGGCTCTCGTCGATGCCAAGGCGCCGCTGCCGGGAGAGTCGGCTTGAACCTGCCTGTCATCGACGCGCATCACCATTTCTGGGATCCAGGTCGTGCCGACTATCCGTGGATGGCCGGTCCGCAGATGGCACCGATCCGGCGGCCCTTTGGACCCGCCGACCTCGCGCCATTGCTGGCCGACAACGGCATCGACGCCAGCATCGTCGTGCAATGTCGCTCCGACGAAGCCGAGACGGAGGCGCTCCTCGCGGCGGCCGCCGCGACAGCGTTCGTCGTCGGCGTGGTCGGCTGGGTCGATCTCGAGCGCCCGGATGTCGGCGAGCGCCTCGATCGCCTGCTGCGGCGACCGGACGGCGGCAAGCTGGTAGGCATTCGCCATCAGGTCCATGACGAAGCCGACCCCGACTGGCTCGTGCGCCCCGCCGTGCGGCGCGGCCTGGCCGCCGTGTTCGAGCGCGGCCTGACCTACGATCTGCTGGTCCGCAGTCGCGAGCTGCCGGCAGCGGTGGCTGTTGCCAGAGAGTTTCCCGCGGGTCGCTTCGTGCTCGACCACGCGGGCAAGCCGCCGATCGCGACCGGCTTCGACCGGACTTGGGCCGACCGGCTGGAGTCACTGGCGCGCTGTTCCAATGTCTGGTGCAAGATTTCCGGCCTCGCCACCGAAGCGCAGTGGAACGACTGGGACGCCGAGCGCCTTCGACCGTCGATCGACCATGCCTGGCATTGCTTCGGCGAGGACTGGCTCGTCTACGGATCGGATTGGCCTGTCTGCCTGCTGGCGGGCGACTATGCGCGCATCAAGGCGGCCGCGGAAACATGCTTCTCGAGCCATGGCCGGTCGGTCCTCGATAAGCTGCGCGGCGGCAATGCCATCGCTGCCTACAGGATCACAATCGGAGAAAACGGATGCTGATCGGCGTGAACCCCCTGCTTGGCCCCGATCTGCTGCAGGTCTTGCGGGCCATGGGCCACGGCGACACGATCGTCCTGGCCGACTCGAACTTCCCGGCCGAGTCGGTCGCGCGACGCCTCGTCCGCGCCGATGGGTCGGATCTGCCGAGCCTGCTCACTGCCGTACTGAGCGTCCTGCCGATCGACCAGATGGAACCCGAGCCGGCCGTCGGCATGGAGGTTGTCGGCGACCCGACGCGGCGCGAGCCGGTCCATCGCGACATGGAGCGCTTGCTGTCGCGCCACGCGCAGCCGGCCGCGCAACTGTCGCTCATCGAACGTCATGCCTTCTACGAGCGCGCCCGCGCGGCCTTTGCGGTCGTCGCGACCGGCGAGCGCCGCTTCTACGGCAACCTCATCTTGCGCAAGGGCACCGTGGCGCCTTGATGGTCAGAATTCCATCAGATTGTCCCTGAAGTGCTTGTGGGCGTAGGCCTTGCGCGTCAAGCCGCGACGCTGCAGCTCAGGGACCAGGCCGTCGCACACTTCCATGATGTAGCGGCGGTCGAACAAGCCGTTGAACAGCAGGAAGCCGTCGCCGCCAACCTCTTCCATGATCTCCTGCATCAGGCCGGCGACGTGATCGATGGTGCCGGTGTAGTCGATGCCCTGCTTGGTCGCCAGGCTGAGGGCGAGTGAACGCGGTGTCTTGCCGATCCACTTGGCGAGCGACGATTGGTGGCCGTTGGTGGTTAGGTCGGGCGGCAGCGGCTGGTCGGGGTCGAACTTGGAAAAGTCGATGCCGGTGATGCGCGACATGCTGGAGAACTGCATGTCCATGTGCTTGGCGGCATCGGCCTGCTCGAGCAGCCGCCGCTCGCGCGCCGCCTCCATCGAGACGTCGACGATCGGGTAGGCGAGGAACAGCACCTTGATGTCGTCCGGATTGCGCCCGAGCGCGAGTGCGCGGGTGCGTACATCCTCGCGGTAGGCCTTCATCGCCTCGACGGTGGGCGCGTTGGTGATGATCGTATCGGCCCACCGCGACGCAAAGGCCTGGCCGCGCGGCGAGCCGCCGGCCTGGCAGATCGGCACACGGCCCTGCGGCGAGCGCGGCGCGTTGAGCGGACCGCGGCACCTGAAGTACTTGCCGTCGTGATTGACCGCATGGACTTTGCTGCCGTCGGCGAAAATGTGGTTCTCGCGATCGAGCACGACAGCGTCGGGTTCCCATGCCTCCCAGAGCTTGGTCACCAGGTCGGCGAACTCGTCAGCGACCTCGTAGCGCTCGTCGTGCGGCCTGTGCTTGTCGCGGCCGTAATTCTGCGCGCCGCCGTCGTTGCTGCCGGTGACGCAGTTCCAGCCGATTCGGCCCTCTGTCACATGATCGAGCGTGTTGACCAGCCGCGCCAGCAGATAGGGCGGGTATTCGCTGACCGACAGGGTCGGCACCAGGCCGAGATGGGTCGTCGCCTGCGCGAGGTAGGGCACCAGCACGGCCGGATCGAGCTTGGGCGTGCTGGCGGCGTACTTGAGGTAGGTGTCGTGCGAGCCCTGATAGGTGTAGGGCAGGTTCGACGAATCCTCGATGATGAGATAGTCGAAGCACGCCCGGTCCATGCCCTTGGCGAGGTCGACGAACAGATCGGGCATCATCCAGCGCGACACGTCGCTGCCCGGCCACATGCCACGCCAGGTCTTGGGACCGTAGCCCTGCGACAGGAACCACGCGAGATGGAACGGACGCCTGGCCATCCTCAGGCTCCCCGCTCGAGGCGAGCGACGAACTCGTCCTGGGTGATCGCCTCGCGCGGATTGCGTCCGCGCTCGCGATAGAAGACCTCGTAGCGCTTGAACTCCTCCAGCACCCGGCGCAGCTCGACCACGGCGTCGTCGTGCAGATCGACCCGCACATCGATGTCGGGATAGTCGGGGTCGGCGACCACGCGGATCGCCGCCGAGCGCTCGGTCAGATGACCTTGCGCCCCGACCTGGCCGCCGGCCTTGCGGCCGCCTTCGAGGGCGCCGAGCAAGCGGAACTCCAAGGGCAAGTCAGGATCGGCGAGGAAGCCCGCGACGATGGCCTCGACGACCTGCGGCCCGGCCAGCACGTTGCCGAAGGCGACATAACCCGGCCCGACCTTGTGGCCCGACCACGGGCGCGTGCCCGACCCGGTATGGCCGACTCCATTGCCGTCGCGGTCCATGATGGCGATCTGGCGATAATCGTGGTCCGGATCGTTGGCGGCGAGCTGGCTCATGACGTGCACTGGCGTGAAGCCTTGCGCCAGCAGCTCGATGGCCAGCGGATCGTTGCCGCGATTGACATAGGCCTGCGTCTTGCAGATGCCGACGCCGGCGAGAATGCCCTCGCAGCGGCCGCCCGCGGCGATCGAGAAGGTGGTGATGCCGAGGCCGAGGCGGCCGGTCTTCGGGCAGCGTGCGATGATCGAGTAGGTCATGTCATCCCTCCGCCGGAGCAAGCGTCGCCATGAAGGCTTCCTGGCCGATTGCGCCGCGCGGGTTGCGGCCGCGATCCCGGTAGTAGGCCTCGTACTTCTTGCATTCGAGCCAGACGCGGCGCAGCTCCTCGATGGCGGTCGCGTGCAGATCGACGCGCAGGTCGATGTCGGCGTAGGCGTGCTGCGAATAGACGATCAGCGCCGCCGAACGCTCGGGCTTGTGGCGGTCGACAGTGCCCTGGCCGCCGGCATCGCGACCGGCCTCGATACCCATCAGCAGCCGATGCTCGAGATCGGCATCGGGCTCGGCGAGGAAGCCTGCGGCGATGGCATCGGCGACCTTTGGCCCGACGAGTCCGTTTCCGAAGGCTACGTAATTGTCGCCGGTGACGTGACCCGACCAGCCGCGCGTGCGCGGCCCGGTATGGGCCACCGCGTTGCCGCTGCGATCGATGATGCCGATCTGGCGGTATTCCTCGTCGGGATCGTTGGCGACGAGCTGCGCCAGCACCGCGCGCGCGGTGAAGCCCTGTTCGAGCAGTCGCAACGCCAGCCGGTTATTGCGCTGATTGACGAAGGCCTGGCTGATCGTGACGCCGGTGTTGGCCGCTACGCCGTTGCAGTAAAGGCCCACGGTAATCGAGAAGGTCGCGATGCCGATGCCGAGCCTGCCGGTGCGATGGCAGCGGCCAAGAATGGTGTATGTCATGGGTGCCTCACGCGGTCTTACTCATTTCAGGCTTCCTCCCCCGTCTTACGGGGGAGGTGCCCCCGCAGGGGGCGGAGGGGGAAGGCCTCGGACGGGATTCATGAATTTCCGACGTCGGAATTGGCTCAACCTCGACTGGGGCTGTCCCCCTCCGACCCTTCGGGCCACCTCCCCCGTAGGACGGGGGAGGAAAATGGCGCGGCCTCATTTCCGCTCTGCCTTCAGACCAGCGACGAAGACGTCCTGCGGGATGGCGCGGCTCGGGTGGCGGCCGCGCTCGCGGTAGAAATCCTCGTAGAGCTTGAATTCCTCGAGCACGCGGCGCAGCTCGGCGACGGCGACCGGATGAACGTCGACACGGACGTCGATGTCGGGATAGTCGAGGCGATCGACGACCTTTATCGCAGCCGAGCGCTCGGGCTTGTGGGTGGTGGCGTTGCCCTGCCCGCCGGCATCGCGCCCACCCTCAATCGCCTGCATCAAGCGGTATTCGAGAGCCTCGCCTGGTCTGGCCAGAAAGCCCTCGATCAGGCCATCCAGCACCTGCGGGCCGACCAAGCCGTTGCCGAAGGCGACGCAGTCGGCGCCTTCCTTGTGACCCGACCAGCCGCGCGTGCCCGAGCCGGTGTGGGCAGCGATGCGGCCTTCGCGGTCCATGATGGCGATCTGGCGGTAGTCGTGCTCGGTGTCGTTGGCTGCCAGCATCTCCATCACCCGCGCCGGCAACAGGCCTTGCGCCAGGAGCCTGATCGCCAGCGGATCGTTGGTGCGGTTAGGGAAGGCCTGCGTCTTGGCGACACCGACATTTGCGGCGATGCCTTCGCAGCGCCCGCCGACGGCGAGCGAGAAGGTGGTGATGCCGAGGCCGAGCCGGCCGGTGCGGGCGCAGCGCCCGATGATCGAGTAGGTCATCGTGCCGCTCCCTTGTCGGCGAGCTGCGCCACGAAGGCATCCTGGGGAATGGCACCGCGCGGATTCTTGCCGCGATCGCGATAGTAGCCGCGATAGAGCTCGTACTCCTCGAAGGCGCGGCGCAATTCGTCGACAGCGTGGTCGTGCAGGTCGACGCGCAGGTCGAGCTCGGCATGATCGTAAGCCCCGTGCACCAGCACGGCCGCCGAGCGCTCGGTCAAATGCCCGTCGTTGCCGACCTGGCCGCCGGCGTCGCGACCTGCCTCGATGGCGCGCAGCAGCCGACGCTCGAACGACTCGTCTGCAGCGGCCTCGTAGCCTTTGGCGATCGCCTCGACGACGTGGTGGCCGGCCAGCACGTTACCCATGGCGACGTAGCCCTCGCCGACCGCGTGACCGGCATAGCCGCGCGTCTTGGGGCCGCTATGCGCCACCGCACGGCCCTCGCGATCGACCACGGCGATCTGGCGGTAGGCGAAGTCGGGGTCGTTGGCCGCCAGCTCGGCGAGCACATGGGCCGGCGTAAAGCCTTCCGCCAGCAGGCGCAGCGCCAGCGTGTTGTTGCCCTGATTGACGAAAGCCTGGGTCATGGTCGCCCCGACATTGCCGCGCAGGCCGTTGCAGTAGAGGCCGACGCAGATCGAGTAGGTCGCTATGCCGATGCCGACTTGTCCCGACCGCGGGCAGCGGGCCACGATGGTGAAGGTCATGCCGCGTCCTCCTCGTTGGCCGGCGCAAAGCGCGATAGCGATACGTTCTGGCGGTGACGGAACAGCTCGACCTTCTGCTGGTAGCGATCGGAGCGGGTGTACAGATCGGAATAGTAGATCGGCCGGCCTTCGATATCGAAGTAGGTGCGCTGCAACAGCAGGAGCGGAGCCCCCGGCGCGACGTCGAGGTGCCGAGCCATGGTCTCGTCGGCCGCGATGGCGAGCGACACCTGCTGCACGCGAAACGCCCGCACGTCGCAGTGCTTCTCGATCAGCGGGATCGTGCGCGAGGTGGCGAGACGGTCGGCGAGATCCGGCGGCAGGCGGGTCGCGAGCTCCTGCGCCAGATGAGCGACGCAATAGGCGATCGGCCCCTCCGTCCGCACGCGGCTCCAGGCGATGCGCATCACCTTGTCGGCGGGGCGGAGCTGCAGCACGGCGGCGGCATGCGGCACCTCGGATGTATCGACCAAATCGATCTTGTCGAGCTTGAAGTCCGCCTCCGCGGCACGGATCTGCAGATCCTCGAGCGCCTGGGCGCTCCAGTCGGTCGCCCTGCCCGGCTCGATCTCCTGCACGAACGAGCCGCGTCCCGGAAAGCGCGTCACCAAATGGCGGGCGACCAGCTCCTCGACGGCCGATCGCGCCGTATGCCGGCTGACGGCGAACTCGGTCATGATCTCGTGGTCGGTCGGCAGTTGCGTGCCGACCTTGTAGATGCCCGAGGCGATGCGTTCGCGCAGGACTTGGTAAATCCGGAAGTAGGCGGGGATGGGGTCACGTCTCATCTGTTCACCGTCTGTCTGCCCGGCGCGGATCGAGGGTTTCGCGCAGGCCGTTGCCGAGAAGGTTGACGCCGAGCACCAGCAGCACGATGGCGCAGCCGGCGAAGTTGGCGATCCACGGGGCGACGAGCAGCCGGTCCCGGCCCTCGGCGAGAATGTTGCCCCACGTCGCGGTCGGCGGCGGCAGGCCGAGGCCGAGGAAGCTCAGCGCCGTCTCCTGCAGGATGAGCTGGCCGACCTGCAAGGTGGCGATCACCGTCAGCACGGGTGACATCTGCGGCAGGATGTGACGCCACATGACGTAGCGCCCGCCGCCACCCGAAGCGATTGCCGCCTCGACGAACGGCCGCTCGCGCAACGAGCGCGTCAGGTTGAAGGCGACTCGGGTGTAGGTTTCCCAGCCGGCGAAGCCCAGCACCAGGACCAGCACCGTGACTCCGCCGCCGAACACGGCGACGACCACGATCGCCAGCAGGATCTCGGGGATCGCCTGATAGGCGTCGGCGAAGCGCATGATCGCCTGCTCGGTGCGACCGCCGACGTAACCGGCGAGCAGGCCGAGCGTGGTGCCGACGGAGAGTGCCACCACCATCGCCATCAGCCCGACCACGATCGACAGGCGCGAGCCGTAGATCAGGCGCGACAGCAGATCGCGGCCGAGATTGTCGGTGCCGAGCGGATGGGCCCAGCTCCCGCGATCGGCCCATACCGGCGGGCGCAGGCGCAGCATCAGGTTCTGGGTGTAGGGATCGTGCGGCGACAGCACGCTGGCGAAGATCGCGATCAGGCACATGCCGAGCACCAGCACGACACCGATCTGGATCTTCAGCCGCGAACCGAACCATTTCATCGCGCTCACCGAAGCCGGATGCGCGGATCGATCGCGGCCTGCACGAGATCGACCAGAAGATTGGCGAGGACGATAGTGACGGCGACGATGAACACCGAAGCGATGACGATCGGCACGTCGCGCTGGAAGATCGCGCTCACCATCAGGCGACCGACCCCCGGCCAGGCGAAGATCGTCTCGGTGATCACCGCGCCGCCCATCAGGCGGCCGAGCTGCAGGCCGATCAGGCTCACCACCGGATTGATGGCATTGGGCAGGACGTGGCGCCACAGCGCGCGGGCGGCACCGGCGCCGCGCGCCCGCGCCGTCACCACGAACTGCTCGCGCATCGTCTCCAGCACGCTCACCCGCGTCACCAGGATGAAGTTGGGGATCAGGAAGGTGGCCAACGTGACGGTCGGCAGGACCAGATGATCGAGGCCGCCGCGACCCGAGGTCGGCAGCCAGCCGAGATCGAGCGCGAAGAGCTGGATCAGCAGGATGCCGAGCCAGAAGCTCGGCATCGACTGGCCGACGACTGCCAGCACCGAGAGCACGAAGTCCGGCAGCTTGTCCTTGTAGACGGCGCAGGCGACGCCTGCCGGGATTCCGAGCAGGATGGCGAGCGAGAGACCGAGCGCCAGGAGCTGCAAGGTGGCCCCCAGCCGCTCCATCACCACGTCCATCGCCGTGCGCTTGAACTGGATGCTGGTGCCGAAATCGCCCTGCACGAGATCGAGCAGGAAGTAGCCGAACTGCACGATCACCGGCCGGTCGAGATGGAGCTCGGCACGCAGCAGCGCCTCCTGCTCCGGCGTGGCGTCGAGCCCGAGATAGATCGCCACCGGATCGCCCGTGAGCCGCAGCACGACGAACACGAAGGCGATCACAAAGATCAACGGGACCGGCACCAGCAGCAGGCGGCGCAGCAAGTAGCGCATGGGTGGATCGGCCTACTTCACGCTCACCTTGTGCAGGCGCAGCAGCGAATCGCGCGACGGCTTCCAGCCTGTGACATTGGCCGACCGGCCGGAG
The DNA here is from genome assembly GCA_046349335.1 of Reyranellaceae bacterium. Taxonomy (GTDB): domain Bacteria; phylum Pseudomonadota; class Alphaproteobacteria; order Reyranellales; family Reyranellaceae; genus Reyranella. Next base: position 322,240 of record JAXMCO010000003.1, read on the forward strand.
ATGCGCGGCAGGCCGAACAGGAAGACCGACGGCATCTCCTCGTGCATGATCTCCATCATGCGGTTGTAGGCCTTGAGGCGTGCCGCCTCGTCGAGCGTCGAGCGTGCCTCTTCCCAGAGCCGGTTGTACTCGGCGTTGCTCCAGTAGTTGCGCTTGCTGTCGTCGGTGTACCAGACGGTGTTGAAGTCGGCGTCGCCGACGCTGAACCAGCCGACCTGGTAGATCGGCCCCTGGTCGCGGGCGCGGTCGAGCTGTGCCCACACGCCGCCCTCGAGCACGTTCACCGTCGTGCGCGCACCCACTTCCGTCATCATGCCGGCGGCAGCATTGGCGATGTCGACGTCCGACAGGTAGCGGCCCGACATGGTGTTGATCTTGGTGTCGAAGCCTTTGGCGTAGCCTGCCTCGGCGAGCAGTGCCTTGGCCTTGGCGCGATCGAACGGCCGCGCCTCGATGGTCGGGTTGTAGCCGAAGGTCGACTTGGTCACGAGCTGGCCGTCGAGCACCGAGCCGTAGCCACCCAGCATCTGCTGAAGCATGGTCTTCTTGTCGATGGCGTAATCCATCGCCCGGCGCACCCGCACGTCGTTGAACGGCGGCTTGCGCGTGTCGAAGCTCAGCACCAGGCTGACAGAGGATTCGACGGCGTCGATCTTGAGGTTGCGGCGCTTCTCGATCGACGGCAGCAGGTCGACCGGCACCTCCTCGATGATGTGCGTCTCGCCGGCGACCAGGGAGGCGACGCGGGTGGCGCCTTCCGGAATCGAGCGTATGCGAAGGTTCTTCATCGCCGGCGGGCCGCCCCAATAGTCGGGATTGGCGGTCAGGTCGTAGCGGTCGCCGGCTATCCATTCGACGTATTTCCACGGCCCCGTGCCGATCGGCTTGCGATGCGCCTCCTTGATGCCGAGCTTCTCGGTCGTGGCCTTCTGCTCGATCGCGATGTCGGCCAGTCCGCGCACCAGCAGGGCCGACGGGGTCGCCGTGCGGATGTCGACCGTGTAGTCGTCGACGATGTCCGTGCCGACAACACCGGCGATCCGGCTTTTGCGCGCGTAGACCGTCTGCGGGTTGATCACGTAGTCGATGGTGAACTTGACGTCCGCCGCGGTGAACGGCGTGCCGTCGTGCCACTTGACGCCGCGACGCAGATGAAAACGCCATTGCGTCGGCGAGACCGCTTCCCAGCGCTCGGCCAGGGCGGGCACGAGCTTGTCGTCGCCATCGCGCGCCACCAGCGGCTCCCAGGTCTGATAGCTGAAGCTGAGCGTGAGGTAGCCGCCCGCCGCCGGGCTGATCGAATCGGAGAACACCGCCGCTCCGATCACGAGCGTGTCCTTCGGAATCTGCGCGAGGCTCGTGCCGACGCTCGCCCAAACGGCCAGCGCCGCAGCGCCGATCATCGCCAGGAATCGTTTCATGCCAGCCCTCCAACCACCATCAGATCATCGCCCCGCGCTCATGTTCCTCTCCCCCGCTATGGGGAGAGGAGCATGAACGCGCGAAGCGAATAATGTGCCGACGCATCAGCGCTTCTGCTGGTCGCGCCAGCGATCGTCGCGTGGCAGGCGCGGATTGTAGGGACGCTCGCTGTAGTAAGGCAGAAGCGGCCGGAACCATTCGAAGATGCGGCGCAGCTCGCCGATCGGCTCCTCGTGCACGTCGACGCGCAGGTCGATGTAGGCGAAGGGCTCGTCGCCGAACACCAGGAGCGAAGACGAGAAGTGGCCATCGGCCTGACCGCCGGCACGGCCGCCGGCTTCGACAGCACGCACGAGGCGCTCCTCGAACACCTCATCGGAACTGGCGCGCATCGACGCCGCCATGCCTTCGGTCACCTGCGGTCCGACGATACCGTTGCCCATCACCAGCCAGCCGTCGCCAATGATGTGCCCGGCATAGGCGCCGTTCTCCGAGCCGGTCATGGCAGCGGCATTGCCCCACGCATCGACGACGCCGATCTGGCGCAGCGGCGCATTGGGATCGCTGCTTTCGAGCTCGTGGATGATCTTGCCGGCGTGATAGCCGAGCCCCATCAGCTTGGTGCAGAGCAAGGTGAGCCGCGGATCGGCGATCGACTGCACCGAGGCAGCGGCCATGCGCGGGATCACGACCGGGCAGCGGTTGCCGACCGCGGGCGCGTGCGTCGCCATGGCGACACCCAGCATCCGGGTCTTGGGGCAGCGGGCGACGACAGTGAAGGTCACGATTTCCTCCCCTTGCTCTTCGCACGCGCGGCGACCCAATCCTCGACGATGCCCAGCGCGTCCGGCTGCCACGGCCGCGTCTCGTAATATTCGATCTGCGGGCGATAGAGATCGAAGACGCGGCGCAGCTCGGCGATCGGCTCGTCGTGCTCGTCGACGCGCAAATCGACCAGCGGGTATTCCTGATTGCGATAGACGACCAGCGCAGACGAATGCTGGCCACCATGCTGGCCGCCGGCGTCGCGGCCGGCCTCGAGGGCCGACATCAGCCGCGCCTCGAGATCGTCGCCCTTCGTCTTTCGGAAGGTTTCGGCCATCGCCGAGGCCGTGCGCTCGGAGATCAGGCCGTTGCCCATCGCCACCATGTTGGGCTCGCAGAAATGGCCCGACCAATCCTTGTTGTCGCCGCCGGTGCGCGCCACGGCATTGCCGTCACGGTCGATCACCGAGATCTGACGGTATTCAATGTGCGGGTCGCTGGCGGCGATCTCATCGAGCACGCGGCTCGCCGAATAGCCCAGCCCGAGCAGGCGCAGGCCGAGCGGCCCGAGGCGCGGATCGGTCACCGCCATGGTGACGACGACGCCCAGCCCCGGCTTCACGAACGGGCAGCGCGAGCCGACGCCGATCGGACGGGTCGAGATGGCGACGCCGTACTTTCCGGTGTCCGGACAGCGTGCCGAGATAGCGAAGGTGGAAAATTCCTCGCCGAATGGCCCCAACATTGCTCGCCCTCCCTCTGCGCACGAACTCCTGACGGCATCAATTGCCGATATTAATGTCCGAATGTATGGTCATCCGGACAATTGAGAAGATTGCATGCCTCTCATCGAACTTGATGATGTCGCCGTCGCCTTCGGCCCACCCGGCCGGGAGGTCACGGTCGTCGACGGGGCGACCTTCTCGATCGACGCCCGCGAGACCGTGGCGCTGGTCGGCGAAAGCGGCAGCGGCAAGAGCGTCACCGCACTCGCCATCATGGGCCTCTTGCAGGATCCGGGCCGGGTGACGCGCGGCGCTATCCGCTACGACGGCCGCGACCTCACCAGGCTCGATGACCGCGCCCTGTCGGCCCTCCGCGGCGATCGCATCGCCATGATCTTTCAAGAGCCGATGTCGTCGCTCAATCCGATGCTCTCGGTCGGCAGCCACGTCGCCGAGCCGTTGCGCCTGCATCGCCGCCTGTCGCGCGGCGACGCGCGCCGCCAGGCGATTGCCCTGCTCGATCGCGTCGGCATCCCCTCGGCGGCACGGCGCTACGACGACTATCCGCACCGCCTGTCGGGCGGCATGCGCCAGCGCGTGATGATCGCCGCGGCGCTCGCCTGCCGGCCGGCGCTCTTGATCGCCGACGAGCCGACGACGGCGCTCGATGTCACCATCCAGGCGCAGATCATGGATCTGCTGGCCGATCTGCAGGCCGAGTTCGGCATGGGCATCCTGTTCATCACCCACGATCTCGGCGTCGTCGCTGCCCACGCGCACCGCGTCGTGGTGATGTACGCGGGCCGCGTGGTCGAGCGCTCCGACACCGCGACGTTGTTCGATGCCGCCGCCCATCCCTATACAGCAGCCCTGCTACGCTGCGTGCCGGGCGAAGACGAGGACGAGCGTCTGGCCGTGATCGAGGGCGCCGTCCCCGCGCCCGGGTCCCTGCCCTCGGGTTGCCGCTTCGAGCCGCGCTGCCCGCGCGCGGCGGCTGCCTGTCGCGCTGCCGAGCCGCCACTTGCCAGCATCGGCACGCGGCACGACGCCGCCTGCCTCCGACCCATCGGCCTGTCGGCATGAGCGCGCTGCTGCGGGCCGAGGGCCTGACCAAGCATTTCCCCGTGCTGGGCGGCCCGCTCGGCATCTCCCAGGTGGGCTCCGTGCGCGCTGTCGACGGTGTCGACCTCACCGTGGCGCGCGGCGAGGTGCTGGGCCTGGTGGGCGAAAGCGGCTGCGGCAAGTCGACCTTGGGCCGCCTGCTCATCCGCCTGCTCGACCCGACCGCTGGGTCTGTCCACTTCGACGGCGACGATCTGATGGCCGCCAAAGGTCCCGCCCTCCAGGCGCTGCGCCGGCGCTTCCAGATGATCTTCCAGGACCCGTACGGCTCGCTCAATCCGCGCATGCGCGTCGACGAGATCGTCACCGAGCCGCTCCGCCTCGCCGGCACGTCGCGCAAGGAATGCCAGGCGCGCGCGCCCGAACTGCTCGCCATGGTCGGGCTCGGCCCCGAGCACGGCAGCCGCTATGCCCATCAATTCTCCGGCGGGCAGCGCCAGCGCATCGGCATCGCCCGCGCGCTGGCGCTCGATCCGGCGCTGGTGGTGTGCGACGAGCCGGTGTCGGCGCTCGACGTCTCGGTGCAGGGCCAGGTCGTGAACCTGCTGCGCGACCTGCAGCGCCAACGCGGCCTCGCCTACGTCTTCGTCTCGCACGACCTCAGGATCGTTCGGCACATCTCCGACCGGGTGGCGGTGATGTATCTCGGCCGCATCGTCGAGACCGGCGACACAAGGACGATCTACCGCCGGCCGCTACATCCCTACACCGAGGCCCTGCTCGCCGCCGTGCCGGCGACGCGGCCCGGCGCCCCGCGCAAGCGCGCCGTCGTGCAAGGCGAGATCCCGAGCGCGCTCGATCCGCCGAGCGGCTGCGCCTTCCACCCGCGCTGCCCCTTGGCCACCGACCGCTGCCGCGTCGAACGCCCGGCGTTGCGCACGATCGAGGGTCGCGACGTCGCCTGCCATCTGGCGGAGACGCGGGTGTAGTCGGCCTTCCTCCCAGGTGATACAAGCTTACGCAGTCAACAGCCATGATGGCCACCGCCATGATATGCGCCAGGCCCATGATTTCAGTTCGCCAGGTTGCAAATGTCAGAATTCATCTGCTTGACAATAACCATTGACGAGGAGGGCACCGTTGGAAGGAATTCCCAGCTGTAGGAGGTAGGGTGAAGCTCAATTTTTAGGATACCAAAACTCCTCAGATCATATGCCTCCGTGAACGCCCACTTCTTCTTGTAATCCTTTTGATAGAGAGCTTTGCCTCCTGTTCCGACGACGAAGGATCTCACGCCATCCACGGCAACCGCAGACAAGCCCAAGTCGTCCGGTTTAGCATTTGGACCAGCACGACCGAGTTGCTCATAGTGATGGTCGTGTCCGGCGAGGAACACGGAAGTACGGTAGTTGTAGAGCGTCGTGAACAGCGGACGCATCACTTCGAGTGGCGCCAACGGCTGCCCGACGTCCTGGGCATCCTTGTGACCATGGAACCCCGAGCTGTAGAAGAACGCATGTGAGAATGCGATGACGCACCTTCCCCTAGCCGCCTGAAGTTCGGATTCGAGCCAACGGGCTTGAGGGCTTTGCGCACCAGTCGACGTGTTGCTGTTAAGCGCGATCAGGCGCCAGCGGCTGGAACCGGTTGAGGGAAAATCCAACGCATAGGTGCCGATTTTCTCATTGGCGTTCAACGCAGCAAACGTCGAATTGAAGTAGCTGAAATACGCGCTTGCCTTCCCGTCGAACTCGTAGTCGTGATTCCCTGGAACAGGCAATATCCTGTCCCTAAATTGCCCCCACGACTTGTCGAAGCAGGCGACGCTTCCGGCCGAGCCGCGATCATAGGCCAGATCACCAAGCGCGATGACGCGAACCTCCACGTCAGGATACGACGCTCTGGCCTTCTCGATCTCCCGCATCACGAGCGAGGCCGTTGCCGTGCCGTTTCTTACAGGATCAGTCGAGCACGTGGCGATGTCGCCGGCGGCTAGGATGATACCAATAGGTCGCTCTTCCGCTCTAACCGGCGCTGCGGCGCCGTAGAGACATGCAAGGCACCATGCCCACAGACAGTGACGTAGGCTGCTCAATAGGGCTATCCTAGCTATACGCACGCGCGACTTCGAACCCAAGACGGGAAACAACGTGTATCCTTCGCGGCCCGCAATTCCGCATGCCTTCAATGGGCGAGTTTGACGAGTTGGCATCTGGCATTCTTCCTGACTCAGATCGAGAGCTAAAACTATGAAATCTGACATCGCTACAAATTCGATATTACAGGCCACTAAGTATGTGATCATTATCACTTTGGGAGGAACTTGAGGCGCTTGCACTGCGATCTACTATTACCAGATCGGGCGCGAAGCAGCTTGATTATCGATGAGTAGAACACTGAAGTGGTTCCCAAGGCAGGGGCCAATTCACCGTCGCGACCCAGACCTCAAGCACAGGCGCGAGGGGGAGGCCGCCCCTGCGCTCATCGAGAGAGACAATCCGGACGCCTCCGACGATTGGAAGGGTCTTGCGATCAAGATCATGAAGGACAACGGCATCGTCCAAACCGACGATACGTATTCTCTCGGCATCGGCGCGCCGGGCGGCGCCCATTGGCCGCACTACTGCAGGTCGATGATGGAGGGCCGAGTGCTGCAGGCCGGCGTCGATACCGCCAATGCCTGCAGCCTCGAGCTCGTCGGCAAGGCGTGACGACGACAGCATCCCCGTCGGCGCCGGCCAATGCCGCGCGGCATGGCGCCGCCCGGCCTCTCGTCGAGCTGCGGGGCGTCGGCAAGCGCTATTCCAGCGGCACGCTCGCCGTCGCCGGGGTCGATCTCGATCTCTTCGGCGGCGAGTTCGTGAGCCTGCTCGGGCCGTCGGGCTGCGGCAAGTCGACGGTGTTGCGCATGATCGCCGGCCTCGGCGAGCCGAGCGTCGGTCGGATCGACTGGCCGGCCGCCAAGCGCGACCGGCGCGGCCAGCCGGTGCGCGATGTCGGCTTCGTCTTCCAGGAGCCGACCCTGATGCCATGGGCGACGGCGTTGCAGAACGTCATGCTGCCGCTGCGGCTGGAGAAGATGGCATCGCGCGAGGCGGCGGACCGCGCGGCGGCCGCGTTGCAGGCCGTCGGTCTCGACGCCTTCCTGCGCGCCTATCCGCGCGAGCTCTCGGGCGGCATGAAGATGCGCGTGTCGATCGCGCGCGCGCTGGTGACCGAGCCGCGCATCCTGCTGCTCGACGAGCCGTTCGCGGCGCTGGACGAGATCACGCGGCACAAGCTGAACGACGACCTTCTCGCCTTGTGGTCCAAGGCGGCCTTCACCGTGCTGTTCGTCACCCACTCCGTCTTCGAGTCCGTCTACCTGTCGCAACGCATCGTGGTGATGGCGGCACGGCCAGGCCGGATCCTGGCCGACGTGGCGATCGACGCGCCATTTCCCCGCGACACAGCCTTCCGGACGTCGGTCGAGTATGCCGAAGCCTGCAAGATCGTGTCCGCGCGCCTCGCCGAGGCGATCACCGCATGAGCGACACGACTGCCCGGCCCTCGCCTGCGCGTGCGCCCGCTGCCGACGGCACCGACGAGGCGGCACGCCCGATCGCCGTCGTCGAGAAGCGCTGGCTCGGGATCACGGTCGAAGGTTGGCAGAAGGTTCTGGCACCGATCGTGATCGGCGTGATCGTGCTCGGGCTATGGGAATTCGTCGTCCGCCAGGCCGGCATCCCGCGCTACATCCTGCCCGGCCCGCTGCTCATCTTCCAGACCCTGATCGTCGACTGGGGCACGCTGTCGGGGTCGCTGTGGATCACGCTGCAGATCACCGGCCTGGCGCTGCTCGCCGCCGTGGTGGTGGGCGGGCTGCTGTCGATCCTGTTCACCCAGTCGAAGTGGCTCGAGCTGTCGCTCTACCCCTACGCCATCATCCTGCAGGTGACGCCGATCGTGGCGATCGCGCCGCTGATCATCATCTGGGTCGACGACACGCTGTTGTCGCTGCTCATCTGCGCCTGGATCGTGGCGTTCTTCCCGATCCTGTCCAACACCATCCTCGGACTGAACTCGGCCGACCACAATCTGGTCAACCTGTTCCAGCTCTACGGCGCCAGCCGCTGGCAGACGCTGATCTACCTCCGCCTGCCGGCAGCGCTGCCCTACTTCCTGGGCGGCCTGCGCATCTCGGGCGGTTTGGCTCTGATCGGCGCGGTCGTCGCCGAGTTCGTCGCCGGCTCGGGCGGCACGGCCTCCGGCCTCGCCTTCCGCATCCTCGAGGCCGGCTACCAGCTCAAGATTCCGCGCATGTTCGCCGCCCTCGTCCTGGTGTCGATGAGCGGCATCGCAATTTTCCTCGTGCTGAGCCTGATCTCCCACCTGCTGCTGCGACGCTGGCACGAGAGCGCCATCCGGCGGGAGAACTGACATGAATCGTACCGGCTTCGCCGTTGTGGCCGACACGCCGCACGACGGGCTGGCCGATGCCCACGCGATGGCCACTCCGCATCCCGACATCCCGGAGGATTGCCCTATGGCGGCCGCTGCACGGGCGCAGCGCGCCTTCGAGCGGCAGAACGACCCGCCGGGACCGCTCGGATCGGGTCGGAGCGAATGACGGCCGGGAGTACGACACGATGCTCGTGACCCGACAGAAGACCCTGCGCCGCTTCTGGTATCCGGTGATGCCGGTCGGGAAGGTCGAGGCCGGTCCGCAGCCCTTCACCCTGCTCGGCGAGAAGATCGTGGTGTGGAAAGCTGCCGACGGCGACGTCGTCGCGCTGGCCGACCGCTGTCCGCATCGCTCGGCCGCGCTCAGCCTGGGCTGGGTCGACGGCAACGCCATCGTCTGCCCCTATCATGGCTGGTCATACGACGGTTCCGGCACCTGCGTGCGCGTGCCGCAACGGCCGGAATCGAACGGGCTGAAGGGCCGTGTCGTGCCGAGCTTTCCCTGCACGGTGCGCTATGGCCATGTCTGGGTGGCGCTCGGCGAGCCGCTGGCGCCAATTCCGGATTGGCCCGAGGAGGACGATGCCAGCTACCGCCGCATCGACCAGTTCTACGAGACGTGGCGCTGCGCCGGGCTGCGGCTGATGGAGAACAGCTTCGACAACGCCCACATCCATTTCGTCCATCGCGACACGTTCGGCGACATCGACAACCCCGACCCGCCGCAACCCGCGATCGAGCGCCTGCCCTACGGCTTCGTCGCCCGCTCCGACGTGCCGGTCTACAACAACGAGCTGCAGAAGAAGAACCTGCGCGACGACAGCGCTGTCACCATCCGGCACATCACGGCGCGCTGGTACATGCCGTTCCTGCGCCGCCTGCACATCCGCTATCCCAGCGGCCTCGACCACATCATCGTCACGGCGGCGACGCCGATCGCCGACGATCGCTGCCAGGTGGTGCAGTTCTGCTTCCGCAGCGACAGCGAGGCGGACGCGCCCGCCCGCGACATCATCGCCTTCGACCGCCGCGTGACCGAGGAGGATCGCGCGGTGCTCGAAAGCACCGACTTCGACGTGCCGCTCGACATGAACTCGGGCGTCGAACGCCACATGCCGTCCGACCAGCCGGGCCTCTTGATGCGTCGCATGCTGATCGAGCTTCTGGCGGCACACGGCGAGAGCGAGCACACGCGTCACGACGCGGGCCGGGCGACGCAAGAGCAGAAATCTTCTTCATAGGCCGTCGGCGACTGAAGGAATCGGCCCGATTGTTGCTCGCTGCAGGCTCGACACGCTGGCTCGAGACGGTCGAGGAACGAGCCGGCATGCCTGTGACACGGACCTTCCCGCCAATCGATCGAACCGCCGAGTGCCCCATGGATCAACCGTTGCTTCGCCGCGCTCGCGATTGCCGCGTCTCGCGCATCTCGCCCCAGGACACCAACAAGTTCGTGATGACGGTCGACCCCGTGGCCGACCGCCTGCCCTTCGTCTCGGTGATCGAGATTTTCGACGTCGGCGGCAAGACGCCGCCCAACACGCATCAGTATGCCCACGAGATGTTCTACGTGCTCGAAGGGCGCGGCCGCGCCTATTGCGACGGCAAGAGCTACGACATCGCCAAGGGCGACACCCTGATCCTGCCGCCCGGCATGGAGCACGTCGTCGAGAATACAGGGCCGGAGCGCCTCTACTGCCTCACCGTCATGGTGCCCAACGAAGGCTTCGCCGAGCTGATACGCGCTGGCGCGCCGATGGCGCTCGACGCCGCCGATGAGGCGGCGATATTGGATGCGGGTGGGCCTGGTCGGCTTGCTCCCCCGTAATCGGGGGAGGTGAGCCGAAGGCACACTACCGATCGAGCCATACGTCCTCGAAGCGCGTCCCATTGTAGATGCTGTTGACGTGCAGCGTGACGCCCTTGACGTAGGGCTGCCAGCACCCGGCGGCGCGATTGTGGGCGATGATCGGGCGGGCGATATCCTCCTGCAGCTTGCGATCGACTTCCCACACCATCTTCAGGCGCTTCTTCTGGTCGACCTCGCGCGACTGCTCCTCGAACAGCTTCGTCATCTCGGGGCTGCAGTAGTTGTTGTAGTTGCGCAACGAGCCGCAGGCGTAACCCTCGAAGAAGGCGACGTCGGGATCGTCGACGGCGCTGCCGGTGAGATTCAACGCGACGACGTAGTCCTTCTTGAAGACGCGGTTGTAGTAGATCGAGGTGTCGATCACCTCGAGCTCGCCGTCGATGTAGATGTGCTTCAGATGATCGATCAGGATCGTCGCCGGATCGCGGTAGGTGGCGAGGTTGCGCGTGCTGACCTTGATCTTCAGCCGCTTGTCGGGGCCGTAGCCTGCCTGCCGCATCAGCGCGCGCGCCTCCTCGCGGCTCTTGGCGACATCACCGTAGCCCACGATGCCTTCCAGCATATCCGGCGGCAGACCCCACACGCCGTTGGGCGGCGGCAATATGGCGCCACCCATCTGCGCTTCGCCTTCGGACAGGATGTCGATGAAGGCCTGCCGGTCGAGCGTCAGCGCCATGGCGCGACGGATGCGCGGATCGTCGAACGGCGGCGTCTCGCGGTTGACGATCAGATTGGTGCTGACTCCGGTCGCGCGCATGGTGCACTGGACGTGCGGGGCGTCGCGCTTGAGGTTCTTGAGCAGCGGCACCGTCACGTCGGACGGAAACGTCATGTCGTACTTGCCGCTGGCGAAGGACAGCATGCGCGTCGAACGGTCGGGGATGATCGTGTACTCGATGGCATCGAGATAGGGCCGCCCCTTCTTCCAGTAGTTGGCGTTCCTCACGAGCTTGACGCCCTCGTTCATCTTGAGCTCGACGAACTTGAAGGGGCCGGTGCCGATCGGCCGGCGCCGCATGTCGGCTCCCGAGACATGACAGGGATAAATCGGCGAATAGCCCGACGCCAGGAGCGCCAGCAGGGCGGGCTGTCTTTGCTTCAGGTGCAACGTCACGTCGAAATCGCCTTCCGACGTCGCCTTCTCGACATTGCCGTACCAGGCCGAGCGCGGATTACGTCGAAGGTTTTCCTTGCCGAGCAGGAGGTCGAAGGTGCAGCGCACGTCCTGCGACGTGAACGGCTTGCCGTCGTGCCACGTGACGCCTTCGCGCAACTTGAAGGTGAGCTTGGTGCCGTCGTCGCTCCAGGTCCAGCTCGTCGCCAAGTCGGGCACGACCGAGTCGAGGCTGTTGCGGGCCACGTTCTGATCGAACAGGACGAGATTGTTGTAGATGGCCATGAAGGGCACGGCGACCGAGACGGTCGCCTCCTCGTGGATCGAGGCGCTGGGCGGCGTATCGATGTGCTGAATGCGCAGCACGCCGCCGTATTTCTGAGCCCAACCAGGGGCCGCCGGCACGCTCAAAGCCGTGACAACGCTCAGCAACGCATACCATGAGGTTAGGCTCTTCATTTTCGTTTCCTCCCGGCCGCGGTGCCCGCTGTCGCGGCTCCGCGGCTGCACACCTGTTTCTTTCCGAACTCCTCCTTGGACGCACGCCGAGTGCATCCTAACCTGGAAGACAGTGCCCATCACCCGCCTTGGCCCGAGCCGCCGGGCTCGGCTAGTCTGGCGCTTTCTCCACATCAGGAGCCGTTTCCGTGACCAATCGCGCCCATATCCTCTTGTGGACTGACCAGGCTGCCCCCTATCTCGACGCCATAGCTGCAGCCGGCCTCGCCGACCGCGTCGCTGTCGACACGCTGTCGCGCAAGGAGAAGCCGTCGGCGCAGCAGCTCGCGCGGACTGAAGCGCTGATGGCGGGGGCGGTTCCGCCCGGCCTACTGCCGACCATGCCGAAGCTGCGTTGGGCGCAAGCGATGAGCGCCGGCGTCGAGGGCTGGCTCGCCCTGCCCGACCTGCCGTCCGACCTCGCCCTCACCTGCGCGCGCGGCACGCACACCGAATCGATGCCCGAGAACATCGTCGGCGCGCTGTTCCACGTCGCCAAGCCGTACGCGGTGGCGGTCGAGAACCAGAAGCGAGGGAAGTGGGTCCATACCGTCGCCCAGCCGCTGACCGGCAAGACGCTCGGCATTCTGGGGCTCGGCGCAATCGGCCAGGAGGTCGCCCGGATCGCCGCCGCCCTCGGCATGCGCGTCATCGGCACCAAACGCCGGCCGGCACCGATGCCTCACGTCGCCGAGGTCCTGCCGGCCGACCGCACCAACGACGTGCTGGCGCAATCCGACTTCGTGCTGCTGTTGCTGCCGGCCACGACCGACACGGAGAACCTGATCGACGCCAAGCGGCTCGCCCGCATGAAGCCGACGGCCTGGCTGCTCAACTTCGGTCGCGGCCATCTCGTCAAGGACGACGACCTGATCGCCGCCGTGACCTCGCAGCAGATCGCCGGCGCCCTCCTCGACGTGTTCCGTCAGGAACCGTTGCCGGCCGACCATCCGTTCTGGAAGACCGACGGCATCATCGTGCTGCCGCACATCGGCGGCCCGCACCCGCAGCGCGACAAGTTCGTCGCCCGCCTGTTCGTCGACAACCTGCGCCGCTTCCTCGACGGCGTACCGCTCAAGGAAGTCGTGGATCGGACAGCGGGGTATTGAAGAACGCACTCTTTCTCCTCCCCCGTCTTACGGGGGAGGTGCCCATAGGCGTTAAGTCAAGGTGGAAAGCTCACCATAGTCCTCATCCTTGTAAGTCATCGAAATCGGGTCGGAGTGGTAAAGTATCCGGCGCGGTGGCGGAGGGCAGATCGCCTCATCCTAGGGCCCTTGAGCCCGTTCCTCAGCATGGTCGTCCCTGCGTCGTTCCTGTGAACCCGAACAGTCGTAAGGGCCGCATGGCGAGCCCGCTTAGGCAAGGAAGGGTCATCATGGAACAAGCCACTGCAGTCGGCATCGATGTGTCGAAGGACAAGCTGGACGTTCATGTCCTGCCGTCTGGGCAAGCGTGGGCAGTCAAGCGCGATGCGGCGGGCCTTGCCGAGCTGTGTCGTCGCTTGGAGGGCATGTCCGGGATTGTCGCGGTCGAAGCGACTGGAGGCTACGAATCGGTAGTTGCCGCCAGCCTGTCGAGTGCAGGTCTGCCCCTGGTGATGGTCAATCCAGCGCAGGTGCGAGCCTTGCCAAGGCGTTGGGTCAGCGCGCCAAGACCGATCCGATCGATGCCGCCGTGATCGCCCGCTTTGTCGAAGCGACCAAGCCCGTGGTGCGGCCGCTGCCTGACCAGGCGACCCGGTTGTTGTCTGATCTGCTGGCGCGTCGCCGGCAGATCGTCAACATGATGACCGCCGAGACCCTGCGCCTGCAGCGCACCGACGTGGCCCGTGTGCGCAAGAGCATCACGCGACTCCTGCAGGCCCTCGAGCGCGAACTGGGTGGCGTTGACAAGGACATCGACGATAGCGTGCGCGGCTCGCCGGTGTGGCGAGCAAAGGAAGACCTGCTGGCTTCGGTTCCCGGAGTTGGAAAGGTCATCGCCCGCACCATGGTGGCCGACCTTCCCGAGCTTGGTACCCTTGGTCGCAAGCAGATCAGTGCCCTGGCAGGCTTGGCCCCCTTTGTCCGACAATCCGGCAAGTGGAAAGGTCAGGCCCGCATTGGCGGCGGACGGCCTGTTGTGCGCACCGCCCTCTTCATGGGGGCTCAGACGGCAAAGCAGCACAATCCCGTGCTCAAGGCCTTCTTCGAGCGCCTGATCGCCAGCGGCAAATCCAAAATGGCCGCCACGATCGCCGTTGCTCACAAGCTCCTCACCATTCTCAACGCCATCCTCAGAGACCAAAAGCCATGGCAAATTGCTTGACCGGCAACACAGTCGCTGAGGAGGCCGCGCAGCGGCCGTCTCGAAGGATCGGCCGCACCGGTCGTCGTTGAAGATGCGGTGTCCCAACACCCTCTCTGTTGCCGACAAGGGGCGAAGGTTACTTCGCCCTATTCCAGACGCGACCCTTCGGGCCGATCCTCAGGGTAAGGATTGTCCTTAGCTTGACGCCTAAGGTGCCCCTGCAAGGGGGCGGAGGGGGAAAGCCCCAATCGAGAACTTTCTAATTCCGACGTCGGAATACTACCAACCTTGAATGTGGCCCTCCCCCTCCGTCGCCGTAAGACGGCGCCACCTCCCCCGACTACGGGGGAGGGGTGCCTTAAATCTCGTCCGGCGAGACCAGCTCGCGCAGGCGGGCGGTGGCGGCGCGGCCGAGCTCGAGGGGCCCGGTGATGCCCTGCAGGACGATGCGCGCGCCGGCGCGGGAGGGCGCTTCGATCTTGCGCAGGCGGTCGCGATTGATGATCAGCGAGCGGCCGAGCCGCAGGAACGGCGGCGACGGCAGCAGGCTCTCGAAATGGCCTAGCGTGCGCAGGATCATCACCGCCGGCTGGTCGGCGACGTAGACATGGGTGAAATCGCCGTCGGCGCGCAGGGCGGCGATCTCGGAGGGTGCGGCGAGCACGATCTGCTTCGGCGTCCTGAGCGCGATCATGCCCTGGACGGTCTGCCCAGATGACGCGAGCACGCGGATCATTTGCTGCTCGACACGCGCCAAGGTCTCGGCGAGACGCTCGGGCTCGACCGGCTTCAGGAGATAATCGACGGCGCTGACGGCGAAGGCGTCGACCGCGTACTCGGCATAGGCAGTGACGAACACGATCAGCGGCGGCCGGGCCAGCCTGGCCAGGAGATCGAAGCCGTCGCCCCGGCTGCCGAGCTCGATATCGAGAAAGACGAGCTGCGGGTCGGTCCGCTCGATCGCGGCAATCGCCTCGTCGAGCGTCTCAGCCTCGCCGACGATCTCGACCGAGGGATGGGCAGCCAGCAGGCGCCGCATCGCCTGGCGCGCCAGACGCTCGTCATCGACGATCAAGGTGCGGAGCACGGTTCACCTTCCAGAATCATGGTCGCAATCACCCTGCGTTCACCGGTCTCGGCCTGCTGCAGGACGAACTGGTGACGAGAAGGATAATGCAAGGCCAGGCGACGTCGCACGTTCTCCAGCCCGATTCCGGAGCGGTGCCGGCGCGGCGCGGCATGCTCGTCGAGTGAGCCGGTGTTGTCGATCGTGACGTAGAGCCGATCGCCGGCAGCGCGAATGTCGATGCCGACATCGAGTCCATGATCGCGATTGCCGTGCTGCACGGCGTTCTCGACCAGCGGCTGCAGCAGGAAGCTCGCGATGCGGCGCGGCGCTGCCTCGGGGTCGACATGCAGGGTTGTCCGCAGGCGGTCGCCGAAGCGCGCGCGCTGGACCCCGAGATAGGCCGACAGGCCGGCCACTTCAGCCTCCACCGTCACCACGGTCTGGTGGATGCCGTCGAGCGAATGTCGAAGGTAGGCGGTGAGATCGCGCAGCATCGCCAGCGCCGCCTTGGGATGCTCGGGGATTTCCTCGGCCACGCCGTTCAGCGCGTTGAACAGGAAGTGCGGATCGAGCTGCAGGCGCAGCTCCTCGAGCCTGGCGCGCAGTGCTTGCGCCTCCGCCCGAATGGCGTGGCGATGCGCGGCCTGCTTGGCCGCCTCGGCGCGCAGCCAGAAATAGCACAGGCTCCAGCCGCACAGCACGATCGAGTAGTGGATCAGCGGAAAGGCGAAGTCGTCGACCGGATCGCGACCCGGTGCCGACCAATCCAACACGTCGTCGGCGACGAAGACGAGGATCGCGAGCGGCAGCGCCGCGAGGATCGACCACGCCAGGATCCAGGTCACCGTGCGCCGGGTGAGTCCACCCTCGAAACGGCGCGACGCGTAGACCGAATGGAGGACCGTCGAGACGACGACCAGCGACAGAACGGTCGGCAGCGCTCGCGACGCGGCGATCCCAAAGTCGTGATAGATGAGCTGCTGGTAGACCAGATCGAGGACAGCAAAAAATCCCCAACCCAGGATCTGGGCCCGCCAGAACAGGCGCAAGCCGTTCCAATACTCGCCGATCGATCCAGCCCTCTTGACGATCGCGTTCACCGACACGGTCGAACGCTCCATCGGCCGCTCGGGCGGCGAATGCAATCGCGAACGCATGCCGTTTCGCGCATATGTGACTGTACCCTCAGGGTCATGTCGATTTCATCGAGCCGCCGCATTTCACTTCATTCGTCGACAATCCTGCCATATTCACCGAGTGAAAGTCCCGGGCCGGCTGCCAATGCCTATCGGCCATGACATATCGCGCAAGACGCCGCGTCGCGTAGCGCGGCATCCAAACCGGAGAGGTAGCGATGGCGACGATCAACTATGTGGTGGGAGACAATTGGGGATCCGGCTTCATCGGCAACATGACCGTCGCCGGCGCCGGCCAGGCGCTGCAGGGGTGGACTATCGAGTTCGATGCGGGATTCCTGATCACCAACATCTGGGGCGCCGAGATCGTCAGTCACGTCGGCAACCACTACGTCCTGCGCAACCTCTCCTACAACGCGAGCGTTCCGGCCAACGGCCAGGTCTCGTTCGGCTTCCAGGCCTCGACCTCGACCGGGACGACGGCAACCAACCTCGCGATCAACGGCGCGACGACCACGCCCCCGCCGCCGGTGCTGCCGACGCTGTCGATCGACGATGCCTCTGTCACCGAGGGAAATTCCGGCACGACGCAGATCACCTTCACGGTCAAGCTCTCGCAGGCCGCCAGCGGCCCGGTGACGGTGAATTACGCGACTGCCGACGGCACGGCGCTCGCCGGCTCGGACTACACGGCGCGCACCGGCACCCTCACCTTCGCCGTCGGCGAGACCTCGAAGACGATCCAGATCACCGTCGCCGGCGACACCGCCGTCGAAAGCACCGAAAGCTTCACCGTCGGCCTGTCGGGCGCGGCCGGCGCCACGATCGCCGACGGCTCGGCCGTCGGCACGATCACCAACGACGATGTCCAGGCGCCGCCTCCGACCGGCGGCGTCGGGCTCGCCTACACCGTCACCAGCAACTGGGGATCGGGCTTCAACGCCGCCATCACGGTGACGGCGGGCAGCACGGCCTTCAATGGCTGGACGATCGAGTTCAACAGCACGGCCAACATCACCAACATCTGGAATGCGGTGATCGTGAGCCATGTCGGCGATCACTACGTGGTGAAGAATGCGTCGTGGAACGGCCAGGTCGGGGCCGGCCAGTCGACCTCGTTCGGCTTCCAGGCGACGGCCGGCAGCGCCGGCACGGCGGCCACCGATTTCACCGTCAACGGCGTCGCCGTCGGCACCGACCCGGCGCTGCCGAGCCTCTCGATTGCCGACGCCTCGGTCGCGGAAGGCGACAGCGGCATGCGCGATCTCGTCTTCACCGTGACGCTGTCGAAAGCAGCGAGCGGAACCGTCAGCGTCGCCTATGCGACCAGCAACGGCACCGCCAGTGCCGGCTCCGACTACACCGCGGCAAGCGGCACCGTCACCTTCGCTGCCGGCGAGACGTCCAAGACCATCCGCGTCCAGGTAGCAGGCGACACGACCGTCGAAAGCAACGAGACCCTGACGCTCACCCTGTCGGCGCCGAGCGGGACCACCGTCGGCAAGGCCACCGCGACCGGCACCATCACCAACGACGACACCGCACCCTTGCCGACCCTCGCCATCGGCGACACGAGCTTTGCCGAAGGTAGTGCGGCAACGCCGGGCAACGGCACGTTCACCGTCACTCTATCGGTTGCCTCGGCCTCGACGGTGACGGTCAAGTACGCCACGGCGGACGGCACCGCCGTCGCCGGCAGCGACTACAGCGCGCAATCCGGCACCCTCACCTTCGCGCCAGGCGAGACCCAGAAGACCATCAAGATTACCGCGATCGGCGATTCGACGGTCGAGGCCAACGAGACGCTGAGCGTCCTGCTGTCGAGCGCAGCCGGCGCCACGATCGCCGACGGCACCGGCGCCGGCACCATCACCAACGACGATGCGGCCCCCTTGCCGACGCTCGCCCTCGGCGATGCGAGCTTCGCCGAAGGCAGCGCCGCGTCGCCGGGCAGCGGCACCTTCACGGTGACCCTGTCGGCGGCCTCGAGCTCGACGGTGACGGTGAAGTACGCAACGACAGATGGCACTGCGGTCGCGGGCAGCGACTACATCGCCCAGTCGGGCACGCTCACCTTCGCCGCGGGCGAGACCCAGAAGACCATCAAGGTCACCGCCATCGGCGATGCCGCGATCGAGGCCAACGAGACCTTCAGCATCGCGCTCTCCAGCGCCTCCGGAGCGACGATCGCCGACGGCACCGGCGCCGGCACCATCGTCAACGACGACACGGCGCCGCCGGTCACGCCGTCGCTGTCGCTCGCCGATACGTCGGTGGTCGAAGGCAATCCGGGCGGCGGCAGCGCGGCCGGCGGCTGGCTCAGCACCTCGGGCAACCAGATCGTCGACTCGGCCGGCCATTCGGTGCAGATCGCCGGCGTCAACTGGTTCGGCTTCGAATCGTCGACCATGGCGCCGCACGGCCTGTGGACGCGCGGCTACAAGTCGATGATGGACCAGATGGTGAGCTTGGGCTTCAACACCATCCGCCTGCCCTTCGCCGGCGATGCGCTCCATTCGACCGGCACGCCCAACGGCATCGACTTCTCCAAGAATCCCGACCTGCAGGGGCTCACGGCGCTGCAGATCATGGACAAGATCGTCGACTACGCCGGGCAGATCGGCCTCAAGATCATCCTCGATCATCATCGCAGCGATCTCGGCGCCGGCACCTCGGCCAACGGCCTGTGGTACGACAACAACCACAGCCAGGCGCAGTGGATGGCCGACTGGCAGATGCTGGCGGCGCGCTACGCGGCCAAGCCGCAGGTCATCGGCGCTGACCTGCACAACGAGCCCTACAACGGCACCTGGGGCGGCGGCGGCGCCAACGATTGGGCGCTGGCGGCCGAGCAGGCCGGCAACGCCATCCACGACGTCAACGCCAACTGGCTGATCTTCGTCGAAGGCATCGGCACCTACCAGGGCACGCCCTACTGGTGGGGCGGCAACCTGATGGGGGTGAAGGATCGGCCGATCCAGCTCGATGTCGCCAACAAGCTGGTCTACTCCGCGCACGACTATCCCAACTCGGTGTGGCCGCAACCGTGGTTCCAGGGCAACGACTTTCCCGGCAACCTGCCGGCCAAGTTCGACCAGATGTGGGGCTACATCTACAAGCAGAACATCGCCCCGGTGTGGATCGGCGAGTTCGGCACCAAGCTGGTCGATCCCAAGGACGCGCCGTGGCTCGAGGCCATCACCTCCTATCTCTCGGGTGACCTCGACAACAACGGCACCAAGGACATTCCCGCCGGCAAGCAGGGCGTGAGCTGGACCTACTGGTCGTGGAACCCGAACTCGGGCGACACCGGCGGCATTCTCGCCGACGATTGGAACACGCCGATCCAGGCCAAGCTCGCTTACCTGACACCGATCCAGTTCGATTTCGGCAGCGACGTATCGGGCGGCGGCGCCACCACCGCCACCTTCGTCGTGACGCTGTCGCAGGCGGCGACCAGCGCGATCACCGTCGACTATCACACCGTCGCCGGCACGGCAGGCGCGACCGACTTCACCGGCGCCACCGGCTCGGTCACCTTCGCGCCCGGCGAAACCAGCAAGGTCATCGCCATCGCCATCACCCCGGACCTGCTGGTCGAAGGCAACGAGGCCTTCAGCGTCGTGCTGACCAACGCGGCCGGCGCCACGATCGCGCGCGCCACCGCCACAGGGACGATCGTCGACGACGACGGCGCGACGCCTCCGGCAGCGCCGACCACATCAACCACGCCGACGACGCCGACGATGCCCCCAACCGACCCGTCGGGCGATTTCAGTGGCACCTTCGCGGTCACCGACTCGTGGAGCAGCGGCTTCAACGCCACCGTGAAGGTCCACAACGACGGATCGGCCGCGACGAGCTGGCAGATCGCGATCGACATGCCGAACCAGATCGCCGACATCTGGAATGCCAAGATCCTCTCGCACGATGCCACCGGCTACGTGATCGGCAATACGACGTGGAACGGCACGCTCGCCCACGACGGCGAAACCAGCTTCGGTTTCGTCGCCTCGGGGGCGCTCGATGCGGCGACCGTGCACGTCCACGCCGTCGACACCACGCCGGCGTCGAGCGGATCGAGCAACCCGCCGGCAACCGTCGACTATGCCACCCTGTTCTCGCCCTACATCGACATGGCGATGGCGGTCGACGCCGACCTCTCCGCCATCTCGCAGGCCTCCGGCATCAAGAACTTCACGCTGGCGTTCGTCCTCGCCTCGCCCCAGGGCATCGGCTGGCAAGGGGTGGGGGCGATCACCGACGACGGGCTTTCCAACGGCTCGACCATCCTGCAACAAGTGCATGCCATCCAGTCGGCGGGCGGCACCATCACCATCTCGTTCGGCGGCGCCGCCGGCCAGGAAGCAGCCCTCGTCGCAGCCGACGCCGCCACCCTGCAGGCCGAATACCAGTCGGTGATCGACCGCTACGGCATCACCTCGATCGACTTCGACATCGAAGGGGCCGCCGTGGCCGACCTCCATTCGATCGCGCTGCGCGACCAGGCCATTGTCGGCCTCGAGGCGGCAAACCCGAACCTCGAGGTGCGGTTCACCTTGCCAGTGCTGCCGAACGGCCTCGACGCCAACGGCCTCAGTGTGCTCCAGCATGCCAAGGCCGACGGTGTGCGGATCGACATCGTCAACATCATGGCGATGGACTACGGCGCGGCCGTCGACAATGGCGGTCAGATGGGCCTGAACGCCATCAACGCGACCAAGGCCACCGAGCTGCAGCTCGCCAACCTCGGCATCACCGCCAAGATCGGCGTGACGCCGATGATCGGCGTCAACGACGTCGCTTCCGAGGTGTTCACTCAGGCCGATGCGCAGGCCCTGCTGGACTACGCCAAGACCGATCCCGCTATCGCGCTGCTGTCGATGTGGTCGGTGGCGCGCGACAACGGCAACGGCGCCGGCTCGCCCTGGGCCTCGCCCGAATACAGCGGCCTCGCCCAGCAGCCGTTCGAGTTCGCCGGTATCCTCAAGGCGTTCGACGTGCTGGCGTAATTCGTCCTCCTCCCCAGCGTCATCACTGGGGAGGAAAGGAATTACCCCGCCGCGGCGAGGTCGATGGCGCGGCGGTACATCGTCTTGGCGGCTTCCGGGGTATTGTAACCAGCGTGCGCCGTCAGGGTGACGTTGTCGAGCTTCAGCAAGGGCTCGTCCGGGCTCACCGGCTCCTGGTTGAAGACGTCGGTCGCATAGTGGCCAACATGGCCCGATTTCAGCGCCTCGAGCAGGGCCGGCTCGTCGACGACACCCGCCCGCGCGGTGTTGACGACGATGACGCCCGGCTTGGTCTTGGCCAGTTTCGCACGGTCGAGGAAACCGCGCGTGCCGTCGTTCAACCCGAGATGCAGGCTAACGATGTCGGACAAGCCCAGGAGCTGGTCGATCGCGACGATCGGCACAGGCGGATCGGCGACCGGCGAGCGGTTGTAGGCGACCGGCACCAGGCCGATGCCCTTGGCGATTCGTGCCATCTCCTTGCCGATGCCGCCCAGCCCGACGATGCCCAGGGTCTTGCCGCGCAGCTCCATGCCCTGCATCGGCCGCCAGCCGCCGGTGCGCACCATGCCGTGCATGGTGGCGATGTGCCGGGCGGCGGCGAACACCAGGCCCATCGCGTGCTCGGCGACCGTGGTGTCGCCGTAGCCGCCGATGGTCGAGACCTTGATGCCGAGCTTGGCCGCTGCCGCCATATCGACGAAGCTCGCCGCACCAGTGCCGAGAAAGACGATGTGCTTCAGCCCCTTGCACTGGCCCAGCGTCGCCTCGTTGAAGTAGCTCGCATCGTTGATCACGGTGTCGTAGCCCGCGATCAGTGACGGAATGTCCTCGGCCTTGGCCGGCCCCATGTTGACGGTGATGGGAATGTCGTTGGCGCCATGGACCTGGCGCCACACCAGATCGATGTCGGGCGTGGAATCGATGAACAGGGTTTTCGGCATCGACAGATGGTTTCCTTCGTGATTACGCCTTGAAGGCGGCGATCGCTTTTTCGTCGAACTTCAGGCCAAGCCCGGGCTTGTCGGGCAGAACCATCTGGCCATGCTCGATCGCCGGCGTCTCCTCGTAGAGCGCCAGCATCCACGGCATGTACTCGACGGTCAGCCCGTTGGGGCAAGCGGCCACCATGTGAACCAGGATCTCGGGCATGACGTGGCTCACGATCGGCAGGTTGAAGGCCTCGGCCATGCCGGCGACCTTCATCCACTGGGTGACACCGCCGACTCGCGCCAGATCGACCATGACGATGTCGACCGAGCGTGCCTCGATCATCTGACGGAACGGCGCGATGCCCCAGACATACTCGCCGCCCGCAATCGGCGTCTTGAGGGCAGCCGTGACGCGCGCCAGGCCCTGGTAGTCGTCGAACGTCGTGACGTCCTCGAGCCAGAACAGGCCGACATCCTCGACCCGGCTGCCGATGTCGATCGCCTGCTCGGGCCGCCAGCGCTGGTTGATGTCGCACATCAGCTTGATGTCGGGGCCGATCGCCTCGCGCACGACGCGCACGCGGCGCACTTCCTCGGCCGGCGTCGGATTGCCGGGCAGCGCCATCTGGGTCTTCATCTCCCGAAAACCCTTCTGCAGCAGGATCTGCGCCGCGCGCTGCGCCTGATCGTCGGTCAGGCCGCGCCGCAACGAGCCCGAGGCATAGGTGGCGACGCGATCGCGATGGCCGCCCAGCAGCTTCCACAACGGCTGGTTGAGCACCTTTCCCTTGATGTCCCACAGCGCCGTGTCGATCGCCGACAGCGCGAGCGTGAACAGGCCGCCCGGCCCGCCGGCGTCGCCCAAGGTGCGCAGGCGGGCGACGACGGCCTCGACCCGCATCGGGTCCTCGCCCACCGTCAACGCAGCCAGAGCCTCGACGGCGCTGCGCAACGCGCCATTGAGACGACCGCCATAGAGCGTGACACCGATGCCCTCGATGCCCTGGTCGGTGCGCAGGCGCACGATGACGATGGGGCGCTTGCGGCCGGCCTCCTCCGGCATGTTGGCCAGCGGATCGTCTTCGGGAATGGCGAGAGCCGTAGCCTCGTAGCCGGTGATTTTCATCGGATTGATCCTACTCAGCGGCGGTGCGCCGGGTGACACGCTCGAAACGGCGCTGGCGTGCCTCGGTGCGCGGATCGTCCATCTCGTTCGCCATCGCATCGGCCACCCAAGCATCGCGCCCGGTGACGTAGGTCCGGTTGGTCTGAGCCGGATTGCGGTTGACCAGCGGCCGCGCGTAGAGCGGATGGCGCATGCTGCGCACCTCGTGCTCGATCTGGAACAGCGGCTTGCCGCTGTCGAGGTCGGAGATCATCTCGAAGCGGTATTGGTGCTCGTTGCTCTCCTCCGTGATCAAGCCGTGCTCCAGCAGCTTCTTGTGCGGCCGCGAGAAGTTGGCCACGTAGACCTGAATATGGTGGCCATCGTAGGGGATCGGCTCGGCATCGGTCTCGCGGAACACCAGCTCCTGGCCCGAGCCGACCGAGACATGCGCCGCCCGCCCATCCTTCGCCTTGTCGACGCGCGCCATGGCATCGAAGGCGGAGCGGTAGAACTTGGCGATGCCGTCGGCCGCGCCGACCGGAACGTCGAACTCGACGAAGGCCATGCCGAGCGCCATGCGGCCGAAGCGCGGCGCCGGGTCGTAGCACAAGAGCGTGTTGCCCCACGGGCAGGTCGTGGCGACATGGTCGTCATGCTCGACAAAGGCGAACCGGGTGCCGTCGAGCGGCTTCTTCATGCGCTCCAGCCGGGCGAGCAGCGCCTCGCGGTCGGGCAGCACCAGGCCGACGCGCCCGCGCAGGCGCTGCGGCGTGCCGGTGATGAGGTGAAACTGGCTCTGTCCGACATTGACCCACATGTTGTCGACACTGGTCATCAAGTAGGGATCGCGCGTCAGCCCGAGGCCGCTGATATAGAACAGCGTGCCGGTGATCTGGTCGGCAATCTGCAGGTTGACGTGCTCCAGACCGACGACGTTGCCGAGATCCTCGGCGCTGCGGTCATACTGCTTGTCCATCGCTGACCTCCGTTCCGTCGCGGACCCCCTCGGGATCGCGCTGCCAGCCATGACTTTAGGCCAGCCTGATTTCGATTGGCAGCCCCCCGGAAACGTGCGGAACTACGTTTTGGAGGGAACGAGGCATGATCACGAAGTTCGACAGCTCGTATGTCGGCTCTGTCGACATCGAGGACGCCGGATACCGCGGCAAGCCGATCAACGATCGCAACTACTCGAACGCCGAGCTGGCCGAGACGCTGCACAAGGCGGTGGCCTACGCCCAGAAGATGGACGCGCTGGGCTACAACACCTTCTGGATGGCCGAGCACCATTTCCAGCCCGAAGGCACGGAATGCATCCCCAACCTGCTGATGATGGCGATGCATCTGGTCAACCAGACGAAGAAGCTGAAGATCGGCTGCGGCTTCAACGTCGTACCGATGTGGCATCCGCTGCGCCTGGCGGAAGATTATGCCATGGCCGACATCCTGAGCGGCGGCCGCGTCATCTTCGGCGTCGCCCGCGGCTACCATACGCGCGAGGTCGAGACCTTCGGGGCGCCGCTGATCGACCAGGACGCCAACCGCGAATTGTTCGAGGAAGGCGTCGATATCGTCTTCAAAGCGTTCAACGAGGCGCGCTTCTCGCACAAGGGCAAGTATTACACGATCCCGCCCGAGGTGCCCTACCGAGGCTACACGCTGAAGGAGATCGCCCTGGTGCCGCGCCCGTTGCGCGTGCCGGTCGAATGCTGGCAGCCGATCCAGAGCGGCTCGCAACGGGCGTTCGACTTCATGGCCAAGCACGGCATCAGCGGCGTGATCGGCGGCGGCTCGGCCGAGGGCGGCGCGGTCGATCGCCACATGACCGAGTTCCGGGCGGCCTATGCCCGCCGCGGCGTCGCGCTGGAGCCGGGCGAGCGGCTGTCGCTCGGCTACCAGTTCCACATCGCCGAAAGCCGCGAAGCAGCCATGCGCGCCGCGGGGAAATACTACGAAGAGAACATGAAGATGTTCGGCGAGCTGCGCCTGGTGCGCGCGCTGACCGACGAGCAGATCGCGGCGATGCGCGACCCGCGGCTGGTCGGCAGCGTCAAGCTGCCGACCATCGAGGACGCGGTGAAGGCCGGCGGCTTCCTGGCCGGCACGCCGGCCGACATCATCGCCCAGCTCAAGGCCGTCGAGAAACGCTACCCTGGCCTCGAGCGCGTGAGCTGCAGCATGCCGCTCGGCACGCCGCTCGCCGTGACCCTGGAACAGCTCGACCGCTTCGCCAAGGAGGTGATGCCGGCGTTCCGGAGCACCACAGACCAGGCCCGCGCTGCCGCAGACTGAGCTTCTCCTCCCCAGCTATGCTGGGGAGGTGTCCGCGTCATCGCGGACGGAGGGGTCATGATCCTCATGCCTCATGAAATCCATGACCCCTCCGTCGCCGTAAGACGGCGACACCTCCCCAGCGAAGCCGGGGAGGAGCGTGACATGCGAACGAATCGACAAGGGGAGAACGACCGATGATCTTCGAGATGAGAACCTACCTGCTGAAGCCCGGCACCATCGCCGCGGTCGAGGATGCGTTCGGCGCTTCGTATCCGGCGCGCGCCAAGCTCTCGCGCATCGCCGGCTTCTGGCGCACCGAGGTCGGCACGCTCAACCAGATCATCCACATCTGGCCGTACGAGAGCATCGCCGAGCGCGACCGCATCCGCGCCGAAGCGGTCAAGACCGGCGTATGGCCGCCCAAGATCGCGGACAACATTCTCGATATGGAAACCAAGATCCTCTACGCCGCACCCTTCTCGCCGCATTTCGAGCCGGCCGAGCACGGCGGCCTCTACGAGTTCCGCACCTACACCTACGGACCGGGCGCCATCCCCAAGGTCATCGAGGCCTGGAGCTCGCGCATCGAGGCGCGCGCCGCGATCTCGCCGCTGGTGTTCGCCGGCTACACCGAGATCGGCCCGCTCAACCAGTGGGTCCATGTCTGGGCCTACAAGAGCATGGCCGATCGCGAGACGCGCCGCGCCCAGGCGATGAAGCCCGGCCTGTGGCCGCCGCCCCGCCACGAGAGCGTGGTCCTGCACAAGCAGACCAGCACCTTTGCCGTCCCCGCGAAGTGGTCGCCGCTTCGCTAGTTCGGCCTGTCCGGCTGGGAGACACCTCATGATATTCGAGATGCGTACCTATCTGATGAAGCCGGGCAGCATTCCCCGGGTCGAGGAGCTGTTCGGCGCGGGCCTTCCCGCCCGCGCCAGGCTTTCCCGGTTCGGCGGCTTCTGGCGCAGCGAGGTCGGAACGCTCAATCAGATCATCCATGTCTGGCCCTACGAGGACCTCGCCGAGCGCGAGCATATCCGCGCCGAAGCCATCAGGACCGGCATCTGGCCGGTCAAGATCCAGGACGACATCCTCGAGATGGAATCCAAGATCCTGCACGCGGCACCCTTCTCGCCGCACTTCGAGCCGGGCGAGCACGGCAATCTCTACGAGTTCCGCACCTATACCTATGGCGCCGGCGCCATCCCCAAGGTCATCGAGGCGTGGACGCCGCTGATCGGCGCACGCTCGGCGATCTCGCCCCTGATCTTCGCGGGCCATACCGAGATCGGCCCGCTCAACCAATGGGTCCATGTCTGGGCCTACAAGAACATGGCCGACCGCGAGACGCGCCGCGCCCAGGCGATGAAGCCTGGCGTGTGGCCGCCGCCGCGCCATGAAAGCGTGGTCCTGCATAAGCAGACTAGCACCTTCGCGGTGCCTGCATCGTGGTCACCTTTGCGGTAGACTGGCGCACACCGAGCTCGCCTCTCTGCCGCTGATCAGAAAGGAAGGAATGCCAACATGACCATCACCATTCGTCAGGTCGGACCCTGCTTCGCAGGCGAAGTCGACGGCCTCGACATGCGCCGTCCGCTCTCTCGCGACGAAATTGCAGCCATCCATGCCGGCATGGACAAATACGCCGTGCTGGTGTTCCGCAACCAGGATATCGACGACGCCCAGCAGCTCGCTTTCACCGAGAGCCTGGGTTCGATCGAGCACGCGATCGGCACCAGCCTGCGGGCCGCCAACGAGTATCGTCTGCCGACGACCTTCGCCGACGTCTCCAACCTCGGAAAGGACAACAAGCCGTATGCCCGCGAGGATCGCCGGCGGCTGTTCGCCATCGGCAACCGGCTGTGGCATTCCGACAGCTCGTTCAAGGCTACTCCGGCCAAGTACTCGCTGCTGCACGCTGTCAAGCTTCCGACGAAGGGCGGCGACACGCAGTTCGCCGACATGCGCGCCGCCTACGACGCGCTCGACGACGAGACCAAGGAACAGGTCGAAGGCATGGTGTGCGAGCACTCGCAGATGTATTCACGACAATTGATCGGCTTCTTCGATCTTACCGACGAGGAACGCGCACGCTTCGCGCCGGTTCGCCAATGCATGGTGCGCACCCATCCGGTGACCGGCCGCAAGTCGCTCTATCTCTCGTCCCACGCCGGCAGCATCGTCGGCTGGCCGATACCCGAGGCGCGCAGCTTCCTGCGCGATCTGATCGAGCACGCCACGCAGCGCGAGTTCATCTACACCCACAAATGGCGGCTGGGCGACCTCGTGATGTGGGACAATCGCCAGACCATGCATCGCGCCCGGCCGTTCCCGGCCGACGAACCGCGCGACATGCGCAGAACAACGCTAGCCGGCGACGGACCGACAGTCGAGCAGGTTGCCGTCGCCGTACACTGACGGCGACATCGAGGGAACTCCAAATAGTCGAATTTTGCACTACTCTAGGCCAACCGGAGGGAGTGGCATGATGATTCGTTCTGTAGACATGTGGCTCGGCAGGCTGGCAATCGGCCTCCTGGGGGTGGTCGCCGCATCGGCGGTGGTCGCCCAGCAACTCGGACCGCAGGAATTCCGCGATCCCAAGACCGGACAGATCTGGACGCCGGAGAATGTCGGCGGCAAGAGCGGGCCGAACACGCCGCAAGACCGCGCCTTCGATCCGCAAGGCCAAGTCGTCACGTCCCCCGGAAACGTCGTCCAGACACCGGCCGTGACGGCAATCGGCTCGGTGCCGATTACCGCCGGGCCGACCGTGCCCATCGCCGTCATCGACAATGCCACGCTGTCGGTTATCCCAGGCCAGCGCTGGCAGGTCGTGCTCTATCTCGACAACAATAGCGGGACACCGATCAATCCGGTGATCGAATGCCGGTTCACCAACTCGGGCAACGTCGTCCAGACGACGACCGCCAACCTGCCGGCGGTCTCCGGCGGCCAGCGTGTCGGCCTCACCATCTATGGGCCGGCGACGACCCTGTTCGTCGATCGCGCCGACTGCCGCCTGCTCTCGCCGGCGTGATCACTTCTCCTCCCCCGTCATCGGGGGAGGTGCCCCCGCAAGGGGGCGGAGGGGGAAAGCCTCAGTCGAAATAGTTCTGATTCCGACGTCGGGATCAGATGAATTTCGACTGCACGGGTAGCGGGTCGAGCATGCAAGTGAGGACCCTGAGGCGGAGATATTCCCCGTCGCGCAAGCTGTAAGCTCTGCGCTGGAAGACGCGGATTTTGTTGTTGAGGCCTTCGACGAAGCCGAGGGAGACCTTGTTCTCGGGTCTGCAGAAGGAGGCGATGCCGTCCCAGTGCCGTTCGATCATGTCGGCGAAGCGCTCGTAGGGTTCGAGGCGCTGCCATTTGAGGCTGGCCCGCCAGTTGTCGAAGAAGCGGCGCGCCCAGGCCTCGCTGCGATAGCTCCAGAGCTGGCCGAATCTCTCCTTGAGGAGATAGGCGGTGTTGAGCCGCTTGTTGGCGGCGAGCAGCAGCTTGAGAGAGCGGCGGCCCTCCAGGGTGAGATTCTCGCGGCGCGACAGCAGGGTGTATTTCTGGCCCTTGATGAAGCGCCGGTCCTTGCCGCCTGCCAGGCCGGCGTATTCTCCGGCCTTGCGCACCTTGTCGAGCGCCTCGCCGAGGTGGCGCATGATGTGGAACTTGTCGAACAGGATCAGCGGCCTGCGGCGCGGCCGCCGCGGTGGCGTTGCGGAACGGCTTCCACATGTCCATGACGGCGAGGCGGATCTGGCGGCACTTTGCGGCCCCAGTTCGTCGTAGAACTGCGCCAGACTGCCCTCCGGACTGATCCTCGCCGCCGAACCAAATGGCGCGTCGGGCCAGCAGATCGCTGACGACAATGCGGTAGATGTGGCGCTTCTTGATCGAGATCCCGTCGACGCCGATCACCACCGGCGATGGCGCGCCGGCCTTCGCCACTGCGCCCGCATGTACTGCTTCTCCAGGCCTTCACCGTGTGCCAGTCCAGCCTTGCTCGCGCGCTACATCCCGCACCGAGGCCCGGCTGCACCGCCGTCCGACATCCATTGTAAACCGCTCCAGGTAGCGTGGATTGTCGGCCAGGAAATCCAGCCGCTCCAGCTTCACGCCGCCACAGCGCCGGCACCACCCGTCGCGTCTCGAGCCCAGGACAATCCGGTATCCGCCGCGCCTGATCGCGCACCCACCGCCGCCGACTGTCGTACCAGCCCCGGCAGACCTCGCCGCAGTTGCCGCAGCAGCGACTTTTGAGCGCCGGTCGAGGCTGACGATCAGCGTGCCGCGATCACCCGCGGCCTCACGGATCGTCGCCCGTGCCCGAAAGCCCGCGAACTTGTAGGCTTCCGACAGCCGTCGCTTCGGCTTCGTCAGTTTGTCCATGACAAAGCCCGGCATATTTCTCGGGTTGCTCGACCCCCGATAAGCTCAATATCCACAGATGCTCGACCCGCTATGATGCTCCTCGGATCACCCACTCGGAAGCCTCAGTCGAAATAGTTCTGATTCCGACGTCGGGATCAGATGAATTTCGACTGCGGCTCTCCCCCTCCGGCCCTACGGGCCACCTCCCCCGTATGACGGGGGAGGAAAAAAAGGCGGAAACTAAGCAGGCACCCCTACGCCCTCAGCAGCGCCGCCATGATCCGGTCGCGGCTGAGCGGCATGTCATGGATGCGCACGCCGAGCGCATGCGCCACGGCATTGCCGATCGCCGCGGCGGTCGGGCCGACCGTGCATTCGCCGACGCCGAGCGGCGGGTTGCCGGCCGGGTCGACGAACTCGACGGCCATCTCCGGGACCTCGCTGAAGCGCAGGATGGGATAGCTTTCCCAGTCGCGCGACGCGATGCCGTGCTCGTCGAGCTTGACCTGCTCCTTGAGGGTCCAGCTCACGGCCTGAACGATGCCGCCTTCGAGCTGGTTGCGCGCGCCGTCCGGGTTGACCACCAGCCCGGCGTCGGCGACGCACCAGATGCGGTCGATGCGCACCGTCTCCTGCACCGTGACGGCCGCCACCACGGCGGCATAGGCGGCGCGGTTCTTGTAGCGGGCGAGGCCGAGCCCCAGCCCCTTGCCCGTGCCGGCCGGACCGCGCGCGCGCCAATCGGCGCGCTCGGCCACCAGCTCGGCGATCCGGCGCGCCCGCTTCTCGGACAGGATCGACAGCCGATAGGCGAGAGGGTCCTGGCCGGCCCGCGCCGCCAGCTCGTCGATCATCGATTCGATGGCGAAGACGTTGGGCAGCGCTCCGAGGCCGCGCAGCGCCGAGGTGCGCACGGGCGGCCGCAACACCAGATGATGCACCACGCGATGGGCCGGCACGTCGTAGATCGGCACGGTGTTGCGCGTGCCGCCGCCGCCGCGCGCCTCAGGCGGATCGAACGGCAGCACCTCCGGCGGCGGATTGGCCAGGGCCTCGCTCGCCAACAGATAGCCGGTGCCGTTGCCCGGCCGCTGCACATGCGTGGCGCTCCACACTTCGCTGGTCCAGTCGACCGGCCGGCCCTGCTCGTCGAGATCGACGTGCAGTCGGACCAGCATCGCCGGGCCGACCGGCTCGAAGGCGAACTCCTCCTCGCGCCGCCATTGCAGACGGATCGGATTGCCCGGCAGGTGCCGGGCCACCAGCGCAGCATCGAGCGCGGCGTCGTCGGCGCCATTGTGGCCGTAGCAGCCAGCGCCGTGCAGATGGCGCGTGCTGATCGACTCGACCGGCAGGCCGAGCGCGTCGGCAAGGTTGCGGCGCAGCGGGTGCATGCCCTGGCCGTGCGACCACACGGTCAGGCGGCCGTCGCCGAACTCGGCGATGGCGCATGACGGCGCCAGCGAGGCATGGGCGATATAGGGACGCGAGAAGGTCGCGGTCACGAGACGTTTGGGCTTGGACGTCCTTGCCGGTGCGCCGAGGAGCCGATCGTCACTCTTCTGCCCCTCGAGCCACGCCGCTTCCTGCTGCGCCGGGTCGAGGCGCCGCGCATTGTTCCAAGTCGCATGCGCCGGTGCGGCGGCGGCCGCGGCTTCAGCGACACGCTCGACCGGGCTGACGAAGGCCACGAAGTTGGCCTCACGCACGATCTGCAGCTCGCCCTTGGCGGCGCGCCGGATCGCGGCTTCGTCGAGCGAGGCCAAGGTCGCGCCGCGACTGGGCTGGCGCAGGGTGCGGGCGTGCAGCACGCCCTTGGGCAGCATGTCGTGGGCAAAGGCTGCTCCGCTCACCTTGGCCGGCAGGTCGACGCGCGGCACGCTTTGCCCGACCACGCGATAGGCCGACACCGGCTTGACGGGTGCCGTGCCGGTGACCGCCTGGGTCAGGTCGATCTCGGGCGCCACCGTCCAGTAATCCTGGCCGGTCGCCGTGCCGTTTTGCAGGATCTGGCCATCGACGACGCTCAGCTCGTCGCGATTGCAATTGAGCCGAAGGGCGGCACGCTCCAGCGCCCTGGCGCGCACCTCGGCGCAGACCAATCGCACCGACCCGCCCGACACTTCGACCGACAACGACGACGTCGTGTAGAGCTCGTCTGGCCCTTCGTCGCTATCGCCCGACAGCACGACGACTCGCTGGAACGGCACGTCGAGCTCGTCGGCGGCGATCTGGCCGATCGCGGTGACGACGCCCTGCCCCATCTCGACCTTGCCGGTGGCGATGCGCACGGTGCGATCGGGCAGGAAACGGATCCAGCGATCGAGCCTGGGATTATCGACCAGGCTGGCCGGCAGCGCGGGCGCGCTCATGCGGGCCTCCCGTTGCGCAAGGTCTCGGCGGCGCGCTGGACGGCACGGATGATACGTTGATGGCTGCCGCAACGACAGAGATGGCGGTCCAGCGCCGTCACGATGTCGGCCCGGCTCGGTTGCGGATTGCGATCGAGCAACGCCTTGGCCGACACGATGATGCCCGACAGGCAATAGCCGCATTGGCCGGCCTGCTCATCGACGAAAGCCTGCTGCAAGGGATGCATGTCGGTCGCCGAGCCGAGGCCTTCGATGGTCGTCACCGATCGGCCGGCGACCGTGCCGACCTCACGCGTGCAGGCATAGGACGGCTCGCCGTCGACCAGCACCGTGCAGCAGCCGCACTGCTCGAGCCCGCAGCCATAACGCGTGCCCATCAGGCCGAGATGGTTGCGCAGCACCTCGAGCAGAGTTGCCGTCTCAGGCGCGTCGACGCGACGTGCCTCGCCGTTTACCGTCAGTGCGATGTCCACGCAGGCCTCCCTCGAATTCGTGTTCCTCTCCCCCTAGCGTGGGAGAGGAACATGAGACGTTTCCTCGTCATTCAAAGCACTCTAGGGACTCGAACGAGAGCGAGCCACACACATCGGAACGCCGTCACGCCGAGAGCCGCTCGCGGCGCAGGCGAATGCCGGCTTTCTCGCGATCCCACGTATCGGGCGTGATGCCTTCGCTGCGCAACAGGTGCTTCTGCACCTTCTGCGTCGGCGTCTTGGGCAGCGCCGGCACGACCCTGACGAAGCGCGGCACCATGAAATGCGCCATGCGCGGGATCAGGAACTGGATCAGCTCGGCTGGGTCGATCTCGGCATCGTCGACCACCGACAGCGCGACCAGCACCTCGTCCTCGGCGAACTCGCTCGGCACGGCGACGACGGCGGCCTCCTTGACCAGCGGATGTGCGCATACTTCGGTCTCGACCTCGAAGGAGGAGATGTTCTCGCCGCGGCGGCGGATCGCGTCCTTCATTCGGTCGACGAAGAAGAACTGGCCGTCCTCGCCGATCCGGAAGGCATCGCCGGTATGGAACCAGCCGTTGCGCCAGGCCCGTGCCGTCGCCTCCGGGTTCTTGTAGTAGCCGTGGTTCATGGCCCACGGCCGGTCGGTGCGCACGATCAGCTCGCCCACCGTGCCCAGCTCGACCTCGCAGTCATTCTCATCGACGACCCGCACCTCGACGCCGGGGCGTGGCCGGCCGCAGGTGCCGAGCGGCGCCGGGTTCTTGCCCGACCTGAGCGGGGTCGACACCTCGGTCATGTTGAACACGGTGTAGACGTCGCAGCCGAAGCGCGCCGAGAACGCCGCCGCGTCCTCGCAGAGCGGCACCATGATGACGCTGGTCAGCGTGTGGCTGCGATCCTGCGGCCCGGGCGTCTGTTTCACCAGGAAGGTCGCCATGACGCCCAGCAGAACACAGGAGGTCGTGCCGGTCTCGCTCACCACGCGCCAGAACGAGGCCGTGTCGAACGCCTCGACGACGGCGATCGAGCCACCCAGCGCCAGCATGGCGTAAACGGCCGCCGTGCCGCCGACGTGGAACAGCGGCAGGTTGACCATGAAGCGATCGTCCGGCCCCAGGAAGCGGAACGACTCGATCCCCATCGAATAGAGCTGCAGGTAGGACGACATCACGCCCTTCGACGGCCCGGTCGTGCCCGACGTGTAGATGATCGACTGCATGTCCCACGGCGCCACACCGTCGTCGGACAGCGGCAGCTCGCCATCGGGCGGCGCGAGCGCCTCCGGTCCGTGGATCGCGAGGCCCGGCACATGGGCCGGTGTGCCATGCAGGACGACAGCGGAGACAAGCGCGGCACGATCGATGTCGGCCAGGCGGCCGAACAGGTCGGCATGCGCCACGATCAGCCGCGCGTCGGAGTTCTCCACGACATGCGCCAGCACGCCGCCGCGATAGGCGAGATTGATCGGCACGTAGACGGCGCCGAGATAGTTGAGACCGAACCACACCCCGATCGCGTCGGGGCCGTTGGGCAGCCAGCACAGGACCTTGTCGCCTGGCGCCACGCCGAGCGCGCGCAGGCCGATCGCCGTGCGGCGGGCGATCGCCAGCGTCTGCCGGTACGTCCACTCCGTGCCGTCGGCAAAACGCGCGAACACCTTGTCGGGCGTCGCCGCTGCGTGGCGATCGAGCAACGGCCGCAGCACACACTGCTCGGCAGGGGGGACTCGCGGATCGGACCAGGACTTGGACATTGGGCGCTTCTCTCCTCGAAGCAGAACTATCGTCGATGTTCTTCCGGACCGCGAGCGTCCCGCTCGCTCATGAGCTCGAGCGGGCGGGACGCCCGCGCTCCGGAAGAGCTCGCGCTCAAAACGGCTCGATCAGGCGCTTGCGGGTGGTGCGCGGTGGCGGCGGCGGCAAGGTCGCCAGCGTCTTGATCAGGATGTCACGCGTGTCCGCCGGATCGATCACGTCGTCGTAGAGATAGCGTGCGGCGACCTCGAGCGCGGTGTTGGAGCGCTTGAGATCGTCGGTCAGACGCTTGTGCAACGCCGCCCGCTCGCTTTCCGCCGCGGCGTCCAGCTCCGCCCGATAGATGATGTTCACCGCGCCCTCCAGCCCCATGCCGCCATACTCGGCCGTCGGCCAGGCGAGCAGGATTGCCGGCTCGAGCGGCTGCGAGCCCATCACGTAGTAGCCGAGCCCGTAGGCCTTGCGCAGCACGACGGTCATCACCGGCACCGTGGCGTTGGCAAAGGCCGTCAGCACGCGCGCGCTCTTGCGCACCAGGCCGGTCTTCTCGACATCGGGGCCGACCATCAGGCCGGGCGTATCGCACAAGGAGAGGATGGGGATATCGAAGGCATCGCAGATCTGGATGAAGCGCGCCGCCTTCTCCGAGGCCGGGCTGTCGATCGCGCCGGCGAGATACATCGGCTGGTTGGCGACCACGCCGACCGGCCGGCCGGCGATGCGGATCAGCGACGTCACCACGGCGCGGCCGAAGCCGGCCTTGAGCTCGAGCACGCTGCCGACATCGGCAATGCCGTCGATTACCTTGCGGACGTTGTAGGCGCGTCGCGGGTTGTCGGGCACGACGGTGCGCAGCGACGCGACGTCGGGCGCCGCACCGGCGGTCATGGGGCCGCCGAAATAGCCCAGGTATTTCTTGGCGACGGCGATCGCCTCGGCCTCGTCCGCAACCAGCACGTCGATGACGCCCGACGCGACATGGACCGAGGCCGGACCGATCTCCTCCGGCGTGAGCTTGACGCCGAGGGCTGCCTCGACGAGCGGTGGCCCGGCCATGCCCATCGCCGAATCGGGCGTGGCAATCAGAACGTCGCACAGGCCGGCGAGATTGGCGTGCCCGGCGAACGCGCGGCCAGGCAGGATGCCGACCGTCGGCACCAGCCCCGACAGGCGCGCGAACACGACGAAGGTCGGCGTGGAGCCGCGGCCTTCGACTTTCATGTCGTGAGGGCGCGCGCCGCCGCCGTCGAGCCAGCACACGACCGGCAGGCGGTGACGCTCGGCGTGCTCGAACATGCGCGTGGTCTTGGCGTGGTTAATGGCGCTCTGCGTGCCGGCATAGACCGTGTAGTCGTAGACCAACAGATCGACCGGCCGACCCTCGATCTGCGCCGTGCCCATGATCACGCCGTCGGCAGCGCCGCTCATGCCGGCGACCGCCGGGCGCGCCAGCCCGCCATACTCGACAAAGCTTCCCGCATCGGCGAGTGCGGCGATGCCTTCGCGCGCCGTCCAGCGATGGCGCTTGCGTTGCTGGGCCACCGCCCTTGGACGCGCCGCGTCGAGGACCGCAGCGCGGCTGTCGAGCACCTGCTGCAGGCCGGGCCGCGTCGTCTGGTTGCTTGTCGGATCGCTCATCTGTCGTATTCTCCTCGGACGCGGGCTTTCAAGGATCGCTATGCGGAAAGACAAATCCGTGACTCGATGCCGCCGCGCAAACGGGCCTGAATTCGACACTCCGTAGCATTATTCGATCAACGGACGGCGGATTACCCCTATAGTAGGCGGGCCCTGCCAAGAACTCCCGATGCAACGGGAAGCGCACAGGTCCGGAAACATCAACGGGATTTCGAGATGAATGACATGAGATACAGCGCGCCCCACACGATCGACGAGGCGGTTGGTGCCTTGGTCGCCGCCAAGGGCGCAGGACGCATTCTCGCCGGCGGCACCGACCTTCTGGTGCAGATGAAGGCCGGCATGGCGAAGCCCGGCGTGATCGTCGACGTCAAGAACATCGCCGAGATGAACGCCATCGAGGACAAGGGCGGCGGTGCGTTCCGCATCGGCGCCGCCGTCTCGGGTGCCCGGCTCGGCGAGCACGCTGCCCTCAAGAAGGCTTGGCCGGGCGTGGTCGAGGCCATCAACCTGATCGGCTCAAAGCAGATCCAGGGCCGCGCCTCGGCCGGTGGCAATCTGTGCAACGCCTCGCCGGCGGCCGACAGCGTGCCGGCGCTTGTCGCGGCCGGCGCGATCGTCACCGTGCAGGGGCCGAACGGCCGGCGCGAGGTGCCGGTCGAGAAGATCCATGCCGGGCCGGGGCGCACCACCCTCGCGCCGGGCGAGATCGTCGTCAGCTTCGCGCTGCCGGCGCGACCAAAGGGATCGGGCGACGCCTATCTGCGCTTGATCCCGCGCACCGAGATGGACATTGCCGTCGTCGGCTGCGGCGTCAACCTGACGATCGAGAACGGCACCTGCACCGCGGCCCGCGTCGGCCTCGGCGCCGTCGCGCCGACCGTGCTGCTGGTCGAGGCGGCCGGTGCCGCGCTCGTCGGCTCCAAGCTCGACGACGAGGCGCTGGAGAAGGCTGCCGCCGCCTGCCGCGCCGTGTGCAAGCCGATCAACGACAAGCGTGGCACCATTGCATATCGAACCAAGATCGCCGGCGTCCTGTTGAAGCGCGCCGTGGCCATCGCGGCCAAGCGCGCAGGAGGGCGCTGACATGGCAAAGACACACGTTACCACCACCATCAACGGCGAGCCGACCGAGTTCCTTTGCGATGCCTCGCAGACCATGCTCGACGTGCTGCGCGATCAGCTCGGCTTGACCGGCAGCAAGGAAGGCTGCGGGTCGGGCGACTGCGGCGCCTGCAGCATCATGCTGGACGATCGCCTGGTTTGCGGTTGCCTGATGCTGGCCGTCGAGGCCGAAGGCAAGAAGATCGAGACCATCGAGGGCATGGCCGAGGGCGACCAGCTCCATCCGCTGCAGAAGAAGTTCGTCGAGTTCGCCGCCCTGCAGTGCGGCATCTGCACGCCGGGCTTCCTCGTCGCCTCGAAGGCGCTGCTGGCCAAGAACCCCAACCCGACCGAGACCGAAGTCCGCTTCTGGCTCGCCGGAAACCTCTGCCGCTGCACCGGCTACGACAAGATCGTCCGCGCGGTCATGGAAGTGGCCGCCGAAATGAGGGAGACAGCGCGATGAGCAAGACCAAGTACAAATGGATCGGCACGCGTCCCGACCGTCCGGACGGCGCCGACAAGGTGACTGGCCGCGCCCGCTTCGGCGCTGATTTCAACATGCCGGGCCAGCTCACGGGCAAGGTGCTGCGCAGCCCGCACGCCCATGCCGTGATCAAGTCGATCGACATTTCGGCCGCCGAAGCGCTGCCCGGCGTGAAGGCCGTGGTGACGGCCAAGGACTTCCCCGAGCAGCCCAACCAGATCGTCCCGGCCGGCGAGATGCAGGTCAACCTGCGCGATATCACGCGCAATATCATCGCGCGCGAGAAGGCGCTCTACGAAGGCCATCCGATCGCCGCCGTCGCCGCCACCACCGAGGCGATCGCCAAGGCGGCACTCGACCTCATCAAGGTCGAGTACCAAGTGTTGCCGCACGTCATCGACGTCGTCGAGGCGATGAAGGACGGCGCGCCGATCCTGCACGACAACATGATCACCGAGGGCGTGAAGCCCGCGCCGACCAAGCCGTCGAACATCGCCAAACGCATCGACAACCTGAAGGGCGACGTCGACGCCGGCTTCAAGCAGGCGGAGATCGTGGTCGAGCGGCACTACACGACGCAGGCGGTGCACCAGGGCTACATCGAGCCGCACGCCACGCTGGCGAGCGCGGCCGAGGACGGCCAGGTCCAGCTCTGGTCGACGACCCAGGGCCATTTCCAGGTGCGTGGCTTCTGCAGCCGCCTGCTCAATATCGAGACGTCGCAGATCCGTGTTACGGCGACCGAGATCGGCGGCGGCTTCGGCGGCAAGACGGTGGTCTATCTCGAGCCCATCGCCATCCGGCTCTCTCAGAAGTCGGGCAAGCCAGTGAAGATGGTCATGACCCGCGACGAGGTGTTCCGCGCCTCCGGCCCGGCGCCGGGTGGCACGATCCACGTCAAGATCGGCGCCAAGAAGGACGGCACCATTGTCGCCGCCGACTGCACCATCGCCCTGCAAGCCGGCGCCTTCCCGGGCTCGCCGATCGGCCCGGCGTGCTGGACCAGCTTCGCCTGCTACGACATCCCCAACATCCGGGTCGTCGGCTACGACGTCGTCAGCAACCGGCCCAAGGTCGCGGCCTATCGCGCGCCGGGCGCACCGATCTCGGCCTGGGGCGTCGAATCGACGATGGATATCCTGGCGCAGGAACTGCGCATGGATCCGATCGACCTTCGCCTGAAGAACGCGTCCAAGAAGGGCACCAAGACGAGCTACGGCCCGACCTTCGACACGATCGGCTTCGTCGAGACACTCGAGGCAGCCAAGAACTCCGAGCACTACAAGAGCAAGCCGAAAGCCGGCATGTCGCGCGGCGTGGCCGCCGGCTTCTGGTTCAATGTCGGCGCCGATTCGAGCGCGGCGGCGCACGTCGCCGAGGATGGCTCTGTGACGATCATCTCCGGCAACCCCGACATCGGCGGCTCGCGCGCCTCGCTCGCCCTGATGGCGGCCGAAGAGCTCGGCGTCGACTACACCAAGGTCCGGCCGATCATCGCCGATACGAGCTCGATCGGCTTCAACTTCGTGACCGGCGGCAGCCGTGTCACCTTCGCTACCGGCTTGGCCGTGGTCAATTCGGTGCGCGACATGATCCGCGAGCTCAAGGTGCGTGCCGCCAAGACCTGGGGCGTCGATCCCGACGCTGTGATCTGGGAAGACGGCTGCGCCAAGCCGGCCGGCAGCAATGTCGGCGAGTTCGAGCCGCTGTCGCTCGCGCAACTCGCGGCCTCGGCCGGCAAGACCGGTGGGCCGATCAACGGCCACGCCCAGCTCAATGCGCAGGGCGCCGGACCCGGCTTCGGCGTGCACATCGTCGATCTCGCGGTCGATCGCGACACCGGGATCGTCACCGTGGACCGCTATACGGCAGCCCAGGACGTCGGTACCGCCATCCATCCGAGCTATGTGGAAGGCCAGCTCCAGGGCGGCGCCGTGCAGGGCGTCGGCTGGGCGCTGAACGAGGAGTACATCTACGGTGCCAAGGGCCGGCTCGATAACGCCGGGTTCCTCGACTACCGCATGCCGGTGGCCTCGGACCTGCCGATGATCGAGACCATCCTGGTCGAGGTGCCCAACCCGCACCACCCCTACGGCGTGCGCGGCGTCGGCGAGGTGCCGATCGTGCCGCCGCTCGCCGCGGTCGGCAACGCCGTCACCCGCAACATCGGCATCCGCATGACGGACCTGCCCTTGTCGCCGCCGCGCCTCTCGGCGGCGATCGACGCCGCGATGCCGAAGATGGCCGCAGAATAGCGAACTTTCAGGTGCCTCCCCCTGTGGCGCTGTAAACAGCGCCTGATCGGGGGAGGTGCCTCATAGGCGTTAAGTTAAGGAGAATCCTCACCCTGAGGAGCGGCCCGGAGGGCCGCGTCTCGAAGGGTCGGCAACAGTGCGGATGCTGCAACGCCGCTTTTCCAACGGTTTCGCCTGTAGCCCATCCTTCGAGACGGCCGCTGCGCGGCCTCCTCAGCGACTGTGTTGCCGGTCAAGCAATTTGCCATGGCTTTTGGTCTCTGAGGATGGCGTTGAGAATGGTGAGGAGCTTGTGAGCAACGGCGATCGTGGCGGCCATTTTGGATTTGCCGCTGGCGATCAGGCGCTCGAAGAAGGCCTTGAGCACGGGATTGTGCTGCTTTGCCGTCTGAGCCCCCATGAAGAGGGCGGTGCGCACAACAGGCCGTCCGCCGCCAATGCGGGCCTGACCTTTCCACTTGCCGGATTGTCGGACAAAGGGGGCCAAGCCTGCCAGGGCACTGATCTGCTTGCGACCAAGGGTACCAAGCTCGGGAAGGTCGGCCACCATGGTGCGGGCGATGACCTTTCCAACTCCGGGAACCGAAGCCAGCAGGTCTTCCTTTGCTCGCCACACCGGCGAGCCGCGCACGCTATCGTCGATGTCCTTGTCAACGCCACCCAGTTCGCGCTCGAGGGCCTGCAGGAGTCGCGTGATGCTCTTGCGCACACGGGCCACGTCGGTGCGCTGCAGGCGCAGGGTCTCGGCGGTCATCATGTTGACGATCTGCCGGCGACGCGCCAGCAGATCAGACAACAACCGGGTCGCCTGGTCAGGCAGCGGCCGCACCACGGGCTTGGTCGCTTCGACAAAGCGGGCGATCACGGCGGCATCGATCGGATCGGTCTTGGCGCGCTGACCCAACGCCTTGGCAAAGGCTCGCACCTGCGCTGGATTGACCATCACCAGGGGCAGACCTGCACTCGACAGGCTGGCGGCAACTACCGATTCGTAGCCTCCAGTCGCTTCGACCGCGACAATCCCGGACATGCCCTCCAAGCGACGACACAGCTCGGCAAGGCCCGCCGCATCGCGCTTGACTGCCCACGCTTGCCCAGACGGCAGGACATGAACGTCCAGCTTGTCCTTCGACACATCGATGCCGACTGCAGTGGCTTGTTCCATGATGACCCTTCCTTGCCTAAGCGGGCTCGCCATGCGGCCCTTACGACTGTTCGGGTTCACAGGAACGACGCAGGGACGACCATGCTGAGGAACGGGCTCAAGGGCCCTAGGATGAGGCGATCTGCCCTCCGCCACCGCGCCGGATACTTTACCACTCCGACCCGATTTCGATGACTTACAAGGATGAGGTCCTTGTTGAACGTTCGACTTAACTTGACGCCTATGGGGAGGTGCCCCATAGGCGTCAAGTTAAGGTGGAAAGCTCACCATAGTCCTCATCCTGAGGAGATCGCGCAGCGGCCGTCTCGAAGGATGGGCCGCACAGGTAGTCGTTGAAATTGCGGCGCCCCAGCACCTCTCTGTTGCCGACCCTTCGAGAGGCGGCCCTCCGGGCCGCTCCTCAGGGTGAGGATTGTCCCTAACCTAACGCCTATGGGGAGGTGCCCCGTCATACGGGGCGGAGGGGGAAGGTTACAGACAAGATGCTTCGGAATCCGACGTCGGACTCGGAGGAATCTCGACTGTGGCTATCCCCCTCCGTCCCCTGCGGGCACACCTCCCCCGACTACGGGGGAGGATCGTCTCCCCAGTGACCATTGCGTGATCCGTGACCCTGTCAGCATGGGAGGGGCACTTGGTGTCCGTTCGCCGGCCGCCGGATTGCGGTTGTCGGGGCGCTGGTGCATCCTGTGCCGGCAATCCGACAAATTGCCGCCGGATTGTCAGAGCAAAAGAACTCGCCAAGGATATCGGCTCGACGTATTTGCATGGGGACGGCTCGGGGTGGCAGGCACGCTTTCCCGCGCCGCTGAAACATGAGGACCTCATCGGTTATGCCCTCTGCTCCCGCTGTTGGGGTCGTCGTCGCCAATCACAACAACTGTGCCTTCGTCGCCAAAGCCATCGAGTCGGTGGCCCGTCAGACCTTGCGCGACATCAGCGTCGTCGTCGTCGATGACGCCTCCACAGACCAATCGGACGAAGCCATTCGCCAATGCCTGGCCAAGCTCGACGATCCGCGCTTTCGCTATGTCAGGCTCGACTCCAATCTCGGGCAGGCAGGCGCGGTGCGCCGCGGCCTGATGGAGCTCGACACGCCGTTCGTCTGCTTCCTCGATTCGGACGACCTCTGGTACGACGATTTCATTGCCCGCCACCTGGCGGTGCACATGAATACCGATTTTCCCGTGGGGATGACCTATTGCGACTGCCACGTCATCGACGCACAGGATCGCCTGCTCGCGGGAACGGCCTGGTGGTTCGATTCCGACCCCAGCCCCCCGCCCCAAAGGCCTGTCGACCCGGCGACGACGCCGACGATCGACCCTCGGACCGGAAAGGTCAGCTACACACCGACGAACAAGCTCACGCTGCACATGCAGTGGTCGCCGGCCGGCGCCACCAACAGCACGGCCAGCATGATGTTCCGGCGAAGCTTCATCGATCTGATCTTCATCCCGCCGAGTCCCGAACTCAGGCTCTACGTCGATTTCTACCTGTCGACCTTCGCCTGTCTGCTGACCGGCGCCATCGCCATACACGATGCGCTCTATGGCTATCGCATGCACGGCAACAACAAGCATTCGAATGCTGCAGTGCTGGGCGGCGCCTACAATTCCTCGACGCAGCCGTGGGACCCCATTCGTACGTCGGTGCTCCAACTGATTCGCAAGGTGTTGCACAGCGAAGCGGCGGCCATTCGCACCGCCTTCGGCGAAGAGCGCCACGGCAAGGCGGAGGCGCTGGTTGCCGCCGCGCTCGGCGAGCTCGAGCCCGACGCCGGAACGGCGCCCAACGGCTGGAATTTCGAACGGATCTTCGCCAAGGCGACCGATCTGATCGGCGGCGACAAGCCCGCCCGCTCGACGCCCCAGAACGGCACCCGCGACGTCCTCCAGCCGGCCCAGCGTCGCGATCGCCCATGAGCGACGGGGGGCCATGCTAGGCCGACGGCGAGCCGCCTTCTTCGGCGCCGCCCGGGACTGCGCCGCTCATCTGCCCCATGTCCTGCAAAACCTGGATCGCTTCGCGGCCGCCTACGACGAGGCCTCCTTCCACTTCGTCGTCAGCGATTGCACCGACGATTCGGCGGCCATTCTCCAGCGATGGCTCGCCGACGGACGCCGCGGGCATGTGATCGACCTGGGACCGCTGGCCACCCGCCTGCCCAAGCGAACCGAGCGGCTGGCTCACGTTCGCAACGCCGGGCTCGAAGATATCGGCCGTGTCGGCGGGCAGGCCTTCGATCATCTCGTGATTGCCGATCTCGACGACGTCCTGAATTCGCCGATGGCAGCCGACGGCTTCTTCCAGGCGGCGCGCTGGCTCGATGCGGACCCGGCGCGCGCCGGCGTGTTCGCCAATGCGAGACCGCGCTACTACGACGTCTGGGCGCTGCGCCACGATCGCTGGTGTCCGCACGACGTCTGGCACGCGATCTGGGGCCGCGCCGAGGGCGAATCGTTCGAGGCGGCCAAGTTTCGCGAGGTGTTCGCGCGCCAAATCGAGGTTCCCGCGAACGCGCCACCCATCGAGGTGCGCTCGGCGTTCGGCGGCCTCGGCGTCTACCGCATGTCCGCGGCCCTGGGCGCGCACTACGACGGCATCGACGCCCAAGGGCGCGAAGTCTCGGAGCATGTCGCCTTCAACGCCGCAATCGGCCGGAGAGGCGGACGGCTGCACATCTTTCCAGCGCTCCAGGTGCAGGCGCCACGCCAGCATCTCTACCAGCCGGAAGAATTCAAGTTGCCCTGGCGTATGGTGATGATGGGCCGGCGCATGGTCGAAATCCGCCGACCGCCGTGGCGCAATCTCGTCGGCTCGCCATGAGAATCCTGATCGTCGATCCAGGCGTACACTCCAAAGGAGGCCACCACTACAACGCCGTGCTGCGGCTGCAGAACGAGCTCGAGAAGCTCGGTCTGTCGGCGCCCTGCCTCGGATCGGCGTACGCCGACACCCAGGTCGTGCGCGACCTCGCCTGCACGCCGACCTTCACCAAGTCGGTCTACGGCCGATCCTATGCCTCTGCCGGCGAGTTCGACGAATTCGTCGAGGAGACGAGCCGCAACTTCGCGCAAGCCTTGGCGAGGCACGGCCGCAAGGCCGACCTGCTCATCCTGCCCTGCTGCGACCAGGTGCTCGCCGCGTCGGTCGCCCGCACCTTCGGCCGCACACGATTCAGGTCGGCACCCTCCGTCCTCCTCTGGCTGCTCTACGGGCCGCATT
The DNA here is from genome assembly GCA_046349335.1 of Reyranellaceae bacterium. Taxonomy (GTDB): domain Bacteria; phylum Pseudomonadota; class Alphaproteobacteria; order Reyranellales; family Reyranellaceae; genus Reyranella. The sequence goes on from JAXMCO010000003.1 coordinate 366,791, forward strand.
ACCTGCTGTCGACCGACGATCCGCGTGCCCGCGAGCTCGGCGCCGAATGCCGCGATGCCTTCGCCGAACTGACGGCGAGGCTCGGCGGTCCACACCGCCTGCATGTCTATAGCGAGACGCAGCAACTGGCCGACTTCTATCGGCCGTTGATCGGCCTGGAGGTTGGCGCCATGCCGGCACCCGGCCTCCTCATGCCTGCGCGCGGCCCGCGCCATCGCGCGGGCGACCGGCCACCGACCGTGCTGTGCATCGGCTTCGCCAATCGGCCGAAGGGCTATGGGTTGCTGCCGGAGGCCATCGAGCAGGTGCTCGGCCATCGCGACGTGCGCTTCCTGATCCATGGCATCGTCAAAGGGTCGGACGCCGAGGACGATCAGCCGATCTTCGACCGTCTGGCGACGCTGGATGACCGGGTCACGGTCCGCCAGGACGTGCTGTCCGACCGGGACTACGCCACCCTGCTCGGCGAGGCGGACCTGCTGCTGCTGCCCTACGATCCGGCCGTCTACCGCACGCGCGGCTCGGGCGTTTTCACCGATGCGCGCAAGATCGGGCTGCCCGTCGTGGCCACCGGGACCGCCGCCTTCGCCGGGCCGGCGTTCGAGCAGGGTTGGGGCGTTGCCATCGCCGAGCACAGCGCCTCCGGCGTGGCTGCTGCCGTGCTGACAGCGCTGGAGCGGCTGGACGACCTCACAAGCCGCGCCGCCGCCATCGCAGAACGCGGCCCAGACGAGCTCGGGCCGCTGTTGCAGAAGATCGTCGCCGAGATCCAGTCGGAGAAGGCACACGGCCTTGCCGGCACCGTGCGACGCTTGCTGGGCCGCGACACGGCGCCTCGCCGGAGGCCGGGCCTGCTAGGCCTGTAGCGACTTGGTCGCCGGAAGGGCCGGCTGCAGCTTGGCGATGAAGCTGCGCATCGTGCGCAGGTAGCTCACGATCAGCCGCGCCCGCTGGGGCTCCTGGCTGCGCCGCGCGCTTTCCGCCGCCGATACGATCTCGCCGAAAATGCCGAGCAGCTTCTGGCGCCAGGCGTCCATCTCGCCCAACCGGTGATCGATGGCGACGACCGGCTTGTGCTCCGCGATCAAGCCGCACAATGCCTCCAGACGCTGGCCGTCCTGGGGGTCCAGGATCGCCTGCAGCGCTGCCTGATCGATCAGGGCCAAGGAGCGGGAAAGGGCGGAAACGTCGGACATCACCAACTCGACTACGGGATTTCTGTCGGCCCAGGCCCGCATCGACTCCGCAGGCAAGGTCGCAGGCCGGACGGGCCCGCAACGCAGACTATAGCCCACTCCCCGTCTCCCGTCCGGGGTCCGATGACCACACCGGCCAAAACGATGCCTACGGCATCGCCGCAGGCTCGCGCGGCTAGAGCAGATCGGCGACGGCGGCGCGATAGCGGGTGATGGCGTCGAGGTGGTCGGCGTAGGACTTGCCGGCGATCCGCTTGTGATGGGCGCTCACGTAGGTGGTGTGCGCGTTGACGTGGGTCACGCCGGCCTTCTTCCAGAAGGTGAACTCGCGCCGCCAATCGTCGGGACCGCCGATGCCGGGCGAAACCCAGACCTCGAGCCCAACCGATGCCGGATCGCGGCCGGCGGCCCGGATCAGTCCGCGCAGCTTGTCGAATGCCGCCAATGCCGTGTCGCCCGCCGGATAGGCGAGCGGCATGAAGCCGTCTCCATACTTGGCGGTGCGCCGGAACGTCGCCTCGGCATGGCCGCCGAACCAGATCGGCACGCGGCCCGATTTCGGCCGCGGGTTGATTCCGCCGTCGTCGAGGCGGTGGAACTCGCCCGCGAACTTGACGCTGGGCTGGGCCCACAGCGCCTGCATGAAGCGCACCTGCTCCTCGGAGAGCTTGCCACGGATGTGAAAGTCCACGCCGAGGCCCTGGAACTCGATCTCGTTCCAGCCGACGCCGATGCCGAGCCGGAAACGGCCCTCGCTGAGCTCGTCCAGGCAGGCCGCCTGCTTGGCGACCAGAGCGGCCTGGCGCTGGGCCAGGATCAGCACGCCGGCGGCGAAGCCGACCCGCTTGGTGATTCCGGCCAGGAAGGCAAACAGCACGAACGGATCGTGATAGGCCGTCGCCGTCGTGCCGACGCGGCGTCCGCCGTAATCGACCGCCGGATTGCCGCCCAGCACATGGTCGGGCGCCACCAGGTAGTCGTAGCCCAGCCCTTCGGCCGCCTGCGCATAGTCGCGCAGCACGGCCGGACCGGTGCCGATATCGCCGACCGGCAGCGACGCGCCGAGCTGGATTGCCATTGCCCTACTCCGCCGCCGCGGCGGCACGAGCGGGGGAGAGGTCGGTCGAATACTTGAGATGGACCGGGGCGTTGGCCTCGAACGGGCTCTTGAGGTCGAGGCTCTTGGAAATCTCGCGGAGCGCCGGGAAGACCTCCGTGCCCATCAGCTTGATGCAGGTAAGCGAGTCCGCCTGGCTGACGCGGCCATCGTTGCCCCACAGCGCCAGGATGCCGGGCCGCGTCTCCTCGAGGATGCGCTTCAGCTTGGCCACCACCGTCTTGGGCGTGCCGGCGATGATGCGCAGGTCGGCCATCTGCTGCTCGAAGCTCGTGTTGCCGCGCGGATTGATCGCCCGGCCGGCGGCGAACTCGACGAAGGCGCGCCGGTTGCTGGGCGAGCCGTAGCCCGACGGGGTACTCCATACCGGATGGGCGAGGCCGGTGAACTCGCCCTGCATCCAGCGGAACTGCTTGGCGTTCTCGATCGCCTTCTCCTCGTTGTCGGAGATGTGAACCTGGATCAGGTAGCCGCGATTCTCCGGCCCGCCCACGTAGCCGACCTGCGCCGCAACGCTGTCGTAGAGTTCCCAAATCTTCTTGGTCTGCTCGATCGAGGTGTTGAGCGCGATGTAGGGATAGCGCTGCTGCGCCGCCCAGATGATCGTTTCCTTGCTGATCACGCCCGGGACCCAGACGCGCGGATAGGGCTTCTGCAGCGGCACCGCCCACGGATTGACGACGCGATGCTGGTAGTGCGTGCCCTCGTAGCGGAACGGACCTGGCTGGGTCCATGCCTTGACGACCAGGTCGTGCGCCTCCTCGAAGCGCTCGCGGTTGAACGCCGGATTGACGCCGGTCGCGAGCTGCTCCTGGCCGCCGCCGCGCACGAAGCCCGAGACCAGGCGGCCCTTGGAGATCATGTCGATCATCGCCAGCTCTTCGGCCAGGCGCACCGGATTCTCCGCGAGCGGCAGCGGATTGCCGAGCATCACGATCTTCGCCTTCTTGGTCATGCCGGCCAGGATGGCGGCGAAGATGTTCGCCTTGGCCTGCATGCAGAACGGCGCGTTGTGATGCTCGTTCAGCATGATGCCGTCGATGCCGACTTCCTCGGCCAGCATGTACTGCTCGATATACTCGTTGTAGAGCCGCGAGCCCGCCACCGGATCGAAGTTGGTGTTGGGGAACATCAGCGCGGTGGCGCCGAAATCGCGGCCGGCCTGCTCGGAATAGGCCGACATCGGTTGCTCGGTGAAATACATCAGGTGCATGGCGACTACTCCCGACCGATGAAATCGACGATCAGCTTGGCGAGGGTTTCGGGCTGCTCCATGTCGACGCAGTGCCCGCAATTCTTGACGATTTCCATCTTGGCGTCGGGCAAGGCTTCGACATAGCGCTTGCCGGCGCTCTGCGGCACGACCTTGTCGTCGTCGCCCCACACCACGAGGGACCGTGCGCGCACCGCGCCCAGAAGATGCGGCAGGGTCTGGCTGTACATGTAGGGCTTCCAGGCGATGCGGAAGCTCATCTCGCGGCAGATGTCCCACATCTCGAGCTGATCGACCGAGGGCTCGGCGCCATAGACGCGATCGAACGCCTTCTGGTCGTGAAAACCCGCGCGCGCGTAGTCGACATAGCCGGTGATCGCGAGATCGAGGATGTCGCCCTGTGGCGGCTTGATGCCCATGGCACCGACCAGCACCAGCTTCGCCAGGTCGGCCGGCGCCATGCTGGCCATCTCGGCCGCGATCCAGCCGCCGAAGCCCAGGCCAACGAGCACGGCGTTGGAGAGCTTCAGCTCGTTCAGCAAGCCGCGATAGATCACCGCGATGTCGCGCGGATGGCGCATCCAGTCCGGCCGTTGCGAGCGGCTGTAGCCGGGGTGATGCGGCACCAGCACGTCGAACTTGGCGGCCAGCGCATCGTAGAAGGGCAGTCGATCGAGCGTGCCGGTCTCGTGATGCAGCACCAGGACGGGGTGCCCTTTCCCGGCGCGCGACACGTGAAGCTTTATCCCGGCCGCCTCCATGGTGGAGTCTGTCCAACTTACGCCAGCCATACGCGCTCCCTCCCGATCTGCGCGATGGTTGCAACCGCAACGGCGGGAGTCAAACCAGCGAGAGCCGTTGCCTTTCGACTGGCGAAGGCGTGACGAGATTCGATTCGGGTGCGATCGATCGATGAAACATCCGAGAAAATCATCCGATTCTCTATCGGTTTAGTTGTCTTTCCGCCGCATCCATTTCTTGACATATGTTCTCTATTGGTTCCACATTGATCCGCAGCAAGCAGGAGAGCCATGGAAGCCACCATTCTCCATGCGGACCTGGACGCCTTCTACGCCTCGGTCGAGCAACTGCTCGATCCGTCGTTGCGCGGCAAGCCGGTCGCCGTCGGCGGCGGGGTCGTGCTGGCGGCGTCCTACGAAGCCAAGGCCTTTGGGGTGCGGAGCGCCATGCCGGGGCGGCGGGCGCGCGAGCTTTGCCCCGAGCTCATCTTCGTGGACGGGCACTTCAAGGACTACCAGCGCCTGGGCGATGCCGCGGTCGCGGTGCTCGGCGACTTCACGCCGCTCGTCGAGCGCCTCTCGATCGACGAGGCGTTCGCCGATGTGAAGGGCTGCACCCATCTCTTCGGCTCGCCGGCCGAGATTGCCCGCAAGGTCAGGCACCGCGTCAGATCCGAGCTGGGATTGCCGATTTCCGTCGGCGTTGCGCGCACCAAGCATCTGGCCAAGATCGCCTCGCAAGTGGCCAAGCCGGACGGGCTGGCCGTGGTCGATCCCGAGCGCGAGCTGGAGTTCCTGCACGACCTGCCGGTCGAGCTGATGTGGGGCGTGGGTCCGGTCACCCAGGCGCGGCTGGCCGAGATCGGCGTGCAGACGATCGGGCAACTGGCGCGGATGCCGGGACGATCGCTCACGCGCCTGCTGGGGCCGGCGGCGGGCGAGAAGCTCTCGGCGCTCGCATGGAATCGCGACCCGCGAGAGATCGTGACCCATCGTCGGTCGCGGTCGGCAGGCGCCCAGTCGGCGCTCGGTCGCAAGCCTGCGAAGCCGCACGTCATCCAGCCCACGCTAGCCCATCTCGCCGACCGCATCGGCGCCAGGCTGCGCGCCAAGTCGCTCGCCGGCCGCGCCGTGACGGTTCGCGTCCGCTTCGCCGACCTGCACGCGGTCACGCGCTCGACAACGCTCGGCGCCGCGATCTCGGCGACCGCGAGCCTTTGCGAGATCGCCGAGGAGCTGGTCGGGGTAGCGCTCGCCGATCACCCGGAGGAGACGCATATCTCCCTGCTGGCAATCTCGGTGTCGCATCTGGAAAAGGATCCGCGGCTGCAGCTCGAGCTGCCACTCGGCCTCGCCAACGAGGCGCGCCGTCCCGGCACGCGCAGAGGCCTGGCGCGCCGCGCCGCCGATCGCGCCATGGACGTGATCCGCGATCGCTTCGGCCGCAATGCGATCGGCTACGGGTCGGTCGCGCTGGGCGTGCAACGAGCCGTGCCCGACGCGTTCCGCAAGCTCGCGGAGCGCGATCTGTGATCCATCCTCCTCCCCAGCTTCGCTGCTACGGAGTGGACACATCTTCCTCGCCTCCCCCGTCATACGGGGGAGGTGGCCCAGAGGGCCGGAGGGGGAAGGCCGCAATCGAGATCCTTCCGAGTCTGACGTCGGACCCGGAGGAATCTCGACTGTGGCTATCCCCCTCCGTCCCCTGCGGGGACACCTCCCCCGATCAGGCGCTGTTTACAGCGCCACAGGGGGAGGGATTGGAAATGTGTCCATTCCGTAGCAGCTTCGCTGGGGAGGTGTCGTCGTCTTACGATGACGGAGGGGTCATCGACTCATGATTCATGCCCCTCCGTCCGCGAAGACGCGGACACCTCCCCAGCAGAGCCGGAGAGGAGAATGGTCGTGATCTCGTTCACGATCTCCTCGGGCCCACCGCCGATATCGACCACGACGGCATGCTCGTCGGCGGCCGGCTCCTGGAGCACGACGAACTGGCTGTCGAGCAACGCGGGCGGCATGAAGTGGCCGCGGCGCTGGGCCAGTCGCTCCTTGATGAGGTCGGGCGAGCCCTTGAGGTATACCAATCGCACATCGGGGCGATCGCCGACGATGATGTCGCGATAGGCCCGCTTCAGCGCCGAGCAGGTCACTACGCCCGATAGTCCTTGGGCGCGCCAGTCGTCGATCCGCTCCGCGATCCGCCGCAGCCACGGCAGGCGGTCCGCATCGCCAAGCGGCGTGCCGCCCTTCATCTTCTCGACGTTCTCGGGCGGATGCAGCGCATCGCCCTCCTGGTACTCCCAGCCAAGCTCGGCCGCCAGGCGGCCGGCGACGGTGCTCTTGCCGCTGCCTGAAACACCCATGACGACGGCGATCAGCGGCCGGTTGTGACCTACGGTATCGTCCATTAAGACTCCCCGCCGGACACGATAAGGAACCCATCACCGTGCTCAAGCTCGGATACAAGGCTTCGGCCGAACAATTTGCGCCCTCCAAGCTGCTCGACTTCTCCTGCAAGGCGGAGGCGGCCGGCTTCGATTCGGTGTTCGTCTCCGACCACTTCCAGCCGTGGAAGCATGTCGACGGCCACGCCCCCTTCTCGCTCGCCTGGCTGGGCGCGCTGGGCGGTAGGACCTCGCGCATCGTCATGGGCACCAGCGTGCTGACGCCGACCTTCCGCTACCACCCGTCGATCGTCGCCCAGGCGTTCGGCACCCTGGGGGCGATGTTCCCGCGCCGCGTCATCCTGGGCATCGGCACCGGCGAATCGCTGAACGAGGTGCCGTCGACCGGCGCGCCGTGGCCCGAGTTCAAGGAGCGCTTCGCCCGCCTGCGCGAATCGGTGACCCTGATCCGCACCTTGTGGCGCGAGGAGCGCGTCAGCTTCGACGGCGAATTCTACAAGACCGAGAAGGCGACGATCTACGACCGGCCCGACGACGAGGTGCCGATCTACGTCGCCGCCGCCGGCGCCCTGGTCGCGCGCTATGCCGGACGCACCGGCGACGGCTTCATCTGCACCAGCGGCAAGAAGCGCGAGCTCTACACCGAGACGCTGATGCCCAAGGTCGCCGAAGGCATCGCCGCCGGCGGCGCCAAGCCCAACCCCTACGACTACATGATCGAGGTCAAGGTCTCGTTCGACACCGACCGTCAGCGTGCGCTCGAAGACACGCGCCACTGGGCGGCGCTTGCCCTGACGCCCGAGGAGAAGATGTCGGTCGAGGATCCGGTCGAGATGCAGCGTCTGGCCGACGCCCTGCCGCTCGAGCGTGCGGCGAGCCGCTGGATCGTGTCGGACGATCCCGAGGAGCAGGTCGAGAAGATCAAGTTCTACGTCGACATGGGCTTCCGCCATCTCGTGTTCCACGCACCCGGCCCCGACCAGGAGCGCTTCCTCAACCTCTACGGCGAGAAGGTCCTGCCGCTGCTGCGCAAGCGCTTCGGATGAATCGAACCAGTGCGCTCGAGATCGTCGCCGTTCCGGGAATCCCGCTGATCGGGGCGGGCGACGATCTCGCGAAGGTCATTGCCGACGGGCTTGCCGCCGCGAAGCTCGTGCCGCAGGCCCACGACGTCGTGGTGATCGCCCAGAAGATCGTCTCCAAGGCCGAAGGCCGCAGCGTCGATCTGGCGACCGTGGTGCCGTCGGCGCGGGCGATCGAGCTCGCCAGGCAGATCGACAAGGACCCGCGCCTGGTCGAGCTGGTGCTCTCCGAATCGGTGCGCGTCGTGCGCGCCCGGCCCGGCATCCTGATCGTCGAGCACAAGCTCGGCTTCGTCATGGCCAATGCCGGCATCGACCAGTCCAATGTCGGGCCGACCGACGGCGTCGAGCGCGCCCTGCTGCTGCCGGTCGACCCCGACGCCAGCGCCGAGGCGCTGCGCACACGCCTGGGCGTGCTCGCCGGCACGGCACCGGCGGTGGTCATTATCGACAGCTTCGGCCGCGCCTGGCGGCGCGGCACGTCGGGTGTCGCCATCGGCGCGGCCGGCTTGCCGAGCCTGCTCGATCTGCGCGGCAACCCCGACCTGTTCGGCCGCATTCTGCAAGTCAGCATCACCGGCTTCGCCGACGAGATCGCGGCGGCAGCCTCGCTGGTGATGGGACAGGGCAACGAGGCACAGCCCGTCGTGCTGATCCGCGGGCTGCGTTGGAGCGCGCCGGCCAATCCGGCCAGCCATCTCGTGCGTCCGGCGAGCGAGGATATGTTTCGGTGAGCAAGGGCCTCGTGGTGGCGCTGTCGGGCGGTGTCGGCGGCGCCAAGCTGGCGCTCGGCCTCAGCCGCGTGCTGGCACCGGAGGACCTGCTGGTCGTCGCCAACACCGGCGACGATTTCGAGCATCTCGGCCTCTGCATCTCGCCCGACATCGACACGCTGACCTATGTTCTGGCCGGCTTCGACAATCCGGTGACGGGCTGGGGCCGACGCGACGAGACGTGGTCGTTCATGGAGACCATTGCCACCCTGGGCGGCGAGAGCTGGTTCCGGCTCGGCGACCGCGATCTGGCGCTGCATGTCGAGCGGACGCGGCGACTCAGGGCAGGCGAGAGCCTGTCGCAGGTAACGCGCGATGTCTGCCGCCGGCTCGGCATCGCCATCCGAGTTCTGCCAATGAGCGACGATCCGGTGCGCACGCGCGTGCGCACCGACGAAGGCTGGCTCGACTTCCAGGATTACTTCGTGCGCCGGCAATGCCAGCCGGTGGTGCGCGAGCTGGTGTTCGAGGGTGCGATCAAAGCGCGAGCGCAGCCGGACGTCCTGACCGCCCTGGCGAGCGGCAAGGTGCGGGCTGTCGTGATCTGCCCGTCCAACCCTTTCATCAGCATCGAGCCAATCCTCGCCGTGCCAGGACTGCGCGAGGCGCTCGCCGGCAGCGGCGCGCCGGTCGTCGCCGTCTCGCCGATCGTCGGCGGCCGCGCGGTCAAGGGACCGACCGCCAAGATGATGCAGGAGCTCGGCCTCACGATCAGCGCGGCGACGGCGGCGGAGCGCTACGGCACCCTGCTCTCCGGCTACGTCGTCGATCCGGCCGATGCCGGAGACGTGCGCGGCCTCGCCGCGATGGTGAAGACGGCGCCGACCTTGATGACCGATCTCGCGACGCGCGAAGCGCTGGCACGCGCCGTCCTCGATCTCGCCGACCAGCTCGCGGCGCGCCGATGAGCCGGTCAGACGACATCTGGGCCGTCGTCCCCATCAAGGAGCTCGACGGTGCCAAGCAACGCCTGGCGCCGCTGCTCTCGCCGGCACACCGCCGCGCCCTCATCGAGGTCATGATGGGCGAGGTGCTGGAAGCGGTCGCCGGCGCCAAACGCCTCGCCGGCATCCTGGTCGTGACGCGCGATCCGCAAGCGACGGCGCTGGCGGCCCGACTCGGCGCGCGCGTTGTCACCGAGGGTGCGCGCGACGGTCACACCGGCAGCGTCACCGCCGGCTCGGCGCTGCTCGCCCGCGAGGGTCGCGGCGGCATGATGACGGTGCCGGCCGATATTCCCGCCGCGACGGCGGACGAGCTCGACGCCGTGCTGGCGGCGCACAAGCCCGGTCCGTCCTTCACCATCTCGCCGGCGCACGACGATCTCGGCTCCAATGCCGTGATCTGCTCGCCGCCCGACTCGGTGCCCCTGCGCTTCGGCGACAACAGCTACTTCCCGCACCTCGACGCGGCACGAGGATGCGGCATTGAGCCGACGATCCTGCGCCAACCCGGCATCGCCATGGACATCGACCATCCGGTCGACCTCGCCGCCTTCCTGCGCCTGCCGCAATCGGCGCACACGAGGACGCGGGCGTTCCTGGAAGAGATCGGCGTGCCGAGATTGCTGGCGGAAAGAGGCCTCTGACCTCCTCCCCAGCGATGACGCTGAGGAGGAGAAGAGTTACGCCACCACCTTCTTCCGCGGCGGGGTGAGCACGATCGGCGCCAGATCCTCGGCCACGAACGACGCCGCGCGGCGTTCTTCGGGAACCGGCCGGTAGAGCGTGTCGCGCTGCTGCGGCACGCGGCCGATCGAGAGGATCAGCTTCTCCATCGCCTCGGGCGGAAACTCCTGGCCGTGCTGGGTGCCGGCGGCGCGCGAGATGCTCTCGTTCATCAACGTGCCGCCGAGATCGTTGGCGCCGGACTGCAGGCAGATCGCGGCACCTGCCGGACCCATCTTCACCCATGAGGTCTGGATATTGGTGATCGCTGGATGCAGCACCAGCCGCGCTACCGAATGCATGATCACTGCTTCGCGGAAGGTCGGGCCGCGACGCGCCTTGCCCTGACGGTACATCGGCGCTTCCATATGCACGAAGGGCAGTGGCACGAACTCGGTGAAGCCGCCGGTCTCGACCTGCAGGTCGCGCAACGCGAGCAGGTGGCGTGCCCAGGCGAGCGACGACTCGACATGGCCGTACATGATGGTCGAGGTCGTGCGCACGCCGAGCTTGTGCGCCGCGCGTTGCACGTCGAGCCATTGCGCGGTGTTGATCTTGTCCGGGCAGATGATGGCACGCACCTCGTCGTCGAGGATCTCGGCCGCCGTGCCCGGCAGGGTGCCGAGACCTGCCTCCTTCAGCCTGGCCAGGAACTCCGGGATGGGCGTCTGCATCGTCATCGCGCCCTGGGTCACCTCGAGCGGCGAGAAGGCGTGGATGTGCATGTCGGGCACCGCCGCCTTGATGGTGCGGCAGATCGCTTCGTAGGTCTCGCCGGTGTAGTCGGGATGGATGCCGCCCTGCAGGCAGACCTCGGTGGCACCACGCTGCCAGGCCTCGACGGCGCGCCGCGCCACCTCTTCCAGCGCGAGATCGTAGGGCGCGCCGCGCAGATCCTCGTGCGTGCGGCCCTTCGAGAAGGCGCAGAAGCGGCAGCGGAAGTAGCAGATGTTGGTGTAGTTGATGTTGCGGTTGACGACGTAGCGGATGACGTCGCCGCTCACCGCCTGGCGCAGCGCGTCGGCGGCGCCGGTGACGTGACGATAGTCGACGTCGCGCGCGGCGAAGAGCTGCATGATCTCCGGCGGATCGAGACGCTGGCCGCCGCTCGCCCGTTCGACCAGGCGCGCGATGCCGGCATCGACCGCCCCCAGACGAAGACGGGGCGCCGGCGGCGGCTCGGTGTTGCCGGGTGCCCAGTCGTCGTCGCGGGCAAAGCCTTCGGCATCGCTCAGGCGGCGCACGCGCGTCGCCACCTCGGGCGCCAGCCAGACGTCGGGCGCGCGCACGTAGGACGGATAGACAGCGAGGCGATTGACCAGAACCTTGCCCATCTCCGAACTCATCCGGGCCAGCTCCTCGATCGCCGGCCACGGCGCCTCGGGGTTCACATGATCGGGCGTCACCGGCGAGACGCCGCCCCAATCGTTCAGGCCGGCATCGACCAGGCGCGGATAGACGCCGGGCGACAGGTTGGGCGGCGCCTGGATATTCATCTCCGGCCCGAGGATGTGGCGCGCCGTCGCGATGGTCCACAGGAGGTCGTCGAGATCGGGTTCCTCGGCGTCGGCCCGCTTGGTGTCGGGCTTGGCGCGGAAGTTCTGCACGATCACTTCCTGGATGTGGCCGTACCGGTCGTGCAGCTTGGCGATCGCCTCCAACGCCGCGACGCGCTCCTCGCGCGTCTCGCCGATGCCGATCAGGATGCCAGTGGTGAATGGCACCTTGAGCTCGCCGGCGAGCCGTATCGTCTCGAGCCGCACCGCCGGATTCTTGTCGGGCGACCCGAAATGGACACCGCCGCGTTCGCACAGCCGCTCGCTGGTCGATTCGAGCATGATGCCCTGGCTCGCCGTGACGGCGCGCAGGCCGGCGATCTCCTCGCGCGTCATCACGCCCGGATTGGCATGCGGCAGCAGGCCGGTCTCGCGCAGCACCAGGTCGCACATCGCGGTGAGGTAGCTGATCGTCGTCGGATGGCCGAGGTTGGCCAGCGCCTCGCGCGCCGCCGCGTAGCGCAGCTCCGGCTTGTCGCCCAAGGTGAACAGCGCCTCGGTGCAGCCGGCTGCTTGGCCAGCGCTCGCGATCGCCAGCACGTCGTCGGGTGAGAGATAGGCCGCTTTGCCGGGCTGCGGACGTTCGGCAAAGGTGCAGTAGTGACAGACGTCGCGGCACAGGTGGGTGAGCGGAATGAAGACCTTGCGCGAATACGAGATGAGGCGCCCGTGACCGCGATCGCGCAGCCGGGCCGCTCCTGCCATCAGCTCGGAAAGCTCCATCATGCCCCAACCCTCTACCAGGAACGCAAAACAATAACGCCAACCGGCAACGCCAATGGGCGGACGATAGCGACATTCGCAATCGGCTGCATCGTGTACTATGCCGACCGCAAACCTAGCATCTCGGGGGGATACATATGCAGTTCGGCTTCAATGCGCCAACCGCAGGGCCGTTGGCGGAAAGTGGGCAGCTCACGCGGCTGCTGGTCGAAGGCGAGGCGATGGGGTTCGACTACGCCACCTTCAGCGATCATGTCGTTATCCCTACCGACATCCATGCCATTTATCCCTACAGCTCGTCCGGTGAATTCCCGGCCGGCGCCCGGGCCGAACGCCACGAGCAGCTTATCGAGGTGGCCTACGTCGCCGCCAAGACGAGCCGGCTGCGCCTCGTGCTTTCGGTCATGGTCGTGCCGCACCGGCCGGCCGTGCTGACCGCCAAGATGCTCTCGACCATCGACGTTCTGTCGGGCGGCCGCCTCGTGGTGGGTATCGGCGCCGGCTGGATTGAAGGAGGAGTTCGAGGCGATCGTGCGCCCGATTTCGCAGCGCGCGGCAAGGTCACCGACGAATACCTGAAGGCCTTCGTCGAGCTTTGGACAAGGAGCATCCGCGCTTCGCCGGCGAGTATGTCCGCTTCGACAACATCGTGCTGGCGCCCAAGCCGGTGCAGAAGCCCTATCCGCCCATTTGGGTCGGCGGCGAGAGCGGCCCTGCCCTGCGCCGGACGGCAGCCCTGGGCGATGCCTGGTATCCGATCGGCACCAACCCCGCCTTCCCGCTCGATTCGCTGGCGCGGTTCAAGGCCGCCGTCGCCAAGCTGCGCCAGATGACCGAGAAGGCCGGCCGCAAGGCCGATGCCGTCGGCCTGGCGCTGCGCTGCACCGCCTATGGCGAGAGCATCCCGGCGACCGCCGGCGATGGGCAGCGCCGCCTGTTCTCGGGCAAGAACGCCGACATCGCCGCCGACATCCGCGCGCTGAGGGAAATGGGCGTGAGCCACCTCGACGTCGGCTTCGCCGGCAACACGGTGGACGCGATGCTTAGCGAGATGCAGCGCTTCAAGAAGGACGTGCTGGCGCAGGTTTGATCGGACACCTCCCCAGCGGAGCCGGGGAGGCGAATGAGCTACGCCACCTTCGGAATCAGCTTCGCCCAGCGGTCGAGTTCGGGGAGGATGACGTCGGCCTTGGCCGAGTCGAGGCTGACGACGATACGCGCGACGCCTTCGTCCCGATCGCGCATCAGCTCGCTCTCGTCTTCCTTCGAGCTCCAGATGGTGATCGGCAGCGTCGCCGGATCGCGGTTGGCGGCCTTGGCCATCTCGCGGAATTTCGGGAATAGCGCGCGTACGTCGGTATAGGTCGCCCGGACGCGCTGCGGTATCCAGCCATCGCCGTAGCGGATGGCGCGGCGCGCGCTGTAAGGGAATGCGCCGCCCACAAGGATCGGCGGATGCGGCTTCTGCACCGGCTTGGGCCAGCTCATCATGGCGTCGAACTTCACCATGTCGCCGTGATACTCGGCCTTGGACTTGGTCCAGATCACCTTCATCGCCTCGATGCGCTCGCGCACCAGCTTATGGCGGGTCTCGAAGTTGGTGCCGTGGTTTTCCATCTCGTCCTGGTTCCAGCCGCTGCCGACGCCGAACAGGAAGCGGCCGTTGGAGAGCTGGTCGATCGACGACACGAGCTTGGCGGTCTGGATGGGGTCGCGCTGGTTGACCAGGCAGACGCCGGTGCCGAGCTTCAGCTTGCTGGTGACCGCCGCGGCGGCCGTCAGCGTCACGAACGGATCCATCGCGTCGTAGTATTTCTTGGGCAGCTCGCCGCCGCCGGGAAACGGCGACTTCCGCGTGAGCGGAATGTGCGAATGCTCGGGCGCCCACACCGATTCGAAGCCACGCTCCTCCAGCGCCTTGCCCAACTCACCAGGCGACATGGAGTAGTCGGTGAAGAACATTGCCGCGCCGATATGCATGATTTCCCCCTCCAGGAAGGTTGCTCGCTCTATCCATCCTATCGGCTACGCCGAGAGATTGTGAATGCATCGGCGCCCCATTCCTCCTCCCCAGCGTCATCGCTGGGGAGGTGCCCCGTCATACGGGGCGAAGGGGTCACGGCTCTTCTCGACGACGTCCCGCCCGCCTTTCTCACGGGCGGCCGGGACGCCCGCAGCCCAGAAGACTCCGAGTCTTGACCCCTCCGTCGCCGCAGACGGCGACACCTCCCCAGCAAAGTTGGGGGAGGAGAACAGGCTAACTCGCCTTGGCCTTCTTGGGCCACCGCGTCTCGACCAAGGGCAGCACCTTCTCGATCAGCCGCTTCGTCTGCGCGATCACGGCGTCGCCATCGCGGCCAATCGGCCGCAGGATGAACTTTTCGACGCCGACACCGACATACTCGGCGACGCGATCGATGATCGTGTGCTCGTCGCCTACCGCGAAGTACCCCTCCGATTTGCGGCCGGTGCGCTTGGTATAGGCAGCCATCGCAACCGCGACGATCTTGTCGTCGGCCGAGCCGAAATAAAACGGAAAGCCCGCGCCGTAGTGATCGTCGTCGATCGAACGGCCAACCTCGGCGGTCGCCCGCTTGATCGCGGCGACGACCTTGCCGGCATCGGCCGGCATCTCGCCGCCTGCCTGCCAGCCGGTGCCGTAGCGCGCCGTGCGCTTGATCGCCGCCTCTGACGAGCCGCCGATCCACATCGGCAAGTCAGGCTGCACCGGCCTGGGAGAGATAGAGGCGCCCTCGAGCCGATAGTGCGTGCCAGCGAAATCAACGCTGTCCTCGCGCCACAGGCGGCTGATGATCTCCAGCGCCTCGTCGGTGCGCTTGCCGCGGGTGCGCGTATCGATATTCAACGCCTGCCATTCCGGGCCGAGCGGGCTGCCGATACCGAAACCCGGTAGCAGGCGGCCTTCCGACAGCACGTCGATGGTGGCGCATTGCTTGGCGAGCAAGATCGGATCGCGCAGCGCCAGCGACACGACATTCATGCCGAAGCGCAGGCGGCGCGTGCGACCGGCCAACGCCGCCATGACCGCCATGCATTCGAGGATCGGCTGCTTGCTGACCAGTCGATCGGTCTGCCACAGCGAATCGACACCGCCCGCCTCGCAGAGATCGACCCAGCGCCAGTAGTCCCCCGTGCTGGCGAAGGGAAACTCCGTCAAGCCGAGGCCGATGGCGACCCTCATGCCGCCGCGCCCACCTTGACGAGCGGTGCGATGGTATCGAGATGGCGCAGGATCTCGTCCCGGCTGAGATCGGGAATGGCCAGCAGCGCATCCTGGATGCCGGCCTTCTGGTAGCTCGCCAGCACCTTGGCGTCGTTGGGCGCGCCGAAGACGTTGATGGTGAGGGTCGAGAAATCGCGCTTGCGGCTGTCGGCCATGCGGCGCAGGCGATCGACACCCTGGACCGGATCGAAGCCGCGCGGCCTGGGGAACCAGCCGTCGCAATAATCGACGACGCGGCGCAGCGTGTAGTCGGTCTCGCCGCCCAGCAGGATCGGCGGATGCGGCTTCTGCGCCGGCTTGGGCCACGACCACACCGGATCGAAGTTAACGAACTCGCCATGGAACGACGCCTCGTCCTCCGTCCACAGCGCCTTCATGGCGAGCACGTACTCGCGCATCATCTTGAAGCGCGTATCGTACCGCGCGCCGTGGTTCTCCATCTCGTCGACGTTCCAGCCGCCGCCGATGCCGAACACGAAGCGGCCGCCCGAGAGCTGGTCCAGGCTGGCGATCGCCTTGGCGGTGACGATCGGTTCGTGCTGCGGCACCAGGCAGATGCCGGTGCCGACGATCAGCTTCTTGGTCACCGCAGCGGCGAAGGCGAGGCCGACGAACGGATCGTGCGTGTGCGCGTAGCGCTTCGGCAGCTCGCCGCCGCCGGGGAATGGCGTCTTGCGGCTCACCGGGATGTGGGTGTGCTCGGGCACGTAGAGAGACGCGAAGCCGCGATCCTCGAGGGCGCGGCCGAGCTCGGACAGATCGATCCCGTAGTCGGTCGGAAAGTAGAAAACGCCTACACGCATCGGAAATCCTCCTCGTCTATTTCTTGGGCGCCTCGACGTGTCCGCCGAAGCCCAGACGCATGGCCGACAAGATCTTCTCGGCAAAGGTATGATCCTGGCGCGAGCGGAAGCGCACGAACAGCGAGGCCGCCAGCACGTCGGCCGGGACCGCCTCCTCGATCGCCGCCTCGATCGTCCAGCGCCCCTCGCCGCTGTCCTCGACGTGGCCGGAGAAATGCTCCAGCGTGCCATCTTTGGCCAGTGCACTCGCCGTGAGGTCGAGCAGCCAGGACGTCACCACGCTGCCGCGCCGCCACACCTCGGCGATGTCGGCCAGGTTGAGATCGTAGCGCTCGTCGGCCGGCAGCTTCTCGGACGAGCGGTGCCGCATGATGTCGAAGCCTTCGGCGAAGGCCTGCATCATGCCGTACTCAATGCCGTTGTGGATCATCTTGACGAAATGGCCGGCGCCGACCGGGCCAGCATGGATGTAGCCCTGCTCGGCGCGCGGATCGAGCTTCTCCCGCCCCTCGGTACGCTCGATCGTGCCGAGCCCGGGCGCCAATGCGGAAAAGATCGGATCGAGGCGCTTCACCACGTCGCCGTCGCCGCCGATCATCAGGCAGTAGCCGCGCGCCAGCCCCCACACGCCACCCGACGTGCCGATATCGAGATAGTGGATGCCCTTGGGTTTCAGCTCGCGGGCGCGACGGACGTCGTCCTTGAAGTTGGTGTTGCCGCCGTCGATGATGACATCGCCGCTCCGCATCAACGTCCCGAGCTCGGCAATAGTTTCCTCGGTAATCTTGCCGGCGGGCAGCATCACCCACACGGTACGCGGGCCGTCCTTCAGTGCGTCGACCAGCGCAGGAACGGACAAGGCGGCGGTCGCGCCTTCCTTGGCCAAGGCTTGGCCGGGCGCAGGATTGGCATCGTAGACGACGCAGCTATGTCCCGCCCGGGTCAGGCGCCGCACGATATTTCCACCCATCCGCCCCAGGCCGATGACGCCGATCTGCATGTGCCATCCATTTCCGCTTGTAGCCGCGCCGCCCACTTTAGTGTGACAATGCCCTCGTCACAACGAAGCGACAGGAGTTGGCAGCCATGACCTTGGGACGGCTGGGCGTATGGTATTCGACAGACAAGCTGAACGGCGCGCAGCTCGGCGATCTAGTCGGCACCGTCGAGAAGCTGGGATATTCGGCGCTGTGGTATCCCGAATCGCGCGGTTACGAATCGCTGTCGCTGGCCGGTTACCTGCTGTCGAAGAGCAGCAAGCTCGTGATCGGCAGCTCGATCGCCAACATCTATGCCCGCGACGCCTTTACCGCCCGGCGAGGCATGGTTTCGCTGAACGACTTCTATGGCGGACGCTTCATCCTCGGGCTCGGCGTCAGCCACATCCCCATGGTCGAGGCGTGCGCGGCCACCGCTACGACAAGCCCATCCCGGCAATGAGCGCCTACCTCGACGGCATCCATAAGGACCTGCCGAAAGCCGAGGACGCGCCGGTCGTGGTTGCCGCACTGGGCCCCAAGATGCTCTCCTTGAGCGCCGCCAAGTCACGTGGCGCCGTACCCTACAATGTGACGCCCAAACACACCGCCAAGGCGGCCGCCATCCTCGGTCCCGACAAGTGGCTGGCCGTCGAGCAGAAGGTGACTTTGGAGACTGATCCGGCAAAGGCGCGCGCGCTCGGCCGCAAGGAGCTGGCGCGTTACATGATCCTGCCCAACTACCGCAACAACTGGCTGCGCGACGGCTTCAGCGAGGCCGACCTGGCCGACGGCGGCAGCGACCGCTTCATCGACGCCATGGTGCTGTGGGGCGATGCCGCGGCCGTCCGCAAGGGTCTGCGCGCCCATTTCGAGGCCGGCGCCACCCATGTCTGCCTTCAGCCGGTCCATGCCGACGGCGACTTCGCCGCCCGCGATCGCATGCTGAAGGAGCTGGCGGATACATAGTTTCACGTCGTCCCAGACTCAGCGAACGACCTCATGACCGCTCGTCGCGGGCATGAGATCCTTCGCTTTGCCCAGGGTGACATTCTACCGGGAGGACAGACATGGATTTCGGCATCGCGCTGCCCACCGCAGCCGATTCGTGGAAGGTCGTGCAGCGCGCCGAGGAATTCGGCTTCACGCACGCCTGGTTCTACGACACGCAGATGTTGAGCGCCGACTGCTTCGTCGCCATGGGCGCAGCCGCGGTCAAGACGACGCGCATTCGGCTGGGCACCGGCGTGCTGGTCCCGTCGAATCGTATCGCGCCGGTCACTGCCAATGCGCTGGCAACGCTCAACCAGTTGGCACCGGGCCGCATCGATTTCGGTGTCGGTACCGGCTTCACGGCGCGCCGCGCGATGGGCTTCGGGGCGATCAAGGTCAAGGACATGGAAGCCCATATCCATCAGGTCTACGGCCTGCTGCGCGGCGAGATCGTCGATTTCGAGATGGAGGGCGAGACGAAGAAGATCCGCTTCCTCAATCCCGAGCTGCCACTGTTCAACACCAAGGACCCGATCGCGCTCCACCTCTCCGCCTTCGGGCCGCGCACACGGGCGCTGACGGCCAAGCTCCGGGCGGGCTGGATCGATTTCGTCGGCAAGGTCGACAACGGCATCCGCGAAGTCGAGGCGATGCGCGATGCCTGGAGCAAGGCGGGCCACGCGATGAGCGATCTGCAGGCGACCGCCTTCGCCCTGGGCTGCGTGCTGCAGGACGGCGAACCCGCCGATTCGGAGCGCGCCATGGCGCAGGCCGGTCCACGTGCCGCGGTGATGCTGCATCGCGCCGCCGACGAGGCGCTGGCCGGTCTGGCACCGGGCGTCACCATGGTTTCCAAGGCGCGCCCGGAATTGCAGGGCTATATCGAGCTGGCCCGCGGCTTCGAGCCGAAGGACGCGCCCTACATCGCGAACCACCGCGGCCACCTGATGTTCGTGAAGCCCGAGGAGAAGCGTTTCGTCACCGCCGACCTGATTCGCGAGACGTCGTTCACGGCAAGCGAGACCGAGATCAAGCAGCGCATCGAGGCACTGCGTGGCGCCGGCTACACCCAGTTCACCATCCAGCTCGTGCCGGGCCATGAGGCCGCGCTGGCCGACTGGGCGCGCATTCGCAAGGCGTTTGGGTGAGGCCTCCTCCCCAGCGGAGCTGCTACGGAGTGGACACATCTTCAATCCCTCCCTCGTAATCGGGGGGGGGGGCCCCGGGGCCGGGGGGGAAGGCCGCAATCGAGATCCTTCCGAATCTGACGTCGGACCCGGAGGAATCTCGACTGTGGCTATCCCCCTCCGTCCCCTACGGGGACACCTCCCCCGATTACGGGGGAGGGATTGAAGATGTGTCCACTCCGTAGCAGCTCCGCCGGGGAGGACTCTAGAGGCCCGCAAACGGACGGATCACCGTTTCCCCAAAGCGCATCAGGCTCCCCTCGAGGTCCGGCACGAAGGGCCCGACGGGGACGACGATTCGTCCGATGCCGCGGCGGGCGCGTTCCTCGACGGCGACCCGCGGGTCGGCGGTCGAGCCGGGCAGCAGGTCGGGGCAGCCGGCGAACAGCTCGATCGCGCCAGGATCGCGACCGGCCTCCGTCGCGGCGCGGCGGGCGACGTCGTAGAGCGGCATCGGGTCGACGCTCGAGCCGATCGACGGGAAGAAGCCGTCGCCCAGCCTGCCGGCCCGGCGCGCCGCGGCCTCCGTATGACCGCCGACGATGATCGGCACACGGCCGACCGGCTTGGGATTGCAGCTCACGTCCTTGAAATTCACGAACTCGCCCGAGAAGCTCGCGCCATCCGTCGCCCACAGGGCTTTCATGGCGGCAATATGCTCGTCGGCCCGCTTGCCGCGCTTGGCGAACGGCACGCCAACCGCTTCGAACTCCTCCTTGAGCCAGCCGACGCCGATGCCCAGCTCGAAGCGGCCGTTGCTCATGTAGTCGAGCGTCGCCACTTGCTTGGCGAGAATGAGCGGATTGCGCTGCGGCAGAATGATGACGCCCGTGAGGAACTTGAGCCGCGAGGTGACGGCGGCGGCGCAGGCGATCCAGATCAGCGGATCGGGGAACGCGCCGCCGCGGCCGACCGGCAGCCGGCCGCTCGCCCCATAGGGATAGACCGAGGTGTAGTTGTCGGGAAAGACGACATGGTCGACCGCCAGCAAGGTATCGAATCCCGCCGCCTCGGCCAGCCGCGCCACGCGTGTGGCGCCGGCAAGATCGGGGAAGGTGTTGTTGCCGAAATGCAGCGCGAATTTCATGGCACGCCTATCGGCCGGCGATCACGAACGGCTTGGCCGCCGTGTCGTAATCGCCGTAGCCGAGGATGCCGCGCAGCTCGGGCGGCGGCAGCGCGCTCTTGGCCTCCGACTCGCCCGCCTTCAGCGCCGCGAGGCCAGCCTTCATGCCGGCCGCCGCCGGCGACAGCATGCCGGTCGGGAATGTGCCGATCTTGAAGCCCAGAGCCTCCGCCTGCTTCTGGCTCGGCGTGGCACGCGGCGCGCCGGGCGACAGCACCACGAAGCTCGGCCTGCCTTTGGCCGCGGCCACGGCACGATGGATCTCGCCGTCGTCGGCCGGCGAATCGAGGAACAGGATGTCGGCACCTTCCTCGACGTACATCTCGATGCGCGCCACCGCCTCGTCGATGCCCTGGGTCGGCCGGCAATCGGTGCGCGCCAGGACGAGGATGCCGGAGTCCTTTGCCGCCTCGACGGCGGCGCGTATCTTCATGCGCGCCTCGTCGCGCGGCAGGCAAGGCTTGCCGGCCGACGTAAGCGCGCGCGGCGTGATCTTGTCCTCGATCAGGACGGCCGCGGCGCCGGCCCGGCCATAGGCGCGCACCGTACGCTGCACGTTCATGGCATTGCCGTAACCGTGATCGCCATCGGCCAGCACCAGCAGGTCCGGGGCAGCGCCATGCACCATCTGGAAGGAATCGAACATCTCGCCGAATGACAGCAAGTCCAAGTCCGGCCCGCCGAGGCGGCTCGCCGCGACGCAGGAACCCGAGAGAAATGCCGTCTTGAAGCCGGCAGCGGCCGTCAGCTTCGCCGTGAGGCCATCCCACACGGCCGGCATCACGACGAAGCCGGGCTCGGCCAGCAGGGCACGCAGGCGATCAGGGGCAGTCATGGCGAATCCTCGAAGGTTGTTGTGCGTGTCCGACGATAGGGCCCGTCTCGCGCCGCGTGAAGAGCCGATTGGACTCGCGGCACGCGCCTTCGGTCGCCCCATGCGCCGGCGCGCGGAGACTACGCGCAATCGCGCTCCTGCCCTATTGTCCGGGCACGCCTCGGCGCCGTTCGCCCGCCGACCGCACGAATGTCAGGAGAAGCCCATGCCGCCCAGCCCCGCGACCGACGCCATCGCCGACGAGCTCGACGCGATCCTGTCGCGACAGAAGGCAGCGCAGCTCCGGGACGGAAGCCCGTCCGCGGCGGCTCGTGCCGACCGGCTCGACCGATGCATTGCCCTCCTGGTCGACCACCGCGAGGCGATCGAATTGGCGCTCGACGCCGATTTCGGCGCACGCTCGCGGGTCGCAACCGCGTTTGGCGATATCGCCTCGTCGATCGCCCCTCTCAAGCACGCCCGCGCGCACGTTGCGCGCTGGATGAAGAGCGAGCGGCGGCCGACGACTCCGCCGATCGCGCGCCTGCTCGGCGCGCGGGCGGAGATCCATTACCAACCCAAGGGGGTCGTGGGCGTGATCAGCCCGTGGAACTTCCCCGTCAATCTCACCTTCGCACCGCTTGCCGGCGTGCTGGCGGCGGGCAATCGCGCCATGATCAAGCCCTCGGAGACCACGCCCGCGACGTCGGAGCTCCTGAAGCGCATGTTCGCCAAGGCGTTCGACCCCGAGGAGATCGCCGTCGTCACGGGCGGACCGGAGGTCGGCCAGGCCTTCGCGAGCCTCGCCTTCGATCACCTGGTCTTCACCGGCGCCACCGCCATCGGCCGCCACGTCATGCGCGCCGCGGCGGAGAACCTGGTGCCGCTGACCCTCGAGCTGGGTGGCAAGAGCCCGGTGGTCATCGGCCGCTCGGCCGACCTCGGCATCGCCGCCGCACGCATCATGAACGGCAAGACCTTCAACGCGGGCCAGGTCTGCCTGGCACCCGACTATGTGCTGGCGCCGGCCGATCGCGTCGATGCCTTCGTCGAGGCAGCGCGCGGCGCGGTCGCGCACCTGTTCCCGACGCTGCGCGACAATCCCGACGTCACGGCGATCGTGTCGGATCGTCACCTCGCGCGGCTCACTCGACATGTCGAGGACGCCCGCGCCAAGGGCGCCAGGATCATCGAGATCAATCCGGCCGGCGAAAATCTCGTGCAGCAACCGCATCGCCGCATGGCGCCGACCCTGATCCTCGATCCGACCGACGACATGACGGTCATGCAGGAGGAGGTGTTCGGCCCGCTGCTGCCGGTGAAGGGCTACCGGGACGTCGACGACGCCATCGCCTACATCAACGCGCATCCGCGGCCGCTCGGCCTGTACTATTTCGGCACCGACGAGACCGAGCGCGACCACGTGCTGGGCCGCACCATCTCAGGGGGAGTCACCGTCAACGACGTCGTCATGCATATCGCCCAGGAGGACCTGCCCTTTGGCGGGATCGGCCCTGCCGGCATGGGTGCCTATCACGGCCGCGACGGCTTTCTGGAATTCAGCCACCGCAAGGCGGTCTATCATCAGATCAGACGGGAGATCGGTCCCCTGCGCATGCTGCGCCCGCCTTTCGGCCCACGGCTGATGAAATTCCTGGCGACGCGCATCAAGCGGTGAAAGGACTCGATCATGCCGCAAATGCCCCTCTCCACCTTTCGCGTGGTCGAGCTTGGCTCTCTTGCTGCCGGCGCCTACGCCGCCCGCCTGTTCGCCGATTTCGGCGCCGAGGTGATCAAGGTCGAGCCCGTCGAGGGGGACCCGGTGCGGTCCTTCCCACCCCTCGTCGACGGGGCGAGCGGTTGGTTCGCCTATCTCAATTTCGGCAAGAAGAGCGTGACGACTGCTTCGGTCGATCTCGATCGACTGCTGGCTGGTGCCGACGTGCTCATCGATTCCTCCGGCGTCGACCATGCTGCGAGCCATCCGCACCTCGTCGCTATCGACCTGTCCTGGTTCGGCCAATCCGGCCCCTATCGGGACTTCGAGGCCACCGATGCGGTGTGCCGGGCCCTGGCGGGCTTCGCGCAACTGATCGGTCCGGAGGAAGGACCGCCACTCACCCTCCCGGACTACCAGTCGGCGATCATGGGCGGGCTCGGCGCCTTCATCCCGGCGATGGCGGCGCTGCTCGGGAACCAGAGCCGCCGCTATGACGTCAGTGTCCACGAGGCGACGATCGCCCTCGCCGAGTACCAGGCGATCGAAGCGTGGGCTACCGGCACGCCGCAGAAGCGCTGGGGCTTCAACCGATTCACACCGACCTATCCGATGGGAGTCTATCGCTGCAAGGAAGGCTGGATCGGCATCACCATCGTGACGCCGGCCCAATGGAAATCGTTCTGCGACCTGATGGGCATGGCCGATCTCGGCCGCCATCCGCAGCATGTCATGGGGCCGGAGCGGTTGGCGCGTGCCGACGCACTGGAAGCGCGATTCATTCCGCGCTTCCTCGATCGCACCGCCGAGGAATGGTTCGCGGCCGGCCTGGAATTGCGCCTCCCCTTCGCGATCGTTCCGAGCATGGAGCAGGTGCTGACCTGGCCGGTGTTCCGCGACCGCAAGGCCATCGTGCCCATCACGATGGGCGATACGACGGTCGAGGCGCCCGGTTCGCCCTTCCATCTCACACGAATACCGGCCAATTTCGGCGGCACGGTGCCGAAGGTCGGCGAGCACAACGACCACATTGCTCCGCGCAGCGGCGCACGAGCGGACAAGCGCCGCACGGCGCGGCCGCTGGAAGGGCTGCGCATCGTCGACTTGTCGATGGGCTGGGCCGGTCCGGTGTGCACCCGCAACCTCGCCGACCTCGGCGCCGACGTGATCAAGATCGAAGCCTGCGGCTATCCCGATTGGTGGCGTGGCGTCGACAACCGCGCCGAGACGGTCACGCAACGCCTCTACGAAAAATCGTCACGATTCAACATCATGAATCGCGGCAAGCGCGCGATCACTCTGGACCTCACCGTGCCGGACGGCGTGGCGCTCGCCAAGGCGCTGATCAAGGGCGCCGATGCGGTGATCGAGAACTACTCTGCCGATGTCCTGCGCAAGTTCGGCCTCGACTACAGCGCGCTGGTCGAGGTCAATCCGTCGCTGGTCATGGTTTCCATGGCGGCCTTCGGGGCGACCGGACCGTGGCGCGAGACGCGGGCCTACGGCTCGACGCTCGAGCAGGGCTCCGGCCTGCCGAGCGTCGGTGGCCGTGCCGACGATCCGCCAATGATGAATCACCTTGCCTACGGCGATGCGGTCGGCGGCCTCAATGCCTGCTCGGCCATGCTGATCGCCCTCCTGCATCGGCGCGAGACCGGCGAAGGCCAGTTCATCGACCTCTCGCAAGTGCAGTGCATGCTGCCCTTCACAGCCGCCTGGGCTATCGAGCAGTCGGCCACTGGCAACGTGAAGCCCCGCGCCGGCAATCGCCATCCGCTTTACGTGCCGCACGGCATCTTTCCCTCGGCCGGCACCGACAAGTGGGTGTCGATCGCCGTGACCGACGACACGACGTGGCAGGCTCTGGCCAGGATCATCGGAATCGACGATGACGCCCTCGTCACGGCCGCGAACCGCCGGACCCAGGAAGATCGCATCGAAGCCGCGATCGCCGCCTGGACGACGACCCGTTCGCCAGACGAAGCGATGACGATCCTGCAACGCGCCGGTGTCGCGGCCGGCGCGGTGCGTCACCCGAAGGATCTGCTCGACGATCCGCATCTCGTCGCGCGCGGCTTCTGGCAGTGGATCGATCGCGCCCATGTCGGCCGACATCCTCAGCCGTCTCCACCCTACCGTGAGGACACGACTCCCATCGCAGTGCGAACGCCAGCGCCGACCCTCGGCCAATACAACGAGCAAGTGCTCGGCGGCCTGCTCGGACTCTCGCAGAACGAACTCGAGCGCCTCGCGCGCGACAACGTGATCGGCAAAGATGCGCTGCCACCCGCACAACGCAAGGCGAAAGCAATGACGGGCTAGAAGACTCGTGTAATCTGCCGCCCTCAGGGAAGGAAGCAAGGTGACGGCAGCGAAGGCAACGGCGCCGCTCCTGGATGTGCGGGGCCTTGGAATCCATTTCCGCACCGAGGCAGGCGAAGTCCAGGCGACGCGCGACGTGACATTCGCGGTCCGAGCGGGCGAGCGCGTCGGAATCGTCGGCGAATCGGGATGCGGCAAGACGGTCACGGGCCTGTCGATCCTCGGCCTGTTGCCGCGCCGCTCGAGCCGCGTCACGGGCCAGATCCTTTTCGAAGGACGCGATCTGCGAACGTTGCCGGCGCGCGAGATGCGCAAGGTGCGCGGCCGGCGGATCAGCATGATCTTCCAAGAACCGATGAGCGCCCTCGATCCGGTGTTCACCATCGGCCATCAGATCGGCGAGACCCTGCGCGCCCATCGCAGTATCGCCAAGAAGGAGGCGCGCGAACGCGCGATCGATGCGCTCGCCCAGGTCGGCATTCCCCTGCCGGCGCGACGCGTCGACGAATATCCGCATCAATTGTCCGGCGGCATGCGCCAGCGCGCCATGATCGCCATCGCCTTGATCTGCGAGCCCGAGCTCTTGATCGCCGACGAGCCGACGACGGCGCTCGATGTCACCATTCAGGCGCAGATCATCGACCTGTTGTTCGAACTCAGCAGTCGCACCGGTACCGCGCTTCTCTTCATCACTCACGATCTCGGAGTCATCGCCGAGACCTGCACGCGCATGCTGACCATGTATGCCGGCGAGGTGGTGGAGGATGCGCCGGTCGACGCCGCTCTGGAGCGGCCGCGCCATCCCTACACATCGGGCCTGCTGCGCTCGATCCCGCGGCTCAGCAGGCGCAAGACCGTTCTACCGTCGATTCCGGGCCGCGTGCCCTCGCTCACCGACATGCCGGCCGGCTGCCGTTTCCGGCCGCGCTGCGCACATGGCACGCCGGAGTGCGCGGCGACACAGAACCTGGTCGACGTGTCGGCCGAGCGGCGCGCCCGCTGCGTCCGGCAGGCAAGCCTTGACCTGCCGGGCGCGATCGCATGACCACTTTGGTCGAAGCATCCGATCTCAAGGTGCATTTCTCCACCTCGGGCGGATCGGAAACGGTCAAGGCGGTCGACGGCGTGAGCTTCGCCATGCGTCGCGGCGAGACATTCGGCGTCATCGGCGAATCGGGGTCCGGCAAGTCGACACTCGGTCGCGCCGTCGTCTGCCTGCTGAAGCCGACCGCCGGCACCCTCAGGCTCGAGGACGCCGATCCGTACATGTTGGGTGGCGCCGCGTTCCGCCGCAACCGCCGCGACTTCCAGATCGTCTTCCAGGATCCCAACGCCGCCCTCAATCCGCGCATGCGCATCCGCGAAAGCGTGCGCGAGCCGCTCGACATTCTGGGCGAGGGCACGCGCGCCGAGCGCAATGCCCGCGCCGTCGCCGTGCTCGAACGGGTGGGCCTCAGCCGCGAGTTCGGCGAGCGCTATCCGCACGAGCTGTCGGGTGGCCAGAAGCAGCGCGTCAACATCGCACGCATCCTCACGCTCCGACCCAAGCTGGTGGTGTGCGATGAAGTGGTGGCAGCGCTCGACGTCTCGATCCAGGCCGACATCCTCAACCTGTTCGCCGACCTGCAGCGCGAGTTCGGCCTCACCTACCTGTTCATCACCCACGATCTCGGCGTGGTCAGCCACATCAGCGATCGCATCGCCGTGATGTATCTCGGCAAGTTCGTCGAGCTGGCCGACGCCGACGCCATCGCCGAACGGCCGCTGCATCCCTATACCGAAGCGCTACTGTCGGCCGAGCCGGTGCCGCTGCCCAGCCGCCTGCGCACCGATGAACGTGTCGTGCTGGAAGGCGAGATCCCGAGCCCGATCTCGCCGCCGTCGGGCTGCCGCTTCCGCACGCGCTGCCGTTTCGCCGAGCACATCTGCGGCGCCGAGGAGCCAACCTGGCGCGAGCTCGAGCCCGGCCGCTTCGTTGCCTGCCACTTCGCAGGAGAAGTCACGAAAAAAGGGAGGACAGAATGAACACGACGCGTCGTTCACTCGTTGCCGGAGCGATGGCGCTTGCCGCTGCACGCGAGGCGTGGGCGCAAGGTACGCCGAAGAAGGGCGGCATCCTGAAGGTCTCGGCACCGACCAATCCGTCGAGCCTCGACCCGGCGACCGGAGGCTCGGGCCAGGACCATGCCTACCTCTACCCGATCTTCGATACACTGGTGGAGTTCGACTTCCCGACCCTGAAGGCGCTGCCCGGTCTCGCCGAATCGTGGAAGTTTCCCGATCCGAAGACCCTGGTCCTCGACCTGCGCTCGGGCGTGCAGTTCCATGACGGCACGCCGCTCGACGCCGAAGCGGTCAAGTTCAACCTCGAGCGCAATCGGACCGACACGCGCTCGAGCATCAAGGCCGATCTGGGCACCGTCGACACCATCGAGGTGACCGGCCCGCTGCAGGTCACTCTGAAGCTCAAGCAGCCCGACTCGGCGCTGCCGCTGATCCTGTCCGATCGCGCCGGCATGATGTGCTCGCCCAAGGCTGTCAAGGAACTGGGCAAGGATCACGACCGCAAGCCGGTCGGCAGCGGTCCCTATCGCTGCACCGGCTGGAACGACAACGAGAAGGTCACCTACGTCCGCAACGACAGATACTGGAAGGGACCTCCGCTGCTCGACGGCATGGAGTTCGCCGTCATCGCCGAAACCAACACCGGCTTGCGCTCGGTCGTCGCCGGGCAAAACGACTTCGTCTACTTCCTGTCACCGCAGCAGAAGGCGGTAATCGACCGCGCCAAGAGCCTGACTGCCGTGACCGGTCCGACACTCTACTGCGTGCAGATGTTCCTGAACTACGGCCGCGCGCCGCTCGACAACCCCAAGCTCCGGTTGGCGATCAATCACGCCATCGACCGCACCGCCTTCAGCAAGGCGACCATGGGCGGTCTCGCCGAACCCGCCTGGATGGCGTTGCCGAGCGCACACTGGGCATACGACGCCAAGCTCGCCAATGGCTGGCCGCACGACCCCGACAAGGCGAAGAAGCTGGTCGCCGAGGCAGGCTTCCCCAACGGCATCGATATGACCTTCCTCGGCTATTCCGACCAGAGGAGCCAACAGCGCCAGGAGGTGCTGATGGAGCAGCTCGCCAAGGGCGGCATCCGCGTGAAATGGCAGACCGGCTCGATCCCCGAGATGAGCGCCGCCTTCTTCGCCGATAAGAAGGGCGAAGCGTTGCTGGCGGCGTGGACCGGCCGGCCCGATCCTTCGCTCACCTACTCCCTGATGTTCGCCAAGGACTCCTACTACAATGCTGGCCGAACCGAAGCGTCGCCCGAGCTCACCGCCGCGCTGCTGGAGACGCGGGCCAGCGAAGACCTCGATGCGCGCAAGGCTGCCTTCGCCAAGGTCCAGAAGATTGTCGTCGACTCGGCGCTTGTCGTCCCCCTGGTCTTCCAGCTCGAGCTCGATGCCCACGTCGGCAAGGTCAAGGGCTACAGGCCCAACCTGCTCGGCAAGCCGCGCTTCGACGGCGTCTGGCTCGACGGCTGATGCTGACGAAGGATCGCCTGAGATTGATCGGCCGGCGCCTCGTGCAAGTGGCGCCGGTGATCGTGTTGGCGACCTTCGTCGTCTTCGGCCTGCAGCAACTCGTGCCGGGCGACATCGCCGTCACCCTGGCCGGTGACAATGCCACCGATGCCCGCATCGCCGAGATCCGCAAGCTCTACGGTCTCGACCGGCCGTTCTTTGTCCAATACGGCACCTGGCTGTGGGATGCCTTGCACGGCGATCTCGGCCGATCCTTGCTGTCGGGCGAGGAAGTGCTGCAGTCGATCCTCCGGCGCTTCCCCATATCCCTGCTGATCGTGTGCTGCGCGCTGCTGCTGTCGCTCGCGATCGGCGTGCCGCTTGGTATCCTGGCGGCGACCCGCCCAGGCTCGCGCATCGACGGGTTCGTCACCAGCATCGCTTCGCTGGGCGTCGCCCTGCCGAATTTCTGGCTGGCCATGCTGCTGGTCGCCACCTTTGCCCTCAACTGGAACTTCTTTCCAGCCACCGGCGCGGTGCCGCTCTCGGCCGGTGTCAACAAGGCCCTGCTGCATGCCGCCCTGCCTTCGTTCGCTTTAGCGGCCGGCGGTGTCGCCGAGGTCGCCCGCCAGCTTCGCAGCTCGCTGGTCGAGGTGCTGTCGTCGCAGTACGTGCGCACCCTGCACGCCAAAGGCTTGTCGCCCGCAGCCATTCTGTGGAAGCACGGCTTGAAGAATGTCAGCGTCAACCTGCTGACGGTGATCGGCCTCATCTTCAACCGCCTGCTCGGCGCCACCGTGGTGATCGAGGCGGTGTTCGCCATTCCTGGCATCGGCAGCATGGTGGTGCATGCCGCCATCCACAAGGACTTCCCGGTGATCCAAGGGGTCGTGCTCGCCCTGGTGATGATCGTGATCGGCCTCAACCTCCTGATCGATGTGCTCTACACCGTGTTCGATCCGCGGGTAGGGCGGCGATGACCATGCTGGCCCGCTTCACCAAGTGGCTGCGGCGCGACTTGCGCGGCGCGGCGAGCCTGGGTTTCCTGGTGCTGCTGTTCGCCCTGTCGGTCGCGGCCCCGGTGCTCGCGCCGCACTCCCCGACCGACCAGAACGTCAACAACACCTTGCAGGAACCCAACGCCCAGCACCCGCTCGGGACCGACGATCTCGGCCGCGATGTGCTCTCGCGCCTGATCTACGGCGCGCCAGCGACGCTCTACGCCAGCTTCCTGGCAGTCGCCGTGGCCATCTTGCTTGGCATTCCTGTGGGCCTGCTGGCCGGCTTCCTGGGCGGTTGGGTCGACGACGGCATCAGCCGGATCATCGATACGCTACTGTCCTTTCCGGCGATCGTGCTGGCCATCGCCGTCACCGGCGCGCTGGGCATTGGCCTGACCAATGGCATGATCGCCGTCGGCATCGTGTTCTCGCCCCAGCTGGCCCGTCTGGTGCGCGCCCAGACCCTGATCGTGAAGCAGGAGCTCTATGTCGACGCTGCACGGGTCTTCGGCGCCAGCGTCGCCCGCATCCTGTGGAAGCACGTCGTGCCCAATGCGATCCAGCCCGTGATCGTCCAGGTGACGCTGCTGCTGGCCGTGGCGCTGCTGGCCGAGGCGAGCCTCAGCTTCCTAGGGTTGGGGGTGCAGCCGCCGCAGCCGTCGTGGGGCGCCATGCTGGCCCGCGCCTATCACTACATGGAAATTGCGCCCGAGCAGATGTATGCCCCCGGGCTGGCCATCCTGCTGACGGCGCTCGCGTTCAACGCCCTGGGCGAATCCCTGCGCGTCGCCCTCGACCCGACCATGAAGCTGCGATAGCAAGGTCCGGACGGGAGCCCCACCTTGGCCATGGAAACTTTCGACTACATCATCGTCGGCGCCGGATCGGCCGGCAGCGTGCTGGCCAGCCGGCTGAGCGAGGACGAGACCAGCACGGTCTGCGTACTGGAGGCCGGCCCTCGGGACTGGCACCCCTTTATCCACATTCCGGCCGGCTTCATGTACACGCTGGTCAATCCCAGCGTGAACTGGCTCTACACCTCCGAGGCCAGCGAATGGACCGGCGGCCGCCGGATCGCAGCACCGCGCGGCAAGACCCTGGGCGGCTCGAGCTCGATCAACGGCCATATCTACAACCGCGGCCAGCGGCTCGATTTCGACGGCTGGGCGCAGCGCGGCAACCGAGGCTGGGGCTATTCCGACGTGCTGCCCTACTTCCGCAAGAGCGAACGCCGCATCGGCGAGGCCGACGACACGTTCCGCGGCCGCGAGGGCAACCTGCCGATCACCGATCTCGACTGGCGCGACCCGCTCTGCGAGGCCTTCATCGAGGGCGCGGTGGAGATGGGCATCCCGCGCAACCGCGACTACAACGGCACGATGCAGGCGGGCGTCAGCTACGTCCAGCGCATCATCCAGAACGGCCGTCGCATGAGCGCGGCGCGCGGCTACCTGCATCCGGCGATGGGCCGCCGCAACCTCACCGTCCGCACCAACGCCCAGGCAAGCGAGATCGTGCTCGAAGGCAAGCGCGCGATCGGCGTGCGCTACCGCCAGGGCGGGCGCAACGGCACGCCGATGGAGGTGCGCGCCGCCAAGGAAGTGATCCTCTGCGGCGGCACGGTGAACTCGCCGCAGCTCCTGCAGGTCTCGGGCATCGGACCGGCGCCGCTCCTGCAGGCGCACGGCATCACGGTTCGCCACGAGCTGCCCGGCGTCGGCGAGAACCTGCGCGACCACTACGCGCCGCGCTTCGTCGCCCGCGTCAAGAACGCCGAGACCATCAACGAGAAGTCGCACGGGCTCAGGCTGGTCGGCGAGGTGCTGAAGTACGCCTTCGCGCGCAAGGGCATCCTGGCGCTCAACCCCACCCTGATCTACGTGTTCTGGAAGTCGGACGAGCGGGTCGACAACTACGACCTGCAGCTCACCTTCACCCCAGCGAGCTACAAGGAAGGCGTCCAGTCGACCCTCGACGATTACCCCGGCATGACCATCGCCTCGTGGCAGCAGCGGCCCGACAGCATCGGCTATGTACGCATCAAATCGGCCGACCCGTTCGAGCATCCGGTCATCCAGCCCAACTACCTCGCGGCCGAGAGCGACCGTCACGTGCTGCTGGCCGGCATGAAGCTCGCCCGCCGCCTGCTCGCCTCGCGGCCGCTCAGCCAATACTACGATCGCGAGGAGTTCCCCGGCGCCAAGGTGCAGTCCGACGACGAGCTTCTGGGTGCCGCCAAGCAGCGCGGCACTACCACGTTCCATCTCATGGGCACCTGCCGCATGGCCCCCGACAGCGACCCGACTGCCGTGGTCGACGACCAGTTGCGGGTGCGCGGCATCCAGGGCTTGCGCGTGGTCGATGCTTCGATCATGCCGACCATGCCGTCGGCCAACCTCAATGCCTCGGTGCTGATGATTGCCGAGAAAGGCGCCGACATGATCCGCGGCCGCCAACCGCTCGAAGCCACTATTCTGAAGGATTAGCGCTTCATGGCCGAGGCCGAGGGCAACGAACCCGCCATCGATGCCATCGCCCGGCTGGTGCCCGCGACGCTGAAGGCCCTGCACGCTCTGGAGTTTGCCGCTCGTCACCTCTCCCCGGCGACCTTGCCTCAACTGATCGAGGCGATGGCCGGCCGCGACGACGATCTCGGCCCGGCGCTCGCCGCCGCGCGGGCGCTCGATTGGCCAGGGCGCCTGTCGCCGGTGCGCGACTGCCTGGAGCCGGCGGCGGAGGCCGCGGCCGAAGGCATCGCCGGCTTGCGTGCTGCAGCCGAAGCGCCGCAGCCGATCGTCGCTGCCTACCGAGCCCTGCGCACATATGCCAAGGGCGCCGCAGCGCTCTATCCGCTCGCTGCCGTCCTGCGACCGGTCAGCCATTTCTTCCTGGAACAGGCGGCGCGCAGCGACCCCGCGCTGAACGAACGGTTGGCCGGCGTCGATCACGATCGGCAGAATATCGGCGTGATGCATGTCGGCGGCCCGCCCGGCACGCGCGGTGCCTGCTCGCTCTACGTTCCGGAATACCACGACCCGGTCACGCCCATGCCGCTGGTCGTGGCCCTCCACGGCGGCAGCGGCAATGGTGGCGCCTTCCTGTGGAGCTGGGTGCGCGAGGCGCGCACGCGCGGCTTCGTTGTCCTGGCGCCGACCGCGACCGGCACGACCTGGTCGCTGATGGATGCCGAGATCGACGGTCCGAGCATCGACGGCATGGTCGAGCAGGTTGCCGACCAGTGGCCGATCGACCGAGCACGAACCCTGCTCACCGGCATGAGCGACGGCGGCACCTTCACCTACGTGCTGGGCCTGCGCGGCGACTGCCGGTTCACGCACCTGGCGCCGATCGCGGCCGCGTTCCACCCGATGCTGATCGGCTTCGCCGACGCCGAGCGCGTGCGCGGGCTGCCGATCCATATCGTCCACGGTGCGCAGGACTGGATGTTCTCGGCCGAACTGGCGCGAACGGCGGAGCAGGTGTTGAGCGAGGCCGGCGCGGAGGTCGTCTATCGCGAGATCGCCGATCTGTCGCACACCTATCCGCGCGACGAGAATGGCCATATCCTCGACTGGTTCCTGGGAGCGAATGCTCATGTTCCTCTCCCCCGCTAGGAGGAGAGGAGCTTGAATTTGGAGCCCAATGGGGAGATCGGCGACGTGAGTACGATTGCAAAGGGCGGCAAGGCCCTCTATGGCGCGCCTCTCGGCATCCTGATGCTGGAGGCGCGTTTTCCGCGCATTCCAGGCGACATGGGCAACGCCACGACCTGGCCATTCCCGGTCCTTTACAAGATCGTGCCCGGCGCCAATCCGGAATCGGTGGTTCTGAAGGGCGCGGCCGGCCTGTTGCCGAATTTCATCGACGCGGCAGCCGAACTGGTCCGTCATGGCGCCGAAGCGATCACGACCAATTGCGGCTTCCTGTCCCTCTTCCAGGCCGAGCTGGCGGCGCACGTGAAGGTGCCGGTCGCGACCAGCTCGTTGCTGCAGGTGCCGTGGGTGCAGGCGACCTTGCCGCCCGGCAAGCGGGTCGGCGTCATCACCGTCAGCGCCGCCTCGCTCACACCCAGGCATCTGGAGGCGGCCGGCGTGCCGCTGGATACGCCCGTGGTAGGCACGGAAAAGGGCCAGGAATTCTTCCGCGTCCTGATCCTGGGCGAGAAGGACGACCTGGACGTCGCCAAGGCCGAGCAGGACATTCTCGATGCTGGCCGATCGCTGCTCGCCGCCCATCCCGAGATCGGCGCCATCGTCCTCGAATGCACCAACATGCCGCCCTATGCCGCGGCGGTACGGCAAGCCTTCGGGCTTCCCGTCTACGACATCTATTCCCTGATCACCTGGTTCCACGCCGGGCTGCGGCCGCGGCGCTTCACGAGCTGACGGACGCGCCGACCCGGTCGGGGGAGATCTCGACCGGCTACTTCGTCATCGCCGCCGGCTCGCCGAGCGACAGCATCAGGCGGTTTGCCCAGTTGAAGAACGACGCCGCGTTGATGACATCGACGATCGAGGCGTCGTCGAGCCCGACCTTGCGCAAGCCGTCGACGTGCTCGGGGCCAAAGGTGATCGGCGTCGCGGTGAGTGCCACCGACGCCGCAACAATGGCGTTCCAACGCGCGTCGAGGTCGGCACCGACCCCTTCCGCCAGCAGACGGTCGACGACCTCGACGCGCTTGGAGTAGGTCGCGGCGAAGCGGGCATGCACCGAAGCGCAGTAGATGCAGCCGTTGAAGCGCGAAGTCGCGGCAGCGGCCAGTTCGCGCTCGGCGCGCGGCAGGCCGGCTTCCGGATTGTAGAAGATGTCCTTGTCGGTGCGCGTACGCGCCTCGAGCACTTCCGGATCGCGCGCCAGAAGCCGGAAATACGCCGATTTGGCGCGCGCGGCATCGACGAGAGCCGTCATGTGTCGCGTCGTCAGGTCCTGTTCCGCCATCGGCTCGAGCCACGGCAGCCAGTCGAGCATATCGCGCGTGAACACCACCGGCTCGATGTGCGGCGGCGTGGAGAGAACCTTGTCGGTCATGCGGGCCTCGCATTCAGGACGCGCAAGCCGGCGACGACCCTGATCTGGTAGGACAAGAAGGCGACGAGCTGGGAAATCACCACGATGCCCGTGGTCGACCAGCCGGCGTCGATCAGCGACTGGAGATAGGCGGGCGCCGAATCGCGGGGATGGAATATCAGCATGTGGGTGTGCTCGAACGCGGCCGCGAGCCGTGCGCCGAGCGTTGCGCGGATTGCGGCATCCAGGCGATGCACCGGTCCCGACTGATCCTCGGTGCTGAGCGGTCCTTTGGGATAGCGGCCATAGGGACCCTTGCCCTTGGCCGCCGCAACCGCCCCGGCGATCGCCGCCTTCAGCCCAGCTGGCGCGCCTGCGCCAGCAAGTCCCGCGTCATAGAAAGCCTCCATCTCGGGCCGGCCGTGCAGACCCGCGACAAAACAGCCGATGGCGAACCGCTCGACCTTGGTCGCGTCGGCCTCGCTGAGCGGCGAGAACAGCGAGTCGCAGCTCGCCTGGGCGTGCACGCGAGCCTGGGGTCGCTGATCGCGAATCGCATGGAGTGGCGAGCCGGGAGCGATCCCGGCCAGCGTGTCGATCACATCCGGCATTCTTCTCCTTGTCCTCCCAATCCGTCTTCAGGCGACGCGGCGTTCGCCGTCGATGTCGGCCTTCACCCAGCCCAGGGCCGGCGCCACCTTCTCGGCGACCAGCTCGATCGAGCGCAGGATATAAGGGTGTGGCGGGTCGATCGAATGGACTTGCACGGTGAGATCGGTCGCGCGCGCAAGCGTCGCCTCGGCCTGCAGCGAGGCGATCACCTCCTCCGGCGTGCCGATATGAACATCGAACGCCGCGATCAGATCACCAACCAGGCTGCCCGAACTGAGATTGCCGGTTGCGGCGAGGCGATGGCGCATCCGCGCCAATCCGGTCTCGGCGAAGCGCATGGCTTCCTTGCGCTCGTCGGCCACGAACACCGTGCGTGAGGCGAGGATGCGCGGGGTGCGTCCCTTGGGCAGGGCCTCGAGATAGGCATCGATCATCGGATTCTGGATGTCCGCCAGTGATGCATTCGGCGCTTCGGGCGAGCGCGGCTGGGTACGCGACAACATGAGGCCATCGCCCGCCGAGCCGGCGCGGCGAGCCCCCGCCACCGAGAAGGTGGCCTGCCAGATCCGATCGACCAGCGTTGGGCACGCCGGATAGAGGCGATCGCCGCCGGGCAAGGCGCCGCCCGACCAGGCCGTCCGCATCAGCTCGAGATTGCGATCCATCAGAATATGGCGGTCATTGGCGTCGAGGCCGAAGGCGGTGAAGGCGGTGAGATTGCCGCCCGGCCCGATACCCACCTCGAGCCGATTGCCGGACATCAGGTCAGCCACCGCGGCATCCTCGGCGACACGGACGGGCAGCTCCA
Source organism: Reyranellaceae bacterium (assembly GCA_046349335.1). Lineage (GTDB taxonomy): Bacteria > Pseudomonadota > Alphaproteobacteria > Reyranellales > Reyranellaceae > Reyranella. Next base: position 403,401 of record JAXMCO010000003.1, read on the forward strand.
GCGGCAGGGTGACGATGCCCGTTCCCAGCCGGATGCGGGACGTCCGGGCCGCCACCTGTGCCAGGAATACGAAAGGCGCAGGCAGGCCGCCCTCGCCCTCGTGAAAATGGTGCTGGGCGATCCAAGCCGAATCGAAGCCGCAACGCTCGGCATGCACGATCTGCTCGGTCGCCAGCCGATAACGCTCGGCCGCGTCGGTCTGGTCGAGCAGGCGGGAAAAGAAGCCAAGACGTTTCGGCATCATCGGGTCAACCTTGGAGCGGGATTACGGGCGATGCAAGGACCGCCACGTCGGCCGGAAATGCCATCCGCCGGGCTACGTGCATAGGCGCCGCCGCGTCGCATGATGGCCGTCGTCCCAATCGAAAGCTCTCGGGGCTCTCAGCTCAGCACCCTCAGCATCCAGCCATCCGCGGTCCGCAGCCGCTCGAAGCGGACCCCGAACACCTGGTCGAGCAGCGGGCTGGCGATCAGCTCCTGCGCCGGAGCGTCGGCGGCGATCCGGCCGCGATCGACCACCACGATGCGCTCGAAAAAGCGGAAGGCGAGGTCGAGATCGTGCACCACAACGACGGATAATCGCCCAGCGCCGCGATGGCTCAGGGTGCGGATGACGTCGAGGCGATGGCGGATGTCGAGGCTGGCGGCCGGTTCGTCGGCCAACAGGACCGGCGGATCGACCGCCAGCACCATCGCCAGCAGCGCCCTTGCCCGCTCGCCGCCCGACAGGGTCGACCAGCGCCGCCGCCACAGGGCTGCGAGCTCGAACCTCTCCCGGACCTGCTCGACCGCACCCGACCGGCGTTGCGCGCCGCGTTCGGCGCCGAGCTGCACGAGGTCGGCGACCGTGAGATCCCAGTGCGGATCGAAATACTGAGGCAGGTAGCCGATCACCGCCGCGCGCACGGTATGGGGCATGGACGCGAGACTGCGGTCGCCAATCCGGACCGTGCCGGAGTCGAACGCTTCGATGCCGGCCATCACCTTGAGAAGCGTCGACTTGCCCGCTCCGTTCGGGCCGATCAGCGCGATCGCGCCGGGCGACGACAGGGAGAGCGACAGATTGTCGAGCAGCGTCGCCGCGCCGCGTTTCACCACCAGATCGCTCGCGACGAGGTCGGTCATGTACGCAACCGCCGCGCCAGCAACAGGATGAAGAACGGACCGCCGGCTACCGCCGTCACCAGCCCGAGCGGGATCTCGGCTGGCGGCAAGGCGGAGCGTGCGAGGGCATCGGCCAAGGTGACGACGATCGCGCCGACCAGCGCCGAAGCCGGCATCAGCGGCTTGTGCAGCGGACCGACCAGCCAGCGCGCGATGTGCGGCGAGGCAAGGCCGACGAAAGCGACGAGCCCGCCGAAGGCAACGGCGGCCGCGACGACCACTGAGCCCGCCAGCACGGCGAGGGCGATGAAGCGGGTCACGTCGAGGCCGAACGCCGTCGCCATCGCCTCACCCAGCCCCAACACATCGAGCCGCCCAGCGAGCAGCAGGCCGAGCCCGAGGCAGATCGCCGTGATCGCAGCGAGCAAGCCGAGGATCGGCCAAGTCGGCGTCTGGATACCGCCCAGCACCCAGCTCAGGACGATCTGCAGGCTTACCGTCTCGTCCGACAAAGCGAGCATCAGGAAGGAGCGGAGCGCGCCCAGGATGGCGGCGACGGCGACACCCGCCAGCAGCATGCCGGCCGCATCGACCGCGCCCGACACGCGAGAGATGCCGATCACCAGCATCGTCGATCCCCAGGCACCGGCGAAGGCGAGCAGCGGCAGGGCCAAGGATTGCGGCGCGGCGAGCGGCACGAGCAGGGCAACGGTGGCGCCAAGCGCGGCGCCGCCGGCGGAACCGAGCAGATAGGGCTCCGCCAGGGGATTGCGGAACACACCTTGAAAGACCGTGCCGCCCAGCCCCAGCAGGGCCCCGACCAGTGCCGCGGCCAGTACGCGCGGAATGCGCCATTCGACGAGCAGCCGGCTGCGCAGGTCCGGCCCGCCGGCGATGGCGCGCAGCAGGTCGGCTGGCGTCGCCCAATCGTGGCCGGCGCAAGCGCCGATCAGGATTGCTACAGCGAGCGTCAGAATCAGGGCCGGCCACGCCCTCATCGTGTCGGCGCCACCGGATGGAAGAGTCCCGCCAGCCGCTCGATCCCGTCGATGGTGCGAGGGCCTGGAATCAACAGCTCGGCGCGGCTCACGGCGTAGGCGCGCTTGTTCGTCACCGCCCGCATCTCGCTCCAGCCCGGCCGCGCGATCAGCTCCTTCATGTCCTTCTCGCCGCCGGCGAACAGCAGCACGTCCGGATCGGCCTTGAGGATCGCTTCCGGCGAGACCTGGGCGATCGTGCCGCTGTCGAAGGCGAGCCGCCCGCCGGCTCGCACGATAGCATCGCCGGTATAGGTTCCCGGTCTGGTCACCAGCATGAGACCGTTGCCGAGCCGCCCCGTGATCATCACTACGCTCGGTGCCGCCAGGCCGGCGACGCGTCGTCCAACGGCATCGAGCCGCGCCTGGAGCCTGGCCGCCAGGGCCTCGCCGCGTTCGGGCACGCCAGCCAGCCTGGCCAGCAAGCGGATGTTCGATAAAATCTCTTCCACGTTCCGCTGCAGCAGCACGACAATTGGAATGCCGAGCCGCTCCATCGGGTCGATGAGCTGGTTGGCTGCCTGGCGCGACGGCGTGACGACGACGAGATCGGGCTTGCGCGCCACCACTGCATCGACCGAAAACCCGAGCCGACCACCGACCAGCGGCTTGCCCAGAACCTCCGCCGGATAGCGCGTAAAGGCCTCGATGCCGACGATGCGATCGGTGAGGCCGAGCGCCGCGACCATCTCGGTGTTCGACGCGAAGATGGTGACGATGCGCTGCGGCGGGCCGGGCACCGTGACGCTGCGACCGAAGGCGTCGCGCACGGTAATCGGCTCGGCGCGGGCAGCAGCGGTGAGCGTCAGGGTCAGCAAGGCGGTTGCAGCGACACTTATCCTCCTCCCCAACGAAGTTGGGGAGGTGTCGCCGTCAAACGGCGGCGGAGGGGTCATGGATTTCCCGGCCATGCTCCCTCCCTCCGCGAAGACGCAGACACCCCCTCCGCGGAGCTGGAGAAGAGAGTGAGAACGTTCCACACGCTTCAAAACCTGAACTGAAAGCCGGCGATGACCTCGCGGCCCGGCATCGAGTTGCCGCAGGCGCCGTTCTGGTTGGCCTGCAGGGCCGTGCAGGGGATCGAATCCTGGGCAATGAAGATCGGATGGTTGTTGACGTCGAACAAATTGTTGATGGCGGCAAACAGCTTGACGCCTTTCAGCACCTCGACTTCGGCGCGCGTGTTCCATACCCAGAACGCCCCCTTCTCGTAGACGCTGACGGTGCGATTCTGGCCCGGGAAGAATACCGGCGAGAGACTCTCCTCGGTATTGTACCACATCGGTCCGCGCAGGATTCCCAGGAGCTGGAAGCTCCACGGTATCTCGGTTCCAGCTTGGCCGAACAGCGTTCCGATCGACATGCCGTACTTGTTGATGCGAGTGGCGACGTTGGTGCCGGCAAGCGGATTGGCGCCATAGTCGGTCATGTTGAAATTGTAGTAGCCGTTGCCGAACACGTTCCAGAACAGGCCCTTGTCGCTGTGCCATCCTGCCGTCTGCAGGACATCGAACTGGGTCTGGAACTCGATACCTTGGACGATCAGGTTGGCCGGGCTGTTGACCTGGACCTGCACCACGCGCCCGCCGGCCGACGACACCGTCACGGGGGTGATGCGATTGCTGATGGTGTTCTGGAAGACCACCGCGTCGAAGCGTCCGCCTCGCCAGTTGGCCGTGGCGCCGATCTCCCATTGCTGGCTGGTTTCCGGCACCAGGGAAGGATTGCCGAAGATCGTCGTGCCGATCGGCGTGGTGGTGAAGTTGGCGCCGATCTCCGTCGCCGTCGGGGCGCGGAACCCGCTCGACGCGCCAGCCCGTCCGGACAGCCAGTCGGTGAAAGCGAAGGTCGCGCCGACGGAATAGGTCGTCGCGTTGTAGGTGTTGGTGCCGGTGATCAGGGTCGGCGCGTAGGGCGTCCAGTCGAGCGCCGAATCGCCCCAGGTCTGGCGCACGCCGCCGCGCACGATCAGGCGATCGTCGAGGAAGCTCTGCGAATCCTCCAGATAGAAAGCGAAGCTGTTGTCGGTCTGATTGTTGTCCTGCGGCGACACCTGGGTCACCGCCGAGCCGCCGGCGCGGTAGCGGTCCGACCGCAACCAGCTCCTCTCGACGTCGATGCCGACCAGAAGCTCGTTGCCTTGGAAGAACTTGTAGCGCGGCTGGAAGCGAAGGCCGAGAACGTCGAGCTGGCGTCGGTTGTGATCGGTCGTCGTGCGCGATGCCGGCGCATTGAGCGCGCTGAGCGGCGACGGATTGTTGAGGTCGTCGACATCGGTCACGAAATAGGCCTGGACGAAGAGATTGCCTTGCCCGTCGCGCGTCTTGGCGAGATAGCTCATGTCGAACGAATAGTTGTAGCGCGTGTCGAAGGCGAAGATGTTGGCGCTCGAGCCGCGGAAGCCCGCATTGTAGATGCCGTCGGAGCGGACGGTGCCCTCGATGCGGCTGTCCTGGTCGATCTGATAGCCGAAGGCGCCGGTCGCGCCGTAGCGCGTCCACGCCGTGTTGCGCTCGACGGCGCCGCCGGCGATCGCGTAGTTGTCGCGCGTGCTCGCGGCACCGCCGACATACCAGTCGAAGCCCTTGAACAAGCCGCCGCTCGCCGCCTTGGCTTCCATCAAATTCCAAGAGCCGATGTCGGCCTGGACGAAATTGCCGGGCGCCGTGAGGCCGGTCTTCAGGATGATGTTGATGACGCCGCCCATGTTCTGGCTGCCGTAGATCACCGAGCTCGGGCCGCGCACGATCTCGATGCGCTCGATGTCGGCGGTCGACAGCTTGGAGACGTTCGCCGTGCCGGCGCGATGGCCGTTGATCAGGACCAGCACCTGGCTCTTGAAATCGCGCCCCTGGCCTTCGGTCGAGGCTCCCCGGATGTTGATCGAGGTCTGACCTGGCGTCCATTCGCTCATGAACCCGACGGCGTTCTCGTTCAAGAGCTCGGTCACCGACCGCGCCGTCGACTTGGCAATGCGGTCCTGATGGATCACCTGCACCGTGCCGACCAGGCGGCTGATCGGCTCGGGCCGGCCGGTCGCGGTGATGAAGCCCTCGGGCAGGAAATATTGCTTCTGCCCGGGCTCGTCCATCGGCCGAGGGCCGAGCTGCTGCTGCTGCTGCTGTTGTTGTTGTTGTTGCCGATCCTGGGCGAAGCCGGAGGGTTGCCAGGCAAGGGCGGCCGAGAGGGCGACGGCGGAGACGAGACGCTTGTTCACTATTGCCCCCAGATCAGAACGGCAGATCTTCTCGAGATGTCGAGGCGGAAGCCGCCGCCTTGACGAGAGGCTTGGCGGTCGAGGTGCGCCGCCATGAGCGCGCGGCGCGCATCGTCGGATGGCCAACCGAGCCGATCGGCGAGATAGGCGGCGAGCTCGGCGATGTCGGGCACGATCCCGGTGAAGGTCCAGTCGGCGAAGGCCGTGTGATGCGGGCGTGCATCGGCAGGGAGACCGTCGAGCGCGATCTCGACGCCGGGTGTCTCGTCCTCGAGATGCCATTCCCACGGCAGGCAACCGGCAAAGCAGAGGCCGCGCGGCCCGGCATGGGCTGGCACGACCCAGACGACACGCCGGCGCGCCCACGCTTTGCATCGAACCAGAAAGGCCTCAGGCTGCGCAAAGAAGGCCGGCATGGTCGCCGCCAGCACCGTGTCGTGCGACGCGGGCTCGATGACCGCGTCCTGCCAGCCTGCCGCAACGATCCGCGGCCCGACCGGAAGGCGCGCCAGGCGAGCGCGCATCGACGGCGATGGCTCGATCGCCGTCCACCCGAGCGCCGGATCGACAAGCGCGCCGCCGAGCTGCCCGCCACCCGCGCCGACGTCGAGCAACCGACCCACGTCGGGCACGGCAGCCCGGATCAGCGGCGCCAGCGCCGCCACATAGTCGGAAGAGTCGATAGCCGAGGCGTAAAGCTCCAGCGGATCGATGACCCGTCGAGATTGAGCGGGAGATTCGAAGGAAGAGGACAAGTGCGACTCGCGGCCAACGTCATCACGTCACCGCGAACCTGCAGCCGAACCATACCGTGCCGCCGTGGCAACACGATCCGGGTCGGTTTCTACATCGGGGCACCCCGCCCAATGCGCTCGCGCGTGACCGCTGCTGGTGGCAGGTCTCCTGGCTTGCGGGTCTCCGCCGTCGACCGCCTTCCCAGATATCTCACGATATCCAGTGGCATACCGGTCGCCGGCTCGCCGCTTACAGTTGCGGGGGCAGCCGCGGCATGGTCACCGCGTTCCCTTTTGATCCCCTCGCGGGGAACCACCATTGATCATGCTGGCAGTCGGTCTGGAACGCGTCAAGCGAGACACTGTCTCAGCGCACGAAAGTCACGTCCTCGAGGTCGCTGCGGACTTCCCAGTGATGCCGCTCGAGCTCGGGATCGAGATGCTCCTCGGCGGGAAAGCCGAGGCAGAGATAAGCGACGAGGTTCCAGCTCGCCGGCACGTCGAGCACGTGCTTCACCGCCTTGGGGTCGAGGATGGAGACCCAGCCCATGCCGATCCCATCGGCCCGCGCGGCCAGCCACAAGGTCTGGATCGCAGCGACCACCGAGTAGTGCAGCGTCTCCGGCATGGTCTGCTGGCCGAGCCCGCTGCCGCTGTGCGTGCCGTCGTCGGAGAAGACGGCGACATGCACCGGCGCTTCCCGCAATCCTTCGAGCTTCAGCCCGGCATAGATCGCCTGCTTCTCGCCGGCATAACCCGCCAAGGCCTTTTCGTTGGCATCGGTGAAGCTCTTCACGACGGCAAGCCGTCGGCCGATCGACTCGACGTGGACGAAGCGCCATGGCTGGCTCAACCCGACCGACGGCGCGTGGCTGGCGATTTCCAACAAAGCGTCGATGCGCTCGCGCGGTATCGGATCGCGGCGAAAGCGACGCACGTCGCGACGCCACAGCACCAGGTCGCGAAACCGGGCGCGGAAATCGGCATCGAAGGTCGGAGTCATGCCTGCTGCCTGTCGATGAAATGAAAGAACGTCCCGCTCACCGCGCCGCGGCGCGCGCCGGATTCGGTCACGACCCTACCAGTCGCATCGCTGCACTCGACCAAGGCTTCGTCGCCGCTCGAAAGCACGCTGGCGTAGTGGAATTCGTGGCCCATGATCTCGGTTCCCGCGGCGCCAAGCGGACACGCGCTGCGCAGACGGGCGCGCCGATATCCGAGATGCAGGCGCCGCTGGGCAAACGATGTCTCGAGTGCCAGCAGACCGATCATGGCATGGCGCTGTCCCGACTGATCCTCAATGCCTTGCCCGAGCACCATGTAGCCCCCGCATTCACCGTGGATCGGAACTCCGCGAGCGGCGAGCGTGCGGACGCCTTCATGGAAGCGGCTCGCTGCAGCCAAGGCCCCCGCGTGCAACTCCGGATAGCCGCCCGGCAACCACACGATGTCGGCGCCGGGATCGGGCGGCTGATCGGCGAGCGGCGAGAAGGGCAATATCTCGGCACCGCAATCGCGCCATCGCGCCACAAGATGCGGGTAGAGGAAGGAGAAGGCCCGATCTCGCGCGAGAGCGATGCGCTGGCCGGGCGGCGGGAAGATCGCCGCCGGCACCACGGCAAGGTACTGCTCGCGCGCCTGGTCGCGCACCTGGTCGAGGTCGACGACGGCCTCGATTGCATCGGCGAAATGGTCGAGCCGCCGGTCCAGCTCGATCGTCTCGACGGCCTGGACCAGGCCGAGGTGGCGTTCCGGCAGCGCCAGCCTGTCGTCGCGTCCGACCGCGCCGAACAGCCTGATGCCGACGCGCTCGAAGGCCGGCGCGATCAGGTCGAGGTGACGGCGGCTCGCGACGTTGTTCAGGATCACGCCGGCAAGCGCGACGTCCTCGCGGTAGTGTGCGCACCCTGAGGCGACGGCGGCCGCCGTCTCGGTCTGCCCGGCAACATCGAGCACGAGCACGACGGGCCAGCCGAGCAGCGCCGCCAGATCGGCCGTCGACCCGCCTGCAGTCTGCCCGGCGCCTGCCGCACCATCGAACAAGCCCATCACCCCCTCGACAATCGCGAGGTCGGCCGATTCTGAGTCGCGCGACACCAGCGCGGCGAGCGTGCCCTTGCTCATGGCCCAGGTGTCGAGATTGTAGCTCGGGCGACCAGTGGCGACGGCATGGAAGGCAGGATCGATGTAGTCCGGGCCGCCCTTGAAAGGCTGCACGACAAGACCGCGACGTGCGAAGGCGCGCATCAAGCCGAGCGCGACGGTGGTCTTGCCGGCACCCGATCGCGGCGCCGCCACGACGAACCCTTTCATCGCCAGGGCACCAGCGAGGACAGGAGCCTCTTGCGCAACGCGGCAATGGCACCGATCACGACGATACACGGCGAGCCGATGCCGTGACGCGTTGCGTCCGACGCGAGCGCCCCCAGCGTGCTGTCGACCACCTTCTCATCGGCCGTTGCCGCGCCCTGGATCAACGCCGCGGGCGTGTCCGAGGCAAGGCCGCCCTGCCCCAGCGCGGCGGCGATCCCAGCGAGCCGCGTCATCGGCATGTAGAGCACGATCGGCTGACCGAGCCTCGCCAGCGCCGCCCAGTCGGCGATCGAGCGTTCGTCCTCGGCGCGATGACCGGCGGCCAGGACGACGGCATGATTGGTGTCGCGCGAGGTCGCCGGAATGCCGGCCAGCGCCGCAGCCGTCAGGCCAGCGGTCAGGCCTGGCACGATGCGAAAGCGGATGCCGGCCTCGGTGAGCGCCAACACCTCGTCCCAACCGCGACCGAAGACGAACGGATCGCCGCCTTTCAATCGCACGACGCGACGGCCGAGCCGGGCGCGGTCGATCAGCACGTCGTTGATATCGGCCTGATGCGGCGAGGGCCTGCCGCCGCGCTTGCCGGCGGCGATCAGCTCCGCGCCGCTCCGCACCAGCCGCAAGACGCGCGGATCGACCAGCGCGTCGTGCACGATGTCGTCGGCCTGCGACAGGGCATGCAGCGCCAGCACCGTGAGCAGGCGTGGATCGCCGGGACCGGAACCCACCAGCCACACCTCGCCGGGTGGAAACGCCGGCAGGTCGGGGAAATCGTCGAGCGTCACGACGCCCTGCTGCGGAAGCGTCGCTGATAGGCCGCGTCGTAGAGCGCGCTGTCGCGAAAATCGCGCGCACCCAGCACCTTGCCGACCAGGATCAGGGCGGTGCGCTCGATTGGCTGGCGCGCAACCTCGCCTGCGATGCTGGCCAAGGTGGCTCGGATCACGCGTTCGTCGGGCCAGCTCGCGCGATAGACCACCGCCGCAGCGCAGTCGGCGCCATAGAAGGGCAGCAGCCGCTCCACCACCTTGTCGAGCACGTGAATAGAAAGGTGGATCGCAAGCGTTGCGCCGGTCGCAGCGAATGCCTCGAGGGTCTCGCCGGAGGGCATGGCCGACGCCCGCCCCGACGTCCGGGTCAGGACCACCGACTGTGCCAGCTCCGGCAGGGTCAGCTCCTGTCCCAGCGCGGCCGCGGCGGCGGCGAAGGATGGCACACCCGGCGTGATCGTATAGGCGATCCCGAGCGTTTCCAGGCGGCGCAACTGCTCCCCAAGCGCGCTCCACACCGAGAGGTCGCCGGAATGCAGACGCGCCACGTCCTCGCCGGCCTGCGTGGCACGGCGACACTCTTCGACGATCTCGTCGAGCGACATCGGCGCGGTATCGACGATGCGCGCGCCGGCGGGACAATGATCGAGCAACGCCTTTGGCACCAGCGAGCCAGCGTAGAGACAGACGGGGCACCGCGCGATCAGATCGCGGCCACGCACGGTGATGAGGTCTGCCGCTCCCGGCCCGGCGCCGATGAAATGCACCGTCACCGGCCGTCTCCCACTGCAAGAGCGCAGGTTGCGCGCGCCGCCGCGACGCGGGGCCCGAGCAAGCGGCTGTTGCGGCCGGCCGCGACGAGCGCTGCGGCCTCGGCGATCGACGGTAGACCCGTGGCTTTGAGCACGCGCGCGGAGCGCGTCAGGAGCTTGTCGGACACGCTCTGAAGGTCAGCGGCAGTACAGGCCGCCACGTCGACCGACAGGCGCCGGCCCGCCTCCTGGAAGCCAGGCTCGTCCGCCTTGCCGGCTTCCGTCACCAGCAGGTCGAGACGTTCGGCGCCATGCAATACGAGCGCCTGGCGCACCAAGGCCTCGATCTCCTCGGCCGTCGTGCCGAGCCGAAATCCGACACCGGCCACGATCACGGCTTCCTGACGCGCCATTGGACGATCGGTGCAGCCTGGCGCCAGACGAAGACGCCGCCAGTGCCGGCCTTGCCAGCCTTCGCGACATCCAGACGAACCAGCTCACCGCCATGGCGCTGGAACAGCTCGATCAACCGGGCCTCCGATTGCAACGACACGGCATTGGCAACCAGCCGTCCGCCGGGCTTGAGGTGCGACCAGGCGGCATCGAATACCCCCGGATCGGACAGTCCGCCGCCGATGAACACGGCGTCGGGCATCGGCAGGCCCGCCAAGCCGTCGGGCGCCTGCTTCTGGACGATCCGCAGATCCGGCGTGCCGAGGGCCGCGGCATTGCGGGCCGCACGCGCCGCACGCTCGGGACGATCCTCGATGCCGATCGCTTCGAGCGAGGGATGGCACAGCAGCCATTCGATGGCGATCGATCCGGCGCCCAGGCCAATATCCCACAAGAGCTCGCCCCAGCGCGGCGCCAGCGCGGCGATCGTGGCCGCCCGCACCTCGCGCTTGGTGAGCTGTCCGTCGTTCTCGAAAAGACTGTCATCGAGCCCAGGCGACAGCGTGACGACGGCCGCGCCGGCTGAGGCAACGACTTCCAACGCCATGGTGTTGAGCGCGGCAACATCGGTGAGATCGAAGCCGGCCGCCATCGCCTGGCGCACACGCTCGCGCGGGCCACCCATCGCCTCGAGCACCGTCAGTCGCGATTGGCCCATGCCTCGGGCCGTCAGCAACGCGGCGAGCTTGCGCGGCGTATCGCCGTCCCACGACAGCGCCAGAACGCGCGCCCCGGGCTGCAGATGGCGGACGATCGCTTCCAGCGCCCGGCCATGCAGGCTGACCAGCGCCACATCCTGGAGCGACCAGCCAAGCCGCGCGGCGGCCAGGCTGAACGACGATGAATGGGGCAGGCACAGGGTCTCCGCGGCGGGGATTGCGCGCAGCAGCAGATCGCCCACCCCGTAATGGAAGGGATCGCCGCTCGCCAGCACGACCACCGGCCGGCCGCGATGCTTCTCGATCTCGGGGATCGCCTCGCCGATCGGGCTCGGCCAGGCGAGCCGCCGGCCGCGGATCAGGGAATCGGCCAGGCCGAGATGGCGCTTGCCGCCAACGACCAGATCGGCCGCCTCGATCAGCGCCTGCGCCGTCGACGAAAGGCCGGCGACGCCATCCTCACCGATGCCGACAATGGACAGCCAACGCGGCGCCGGGCAGGTTGCAGGCTCTCTCGTCATCTTCCGTTCCGGCAATGCGCGTTCTGATCCTCGGCGGCACGACAGAGGCCTCGGCGCTGGCCCGCCTGCTGGCCGGCGACCGGCGCTTCGAGGCGACGCTGTCGCTCGCCGGCCGCACATCGGCGCCGCGCGCGCAGCCTGTCGCGACGCGCGTGGGAGGCTTCGGCGGCGTCGAGGGACAGGCGCGCTACCTGCGTGACCACGAGATCGACGCCGTGATCGACGCCACGCATCCTTATGCGGCGCAAATCTCGGCCAATGCCGTTACCGCTTGCGCGCAGGCAGGCATTCCTCTGGCCTCGCTGGTTCGGCCACCCTGGCAAGCCCGCGAGGGCGATCTCTGGCAGGAGGTCGCCTCGACGGAGGCTGCCACCGCCCTGCTCGGCCCCACGCCGCGCCGGGTATTCCTCAGTCTCGGTCGGCAGGATCTGCACGTGTTCGCCGCAGCGCCACAACATCACTACATCGCACGCCTGATCGAGACGCCACAGCAGGCCGAGCTGCCGCCCGATCTGGTCTTGGTGCAGCAGCGCGGACCGTTCGACCTCGAGGCCGAGCGACGACTGCTGGTCGACGAGCACATCGACGTGATCGTGTCCAAGAACTCCGGCGGCGACGCCACTTACCCCAAGATCGCGGCGGCCCGTGCGCTCGCCCTGCCGGTCGTCATGATCGCGCGGCCCGACAAGCCCGCAGGTCATGTCGTCGCCAATGCCGAAGCGGCCGTGGACTGGCTGGCTCACAGGCGCTCTCCCTCGCGGCGCGGCGTGTAGATCCAGCGCCCGACCTGGCGCGTCGTGCTGGCGCCGACGATGACGAGAGTTCGCATGTCGGCAATCGCCGGATCGGCGCTTCCGAGCGTGGCCACCACGACCCGTGCCTCGGCGCTGCCGGCCGCGCGCACGAACAGCACCGGCGTGTCCAGGCTCTTGCATGTCCCTAGGAGCTCAAAGGCACGGCCGAGCTGATGCGGTCGTGCGTTCGACGCCGGATTGTAGAGCGCGATCACGAAATCGGCGTCGGCCGCCGCCTTGAGGCGGCGCTCGACGGTCGCCCAGGGCTTGAGATTGTCGGAAAGCGATATGGCGCAGAAATCGCCTCCGAGGGGCGCACCGACCTCGGCGGCGGCCGCCAGCATGGCCGTGACGCCGGGCTCTATCCTGATATCGAGCTCGCGCCACATCGGATCGCCGGCCTCGACTGCCTCGAACACCGCCGCCGCCATGGCAAAGACGCCGGGATCGCCGCCCGACACGACGACCACCTGGCGGCCGGCCGCGGCCAGCGACAACGCGAGCCGCGCCCGCTCCAGCTCGACGCGATTGTCCGAAGCATGACGTTGCTGAGTCGCGCACACCGGGACACGATCGAGATAGGGTCCGTAGCCCACGAGATCGGTCGCGCCAGCGATCGCCGCCCGTGTGGCAGGCGTCATCAGCTCGGCCTTGCCGGGACCGGTGCCGACCACGACCAGCGAGCCGGTCACAGCCGCCGCCCCTGCCCGGCGATCAGCACCATGGCGAAATAAGCGCCGGTCGTCGCCTCGCATTCGGCGAGCGGCACGATACGCTCGTCCGGCATGGTGCCGCGCTCGACGTAGACGGCACGCGGCAGCAGGCCCGCCGCCTCGACCGCGCGTCGCACCTTCGCGAGATTGCGGCCCACCTTCATGATCACGGCGGCATCGGTGAGGCGCAGGCGCTCGACAAGACGCGCCTCCTCCAACGTACCGGGCAGCACGGCGAGGGTGTCGTTGCCCCAGGTGATCGGCAGGTTGGCGCGCGTCCAGCAGCCCGACATGCCGGTGACGCCAGGCACCACCTCGACCGGGAAATCGGGCGCGAGGCGCCGCCACATATGCATGAAGGAGCCATAGAAGAACGGATCGCCTTCGGCCAGCAGCCCGACCGACCGGCCTTGACGCAGCAGGCCGGCGATCTGCTCGGCCGTATCCCGATAGAACGCACCGATGCTCGCCTGGTAGTCGGCGCTCTCGGCCGGGACCTCATCGGTCAAAGGATACTCGAAGCGGCGCTCGTCGCGGCCCCCGGCAAGCAAAGGGGCGACGACGCGGCGGGCATTGCCGACGCGCCCCTTCTTGGCGAAGTACGCGACTACATCGACACTACCGACCAGGCCGGCAGCGCGCAGGGTGAGGTAGCGCACGTCGCCCGGTCCCACGCCGATGCCATAGAGCGTGCCCGCCGTCGCGGCACCCGCCAGCGTCTCCAGCGCAATCATTCTTGCTCACTGGCCAGCGCGTTGACGGCAGCCACCGCCATCGCACTGCCTCCCTTGCGGCCGCGCACGATCAGGAACGGCAGCCGACCATCGGCGGCCAGTGCCTCCTTCGATTCGACCGCGCCGACGAAACCGACCGGCAAGCCGATCACCGCAGCTGGCGCAGGTACACCCGCGTCGATCAACTCGAGCAGCCGAAACAGTGCGGTCGGCGCATTGCCGATGGCCACGACCGATCCCCCCAGGCGATCACGCCAGAGCTCCAGCGCGGCGGCCGTGCGCGTGTTGCCGATGGCGCGCGCGAGACCAGGCACCGACGGATCGTCGAGCGTGCAGACCACGTCATTGGCGGCCGGCAGGCGGGTGCGCGTGATGCCGTTGGCCACCATCTTCGAATCGCAGAGGATGGGGGCGCCGCCAACCAACGCCGCCCGTGCCCTCGAGCAGAAATCCACCGACATCGCGACATCGCGCGCGATCTCCGTCATGCCGCAGGCGTGGATGAGACGGACGACGACGCGCTCTTCCGCCGCCTCGAAGCGCGCCAGATCGGCCTCGGCGCGGATGATGGCGAACGACCGGCGATAGATCTCGGCGCCGTCGCGAATATAGGCGCGCGGGTCAACCACGGTGCATCTCCGCGAACAGGTCGGCGAGCGCATCGCGCGAGACGCGGCGTTCCATGGCATCCCGCGCGGTTGCGTTGTGAGCCACGCCGTACCCACCCGAATCGCCGACCAACACCAGATCGGACGCCTCGGAACGCGCGCACCCCTTGGCACAGCCGGAGACATGAATGCGGCCCGTATAGCCACGTGCCGCCGCAAGCGTCGCCAGCCATCGTGCATCCCGACGCGTCTCGACACGGCTCGACTCGCATTCCGGCGCGCCGGGACAAGCGTCGATCCCGAGCAGGGGGTCGCTCGGATCGACGATCAAGCCGAGGGCCCGCGCGCCAGCGGCGGCCGAGTGCGCCGCCGCTCCGTCACGGAGGCCGAAATACAGCGAGCGCCAAGGCGACAGGCGGATGTCGATGGCCCCGCCCTCCGCCGCGAGGGCGACCAGATCGCGCAGCTCGGCGGCTTCCACGCGGCCAAACGGTGCTGCGACCCCAACAACGCTGCCGAAGACTCCCTGCCGGGCACACGTCGCTCTTGCGGACTGCGGTCGTCCCGCCCGATCGGGCTCATGAGCAGGCGGGACGTCCGCGGTCCACAAGAGTGATGCGCCTGCAGCACGGACTCGTTGTCGAATGGCGATGGTCGCCCTCTCGAAAGGAACGCTCCTCATGCGGCCCCGACCACCGGCGGCATCGAGGAAGCCGTGGATCGCCGCCATGGCGACCGCCGGCGCCGACTCGATCGGCGCCACTCCGAGCCAGCGCGTACCCTCGGCCGAATCGATTCCCAATGCCACCGTGTTCTCGTCGCACGCGAGCAATGCGACGTCGGCGCGTTCGCCGGCGATCGACAATGGGCCGCCACCGTCGACCAGCAGGCCGAACTTGGGCGACAGCAGGCGTAATCGCGGATCACCGACAAGCCGCTCGGAAATCGCTCGCGCCAAAGGACGGACATCGACCGTCGCCTCATCGAGCCCGGCGAGCGGACCGACCATGAGGTTGCGCGTCGCCTCGGTCTCGACATCGGAGTCGATCAGCTCGAGCTCGCGCAGCCTCTCGTGAAACTGGGGCAGATCCGTCGCGGCGAGGCCGCGAATCTGCAGGTTGGCGCGACGCGTGAGATCGATATGACCGTTGCCCAGGCACCCCGCGAGATCGGCCAAGCCGCGCGCCTGGTCGGGCATGAGGGCACCGCCGAACGGCTTGATGCGGACGATCAGTCCATCGCCGCTCGGCATGGGCTGCAGGGCGCCCGGGCACCAGCCTTTGACAGCAATGGTCGCCATGCTCACGAGCGCCCTCCGCCAATCGCGAGGTCGAGCTCGCGCTCGACCGAATTGCGCCGCGTCTGCCACAGGCCGCGGGAAAGAGCGTCGCGCAGCCGCTCGGCGATTGCCGCCGCGGCCGCGGGATTCTTGTCGATCATCGCCTGACGCACCGTGTCGTCGGCAATCAAGGCGGCATGCGTCGCGTCGAACAAGGGGCCTGGCACCACGCGAGCCGTGGCCGAGAAGGCGTAGAGCGCATCGACACCCTGAGCGATCTCGGCGACGCCGCGATGGCCGTGCGCCAGCATGCCGGCAATCCAGCGCGGATTGGTCAGCCGGCCGCGTACGACACGTGCGATCTCCTCCGCCAGCCGCCGCGCTTTCGGCGCCTCCGTCCGGCTGGTGTCGAGATGGTAGAGTTCCGGCGCATTGCCGAGCAGCGAAGCCGCCGCGGCAAAGCCGCCGGCGAAATCGGCGACGCCGTCGCCGTCCAGCAGGTCGCGTTCGCGGTCGTCCTGCGGATGGACCAGCACATCGGCCTCGGAGACCCGATCACGAAACCCATCGCCCGCCGCACGGATGGCATCGGTCCCGCCATAGGCGTGCGTGACCGCAGCGAGATAGACCTCTCCCAATTCCTCGCGGGTACGCCAGTCGCCGTCGAGTGCCACGTCGGCGGCCCGGGCGCCGTAGCTGCCCGGTGCGCCGCCGAACACCCGCGACAGGTCGGCGCCGCGCTGGCGCGCCTCGGCGAGCGGATTGTCGTCGGCCGGCTCGTCGAGCTCGGCGACCCGGCGCACCGCCATGTCGAACAAGGCGATCTGTGCCTCGAAGATGTCGCGAAACAGGCCGGAGATGCGCAGGGTCACGTCGATGCGTGGCCGGTCGAGCGTCGCCAGCGGCAGGATCTCGACGCCGATGACCCGGCTGGACGCCTTGTCCCACGTCGGGCGGACGCCGAGATAATGCAATGCCTGGGCGAGATCGTCGCCGCCGGTTCTGAGCGACGCCGACGCCCACAGATCGAGCACCAGCACGCGCGGCGGCTCGCCGTGATCCTGCAGATAGCGTCGCACGACCTCGTCGGCTGCGCGGACGCCGATTGCGGTGGCGGTGCGTGTCGGAATGGCGCGCGGATCGATCGCCGTGAGGTTGCGCCCGGTCGGCAGCACGTCGGCGCGGCCCCGCGTCGGCGCTCCGGCCGGCCCCGGCGCAACGCGACGCCCGTCGAGAGCCGCCAACAACGCCGCGCGCTCGCAGCCGGCCGACGCGCGAACGGCGGCCTCCCTGCCCGTGGCCAAAGCGAGTGCCCGGATCGTGGCCTCGTCGGGGTCGCGGCCGAATACGTGCAAGCCGGCGCGGATGCTGAGTTCCTTGATGTCGCAAAGCTGGGCGTCGAGCTTGGCGATCGCCTGCCGGTTCGGCTCGCCTTCGATCAATCCGCATTCGCCGGCAAGCCCGCTCGACCACGCCCGCTCGACGATCTCGTCCTCGAGATAGCTCAATCTGCGGCGATCGAGGCCGTCCGCCGCCGCATACTCCTCGATGATGCCTTCCAGCTCGGCGAGCGGCCCGTGCAGGCCGACTGCGCTCAAGGGCGGCGTGAGGTGGCCGAGCGTGACGGCGGCGAGTCGGCGCTTGGCCTGAACTGCCTCGCCCGGATTGTTGACGATGAACGGGTAGATGACCGGCACGGCGCCCAACACCACCTCGGGCCAACATTCGGCGGACAGCGCCAGCGCCTTGCCGGGCAGCCATTCCAGCGTGCCGTGCGTGCCGAGGTGTATCATCGCATCGATTTTCGCGACCTCGCGCAGCCAAGTGTAGAGCGCGAGATAGGCATGGCTCGGCGGACAATCGACATCGTGATAGCCCGCCTTGCGATCACCGCCCGCCCCTCGGTCGGGCTGGAGCAGCACCAGCACCTTGCCGCAGCGAAGCGCGGGAACCTCGAAGGCTTCTTGGCTGGGTGAGCCCCACGTCTCCTCAAGGGTCTGCTTCAGCGAACCGGGCAGGGTTTCGAGCCATTGGCAGTGATCCGCCGCCGAGATCTCGATCGTCTCGGCGTTGCGCTGAAGCAGTCGTTCGACATCGGCCGCCCGCCAGTCATGGCCGCCGGTGTCGTACCCCTCACGGCGCAGATGATCGAGGATCTCGGCGGTGCTGGCGGCGGTGTCGAGGCCGACCGCATAGCCGGTCCGCCCACCGCGCGCCGGATAGTCCGACAGGACCAGCGCAAGACGCCGCTCGCAGCGCGGTGTGCGGCCGAGCCGCGCCCAGGCTGCCGCGAGCCTGGCGACGAAGTCGATCCGCTCGGCGTCGGGCTCGTGGCGAACGCAAGCGAATTCGAGCCGCGGATCGGCAGGCTGAGCAGCCTTGAAGGAAATCGCCCGCGTCAGGAGCCGGCCGTCGAGCTCGGGCAGCACGACGTTCATGGCGAGATCGGACGGCGAGAGGCCGCGCGGCGAGGCCTGCCAAGCGTCTCGAGCACTGCCCGACAGCACGACCTGCAACACCGGCACGTCGGCGGCATCGAGCAGTGTGGTGTCGTCCCCGCGCAACGCGGAAAAAGCCGTGGTGTTGAGCACGATGGCGGGCTTGTGATGGGCGATGAGGCCCTCCAGCACCGGTGCCACCAGCGGATCCTTGAGGCTGCTCACCGCCACGCCGAGCGGCGCGAGACCGTAGCCATCGAGCGCCTGCATCAGGCTGGTGACCGGCGCGATATCGCCCGCCACGAGATTGGCGCGGTAAAGCACGACCAGGGCGACAGGCTTGTCGGCCGCAGGCTCGCCGAGGAGGGAAACAGGCCCGACCGGATCGGGCGGCACCCACGGCAAGTCACAACCGATCAAGCCCGCCGCATAGCGCAGCGCCTGCCGCAAATTCTCGACCCCGCCTTCGCGAAAGAAGCCCTCCAGGCGGGCGCGGTGTTGACCGACCAGGGTCGAGACGCCAGCGAGCCGAGGGTCGTCGCGATCGTCGCCCGGCAGCGCCGCGAACAGCAGGCCCGTGTCGCGCGCCGTGTCGGCAATGCGCTCCAGCCCGTAACGCCAGTAATCGAGCCCGCCCAGGCAACGCACGATCACGATCTTCGCGCGCGACACCACGCTCTCGACATAGAGGTCGACCGACATCGGATGCTTGAGCCGCTTGAGGCTGGCCAGACGCAGGCCGGGCAGACGGTCGGAGTCCTGCTCCCAGCCGGCGGCCAGCGCCGACAGGTCGCTGTCGGAGAAGGACAGCACCACCATGTCGGCCGGCGACTGGCCGAGGTCGACCGCGACCTCCGATTCGTCCAGCGTCGCAAGCTCGGTTGCGAGGACGTGCATGCTGCGCGCTCCGCGATCCGGCGCTAGCCCGCGATCAGGGCGCGAATGGCGTCGCGATCGAAGCCCTTCTCGCCGATCACCACCAGCCGGCCTTGGCGAGCCTCACCAGCCGGCCACTTGCGATCGAAATGGTGCTGGATGCGCGCGCCGACACCCTGCACTAAAAGCCGCATCGGCTTTCCGGCGATTTGGACAAAACCCTTCATGCGCAGCACGTCGTGCTGCTCGGCTGCCTTCACCATGCGATCGACCAGCGCCTGGGGCGACGCATAGGCCGGCAGGTCGACGATGAACGTGTCGAAATCGTCGTGATCATGCTCGCCTTCGAGCTCGTGATGCGACGGACGGCTCGCCAGATCGGACTCGGCCTTGGCGCCGAGGCCCAGCAGGATATCGATCGGCACCTGGCCGTTCTCGGCCTCGACGACCTTCACGGCGCGCGGCAACGTCTTGCCGATCTGGCTCGTCACGTTGGCGACATCGTCGGCCGACATCAGGTCCGCCTTGTTCAGGATCACCAGGTCGGCGCACAGGATCTGGTCCTCGAACACCTCTTCGAGCGGATTGTCGTGGTCGAGCGAGGAGTCCTCGGCGCGCTGGCGGGCGATCGCCGCGGGATCGTCGACAAACCGGCCGGCGGCAACTGCTGCACCGTCGACCACGGCGACCACGCCGTCGACAGTGACGCGCGAGGCGATCTCGGGCCAGTTGAACGCCTTCACCAGCGGCTTGGGCAGCGCAAGGCCCGACGTCTCGATGACGATGTGCTCGGGCGGCGACGGCCGATCGAGCAGCCCTTTGATCGCCGGCACGAAGTCATCGGCGACGGTGCAGCAGATGCAGCCGTTGGCCAGCTCGACGATCGCGTCCTCCGGGCAACTGTCGATGCCGCAGCTCTTCAGGATCTCGCCGTCGATGCCGACATCGCCGAACTCGTTGACGATGACGGCGAGCCGGCGCCCGTTGGCATTCTCCAGCACGTGCCGCACGAGCGTGGTCTTCCCGGCTCCCAGGAAGCCTGTGACGATGGTGCAAGGGACCTTGGCAATGCTCATGTCTGCTCCTTGACCGATTGCATCGGCGGGACGCGGGCAATCGTGTTCTTGCGGATATGAATGGGCCGCTCGCGCCACACCGGCAGGCCCTGCTCATGGGCCTGGTGCAGGCGCGCGAATTCGAGAATGTCGCCGGCGTGCAGGTCGGGATCGAGGCCGCCGATCACGTAGGTCCATTTGCCCGGCGCGGTGACGGCGGCGCTGCAGCTTCGCTGGCAATTGGACAGGCATTCGACGGCGACGACATTCAGGCCCGCGCGTTCGGGCTCGGGGCGACCTTCGACAGCCGCCAGAAGGCGTGCGCCCGGACGCTCCCCGTCCGTTGGCATGGCCTCGCTGCGGCAGGTGACGCAGACATGGACGGTCGATGACGTCACGGAACCTCAGCCGACCAGACCGGTCGCCGCCGCCGCCGTGATCCCGCCAGCCAGCACCACCGCGATGCCGGCAATGGTCATTGCCATGGCGCGTGCCGGCAGGCGCGCGAGCAGGGCGTAGGCGGCGAAGGCAACGACAGTCTGGATGATCAGCAAGCCCGCAAGGTAGGCGACGAGGGGTGCCGGCTCGGCACCGACGATCGATTCGCCGAGCGCGTAGCCATGCAGCAGACCTACGACGGCAAGCAAGCCAGCGGCCGCGGCCGGTCGCATCGACTGGCGCAGCAGGACCAGCACGCCGATCGCGATGGTCGAGAGTCCGACCAAAAGCTCGCTGATCGGCAGGTCGACCCCGCTGAGATGCAGCCCGACGCCCGCGATCAAAGCGGCACTGAAAGCCAGCAGCGGCGCGACGCCGCGCTGGGCGAGCGCCACCAGAAGCCCGGCACCGACAATGGCGGCGAGGTGGTCGACGCCGATGACCGGGTGACCGATTCCGGACAGGAACCCCTGCAGAAAGGTCACCGGCATCTTGCCGTCCATGACGTGATGGGCGAAGGCCGACACCGGCACAGCCACGGTGGCGACGCCGGCACAGGCGGCGAGCTTTGAGGTCGAAGACAGCACGGCTTCCTCCGTCGTCGCGGATCCGGCAAGACCCGACTCAGGTACCGCCCGACGGAGCCCGATGCCACGACGGCGTCGGGTGTGCCTGACCTCTGCGACTCCCCGCGCAGCGGCTCGGAACGGCGATGCGACGGCAGGTTCCTGGCTCTCGGGTCCTCGCCGCCGGCCACCTTCCCGGTTTCCCAGTGGTACTTTGGCCTTTGGCTTTCCGACTACAGTTGCGGGGGCAGCCGCGGATTGCGATGGCACCGCGTTCCCTTTTGATCCCCGTGAGGGGCACCGTCGGCTGCTTGATACGGGCCACGAGGAAGCCCCGTCAACTGGCTTGCTGGTCGCGGTTCAGCCGCCCATTGTGCCGCTCCCGACCCGAAAGCACGCAACGATGGCCGCTGAACCCTCCGACGATGCCCGCCACAAGGCGAAAATGGCCAACCGCAAGGCGATCCAGGACGCCGAGGTCGCGAGCAAGACCACGGAAAAGGGCCTGCTGATCGTCCATACCGGCAAGGGCAAAGGCAAGTCGACGGCCGCCTGGGGCCTGCTGGTGCGCGCGGTCGGTCGCGGCTTGCGCTGCGGCGTCGTTCAGTTCGGCAAGGGTGCCTGGCAGACCGGCGAGCGGACCGCCATCGAGCGACTGGGCGGCGACCAGGTCGAATGGCACACGCTGGGTGAAGGTTTCACCTGGGAAACCCAGGATCGAAACCGCGACGTCGAGGCCGCTCGACGCGCCTGGGCCAAGGCGCGCGAGCTGATGGCCAATCCCGCCATCCGGCTGATCGTGCTCGACGAACTCAACATAACCCTGCGCTACGACCACCTCGAGATCGGCGAGGTCATGGCGGCGCTGAAGGCCCGGCGACCCGACCAGCACATCGTGGTCACCGGCCGCAACGCCAAGCCCGAGCTGATCGAGGCAGCCGATCTCGTGACCGAGATGACGTTGGTGAAGCACCACTTCGCCGCCGGCGTGAAGGCCCAGGAAGGCATCGAGTTCTGATGGCTGCTCGCGCCCTCATGATCCAGGGCACAGGCTCCGACGTCGGCAAGTCGTTGATCGTCGCCGGGCTCGCGCGGCTGTTTACACGACGCAGCCTCGAGGTGCGGCCTTTCAAGCCACAGAATATGTCGAACAATGCCGCCGTGACGGCCGACGGCGGCGAGATCGGCCGTGCCCAAGCCTTGCAGGCGCGCGCCGCGCGGGTTCCGCCCAGCGTGCACATGAATCCGGTCCTGCTGAAGCCCCAGAGCGAGATCGGCGCCCAGGTCGTCGTCCAGGGCAAGGTCATGGGCAACGCGCGCGCGCGCGAGTACCAATCGATGAAGCCCGGGCTGCTCGGGGCCGTGCTCGACAGCTTTTCCCGGCTGGCAACCAGCGCCGACCTGATCCTGGTCGAGGGCGCCGGCTCGGCCTCGGAAGTCAATCTGCGCGCTTCCGATATCGCCAACATGGGCTTCGCCCGGGCGGCCGACGTCCCTGTCGTGCTGCTGGGCGACATCGACCGCGGCGGCGTGATCGCGAGCCTGGTAGGGACCAAAGCCGTGATCGATCCGGCCGACGCGGCGATGATCGTGGGCTTCATCGTCAACCGTTTCCGCGGCGATCCCACGCTGTTCGACGACGGCATGACGACCATCGCCCGACACACCGGCTGGCAGGCGCTCGGGTTGGTGCCCTACTTCGAGTCGGCCGGGCGGTTGCCGGCCGAAGACGCGCTCGGGATAGCGGGGCACAACGTTGCGGCCGGACAGGATCGCACGCGGATCGCGGTGCTCGCCTATCCACGCATCGCCAACTTCGACGATTTCGATCCCCTGCGCCTCGAACCGACCGTCGACCTGATGTTCGTGCGGCCCGGCGAGGCGATTCCCGGCGACTGCACGCTTGTCATCCTGCCTGGATCGAAGGCGACCATCGCCGACCTCGCAGCCCTGCGGCAGGCCGGATGGGATATCGACCTGGCGGCCCACCTGCGGCGCAGCGGTCACGTCCTGGGCATATGCGGCGGCTACCAGATGCTCGGCCGCACGATCGCCGATCCCGACGGTATCGAAGGTCCGCCCGCGACCGTCGACGGTCTCGGCCTGCTCGACATCGACACGGTGTTGGAAGGCGAGAAGATCCTGATCGAAACATCGGGCGAGACGGTCGTCGGTGCCGTGCCCTTCAAAGGCTACGAGATGCATATCGGGCGAACGACGCATCGCCCAAATGGCAAGGGCGGCCACCCGCTTCTCAGGCTTGGCGACGGTCGCCTCGACGGCACGGCCAGTGCGAACGACCGGATCTCGGGCTGCTACATTCATGGCCTGATGACGGACGATCGTCAGCGACGCCACTGGCTGCAGCGCATCGGCGCGGGGGTGTCCGCTTTCGCCTATGAGCCCGAAA
Organism: Reyranellaceae bacterium; assembly: GCA_046349335.1. Lineage (GTDB taxonomy): Bacteria > Pseudomonadota > Alphaproteobacteria > Reyranellales > Reyranellaceae > Reyranella. The sequence continues at coordinate 426,872 of JAXMCO010000003.1, forward strand.
TCGATATCACCCTCGACCTGCTTGCCGACCATCTCGAGCGACACGTCGACTGCCACCGGCTGCTCGACCTGGCGCGCCCGCCCCGGCTCACCGTCCCAGGCTGATCATCAGCGCCCCAAGCACCGCGATCTGCAGGCCGCAGGCGACGCGGTAAAGTTTCAGGGCTGCCCGGATGTGCTGCGCTGTCAGATCGCCGGTCCCCTCGCCGACCCACGGTTCCTGCACGGGTCGGCCCTGGTACAGGCGCGGGCCGGACAGGCGGATGGTCAAGGCACCGGCCATCGCCGCTTCCGGCCAGCCGGCATTGGGCGACCGGTGACGCCCGGCGTCGCGCCATACCGTCGCCAGCGCCGCCCGAGGCGACAAGCCAAGCAAGGCGGCCGCCAGCGCCAGCCACAGAGCGGACAATCGCGACGCCGGAAGATTGACGAGATCGTCGCAGCGCGCCGATGCCCAACCGAAGGCAAGATACCGTTCGGATTTGTGGCCGATCATGCTGTCGGCGGTATTGATCGCCTTGTAGGCCAGGGCGCCCGGCAGCCCGCCGATGACCATCCAGAGCAACGGCGCCACGACGCCGTCGGAGAAGTTCTCCGCCAGGCTCTCGATCGCCGCCCGGCACACCGCGGCCTCATCGAGAGACTTGGTGTCCCGGCCGACGATCTGCGAGACGGCCTGCCGGCCCGCCGCCAGGCCGCCCTGTTCGAGCGCCGTGGCGACTGCGAGCACATGCGTATCGAGGCTGCGCTGGGCGAGCAGGCTGCTGGCGAGCACCCCGCAGACCATCAATGCGGCCAACGACGGCAAGAGACGGTCGACGATCGCCGTGGTCGCGACGCCCGCGGCCACGGACGCGGCAATCAGAAGCAGGAGCGTCAGCAAGCCTCGCCAGCGGCGCGTCGGCGCCAACGCGGTGGGCGAATTCCATGCCTCGTCGCACCATGTTATGAGCCGACCGATCCAGGTCACCGGGTGACCGATCAGTCGAAAGACCGCGTCGGGATAGCCGATGATCGCTTCGGTCGCGACGGCAATGAGGGCGAGCTCGGCGAACATGGCAGATGTGCCTATCACGGCGACCGCGGGGGAAAAACCGATCGAGCACGGTGGCGACCTCGAGGCGGTGGGCCGACGCTATCCGCAGGCCCCCCGACCCTGGATCGACTTGTCCACCGGCATCAACCCGATCCCCTATCCGATCGGCGACCTGCCGGCGGATAGCTGGTCGCGCCTGCCCTCCCGCACCGCCGAGGAAGCGCTGCTCGCTGCAGCCGCTGGCCGCTACCGCGTCGGCAACGGTGCAGCGATGGCCGCCGCGCCGGGCACCCAGGCCCTGATCCAGGTCCTGCCGCGCCTGCGGGCGAGATCGCGCGTTGCGATCGTAGGACGGACATACGCCGAGCACGAGCTGTGCTGGCGCCGGGGCGGCCACGACGTCTCCGTTGTCGCCGACCTCACCGCCGCAGCGGGTGCCGACGTGGTGGTGATCGTCAACCCGGATAATCCCACCGGCAGGCTCGTCCCGGCCGACGCGCTGCGTGCTCTCGAAGCGAGCTTGCTGATTGTCGACGAGGCGTTCATCGACTTGTCGCCCGCCACCGCCAGCCTGGCCGGCGGGCTCCCGGACAACACGGTCGTCTTGCGATCGTTCGGCAAGACCTATGGTTTGGCCGGCGTTCGCCTGGGCTTCGCCATTGCATCGCCGACCATGGCGGAACAGCTACGCCGCACGCTCGGCCCTTGGGCGGTGTCCGGTCCCGCCCTGGAGATCGGCCGGCGGGCGCTGGCGGACGATGCCTGGTTGGCCGCGTCGGCCCTGCGCCTTGCGACGCATCGCGAGAGGCTCGACGCGTTGCTCGCGGCGGCCGGCTGCAGGCTCCGGGGCGGAACGATGCTGTTCAGGCTCTTCGAGCATGGCGAGGCCCCTCGCCTCGCCGACGCTCTCGCTCGCCATGGCATCCATGTCCGACGCTTTGCCGATCGGCCAACCTTGTTGCGATTCGGTCTACCGGCGAACGACGAGGAATTTAGTCGCCTCGCCGCCGCGCTTCAGGTGCCGCAAAAGGTCTGACAGACTCGTTGCTCGGCAGAGGGCGGCTCGGCGTAGGCGGCGTATTGGGGCCGCTCGTCGAACGGCCGCGCCAGCACAGTCAGAAGCTCCTCGAAGGGCGCGTAGTCCTCCTCGATGGCCGCCGCCAGGGCGGCTTCGACGCGGTGGTTCCGGGGAATGTAGGCCGGATTGACCGAGCGCATTGCCGTGCGCCGCGCCGCCGCATCCTGCGGCTCGTGCGCCAGCCGTTCGCGCCAGCGCACCGCCCAGGCGTCATAGGCCTCGGGGTTCGTGAACAGCGCGCGCGCAGCGATATCCAGCTCGGGATCGAGACGCCGGAAGGTCAATGTGAAATCCGCCTCGCCCTCCGCCATTGCGTTCAGCAGATCCTGAGCCAAGGCACCATCGCCGTCCTCCGACGTGAACAGGCCGAGCTTGCGGCGCATGCCGGCCATCAAGGCCTCGGCGTAGTGCTTCTGATAGTCGCCCAGCGACTCGTTGGCGATCGCCAAGGCGGCTTCGGCATCGTCCGCGATCAACGGCAGCAGCGTCTCGCCGAACCGCGCCAGGTTCCAATTGGCGATGCGCGGTTGGTTGGCATAGGCATAGCGGCCGCCGTGGTCGATCGAGCTGAACACGGTCTTGGGGTCGTATTGGTCCATGAACGCACAGGGGCCGTAGTCGATCGTCTCGCCCGCGATCGAGCAATTGTCGGTGTTCATGACGCCATGGATGAATCCGACCAGCATCCATTTCGCCACCAGCTCGGCTTGGCGGGCAATCACGCGCTCGAACAAGGCGCGATACGGCTGGGCCGCGTCGCGGGCTTCGGGATAGTGGCGGTCGATCACGTGGTCGGCGAGCAGGCGCAACGCCTCGACATCCTCGCGGGCGGCAAAGAACTGGAAGGTGCCGACACGGATGTGGCTCGAGGCCACACGGGTCAGCACCGCGCCGGGCAGCGAGGTCTCACGAAACACCGGCTCGCCAGTCAGCACGGCTGCGAGCGCGCGCGTCGTCGGAATGCCGAACGCGGCCATCGCCTCGCTGACGATGTATTCGCGCAGCACCGGCCCCACGGCCGCCCGCCCGTCGCCACGCCGCGAAAACGGCGTCGGCCCCGAACCCTTGAGCTGGATATCGCGCCGCCGGCCCTGCCGATCCGAGACCTCGCCCAACAAGATGGCGCGGCCGTCGCCGAGCTGAGGCACGAAGTTGCCGAACTGGTGCCCGGCATAGGCCAGCGCAATCGGCTCCGAGCCCGCGGCGATACGGTTGCCCGCCAGCATGGCGACCCCTTCGGGGGAGGACAGGGCATCGGCGTCGAGTCCAAGCTCCTCGGCGAGGCCACGGTTGAGCTTCACCAGACGGGGCGCGCTCACCGGAGTCGGCGCCAGGCGGGCGAAAAAGCGGTCGGGCAGACGAGCGTAGCTGTTGTCGAACGGCAGGCGCAGCGCAGCGCCGACGAGCGGCAGCGCACCCGTTGCCGAGGTCTCGTGCAGGAAGGGCAGTCCGGTGTCGTTCGCCATGGCTCCTCGCTGTCCCTATTCGTCGTAACTGGCCGTGGGCACGCCGCTCATGCGGTCGTACTGCAGCTTGATCCTGCTCAGCGTGCAGATGTTCAGGTATTGCCACACCACCGGGGGGCCGCCATCGGTAAAGCCGATCCTCATGTCCGCCTGACAGTAGGTCGTTGGCGCATTGAACGTCACCTGCCGCCGCTCGCCTGGCCGGATCGGCGGTCCGTGCAGCACATTGGGCGTCCAGAAGCCGAGGCTGTTCGGCGACACCGACATCTGGCTGATGGGATAGCTGGTGCCGTTGATCAGCAGGAAGCTCGTTTCCTGGGCAAAACCCTCGGTTGCCCCCAAGGACAGGGCGGCAACGACGAGTGAACGCAACATCATATGATCCTCCCAGGCGGCAGATGGGCATCTTATCGTCGCTTTGCGAGGCCTCTCAAGGTAAAGGGGAGTCAATGGAAGGCGCTTGGCCACAGGCGTCGGGAGCAAGCACGGAGCGTCGGCTTTGGGAGTGCGCTGCGCGAGGAGACTGGGCGTTGCTATTGCATTGCTTGTGGCGGTGTTCCAACCCATCCTGCCCGCCGAGGCGGAGGAGGAGAAGCGGCGGACCGGCGGTTCGTTCTATGCCGGCGCCCATGTCGGCCTGATGTTCGGCACTGCGAGCGCCACGCTCAACGATCCGATCGGCTCGGCCGTGGCCGGCGGCACCAATCCCTACGGCGCCCTGTTCGGTGGCGTGCAGGGTGGCTGGGAATACGCCACGCCGTCGCGTCTGATGCTGGGCATCGAGCTCGACTTCTCGTTTCCCAATGTCGAGGACGCCTCGAAGGTCCTGTCCTACCGCGCCACCGGCTCGGGCTATGTCAGCGAGGAATACGAATGGCTGGCCACGCTGCGTGGGCGCGTCGGCTACGACGTCGGGCGCTGGACGCCCTACCTGACCGGCGGCATCGCCTGGGCGAGCACACGCTTCTCGCGGATCGATCTCAATACCGGAAACGAAGATGGCAACCCCTCCAATATCCGATTGGGATACGCGCTGGGCGCCGGCATCGACTATCGCCTCGATTCGCGCTGGTCGGCGCGTGCCGAATACCTCTACACCAAGCTGGGCTGGACCGGATTCAACTTCGCGTCAGCGCCGTCGCGCTACGATTCGCAGTACGATCTGCAACGCGTGCGCTTCGGCCTCAACTACCGCTTCGGCCAGCCCGAGGAGGACAACGAGAAAGCCGACGATCGCGGCCCGGGGTCGTTCGAGGTTCACGGCCAATCGGTGTTCGTCTACCAAGGCTATCCGCCGATCCGCGCGCTCTATGATGGACCGAACAGCCTCCCCGCTGTCGGCCAGAGCCGCGAGACCTGGGGACTCTCGGGCTTCCTCGGCGTGCGGCTGTGGAACGGTGGCGAGCTCTATTACAATCCGGAGCTGCTGCAAGGCTATGGCGTCGCGCTGAGCACCGGCGCCGGCGGCTTTCCCAATGGCGAAGCCCAGCGCGCCTTCCCCTATCCGCGCTACAACACCTCGCGCCTCTATCTCCGTCAGACCTTCGGATTGGGCGGCGAGCGTGAGAAGGTCGAAAGCGATCTCGGCCAGCTTTCCGGCGAACGCGACATCTCGCGCATCTCGATCTACGCCGGCAAGTACGCCGTGCAGGACTTCTTCGACAACAATGCCTACGCCAACGACCCGCGTGTCGACTTCCTCAACTGGTCGATCTGGGGCGCGGGCGCCTTCGACTATCCGGCCGACAATGTCGGCTTCACCTGGGGCCTGACAGCCGAATTGAACCAGCCGAATTGGGCCGTGCGGGCCGGCTACTTCCTGGTCGCCAACCAGCCCGACACCAATGTCTACGACCTCGACATCATCAATCGCAGCGGCATCGTCGGGGAGCTAGAGCTGCGCTACCAGCCGTTCGACCGCAAGGGCACGACGCGCCTCGGTGTCTGGGCGACGCGAGCCTGGGCGGGTTCCTATACCGACGCCGTCGCCTTGATCCCCCAGAACCCCGGCCTCAACGCCAACGACACGATCCCGTTGACCCGGCGAGCCCGGACGAAGTGGGGTTTCTACGCCAGCATCGACCAGGAGCTGGCCGATGATATCGGCGCCTTTGCGCGCCTGAGCTGGAACGACGGCCGCAGCGAGATCCTCGCCTTCACCGACATCGATGCGAGCTTGTCCGCCGGCGTATCGATCAAGGGCACCTCTTGGGGCCGCCCCGACGACACGGTCGGCCTCGCCGGGGCGTTGAATGGCGTTTCGCCCGGCCATGCGAGTTACCTGGCGAACGGCGGGCTGGGGCTCACGGCGGGCGACGGAGCGCTCACCTATGCCACCGAGGTCGTCGCCGAAGCCTACTACTCCCTGCGGCTCGCCAAGGGCATCTATGTAACGGCCGACTATCAGTTCATCGGCAACCCGGCCTACAATGCCGTGCGCGGTCCGGCGCACTTCTTCAGCGGCCGTCTGATGGCCAAGTTCTAGGCGAGGAGCCATGGCGACCCTCCTGATCAGCCATCCGTCTTTCCTCGAGCACGATACCGGGCCCTATCATCCCGAGCGGCCGGACCGGTTGCGCGCGATTCTGGCGGCGCTGGACGACCCCCAATTCGCCGGCCAGCCACGGCTCCAGGCGCCGCCCGCCTCCCGTGAAGAGCTGACTCGCGTTCATCCCGACGACTACGTCGAGGCGATCCTGGGCATTCGCCCCGGCCCCGGCGAACGTGTCCAGGTCGATGGTGACACCGTCATGAGCGGCGGCAGCGCCGAGGCCGTGCGGCACGCCGCCGGTGCGGCCGTCGCCGGCGTCGACGCCGTCATGCAAGGCCGGGTGCGCACGGCCTTTGCGGCGGTCCGCCCGCCGGGGCACCACGCGTCGCCGGACGTGCCGGGCGGCTTCTGCCTGTTCAACAATGTCGCCGTCGGCGCCCGCCACGCCCAAGCCCGGTACGGCGCGGAACGCGTCGCCATCGTCGATTTCGACGTCCATCACGGCCAGGGCACACAAGCCGTCGTCGAGCCTGATCCATCGTTGTTCTACGCCTCGACGCACCAGTACCCGCTCTATCCCGGAACCGGTTTTGCAAGCGAAACCGGCGTGGCCGACAACGTCGTCAATGTGCCGCTGTCGCCCGGATCCGGCGGTAGCCTGTTCCGCGCTGCCTGGCGCGACCGCATCCTGCCGGCGCTCGACCGGTTCTCTCCCGACCTCGTCATCGTCTCGGCGGGATTCGACGCCCATGCTGCCGATCCGCTGGCCCAGCTCGAGGTCGAAACCGAGGACTTCGTCTGGCTGACCGAGGCGCTGCTGGCGATCGCTGACCGCCGTGCCGGCGGCCGGCTTGTCTCGATGCTCGAGGGCGGCTACGACCTCGATGCGCTAGCCGAGTCGGTATCGACGCATGTCCGCACGCTGATGAAGGCTTGAACGTGGGATTCCTCCGGTCGGTGAGGGCCGTCGTCTTGTCCAATGCCTGTAACACGACTCATCGATTGTAGCGTCGACGTGAAGCTGCTTCGCCTCCTCGCCTTCGCCAGCCTGGTACTGGCGGCGCTCTCGCCAGTCGCCGAGGCATGGGCGGCAGGCGGCCCGCACATCGTCGACGATGCCGAAGTCGAGACGCCAGGCGTCTGCCACCTCGAAACGTGGGCCACGCGGTTCATTCCGGGCGACGGTTACTTCAACCTGGCGCCGGCCTGCACCACCTTGAAGATGCCATGGCTGGAGATTGGTGCCGCCTACCAGCACTTCTGGGATCAGTTTATCGCCGGCCCGCTGCTGGGGCCGGCCATGAAGGTCAACTTCCAGTCGGTGGAAAATACAGGACTGGGCATCGGGCTGGGTCTCAATGCCGGCGTCAACCTGCGAACAGGCGAGCTGGGCATGGCGTCGCTCCTGGCGCTCGTGACCTATCAGCTCGACCCAAGGATCAGGCTCAATTTCAACGCCGGCTGGAGCTATCTTCAATCCGACGTGCCCCACGCGCTGTTCTACGGCGCTCAGGTCGAAGCCAATGTCGGCGCCGGCGTAAACTTGATGCTGGAAGCCTTTGGCCGCACGCAAGGCGGGCTGGTCGGTACACAAGTAGGGCTGCGCTACACGCCGCGCATCTGGGAGCGCGAGCCATTCGACTTCGACCTGTTGGTCGGCACCTATTTCGATCAAACCAGCACCCGCTTCGTCACCCTGGGCGTGACGGTTCGATACTAGGGCCTGTCCTCTATTGAAGAAGAAATTCGCGTAATAATGGAATCAAATGAGCGGGAATTTTGAATCGATCTTGCGTTGTTGTCGTCGAGGCTACATTTTCCAAGGTCTGAGCTACCCAATTGACCCGCGACATGCTCCTTGCCAGTCGGCCACTGGGAGCTGACTGATGCGCCGTTACGCCCTTCGCGACGACCAATGGGATCGGATCAAGGACATTCTACCGGGACGCGAGGGTCACGTTGGCGCGACCGCCAGGGACAATCGTCTGTTCGTCGATGCCGTGATCTACCGCTATCGAGCTGGCATCCCATGGCGCGACCTGCCCGAGCGCTTCGGCGCTTGGAAGGCTGTCCATACCCGCTTCAGCCGATGGGCAAAGAGCGGTGTATGGCGCAGGCTGTTCGAGCTTCTTGCGGCCGATGCGGACAACGAATACGCCATGATCGACAGCACCATCGTGCGCGCTCATCAGCATAGCGCCGGCGCCAAAAAAAAGACGGCGAAGATCAAGCGATCGGCCGAAGCAAAGGCGGGCTGAGCACCAAGATCCATACCCTGGTCGATGCTCTGGGCAATCCTGTCCGCTTCTTCCTGACGCCGGGCCAGGCCCACGACCTGCAGGGCGCCGACGCCCTGTTGCCTGACATGAAGGCTGACACCCTGCTGGCCGACAAAGCCTTCGATGCCGACCAGCGCCTCATCGAACCTCTCGAGGCCGCCGGCAAGACCTGCGTCATCCCCTCGAAGAGCAACCGCAAAAAGCCCCGCCCTTACGACAAACAGATCTACAAGGCCCGCCATCTCATCGAGAACTTCTACTGTAGCCTCAAGCGCTTCAGGGCCATCGCAACTCGCTACGATAAGACCGCTACCAATTTCCTCGCCGCTATCCACCTCGCGGCGGCTACCATTTGGCTCAATTGAGGACAGGCCCTAACCAAGTCGAGGTTATTTGCGGTCGAAGTGCCAGGCACCGTCCCAGCCGGGCGGTGTGCCGTCCCGCAGGAACGCAGCGCAGCGCGCGACGAAGACGCGGCTGGGTCCGTCGTCGGGTCGCAAGGCCGCAAGGGCGCGAAACCCGGCCAACGCCTCATCGAACCGCCCTGCATCATAGGCAGCGTGGCTGACGCGCCATCGGGCAAGAAATTCCGATTGGCGCCCATCGTCGATCTCACCCAGGGGCTCGTAGATCTCGTGTGCTTCAGTCGTGCCGGCGGCCACGATCCGGTCGATGTGCCGCCACAGAAAGCGATCCGCGGTCGACTGCACGACCTCGCCGCTCACCAGGATCTCGGTGCCGTAGACCTTGTTGAGACCTTCGAGCCGCGATGCCTGGTTGGCGACCGGACCGACCAGCGTGTAGTTGATGCGCTCGCGCGCGCCGACATTGCCGACCACCGCCCAGCCGGTATGCACGCCGATGCGGGTCCGGAAGGTCGGCCGCCCGCGCGCCGCCCACTTCTCTCTCAGCCGGTTGCTGGCGGCGGCGGCCTGCAGAGCGGCCCGACAGGCATTGGCGACATGATCGGGATCGGGCTCCGGCGCATTCCAGAAGGCCATGATGCTGTCGCCGATGTACTTGTCGATCATTCCCTTGTTGGCCGATATGGCAGTTCCCAGCGCGTCGAAATAGCGCGACAGGCGGTCGGTCAGGATCTCCGGCTCCATCCTCTCGCTGAGCAGCGAGAAGCTTTCGATGTCGGTGAACATCACGGTGACCTCGCGGCGCGCGCCGCCGACGCCGCTGCTCTCGGGCGAGCGCATCACCTGCTGCACCAGCTTCTTGGACACGTAGCGGCCGAACACTTCCAGGCCTTCGCGCATGCGCTCGACGGAGTCCGACAGTCGCGCGACCTCTGTGATGCGGCTGCGAACCGGTGCGCGATCCGAGAAATCCAGGCTGCGTATCTGTTCGGTCTTGGCGGCAATTCGCGCGATCGAGCGCGACACCAGCCACGACGCGACGAGCGCGGCGATGATGGCGAGTGTAACGGCGATCGCAGCGGCAATGGCCGCCCGTTCGATCAGCGTCCGCGAAGCCGCGGCGAGCTCTGCCTGCGGCACGGCCGCCGCCACGATGAAACGCTGCCCGAAGCCCGGTGCCATGCGGTGCACGATCAGACGGTATTGGTATCCCTTGATGGTGATCTCGCGATCGATGCGGCGATCTTCCTCGATCGTCTCGCGAATGGTCCGGCGCAGGATTTCTCGCGCCTCGACGTCGCCCTGAAGGCACCCTTGCGCGCCCGGCGAACAGGGCTCGGACTGGATCACCACACTGCTGACGCTGTGTCCCACCATGATCACAGCGTTCTCGGTGATCTTGTAGTCGGTGAGGAGCTGCGACAGGGCATCCAGGGTGAAGTCGAAGGCGATGACACCTTCACCATCGGCCAGAGGCACGCCGACCGAAATGCCGAACTTCTTCGAGTGGAGGAAGCGGTAGGGTGGCGACAGCACGGCTTTACCCGCATGCATCGTGTCGACATACCAAGGTCGGGCCAGCGGATCGTAGTCGGTCGGCTGCGCGCTCACTTCACTGCGCGTCCCGTCGGGGCTCTGGAACCACCAGGTTTCCCGGCGCTCGGTTCCGCTGCCCTCGATGGTGAGCATCTGCACGGAGTCGGGCTTCTGATCCTCATACGGTGTGCGGGGTGTATCCCAATAGGCGTCCGGCCGGCCGACATAGAGGAAGCGGCCATCGCGAAAGCCGACAAAGGCAGCACCGACGAGCGGATGATGGGTCAGAGCCGCCGCGAGCTGCCGCCGGCGTTCGTCGTCGACTTCCGGGCCTCGATCGATCCTGAAGATCGGCGTCTCGGCGAGCGTCTGTCCGACGGCGACGACGCCGCGCAGGCCGTTCGACACGAAGCGCTCGATCGCCTCTTCGAGAACGGTCACGCGCTGGTCGCCGCTCAGCCGTTCGACGAAATTCACCGAGCGCCAGCCGAGCCACAACAGGGCGCCGGCCAGCGGCGCCAGGATGAGCGCCATCAACGCCAGGATCGTGATGCTGAACGGTACGGACCAGCGAAACGACTTCATGGCGAACGACGACGCAGGCGCGGCTGCGGCCTACTGCTTTACGCCCATCCACTTGCAGCCGAGATTCTTCTCGGTGACGGTGAGTGACGGCGGCGTCGCCGCCAGATCGGCGACGAGATGCAGATTCAGTCGGCCCAGCTCGTAGTCGGTCTCGTAGACGTTGGGCTTGGCGAGCTTCAGCTTCGTATGGATGCCACCAGGCGACGTGAGCTCGGCCTGACCACTCTTCAAGGTGAATGTATGCACCCGGGTGAATTGCGGGTCGGCCGCAATGCATCCCTGGATATTGTTCGGCGCGGCGGCGAGCCGGAACTCGACCGACCCATCCTGCGCCCACGCCGTGGGCGACAAGAAAAGGAAAACACCGGCAAGGATAGTCGACTTGGCAACGGTCATTGTCGACCTCCGTCGGTCAGTCCCGGCGTCCCGTCAAGCCGTAGGCGAGGCCGCCGAGGGCGCCGCCGACCAGGGGCGCCACCCAGAACAGCCAGAGTTGCGACAAGGCTGGGCCGCCGACGAACAAGGCCGGCGCCGTGCTACGGGCAGGATTCACCGACGTGTTGGTGACCGGGATGCTGACAAGATGGATCAGGGTGAGGCAAAGGCCGATTGCCAGGCCGGCAGCCGCGGGATGGGACCCCTTGGCGTCGGTGGCGCCGAGGATCACCGTCACGAAGCCGAAGGTCAGGACGATCTCGATGACCAACGCCGCCATCATGCCATACTTGCCAGGCGATAGATCGCCATAGCCGTTGGTGGCGAAACCGCCAATGGCGGCGTCCGCCTTGCCGGTGGCGACGACATAGAGGATCGCAGCCCCGGCGATCCCGCCCAGCACCTGGGCGACGATGTACTGCACGACCTCGCCCCACGGGAAGCGCCCGCCGAACGCCAGGCCGACCGTCACCGCCGGATTGAAGTGCCCGCCCGACACCGGACCCAGCGCATAGACCATGGTCAGCACGGTCAGGCCGAAGGCCAGCGATACGCCGACGAAACCGATGCCGAGTTGGGGAAATGCCGCAGCGAGGACGGCGCTGCCGCAGCCTCCCAACACCAGCCAGGCTGTTCCCAGAAACTCGGCGTAAAGACGATTAGTCATCGGCATGGCAATCTCCCCTGTTCATTGGAATTCTACAACTTTTTGGTCGCGCCGTCATGAACGCGCAGAACTCTGGCCTGCCCGATTCCCGCATACGTGGCGGTCGTCGAACCGGCACGGACGCTCTGCACCTCTTCGATCGAACGATGAAGCTATTCGACGCCGAGATAAATTCGCTGCACGTCGGGATTCGTCGCCAGGTCGCGCGCCGGGCCCTCCAGCACCGTGCGTCCGACCTGCAGGACATAGGCATGGTCGGCAGCCTCGAGGGCTAGGTCGACCGACTGCTCCGCCAGCAGGATGGTCTGGCCATCCCTATGGAGGGCGGCAAACGCATCGTACATCGAATCGACGATGGCCGGCGCCAGGCCGAGGCTGGGCTCGTCGAGCAGCAGCAACTTGGGATCGCTCATCAACGCACGGCCGACCGCCAGCATCTGGCGCTCGCCACCGGACATCGTTCCGGCGCGCTGCTTGCGCCGTTCGGCGAGCCGCGGGAACACTGCGTAGACACGCTCGAGCAGGCGGGGAAGGCGGCCACGATCGGCGAGCGGCGTCGCCCCCAGCATCAGATTGTTCTCGACGCTCTGCTGGGTGAACAGGCGCCAGCCTTCGGGCGACAGCGCCAGTCCCTTGCGCACCACGGCATACGCCGGCTGGCCGGCGATGTTCTCGCCGGCGAACGTCACGCTGCCCGCCGAGGCCGGCACGATGCCGGCGATCGCGTTCAACGTCGTCGTCTTGCCGGCGCCATTGGAGCCCAGCAAGGCCACGACCGAACCCGTCGGCACGTCGAGCGACACGTCGGCGACACCGATCAGGTCGCCGTAGCGCACCTGAAGGTGCTCGATACGCAACAGCGGGGCATTGGAACTCACGAATCGGCCTCATGCCGCACGCGGCGACGACCGAGATAGGCCTCGATCACCTTGGGATCGCTCGTCACCTCGCGCGGCGTGCCGCGCGAGATCTCGCGCCCCTGATGGAAAACGACGACACGCTGCGCCAGCGAGACGATCACCTGCATGATGTGCTCGACGATCACGATGGTGATGCCGCCGCCATGGATGCGCCGCACCAGCTCGATCGCTTCGTGCACCTCGGCCGGCGTCAGTCCAGCCATCGCCTCGTCGAGCAGCAGGACCTTGGGCTCCGAGGCGAGCGCGCGGGCGATCTCCAGCCGCTTGCGGCCCGGCGTGCCGAGACTGCGTGCCGGGGCGTCGATCGCTGCGCCGAGACCGACCCGCTGCAGCACCTCGCGTGCCTTGGCGCGCGCCTCGCGGGCGTTGGCGTGCCGCAGCAGGGCGCCGATCGTGGCGTTGTCGAGCACGGACATCGATTCGAAGGTGAGCGGTACCTGGAAGGTGCGGGCGAGCCCGAGTGCCGCGCGCGCCTCGGGCGGCCGACGCGTCACATCGGCGCCGTCGAAGAGCACAGTGCCCGAGGTCACCGGCAGGTCGCCGGTCAGGCAGTTGAAGAAGGTCGACTTGCCCGCGCCATTGGGGCCGATCAAGCCGAGGATATCGCCCGCCTCGACCGACACCGAGGCGTCGTCGACCGCCTTGAACGCGCCGAACGCCTTGGTGACATTGCGCGCGTCAATCAGCATGGCCACTCGCGACTTCCGATGTCGTCGACGGACGCGGCCTGGCCGGCCGGCGGTCGAGCAAGGACAGCAGGCCGCTCGGCAGGAAGCGAGCGATGATCACGATGATGGCGCCGTAGACCACGAAGGTGAGGCCGGCGCCACGGCCGCCGAGATAGCTGTTCGACAGCTCTTCGAGAGGCACCAGAATGAGCGCGCCGACCAACGGCCCGAATAGCTGGCCGGCGCCGCCCAGAGCCGCCATCACCACCATCTTGACCGAGATCAGGATGCCGAAGCCCGATTCGGGATCGACGAAGCCGAACATGCAGAGATAGAGCGAGCCGGCGAGCGAGGCGAAGGCGCCGCTCAGCATGTAGGCATAGAGCTTGTAGCGACCGGACGAGACGCCGAGCGAGCGGGCGGCGCGCTCCGAATCCTTGATGGCGCGCAGGTAGAAGCCCATGCGGCTGCGCTCCATCCACCAGGTCAGCCCGAGCAGGAACGCCAGCACGGCGAGGAAGATGTAGTAGAACGGCATCGCCGAGATGAACGAGAGATCGAACACGGTGCGCGGCATGGCCGGCCCGCCGAGACCCTGTGCGCCGCCGAGGAATTCCGAGGTCGAGCTCAGAACGCGCACCAGCTCGGCGACGGCGATGGTGGCCATGCTGAAATAGTGGCCGGAGAGGCGAAGGGTCGGCACGCCGATCATCGCCGCGAGCGCCACGCTCAGCACCATGCCGATCGGCGCGCCGGCGATCGGCGGCCAGCCGAGATGCGTGTAGACCACGACCGCCGAATACGCGCCGAAGCCGAAGAACACGGCATGGCCGACCGAGACCTGGCCGGCATAACCGCCGACGATGTTCCAGGCCGAGGCGCCGATCGCCGCCAGCAGCACCAGCGCCCCCAGCCGTTCGTAGACCGGGAAGCCCATCACCAGCAGCGGATAGGCGAGCACCGCCAGCAGCAGCGCACCGGGCAGCAGGAAGCGCTTCATTCCTTGCCCATCAGGCTTTCCCCATCAGACCTTGGGGTCTGAACCACAGCACGAGCACGAACAGGATATAGACGATGACGTCCTTGTAGACCGGCCCGACCAGATAGGCCGAGAGCGATTCGACGACACCGATGATCAAGCCGGCCACCAGGGCGCCCATGACGCTGCCGAAGCCGCCGAACGACACGGTGACAAAGGCCAGGATAGCGAGCGTCTCGCCGACGGTCGGCGAGGTGTAGAAGAAGTTGGCGATCAGCGCACCGGCGATCCCGGTGGCGGCGCCGGCCATGCCCCAGGCGAGCGCCTGTATGCGCTGCGGCCGGATGCCCATGAGCTGGGCGGCCGTGGCGTCTTCCGACACCGCCAGCATGCGGCTGCCGACCGAGGTGTGGGTCAGCACGAAATGCAGGATCAGCGTGATCGCGAGGCCCATGCCGCCAGCCAGCACGCGCGAGCCCTCGAAGCGGATGCCGGCGATCTGGAACGAGCCGCCGACCAGCGTATCGGGCAAGGTGCGGAAGTCTGCCCCAAAGGTCCAGAAAGCGACATAACGCAGGAACAGCGCCAGGCCGAAGGTGCCCAAAATCTGCGCCAGCATAGGCCCGCGCATGATGTGGCGGACCAGCAGGAAGTAGCTCAGAACGCCAAGCGTCGCGATCACGATCGCGGCGGCCGGCACGGCGGCAAACGGCCCTCCGCCCAGCGCCGTCCATACGATAACGGCGGTATACATGCCGAGCATGACGAAGTCGCCGTGCGCGAAGTTGACGACGTTCATCATGCCCCAGATCAGGGTGAGGCCCGATGAGAAAAGGGCATAGACCGCACCGAGCAGGAGCCCGCTCACGATCACTTGCACGAGTGTGGTCGACACGCCCTCAGCCCTGCAACGCCAGGCTGCGATCCCTCATCAACCCCTGTCTCACCAGCCCTTGTACGGCAAGATCACTTCGGTGGTGGCGCGTGCCTTGGGCCAGATCGCCAGATACTGGCCGCCACGCAACTGGGTGACCAGGCTGGAGGCGAGAACGTTCTGGCCCTTATCGTCGAATTTCACGCCGTCGTAGCCCGCCGCCATCTGGCTGGCCGGCAGGTCGGTCGCCTTGAGGGCGTCGCGAATCTTGGCAGGGTCGGTCGAGCCGGCCCGATTGAGCGCATCGGCCATCACCAGGAAGCCCTGAAGCCCGCGCACGGAGACATCGTCGAGATCGACACCCGACTTCGCCTTGTAAAGGTCGTTGAAGATGGCCGGCACGCTGCCCGGCTTGCCGCCGGCATAGGCCGAGCGGTTGACCAGACCCTCGACCGTCGAGCCCATGGCCTTGATGAAGGCCGGATCGTTGAAGCCGGCATTGTCGGCGATCATGATCGCGGGCTTCCAGCCGAGTTCCTTCATCGTCTTGGCATAGAGGATCGCGTCCGACGTGTAGGAGATGAAGATCGCGACGTCGGGGTTCTTCTCCTTGAGCTGCAGCACCTGCGGCTGCACGTCGCTCGAATTGGCCGAGTAGGCGATCTTCTGCGTCACGGGCAGGCCATCCTTGGCAAACTGATCGGCGATCACGCCGGCGACCGAGTTGCCGTACTCCGTGTTCTCGTGCACCAGCGCGATCGAGCCCACCTTCTGGCCGGCCGCCTTCTGCTCCTTGAGGAACGTCGAATAGGCACGCGCAAAGTCGATGGCGACCGGGGTGGTGCGGAAGAACCACTTGAAGCCACGCTCGGTCAGGTTGGCGGCGACCGATTCGGCAGTGAGGAACGGCACGCCATGGCGCTCGGCGATGGCGCTCGCCGTCAGGGTGATGCCCGACTGGTAGGCGCCGATCAGCGCTGCCACCTTCTCTTCGGAGATCAGGCGCAACGCCTGGTTCTGGCCGGCCGCCGGCGTGCCCTGGTTGTCGGCGAAGACCAACTGGACCTTGGCGCCCCCGAGGCCGGACAGGCCGCCGCCCTTGGCGATCGGCATGATCTTGGCCAGCTCAGCATTACCGTTGTTGACGACATCGGCGCCGACTTCGATCGCCATCTTGGAGTAATTGCCCGCGCTCGCCGAATTGCCGCTCAATGGATAGATGATGCCGATCTTGACCGGCTGCTGGGCGGCCGCCCCGGCGGCCAGACCGAGGGCAATGAGGCCTGCTGCGGCGGCGAAAGCCCGACGCGTTGCGCTGTTCATGCGTGAATCCCCCCCAAGAACGTGTCGTTTGCCTTGACTGGGAAGATTGGCACGCCCGGCAAGCCGCAGCAATCGGCGGAATCATCGGCCGGGCGCGGCGCTTGGCAGGTGTCATGGGCATTGGGTTTGGTCGAAGACTACTTCACGCGCTCTCGTTCTCGCGCCCACTGCACGCGGCGGGCATCACGATGCTGAGAAGGCGGCTGCGCAGCGGGAATGAAGCTCGTGACCTGCAGCGCGCTACGCCGCCGCCTGGGGGGCCATCGGCAAGTACCCAAGGTCCAAGTGAAGAGCATGGGCGTCGCGCGGCGCCGCTGTCCCGGCTCACCATCCGGGATGGTGAGAGCGTCGGCGTGCCGGGAGCAGCCGCCGCCCGATGCTACGCGAGAGCTCGGCGCTGGTTCAGCATGGCCTCGTCGAGCTGTACGGCATTCGGGCAAAACTTGTGAAAGTCCGCTTCCTCGGCGCCGGCCAACGATTCGCGACATTGGCCCTTGTCCGGACAGGTCGTGCAGTTCCACGTCATATCGCGCAAGCTCTCGATCGCCAGATCGGCGGGATCGATTCCGAGCTTGGCAAGCATCGCGTCGAGTAGTTCCGCGGAGCCGGCACATCCTGCGATCAGGGGCTCGATCTGCGACCGCGTCAGGCCGACATCCGCCAGGACGGCATCGAGCGATCCCATCGCCGCGAGTTGTGCGATCTCACGCTGTAGCTGGCCGCGCCGCCGTCTGCCGTCCACGAAGATCGAGAACGTTCGCCGGAGATCCTGAAGCGTCATCATGACCTTTACCTCCCATGTCGAGGTAACGCTGACGCTGATCGCATCGGCTCATACCCGCCTTGACCCAGATCAAGGCAAGGGCGCCGGGCAGTGGGGCTGCCCCTCAGCAGACCCGGTATCGCTCCACCGCCTCCCAGTCGAGCTCGATGCCGAGGCCGGCACCGTCCGGCAGCAGCACGTGGCCGGCCTCTAGTCGCAACGGCGTCCGCAGCAGCCTGGTGCGCAATTCATTGTCGCTCATGTCGTACTCGAGCATCAACGGATGCGGCGGATGGTCGGTGTGCGGGGTGGCCGGCATGGCGGCGATGAAGTGGCAGGCAGTCGCGAGACCGACCGCGCCACCCCAGACATGCGGTGCAACCCGCAAATTCTGGGCGTGAGCCAGGCTGGCGATCCGCTTGGCTTCGGTAAGGCCGCCGGTGCCGGGGATCGACGGCTGGACGATGTCGACGCATCGTCCATCGATCAGGGCGCGAAAGTCGCGCACCGTGTGATGCGCCTCGCCGGCGGCGATGGCGATCGGCGAACGGGCGCGCAGCTCGGCATAGCCCTTGAGATCGCCGGGCGGCAGCGGTTCCTCGATCCAGTGGATGTCGTGGGGCGCAATGGCGCGCGCGCACTCCAGGGCGACGTCGGCCGTGTAGGCGCCGTTGATGTCGACCATGAGGAGCTTGTCCGGCCCCAGCATCCGACGCGCCAGCGTCACTCGGGCGACGTCGTCCTCGATGCCGCGGCCGATCTTTATCTTTGCTCCGGCGTAAGGATGGTCGGCCGCCTCCGCCAGCATGTGCTCGAGCTGCCGGTCGGGATCGCGGCTGAAGAACCCGGTCGAAGCATAGGCCGGAATGCGCGTCGTGCCGCAACCGCCGACCAGATCACACACCCGGACTCCGAAGCCGCGGGCGATGGCGTCGAACAACGCGACGTTGACGGCGGCCAGGCATGCGGTGAGCTGATTGCCGACGCCCAGATGGTACATCGCGTTGCGCACGCGGGCTTCGACGTGATCGAAGTCGAACACTCTTTGGCCGACGAACATCGGCTCGATCATGCGGAAATATTCGCGCGTCACCAGAGGGTTGCCGAACGCCTCGCCGATACCACGCACGCCCGCGTCGGTCTCGACCTCGACCAGCCCGCCTTGACGGCGGTGACCGCCGCCGCGCGACATGCCGTAGGCCTTCTCTGGCGCGAAGGCGTATTCGAGTCCAATGAAGCTCAGACGCTTGATCAAGGGCATTGCACTCTCCCGCCGAGGCCATTCGCATCGATTGCCAGACCTGATACCACCACTCGGGTAAAAATGGGGGACCGCCGATTTCGGCAGGGCAATCGTGACGCGGGGGCGGAGCGGTCGTGTCCGATCGGCTGATTCTGTTCTCCCGGCGCTCCACGTCGCCCGGTACCGCATCGGGAAACCGACTTGGCCAGCGCGTTGCCGCTCCCAAGTCGTGCGCTATGGTATCGGTCACACCCGATACCGGAGCGAACCCCATGGCTGCCCTTCCCAAGACCCACCGACGAGTCGTCCTCGTGCGCCGGCCGCCCGGTGAGCCGGCGGAATCCGACTTCCGGGTCGAAGAGGTTCCCGTGCCCGAGCCCAAACACGGCGAGGTGCTGGTCAAGGTGCTCTATCTCTCGCTCGACCCCTACCAGCGCGGCCGCATGCGCGATACCGCGTCCTACGCGCCGGCGGTCGGCCTCAACGACGTCATGACCGGCGGCACCGTGGGCGAGGTCGTGGCCTCCCACAATCCGCGCTTCAAGGTGGGCGACATCGTCGAGGATCGGCTGGGTTGGCAGGAATATGCGATCGGCGGCGGACCGAACCTGCGTGTCGTCGACGCTTCGATCGCGCCGATCTCGACCGCCAACGGTGTGCTCGGCATGCCCGGCATGACCGCGTATTTCGGCCTGCTCGACGTCGGCCAACCCAAGCCCGGCGAAACCATCGTCGTCTCCGCCGCGTCAGGCGCGGTTGGCCAGTTGGTAGGGCAGATCGGCAAGATCATGGGCTGCCGCGTCGTCGGCGTCGCCGGCGGTGCCAAGAAGTGCGGCTTCGTGACCGGCGAGCTCGGCTTCGACGCCTGCCTCGACTACAAGGCCGAGAAGAATCTCGACGCCGCGCTCGGCGCCGCGTGCCCGCACGGCATCGATGTCTATTTCGACAATGTCGGCGGCGAAATCTCCGACGCCGTCCTGCGCAACATCAACACGTTCGGCCGCATCGCCCTGTGCGGCTCGATCTCGCAATACAACGCCACGACACCGCCGATGGGACCGCGCCTGATGGGCACCTTCGTCGGCAAGCGCGTGACGGCGCGCGGCTTCATCGTCACCGACTTCGCCGAACGCTATGCACCGGCACGCCGACAGATGGGCGAGTGGATCAAGAGCGGCAAGCTCAAGTACCGCGAGGACATCGTCGAGGGAATCGACAAGGCGCCGCGCGCCTTCATCGGCATGCTGCGCGGCGAGAATTTCGGCAAGATGCTGGTCAAGCTCGCATGAGCTACGACGCGCCGTTCGCCGGCCTGAAGGTGATCGACCTCAGCCAGGGCATCGCCGGCCCCTATTGCGCCATGTTGCTCGCCCAGCACGGCGCCGACGTGATCAAGGTCGAGGGTATCGGCGACGGCGACTGGGCGCGCACGCTCGGCACGCGCTACGGCAACCATTCGGCCTTCTCGATCATCGGCAATCTCGGCAAGCGCAGCATCGCCATCGACCTCAAGGCCGAGGCCGGCAAGCAGGTGCTATGGCGCCTGCTGAAGGGCGCCGACGTGTTCTTGGAGGGTTTTCGCCCCGGCGTCATCGGCCGGCTGGGCTTCGACTACGCCTCGGTCTCCGCGCGTGAACCGCGGTTGCTCTACCTCTCGATCTCGGGCTTCGGCCAGAGTGGACCGCTCGCCGAACGGCCGGCCATGGACCCGGTGCTGCAGGCTTATACCGGCCTAATGAGCGAGAATCGCGGCGAGGACGGCATCCCGCACCGCGTGCCGGTCATCGTCGTCGACATGTCGACGGCACTTTATGCCTTCCAGGGCCTGTCGGCTGCGCTCTATGCCCGGCGCGACGAGACGCGTGGCCGCTATCTCGACGCCAGCCTGATGCAGGCGGCGACAGCCTTGCAATCGATCCGTCTGATGGCCTGCCATCTCGAGGGCGGCACGATGAAGCCGGGCGGCGTGCCCGGCGGCGTGTTCAAGATCGCCGACGGCTGGATGTCGCTGGTCGCCATCAACGATCGCGACTGGCGTGCGCTGTGCAGCGCAATGGAGTTGCCTGCACTGGCCGACGACGCCCGGTTCGACTCGCCGGCCAAGCGGCTCGCCAACGACGTGGCGCTCTACGCCATCGTCCGGCCGGCGCTCGCCGCGAAGCCATGGACCGAATGGAGCCGGCGCCTCACCGAGGCTCGCCTGATGCACGAACGGCTCAACAGCTACGCCGAGTTCCTCGAGCAGCCGCATGTCCAGGAGACCGGCCTGATCCAGTGGCTTGCCCAGGCCGGCCTGAACCGGCCCGTGCCGGTGCCGACGCTGCCGGGCCAACTGCCGCCGGTCGATGGCACGCCGCGCGCCACCGCGCCGGTCACCGGCCAGCACACGCGGGTGATCCTGGCCGAACACGGCTACGGCGAGGGCGATATCGATGCCTTGCTGGCGCACGGCACGGTGGCCGCCGGCTCATGAACGGTCCCAAGGTCACGTCCCTCGGGCCGCAGGACTATCGCCGCACGCCATGGAAGAACGGCGGCGGCGTCACGACCGACATCGCTCACGCGGGCGAAATCTGGCGCTTCAGTCGCACGCCGATCACGGAGCCTGGGCCGTTCTCCGACTACGCCGGCTTCGACCGGGCGCAAGTGCTGGTGGGCGGGCACGGACTTGTACTCGAGACGCCGGACGGCGAGATCGATGTGCGGACGCCGTTCAAGCCCGTGCGCTTCGCCGGCGAGTTCGCCATCGTAAGTCGTCTCGAGGCCGGCCCCGTCGAAGTGCTGAACCTGCTGGGCGATCGCAGCAAAGTGAGGCTCGATCTGTCCGTTCTCCCCGTCGGCGAGACGCGGCACCTGGGTTCCGGTCTGCACGTCGCGTATTGTCCGGCAGGCTCGGCACGCATGCGGTTGGGGAAGGAGCGCTATGTTCTGGCGGCCGATCATGCGCTGCGGCTGGAACAAGCAGAGGGCGCCGAGCTGGCCTGCGAGTCGGGCCGGATCGTCATGGGGAGCGTGACATGCGTATCGCGGTAGTCGGAACGGGCGGTGTCGGCGGCGGCTACGGAGCGGCGTTGGCCAAGGCGGGGGCGGACGTGACCTTCATTGCCCGTGGCGCTCACCTGGCGGCGATGAAGGAAAAGGGCCTGCGCGTCGAAAGCCCGCGCGGCGACACCCATCTGCTGCCGACCCAGGCGACCGATGACCCGCGAACCGTAGGCCCGGTCGATGTCGTGCTGTTCTGCGTCAAGCTGTGGGACGTCGAAAGTGCCGGCGAGGCGATCCGGCCTATGGTCGGCCCCGGCACGGCGGTGATCCCCTTGCAAAACGGCGTCGATGCCTCCGAGCGACTGACCCCCATCCTGGGCCACAAGGCGGTAATGGGTGGCGTCGCCAACATCAGTGCGACGATCGCCGAACCGGGCGTGATCCGCCAGACCGGCACGGTGATGCGCATCGTGTTCGGCGAGCTCGATGGCCGCACCAGCACACGCGCCGAGGCCTTCGCGGCGCTAGCCCGCAGGGCCGGCATCGACGTCGTGCTGAGCTCGTCGATCCTGAGCGAGCTCTGGATGAAGTTCATTCTGCTCGCCTCCAATGCCGGCATGATGGCAGTGACCCGCCAGCCCATCGGCAAGCTGCGTGACGACCCGGACATCGCGCCATGGTTCACCACGGCCTACGAGGAAGTGGCCGCGGTAGGCCGCGCCGCCGGTGTCCCGTTGCCTGTCGACGCCGTCGAGCAGACTCTCAATTTCAATCGCGTCGCGCCGCCCACCCTCATGGCCTCGATGGCGGTCGACCTGGTGCGCGGCAACCGGATCGAGCTGCCGTGGCTGTCCGGCAAGGTGATGGAACTCGGCCGCAAGCTCGGCGTGCCGACGCCGACGCATGCCTTCATCTATGCGACACTGAAGCCTTACATCATGGGGAAACCCGCCTAGGAGCGACCATGCGCGTCCTGATCTCCCTTTGCCTCGTCGTGCTCGGCTTCACGCCGGCATCCGCCGCCGACCTCAAGCTTCTCACGGCGGGCGCCTTCAAGCCGGTCGCCCTCGAGCTGGTGCCCGAGTTCGAGAAGCGGACCGGCCACAAGGTGACGATCGAGAACGATACGGCCGGCGGCCTCGCCAAGCGCCTCGCGGCGGGTGAGTATTTCGACGTGATCGTCATGCCGCCGGCCGGCATGGCCCAGTTCCTCGGCAACAAGGTCGTCCAGAGCAGCGGCAAGCCGCTGGTCCGCTCCGGCATCGGCGTTGCCGTCAAGCAGGGCGCGCCCCTGCCCGACATCTCGACCGTCGAAGCCTGGAAGCAGAGCCTGCTCGCAGCGCGCGCCGTCGCCTACATCGATCCCGACTCGGGCGGCTCGAGCGGCATCTATCTCGCCAAGCTGTTCGAGAAGATGAGCATTGCCGAGCAGCTCAAGCCCAAGAGCGTCCTGGTGCGCGGTGGCCTCGTTGCCGAGAAGGTGGTGAGCGGCGACGCCACGATCGGCATGCAGCAAATCAGCGAGATCCTGGTCGTTCCCGGCGCGGTGCTGGTCGGTCCGCTGCCTCTCGAAATCCAACACTACACGCTGTACTCGGGCGGGATCGCGACGGCTTCGCGCGAGCCGGCCGCCGCCGCGGCGCTGCTGCGTGCCCTCGCCGACCCCGACAACCTGCCGATCCTGAAGAAGAAGGGAATGGAGGGGCCGTAAGGACCTAGGCTCACATTCGGACCGCGGGCATCCCGCCCGCAGTCCGAAAGACGGTGCCTACGCGCTCACGCCAGCAGCTCGCACATCATGTCGGCCACCCGCGCCACCGAAGGCGAGCTGTGGGCGATACGAGCGACCTCGCGCTGAGCTTCTTGCGCCGCCACAGGGTCCAGCAGGGTCCGGCAAATCCGGACGAAGTCGTCGGCGTCGCGTGCTTCCGGCATGGTGCCATGGTCCCATAGATAGCCGCGCCGCCCCTCGGCCGTCGTGACGATCGGTATCTGCCAGGCGATGCCGATTGCGAGCTTGGTGCTGCAGCCCCGCGGCAGGCAGAAGATTGGATGAATGAAGACATTCCACGTCGCGGCCTCGACAGCCAGCGCCGCATCGTCCAGCGTACCGAGATAGTCCACGGTGCCATACTTGTCCGCCAGCCAGCGACCGAGTTCTTGCGGACCGCCGACGACACGCACACGCACGGACGGGCCCGGCGTGCGCGCGAGGGCATCCAAAGTCTGCACCAGGCCCTCGAGATTTGGGCCGTGATCGAGCGTGCCGACGAAACCCAGGCGGTCGCCGGCCGGTCGCCAGTCGAGCGGGCTGGGCTTGATGAGGCGCGGGATCCAGGCGACGCGTCTGACACCGAACCATCTCTCCAGATCGGCGTCGAATGGCGCGATCGTGCACACGGCGTCGATCTCGTCGCGAAAGCGCTGCTCGCTCTCCAGCACGCGGCCCAACAGCAGGGCAGGCGTCGGCAGGAGGCGCCGGCTGAGCGGCAAGCGATGCCGCAAGCGGACCGAATGCAGCAGGTCGGTGATCTCCGCGCCGTGCGACAGGATCACGATCCGGCATCCAGCCGGCAGTCTTGGCCGAATGAGCGGCGCCAGCGGCGCCAGGAATTCCTGGTTTAGAAAAACGTAGTCGACCGGTTGTTGTCGCACCGATTGAACGATCTCGCCGGCCAGGGTGCGCCCGTAGGGTCGCACGAAGGGTGACGAATCGATCAGCCGCAGGAAGCGCGCCGACCACGAGCGGTCGCCGTCGAACGGCAGCTTGGTCAGCGAGATACCAGCGGCCTCGATGACCTCGATGAATTCGTGGGTGCAGAGCTGGACCCCCCCTTTGCCGTCACCAAGATGGCCTCGGCTGCTGACGAACAGCCCGCGCGCCGCGCGGTCAGGTCGTTCCAGCGTGTCAGGTGGCTCCAGACGTCAGCTCCTTCAACGCATCGCGCCAGGCGCCGATCGTGTGGTCGATGTCGGCGCGGGTGTGCGCCAGGCTGACATAGTACTTGCTCTCGCCCTTCATGATGCCGCGGGCGCGCAGGAGCTGATTGAAGCGTTTGGCGATCGCTGCATCGCCCTTCAGCGTATCGCGATAGTCCTTGATCGGCTGGTCGGTGAAGACGACGTCGAACAGCGGCGGCTCGCCGATCACCTGGGCCTTGATGCCCGCCTTGCTCAGGAGCTCCGACAGCGCCGCCATCAGCTCGCGCCCTGTGGCGAAGACCTGCTCGTAGGCACCGGGCCGCTTCAGGACGTCGAGGGTCGCCAGCCCGGCGACCGCGGCCACCGGATTGCCCGACAGCGTGCCGACCTGGAAGATGTAGTCCTCGTCGGTCATCGCAAGCCGGTCGAAATGCTTCATGATGTCGGCCCGGCCGGCGATGGCGGCGAGGGCGAAGCCGCCGCCCACGATCTTGCCCAAGCTGCAGAGATCAGGAGTAACGCCGTAATATTCCTGGGCACCGCCATAGGCGAAACGGAAGCCGGTGACGACCTCGTCGAAGATCAGCGGAATGCCGTGCTTGGCCGTCACCGCGCGCAGCGCCTGCAGGAAGCCCGGCTTGGGCGGGATCAGGCGCTGGAACGGCTCGACGATGACGCCGGCCAGCTCGTCCTTCTGCTCCTCGATCAGGCTCTCGACCATGGCGATGTCGTTGAACGCCGCGACCAGCATCTCGTCTTGCACCGACTTCGGGATGCCGGCCGAGTCCGGTGTCGGCCGCGGGAAGTTGCCCGGCCGCTTGGGCGCCAGTGACATCAGCGCGTAGTCGCTCATGCCGTGATAGCCGCCCTCGAACTTCAGGATCTTGTCGCGCTTGCGAAAGGCACGGACCGCCCGCATGGCATAGAGATCGGCCTCGGTGCCCGAGCAAACGAAACGCACCTGGTCGGCACACGGCACGGCGTCGCAGATCGCCTCTGCGAGCGCGATGCCGTGGCGATTGTTGCCGAAATAAGTCGTGCCCAGCGGCACCTGGGCCTGCACTGCTGCCGTCACCTCGGGATGGGCATGGCCGATGAACATCGGCCCCGAGCCCAGCAGGAAGTCGACATACTCGCGGCCGGCCTCGTCCCAGATTCGCCCGGCCTTGCCTTCCCGCAGGATCACCTCGGCCGGCATGTTGCCAAAGCTGCCGCCCGGCAGGACACGCTTTGCCTGCTCGACGAGATCGTTCGTCGGATCGAGGACGGTCTGGACGTTCATGGCAAACTCCTACTCGATGGGCACGAAGATAGAATGGCGCATCTTGCCTTCGACCGCCTTCGAGAAATGGCCCTTGCCGCTGGTATCCTCGACCAGGATCACCTCGCCGGCGCCGATGATCCGCGTCTCGCCGTCGCTCGCCTGGATACTGACGGCACCGTCGAGGTTGATGATGTATTGCCGGCGCGGTGCAGGATGCCATTCGTAATCGTAGGTGCCCGGCGTCTCGCGGAAGATGATGCCGGTCGCCGGAAAGGTGGCCGAGGTCTTGCCGCCACGTCCCTCGTGCTTCCATTCGACCTGGATGTCGCGGAAATGCGTTTCGCCCTTGTCGTCGACATAAAGATTGTGGATGCGCATGAAAAATCCCCCGCTTGTCGTTTCCGGAGCCGAGCTTAGAACGAAACCATGTTCGGGAAACCCATCGAAGCTGCCCTTTTCGACATGGATGGCCTGCTGATCGACACCGAGGCGGTCTATATCGAGGCCTACAGGCAGGCGGCCGGCGCGATCGGCGTCGAGATGCCGATCAGCCTGTGCCACGCCATGATCGGCGTGCCGACAGCCGAGTGCGAGGCCCTGATCCAGCATCACTTCGGACCCGACTTCCGGGTCGATCACTTCCAGACGACTTTCCGCATCCACGCCGACCGCATCCTGGCCGACAACGTGCCGGTGAAACCGGGTGCTGCGGAGCTGCTCGAGTTCCTGGCCGGCCGCGGCGTGCCGTGCGCCCTTGCCACTTCGTCGCGGCCGACCACGGCGCAACGCTATCTCGGCCGCGCCGGTCTTCTCCATCATTTCGCGGCCATCGCGACACGCTACGACGTCGAGCGGGCCAAGCCGCACCCCGACGTCTATCTCGAGGCGGCGCGACGGCTGGGCGTCGCCCCCGAGCGTTGCCTCGCCTTCGAGGATTCGAGCGTCGGCCTCACCGCCGCGCACGCCGCCGGCACCATGGCGATCATGGTCCCCGACATCCTGCAGCCGTCGGACGAGATCCGCGCCAAGTGTGTGAGAGTGGTGCCGGACCTTCATGTTGCGCTCGGTCTGCTGCGATCGGCGCTGCCGTGATGCCCGACCTTTCGACCCTTGCGCTGTTCGCGCTGGCTTGCCTGGCGCTGACCGCTACCCCCGGCCCGGACATGCTGCTGATCGCCTCGCGCAGCGTGAGCCAGGGCAGAGCGTCGGGCTTCGCCACGCTCGCCGGCATCCAGGTCGGCACCTATTGCCACGCCCTCGCGGCTGCCCTGGGGCTGTCGCAACTGTTCGTCGTCGTCCCGGTCGCCTACGATCTCGTACGCTACGCCGGTGCCGCCTACCTGCTCTACCTCGCATGGCAGACCTTGCGCGCCGCCGGGCCGATGGCCGGTCCGAGCAACGGATCGCGGCGTTATCCACTGGGCACGGTATTCCGGCAGGGCCTGCTTACCAACCTGCTCAACCCCAAGATGGCGCTGTTCGTCCTGGCGCTGTTCCCCCAGTTCGTCGAACCGGACGCAGGCTCGATCGCCGTGCAGATCATGGTGTTGGCGACGCTGCTCAATGCGATAGGCATACTGGTCAACGGCGCCGTCATTCTCATGGCCAGCCGGCTCGGGAGCGCGTTCTCCCCGACGCGGCGCCTGGGTCTCGCGCCGCAGTACTTTCTGGCGACGGTGTTCGTTGCCCTCGCCGCCCGGCTGGCATTCGACGGCCGGCGCTAGGACGGCTGCCTGGAGGCGGCGTAGTATTCGACAGCTTGCTGACCGGAAAGGACTGACCTCATGACCCTTACCCTCGCGGAAGCCAATCGCGTGATCGCCGGCGCCATCGAGAAGGCGGACCAAATCGGCGCCAAGATGAACATCGCGGTATGCGATGCCGGCGGGCGGCTGCTGGCCTTCCAACGCATGGATGGAGCCATGTGGGCTGGCTCCTTCGGCAGCCAGGGCAAGGCGATGGCGTCGGCCGCCTTCGGTCGGCCGAGTGGCGATCTGACGCCGCGCGCCGACCATCCGACCCTGCGCGGCATCGCCGCGGCCGAAGGCAACCACATGTTCTACGGCCAAGGCGCCGTGCCGATTTTCCGCCAGGGCGTCCTGGTGGGTGCCTGCGGCGTCGGCGGCGGGACCGCCCAGGAGGACGAGGATTGCGCCCGCGCCGGGGTTGAAAAGCTCTGAGGCCGGGGACGAGGCTCGGGCGTTCACCCGAGACCGCCACGGCAGCCCCGAGCGACTGTTTGAGGCGGCTTGGCGCTAGAACTTCTCGACCCACGGCCTCACTTCGATTTCCCAGCTCCAGGCGCTGCGATGCTGCATCAGGGTCGCCCAGTAGGTTTCGGCGATGGCGTCGGGGTCGAGCAGGCTGTCGGGATCGTTGGCCGGGATCGGCCGAGCGTCGCTTCGGATGCCGCCGTCGATCACGAAATGGGCGACATGGATGCCTTTGGGTGACAGCTCGCGCGCCATCGACTGGGCGAGGCCGCGCAGGGCGAACTTGCCCATGGCGAAGGTTGCCGACAGGGCGAATCCCTTCACGCCGGCAGTTGCCCCGGTGAGAAAGATGGCTCCGTGCGCCTTGGGCAGCATGCGCCGGGCGGCCTGCTGGGACACCAGGAAGCCGCCGAAGGCGCTGATCTCGATCGCCCGTTTGACGTCTTCCGGGGCCAAGTCGACCAGCGGGCCGCGCACTCGGTTACTGGCGTTGTAGACCACCACGTCGGGCGTCCGGCCGGCCGCGTCGAGGGCGTCGAACAGGCCGGCGACTTCCTTCAGATCGGCGGCATTGCAGGCATGGACGGCGGCGCTGGTCTCCTTGGCCAGGCCGGCAAGCTTGTCGGTCTGGCGCGCGGCCACCGCGACCTGCAAGCCGTTGCTCGCGAACAGTCGGGCGAGCGAGGCACTGAGGCCCGGTCCGGTGCCGACAATCAGGGCAGAACGAAACGTCGGTTTTTCCATGGTCGGATATCTCCTCGTTGCCGGCACTTTCCCGCTTGTATAGGCTTCTGCGCAATCGGGAAGGAAACGCCATGAACAAGGCACAGCCGGCTGGCCGGATCGACGTCATCTCCGATGCGATCTGTCCCTGGTGCTATATCGGCAAGCGTCAGCTCGAACGGGCGCTCGACATGCTGGAGAAGCAGCACCTGCGCTTCACCGTCGCCTGGCACCCCTTCCAGCTCAATCCCGACATGCCACGCGAGGGCGTCGACCGGGCGCAGTACCGCCTCGCCAAGTTCGGCAGCGCCGAACGGTCGCGCCAGCTCGACGAGCGGATCACCGAAGCGGCAGCCAATGTGGGCCTCGAATTCCACCTCGATCGCCTGACCCGCACGCCCAACACCCTCAGTGCCCATCGGGTCATTCGCCTGGCCGGCCAGCGCGGCGTCCAGGACGGAGTCGTCGAGGCGCTGTTCGAAGGCTACTTCTGCAGTGGTGCCGATATCGGCGACGCCAAGGTGCTGGCCGCCCTGGCTGCCAAGGGCGGATTGAAGCCCGAGGAAGTCACCGACATGCTGGCGAGCGACGATGGCCTCGACGAAGTGATCAGTGCCGATCGCATGGCACGCAACCACGGCATTCAAGGCGTGCCGAGCTTCGCCCTGCAGGGCCATGTTCTGTTCTCCGGCGCCATGCCGGCGGAAGAGATGGCACAAGCCTTCCGGCGCGCCTGGGATATCCTGAAAAACCGCGCGGCCTAGATTCCGGCCCTGACCGCCCTGGCCGGCGACGACACCGGGCCGGTAACTGCCATGGAATAGCGGACATTGCCGGACCGCCCGACATCGAGGGTGACGCCGATCCAGCGCCCCTGAGCATCCATGGAGCTTGGGCGTCGACCGCGTTGGCAAAATGGCGAGCCGAGACTGACCGACAGTCGGTTCCATCGCTCTCGTTGCGCGGTATATCGACAGGGCGGGGTGCGGACGGCCCCGCCAAAGCCTGTTACCGTTTGGCGAATTGCGAACGATCGACGAGGAAGCCATGAACGACATCGCCTTCGGCTTTCAGGCGGCGCCGGCCAGCGAAATCCACAAGTCGGACCAGGCTCTCTATCGGGAGGTCATGGACGATTGCGCGCTGTGCGACCGGTTGGGCTTCGACGCCGCCTGGTTGCTGGAACATCATTTCAGCGACTACTACCCGACGCCGAGCCCGCTGCTGTTCATGGCGCACATCGCTGCCGCCTTCCCCGATCTCTCCCTCGGAACCTCGGTGCTGGTGCTGCCCTGGTACCACCCGCTGCGGCTCGCCGAAGAGATCGCCATGCTGAACAGCATGACCAACGGCACCCTGCATCTCGGCATCGGCCGCGGCACCGCCAAGATGGAGTACGACGCCTACAACGTCGACATGAACGAGGCGCGGGCGCGCTTCACCGAATGCTATCGCATCGTCGAGAAGGGCCTCGCCGGCGAGCCCTTCACCCATGACGGGCCGTTCTGGCGGATCGAGCGGCCGATCCGGCTCAGGCCCGAGCCGGTCGCCAAGAAAGTGCGTTTCTACGGCGCCATCGGCAGCGCCGGCAGCGCCGAGGTGATGGGCGATCTCGGCGTCGCGCCGATCTGCCTCGCGACCTTTCCGGACAAGATGTTGAGCCGCATCCTCGAACGCTGGCGGGCCCGAGCCGGTGCCGCGGCGCGCGACGCCATCCTGCCGATCTCGGTCAAGATGTTCATTGCCGACACCGACGAGGAGGCCCGCGCCCTCGGCCGGCGTTACTATCCGCCCTACTTCGAGCTGCAATGCGCCCACTACGAATCCGACGCCAACCCGTGGGCCGACATTCCCGAGTACCAGGACTTCAGCCGCATGTTCGCCAACCTGCGCAAGCTCACCGACCCCAATGAGCTCGGCGGCTTCATGGAGTCCAACCTGGTCGGCAGCCCGGCAACGATCTGCCGGCGCATCGACCAGCTCGCGGCGCTAGGCTTCAACTATTTCATGGTCTCTTCGGCGACCCCCGGAACGCCGATCGAGCTGCGCCAACGCATGATGACCCGCTTCGCCCGGGAGGTTTGCCCACGCTATTCGACGGCCATGCGGGCCAAGCAGGCAGCCTGATCGAAATCGCGGCTCAGGAAACGCCGCCGGTCCTGCGTCGAATTCTCTGGACCGCCTCGTCGAGCGCCGAGAGAAAGCGCGAACGGTCGCGGGCTGCCATCGGCTTGGGGCCACCGGTGTTTTCCCCCATCGCCCGCAGGTGCGACAGCAGCTCGCGATTGGCCATCGCCATGCCGATCGAGGCCGTTGTGAAGGGCACGCCGGTGTTGCCGATCACCTCGGCACCGGCCTTGAGGCTGCGATCGGCGAGCGGGATGTCGGCGGTGACCACGATATCGCCCGGGCCCGCGCGTTCGGCGATCCAGTCGTCGGCCGCATCGAACCTGTCGCTTACGACCACCAGCTCGATCATCGCACCGGGCGGCACCCGGATAGGGGCATTGCTCACCACGAAGACCTTGAGGGCGTAGCGCTCGGCCACGCGATAGATCTCGGATTTCACCGGGCAGGCATCGGCATCGACAAAGATCGAGATCGCGCTCTCCTTCGAACCGCTGCGGCAGTCTCGACCGATTCGGGCAAGATCGAGGCAGCCGGGTAGCTCTAGGCCGTCCCGCCCTTCCCGGCTAGAGTGCCGACCGACGCTGCGGCTCGACACGCGGCGCATCAGGGAAGGGAAAATGCCATGCGTGCGTCAGTTTGGCTGGGCGGCGTCGTTGCCGCCATTGTCTGCTGCTCCGGCAGCGCGTTCGCCCAGAAGAGCGGCGGCGTGCTGAAAATGTATCACCGCGACAATCCGCCGAGCGCTTCGATCCACGAGGAATCGACCAACTCGACGGTGATCCCGTTCATGTCGCTGTTCAACAACCTGGTCCTCTACGACCAGAACAAGCCGCAGAACAGCCCGCAGAGCATCGTGCCCGACCTCGCCAAGTCGTGGAGCTGGAGCGCCGACAACAAGAACATCACCTTCAAGCTGCAGGAAGGCGTGAAGTGGCACGACGGCCAGCCCTTCACCGCCAGGGACGTCGTCTGCACCATGGATCTGCTGACCGGCAAGGCCGAGAACAAGTTGCGCCGCAATCCGCGCCAGTCGTGGTACGGCAACGTCGACAGCACGACGGCCAACGGCGACCACGAGGTTACGATCCATCTCAAGCGGCCGCAGCCGTCGATCCTGTCGCTGCTCGCCTCGGGCTATTCGCCGATCTATCCCTGCCACATTCCAGTGGGGCAGATGCGCACCAAGCCGGTCGGCACCGGCCCCTTCAAGTTCGTCGAGTTCAAGCAGAACGAGGGCATCAAGATCGCCAAGAACCCGGACTATTGGAAAAAGGGCAAGCCCTATCTCGACGCCATCGAGTTCACGATCGTGCCCAATCGTGCGACGGCGATGCTGAGCTTCCAGTCGGGCCGCTTCGACATCACCTTCCCCTGGGAGGTGACGATGCCGCTGTTGAAGGACATCAAGGGCCAGATGCCCAATGTCGCGTGCCAGACCACCTCGATGAACAACAGCACCAACCTGATCGTCAATCGCGACGCGCCGCCGTTCGACAATCCCGAGCTGCGGCGGGCGGTGATGCTCGCCATGGATCGCAAGGCCTTCGTCGATATCCTCAACCAGGGCGACGCCCAGCTCGGCGGCACCATGCAGCCGGGAACGGAGGGCGTCTGGGGCCTGCCGCAGGAGATGTACGAGTCGGTGCCGGGTTACGGGAGCGACGTCCAGAAGAATCGCGAGGAAGCCCGCGCCATCATGAAGAAGCTCGGCTACGGCCCCGACAAGCGCATGCCGCTCAAGATCGCGACGCGCGGCATCTCGCTCTACAAGGATCCAGCGGTCATCCTGGCCAGCCAGCTCAAGGAGATTTGGATCGACGCCGACGTCGACATCATCGAGACGTCGCAGTGGTTCCCGCGGGTCGCGCAGAAGAAGTACTCCCTCGGCCTCAACACCACGGGCAACGGCGTCGACGATCCCGATCAGAACTACTTCGAGAACTTCTCATGCAAGTCGGAGCGCAACTACACGGGTTACTGCAATCCGGAGATCGAGAAGCTGTTCGAGGCCCAGTCGGCCGAGACCGACATGGAGAAGCGCAAGAAGATCGTCTGGGAAATCGATCGCAAGCTGCTCGAGGACGGTGCCCGGCCGATCATCATGTGGAACCGCGCCTCGATCTGCATGCAGCCCTACGTCAAGGGCTACGTCGCGAACGTCAACAGCGTCTACAACGGCTTCCGCTTCGAGGACGTCTGGCTCGACAAGTGATCGAGCGCACCTCCTCCGTCATCGGGGGAGGCAGCCCGCAGGGCCGGACACAAGGGGGAAGGCCGCAGTCGAAGCCCATCCGTTTCCGACGTCGGACTCCGAACAATCGCGACTGAGGCTTTCCCCCTCCGCCCCAACGGGGGCACCTCCCACACGCGTCAAGTTAAGGACAATCCTCACCCTGAGGAGCGGCCCGGAGGGCCGCGTCTCGAATAGGGCGAAGTAACCTTCGCCCCTTGTCGGCAACAGCGGGGATGCTGCAACGCCGCTTTTCAACGATTTCGCCCGTCGCCCATCCTTCGAGACGGTCGCTGCGCGGCCTCCTCAGGATGAGGTCTTTGTTGAACCTTCGACTTATCCCAACGCCTATGGGGGCACCTCCCCCGATTGCGGGGGAGGAACTGCTACGCCGGTTCCGGCTCGACGCTCCTAGGATAGAACGGCGATCTTCTTGCGCTCGATCAGGGCAAAGTCGATGGCGGCGCCGAGCCCGGGACCTTGCGGCACATGCACAAGTCCGTCGCGACCGACGACGATGTCCTGGGCCAGTCCATATTTCTGCGCGCCGTCGGGCAGCAGGACCTCGAAGAACTCGGTGTTCCTGAGCGAGGCGATGACATGCAGGTTGGCGACGTTGTTCAGCGAATTGCCGCCGTGATGGACTTCGTAGTTCATGCGGAACGACTCGGCGAGATGGGCGCCCTTCACCAAGGTCGTGATGCCGCCTTTCACCGCCACGTCGCCGCGCAGGAAATCGGTGGCCTGCAGCATGATCCACTGCTGATAGCCGTCGAGCCCGGTGATCGGATACTCGGTGGCGAGGATCGGAATCGAGAGCCGTTGCTTCAGCTTGACGTAGTTGTAGATGTCCTGGTCGGCGAGCGGATCCTCGTACCAGTGGAAGCCCATCTCCTCGACCGCCCGGCCGACGCGCAACGCCGCCGGAAAATCGTACGACCAGGTCGAATCGAGCATGATCGTGAAGTCGCCGACCGCACGACGCACCGCCTCGCACACCTTGATGTCTTCCTTCCAGCGGGTCGGCGGATGAATCTTGTAGGCTGCCCAGCCGTATTCCTTGAACTGCACGGCCTCCTCGGCGTAGGCCTCGGCCGAGTCGAGAACGGCTGAGCTGGCATAGGCCGGCACAGCCTCGCGGTAAGTGCCGAGCAGGCGATGGATCGGCTGGCCCATCGCCTTGCCCAGGAGATCCCACAGCGCCACGTCGACCGCGCCGATGGTACGGACGCCGGCGGCGCGCTGCCGGCGCCACAGATCGACGACAATGGCCTCGCGCAACAACGGGTCGCGCCCCATCAGGGCGGGCTTCAGATGGGTGATCAGTCCCTGACCGTCGATGGCGGCGGAGTTCGACGCCGAGCCGAGAAAGGCATGACCCTCGATGCCCTGGTCGGTGATCAGGCGCAGCAGCCCCAGCGCGCTCGACCCGGCGAACTTGCTGTGCTGACCGTACTGGGTCGGCGGAATGTCGTCCCAGGCGAACAGGGTCAGGGTGACGTCGGTGATCTTCATGGAATTTCTCTCCCCGGATCGGCGCGGCACGCGAAGCGTTTGTCTCTTCTCGCGATCAGTATAGACTGCCGCCATGTCCGACAAAGCCCGAGCTGAGCTCGCCCCGACTGGCGTCTTGCGCGCCGGCATCAACCTCTCCAATTTTCTGCTGGTCACCGGCCGCAGCGAGAAGGCCGAGCCGATCGGCGTGGCGCCCGACATGGCGCGCGAGATCGCCGCCAGCCTCAGCGTCCCGGTGACGTACGTGTCGTTCAAGAGCCCCGGCGAGCTCGCCGATCAGGCGGAGAACAATGTCTGGGACATCGGCCTGATCGGCGCCGAACCGCAGCGCGCGGCCAAGATCAGCTTCACGGCCGCCTATGTCGAGATCGAGGCGACCTACATGGTGCCCAAGAACTCCGCCATCAAGTCCATCGCCGATGTCGACAAGCCCGGCATTCGCATCGCCGTGTCGGCCCGCTCGGCCTATGGCCTCTGGCTCGAGAACAACATCAAGCACGCCACCTTGATCCCGGTGAGCGGCCTCGATGCGGCGTTCAACAAGTTCGTCGACGAAAAGCTCGATGTCCTGGCCGGCCTCCGCCCCGGCCTGCTGAAGGACATCGAGAAGGCGCCCGAGATGAAAATCCTCGACGGTAAGTTCTCGGCCGTCCAGCAGGCTGTCGGCACGCCCAAGCCCAACATCGCAGGCGCGGCTTATCTCGCCAATTTCGTCGAGAACGCCAAGCGCTCCGGCCTCGTTGCCAGCCTGATCGAAAAGCACAAGGTCAAGGGCCTCTCGGTCGCGCCGCTCACCTGATCGAAGGTCAGGCCGGTATCGCGTAGAGCCGTCGGGCGTTGTCGACGAACAGGGCGCGGCGCTCCTCGGCGCTGAAATCGCGCACGATCTTCTCGAAGCCGCGATAGACGGCGCCGAAATCGGCACATAGCCCGTCGACCGGGAAATTGCTGGCGAACATGCAGCGGTCGACGCCGAACAGATCGATGGTGGTGAGCACGATCCCGCGATTGTCCGCCGCCGTCCAGCCGACGCCGGGAATGCCGAGACCCGAGATCTTCACCACGACATTGGGCTCCTGAGCGAGTCTCGCCATGGCCCGGCGCCAGCCAACCAGCTCGTCGGGGCTGCGATCGACCGGCAGGCCGGTATGGTTGAGGAAGATCCGAACGCTGCGGAACTCGCGCGCGAGATCGGCCGCGTCCCCGAGATAGATCCACGGCGTCTGCAGATCGAAGCGGCCGAGCCGCCGGGCAAGCTTGGCGAAGCCGCGGCGCCAGCGTGTCGCCGTCTTCATGTCGCCGGGGCGGGGCTTATGGCGGACACTTCGGACGAAGTCGAAGCCGGTCAGCCGCTCCAGCACCTCGCCCCAGTCGGCACGGTCGAGCCAAGCCTGCCCGACGGCAACCGACGGCAGACCGCTCTCGCGGAGCTCGGCCACATAGGCCATCTCGCCGATCGGATCGGTCGGGTCCCATTCGGTCTCGACATAGACCGAGCCCACGACCTTGTAGTTCCTCGTATCGGCGAGATACTGCTCATGCAGATACCGCCGGCACAGGGCCTTGTAGTCGCCGTAGCGAAACGGGATCTGCGGCTCGTCGCGAAGCCACGGATGGTAGTTGCGCTCGGGGTCCCAGAAATGGTGGTGGGCGTCGACGATCTCGAGCACTTGGGACGCGACGACACGCTGCTCGCCGCCCAACGATCCTTGACGTTCGGCAATCCGCTGCCGCGGCATCGGCGGCAGATGGCGTCGGGCCTGCCGACCTTGAGGAAGGCGGCGATCCACGGGTTGGTCTCCTCGAGCAGACGGGTCCATGTCGTTCCTCCGCTTGAGCGCCCGAAGCCTATCGAGCCGCGTCCATGTCGGCGAGCTTGGCGACCCGACGACGGAACTCTTCTTGCGTCGAAAACTTGGCCGCGAGATAGGTCGCGATCAGATCCTTGGCGAGCCATGGACCCACGATCTGCGCGCCGATGCACATCACGTTGACATCGTCGTGCTCGACACACTGGTGGGCCGAGTGAACGTCGTGACAAACTGCGGCACGAATGCCCTTCATCTTGTTGGCGCCGATCGCCGCGCCGACGCCAGTGCCGCAAACCATCAGCCCGCGCTCCGATCGGCCCGACACGATGGCCGCAGCGACCTTGCGCGCAATGTCGGGAAAGTCGACCGGCTCCGGATCGTAGGATCCGACGTCGTCGATCGCGTGACCGGCGCCCTGCAGGAACGGCATGAGCTCGCGCTTCATGGCGAAGCCGGCGTGATCCGATCCGACCACGATCTTCATGAGGGCTGCTCTCGCGATTCGTAGGACGTGATCAGGGTCCGGCGGCGCAATTCGTCACTGATCCGGAAATGCTCCCGCAGCAGTTGCTCGGCGGCATCCGGTTCACGGCGGACGAGCGCCATGAACACGTCGCGATGGGCGGCGACGATACGGGCAGCGATGCTCGGGTCCGAAGATGCCTCGGGTCGGCGGTCGATCCGCCCTTGGCGCAGCAGCGGCGATATCGCCTCGTAAATCTTCATCAAAGATCCGCTGCCGCTCGCCCGGACGATAGCAACATGGAACGCGTGATCGGCCGCGCCGGCGGACTGGGGGTCGTCTATCGAGACGGCCAGGGTGTCGAGCAAGCCGCCGATCGCCTGGATGTCACGGTCGCTTGCACGCTCGCAGGCGAGCCGGATCGCCTGGCATTCGATCGCGATCCGCGCCTGCAGCACGTCGTCGAGGATGTTGGGCTGATGCAGCAGGCAGAGCGTCAGGGCTTGCCCCAGCACCGACGCATCGGCCGCCCGCACGAACGCGCCACGGCCGTGCTGGATATCGAGCAAGCCCAGCACCGCGAGCGAACGCAGAGCCTCCCGCAACACCGGACGGCTCACCCCCAAGGCAAGAGCAAGCACACGCTCGGGCAAGAGCCTGTCGCCGGCCTTCAGCTCGCCCGACATCAGGCGATCGCGGAAGAAGGCAAAGACCCGGGCCGCCCCTGTCTGGTCTTCCTCGCTGATGGGTCGAAGGATGTTCGGTATGTCGGGATCGCTCATCGTATTTGGACTGTCCGTGGTCTGACCACTATAGAGTCCTCCTGAGTTCAACGCAACCACGTTGCAAAGTGCAAGTTCCCTCCCGCTCATTTCGTCCCGGCCGAAAATGCCGGCGACGGGGCTGTAACGGTGACCTCGGTTGACCGTCAGGAACTCACCTTGATCAACGAGTTCACGACTCGCCGCTCACAGGCGTCCAGCCACTGGTGCGTGTAGAGTGCTGCGGCCCTGCCGCACAGTCGATGCCGGGCCAAGGAGGCCGTCCGCCGTGCCGATCGTGCTCAGCGAAAATTTCCGCGCGCTGTTCTATGCGCCATTCTATGCCGCGCTCGCGACCGGCGCATTCCGCGCTTCTGGCGTCGAGGTCGTCCTGCGGCCCTCACCCAGCCCGCAGGCCGCAGCCGAGGCCCTGCGCCGGGGCGAGGCCGACGTGATGTGGGGTGGACCGTTGCGCGTGATGATCGTGCACGACAGCGAGCCGGCTGCCGACCTCGTCTGCTTCGCCGACGTCGTGGCGCGCGATCCGTTCTTCATCGTCGGTGCCAAGCCGAGACCGGAGTTCGAGGTGGCCGACCTCGCCCGCGTGAGCTTCGCTTCGGTCTCCGAAGTGCCGACGCCGTGGATCTGTCTGGCACACGACCTGCGTCTGGCCGGCATCGATCCCGATCGACTGGAGCGCCTTTCGGGGCCCTCGATGGCGGAGGCCGCTGCGGCAATCCGCATGGGTACGCTCGACGCGGCCCAGCTTTTTCAACCCTACGCCGAAGAGCTGGTCGCCTCGGGCGCAGGCCACATCTGGTATGCCGCTGCAATGCGTGGGCTCACCGCCTACACCACCCTGGTGACGCGCCGCGGCACGCTCGAGAGGCGTCACGACGAATTGCTCGCCATGACGGCGGGCATGCATCGCACGCTCGCCTGGTTCGCCGCTACGCCACCGGCCGAAATCGCTCATCTGCTGGCCGGCTACTTCCCGGATGTCGGGCCGGCGATTTTCGCGGCAGCGATCGCCCGCTACCGCGCCCTCGGCCTATGGGGCTCCGATCCGCTGATCCGCCGCGAAGGCTACGCGTGGCTGCACGCGGCGATGCGCGCGAACGGCACGCTGCGTCGTGACATCGCCTACGAGACCTGCATCGACACCGATCTCGCCCGGCGCGCCATTGCCGCTACGGCTTGACGGTCACGCAGGCCGGATCGATCGCCTGCCTGGCGATCTCGACGAAGCGTTCGAGCGGACACGCGCCTTCCCGGTCGTCGGCGGAACAAGCCGGCAATGGCACCGCGGTCATGCCGGGCGGATTGTCGAGATCGAGCACGGTCTGCCCGCGCATCTGCGCCATGGTTTGTCCGTAGTAGGCCAGGCGAACGTAGCGCTGGTTGGTCTGCACATTGCGATAGAGCTCGAAGGCAAGCGCACCGCCGGGCGACAGCTCGTTGGGTTGGAAACCCGCAATCTGCCAGCCGATATTGAGCAAGCGGGAGAGGTTCGCGAGATTGGTGCTGTGGCCGACCAGCAGGGCGAAGCGCACCGGCTCGGCGATACGCGGCTGGCCTGGGAAATTGTTCCCATCCAGCAGCGTCGCGAGGATCTGGCTCAGGAGGTTGGATCCGTGCTGCCGAGCGAGCGTCAAAGTCTTGCCGACGAGGTCGACCTCCAGGCGATGGATCTTGAGCAGGTCTTGAAGCTGAGCCTCGCCGGACAGCCGCCCCCAGGCCACTTGGAGCCCTTCGGCGTCCTCCATGGCGAACGTCTCCGCCGCCGCCGAGGCGAAGCCGATCGGGCCGGTCAGACGGACAGTGCCGTCCGACCGACTTTCCAGGCCGGGCTGCTCCTGCGCCAGACCGCAGGCCTTGCCACCGGTCAGGGACGGCGGGCAGAGAGTCTGTTGCATCAACGAAAGCTGCGGGCCGTACTCGCGCTGCACCGAGTCGAAGTTGCCGCCGATCCGCGCCAGCACGGCAGCGCGGTTGGTCGCGCCATCCATCGGGCAGCTTGCCGTCGGCTGGGGATGGAACAGCGGATCGGGAACCGTCGGGTCGTCCTGGTTGCGGATGTTGAGGGTCGGACAGCGCGGATACATGCCGGTGAGCAACGCCACGGCACTCGCCCGCGTGCGCTGATCGAGATCGGCCCATGCCGAGACCGTACCGCGTGGCGGACAATCGTCCGATTGCACCAGCCCGCGTCCACCATAGAGCACCCGGTAGTACCGACCCATCAGGCGCAGCAGCTCCTCGCCACGCGGCGTCAGGAAGCCGGGCGGCACCGGCCAGGTCGGCCACGGGGTCGCAGAACGGCTATCGAGTTCGGCATTGGTCAGGAGGGGAGCCCGCACGCC
Source organism: Reyranellaceae bacterium (assembly GCA_046349335.1). Classification (GTDB taxonomy): domain Bacteria; phylum Pseudomonadota; class Alphaproteobacteria; order Reyranellales; family Reyranellaceae; genus Reyranella. Next base: position 466,959 of record JAXMCO010000003.1, read on the forward strand.
GTGCCGGCTGAGCAGCACCGCCCGCTCCATCTGCCAGCCCGGCGGGATCGACAGAACCTGCGCACTGGCCGACGACAGAGTCGCCATCACGGCGGCGACGACAACGATCCCCAAACGACGAAACTTCATTCGCACTTTCCAACCTAGCTGGCTACGACCCTACCTCATGCCGCAGGCCGGCGGTAGGAGCGCCGCCTTGCCGGGCGGCGTGGCGTCGAGCCGCGCACAGGCGACGCAGCCGGTCAGCCGGCCGTGGCGCGATCCCACCAGTCGCGCGTTCGGTACCAGGCGCCGACGAGCGGCAGGAACCAGGGATTGCCCGAATAGAACGGCACGGTCGGGAAGTCGCGCTCGTCGAAGGCATTGGCCGGCGCGTTCGAGCCACCGGCGATCTTGCGTGCCGTCTGGTATCCGAGATAGCTCATCATGGCGACGCCCGAGCCGTTGCAGGCCATCAGGTAGTGCATACCTTGCTCGGTGCCCATGTGCGGCAGGTAGTCGAAGGCGAAGGCGACATTGCCAGTCCAGGCATGTGTCACCTTGGTGCCGGCGAGCTGCGGCCAGCGTTCGACCATGTAACGGTGCAGCACCGGCGCACTGACCTCGGGCGAGACCTGGGTGAATCGCGCCCGCCCGCCGAAGATCACCCGCTTGTTGTCGGGCGATTGCCGATAGTAGCAGAGCACCCGCTTGGTATCGCTGACCACGCGATTCTTGGGAATCAGGCTCCTGACCAGATCCTCGGGAAGTTCCTCGGTGGCGATGATATGGCTCGCCACCGGCACCAGACGGCGCTTCAAGGTCGGCGTCAGGTCGGTGGTGTAGCCGTTGGTCGCGATCACCACTTCACGAGCCTCGATCGGCCCCTTGCTGGTGAGCACGCGAAAACCACCCGTCTTGCGCTCAATGCGCTCGGCATCGCACTCGGCGCAGAGCCGCGCGCCGGCGCGATGCGCCGCCTCGAGCAGGCCGCCATAGTAGAGCGCCGGATGAAGCTGGCCGGTGCGCTCGACCACCATGCCGCCAAAGTAGTAGTCCGAGGCGATCTCCTCGCGCTGCTGTTCGCGCGGCACCATATAGGTGCCGAGCGCGGCGCCGTCGTTGTAGGTGCCGACCTTGGCCGCCTGGTCGGCGTAGTGGCGCGGCGTGAAGGCGCCGCTGAAGCGGCCATTCATGCGCCAATGGCAGTTTATGCCCTCGCGCTGGATCACCGTTTCCACCTGGGCAAGCGAATCCGCGGCATCGGCGAGCATGCGCTCCATCACCCGTTTCCAGCCCTCGGGGTCGCCACCCGCGCCCTTGCCCGAAAAGCCCTTGCCGAGCGTCGTGCCGCCGCTGACACCACCGCCGTTGCGCGTGCTGGCGCCGACGCCGAAGGCGCCGCGCTCCAGTACGGTCACCTCGACGCCTGAACGGGCGAGCTCGAGTGCCGTCGACAGACCGCCGTAGCCCGCGCCGACCACCAGCACCTCGGTCTTGCGCGGTGGATCCTGCGACAGCGCATTCGACGGATGCCACCACTCCCACCACCATGGGATCGCCTTGAAATCCTTGTGGAACACCGACTCGGCCATTGCGAATTCCTCCAGCACGATCGGTGTGCAGACCACGATCAGCCGACGATGCCCAGTCAGGAGAGGGCCGATCGAGCCACCCCTGTTTCGCTGGCCCGGTAAACTCTAGGAGCGGCGCTACATGCGGGCAACCTGCATAGGCCCCTATTCTGGACCGTAGGCATCTCGCCCGCCCGAGCTGACAGGCAGGCGGGACGCCCGCGGTCCGAGGGGCCGCGAAAACGCACCGCTGGAGCGGCGCGTGGCCAGCGCTACAATGCGCGTCCGATGTCGCTCGATCCCATCGTCCTCAACCTCGTCAGCACGATCGTTATCCTGGCCAGCGCCGGCGTTTCGCTGCTGACCTGGTACTACCATCGCGATGCGCCGGGCCTCAGGCCATGGACGATCGCCCTCTTGCTCGCGACCTGCGCCTTGGTTCTCTACGGCCAGCGCGCCGAATACACGCCCGGCTGGCTGATCTTCACGGCCGACCTCCTGTTCGTCGCCGGTTTCGCCATGATGTGGATGAGCCTGCGCCGCTTCAACGACCGCCGGATCGGCCCCAATCGCGTGATGATCGAGGCCGCAATGGTGTGCGCGGTCTTTACCGTGCTGTCGTTCACATCCTGGCAATTGGGCGGCGGCCGGTTGCTCCAGTCGGGTCTACGGACCGTGTTCATCTGCCTGCTATCGGGTGCCGCCGCCTGGGAGACCTGGCGCGGCGGCCGCCAGGATGGATTGCAAAGCCGGGCTGTCGCGGCATCCGCGCTGGCTGGCATCGCCCTGATCCGAGCGGTACGGACCGTGGTGGTGGCGCTGCAACTCTCGGGCATGGTCGACGCGACGGTCGGCCGGACGGTGCAAAATTACACCGTCTATATCACGACCGGTTGCATGTTGATTGTCACCTTCGGGCTGATCCTGATGGCCACCGAGCGCGCCGAGCGCGAGCGAGCGGCCCTGTTCGACCGCTGGCACTCCGAGACGCCGCCGGTACGTTGAGCGCCCCTAGCCACGGGGAGGTGCGCGACTCCGAGACCGTGCCAAAGGGTCGGGTTCGGCCAGCGCCACCTCCAATTCGGCCAGCAGCGCAAGCAACGCCTCCAAGCGGCCACGGCCGAAGCGGCGAGCGATATCGCGGTGGATGCCATCGAGGAAGGGCGCAACGCGGGCCACCATGGCCGACGCCTTGGGCGACAGCGACAGCAGGCTCTGCCGCGAATCGCCAACACCGGGTCGCCGCTGCACCAGGTCCGCCGCTTCGAGGTCCTTGAGGATGCGCGACAGGCTCGGCGGCAGCAGGTAGCTCGAGCGGGCGAGCGTCGAGGCATCCGTCTCTCCCTCGAGATGCAGCACGCGGATGACCCGCCATTGCGGCTCGCTGATGCCGCCGCGGCGGTGATGCGGCCGGAACAGGCCCATGACCGCTTCACGGGCCCGCAACAAGGCGATCGGCAGCGATTGCCGGTCGTCCAGCAGCCGGGCCGTCGGCCCGGCCGCCGCTGACGGCGTGGCCGGCCTGGGGATGGCTCGAGGCATGAGACGCAGAAGGAAGATCAGGCTTGGTGGCTGCGGCTGGCGTCGAAGATCACCGGCGGAGCGGCCTCGTCGAAATTGACGCCGGCCGGATCGCCCCCCTTGGCAACCTTTTCGACCTGCTGACGCAGAAATTGGCGCAGCAGAGCGATGCCGCGGTCGCTCTCGACGAGATGTTCCTCGGAATGGAAGGCGATTGCCCCTTGTCCGGTCTGGGCCTCGTAGTCGCCCGGATAGCGGCGGTGCTCCGCCGGCGTCAGCTCCTCCCACAATTTGCCGCCCTGCCGCGAGCGCATACGCCGAAGCTCGCCCTTCTCCCGGACCCGGCCGGCAACGTAGATGCGGAAATGCGTGTCGTCGATCGGCAGCGTCCAGCCGATCGATTCGACCCTGCCATAGAGCCGCGCGCCATCGACGCCGGCACGCGGGTTGGGCACCACGCGTAAGGTCGGCATCGCCACCTCGGATGCGCCGTGCATCGTGCTGCCGTCGGGCAGACTGCGTCGATGCCGCACCCGAACGCCGAGCGGTGTGCGCTCGAACACCACCTCGTCGGGCTGCCGTGCCATCATCTCGGAAAATTGCGGTCCGCTGTGCGTGCCGTGCAGCACCGCAACATGATAGGTATCAACCACGTTCTCGAAATGCTGCAGCCAATTGCAGTCGACGATTTGCGGCCCACCGCTGCCGATGCTGGTGTCGTCGGCGTCGATGAACTCGCCGTCGTCGAGGGTCTCCAGGCACTCGTAGCGCGGCAGCACCGGCTTCTTCTCGGGCGGCCCCATATAGGCGAACACCAATCCGTAGCGCTCCTCGACCGGATACCAGGGCTGGCGCACCCGATCGCGCATCCGTCCACCATCGGGCTCGCACGGCTGCTCCAGGCAGTTGCCTTCGACGTCGAACAGCCAGCCGTGGTAGCAGCAGCGGATGCCGCGCGTCTCGACCTTGCCGTAGTAGAGCGTCGTGCCGCGATGCGCGCAGCGCGCCACCACCAAGCCCGCGCGCCCGCCACCGTCGCGAAACAGCACCAGGTCCTCACCCAGCACCCGCACCTCGCGCGGCGTCGACGTCGCATGCGACGAGAGACCGACCGGATGCCAATAGCGGCGCAGCAGCTCGCCCATCGGCGTGCCCGGACCTACCTCGGTGAGAGAGGCGATATAGGTCGGCGCCTTGCGGCCGTATCCCGTCCCAACATCCATGATCCATTCCTTCGCAGTGACCTATCGTTAACATGTTAAGTATCAGGCTTCAGACGGTCAACGGAGAGGGCTTGGGGTCAGACTTTCCCTAGAAGCGATTTTGCTGTATTTTTCAGACAGATAGCGCGGTCTGCCTGTACCGGAACCAGAGCCGTAACGCGCAGCGTTGCACATCACTTTTGGGGATCGAATGTTCTGGCAGGCACTCGAGCAATTGCGTTGCTGGGAAAGGGACAACCTGCCCGGCGCCGACACGGCGGTCGGCAACGAGGTCCTGGTCTGGCTGCTGAAATCCAAGAACCAGCCGCGTCCACTCAAGGATCTCTACCAGTCCAGCCGCTTCTCCGAGCCGACCATCCGTAACTGTCTCAAGCAGTTCAGCAGCCTGGGCTTCGCCATCATCGAGTCCAACGGCAAGGACATGCGGGCTCGCTACGCCCGGGCGACCGGCAAGCTGGAAACCACGGTCGACGACTATCGCCGGCGCTTCCAGGAAGTCGCGGAAATGGCCCGCCGCGACGGTATCATCACAAGCAGCCCGCACAAACGCCCACACGCCGCACCACGTGATTTGCAGGCCGACTGAAGTCGCGACGTGAACTTGGGGCGACGCAGCGACTTTTTCGGACCGAGAGCTTGCGCGCACCGCGTGACACCGGCTCAGCGGCCGAGTCCGACGCACGGACGACCGGAAAATGGCCAGTCAGAAACGACAAGAATGTCGGGTCGATAGATTCCAGCAGCCTCGACCGGCGGCGCTAATTGACAAGGCGCTTGGGTCGAGGGCCAATCGGCGCGTCGGCGGCGGCCTCCGGTAGCGACGTAGCGGCCACCCATTCGGCCTTGGCCACTTCCTGCTCGAGCATGTGGATGATGCGCTGCAGGTCGGGGCGGCTCATCTCGCCGGCGGCCTGCCCACCCCGCTCCCCGATCAGAATGAAGCGAAGCTTATCGCCCTTGTCCTCGAGCGAGACGGTTACAGCGAGTTCAGCGGCCGAGGCATTCATCCGCAGCACACCGTTGTCGGTCTTGCTCATGGCCGACGCGGTCTTGGCGATTGCCGCCTCGCGCTCGAACGTCGCCAGTTCTCCGCGATACTCGACAGGCGCCTGCTGGGCGACCTTCGATGTCGCCGCCAGCGCCGCAGGAAGTCGACCCAGCAGCTGCAGAATCAGCCGCCGGGTCAACCAGTAAGACCACGAATTGAGGCTTCCGGGATTGACAACCGCAAGCACGCGGTCCTGCGCAGCGTCGTAGGCCAAGGCGATGGCGCTGATCGTGCGCATGGCGTTCAACCCTGCTGGAACCTCACGTCAGTCGGCGCTGCCTTCGTTCTTGGCGGCCATCTCCGCAGCGTGCTCGCGGATCTTCTTGTCGAGCTCCTGCATGGCATTGGCCAGCGACTGCAGGATCGGGCCCGTCACGTTGGCTGGAATGACGATGGTGCCGGAAGCGCGCTGCTCCCCGTTCGGCCCCGCAGCCAGGCAATCGATTCGGACGATGCCATTGTGGAACACGATATCCTTGATGCCGTCGACCATAATCATGGACATTTGATTCTTTCCTTTCGCAGCCGCCCATCTGACTTCGGACGCGGCAGTCTTGTAGTCGAAACGGTTCGCCGCGTCATCCGCAAATGGCCTTGAATAGTAACTTTTCGACTCCCAAATATTGAACTATCTTGCTTCCCGCACACTAGATATTGAGATTTGACCACAGAAAAAGTGTGGAAGCTCCTTGCCGCTTGCCTGGCCGTTACCCACAGGGCTATTGGCAGTGCGGTGTTTCCCGAAAGGCCTTTCGACCGCATTGCGAATTCTCGCTGCGCGCGCCCGAGAACTCTACCGGGAGGCGCTCGCGCTCCAGCCCAGGCACTTCGACGCCCTCCACCTCCTGGCCGTCATCGCCGCCCAGTCGGGCAATCCCGGCGAGGCAGTTCCGCTCTCCGACCGTCCGTCGGCGCACCACCGCGGCGGTTGACCGCTTCGTTGCCGCCCCGTCCGACAGCGACGTCGCCGCCCTTCCTCTCAACCTCGAGGTCGATATCGCGACATTGTGCCAGCCCACTTTCCCTCCTGAGCCAAGCTGGGAAGGAGGCACGGGTCGTCACATGATCTCGAGGGCCTTAAGGATCGGCACGCGCTTGTCGGCGAAAAGCTGCGCCATCTCGGTCAGATGGGCGATGTTCTGCTCGGGAGATTCCAGCGTCTTGCCGTCCTTGACGATGCGCTGGCCTTGCGCCGCCAGTATCTCCCAGGTCCGGTTGGCTTGATCGACCGGCGTCTTCTTGCCCTCGCGGATCGCCAGCAGGATGAGCTGTTCCAGCCGTTGAACGATGATGCCGGCACCCGACACCGGCGAGGCCAGGTAATTGATGTCGGCGGTGCTGCGCGAGCGCAGGCAGATCGCCTGGTTGAGCGCCCTGCTCTGAGCCCGCGTCGCGACTGTCGGCACGCGCGCCGGCGTCGCATGACCGGCGCCGGTCAGGGCGACCAACGCCTCGGCGATATGCATGGACGTCAACGCCTTCAGCTTGACATGGCCGGCGATGCGCAACATCGACTTGGGTTGATAGTCGTTCTCGGCCAACACCTCGATCAACGGCCTGTAGATATGCTCCTGCAGCGTGCCCTCGCCGATCGCACCCTGGACCTTGAGCGGAACATCGGCTGCCGGCACCAACAGCACGAATCCTTGGCTTTGCAGCGCCTCAGAGCGCTCGAGCGGTGTCAGGCGCCGCAGTCCCTTGACGAAGATGTCGCGCCGGAACTGCTGATTGACGAGGTAGTCCCGCACCGACTGCTTCAGCACCGGGTGCTGGATGCCGGCCAGCAGCTTGGCGCCGTCGGCCGTCAGATTGATCCCATCGAGATGATCGAGCAGATGGGCGGACGCGGCGAAGGAAAGCTTGGCCTCGCTCAAGAGACGGGCGACCTCGGAGAAGGCCATGAGGTCCCAGTCGCGATTGAAATACTCGTGAGCCAGGTAGTTCTTGGGCTGCTCGGTGATCCGCTTGAGGCGCTCCGTGACGGCCGGATTCTGGCGAAAGTAGAGGGCGCCGGAGTCGGCGATGCTCTTGGCGAACTTCAGCGCCCCGTCGACCTTGCCGATCATGCCCGCCGCGTCCGATCCGGCCAGGTCGGAATGCAGCGTCATCAGATGCCGCAGCGGCTCGGCCGGGGCCCATCCGGGGAAGCAATTGTAGCTGACATAGACGATGCCGCCGACCTTGAGCTTGCGCCGGATGAGGTCGACGATAACCTGGCGGTTCTCTGCCGAGATCCAGGTCCAGATGCCGTGCAGGGCAATGACGTCGAAGTCGGGAAGGTCGCGACGCTGGGCAAAATCGGCGAAGGATTCATCGAACAGCCGGGCGCCGGACTCGCTCGCAGCGGCCAGGGCGCTGGCGTGGGCTGCCTGGCTGGGATTGAAGTCGGTTCCCCAGTATTGGCCGGGATTGGCGGCGGCATGTATGTTGATCGAGAGACCCTGGCCGAAGCCGAGCTCGAGGTAGGTCAGCTTGTCGCCCGGCGGCGGCGCGACCCCGGCATTGAGGCAGGCAAGCCTCAGGATGTCGGGATGGAGCTCGCGGTAATAGCCGTGGGTGTATTCGAGATCGGTGACGTAGCCGGAAGTCCAGTCCATATCCCTTCCTCACCTCTTGAAGTTGAGCACCAAATCCAGATCGTCCAGCGTGCCATGCAGCCACATAGACATGCTATTGGAAATGCGGCGCCTGAGGATTTGAGAATTGTGCAGACAGGAGACAGCGTGAACGCAACAGCATCGCCCCGAACCCCGCCGCGCTATGCGTACGCCTGCATCGTCTGTAACCTCGACCCGCGCTCGACTACCCGAAATGAAGGCTGCCCTCGTCGGGCAGATTGAAAGCACCGCCGGATCGGCCCCCTTCTCCCAAGGCATTGCGCGCCATCTCCATCTGCAATCCGACGAGGCGCTGCAAGACTTCGAACTGGGCCATGGAAAAAAGCTGTCCATAGCCTACCGCCAGCGCGCCCGCGCGACGAAGCGCAATCAAGGCCTGGTCGCTCACCTTGTTCAAGGCGACCTCGTCGATGCGATAGAGCGGCACCGGTTTCACCTCTCCCTCTGCCAGCTTGACCTCGACCTGCCAAGGGCAGATGAGGCCGGCCTGCCCCAGCGCAGCAACGGCCGTATCGAGCTGAAGCCGTCCTTGCTCGAAGGCACGCAGAAATTCCAGCACCACCTTGACCTTGGGTACGAGAGCGCCGTCAGCCTCGAAGAATGGCTCACCCTCACCCGCCTCGACAACCGACCCACTTTGTTCATCCAAGCAAAGCATCCACTCCTCCGAGCCCGAATTCCGCCGCACCAGCCCGAAGGGTCGCACGCTCAGGAGCGCTGGAATGTGACGGCCAAGCCACTGCCCTTTGGGACCCACGAAGAAATTCCGGCCGGCCACAGGCGACATCACGGCAACCGCGTGGAATTTCCCCGCCCTCTCCACGAAGGCGAGCGGCATACTGCTTCCCGCTCTCGCAAATTCGATGCTGGAGATCGGGACAACGCTTACACCAGCAGCGAATGAATAGTCAGCAGGTGGTCTCAGAGCTTTTCGGCCGTGCCTCTCCAAGGTGAGGGGCACAAACTCCACTGGTCTTCCCCGATACTCTAGAGCCGCTGATGGAACCGCTGAGCACCCATTTGCAACACCGATCGTGTCCGGTCCTCGCATATGTCGAGTCCTCGCTAAGGGCAAGAAAAAGCGGGGGTCCTACGTCCCCCGCTTCCTCTAGCACGATCAAAAGCGCTTAGCTGTGGCCATTCATGATGGCCCTCAGCCGCCGCTACTATCCGAAGAAGTTATCCGGATGCAACGAGTTCGACGCAACGCTGTCAATGACACCGATCAGATTCATCGTGAAGTCGTTGAAATGACCGGCGAAGGGGGTTCCCGCCGTCAAGTCACCGGCCCCAACATTGTCGAAGACCATCATGTATACGCCTGCCTTACCCGTATCCGGCCCGGCTCCGTACAGTGTGAAGTACGCTCGCACTGCACCCGCAGGCCCGGCCTGACCGGCGCCGCTGCTGACGAGCCCCGCTATCACGGCGATGGCCGTCTCTACCGTACCTCCATCGGTGAGGTCGAATAGATCGGTCACCGGCGCCAGCGCACCGCTGATGATGTTCATATCTCCACTGGCCATTGTAGTGCCGAACACGCTGATGAACTTCTCGCCCGTCAGCACCGAAGGCGCACCGCCATTGTCCACAATCTGCAGAACCGAACCCAGGGGGTTTGATCCAGCATTGAAACCGAGGATGTCCCAATGGTTATCGATGCCGTTAAGCGCATTCGGCCCCGGATTGCTCGCCGCCGACGTCCACAGCGAAGCTATGTTGCCTGAGTTGTTATTCAAGTCGAGGGTCGCCGCTCCACCATTCCCCAAAACATTCTGGGCCATATTGTCACGAACTTCGAACAGCCTGCTGCCGCCGCCCGTGAACGGGTCGATCACCGACACGTTCTTGAACCCGCTGAAGGTCGTGATGTCCGACAGAGTGATGTTCGTGCTGATGTTGGAGAGGTATATCTCCAAATTCGTTGTCCCTGCCGCATCGCCGAGCAGCGTATCGACATCGGAAGCGACATTGTCGACGAAAAGATCGGTGACTTTGGCGGTGATATTCGCAACATTGTCGCCGTTGAAGTCGATCGAATCCCAGTCGTTACCAAGGGTATCGGTCAACTCAAGCTGAGTCGCCCCGCCGGCCAACGGCGTGCTGATGTCGTAGTCGGCCGCGGCGTCGATCACGAGGTTGAGTTCGTCACCTTCGCCAAGGCCACCCGTTGCGATGATCCGAGCCCCGCCGAGGATATTCATGGCTTCCAACTGATAGGCCGCCATCCGCAGCGTGTCGCCGTCGTCCATGCCAGCGAACACCGTCAGGACGCCATCCCATGCGACGATGTTGGATAGGTCCGTAGGGCTTCCGCCGCCGTCGTCAAGATAGATCGCGCTCGACCCGTTACCGTGCAACTCGGTGATGCCGTGCGGAGAGCCGCCGGCGATCGCCGTATTGTCAATCAGCAGCAAATCGTCCTGCCATGTAATCGAGCCGAGGTCGTTGTAAGTCGTGCCCCGCAGGTCGATGGTCGCCCCGTCATCGATGAAGATCAAGGAGTTGGTAGCTCCCGTCCCGTCGATGCCCTGCTGCGGCACCTGCGTTGTGAGCAGTTTCACCGTGTTGTTCAAGCCGACATGCAGCTCAAAGTCGGTCGTATTGAGCTTGACGTTCGTGAAGTCGGCGGCGACGGCGCTGCCCGGGGGAGGCAATGCGTTGACGATGTGAAGGTCGGGCGTATCGCCGCCACCAGTGGCTATGAGGATCTCCGTGAAGCCGTTCAAGCCGCCGATCTGCGCTGAATTGACGAACACCCCGTCGTCGTCCGCCTGAGTCATATCCAGCGTCGTAACATCGGTAATGCTCGCCTGATCGAGATGGTACTCGTTGTCGCCGTCGTTGAGCACCAGCTTGTCGAGATTGAGCAAGCCGACGATCGTCGTGGTCAGCGGATTTAGAACGCCGCTGAAGTTCATGTTCACGGTGCCGAGGCCGTTCAGTCGGATCGTGCTCACAGTCTTGTTGGACCCATAACCGTCATCCAGGTTGACGATATCGGCGCCCTTGTCCTTGCTGAGGTCAATAACTCCGCCAGGAACGAGGTTCTCGGTATTGATCGTATTGCCAACCGTGTTCGTCGCCCCACCGTTGACGAACTTGAACGCGCCGCCGGTGGCGAAGGAAATCTCCATCGCCGTTCCTTCATTGTCGATATCCAGGACCTCGGTGTTGACGACAGGATTGAAGCTCCCGCTCGTCGCACCGAGTTCCACCTTCTGCGTGCCACCCGACCTCAACACGAGCTTGTCGAGGTCTCCGCCACCGAGATCGATGGCCAGTCCATTGGCAACCGCAAGGATATCAAATGCAGTTGCCTTGAGGACGTCGTCGAACGCCGAGCCGGTGATGGAGGAAGTGCCGACAAACACAGGCCCCCCGGTGAAGTTCTCGGTCTCGGCAGTCACGCCACTCAAGAGGGCAGAGAAGTTGTAATTCTCGAAGATCGGGGTGAGCTTCCTCGTCGCGGTGCCGCCGGCGCCCACGAAGTTCAGAGTGTCCGTGACAGTCGGCGGGAGAGCGAGATTCCACGCCGCGAGCGTCGTGGTCATGGTGGGCAGAATGCCCTGTGCCGGCGCCGGAGGCGTCAGGGGCAGCGGCCCATATGCTGGGAACGAGATCGTCGCCGGCGCGAGTTGCGGGAAGTTGGCGCCAGTCAGGAACGGAGGGCTCGCGAAAGTCATGTTGATCACGTAGTCCGCTGCGTTGAGATTCTGGTCGTGATCTACGTCGACCCACAACTGACCCGTGCTGCCGCCAGTGTTGATCAACACTGCCTGCGTATTGAGGTTCAACGGGTTCAGGAATGTGAGCGCGTCGGCGTAGCTGTTTGCGCCGCCATTCGGCCCAACGAAGACCAGAGTGGGGAACACGAACTCAGCCGGGTTGAAGAAGAACGTGTCGCCGCCCGGACCGCCGTGGAAATTCTCGACCAGGTCGGTACTTCCGACCGTCGATTCGAAGTGGCTGTTGTAGGCGACGACATCGGCACTACCGATGCCCGCGCCGCCATCAGTGCTGAGCGTGATCTGGTCCGCGCCAAGGCCGCCAAAGAAAACGGTCTGGTTGGTGAACGGGGCGTTGTCCGTTCCATGGCCTCGGAGCTGATCGTTGCCCTTTCCGCCGATCAGGGTGTTGGTCGTCGAGAAGAAGACATTCCCCTGGCCACCATCGATCGACACGGCCTTGCTGAGCAGGGACGCGTCAATGTAGGTGCTTCCGGTGATCGCCGAGAAATTGACGACCTCCGGGGAGCCCGCCGCAACGCCGTCGTTCAGTAGCACCACCCCGAGGCTGTTGAGGAAAGTGTCGACACCCGTGAAGGTTTGGACCCCGTTGATGCCGAACGCGCCGGTCCCGAAAAGCGGAATGACGGTATTGTCGGCAAGCAGCTTCACTTCATTGTTCGCGGTCGTGGTGGCGAAGATGCCTTCGCTGTCACCCTGGATCGTCAGCGCGGCTGCCTCGAACGACACCAGGATGTCCGTCGCCGTGCCCTGCACAGTAAGCGGGTTGGAGCCGGGGAAGACCGACTTGTTAGTCTGCACATGATCGCCGCCGCCATCGCCACCGGGCTGTGCGCCGACAGTGAAGAGCAGCGGATGGTTGTACCCGGCGCCCGCGTTCAGGAAGGTGCTGCTCGTGATCAGCCCGCCGCCTCCGCTGATGACCTCGAACATGCCGGTCTGGTTGGTCGCCGCGTTGTTGTCGGCGTTAAAGTTGAGCTGCAGCCGGTTGCTGAAGCCCGTCTCGAGCTGCAACTGCTCGACACCTGTCACCTGGGAGAAGCCTGCGTCGAAGAAGATCAGGCCGCCGTTCAGGATTTGGATCTTGTCGTTGCCGAACGCCCCGTTTCCGGCATTGATCACGACCGACGAGTTGAGCTGGGGTAGGGCGGACTGATCAAACAGGTACCGGTTCCCACCGTTGTTGGTGGTTATGCTGACCTGGCCGCCGCCGCCGCCAACGGCGCCGACGGTTACCGTCACCAGACCGCCCGTCGCCACGATGTTGTCCAGGTCGCCGGAGATCGGATTGACGAGGACTGTGGTTCCCGTGCCGTTGCTGGTGATGTTCCAGGAGCCGGCACCGACGGCAATCTTGTTGGCGCCGTTGCCGAGGTGGATGATGCCGGGATTGGCCGGTGTTGTCGTGGCGCTCAACGCGTCCGCGGCACCCTTGCCCGGGTTGACGTAACCCGCCCCCGCGGTCGACGCCGCCGTCATCAGGCCGCGCAGATCGATGTTCGAGTTGTTCTGTTGACCATCGATATGGTTGATGATCTTCGCCTGGGTGGCGGTGTCGTTGACCACCATGTTGGCAGTGCCAATCAGGAACAGCGTCGTCAGGCGCTGCATGGTGTCGATGGTCAAGGTTGTCGCGGCGCCGGTTATCGTGTTGGCGGTTGCCGTGAAGTTCAGCCGGCTGACCGGATTGTTCACGACAGCGTTGTTACCCGCAGCATTGCCAACGGCGAAATCGCGCACCGTAAGCGAATGCGGAGTGCCGTTGCCGACAATGTTCTGGAGAATCAGGTTCAACGTGTTGTTGCTCGTCCCGCCGAAGTCAAACGAGAAGACGTCGCCGTTGATCTGGCCGGTCGAGAAGGTATCGATGAAGAACCGCTCGTTATTCACCGCACCGGTGAAGGTGGCGTCAGCGATAGCCAAGCCGGTCGCGTTGATCGGGAAGGCGAGATTGGCAGTGTTGCCGATTCCCCCGATATAGACGTCGATAGGCTTCGCCACGTTGTTTCCCAACTGGGCCAAGCCGACCGAGAACAGTGGATTGATGGGGCTGCCGGCATTCGCGCCCTGGCCAGGGCCCCAAACGTTGAGCGGGAAAGGCGTGTCGTTCTGAAGTATCAAGTTCTTGAGGTTAGAGGCAACACCCTCGCCGTTTGTATTGTTGTTGATGACCGGATCGAAGATCAGGGTATTGACGCCTGTGCCACCGAAGAACTCATCGCGAGTGGCCGGCGTACCGCCATGGAAGCCGCTGTTATTGCCTATGCCAGGCAGCAGGCTGTGCGAGAAGTCGACGATCATGTCGCCGGTGTTGCCAGTCTCGAGGATCTGTGCCCGTGCCGCACCCGTGCTGATCTGCACATTGATGCCGCCATTAACGTCGGTGATCAGGACGTTTCCGCCGTCGATAAACGACGTGTTCGTCATGATGAACGAGTTGGGGTTGGGCGGAAAGCTCGGGGCTCGCACGGTACCCAGGCCGCCATCGAGATTGGAGACCTGAACAAACCCGTTATTCGTCTGAATGGTGGCGGCATTGATGACATCGTCGACAAAACCACCTGTGGGGGATGGACCCACACCGGTTACGAACACCGACGATCCAAAGCTGTTGACCTTGACGTGCTGCCCAATGAAGTCGCCTGAGGCGACGTTGAGCTGCAAGCTCCCGCTTGTGCTCAAAATGGTCGGCGAGCCGCCGTTTCCGCCGTTCTGCGGTCCGGCGAGGCCAAAGGGGTTGCCGTACCACGCCTGCATGGACGGGCCGCCATTGGCGCCCGGTCCGCCATTGATGGTCAGGGTGCCACCACCGGAGAAAGTGATCGCCGGTGTTGGCGCGCCCGGATCACCAACCGTGAAGAAGGTGTTCTGAAGGTTCGTCAGGTTGAGAGTGCTGAAGAACCCCGTGAATGCCATCCCCGGAACGCCACTGTTGAGCCCGCCCAGGACGAAGCCGACGGTGCCCTGCATGTTCACGGTGAACAGCGGGTTCGCCGTGTTGAAGGGAAAACCGGCCGGCAGCGGCTGATTGAGCGACACCAAACCGTTGAAGCCGATGCTGTTGTTCGGGTTGGTGGCGTTGTTCGAGTTGATGGTGAAGGTCGTCACGCCCGGCGCATTTACCGCTGTGTTCGGCATGCCGGTGATCGGGCTCACCGTGGGGTCGAGGTTGATGATCTGTCCCGCGCCGGCATTGACGAAGGGCAATTGGCCGGCGACGTACTGCAGGCCCACATCGGTCCGGAACCCGAGGTCGGACGGGTCGAAGATGTTGAGAACGATTGGGTTCTGCAGGTTGAGCAATTGCAGCGTGCCGCTGCTGTTGCGGTCGGTGATGGTCTCGAAGCCAAATGCGCTCGACATGTCGATCCGCGTGCCGGGAACGCTCGTGTTTCCGGCATTGATCTCGAAGAGCTGGATGTTATGGGTGGTGAAGCTGTTGATGTTGACCGGGATGATCGAGCCCTTGGTCGTCAGGAACAGCGTGTTCGGCCCGTCCTTGGTGCCGCCGCCGTTCAGGTTGTCGTTCTGGCCGAGTGTGCTCGACGAGAAGAACGGATTGGAGTCGGCCGTCGCGAAGAAGGTGTTCTTACCGTTTGGATTGCCCGTGAAGTTGTCTGTGCCGGTCGTCAGGATGAACGAAATTGGCGCTGTTTCGGCGATCTGAGCCGTGGCGGTGGCCGTTGGGACCTGGTCGATCGTGAAGGTGAGGTCCTTGGTCAGGCCGCTCGGGTCGTTCGAGATCGTAGCGATCGTGACATTGGTATCGGCCGCGTTGATCGTGACCGTACCGGTCCGCAGCACCGGGTCGACATTGCCGATCGCGGGGCCCGAGAGGGTATAGGTGAACGTCGTGCCGAAGGGAATGTTACCGGCGTGGACCGTGAAGGTCACAGGCTGGCCTTCCACGGTCGGCTGCGGCGGCTGCACCGAGACCGACAGGGTCGATTCGTGGACTGTGACAACCGGGGAGTCGACGTTCGTCCCGCCGCTGTTCAGGCGGAACGTCAGATTCTGCGGGTTGATTGGGCCGTTGATGATCGAGAAGGTCGTGTCGACCGTCACCGTCGCGGTGCCGGTGGCGTCGAGGGTCACGGTTCCACTCAGAGGGCCGCCAATCTGGTTGATGCCTCCAGAAGCGCCCGTCGCCGTTCCGAGAAGGGTCCAGGTCTGGACCATCCCCGCGACCGACGCCGGAACCACTCCGGACGTGTGGATCGTAAAGGTGACGCTCTCACCCTGGTTGATGTCGTTGTCATTGACGGTGACGGTCTGGAACGCCGTCTCCTGGATGTTCACTGTGACCTGAGGGTCATTGGAGACGTTGATGAAGATCGCGTTGCTGCCCGTCTGACCAAGGTTCGTCAGCGTGTGCACGGTGATGTTCGCGCTACCGGTCGCGTCGAGCGTCAGTTGGCCGCTACGTTCCGCCACGGGAATGTGTTCGATCCCTGGGCCGGTAATCGTATACGTCTCGATCCGGCCATCGACGGAACCTGGCGCAACTCCGGTGGTCGTCACCTTGAAGGTGAAGGCGGAGCCTTCATCCACGGTCGTCGGAGCAGTGACCGTCTGAGTGCCCTGCTTGACATCGGTCGACGTGAATGCCGTCGTCGTGTTCCCGCTCTGCAGGGTGAAGATGAGCTTCTGCGGCGGGCCATCATTCAGAGCGTCGACGAACGTGCTGACCGACACGGTAGCAGCGCCATTGCTATCGAGCACCACTGAACCGCTCGTTGGGCCGTTGATCTGATCAGACGCCGCTCCCGACAGGGTCCAGGTTTCGACCTGGCCCGCGACCGCGCTGCCGAGCACGCCCGAAGTGATGATGGTAAAGACGACCGTACCGCCTTCGAGGATGTCGGGGGCGCTGGCCGTAACCGTCTGCTGAGCCGTCTCGTTGATCGTGACGTTGATCGGCGAGTCATTGCCGACCTGGATGGTGATCGACGACGTCCCCGAATTGGCCAGATTGGCCAGCGTGTCCACCGAGACCGACGCGTTGCCGTTGGCGTCCAGCACCACCGTGCCCGAACGCTGGGCGACCGGAATGTGGTCGATGCCCGTGCCACTGATGGTGTAGGCCTCGACGCGACCCTCCACCGAGCCAGAGGCAACGCCCGTGGTCGCCACCTTGAAGGTGAAGCCGCTACCCTCGTCGACCGACGACGGCGCCGTCACGGTCTGCGAGCCCT
>JAXMCO010000004.1:0-402946 GCA_046349335.1 Reyranellaceae bacterium
GAGCCTCAGGCTAGATGAGTCCGATTTTGACGTTGGAGTCTCAAGAATCTCCACTGCGGCTTTCCCCCTCCGCCCCCTGCGGGGGCACCTCCCCCGATGACGGGGGAGGCGAGCCGAGAGCTCAGCCCATCACGTCCTTCTCGTGGAACTCGATGCCGCGCACGACGTCGGCGGCACTGCCTTCGTACTCGACGCGGCGGAGCTGCGTGCGCCGGATCTTGCCGGAGATCGTCTTGGGCAGCTCGGTGACGAACTCGAGCCGGCGAATGCGCTTGAATGGTGCCAGCCGCTTGTGGGTGTAGTCGAGAATCGAGCGCGCCGTCTCGCGCGACGGCGGTGCGGACGACACCAGCAGGATGTAGGCCTTGGGAACGCTGAGCCTGATGTCGTCGGGCGTCGGCACGATTGCGGCCTCGGCTACAGCCTCGTGCTCGATCAGCACGCTCTCGAGCTCGAACGGGCTGATGCGATAATCCGACGACTTGAACACGTCGTCGGCGCGGCCAACGAAGGTGAGGTAGCCGTCCTCGTCCAGGCTCGCGACATCGCCGGTGCGATAGACCGCGCCGTCGGCGCCCGTGAGCTTGCCCGTGCTGTCGGCATAGCCCTGCATCAGGCCGGCCGGCCGCTCGCCGCCGAGGTCGAGGCAGATTTCACCCTCGTTGCGCGGCGTGCCGTCGGCATCCAGGATCAGCACCCGATAGCCCGGCATTGGGCGGCCCATGGCGCCGGCCTTGACCGGCTGGCCGGGCGAGTTGGCGACCTGCGCCGTCGTCTCGGTCTGGCCGTAGCCGTCGCGGATGGTGAGGCCCCAGGCTTCCTGCACCTTGTTGATCACTTCGGGATTGAGCGGCTCGCCGGCACCGCAGACCTCGCGCAGCGCCAGCTTGCAGGCGGCGAGGTCCTCCTGGATCAGCAGGCGCCACACCGTGGGCGGCGCGCAGAAGGTGGTGACGGCGCAGCGCTCGAGAACGCCCAATAGCGCCTTGGCGTTGAACGGCGCCTGGTTGACGATCAGCACCGTGGCGCCGGCATTCCACGGCGCGAAGAAGGTGCTCCAGGCGTGCTTCGCCCAACCGGGCGAGGAGATGTTGAGATGCACGTCGCCGGGCCTGAGGCCGAGCCAGTACATGGTCGACAGCGCGCCGACCGGATAGCTGCGGTGGCTGTGGCGCACCAGCTTGGGCTTGGCCGTCGTGCCCGAGGTGAAATAGAGCAGCAGCGGGTCGTCCGCGTTGGTTGGCCCGTCCGCTGTGAACTCGGTCGGGCAACGATAGGCGTCGGCGAGCGGCAGCCAGCCATCGATCGGCTTGGCGCTGGTGTTGACGAACACGACGCCATCGCGCGGCAAGTCGGCGCATTTGGCGACCTGATCCTCGTCGGCCACCATCATGCGGGCACGGCCGCGCTCGACGCGATCGGCCAGCTCCTCAGCCGTCAGAAGCGTGGTCGCCGGGATCACGACCACGCCGAGCTTCATCGCCGCCAGCATGATCTCCCACAACGGCGCCACATTGTTCAGAACCAGCAACAGGTGGTCGCCGCGCCCGAGTCCCAGCTCGCGGAGGTAGTTGGCCACTTGGTTGGAGCGCGCCGACAGCTCCCCGAAGGTGAGCCTGGTGTCGCGGCCGCTTGCCACGTCGACGATCCACAGCGCTTGGCGATCGCGGCTCGCCGGATTGCCCGCCAGCTCGGCGTCGAACCAGTCGAGCGCCCAGTTGAACTGGATCGGATCGGGCCAACGGAAGCCCGCGACCGCCTTGGCGTAGTCGGTACGATGGTCGAGCAGGAATTCACGAGCCTGGCGGAAAGTCGGCATGAGCGTCTGCACCCTCTATTCGCTCGTCACTCGTTGACCGGCGGCCCTTCGAGAGCGAGTGACGCATCTTGCGCGGGCCGCTCGTTGCCGTCGAGGCGCAGGCAGCCGGCATTGAGTCCATCGCCCGGCGGCTTCTCGACCGGCGCGATGAACAGCGCCGTCACCTTGAAGCCGCCGACCACGAGGCGTGCCTCGCTCAGCCAGCGCGTGGCGCGGATCGAGTTGCCGCCCTTGTCGAGCCGCAGCCAGCCGCACAGCAGGGGTCGTTCGCCCGAGAGGTCGATGCGCACGTAGGCGGTGTCGTTGCCCTTGAACGCGCCAGCCCGGCTATTGACGCGCCACTCGAAGGGCACGGCGCGATAGAGCTTAGCGTCATCGGCCGAGACGTCGATGGTGCCGATATAGTCGCTGCGCGCCAGCGACGGATCGCGCAGCCAGCCCATATGGGCGGCGAGGCCGAGCGCCACCAGCGCAAGCCCCATCAGCAGGATCAGCCAGCGCGGGATACCGGTCATCGCTTCTCCTCCCCAACGAAGTTGGGGAGGTGTCGCCGTCTTGCGGCGACGGAGGGGTCATGAGCCGTAGGATTTATCGGATTCTTGGGCTTCATGACCCCTCCGCCCCGTATGACGGGGCACCTCCCCAGCGAAGGCGCTGGGGAGGAGAGTGAGGGCGTGGTCATCCTACGCCAATATCGTGGTCAGGCCGCCATCGACCACCAGCGTATGGCCGGTCATGTAGGCTCCGGCATCCGAGGCGAGCAGCAGCAGCGGGCCGCGCAGGTCCTCGGGCTTGCCCCAGCGGTGCGCCGCGGTGCGCTGCTCGAGCATGGCATTGAAGGCGGCATTCTGCTGCAGCGGCACATTGAGCTCGGTGCGGATGTAGCCCGGCGCGATGGCATTGGCGGTGACATGCGGGCCGAACTCGGCGGCGAGATTCTTGGTCAGGCCGACCAGCCCGTGCTTGGCGGCGACATAGCCCGCCACCGAGGCGCGGCCGAGGATCGCCATCACCGAGGAAATGTTGACGATGCGGCCGTACTTGCGCGCCAGCATGTGGCGGCCGACTTCGCGTGCCATCACGAACTGCCCGATCAGGTCGGTCTCGATCGCTTTACGGAAGGTGTCGGTCGGCGTGTCGACGATCGCTTCGCGGTAGATGATGCCGGCGTTGTTGACCAGCACGTCGATGCGGCGATGACGGCGCACAATGGCCTCGACCTGCTCGCGCACCTCGGCCTCGTCGGTGATGTCGATCGGCACGACATGCGCCTTGCCGCCCTTGCGGGTGACCGTCCGCGCCGTCGCCTCGAGCTCCTTCACCGACCGGCCGGCGCACAGCACCGTCGCGCCGGCGGCGGCCAGCGTGAGCGCCATGTCGCGGCCCAGTCCGCGTGAGGCGCCGGTCAACAGCGCCACCCGGTTCTTCATCGAGAAAAGATCAGCCATGTCCAGTTCGCTTTCGGCTTAGACCAGCCATCCATGGCCGGATGTGCTGGTGAAGTCGAGGCCTACGATCAGGTCGTTGAAATCGCGGTCGCCACCGCCCGAGATGTCTTCCCAGCCCCACACGTTCATCCCGTAGTTCCACAGGTGGCCGATATGGGCGCCATCGACGATCTCGTTAGCCTGGGTGAAGGCCCAGAAGCGCTGGGCTCCGTTGAACAGTGTCATGGCGATCAGATCGCCGGCATCGACGCCCTTCAGCTCGGCTTGCAGGAAGTTGCCATAGCCCGGGCCGGCGATCGTCGTGCCACCCGAGGTCGTCTCATAGGCGCGCGCGTCGGCGGCCACGGCATAGCCCGCGGCGCCTGGTTGCAGGCCGCCGATGGTGCCGTTGAAGTCGTCGACGCGATAGAGTTTGAGCTGCAGGCTGTCCTCGCCGTTCTGGCGAATGCGAACGACGGCATGCTGATCGTCGGCGGCTCCGGCCGTCTCGGCCACGGCGACGGGGCGCGCGATGCGGACTGCGGCTTCCGCCGAGGACGCGGTGAAGTCGACGAAGCCGAATGGATTGCTGAGCGTTGCCTGCGGCGTCTGCGTGCCGAGGCCATCGATCAGCACGGCGACCTGGTTGCCCGCAGTCGCCGTTGCCTGGGTCAGCGCGCCTTGCGTCTGGCCGTCGAACATCCGGACCAGATCAGGGTCGAAATCGGGCTGCAGCGATTGCTGCGCCACCAGGCTCGTCCAGGCGTAGGGTTCCGCTGTCGGGCTGGTGAAGGTCGCGCTGCTCGAGCCGACGAGCAGGCTGATCGTGGCGGCAGTTGCCGACGTCGCCTGGACCAGCAGGGTCTCGGCCACCGTCGCGGTCCACCTGCCCGAGCCGGCCGATTGCAGCAAGTCGGGAACGGCATCGAACGAGGTCTGCTCATGGGCGATAGCCGTGAGGGCGCGGGCGAGCAGCAGGCCGTTGGGCGTCCCCAGGCCTGTCGTCAGGTCGTACCCGGGCGACGCGGCGTAGCCGAAGCCGGTGGGCGTGATGGCCGTATCGTCGCTCGTGATCGGGCCGCCCAGGGTGAACGACGAGGTATTGTTGCCGATTGTGGTATCGTTGAACGACGCCGGTGCGATCACGGCAGCGATATAAAGCAGGTCGTTGAGATAGCCGAGCTGCGGCAGCCCCTGGTCCTCGAACACCGCGTCGATCTGGGAGGCGAGCGACGCCCAGAGCGGCGCCGCCGCGCTGGTGCCGTCGTCGTCCGAGGTGCCGGTCATAGGGGCCGTCGGCACGATGTAGAGCGTGTTGCCGCCGGCATTCGCCGCCACGTCGGGCGTGCCGCGACCCGTCAAGGCCGAGGGGTCCGACGTGGTCGGCGTAAGGCCGAACTCGCTCTGATAGGACGGTACTGGCCGGGTCGTGTCGACGCCGCCCGAGCTGGTGTTGTTGTGCAGGAAGCCAGTCTGCTCCTTGGCGCCGGGAATGCCGATCTTCGTGCCGTCGAGATAGTACCGGTTCCACACCGTCTCGATCAGGTTGGCCGTGCCGTCGGACGGATCGGGCAGCGTGGTCAATCCGCCGGCGATCAGTTGCCACAGTGTCGCCGGGTCGCCTGCCATTGCGGCGGCCGTGAGAGACGCCAGGGTCGGGTCGGCGAGGGCGGAGTGGACCGTGCTGAGCGACGTGCCGCCGACCATGACGGCATAGGGGCTGGCGCGGCCAGACCCGACATTGGTCAGGCCGTTGCCGTATTTGTCGCTCGATCCGCCGTCGCCGTTGGCGTTGAAGACCGAGATGTTGCGCAGGGCGGCGTCGATGAAGAGTTGTTCCGTCGCGTCGTAGAAGGGTGAGTTGGGCGTCGATTGGGTCTGGTAGGAGAAGGACGAGCTGACGACCGCGGGATTGTTCGCGGTGTCCCAGAACGCCGCCTGGTAGGCGGTAAAGGCGGTGGCCTCCGCGCCGGCCGTATAGCCCGAGCCCGCGTAGAGAATGAGCGGGCTTTGCGGATTGGTCGCCGTCACCACGCCGACATCGAGCGAGCGCTCGCCCGCGGCATTGAAGGCCGGCGGTTGCGCGGTCGGATATTTCTGGCCGCCGGGTGCCACGTCGATGACCACGGCACTCGTGCTGATGCCGGCGGTCTGGCGGTAGCTGTCGATCGCCGCCTGAAAGCCGCTGCCCGGATCGTCGCCCTGCAACGCCGTGCCGACGCCCGGCTCGACGAGGCCGATCGCGCCGGTCGCCACGGCGATGCCCGACGACGGGTTCCAGAGCGTCCCCGAGAACGGGTAATTGTAGTAGGTGTCGGCGATCTGATGCGGAAACAGATCCGCCTGCGCCGGCCCGGCGGCGTTGCCCGGGCTCTGCCAGCCCTGCGCCATCGGCGCCTGCGCGCCGTTGCCGGGATTGGGCAGCACCGAGCCAAAGGAACCGGTATCGAACCACAGGCCGCTCACGCCCAGGGTCGTCGCGAGCTCGGTCGGAAGCGAGAGGTTGCCTTCCCAGTATCGGATGACATTGCCGGACTGATCCTTGCCCTCGAGCAGGGTCGCCGCCGGGCCGAACAGGGTGGTGAAGGTCGTTTGATCGACCTGGACCCAGATCGTGCGCGATTCGGGGGACGAGACGTAGCCGTTCTGGGGCGAGATCGCGTCCACCGTCTCGATGCCGAGCGCGGCCAAGTCGGCGATCACGGCGTCGTATTTCGTCTTGTCGGCCCCATAGGTCGACCACAGCTTGCCGCTGGCGTTCAGGGCCGCGAGCTCCTGTTGTCGGGAGGCCCAGTCGCCGTTCAGCAGTGCGGTCGGATCGTTGGCGCGATCGAGCACGAGCGCCACGTTGAGGGTGAACAGGGGCACCGCAGTGCCCCCCGTCGGAAGAACGGCGCCGCTGCGATAGCTGTCGAAATCGAGAAAGGTCGAGTTCGGCAGCTCGGTGTAGGCCGCTGGCGACACCGGAACGGAGAGCTCGACGAACTCGATGTTGGCGGGGGAGAGGTCCGCAAGATTGCCGACGTCGGCAAGGCTTACCATGTCCGACGCGCTCACGCTGATGGAGGTGTCGGCGGTGCCGAACGAGCTCAAGCTGGCCTTCGACACGTTCTTGATCGCGACATCGGCGATGTTCACGCTGTTGCCTGGCGTGGCGTAGGCCACGATCAGATGCTCGATGCTGCCGCTGGTGAAGTCGGTCTGCGAGAATTTTAGCTGGCCGGCCGCTTGCGCCAGGCCGGCGGCGAGGTCGGTCGCATTCGCGTAGGTATGGATGAGATCGACGATCACGTTGGCCGCGCCGTCGACCGTATCGCCTGCCTTGGAAATCTCGTCGAGGATCGTGGCGGCGCCGGCGGCGATCGTCTGGCCGGAAGCGTCGACCAGACCCCTGGCCTGCGCGCCCGGCAGGGGAAATTTCGCGCCCAGCGGCCCCGTGGCCCAATCCGGTGCGTAGAGCTGGAGATGGTCGCCCTGATCGCCCAGCGCGAAATCGACGACGGTCGTGTACCACGGTGTCGAGCTGTTCGGGCTGTACCCGCCATAGCCGTTGACGTAGCTCTCGACGAGCTGGTTCGACTTGGCATCGAGGTCGATGTCGGTGATGGCTTGGCCATACGTCGCCCCGATGCCGGCGCTGGCGAGCTGGCTGCTGTATGGCCCATGGCCGACATCGTAGACGCCGATCCATACAGTGCTCGGTCGGTAGTCCTTGCCGTGACTTCCCAGGATGATGGTATCGGGGCCGCCGGCACCGAAGAAATTGTCGCCGCCTGCAGGGGTAGCGCTCTGCCGGGAGAGTCCGGTGCCGCCTGTCAGCGAGTCCGCGCCGACACCGGAAAGGCCGTTCGATTGGGGACCGATCTGGACCAGTGGCGTATAGACCTTGTCGCTCGCCTGATGTCCGTGAGCGTCTAGCTCGATCTGTCCGGATGTGCCCTGAAGGAGGTTTTGGTAAGTAGCCGACCCCACGACCTCGATGCCGGCGATGTGCTGCGCCGTGCCGGTCGCCGTGCCCGCCACATCCATCACCAACCCGCCGGTCGATGCGGCGCTCAGGGTGCTGGCATCGGTCGCCCCGATGAAGAACATGCCGCGGCCGGCGTTCGTGATCGTGGAGGTGCCCGGCGCCCCTCTGACCAGGATGGAATCGTGGCCGATCGCCTCGGTAGGGTCCTCGACCGAGAACGGCACCGACTGCAAGCCGTCGACCCGCCCGAGATAGAGATCGGTGGCCGGTGAATTCGGTGAATAGGTGTCGGTGTTGTCGAAGAAGTTCAGCGAGCTCGGCGCCGTCGTCGCTGGAAAATCATTGACGAACGTCGAGCCCAGGAACACGGCATGGCGTGCGCCCGAACCCGAATCGTCGTAGCGCAGGTAGACATCGGTGATGGCGTATTCGCTGACGGAGAAGGTCGGGATGTCCAGTCCCGAGGCCAGGCCCGCCGGCAGATGGGACATGCCGTCGTACGACAGCCAAAGCTTCAGGCTGTCGGTGGCGTTGATCGGAAAGCCGCGCTGGATGGTGAGGTTGCTCCCCGAATTGGCCTGGCCGTAGTCGCCGCCATTGGCCATGCCCTGCATGTTGACCGCGAAGCTCGACGGGCCGTTCTTGATGAGCAGATCGCCGGCTTGCACGGCGGCGCCGCCGCCTCTGTCGTTGAGGAACTGCACCACCGTGAAGGGAGGTGCTACGTCGTTGGTCGACGACGTCGAGCTGGACATCAAGGTATAGACCGTGCCGTTCGTCACCGGCGCGAGGCCCGGGAACTTGGCCATGTCCATGATCGAGCCGCCGGAGCTCGACCCGAGGGACGTGCCGACGACGTCGAGCACCTGGATATTCGCGAACTGTATCGTGTCCTGGCCGACGGCGACCGCGGCGGCAATGGCGACCTCGTTGTTGCCCTTGCCCGAGCCGCCCTGGATGACCGCCCCCGATGCTGCCGGCGCGCCGGTGGCATCGCCGAGGCCGGAAAGATCGTAGAAGCCATTGCCCGCGCCGCCCTTGATGACGAGATCGCGCAGGTTGGCCGTGGCGTCCGCGAGCAGGCCGGCAGCGCCTGCTTCCGCGCCCGTGACGATCACGAAGCCCGTGGTCCCGCTCAAATCGATGGTCGTGACCTTCGACCAATCGTGCGCGCTGCTGCCATCGAAAAGCGATGCCCACAGCATCGTGCTGGAACCGTCGTCCTGCACCAGGATATGCGCGGCATTGGTCGCGCCGGCGGCACCCAAGGCAACGATGTCGAGGCCGGAGGAGGTCGAGAAGTTGGCGAAGTCCACGGTCGAGCCGCTGGCGCCATTAGACGAGAGCCGCCATGTCGTGAAGCCATCGGTTCCATGCGACGGCCCGGCAACGACAGCATAGGCCAACTTGCCGAAGCCGGCCCAGTTCGGATCGCCATCGACAACGGCCGGGGGCGCGGCGACGCTATTCGGCAAGCCGCCGACATTCAAGGCCGTGACGTCGATGGTATCGGAGGTCGTGAAGGCATCGGTGGCGAAGACCATGGCGAGGCCATTCGTGCCGTTGCCGAGCGCATCGCGGAGGGCGATCTGTAAATCGTTCGCCTTGCCGATGATCGGCTTGGCATCGTCGCCGATGACCAGCGACGATGGATGGCCGGTGCTATCGTAGGTCAGCGTCTTCAGGCTGACGAACTGGTCAGATTGATTGACACCCGTGAGGAGGATGGTGCCTTGGTCGCCGAGATTTTGGATCGACCAGGCATCGATGCCCTGAATGTTCAAGCCGCTCACCGTGGTGTCCTGGGCCGATGGCTGGCCGGTCAGGAAGGTGGCGTTCAGCGCCGCCGTGCCACCAGAATTCATCAGGCTGTCGCCGTTTGTCAGCGTGTGCTCGGTCCCGGAAGCCCCAGCCAGCGGCGCATTGAAGATGGCATCGCCGACATTGACGATGTGGTCTTGCTTGACGGTGAGCGTATAGATCGTAACGGC
Source organism: Reyranellaceae bacterium (assembly GCA_046349335.1). Taxonomy (GTDB): domain Bacteria; phylum Pseudomonadota; class Alphaproteobacteria; order Reyranellales; family Reyranellaceae; genus Reyranella. Next base: position 9,208 of record JAXMCO010000004.1, read on the forward strand.
CATTCGGCTCGCCTCCTGTCCCTTGTCGTCGAGCATCGCGGCTGGATATCGAATCGTCTACAGCGACGCGTCGGGCGTCGGGCTTTTTGCGATGCGGCGCGGGCAATCTAGGATTTGAAGCGCGAGTGGCCTATGAGAGGCCGAAGGCAGCAAGAGGGAGAAGCGGGATGGCGAAATCGGGCAAGGTCGCGATCGTGACGGGCTCGGCGACCGGATTGGGCGCAACCTGTGCGATCGATCTGGCGGAGAAGGGCTGGAACGTCGCAATTAACTACACCAAGAGCAAGAAGGAAGCGGACGAGACCTACGCCGCCGTGACCGCCAAGGGAGTCGAGGCGATCATCGTGCAGGCCAACATGGGCGAGGACGCCGACTGCCGCCGGCTGGCCGCCGAGACGATGAAGAAATGGGGCCGCATCGATGGCCTGATCAACAATGCCGGCACCACCAAGTTCCAGGCGCAGGGCGATCTCGAAGGCGTGACGCCGGAGGATTTCGACAACATATTCCGGGTCAACGTCACCGGCCCCTACATGATGAGCCGCGCCGTCTACCCGGCGATGAAGAAGCAGTGGGAGGACAAGCAGGAGCGCGGCGCGATCGTCCACGTCTCGTCTATTGCCGGCGTCATGGGCATCGGCAGCTCGATCCCTTACGGCTGCTCCAAGGGCGCGCTGAACACGCTGACCCTGGCGCTGGCGCGCTGGCTCGCCCCGGCGGTGCGGGTCAACACGATTTGTCCCGGCTTCATCCAGACTCGCTGGCTGCTGGGTGGCCTGGGCGAGGAGAACTACGGCAAGCTGAAGCAGTCACAGGAGCAAAGCGCGCCGCTGCGCCAGGCTGGAACGACCGAGCAGATGGCGGAAGCCGCGCTGTTCTTCCTGACCAGCGCTTCCAACATCACCGGCGAGTTCTTGATCGTCGATGCCGGCACGCATCTGGGCATGCTGCCGATGAAGCCGCGCTAAAGGCCCCTATCTGGACCGCGAGCGTCCTGCTCGCTCATGAGCGCGAGTGGGCGAGACGCCTGCGGCCCGGAAGGACTGATCCTCGCTAGTCAGCGGCCTCGTCAGTCGCCGTGCGGGCGAAGGCGTCGGCGGCGTTCTTGACGTGGCGGGCGGCGAGCAGTGCCGCGAGCTCTTCGTCGCCATCGATCACGGCGGCCAGGACGCCGGCATGTTCCTTCCAGTCCTCGCGCGCGCGGGCGCGGCCGTTGAGCGAGAAGGCGAGGCTGGTGCGCTCGCGCAACGAGCGCATGATGTCGGATAGCACCGAGTTGCGGCTGGCTTCGGCCAGGCGATCGTGGAATTCGCCGTTGAGCCGGGCGAGTTCTTCAGCGCTACCCGACTGCGCGGCCTCGTTGCCACGGCGCAGCGTGTCCTGCAGCAGCGCTATGATCGCCGGATCGTGGCGGCGCGCCGCCAGGCGGGCATTGAGCGCCTCCAGCAGCGTGCGCACCTCGACCAGTTCGGCTACCGTCTCCGGCGTCACGGCCGCGACGGAGGCGCCGCGCCTCGGTTCGAGCTTGACCAGACCTTCGATCGACAGGCCCAGCAGTGCCTCGCGTACCGGCACGCGCGACACGCCGAGCTCGGCTGACAACCGGTCCTCGACCAGCCGCTCGCCGGGGCGCAGCGTGCCGTCGAGGATTTGGCCGCGAATCTGGTCACTCACGACCTTGCTGAGGGAAGCGCGGTCGGCGCTCATGGGCTACTTGTCGAGCGTGGCCATGAAGGCGGCGATGCCGGCCTCGCAACAGGCGATGTCCTGCTCGCCGTTGCCGCCCGAGGCGGCGACCGAGCCGACGCACTGCCCGTCGACGAAGATCGGGAAGCCGCCGACGAACACGGTGAAACGACCCTCGTGCTGGGTGAAGATGCCGAACGCCTCCTCGCCGGGCAGGGCGTTCTTGTAGACGTGCGTGGGCTTGCGATGGCCGGCGGCAGTGAAGGCCTTGTTCATCGCGATCTGCACGCTGGTCACCTTGCCGCCGTCGAGGCGCCGGAGCGCGATCGGATAGCCGGCATTGTCCGCCACGCAGAGGACCTCGGGAATGCCAAGCTCCTCCGCCTTCTTCTGCGCCGCGTCGAGGATGAGATAAGCCTCGGCGAGCGTCAGGGTCTTGTAGGTATGCACGAGTCGGTTCCGATCAGGCGGCGAGCTTCTTGGCTCCGGCAGCCTGCGGCTCCGCGATGAACGTGCGATAGACGCCGTCGAGATAGAGCCGGCGCATCATCGTCGCCTCGCGCACCAGGCGAACGCATGCAGTGCGCTGCTCGTCGGTCGTGGCGTACTTCTCGACGATCTCGTAGCCCTTCTCGCCGTGCTCGGCATCGGCCACGATGTGCAGTGTGAAGAACGTCACCTCATCCTCGGCGAAGCCGTACTTCTCCAGGAGCGGCGGGGTGGTCTTGCTGTAGATTCGCGGCACCTGGCTCTCGAGACCGATCAGCAGGCCGGAGAGCGCCTCGACGAACGGCTTGGTCGATTGCACAGCGCACCAGCTCTGCAGGCCGAGCGTCTCGGGCAGCAGCTCGCCGTTCACCTGGGCGTTGAGGATTTCCTCGCGCTTCATGCCGCAGGTCGCAGCGAATTCGAGCAGCAGGTCGGCATGGCGCACTGGCGCGAAGTCGCCCGAGCCGACGAAGCCTTCTTCTTCGGTGATGTTCTCGAGCAGGAACTGCTGGACGTCCCAATGCGGGCAGGTGGCGTAGACCGCGCCCAGCCATTCGGAGAAGTGGCTGACATAATGATAGTGCTGCTTGACCCATTCGCCGAGCAGGCGCCGGTCGAGCTTGCCCGAGGTCCAGGCCTCGCTCCACGGATGGACGGCCGAATGCCGCTGTTCGATCGCTGCCTCGAGAGCCTGACGGAACGCACTTTTCGCCATGGCGGCGCCTCCTGGGTTGAGATGGCTAAATCGTATACAATTTTGACAGGCTGAGTCAAATTTCATAGATAGATTGTCAATATTGTATACAAAGAGGCATGAACCCAAGCGACTATAACCAAGGCGACGCCTTTCAGGCCGAGAAGCAAACCGTCTTTTCGACAGGCTGGCTACCGCTCTGCGCAGACGGCCAGCTGGCCAAGCCGGGCGATTTCGTGGCGCTGACGGTCGGCGGCTGGAGCGCCTTCGCCGTGCGCGACGAAGCCGGGGCGGTTCGCATCCTGCGCAACGCCTGCCGGCATCAGAACATGCAGGTGGTTGGCACGCCCTCGGGTCACTGCGAGACCTTCCGCTGCCGGTTTCACGGCTGGACCTACGATCTGCAGGGCCGCTTCGTGTCGGCGCCGCCGCCGGTCGCGCCCAAGGAGCCGCAATCGCCAGACCTGCACCTCACCCCCTTGGCGACAAAGGTGGCGTCAGGTCTGGTCTTCTTCAGCCTGGCTGCACCACCCGATGCACCCGACCTCGGTCCGCCACCGCCGGCGTATGGCGGCACCATCACCACGGAGATCGCCTGCAATTGGAAGATCTGCGTCGAGCACCTGCTGGCCGACCATGCGCCATCGCCGGATTTCACGTGGACGTGGCCCTTGCTCGTCGTTCGACGCGCTGGTCCGGTGACGATCATGGAGCAGGTCGTGCCGCACACCTTCCTGCGCACGCGCCTCTTGACGCACGTGTTCGGCCGCCCGGCCGACGACAGGCAGACCGCGGACACCATCAAGTACGCCTGCGAGCACCTGCAGACCGAACGCGCGGCCGGCACGCCAGCCGCCGCGAGTGCGTTGGTCGCCGATTTCCATCGGCGTGTCGCCGAGGCGCTCGCCGACTAGAATCGTCAGGTTGGCAATTCGTGGCCGCGGCCGATATTGCGGATGATCTCGCTCAGGTGCGGCTTGGCCTGAAGCAACGCCCGGCGGTAGGCGATCAGGCCGTCCATCATTGCACCATCGCGCTTCAGCAGCCGGTCGGCGAACTCGACCATACGGGTGTTCGGCCAACCGTGCTTGCGCAGTTCCAGGAGCTTGAGGAACGCCTCTACCTCGCGGCCCGGGGCGTGCTGGCACATCAGGATCGCCGCGGCGGCCGTCGAGCGCGACACGCCGGCGTGACAATGCACCAGGAGGTGGCTGCCTGCCTTGGCGTGCGCGCGCTCACCAAACTGCAGGACCGTCTCGATATGAGCCGGCGTGCAGGCTTCGAAGCCGGGATACTCCGCGACGATGTCGTCGAAGCGGATCAGCTCGTGCTCGATCTCGAAGAAGTCGTCGAGCGCCGGCGGACGCGGCTCATGGGTGTCGATGATCGACAGGACGTGACTGACGCCGGTCGCGCAATGCTGGGGCAGCTCGGGGATGCCGCAGATCGTGACCTTGTGACTGGGAACAGGCATGAATCCGTCTTCTATAGAAAGCTTGAGGCCATTTGGAGGCCGATGGCGAACATGCCGAGCAGGAAAATGCGCCGGAATGTCTCGGGCGTCACCGCATTGCGGGTCTTCTGGCCGATCCAGACGCCGGCCATCGTGGGGACGATGACGGCAATGGCGCCGATCAGGTTGGTGGCGTGGAACGCGCCTTTGATGGCCAGCGCCAGGGTCAAGGCACCAATGATGAAGATGAACATGATGCCGAGCGCCTGGACGAGGTCGTGGCGATCCATCTCCAGAGACTGCATGTAGGGCAGGAACGGCACCGCCGCGACGCCGGTGGCGCCGGCCACCGCGCCGCTCGCCAGCCCGACCAGCGGGTTGGCCCAGCGCTCGGCCGAGCGCGGCACGTGCGGGCGCCAGGCGGTGAGGGCGAGGCTCGAATAGATCACCAGGATCACCCCTACCCAGGCAGTGGCGCCGTGCGATCCCAGGCTGCCGAACGCAAGGGCGACGACCATCAACCCGACGATCGAGGTGGCGGCCATCGTCCAGAATCGACGAATCAGGACCAGGAAGCCGCGGCCGTAGATCGCTTGCCAGACGTTGGTCACCATGGTCGGCACGACCATCAGGGCGAGCGCCGTCTCCATCGGCACGGCGAAGCTCATGATGCCGAGCGCGATGGGCGGCAGGCCCATGCCGATCGCGCCCTTGGCGATGCCGGCGACCACGAAGGCCGCGGCAATCACCAGGATTTGCGTCGAGGTCATGAGCCGAGAACGCCGCGCGCCAGTCGGTCGAAGCCCTCCCAGAACAAGGCACGCAGATCGTCCGTCTCCATCATGATCTCGTGCCGCGCGCCGGCGATGGTGAAATGCTCTCCGCGGCGCAGCCGGGCCACGACCGGGGCATGCGATCGCGAGTCGACCAGGCGGTCCTCGCCGGCCGTCATCAGGAGCAGCGGCAGGTCGATGCGTTCGAGATAGCCCGGCGCCAGCGCCGCCGTCATCGACCGCGCTGCCTGGCGTCCCCAGCCCAGGGTCGGACCGCCCAGGGTGAGGCGCGGGTCGGCGGCGAACCATTCGTCGGTGAACCGGTAGCGGCGCTCGTCGTGGGTCACGAAGTTGGAATGGAACTCGCGGGCCAGAAGGATGAAGGGGCCGGTGCCGAACAGATAGCGTTCCTCGACCGCCGGCACCTCGGGCATCAGCATCAGGACAGAGCGCAGCATGGCCTCGCGCCTGAGGCCGGTCATCGGCGACACGAACACGCCGGCCGAGAACGGACCCGATCCGTTCTCGGCGACCTCGCGCAGCGCGACATGGGCGCCCATGGAATGGCACAGCGCCATAATCGGCCGCGGCGCGTTTGGAACGACAACCTCGTCGAGGAACGCCCTGAGGTCGGCCATGTAAGTGGTGAAATTGTCGATATGTCCCTTGCCGCGATCGGCGAGCGGTCGATCCGACAGACCTTGGCCGCGCCAATCCATCGCCATCACCGCCCAGCCACGGGCAAGCAGTTCGCCCACGACCTCGACGGCGTACTTCTCGATGAACTCGCCACGGCCGGTGAGCAGCACGACTGTGCCGCGCGCCGGGCTGGCCGGCTCCCAGGTCGCAAAGCGCAATCGGGCGCCCGCCCGCTCGAGGAAACCATACCGATCGGCCGCGACATAGGTGTCGGCCAGATTGGGTGGGCGGGCGGCCGGTGCCGCGGACGGGTCGTCAACGATCATCCAGTGCGGCGTTTTGGCGAAGGCGGCCGCGATAAGCCAGCGGAGATTTGGGCATTTTAGCGAACTTGCGCGCGGTCCCTTTACCGCTTGTGCACGCACCGCTATATCTCGGCCCGGTCGCCGCATCGCCTGCGAAGGGTCGCAGGGGAGGAAAACGGGCGCAAGGAAGCCTCACAGAGGTCAGCCGCACTGCGTGGTTATCGGCTCGTCGTCGAGTCGATCCGGCACGGTCCTTGCGTCGACGTTCACGTCCGCAGGAGACATGCGACCGCGATCCCGACGAGAGCGAGTGCCACCGGCGGTTTTCGTTGGAGCGATTGCCTGGTCATGATCCGTCAGGCCTTGGTTCTTCTGACAGTTGCAGCAGCCACCCTGGTGGGGTGGCGGTTGCTCGATTCGCGAATCGACGCGGCGAACGTCGAAGGTCCCTTGCATGGCGTCACCTACGCGCCGTGGGCCAAGGACCAGGATCCGATCGAGGCGAAGTCGAGCGGAGTCGTGAGCTTTCTGCGAACTGCCTTCACCGATACCCCGCCGCCGCCGGTCAAGCCGCGCCGCGAGCAGATCGAGCGCGACTTCGCCATGCTGGCCGGCAAGGTGAACTATGTCCGTACCTACCGCGCCTCGGACGGCGGTGACGTCATGCCGGAGATCGCCGCGAGAAACGGCTTGAAGCTCGTGCCCGGCGCGTGGATTTACAGCGCCAGCGAAGCCAAGCAGCAGTTCGGCCGCGAGGCGGGCGAGGTCAACGCCGAGGAGACTCGCGCCCTTATCCGCATGGCCAACCAGAACCCCAATATCGAGCGCGTGCTGGTCGGCAACGAGAATATCCTGCGCTGGGACGGCCAGAAGCATCTGCGCGATCCGAACGCCACCAGCCCGGCCCAGCTCATCCGCGAGATTCGCAACGTCAAGCGCAACGTCAAGGTGCCGGTCAGCACGGCCGAGCCTTGGCACGTCTGGCTGCACTATCCCGAGCTGGCGCGCGAGGTCGACTACCTCGCCGTGCACATCCTGCCCTACTGGGACGAAAAGTCCGACGAGACGCCGCTGGAGTATCTCAAGAGCCGGATCGGCATGTTGAAGAAGGCCTATCCCAACAAGAACATCATCGTCACCGAGGTCGGCTGGCCGTCGAACGGTGCGGCGCGGCGCAGTCCCGGCAGCGGCCTGGTGAAGCGTGCGACGCCGGCGGAGCAGGCCAAGAACGTCCGCGATGCGGTCGCCTGGCTGCGCTCGCAGAACATCGATCATTTCGTCGTCGAAGCGGTCGATCAGCCCTGGAAGTCGTACGACCTCGAAGGCAAGGCCGGCGGCTACTGGGGGCTATGGAATGCCGACCGACAGCCGAAATTCGCCTGGACCGGCCCGATCGACCGCTTCCCGCAATGGGGCGCTGCGGCTGCGTGGTCGCTGGTGCTCGCGCTGCCGGTGATCCTGCTGTTCCTGTGGCGCTGGCCTGGCATCGGCGCCGCGGGCCAGATCGGCTTCGCCGGCTTGGTTGCCTTGTCGACGAGCGCGCTCGTGTACGGCGCCTTTGTCGCCGCTGGGACCTACATGCTGGTTGGCGAGATGGTGGGCTGGGCGGTGCTCGCCTTCTTCCTGGTGCTGAGCCTTGCGATGGCACTGGTCCAGGCACTCGAGATGGCGGAGACGATCTGGCGTGACCGGTGGCGCCGCGAGGCGCTCCCGGCAGCCGAGATGATCGCGCGTCAGCCAGCCGATCGCGTGTGGCCGAAAGTGTCGCTGCATCTGGCGATCTGCAACGAGCCGCCGGCGATGGTGATCCAGACGCTCGATTCGCTGGCGGCGCTCGACTATCCGGATTTCGAGGTCATCGTCATCGACAACAACACCAAGGATCCTGCGGTGTGGCGCCCGGTGCAGGAATACTGTGCCCAGCTCGGCGAGCGCTTCCGATTCTTCCACTTCGACGTCATGAAAGGCTTCAAGGCCGGTGCGCTCAACTATGTGCTGAGCCAGACCGCGCCCGATGCGCGCGTCATCGGCGTCATCGACAGCGACTATATGGTGCGCCCCGACTGGCTGAAGGCGCTGATCCCATATTTCGACGACGACAAGATCAGCTACGTGCAGGCGCCGCAGGATCATCGCGACTGGAAGGGCGATCGCTTCAAGGAGATGCTGAACTGGGAATATGCCGGTTTCTTCGACATCGGCATGTGCCTGCGCAACGAGTACGATGCCATCATCCAGCACGGCACCATGACCCTGGTGCGCCGCGACCGCATGGAGGAGATGGGTGGCTGGGCGACTTGGTGCATCACCGAGGACACCGAGCTCGGCCTGCGCCTGATGGAAAAGGGCTACGGCGCGATGTACAGCCGCGAGCGTTTCGGCCACGGCCTGACGCCCGACCATTTCGCCGGCTACAAGAAGCAGCGCTTCCGCTGGGCCTACGGCGCCATGCAGATCATGAAGGCGCATGCCGGCAAGATGCTGGGCAGCGGCACCAAGCTTACGTTCTGGCAGAAGTACCATTTCGTCGCCGGCTGGCTGCCGTGGTTTGCCGATGCCTTGAACCTGATCTTCACCTGGGCGGGCCTCGCCTGGTTGCTCGCCGTGATCGTGCCGCCGCTGTTCGGCATCAAGCCGGTCGGCTTGCCGCCGTCCGAGTTCATCCTGCCGACCATCGGCATCTTCGTCTTCAAGCTGCTCTACTCGTTCGGCCTCTATTTCGACCGCGTGCGCTGCACGTTCCGCCAGAGCGTCGGCGCATCGCTGGCGGGCTTGGCGCTGACCTACACGGTCGGACGCGCCGTGATCTATGGCCTGGCGACCAGCCGCTTGCCTTTCATGCGCACGCCTAAGATGGACGAGCGCGCCACCCTCGGCATGGCGCTTGGAATGGCGCGCGGCGAGGCCGTGCTGGCGCTTCTTCTGTGGCTGGGCGCGGCGGTGCTGTGGCTCACCAGCGGCCAGCTCGATCCGGAGGCGCGGCTGTGGTCGGCTTTCATGATCGTGCAGTCGCTGCCCTTCGCCGCCGCTGTCTACGTCTCGATGGTGAATGCCCTGGAGCAGATGCGCCATGCGCGCGCCGTGTTCGAGCCCGCCCCTGACGCCGGTATCGCTGCCGCAGCGATGCAGCCGGCGCAGTAGGGCAGGCTTTTTCCCCAATCGATTTGTCGACGACGTCTGCTAGCGTTCATCCATGCCTCAGCCTGCGCACGCCGGCACGACCCTTTTCCTGAAACGGTGGCTGCGCCGGCCCTTCGCAATGGGCGCGGTGGTGCCGAGCGGCCGTCTGCTGGCCGAGGAGATGGCACGGGTCACAGTGGCCGCGCTTGGCTCGCGGCCGGGACACGTCATCGAATTGGGGGCGGGCACGGGCGAAGTCACCAAAGCGCTGCTCGCTGCTGGCATACCAGCGGGGCGGCTGGCGCTGGTCGAACGCGATCCCGAGCTTGCCGTCTTCCTGCGGCGTCACTTCCATGGTCCGCAGATCGTCGAAGGCGATGCGATGCGGCTGCCACGCCTGATCGCCGACCACGCGCTCGCCCCCGTTGCTGCCGTCGTATCGAGCCTGCCGCTGCTGTCCCTGCCGGCGGAGGTCGTGAACGGGATTGTCGGCGGCGTGTTCGAAAGCCTGCCGGCAGGAGGCGCGCTCGTACAATTTACTTATGGTCCGAAGCCGCCGGTGCCGCGTGGACTGCGCGAACGCCTTCACTTGGTCGGCACGCACGGCAAGCGCGTCTGGCGCAACGTACCGCCGGCAGTCGTATGGACGTTCCGGCGGGTGGCGGCGGCGTGAAGTCTTTTCGTTTCGACGATGAGTTGCGAGCCGCCATTGTGGGGAACCTCGGTCGATTCGAGCTGCGCCGCAATTCCAACCCGGCGGGTCTCAAACGCGCCGCCGTTGCCGTCGTCGTGGTCGAAGCGGACCAGGCGGGGCAGGCGGCCTTTCTTCTTACCAAGCGCACGCCGCGCCTGCGTGCGCATGGCGGCCAGTGGGCCTTGCCGGGCGGACGGGTCGATCCCGGCGAGACCATCGAGCAGACCGCGCTGCGCGAGCTGCACGAGGAGCTGGGCGTCCTCGCCTCGACCGACGACATTCTCGGCACGCTCGACGACTATCCGACTCGATCCGGCTACATGATCGCGCCGGTCGTGGTGTGGGCGCCCGGCGTGACGGTGATTCCCAACCCGGGGGAGGTCGCTGCCGCTTACCGCATCGAGTGCGCCGAGCTGTTTCGCGAGGGCTCGCCCGAGATCGTCGCCATCGAGGAATCGGATCGGCCGATCATCCGGTTGCCCTTGTCGGTCTCGACGGTGAATGCGCCGACGGCGGCTGTGCTCTTCCAGTTCCGCGAGGTCGCCCTGGCTGGTCGCGACACCCGCGTCGACCACTACGAGCAACCGGTCTTCGCCTGGCGCTGAGCCTGCCGTGGCTTACCGCCGCTTGATGAAGACAAGGGTTTCCTGCTCCATCACTGGCTCGCCGCGCTGGTTGCTCGTCACCTGGTTGATCTTGATCAGGCCGCGATCCGGCTTCGACGCCGAGGGGCGCAGGTCGAGTATCTCGGTCGTGACATGCAGCGTGTCGCCCGGCCGGACCGGCCGGGCAAACTTGACCGAGCCGATGCCAGGCGAGCCCAGGCTGCAGGCCTTGAACACGCCCTGATCGAGCCACAGCCGCAAGGTGATGGACATCGTATGCAGGCCCGAGGCGATCAGGCCGCCGTAAGTCCATGTCTTGGCGAATTCGGCATCGATGTGGAAGGGCTGAGGGTCCCACTGCCGAGCGAAGTCGATGATGGCCGCTTCGGTGATCGTCATGCCGCCGCTCACGAAGCGGTCGCCGACCTTGAAATCCTCGAAGTAGAGAGCGGTCAAAGAGTCATTTCCATGTAGGCGGTGTCGGGCACCGGACTGGAGTAGTAGGGTGGTACCGCGACAAACCCCATCGACCGATAGAGGCTCATTGCCACCCCCATCTTGCCGGCGATGGTGTCGAGCCTGACCCGTCGGCATCCCCGCAGGCGTGCCTCCTCGACGATGCCCTCGGCCAAGGCACGGCCAATGGAAACGCCGGCCAAGGTGCGGCGGCCGCGATACGCCGGGCGAACGTAAAGGCGCTTCATCTCGAAGATCTCGGGCGAGACCTTGCGCAGCGCCACGGCGCCGGCGGGCGTGCCGTCGTCGCTGCGGGCCAGGAGCAGGGCTCCGCCCGGCGAGGCATACTTGCCGGCCAGGTCGACGAGCTCGGCTTCGAACCCTTCGTGATCGAGGGAAATGCCGAGCGAGCCGGCATATTCGATGAACAACGTCTTGATGGCGTCGAAATCGGCTGGCGTGCTGGGCGGCGCGATCGCAATGCTGGGGGAGGTGCTCATGGGGTTCGATTGTCGGAGGGGTATGCTAGCCTGTCATGCAGGGGTGACGGGAGGCAAGCAGTGACAGGTGAATTGAAACGGCGGCGAGTGTTCGGCCTTGCCGGTGCGGCGATCGCCGCTCCGGTTGCGATACGGCCGGTGGCGGCACAGGTGCCTTGGCCCGCCAAGCCGGTTCGTTTCATCGTGCCTTTCCCTCCCGGCCAGGCAGCCGACATTTTCGCCCGTTTGATGGCGGAAAAGCTTACGGACGTCTGGAAGCAGCAGGTCATCGTCGAGAACAAGGCGGGCGGCAGCGGCATTCCGGCGACCGAATATGCAAAGACCGCGCCGCCTGATGGCTACACCTTGATGGTGGTGTCGAGCGGCACGTTCGGCGTCAACCCGAGCCTGTTCCCCGACCTGCCCTATCGGCCGCTTGTCGACTTCCTCCCGATCTCCAATATCTTTCTGGTTCCGCTGGTGATCGTGGCGCATCCGACCTTCCCGGCCAACACGCTGGCCGAGCTGATTGCGCTCGCGCGCAAGGAACCGGGCAAGTATTCCTACGCGTCGGCTGGCCCCGGCACCTCGCAGCACCTGTCGATGGAGCTGTTCAAGCTCAAGGCAGGGCTCGACATCGTCCATGTGCCCTACAAGGGCAGCGGCCCGGCAATGGCGGACCTGCTGGGCGGACACGTCAAGCTGATGATGGACAGCACCGCAGCGGCGCTCGGCGCGATCACCGACGGACGGATCAAGGCCCTGGCATTGACCACCGCGCGCCGCGCCGCGCCGCCGCTCGACAAGATCCCGCCGATCGCCGAAACACTGCCTGGCTTCGATGCTGCCGGCTGGTCGGGTCTCGCCGCGCCGGCCGGCACGCCGCTCGAGATCGTGGCCAAGGTCAATCGCGACCTACAGGCCCTCCTCAACGATCCGGCGATCGTCCGGCAGATCGAGCAGAAGGCCGCCATGCCCGCACCGGGCTCACCGATCCAGTTCGCCGAATTCATCAAGAAGGAGATCGACACGTGGGGCGAGGTAGTGCGGGCGACCGGCACCAAGCCGGGCACCTGACATGAAGCTCTACAGCCTGAGGAACGCGCCCAATCCGCGCCGCGTTCGCATCTTCCTCGCCGAGAAGCGCCTGTCGGTGCCGGTCGAGGAGTACGACCTCGAAGCCGGCATCCACAAGACGCCGATTTTCCTGGCGAAGAATCCGCTGGGTGCGTTGCCGGTCCTGGAGCTCGATGACGGCACGACGCTCACCGAATCTGTCGCGATCTGTCGCTATTTCGAGGAAATGATCCCGGAGCCGCCGCTGTTCGGGCGATCGACCCTCGAACGGGCCCAGGTCGAGATGTGGAATCGCCGGATGGAGCTCGAGCTGCTGCTACCGACGATCGACGTGTTCGTCCACACCCACCCGCTGTGGGTTGGCCGGCGCACACAGATGCCGACATGGGGAGCGCACCAGCGTGAGCTCTTGATCGATCGCATGCGCTGGCTCGACGGCGAGCTGGCGGGCCGCAGCTTCATCGGCATCGACCGCTACAACGTCGCCGACATCACCGCGCAGGTGGCGCTGCTGACGGCGCGCGGGGCGCTGAAGCTCGCCATCCCCGACGACCACCGGAATCTCACGCGTTGGTGGAGGGCGGTGACGGCGCGACCGACAGCACGGGCGTGATCATTCATGACGGCCCGCGGGCGTGACGCCCGCTCATGATCACGAGCGGGCGTCACGCCCGCGGGCCGTCATGAATGGTCGGGCACCCGCAATCGGACGATCTCGACGACTTCGGCGCTGCTAGGCGTCCAGAACGGCGACGAGTTGTCCTTCGCCGATTGCCTCGCCTTCGCTGACCTTGATTTCCTTGATGACACCCGCCTTGGGGGCGAGGACGGGGATTTCCATCTTCATCGATTCGAGGATCATGATCTCGCCCTCGAACTCGACCCGGTCGCCGGGCTTGGTCTGGATCTTCCAGACGTTGCCCGCGATTTCGGATTTCACGTTGATGACCGCCATGCCCCGCTCATGCCTCCGACTCTGATGCCAGCGAGCCCTTTTCGGCTACGGCGAGAGCCAACGCAAGGGCGGAGCCGCCGATGCGTGCGCCGAGCCGGTATGCGGTTTGATTGACCTCGGAGAGGAAGCCGTCGACGAGGGTGGAGCGGCCGTCGCCAATGCGCGCCGACAAGGTCGCCACGGTGGCCGCGGCGATGCCGGCTCTGTCGAGAATGGCAAGGCCGGCCACGCCGGCACGTTCCATCCCGAAGCCCGCGTCGTTGAACAGCGCCAGCTTCGGTGAAAAGATCGCAGCCGTTTCGCCGGCCGGCACGCCGCCGTGGCTGCCGCTGGCGACGACGCGTCCGCGATCGCGCTCGTCCGCCAAGGTGATCGAATCGACACAGACGATGCGACGGGCAACCGAGCGGCCTTCGGTCAAAGGGGCCGGCTTGGTGTGCGGCCATGGTGCCGTTTTCAATCGCTCGACGGCTTCCCTTGTCGACTGTCCCGGCAGCACGCCACGCGCCATGGCGATAGCGTTGGCACGACTGATGACCCCTCTGCGCAGCATGTCCTCGCCGTCGCCGATTCGGGCGCTGCCTGTCAGCACCGCCGCCATCGCCATGCCGTGCGCTTCGGCCCAAGCCAAGCCACTTACGCCAGCCCCATCGCGTCCGATGCCGGCGTCGTTGTGGATCGCAGCGCGCGCGCCGGCTGCGGCCGAAAGATAGGCAGCGTAGACCGCACCGTGCGAACCGCCGACCACGACGGCGCCGTCGGTCTCGGGAGGCAGCTTGGTGACGCTGGGCAGGACGATGATGGCAACGGACATGGCGACAGAGCAGGACCTCGTAGCCTATGTTCGCCTATGCCTGACACGCCGCCAAGGGCTGCCAACCCGGTAGCTGTCCTGATCTTGCAACACCCCCAGGAGCAGGATCGCGTGCTCGGGACGGCCCGGTTGATTGCCGAGACGCTGCCGAACAGTCGCATCGTCATTGGTCTCTCATGGCGCAACCTTGGGCACGCGCTCGGTGCTCCGGCCGAGTCGCGAGACTGGGGGGTGCTCTATCTCGGCTCCTCCCACGTGCATGACATGGCCAAGGTCGGCGGCCCACTGGTGGCCGTCGATCACAAGGGTGCGCCGTTCGCCAACCAGGCGGCGGCTCGCGCCGGCCTCGCCGGATTGGTGGTGCTCGACGGCAATTGGGCCCAGGCCAAGGCGCTGTGGTGGCGCAATGCCTGGCTGACCAGGCTTCGGCGTTTCGTGGTCGTGCCTCGCGGTCCCTCGCTCTATGGCGATTTGCGCCGAGAGGCGAGGGCGGATGCCGTCTCGACGCTCGAAGCGGTCGCTTTGGCGCTTTCTGTTCTGGAGAGCGATCCGGGCATCGGCGAGCGCCTCTTGCAGCCGTTTCGCGAGCTCCTCGCCGCTGCGCGCAAAGCCGGCATCCGTGATTCCAAACGGGATCGTCGGGTGCGCCGCTAACCCGGGGTCGCGCCTGCATCCATCTCGCCAGTGCACCATGCCTCAGGGTAACGTCGCACCATGAACAGCGACCCGTCATCCGCCGTCGAGGCGGCAATTGCGCCGTTTCTCAGTCGCCACGAAGTCACGGTCGAATGGGGCGACTGCGATCCCGCCGGTATCGTCTACTACCCCGCCTATTTCCGCTGGATCGATCAGGCGACCCACCGGCTTTTCCACAATGCCGGGGCGACACGCGAGGGCACGACAGGCGGGCGGTGGACCGAGGGCATCCCATTGGTCGCCGCAGAATGCTCCTTCCGACGGGCCTCTCAGCCCGGCGAGAAGCTGGTTGTCGAAAGCCATATCTCCCGGTTCGGACGTAGCTCCTTCACCATCAGGCACGTCTTTCGCGATGCCTCGGGCGAGGTCGCCGCAGAAGGGACGGAGACACGGATCTGGGCACGTAAGGAGGGCGATGCAAATTCCCTGAAGTCCATGCCGATTCCCGCCGACGTCAGGCGGCGACTGGGCGGTTGACCTACCGGCGGCAGTCGGTGCCAGTGCCGCATGGGGCGGCGGAACTGCGCGAGGGGCGGGTCTGCAGCTCCTGTGGGATCACGCCGCCGCGGTGTCGTTGGAAGGATGCGACAGGGAGAACCACTCGCGCTCGTCCTGGCGGAACTGGTCGCGAATATAATCGATCACGGCTCGGATGCGGGCGCCCTTGTTTGTTTCCTCGTGCGACACCAGCCAGATGTCGCGCGAGATGTTGAGATCGATGGGAGTCTCGACGATGTTCGCCGTCTTGCTGCTGTAGCTCGGGAAGATCGACAAGCCCCAGGACGCTTTCACGGCTTCCATCGCCGAATGCGACGAGTTGGTCCGCAACACCACGCGCGTGCTGCGCTCGACGACCTCGCTCCAGGGCTTCATCGCCGGCAGATTGTGCAGCGTCGTGTGGTCGACGATGTGGTGCTCGTGCAGATCGTCGAGCTGGCGCGGCAGCCCGAATTGCTCGATGTAGCCCGGCCCGGCGAAGACCGACATCCTGAACTGCCCGACTCGAGCTGCAACAAGCTGGCTCGAGGTCGGCCTGAAGAAACGAATCGCCAGGTCGGTCTGGCGCGTCGCCAGATCGAGAACCTGATCGCCGACGATCACCTGCACGAGAATGTCGGCGTGACGGCGCCGCAATTCGGTGAGCCGCGGCACCAGCCATTGCGCGGCCAGCCCTTCGGTCACGGCGACGCGCACGACACCTGCCATCTCGCGATCGAGGCCGGCGAGATGCCGCTCGATCGACGAGGCATTCGACTGCATCGATTCAGCTTGGGCAAGAACGCCGCGCGCTGCCGGCGTCACTTCCATGCCGTGACGGTGGCGATCGAACAGCTTTGCGCCGAGGCGGCGCTCGAGCGCCTGGATGCGACGTCCGACGGTTGTCTGCTTGGTATTGAGCTGCGTCGCGGCGGCACTAAAACTGCCGGTCTTTGCAACCGCCAGGAAGAACCGCACATCGTCCCAGTCGCCCAGGATGTTGGGGATTTTGCCCTTGCCGTCTGGTGTCGTAATCATCGTGATATGCAATAGAGTGAAGATGTTGCCTGTTGTCCAGGTGACAAGAGGCAGTGCAACACCTTACAGCATTGTCGGCAAGATGTCGGTCGTACCGTCGTGCCCTATGGCTTTGCGATTCTCCGTGCCGACTACGTGATTTTAGAGAACGAACGACCTGAGGCTGAATTGTCTTTTATTTTCAACTATTTGATGGCATTATGTAAATTGTCACGGCAAGCGTCCTTGGAGTAGGTGATCCGGTGGCAGCCATCGATTCCCAGGGCAAATCACCCAATTTGCCGGCTCTGGCGGGGAAGTTTCGTCAGTATCTGCGCAGCCCGTCGACCCGGCTGGCGCTCGTTGTCGCCCTGGTTTCGTACTTGAGTTATGCGTATGCGCATATCAGTTGGACTAACCCTGCGCTGATAAGCGTGTCAATCTTTACGGGGGTGTTCCTACCGAGCTACGCGAAGCTCAGCAACAAAGCCGAACTATGGGCCAACAACCGGTTCGGCTTCGTGACAGCCGGTCGGCTTGGGCGCTTCGCCCCGCAGTATGCGTTCAACCTGGCGGTGTTCTGGATCATGTATTGGGGAGGGGCCCTCAACCGGGAAGGGATTGCGTCGGTCGGCGGCTTCGCCGCAGCGGCGTTGCTCACCTCGCTTGCCTCCCAAGGCGTCCAGTACATCAGCCTCTTCCTGTTCCAGCGGGGAATCGGCGATGCCAACCGCAACGTTCTGGTCGGACTGTCGGCGACCATGGTGCTGGTCGCGCTCGGAACAGCGGGTTGGCCGATTGCGCGTGAAGCGTTCCTGTTCGTCGGCCTTGGCTTTGGCGCGCTGGTGTTCGGCATTGGCCTGTTGTCGGACATCCGCTCCAAGGTCGCCCCGAAGGGCGGGATCGGCTTGTATTTCGGCACGTTCAATCCGTTCCACAACACCCATCTCGCCATCATAAAGCGCGCTATCGAGGAGCGCGGCCTCGACAAGGTAATCGTCCATCCGACACTGATCCCCCGGCTACACGCCGATGCCCTTCGCAAGGGCCAGATTCGGGTGGCGCGGCTCGAGAACGGATTCCAGATCTACGAGGCGACCGACAAGGCCGACCTCAATGTCGACTATTTCCCGGCGGGCAAGCAGTTCCTGCCGCCGGAAACCCGCCGTGCCCTGATCGAGCTCGCCGTTGCAGAGGCCGGGCTGGGCGACAAGGTCGAGGTCGTCTTCTACCGCGAGATCTACGACACCAAGGGCTTCCAGGGCGTCATCGCCGAGGTCAAGCGGCGTTACCCTGGAGCGCGGCTGCACGGCCTGCACGGCACCGACGCCGGCGGCATGACGGTACGTGGCATCTACGACGAGTGCGGCTGGATCTATCCATGGCGCATCCTGCGCCGCGACACGGTGTCGGCGACCGCCATACGGCGCGGCGCCAAGGGAATGACGTCGACCGTCGTGACCGACGTGCTGGGACAATTGACGGCTAATCTTCAAGTGGTGACGGCCGGCGGCCGCCGCTTCCGGAACGACAACGGTGTGCTGATCGAAGGGGATTGATATGACTACGCAAACGACGCTGGCGCCACCTGCTCTCACGCCGGTTGTCACCATCAAGATCGCTTCGACGTCGGACGAGATGCTGCAGTGCTACGCCCTGCGCGCCGCCGTGTTCATGGGCGAGCAGGCCTGTCCGTACGACGAGGAGTTCGACGGCAACGACTACACCGCGACGCACGTCATCATGTATGTCGACGGCGAGCCTGCGGGCTCCATGCGCCTGCGCTGGTTCCAGTCGTTCTGCAAGTTCGAGCGTTGCGTGGTGCTGCGCCGCTATCGTGGGCTCGGCATCCACCACGAGATCAACGCGTGGTGCAAGGACTTCGCCCGGCGCAAGGGCTACACCAAGGCCTACATCCATCTGCAGAAGCGGCATATGCCGATGATGGAGAAGGAGGGCTTCCGCCGCGTCGACGATACGGTGTTCAAGTTCTCCGATCACGAGTACTACGCGATCTACTGCGACCTGGCGCCGTCGGACGACGCCATCACGCTGCAGTCGGCGCCGATGGTGGTCAACCGGCCGGAGGACCGCCTCGACGAAGAAGGCGTCCTCGAGCTGTCGGCGGAGCGCGGTGCCACCAATCCGCACGCGCCCCACGCTCCGCGTCTCGAACGGCACGCAAACTGAGGGGAATGACCATGACGACGATCTCGGCTTCGATCGACGGCGTGCCCGTCACCACCCGGACGGCCATGAAGATGGAGGACTCGCTCCAGGCCTTCGCCGTGCGCGCCGCCTGCTTCATCGGCGAGCTCGACGTGCCGTACACCGAGGAGTTCGACGGCCACGATTTCGGCGCCACCCACATCGTCGCCTACCTGGGCGAGGAGCCCGTGGGCGCCGTGCGCATGCGCTGGTTCCAGGCCTTTGCCATGCCCGAGCGGCTCTGCGTCATTCAGCGCTTTCGCGGCCATGATGTCGGGAAGCTCCTGATCGAGCGGTGCCGAGCGCTGGCGGAGAGCCGGGGCTGCAAGATGCTCTACGCCCATGCCCTGCCGCGCGACCTGGCCTATTGGGAAAAGAAGGGCTGGCGACGCCTCGACCCGGACGCTCCGCCGGCGCTGAATGGAACGGTCGCGCTGGTCCGGCCGGTCGCCGAGACCGAGGCCGTGCAGGCGGAGCAGGCCCCGGAAATCGTCACGCTGCGCCGGGACACGCCGGCAGTGACGAGCGCCCGGTCGGCCTGAACAAGCTTCGACGGAATGAGGGGCGCGCGATTCCGGTCGCGCGCCCTTGTCATTTGTGCCTGGGATCTAGCGCGTCGCGCAGGCCGTCGCCCAGGAGGTTGAACGACAGCACGGCGAAGAAGATCGCGAAGCCCGGCCAGAAGGCCATCCAGGGCGCCTGGGCGAGGAAGCGCTGGGCGGAGTTCAGCATGCTGCCCCATGACGGCGCCGGCGGCTGTTGGCCGAGACCGAGGAAGGAGAGCGCCGCCTCCGCGATGATCGCGCCGGCGATGGCGAGCGAAGCCTGCACCAGGAGCGGCGGCACGATGTTGGGCAGCACGTGACGCAGCGCGATCCGCCAGTGCGGATTGCCGACGGCGCGCGCCGCCTCGACGTAGTCCTCGACCTTGGCGGCGAGCGTCTGGCCGCGCGTCAGGCGCACGAAGATCGGCGTCGCGGTCACGCCGATTGCGATCATGGCGTTGGTCAGGCTGGGGCCGAGGAAGGCTGCGAGCGCGATCGCCAGGATGAGAAACGGCACCGCCAGCATCGCATCGACGATGCGCGACAGCACCGAGTCGATCCAGCCGCCGGCGTACCCCGCCAGCAGCCCGAGCGGCACGCCGATGCCGAGCGCTATGCCCACCGAGACCAGTCCGGCGCTGAGCGAGGCGCGCGCTCCGAACAGCACGCGGCTCAGCACGTCGCGTCCGACCTCGTCGGTTCCCATCCAATGCTCCCAGCTCGGTGCCTTGCGCACCGCGCTCCAGCTCGTGGCGATGGGATCGTAGGGCGCCACCAGCGGCGCAAAGACGGCAAGCAGCACGAGCAACGCCACGACGGCCAAGCCCACCATCGCTCCCTTGCGGCGGCGCAGGCGGCGCCAGGCGCGTGCCCACGGGTTCTCTTCGTGGCTCTCGGCGGGCAGCGCAGTAGGGAGTGCCGCGGCGTTCATCCACGCAGCCTCGGATTGACCAGCACGTATGCGATGTCGGCCAGGAGGTTGAGCATGATATAGGTCGTCGCCGTCACCAGCACGACACCCTGCACGACAGCATAGTCGCGATTGAACACGGCATCGACGATCAGCTTGCCGAAGCCAGGGATGGTGAAGATCTGCTCGGTCAGCACTGCGCCCGAGAGCAGGGTGCCGAACTCGAGCGCGCCCAGAGTGATCACCGGCGTCATGGCGTTGCGCAGCGCGTGCTTCAGCACGACGCGCCGCTCGTAAAGACCTTTCGCGCGCGCTGTGCGTACGTAGTCGGCACCCATCGCCTGCAGCATGGCGCTTCGAGTATGACGCATCAGGATTGCGGCGATGGCATTGCCTAGCACGAACGCCGGCATCACCGTCGTGGCGAGACTTGACCGCCAATCCTCGCCCAGGCGGACATAGCCCGAGGCCGGCAGCCAGCCCAAGGTCACCGAGAACAGGAAGATCATCAGGATGCCGAGCCAGAAATTGGGCGTGCTGATGCCCCATAGCGCGAAGATGTTGGCGCCGTAGTCCCATGCCGTATCCTT
The DNA here is from genome assembly GCA_046349335.1 of Reyranellaceae bacterium. Taxonomy (GTDB): domain Bacteria; phylum Pseudomonadota; class Alphaproteobacteria; order Reyranellales; family Reyranellaceae; genus Reyranella. Next base: position 29,890 of record JAXMCO010000004.1, read on the forward strand.
CTTCACGGCCGAGACGATGCCGGCGGGAATGCCGATGCCCAACGCCACCAGGATCGCCATGGCGGCGAGCTGCAGCGTCACCGGCAGCTTCTCGGCGACCAGCGAGGCCACCGAGCTCTTGAGCCGCATCGACTCGCCCAGGTTCCCGGAGAGCACGCCCTTGATCCAATAGAAATACTGGATCGGGATCGGTTCGTTCAGTCGGTACTGCTCGCGGATCTCTTCCAGCACCTTGGGGTCCCGCTCCTCGCCCGCCATGATCAGCGCCGGGTCGCCGGGCAAGAGCTGCTGCAGGCCGAAGATCAGCATCGACACCAGGATCAGCGTCGGAATGATCTGCAGCACGCGCTGCGTGAGAAAGGCTAGCATGGTCCCTCATTCTCCTCCCACGTCTTACGGGGGAGGTGGCCCGCAGGGCCGGAGGGGGGAAGCCACAGTCGAGATTCGTCTGAGTTCGACGTCGGAACTTCATGAAGCTCGACTGAGGCCTTCCCCCTCCGCCCCCTGGCGGGGGCACCTCCCCCGCGTGACGGGAGAGGCAAGGGACGCGTGAATCTCATTTGATCTTGACGCCGACGACTCGGATCAGGCCGTCGGGCATCTGCATGTAGCCCTCGACCTTGTCCGTGAGCGCGACCAGCACGCGGCGATGGTAGAGATAGACGACCGAGCCTTCGGCCAGGAACTTGCGCGCGACCGTCCCGTAGGCCTTCTTGCGTTCGGTTGGATCGCTGGTGGCGCGTGCCTTGGCATGTGCGGCGTCGACCTCTTTGTCGCAGAACTTGCCGTTGTTCTGCGGCTGGTCGCAGACCTGGAAGGCATAGGAATTGCCGTCGGGATCGCTGCGCCCACTCCAGCCGATGAGAAAGAGCTGGAACTCGCCGTCCTCGGCCTGCTTCAGAGAGGTCGCGAACTCGGTGACGCGGATCTTGAGATCGAAGCCGGCCTCCGCGGCCATCGACTGCACGACCTCGGCAACGGCGCGAAACTCGGTCCCGTTGGGCACCATGAAGTCGAGCGTAATCGGCCCGGCGACGCCGGCCTCCTTGAGCAGCGTCTTGGCCTTGGCAATGTCGCGCTTGGGGATCGGGAAGGCCTGCTGATAGTAATAGTTGGTCGGGCTGATCCACTGGTTGCCCGGCACGAACTCGCCGTTGAACACGACCTGGTTGATGGCGTCGCGATCGAGGCTGAGCTCGAAGGCGCGGCGGATTCGGGCGTCCTTGGCGAACGGCGTGTTGGCCTTCGGCCCGTTGGCCAAATTCATGGTGATGCCGAAATAGCCCAGCTCGACGGCGGCGATCAGCTTGAGCTTGGGATTGTCGCGCACCGTCTTGATGTCGGTCGCCAGCACACGCTCGATCATGTCGAGGCCACCCGAGCGGAGGTTGGCGAGCCGCACCGTGCTGTCGACGATCGGCAGGTAGGTGATCTTGTCGACGAAGACGTTGTCCTTGTTCCAATAGTCGGCGAACTTCTCGACCACGATGCGGTCCTGCTGGATGCGCTCGACGAACCTGTAAGGGCCGGCGCAGACCGGCTTGAGGCCGAACTTGTCGCCGGTCGCTTCGGCTGCCTTGGGCGACACCATCATGCCGGCACGGTCGGTGAGCTGGGCGAGCAGCGGCGAGAACGGCGCCTTGAGATTGAGCTTGATGGTGAGCGGATCGACCACCTCGACGCTCTCGACCGAGGCGATCTCGGGTTTGCGGAACGAACCCTTCATGTTGAGATGGCGATCGAGACTATACTTGGCCGCCTCGGCCGTCAGGGCCTCGCCATCGTGGAACTTGACGTTGGGACGGAGCTTGATCGTCATCGTCTTGCCATCGGCCGAGGTCTCGTGGCTCAAGGCGAGCTGTGGCACGATGGCGAGCTTCTCGTCGATGTCGAACAGCTTATCGCAGATCGACGAGAAGACGATGCGGCCGACGTAGGTGCGCGCCAGCGTCGGGTCGAGCACGTCAGGGTCCTCGGCCAGGCCGATGCGCAGATGGGTTTGCGCCAGCGCGCTGCCGGCGAACGCAGCGGTGAGCGCCAAAGCGATCATTCCAAACGTCTTCTTCATGTTGCCTCCCTTTGGGTCGAGACGAATGCCGCCTGCAGTCGCTCCAGCCGCGCCCGGTCACGATCTGGGCCGCGCGCCGACGCGACCGTGTGCACCGCCGGAAACTCGTGCCACCACGGGCAGGCCGTAGCATGACCCGTGCCGTCGTCGGCGAGCGCCGGCACGTCGGCGCGGCAGCTCTCGCGCACGAACGGGCAGCGCGTGTGAAAGCGACAGCCCGGCGGCGGCGCCATGGCGCTCGGCAGGTCACCTTCGAGCAGCGCGCGCTCGCGCAGCGCGGTCGGATCGGGCACCGGGACCGCGGCGAGCAGGGCGCGGGTGTAGGGATGGCGGGGCCGCCGGAACAATTCTTCGGTCGTCGCCGTCTCCACGATCTTGCCGAGGTACATTACGGCGATGCGATCGGCGATATGCTTCACGACCGCGAGATCGTGGCTGATGAAGATGTAGGCCAAGCCAAAGCGCGCCTGCAAGGAGCGCATCAGGTTGATGACCTGGGCCTGGATCGATACGTCGAGCGCCGAGACCGGCTCGTCGGCCACGATCAGCTTGGGCTCGACGGCGAGGGCGCGGGCGATTGCCAGCCGCTGGCGTTGGCCACCGGAGAATTCGTGCGGATAGCGGCGGGCGTGGTCGGGACGCAGGCCGACCAGGTCGAGCAGCTCGGCGACGCGGGCGCGGCGCGCGGTCTCGCCCTTGACGAGGCCATGCAGCATTAGCGGCTCGCCCAGCATGGCACCTACCGTCATGCGCGGATTGAGCGAGGCGTAGGGGTCCTGGAAGATCACTTGCATGCGCTGGCGCCGTGCTCGCATGGCGCTGTCGCTCAGCGCCAGTAGATCCTCGCCCTCGAACCGCACTGTACCCGCCGAGGGCTCGATCAGCCGCAACACCAGCCGGCCGACCGTGGACTTGCCGCAGCCCGATTCGCCCACGATGGCGAGCGTCTCGCCGGCCGCGAGCTCGAAGTCGACACCATCGACCGCACGGACGTGGCCGGACACCAGCCCGAACGCGCCGCGGCGGACGGGAAAGTGCTTGGCAAGGTCGCGAACAGCGAGGAGGGCATCCGCTTTCTTCTCATATTCCTCTCCCCCGCCAGGGGGAGAGGCGAGGTGAAGCGGCTTCGAAGGCTGTGAGATCACCGCAACCCCCTCACCCGACCTCTCCCCCTGGCGGGGGAGAGGAGCATGAATCCAGCGGCGCGCGGCGGCACCGCGAAAGGTGGCCGGGAGCGACCTCGACGAGCGCGGGCGCGGTCTCGCGGCAGGCCGGCTCGACGAACGGGCAGCGTGGCGCAAAGCGGCAGCCGGCGAGCGGCTTGGAGAGGTCGGGCACGCGGCCCTCGATCGACGGCAAGTGCTCACGTTTCTCGTCGAGGCGCGGGATCGAGCCCAGCAGGCCTACCGTGTAGGGATGCTCGGGCCGCGCGAACAGCGCCTGCACCGAGGCACGCTCGACGATCTGGCCAGCGTACATCACGGCGACGTCGTCGGCCATCTCGGCCACTACCCCGAGATCGTGCGTGATCAGGATGATCGCGGTGCCGGTATCGCGCCTGAGCCCGCGCAGCAGGTCGAGGATCTGTGCCTGGATGGTAACGTCGAGCGCCGTCGTCGGTTCGTCGGCGATCAGGAGCTCGGGACCGCAGGCGAGCGCCATGGCGATCATGGCGCGCTGGCGCATGCCACCCGACAATTTGTGAGGATACTCGTCGACCCGCTTCTCGGGCGACGGAATGCGCACGGTGCGCAGCATCTCGATGGCGCGCGTCCGTGCCTGTGCCGAGGGCAAGCCCTGATGGCGCTGGATCGCCTCGATGATCTGGTCGCCCACCGTGTAGGATGGATTGAGCGAGGTCATCGGCTCCTGGAAGATCATCGCCAGGCTGGCGCCGCGCAGGTCGCGCATGGTGCCGGCATCGAGCGTCAGCAGGTCGCGTCCCTGGAAGCGCACCTCGCCGCGCACCTCCGAATTCTCCGGCGGCAGCAGGCCCATGATGGCAAGCGACGTCACGCTCTTGCCGCAGCCCGATTCGCCGACCAGGCCCAGCGTACGGCCGCGCGACAGGGCGAGATCGATGCCGTCGACGGCGTGGACGGTGCCGTCGTCGGTGGCGAACGAGACGGCGAGCTGTCGGAGATCGAGCAGAGGCGCGTCGGCGAGCCCGGTCATGATGGCTCTGCCGCCAGGCTCCTCTCGATTCCGGCTTCGAGCTCTGCGCGGTTCAGGGTGCCGGCGGGATCGTCGCGCGTCGCCAGGAACTTGCGAAAATGCGTCCAATGCTCGCGGCTCACCCGCTCCAGGCGCGACAGCTCGATCAACGGCTCGACGTGGTCATCGACGCGCAGGTCGAGCTCCGAGTAGTCCTGATCGCCGTAGATGAGAATCGCCGCCGACTGCTTGCCGCGCTTGTCGCCTCCGGCCCTCTCGCCCGCCCGCATCGCCGCGATCAGGCGACGCGGCAGCGGCAGATCGGCGCGCTCGCGCATGGTGCGTACCGTCTCGGAAATCACCTGCGGCCCGGCCAGCATGTTGCCCGCAACGGACATGTCCTCGCCGATCCAGTGGCCGCACCACGGTACGCAGTCCGCCCCCGTGTGGGCGGCGAACTGGCCGTCGGCGCCCAGCACGTGGAGCTGGCGATGGGCGCGCCCGGCATCGGGCTGGGTGAGCAAGCGCACAACGTCGCTGGCACCGACGCCGTCTCGGATCAAGCCCAGGCCACGCGGGCCGTAGTGCGGGTTGAACAGGGCCTGGGTGCACACGGCACCCTTGGCCGGCGCGATGTTCGGGACGCGTGCGCCGACGGCGAAGAACTTGGTGGCGACGGCAATCGCGATGCGGCCGGTGTCGCGCTCGCGAAAGATGATCGACCAGGTCATCGACCGATCAGCGTCCCGCCGCGTAGCCCTGCATGCCGCGGGGATTGGCGGCGGCCTTGCGCCACGGGTCTTCGCGTGACGCGGCGGTGAGGCGGCCTTCCGACCATGCGTCGCCGACCTCGACCTCGTGGCCGCGCTTGCGCAGCTCGGCCACCGTCTCGGCCGGCACGCGACCTTCCAGCACCAGCACGCCAGGGCGGGCGGTGCGCGGCCAGAACGACGAAGGGAAATGCTCGCTGTGCCAAGCCGGCGCGTCGATCGCCTCCTGCAGGTTCATGCCGCAATGGACATGGCGCAGGAACATCTGGGCGACCCACTGGTCCTGCTGGTCGCCGCCCGGCGAGCCCCAGACCATGTACGGCTCGCCGTCGCGGTGGGCGAGCGTCGGCGTCAGTGTGCTGCGCGGCCGCTTGCCCGGCGCCAGCGAACCCGGCAGGCCCTCCTCGAGCCAGAACATCTGGCCGCGTGTGCCGAGCGGGAAGCCGAGTTCGGGGATGACCGGCGAGCTTTGCAGCCAGCCGCCCGAAGGCGTGGCCGAGATCATGTTGCCGTCGCGATCGACGATGTCGAAATGCACCGTGTCGCCGTTGGTCTGGCCGACCCGGCCGACCGTCGGCTCGCCGGCGCCGCTCGCGGCCACGCCGAGCCGCACGCCGTCGGCGCGGCGCAGCTTCACCACGCCGCCATAGCCGTCGACCTTGCCCGGGCGTTGTTCGAGCGAGGCGCGCTGCGGATCGACCAGCTTACGGCGGTCGGCGTTGTAGGCGTCGGACAGCAGCGTGCGCATCGGCACGTCGACGAAAGCCGGATCGCCGTAGAACGCCTCGCGATCGGCGTAGGCGAGCTTCAGGCATTCGGCCTGCAGATGGATGAAGTCGGCGCTGGTCGGATCCATGCCGTCGAGGTCGTAACCCTTGAGCAGGGCGAGCTGCTGCAGAACCACCGGGCCCTGCGTCCAGGTATTGGCCTTGCAAACGGTGTACCGACCGTAGTCGTAAGCGAGCGGCGCCTCGACGGCGGCCTGCCATTTCGCCATGTCATCGCCGGTGATGACGCCGCGATTGCGCTTGCCGGAGACATCCATGACCTCCTGCGTGCGGCAGAACTGGTCGATGGCGGCGGCGACGAAGCCCTGGCTCCAGGTCTTGCGGGCGCGCTCGATCTCGGTCTCGCGGTTCCCGCCGCCCGCTTCGGCCTCGGCCAGGATGCGGGCATAGGTGTTGCCGAACGTCTGGTTGCGGAACAGCACGCCCGGCTTCGGCACGGCGTTGCCGGGCATGAACACCGCGGCCGAGGTCGGCCAGTGGGTGCGGAATTGCTGCGCTACGGTCGCGATCGTCGCTGACGCGCGCTCGACCAGCGGGAAGCCTGTCTGCAGGTAGCCGATAGCGGGCGCGATCACGTCGCGCAGTCGCATCGTGCCGTAGTCGCGCAGCACCAGCATATAGGCATCGAAGGTGCCAGGGATGCAGGCCGGCAACAGGCCGGTGCCGGGGATCAGGTCGAGCCCGAGGCCGCGATAGTGGGCGATGGTCGCCCCCGCCGGCATCGAGCCCTGGCCGCAGATCACCTCTGTCTTGCCGCGGCGCGTGTCGTGCAGGATCAGCGGCGCATCGCCACCAGGGCCGCAAAGGTGCGGCTCTACGACTTGCAACGCGAACGCCGTGGCGACAGCGGCGTCGAAGGCATTGCCGCCGCGCTCGAGGATGCCCATGCCGACGGCGGTGGCGATCCAATGGGTCGACGCGACCACGCCGAACGTGCCGACGATCTCGGGCCGGGTGGTGAAGGGATTGGGATTGATCAGGCTCACGGGCCTCTGCTCCTGCGCTGGTACGGGTGGCGCTGCAAAGGCGGGACCTTAGGCCCGTGAGGCGCCAGAGGCTAGGGGTTGGCGGCGTCCGGCGCGAGCCGCATCCAGGCGGGCTTCTCTGGCACGAGGCGGGCTGCGCCGGCGGTGAGCGTATGGTCGGGGCCAATCGCGTCGAGGCGCAACATGGCGAGCGCGCGCCCCTCGACGCCGGAACGCACCTCGCCAACCTCGTCGACGCCATCGAGGACAGCGGTGCCCGGCGCCGGCAGCGCGCCTTCGACGCGCACCGGAAACAGTCGCTTGCGGATCAGGGCGCGGTATTTGGTGCGGGCAGTGAGCTCCTGGCCCATGTAGCAGCCTTTCTGCCAATCGACGCCGTTCAGCTCGTCGAAGCCGTTCTCGAGCAAGAGTGCCTTCTCGATGACGAGATCTCGGCTGCCGTCGGGCACGCCGAGCGCGATGCGCAGCGCATCGTAGTCGGCGAGGGGCCGCTCGCTGCAGCCCAGAGAAGAGAGGGCCGCCGCAACCTCGCCGGCCGGGCCGAGCACCCGAGCACCGAGCTCGGGCAGGCGAGGATCGACGAATGCCACCAGGCCATCGTGCTCGAGACGCCTCGCATCTACGCCAGCGCCGAACACAGCGGCGACATCCATCGCCGCGCTGCGATCCTCGACCTTCACCTGGGAGCGCAGCCTGTACATCGCGAGCTTGCGCGTCAGTGCCGCCGCGCGTTCGCGCTCGGTGTCGAGCAGCAGCGTCTCGCCGCCGCCGTCGCCCGTGGCGACGAACATGTCGGCGAGGAACCGGCCCTGCGGTGTCAGCAAGGCGGCCCATATCGCTTTGTCGGGCGCCACCTTGGTCGTGTCGTTGGAGATCAAGCCTTGCAGGAACTCGACGCGATCGGCGCCGCTCACGGCAATGACCCCACGATGAATAAGGACGCTGAAGAAGCAATCGGTCATGACGCAAGACTTGGGTCCTGTTTTCTCGCTTGGCAAGCCGATAGCTTCTGGTGTCGCGTGCCAAGGGGGAGACGATGAAGCAGATTTTGTGGTGGCTCTGCCTGTTCGTTGCGCCGTTGGTGCTGATCGGGCTCGAGCTATTTCATCCCGCCGACTTCACGGCCCATCCGGGGATGTACCAGTTCCTGTCGCACAGCCATGGGGTCGGCAATGATGCGGTGGGCTATTTCGGCCCGACCTGGTGGTTCGTGCTGCACATGATCCAGACGCCGACCGTCGGCCTGGTCGCGGTCGGCCTGTGGCTGATGGTCGATGATGTCGGCGCCGAGGACGGTGCGGCGGCGCTCCTCGCGGCCAGGCTGGCGCGCGTCGCTGTCTTCGTGTTCGCCGTTTACTTCACGGTGCTCGACGGGATCGGCGGTATCGGGCTTGGCCGCACTATCATGGTCGTCGAGCGTCTCCTTGCCGAAGGCAAGCTGACGCCGCAGCAATTCCAGGGTGTCGAGCTGGTGCTCAACACGATGTGGGTCGATCCGCTGGTCGGCGGCATTGGCTCGCTGGTAAGCGAGACTGCTTCGTGGGCGGCGTTCGCGGCCGCGTTCCTGATCGCGGTCAGTCTGCGCCTGTCCAATCGATTGGGCTGGGGGCCGGTCGTGCTGCTGATCGCCTTCGGCTGGGAGCTGCAAACGGCCCATGCCAGCCCACACGGGCCGATCGCTTTCAGCCTGCTGATCCTTGCGGCGGCCTGGACCTGGTGGTCGCAGCGTCGTGCGGCGTGACACGCGTCAGGTCGCGCCGTCAGCCTTGATGCCGAGGAGCTGGATCATCTTGCCGAGACGTGCCTGCTCGGTGGCGAGCGCATCGCCTGTCTGCTTGGGGTCGAGCGACATAGGCTCGATATAGGCGGCGGCCAGCCTGGCTCGGCAATCCGCGTCGGCCTGGGCGGCGCGCACCGCTTCGTTCACCTTGGCGACGATGGCATCGGGCAGCGCCGCCTGGCCGTAGATCGGCAGCATCGAGCGCACCTCGGTGTCGCCCGCGCCCTGCTCGGCCATGGTGGCGACGTCGGGCAGCTCGGGCAGCCGCTTCGGCCCGACCAGGCCGATCGCCTTCAGGCGTCCGGCCTTGACATGCTGCATGACCAGCGTGGTGCTGACCATGCCGAGGTCAAGGCGACCGGCGAGCAGGTCCTGCACGCCAGGTGGCAGGCCCTTGTAGGAGATCGACGTCAAGTCGATGCCGAACTTGATCTTGAGCAGCTCGGGCAGCAGATGCGCGCCTGTGCCGTTGCCCGAGTTCAGATAGTTGAGCTTGCCGGGATTGGCTTTGGCGTAGGCGACGAACTCGGCGACGGTGCTGGCGGGCGATGCCGGCGGCACGCAGAGCAACGCAGTGCTGACACCCACCATCGCGATCGGCTTGAAATCGGCCATCACGTCGAACGGCACCTTCATCAGGTAGGGCAGGGCGACGTGGCCGGACACTGTGAAATAGAGCGTGTAGCCGTCGGCCGGGGCGCCGAGGAACATCTGCGCCGCGACGATGCCGTTGGCGCCGGGCCGTGGGTCGATCAGCCATGGCTGACCGAGCTCGCGCTGCATCACGTCACCGATGGCGCGGCCGGCGATGTCGATCAGGCCGCCGACCGGTCCGGGCAGGATGACGCGGATCGGCTTGGCAGGCCACGCTTGCGCACGAGCGGCAAAGGGCGCGACGAGGGCCGCGCCCAGCAGGCTCCGTCGCGCCAGCATGTCAGGCGGCGCGATAGAACGGCTTGTCGCCGCACACCGTCACGCGATGGCCGTAGCGGCGGTGCGGGAAGTAGTCGAACAGCGCGTGATGCTGGGTGGCGCGGTTGTCCCAGAAAGCCACCGAGTTGGCCTGCCACTTGAAGCGGCAGTGGAACTCCGGTGTCTCGACGTGGCGATAGAGCATCTCGAGCAGCGCATCGCTCTCGAAGCGCTTGAGCTGCGGGATGCGCAGCGTGAAGCCGCGATTGACGAACAGTGCCTGGCGGCCGGTCACCGGATGGGTGCGCACGATCGGATGCTCGGCATTGGGGAACGCGATGTTGTCGCGGTCGGTCGCCTTGGTCCGGTAATAATGCGCCTTCGAGCTGTCGTGCAGGGCGGTGAGCCCGGTCAGCATCTTCTTGATCGGCTCGGAAAGCGTCTCGTAGGCGCGATACATGTTGGCGAACATCGTGTCGCCGCCGCCGTCGGGCGGCACCTCGGTGAGATAGAGGATCGAGCCCATCGGCGGCTCGGGATCGCAGCTCACGTCGGAATGCCATTCCTCGCCGGCGACATGCTTGGACTTGTCGTCGGCCTTGATGACCAGGATCTCGGGATGCTCGGGGAAGGTGATCGGCGCGTTGGGATGGGTGTGCAGCGGCCCGAAGCGGCGGCCGAAATCCTTGTGCTGGTCGATCGTCATCTTCTGGTCGCGGAAGAAGACCACCAGATTGTCCATCAGCGCGTCGTGGACCTCTTGGAACTGCTGGTTGCCGAGGGGCTGGGCCAGATCGACTCCGAAAATCTCGGCGCCGATGGCCGGCGTGAGCTTGCGCACCTCGATCGTCTGATAGGCCATGGGTGGTTTCCTCCTGAGGCCAATTCTAGGCCGGCCGACGCCCGGGGCGCGAGCAAAAGTCGACAAAGTCCGTAATGCGGACTAGCATTACAACGTGCCCGCGCCCGTCATCGAGCCTGTCCGGCGGAGCTTCGCGGTCCTGGAGGCGCTCAGTCGCCGCCGGACGTCCACCCTGTCGCTGCTGGTCGGCGAAACGGGACTGCCTCGACCGACCGTGGTGCGCCTGCTGCATACCCTCGCGGCGCTGGGCTATGCCCAGCGCATCTCGCGCGACCAGGGCTGGCGACTCACCGATCGCGTGCTCGGCCTTTCCGAATCGATCCGCTTCGTGGATCACCTGGTCGACGCCGCCATGCCGCACATGAGCCGCTTCACAGCCGATCACGGCTGGCCGCTCTATCTCGCGACGCTGAGCAGCGGCGCCATCACCATCCGCCACTCGACGGCGCCCGAAAGCCCGATGGCCTTCGAGGCGGCGGGCCTCAACACGCGCCGCTCGGTGCTGGTCAGCGCACTCGGGCGAGTCTGGCTCGCCTTCTCCGGCCCGGAGGAAAGGCGCGCGATCCTGCGCGACAGCGAGGCGGCGGCCGCCTTAGGCAACCGGACGCCAGCAGCGTTCGAAGAGATGCTGGCGCGCATCCGGCGGGATGGCTGGGCGTTCACGGCGCGAACCCGCTCGCGCATTCACGGCATGGCGGTGCCGATCCGCTCCAGCGGGCGTATGCTGGGCAGCCTTTCCATGCGCTTTCCCCATTCGGCGATGAGCGAGCCGGAAGCCGCCAGCCGTTTCGGACCACGGCTGCGGCGGGTCGCCCACGATATCGCGGGTGACGTCGTCGCGACGCACGAGCCTCGTCGATGAGGCCTCGCCCCGGCTTCGCCGAGCGGGCGAAGAACACCGTCAGCCGATGCCGGCAGGGCCGAGAACCCCATTGCCGCGCAGGATATCGACGACCAGATCGACTTGAGCCTCGACAGTCGAGCCGACGGTCCGAAGGTGAAGGTCGGGACGATCGGGCGCTTCATAGGGCGAATCGATGCCGGTGAAGTTTTGGAGCTGGCCCGCTCGGGCCTTGCGGTAAAGCCCTTTTGGATCGCGGCGTTCGCACTCGGCGAGCGGTGTGTCGACGAAGATCTCGGCGAAGAAGAAGCTGCCGGCCAGCCGTTCGCGGGCGCGTGCGCGTTCGGCGCGGAACGGCGAGATGAAGGAGATCAGCACGATCAAGCCGGCATCGGCCATCAAGTTGGCGGTCTCGATCACCCGGCGGATGTTCTCGACCCGGTCTGCGGCGGTGAAGCCGAGGTCGCGGTTGAGGCCGTGCCGCACGTTGTCGCCGTCGAGCGTGTAGGTATGGTGGCCCAATTCGAGCAGGCGCTTCTCGACGCCGTCGGCGATGGTCGACTTGCCGGCACCCGACAGGCCGGTGAACCACAGGATGGCCGGACGATGCCCTTTGATCGCCGAACGCTGCGCGCGGTCGACGGCGAAATCGTGCCACTTGAGATTAGCCGCCCGACGCAACGGAAAGCGGATCATGCCAGCGCCAACCGTGGCGCTCGTGAGCCGATCGATGAGGATGAATCCTCCCGTATCGCGATTGTCGTCGTAGGCGTCGAATGGCAATGGCCGATCGAGCGCCAGGTTGGCGAAGCCGATCTCGTTGACGGCGAGCTGCTTGGCCGCCTTGTGCGTGCCGTCGTCGATGTCGAGCTGATGCTTCAGCTCGCTCACCGTCGCCGTGACTGTCGACGGGCCGAGCTGCATCAAGTAGGGCCGTCCGGGCAGCATCGGCGCCTCGTCGAGCCACAGCAGGTGGGCGGCGAACTGGTCGGCGAGCTCGGGCGGCCGTTGGTTGGCGGAGGCGAGAAGATCGCCGCGCGCGACGTCGATGTCGTCGACGAGGGTGAGCGTCACCGCTTGTCCGTTGGTCGCTTCGGAAAGCTCGCCGTCCTTGGTCACGATACGGGCGACGCGGCTCTGCCGGCCCGAGGGCAGAACGACGATCTCGTCGCCGGCCAGGACGGTGCCGCTCAGCACGGTGCCGGCATAGCCGCGGAAGTCGGAAGGCTCGTGGCGGGTCACCCATTGAACGGCGAAGCGGAACGGCTTGCCCTGCGGCGGCGCGACATCGACCGCTTCGAGGTGCTCGAGCAAGGTCGGGCCCTCGTACCATGGCATGTGCCGGCCGGCTTCGAAGACGTTGTCCCCCAGGCGCGCCGACATCGGGATGGCGGTGATCGCCGGCAGCGCCAGCGGTGCGGTGAGCGCACGGTAGGTGGCGGCGATGGCGGAAAACGCCTCGTGCCGCCAGCCCACGAGATCCATCTTGTTGATCGCGAGCACCACCTGGCGGATGCCCATCATCGCCGTGATGGCGCTGTGCCGATAGGTCTGGCGGCGCAGGCCCTTGCTCGCGTCGACCAGGATCACCGCCAGATCGGCGGTCGAAGCCCCGGTCGCCATGTTACGCGTGTACTGCTCGTGACCCGGCGTGTCGGCGATGACGAAGCGCCGGCGCGCCGTGGTGAAGTAACGGTAGCCGACGTCGATGGTGATGCCCTGCGCGCGCTCGGCGTGCAGCCCGTCGACAAGCTGGGCGAGATCGCCGTCGATGCCGTTGGTGCGAAGATGATCCTCGGGGACGGCGTCCGCATCGACCAGCAAGCGGCCGATCAGCGTGCTCTTGCCGTCGTCGACGCTGCCGCAGGTGATGAAGCGCAGCAGGTCGCCGTTGCCGGCGGGCGCCATCAGAAATAGCCTTCGAGCTTCTTGCGCTCCATCGAATCGCCCCCGTGATCGATGGCGCGGCCCTGACGTTCCGACGTGCGTGCCACGGCCAGCTCGTCGAGGATCGCCTCGACGCTGTCGGCGCCCGACTCGATAGCGCCCGTCAGCGGATAGCAGCCGAGTGTGCGGAAGCGCACCCGACGGAGCTGCGGCTCTTCATGCGGCAGCAACGGCAGGCGCTCGTCGTCGACCACGATCAGCGTGCCGTTGCGTTCGACCACGGGCCGGCGCGCCGCGAAGTAGAGCGGCACCACCGGAATTGTCTCGCGCGCGATGTAGGCCCACACGTCGCGCTCGGTCCAGTTCGACAGCGGAAACACGCGCATGCTCTCGCCCGGCCCCAGCCGGCCGTTGTAGAGCCGCCACAATTCGGGTCGCTGGCGCCGCGGATCCCACCGCTGGTTGCCGGTGCGCAGGGAGAAGATTCGTTCCTTGGCGCGCGAGGCCTCCTCGTCGCGCCGCGCGCCTCCGATCGCCGCATCGAACTCGTGCTGGGCCAGCGCCTGCTTCAGCGCCTCGGTCTTCATGATGTCGGTGTGGATAGCGCCACCGTGCACGATCGGGCTGACGCCGCGGCGCAGCCCCTCATGGTTGATGTGCACCTGCAAGGGCAGGCCGAGCTCGCGCATGCGCCGGTCGCGAAACGCGATCATGTCGCGGAACTTCCAGGTCGTGTCGACGTGGAGCAACGCAAAAGGCGGGGGCGCCGGATGGAAGGCCTTCAACGCCAAATGCAGCAGGACCGAAGAATCCTTGCCGATCGAGTAGAGCAGCACCGGGCGACGAAAGCTCGCCGCCGTCTCGCGCAGCGCGTGGATGCTTTCGGCCTCGAGACGATCTAGCCAGGGAGAGGTGAAGCGCACGTCAGGCGGCGCTTGCGACGGCCGGCGCAGCAGGCACTGCGGCGGCAGGCCACTCGAACAGGCCGGTCTGCACGCCCAGGCTTTCCAGCATTGCCAATGCCTCGCGCCGGAGCTTGAGGTCGCCACGGCCCTCGGCTTTGGTGGGGTCGCGGCGAATGTGGCTGCCGCCTTCGCGCCGTGTCCCATCGAGAGAGCGGCCGAGTCCGCCCTCGATCGCCTTCATATGCTCACGACGGGCCAACCAGACCGCATCGGCGAGCCACGGCCAGTCGCGCGGGGCGCCGGCGAAATGCTCGAGCAGAGCCGCCACCCCCTCGACCGGATGAACGACCAAACGTTCGTAGGCCATCAGCTTCACGTGCGCAGGGTAGCGCGCTGCCATTTCCTGGAAGGAAATGAACTGACGGGCGTAGGAGGGCAGGCCGACCTCGAACAGGTAGTCGCGGAATGGCACCCCGGACAGCGGCCGGCCATCGACCATGCAGTAGATCGGGTTCCGGTGCTCCTGGCAGTAGCGGTAGTAGGATGCCGCCTGGTCGATCGGATTGCGATAGACGAGCGCAATTCGCCCGCCGCGGCCGCGGCCGGCTGCGCGCTCCATCGCCGCCACATGCACTGGCGTATAGCGCTGCGGTGCGAGGTCGACCGGCGTGTAGCGATAGTTCATGTCTTCGTGGAAGTAGTCGTAACCGGGCACGTGGAACTGGCCCTGCGCCCACCAGCCGAGGTTGCGGCCAAGCGCGCCGAAGCCGGGACATACGGTGTGGCCGACGAACAAGTTATCCACTGGCAGAGTACCGCGAACCCGAAACAGCGGGCCGCCGCGGAAACGCTCGAAATCGAAATCAGGGCCCGAAGCGGCGCCGAAGACGCGACCCGTCAGCCGGTCTTCAATTCGACCGCCACGATCCAGGTGGCAGAGGAACGAGATCGAATAGCGAAGAAACCATGTCCCGGAACGCGGAACGGTCGACAGAATTGGCGTTGGGCTACGGTCGAACATTGGACACAATACGCGGTGGGGCTCGATTGCTTCCCCGAAGAAAAAATTATCTCATATCAAGCGTCAATCGAGTGTGATTGGGATCACATGGCAGGAATGTTATCTGGATGACAGTTCACGAATGGATTTTGACATGACCCTGAATGCACTCGTTCTGAATCAAGGGGCGGACCGGAAGGTCACTGGTACGATCGAACCCTTGCCGGACGATCGGCTGCCGGCGGGCGATGTCACGGTCGCGGTCGACTATTCGACGTTGAACTACAAGGACGGTCTGGTGCTGACCACTGGCGGCGGGCTGGTGCGGACATGGCCGCATGTCGGCGGCATAGACTTTGCCGGCACGGTCGAGACGTCCGATAGCTTGGCATTCCGTCCGGGTGACAAGGTCGTGCTGAACGGCTGGCGGGTCGGCGAGCTGCATTGGGGTGGCTACGCCACCAAGGCGCGGGTCAAGGGCGATTGGCTGGTCAAGCTGCCCTCCTCGATTTCGACCAGGCGGGCGATGGCCATTGGGACAGCGGGCTACACCTCGATGCTGTGCGTGCTCGCGCTGGAGAAGCATGGTGTCCGGCCGGCTGCCGGCGAGGTCCTGGTGACCGGTGCGGCGGGCGGTGTCGGCTCGGTCGCCGTCGCGATCCTCGCCAAGCTCGGCTACACAGTCGTCGCCGCGACGGGGCGACCGGAGGAGGGCGACTATCTCAAGTCGCTCGGCGCGACCACCGTCATGCCGCGCAAGGAACTGGTCGAAGCTCCCGATCGTCCGCTGCTCTCCGAGCGCTTCGCCGGCGTGGTCGACACGGTGTCGGGGGTGATGTTGGCCAAGGCGCTCGCTCAAGTGAAGTACGGCGGTGCCGCCGCCGTCTGCGGCCTGGCCGGGGGCGCGTCGTTCCCCGGCTCGATCCTGCCTTTCATCCTGCGCGGCGTCGCCATGTATGGCATCGATTCGGTGATGCTGCCCAAGGCGCCGCGCGAGGAAGCCTGGCGCCGTCTCGCCACCGACCTGCCGCTCGACAAGCTCGATGCCACGGTGAGCGAGGCCGGGTTGTCCGACCTTCTCGCGCTCGCCCCCAAAATCCTGAAAGGCGAAATCCGCGGTCGTGTTGTCGTCGACGTGAAGAAGTAGCTCGCCGGCCGCTTCGCTACCGACCAACTGGAATTCTGTCGTTCCGAGGAAGGCGCTTGCTCTGCAGGGGGTTCTTTCGGGGTGACATGGCCTGCAGCGGATACGCGTCGGTCAGGGTGACCAGGCCGAAGCCGGCAGACAGATGAGGAGAGCGATCAGCGCCACCACGATCAGGGCGACGTAGAAGCTGATCCGGGTGTACGCCGGCACGTTCGCAGGCAGCGACACCATCCAAAGGGCGAGGGCCAGCGCCAACACGACGACCAGCACGATCGCCGGGGTCATGTTGCCTCCTGCTGGTTGGCCAATGCCACCGTGGCGCGCTCCTGGCAAGGAGCCCCCCAAATTTCCTCAATGCGGGATGAACCCGTCGCGTGGTGGCAAGTGCGGCGTGGTGCTAGGGTGGCGCCATCGCTTCCGCACAGCCCTAGGGTTCACCATGTCGTCCTCCGCCGCCCCGACCGCCAACAACCTCGATGCCTTCTTCATGCCGTTCACGGCGAATCGGCAGTTCAAGAAGAACCCGCGCCTGTTGGCCAAGGCCAAGGGCGTGCACTACTGGACCCCGGAAGGTCGCCGCATCATCGACGGCACGGCCGGCTTGTGGTGCGTCAACGCCGGCCACGGCCGCGAGGAGATCAAGGCCGCGATCGCCGCTCAGCTCGAGGAGATGGACTACGCGCCATCGTTCCAGATGGGCCATCCCAAGGCGTTCGAGCTCGCCGCCCGTCATGCCGCCCTGCTGCCCGGCGACCTCAACCACGCCTTCTACTGCAACTCGGGTTCCGAGGCGGTCGACTCCGCGCTCAAGATCGCGCTCGCCTACCAGCGCGCCCGCGGCCAGGGCACGCGCACCCGCTTCGTCGGTCGCGAGCGTGGCTATCACGGCGTCGGCTTCGGCGGCATTTCCGTGGGCGGCATGGTCAACAACCGCAAATGGTTCGGCGCCATGCTGCCCGGCGTCGATCATCTGCCGCACACCCATCTGCCGGAGAACGCTTTCTCGCGCGGCGAGCCGGAGCATGGCGGTATCGCGCTCGCCGATGAGCTGGAGCGCATCGTCGGCCTGCACGACGCCTCCAACATCGCCGCCGTCATCGTCGAGCCGTGCGCTGGCTCGACCGGCTACCTGCCGCCGCCCAAGGGCTACCTGAAGCGGCTGCGCGAGATCTGCGACAAGCACGGCATCCTGCTGATCTTCGACGAGGTCATCACCGGCTTCGGCCGGCTGGGCACCGGCTTCGCCGCCGAGAAGTTCGGTGTGCTGCCCGATCTGATGACCGTCGCCAAGGGGATCAGCAACGCCACCGTGCCGATGGGCGGCGTGTTCGTGCGCAAGCACGTCTTCGACGGGCTGATGACCGGGCCGGAGAACGCCATCGACCTGTTCCACGGCTACACCTACTCGGCCCATCCGCTGGCCTGCGCCGCCGCCTCGGCGGTGCTCGACATCTACCGCGACGAGGCGCTGTTCCAGCGCTCGGCCGAGCTCTCGCCCTACTGGGAGGACGGCGTGCATTCGCTCAAGGGCCTGCCAAACGTCGTCGACATCCGCAATCTTGGCCTCGCCGCCGGCATCGATCTCGCGCCCAAGGGCGCCGTTGGCACGCGCGGCTACGAGGCCTTCGTCAAGGCCTTCGAGCTCGGCCTGATGGTCCGCCAGTCGGGCGACGCCATCGCCATGTCGCCGCCGTTGGTCATCGAGAAGGCACAGATCGACGAAATCATCGACATCACGGCCAAGACGATCAAAGCCGTCGCCTGACGGCGCGCCGGCGAGTTGGGGCGGCGGGGTGACCAGTACGGACTCCGAGCTCGCCATTCTGCTGGGGGAACTGGCGGCGCTGGCGCACATCGTCATCGCTTGCGCCGTCACGTTCCATGTTCTGCTTCACAAGCGCGATGTCGGCTCGGCGGTGGCGTGGATCGGCATCGCCTGGCTGTCGCCCTTCCTGGGCGGGTTGCTCTACGCGACCATGGGCATCAACCGCGTCAAGCGGCGCGCTCAACGCCTGCGCCGCGAGCGGTTGGGGCTGGCGTCGGCCGGAACGCCCGAGCAGATCGCCGCCGCTGCCGCGGCCGACCCGTATTCCCCGTTGGAGTTCGCCATCGGGCGCCTGACCGGCCTGCCGTGCGAGGACGGCAATCGCATCGAGATGCTGCACAGCGGCGACGAGGCCTATCCGCGCATGCTGGCGGCCATCGAGGCAGCCCAGCACAGTGTCGGACTGGTGAGCTATATTTTTCGCGACGACAAGGCGGGTCAGGCTTTCCATCGTGCCCTGATTGCTGCCAAGGCACGCGGGGTCGATGTGCGCGTGCTGATCGACGGCGTGGGCAGCGGCTATTTCTGGTCGGGCACCTACAATGTGCTGGCGCAGGCGGGCGTGCCGGTCGCGCGCTTTCTGCATTCGTATCTGCCGTGGCGGATGCCGTTCGTGAACCTGCGCAACCATCGCAAGGTGCTGGTGGTCGACGGCCGGCTGGCTTTCACCGGCGGGCTCAACATCGGTGCCGAGAATGTGCGCGCGGACAGACCTCCGGAGGTCGTTCTCGACACTCATTTCGAGCTCGAAGGACCGATCGTCGACCAGCTCACCGACGCCTTCGCCGACGACTGGCTGTTCACCACGGGCGAGAAGCTCCTGACCGAGCGTTGGTTCCCCTCGCTCGAGAAGGTCGGTCCGGTCAAGGCCCGGGTCGTGACGTCGGGGCCGGACGAGGACGTGGAGCAGATCGAGTACGTGGCCCTGCACGCGATCTCCTGCGCCCAGAAATCGGTTCGGATCGTGACGCCCTATTTCCTGCCGCCCGATCCATTGACCATGGCGCTCGGGCTGGCAGCGCTGCGCGGGGTCAAGGTCGATATCGTGTTGCCCGAGCGTTCCAACCACACCATCCTCGACTGGGCGCGCCGGGTGCCGCTCAGGCCGCTGATCGTGGCGGGTTGCAACGTCTGGCTCCGGTCGGCGCCGTTCGATCATTCCAAGCTGATGGTGATCGACGATGCGTGGACGCTGATCGGCAGCGCCAACTGGGATACGCGCAGCTTTCGGCTCAATTTCGAGCTCAATGTCGAATTGCACGATCCAGCCTTTGCCCGGCAGATCGTCGCCGAGACGACGGTCTCGCAGCGGCTCGGTCTGCCCGATCTCGATGCCGACCCACTGCCGGTCCGCCTGCGCAGCGGTGCTGCCCGCCTGCTGCAGCCCTATCTGTAGAGCCGGCGCAGACGGTCGCGCCGTGTCGGTCGATGCTCGGGCCGCGCGCGCAAGCCGGGCGGGTTCGACGCCCAATGGTCGGCAATCGCCAATTCCAGGCGGATCGGGCGGTGGTCCGACGGACCGAAGGCGAGCGCCGACGCCGATCGGCAATCGAGAAAATGCACCAGGCAGCGATCGAGGCGGAAGGGCACGACATTGCTGGCGAAATGTGTCGGCTCGCGCGGCCCGACGTCCCTGAAGTCGGGCAGCTCGACCCGCCCCACCATGTTGTAGTCGCCGATGATGGCCGAGGGCTTGCCGCGAAGCGCGGCGGCGCAGCGCGCGAGCTGACGCCGATTGAGAAGCTGGCCGTGCGACAGATGGACGTTGGCAAAGGTCACGTCGGCGATCTGCACCACCTGGGCGCGCCGCCGTGGCAGGCGCCCGGGCAATCGCGAGGCTGGCAGGGAAAGGGCGCGCGGCGCGGCGAAGCGATGGGGGCTCCAAACGGCCAGACCGTGGATGCGGCCGAGCCAGGAGAGGCGATGGAAGTGGCCGCCCACCATGTAGGGCAGGGCTTCGATGTGCTGCGTCGCCTCCTGCATCAGCATCACGTCGGGCTTTTCGCGTCCTATCAACGCAGCAACGTCCTCGACTGCCGCACCGGTGAGACGCAACAAATTCCAGCTAATCACCTTCACCCAGCAAACATAGACTGGCCCCGTCGATCTGTGCACACTTTCCGTCGACACAGGAGAAGAATCGGGATGGAGACGACATGAGGGTGGTGATCACCGGCGGTGCGGGATTTCTCGGCAAGAAGCTGGCGCGCCGGATCTTGCAGCAGGGCACGCTCGCCGACGCCAGCGGCCAGCCGCGCAGGGTGGGCGAGCTGATGCTGTTCGACGTGACCGAGGCCAAGGGGCCAGGGCTCGACGATCCGCGGGTCAAGGTATTGGCTGGCGACATCGCCAATTTCGCCACGGTGCAAAGCATCGTGCAGGGCGCCGACACGGTGTTCCATTTCGCGGCCGTGGTCAGCGCCGGCGCCGAGGCCGACTTCGATCTCGGCTACAAGGTCAATCTCGACGGCACGCGCAATGTGCTGGAGGCGTGCCGTGCTCTCGGCACCAACCCGCGCGTCGTCTTCACCAGCTCGCTGGCTGCCTTCGGCGGCGAGCTGCCGCCTGCGGTCACCGACGACACGCCGCTGACGCCTCAGACCTCTTACGGCGCGCAGAAATCGATCGGCGAGTTCCTGGTCCGCGACTACACCCGGAAGGGATTTTTGCGCGGAACCGCGGTCAGGCTGCCGACGATCTGCGTGCGTACCGGGTTGCCCAACAAGGCCGCCTCGACCTGGGCGAGCTCGGTAGTGCGCGAGCCGCTCACCGGCGTCGACGTCGTCTGCCCGGTGACGCCCGAGACTGTGATGGTGGTGCTGAGTCCGCGCAAGACGGTCGACGCCTTCGTGCGCCTGCACGATCTGCCGGCCGACGCCTTCGGCCCCGGCCGTACTCTGCTGCTGAACGGCATCAACGTCACGGCGAAGGAGCTGGAGCGGGCGGTTAACCGCCATGCCGGCAACCGCCGCGTCGGCAAGGTGACGTGGCAGCACGATCCCGCAATCCAGAAGATCTGCGATGGTTGGCCCCAGGGCATCGACTCGAAGCGCGCGTGGACGCTGGGCTTCGAGGTCGACAAGGACCTCGACGAGATCGTGCGAAATTTCATTGCCGACGATATCGACGAGCAGATGAAGATCGCCCGGCCGGCGCCTTAGATTCCTCCCCGGCTTCGCCGGGGAGGTGGCCGCGTCATCGCGGACGGAGGGGTCACGAGCCAGGGATCATGAATTTGACCCCTCCGTCGCCGTATGACGGCGACACCTCCCCAGCAGAGCTGGGGAGGGCTCTTACCGTCCGCGCAGCATGCGCCAGCCGTTCTGCAGGTGGCGCAGGGGCCCCCAGACGTGCCGGCTGCGGATCATCTGCCAGCGCTGCGGCTCGTTGTCCGGGCCTGCGATCGGGCCGGCGTCCTCGACATAGTCGGTGATGCCCACGGCGTCGGTGTCCCAGGGGCCGGTCGTCTTGAAGATCGTCGTGCGCGCGCCGTAGCCGCTCAGGCTGCGGCTCATGCCGCTCGCCATGAAATCCATGTAGCGCGGCAACGCTTCGGGACGGCACAGGTAGCCCTTGTTGAAGCCGACGGCGAGCAGGCGGAAGTGGAAGGGGTTCTTCTCCAGGTAGCGCAGGGCCTCCGTCGTGTTGGCCGGATAGCGCGGCGAGAAGAAATCGTCGATCACGACGATTCCGTCGGTGTTGACGATGCGGTTGGCGAATTCCAGCTCGCGGTACACCGCCGTGCCGGTATGCTCGCCGTCGATATGAAACCATCGCACGGTCTGGTGCATCGCCTTGAGGTCGAGCTTGGCGGGCAGGTCGGACGACGGTCCCGACAAGGGCACGATGTTGGTCGGCTCGACGTCCACCGATTGGATGGCGCGATGCACCGCGGCCTCGTCCAGCCGAAGGTCGCAGAGATAGAGCTTCTCGGCGCCCTTGCGGTACGACGCCAGCACCGATGCCGAACGGCCGCGCCACACGCCGATCTCGAACAGGTCGCCGCTGAGCTTTGCCTGCTGGTCGAGCAGCGCGCGCCACACGCAGTAGGACTGGAACATGAACCAGCCCGGAATGGCGTCGATCTTCTCCCAGCTCAGCATTGCCAGCTCATCCTTCGGTCGTCCTCGCGTGCGGGCGGCCTTGCTAACAGCGCCCCTGCGCCCCGGCAAGTTGCCCCGATCGAGTGCCCCGATCGGGCCGCGCCGACTTGCCTTCTTGCGTCGGCAGCGGGCCTCCTGTACAGCGCGACAGCCTGCGCATGCCAAGCACGAAGATTGTCTACCGCACCACGGTTTGCCTGATTTGGGGGCTGGCGCTCTGGCATAGCTGGGAATCCCGCGGCCTCTTCGTGGATGGCTCGGCCTTCCTGGTCCAGATCGCGCGGCGTGAGTGGTTCTTCGACTTCTATGCCCCACGGCTTTACGCCATGGTGGTCACCCAGGTTCCGATCGTGACCGGGCTGTTCCTCGGCATCACCGATCTCCACCTGCTCGCCCGGCTCCTGTCGCTCGGTCTGTTTGCCCTGCCGACGGCGCTTTATCACCTCGCCCTTATCCGCGTGAAGGACGATGCCGTGCTGCTCGCGGCCGTTGTCGCTGCCATCGCGGTCGTCTTCATGACGACGTCCTTCTTCATCGTGGGCGAATACAACACCGCCTATGCCATCGCGATCCTGGCGGCGGCCCGGCTGGCGACCGCCCAGCGATTGACCGTTATCGACGGCCTGTTCCTGGCCGTGATCGGCCTGCTGGCCGTGCGAACCTACGAGGCGATGCTCTATCTCGGCCCGCTGCTGGCGGCGATGATCGTGTGGGCCCTGTGGCGCGCGCCGTCGCGGCCGTGGCTGGCGACCGGCCTGCACCTGCTGTCGGCTGCAGGCTTTCTCGCCGGAATGGTCGTCGCCATCGGCTCCTTGAGGCGGCCTTACTCCGAGGAGCATCTCGACGAGACCCTGCAGACGGCGGCGAATTTCTGGCAGAATCTGCAGTTCGATCTGGCTCTGCTGGCTGCGCTGGTGGTGGTCGTCTGGGCCTTGATCCGGCCGCGTGATCTGCTGACGGTGAAGCCCTACCGGTGGGCGCTCATCGGCCTGCTCGTCCTCGCGCTGTCGCCGCTCTTGGCATTGAGCGACACGCTGGTGCGCCCGCTCGCCAAGTCGCAGTACGTGGCGCGCACGGCGGCCGGCCTCGTCGTTGCCGCCATCGTGATTTTCATCTGGGCCTACGCCTCGCGTCTGCGGCACAAGGTGCCGGCCCTCGCCGTCCTGGGCGAGGCGCAGGCGGCGCGTCGATTCCTCGGGTTCGCTGCCCTGATGGTTCTGGCGGTCCTGCCGTCGGACATCTACCTGACCCGGACTTGGTCATCCTATCTCGACGCCATGCGCACCACGGTGCGTGGCAAGGAGGGGGTGATCGCCTTCGAGGCCTCGCCGCTCGCCAAGCACCCGTACGATCTGCTGGTGGAGGCTTGGATCCTGCCCAGCCAGAGCCTCGCGCTCCGCGCCAAACGCGGCGACGGTATCATCGCGCCACCCAAGGATTTCAACGCCTGGCAGCCGTTCCCGCCGGACGATCCCTATCCGCTCGGCCATTTTGTCTGGCGCGACTGACGTGACGATGGCTGCCTATCGCGGCGTCGCCCTGATGCTATGGTCGCTCGCTGTCTACAGCGCGATTAGCTGCCGCGGCCTGTTCTGGGACGGCGCTTCGTTCCTCGTCAACATCATCGACCTGGGCGGGTTCCACGATTTCTACACCGCGCGGGCGCATGTCGATTGGGTGACGCAGGCGCCGGTGATCGCCGCCACGTGGCTCGGCGTGCGTGACCTGCATGTCCTGTCGATCGTCTACTCCCTCAGTCTCTTCGCCTTGCCGGTGGGCCTCTATCACCTTGCTCTGGCTCGGGTCCGCCATGACCCGGTGATGCTGGCCATCGTCACCGTCATCGTTGCCGTGGTGTACCTGCCGACATCCTTCTTCATCGTCGGCGAGTACAACGCGGCCTTCGCAGCGGTGACTGCTGCCATGGCGATCGCCCTCTCCGGTTGGCGGCGTGGCGATGCCGTGCTGCTTTGCGCGCTCGCTTTCCTGTGCCTGCGCTCCTACGAGGCGCTGGTCTATCTCGGGCCGCTCTCGGCGGCCTGCATCCTGTGGTCGATGCGCGGCGCACGCGACGCCGGGACCCGCCTCATGCTTGCCGTGGCGGCGCTGGCCTTCGTCGGCGCGGCGATCGTTTCCGGCGTCACGATCGTCGACTACTGGAGCCACCCGCACTTCGCGAAGGTGCGCAGCATGAGCCTGGAGTTCTGGCAAAATCTGCAGTTCGCGGTCCCGATCGCCGGGCTCTTCATCTGCGCTGTGGTCGGACTCGCCCGGCCGGAGCTGCTGCGCGGCCCGCTACCGATCGTCGTCATTGCGATCACCAGCGTGGCGCTGGCTCTGACGCCCTGGTACCGGCTGCTGTCGGATTACTCGATCCTCTATCCGCCCTCGCACTATCTGGCGCGGCAAGCCGCGGGCGTGCTGCTGGCCGGCTTGCTCGTTTGCTTGTGGCTGCATGTCGCGTGGCGGCCGCGGTCGCCGGGGCCCCTGGCCGTGCTGCGCGAACCGGGCGTGGCGCGCCGGCTGGTCGCTTCGATGTTCGCGTTGTTCGTCGCCGCGACGATCCCCGATCTGGCGCTGACCGGCCTGTGGACGGGCTATCTCGATCGCATCGCCGCCGTGGTGAATCGTGGCGAGGGCACCATCCCGACACGCACGCTGCCGCTCACCGAATGGCCCGACAAGCTGTTCGCCCAGGATTGGACCTTGCCGGCGCTCAGCGCGATCGTCAGCCGAACGCCCGGCCGTGCCTACGTCGTGGCCGACAAGGATTATCTGTCCAATCCGCCGTTCGATCCGGCCTGCGGGACCTTGCCGAGGCTCGCCGGCTATCGCTGGGGCGGCTAGACCGGCTTACGGCCGCATGCCGTGCAGCTTGGGTCCGCTGCCGCGCACCGGGGCGGCCAGCTCGGCGAACTCGCACAGGATCTTGCGCGTGTCGCGCGGATCGATGATTTCCTCGATCCAAAATGTCTCGGCGCTGCGGAAAGGCGAACGCAGCTTGTTCAGGCGCTCCTCGATCTCCGCCATCTTGGCCTTGGGATCGTCGGCGGCGGCGATATCGGCGCGGTAGGCAGCCTCGATGCCGCCCTCGAGCGGCAGGGAGCCCCAGCGGCCGGATGGCCAGGCGTAGCGCCAGTTGAGCCGGCCGCCGTTCTGGTGCGCCGCCCCGGCGACGCCGAACGCGTTGCGGATGATGAAGCTGCACCACGGCACGGTGGTCTGGAACATCGCCGACATGGTGCGCACGCCCTGACGGATGACGCCGCTCCTCTCGGCCTCGAGCCCGATCAGGAAGCCGGGACAGTCGCAGAAATAGACCACCGGCAGATGGAACGTCTCGGCGAGATCGACGAAGCGCGCCACCTTCTGGCAGGCATCGGAGGTCCAGCCGCCACCGTAGAACATCGGGTCGCTCGCCATCACCGCCATCGGCCAGCCGTCGACGCGGGCGAGGCCGGTGACGACGGAGCGGCCGTAGAGCTTGCCCATCTCGAAGAAGCTGCCCTGGTCGACGATCTTCTCGATGATCGGCCGGATGCGATAAACCTTGCGGATGTCGCGCGGAATGGCGTCGAACAGCGACTCTTCGCGGCGGTTGGGATCGTCGGTTTGCGGCCCGCGTTCCGCTGCCGCGTCGATCGAGGAGGGCAGGTAGGAGAGGAAGCGGCGGGCATGGGCGAACGCCTCGTCCTCGGTGTCGACGGCCTCGTCGATGGCGCCGGCGCGGAGCTGGATCTCCCAGCCTCCCAGCTCCTGCTTGTCGAACTGCTTGGGGCTGAGTCGATTCACCACCGGCGGACCAGCGACGAACATCGCCGAGATTTCCTTCACCATCACCGAGTAATGCGTCGCGGCGAGCCGCGCGGCACCGAGGCCGGCGACCGAGCCCAGCCCGAGCCCGACCGTCGGCACGGCGGCCATGTTCTGCACCACCCATTCCCAGCCGCGCACGCCCGGCACGTTCGCCCGGCCGGTCGTCTCGATGGTCTTGACCGAGCCGCCACCGCCGGAACCTTCGATCATGCGGATCAGGGGCACGCGATACTGGTTGGCGAAGCGCTCGATGAAGATGTCCTTTTCCTTGATCGTGGCGTCGGCCGAGCCGCCGCGCACGGTGAAGTCATCGCCGGTCACGGCAACTGGCCGGCCGTCGATGCGCGCGCGGCCCATGACGGCGTTGGCCGGCATGAGGTCGACCAGGTCGTTGCGGCCATCGTACTCGGCCTTGCCGGCGATGCTGCCGATCTCGCGGAATGAGCCGGAATCGACCAGCCGGTCTATCCGCTCGCGCACCGTCAGCCGGCCGCCGTCATGCTGCCGCTTGACCTTGTCCGCCCCGCCCATGCGCCGCGTCAGCTCCTGTCGCCGCCGCAGCTCGTCCATCTCCGGCTGCCAGCTCATCGCAACCTTCTCCGATCCTGTTGTGATTTGGATGTCGTACCAACGTGTGCCGGTAGCGGCTACAGCGAAAGCAGCAGCGTCCGGCGCGCGAAATCTCCGCCCAATCGGGTCTTGTCGGACGCGACCTGATTGGGCGGACTATGGTGACGGCGCGTGGAACACGACGCCGTCGATCAAGTTCTCCTCGTAGAGCCGGCCGAGATCGATACCGCCCGGCGGGCGGGCGGCCTGGAAACGCGCGATCGCGCGCTCGATGCGTGCCTCCTGGTCGCGCCGCAGCGCTTCGGCCTCGGCTACCGTGATCGGGGTGAAACGCACGGCTTGGCCGGGCAGCAGCCGGCCGAGCCGCGGCAGATCGGCCGAAGCCACGGTCGCGATCTTGGGATAGCCGCCCACGGTCTGCCGGTCGGCCAGCAGCACGATCGGCAGCCCGGCGCCGGGAACCTGGATGGCGCCGGGGCCGATGCCGTCAGAGATGATGTCGGCGCCGCCCCTGTCGACCGGTGTGGCGTGCTCGATGGTCGGTCCTTCGAAGCGGATGCCCATGCGATCGGCTTCCTTGGACACCCGATAGTCCGATTCGATGAAGGTCTGTCGGCCGGCCTCGCTGAAATAGTCGTCCTGCGGGCCCCAGACGATGCGGACCGGCCCGGAGCCGTAGTCGAACGGCTGGTCGAGCTTTTTGTCCTCGCCCTGCGATACCTGGGGCCGCGCGAGGGGCAGCAGGTCGCCTTCGGCGAGCTTGCGGCCGTCCAGACCGCCAACCCCGGCGCGGGGGTAGGTCGACAGGCTGCCCATAAAGGGGGGCAGGGCGAAGCCGCCCGCGACGGCGAGATAGGCCGTGCTCGAACCCTCGACCATACCGGCCTTCAGGAGCTGGCCGCGCTTCAGGAGATGCGATCGGTTGCTTTCGATCGGCTTGGGCGAGGCGCCCTCCGCGTCGACGAGCGACGCGAGCAACGGCCCGACCAGCGCGATGCGGACGCTGTCGGCCTCGACCAGGAGATCGGGACCCATGACGCCGATCTCAAGGCCGGCCGTGTTGGCGGCATTGCCGCACAGGGCGTTGGCGAGGCGCAGCGCAATGCGATCCATCGCGCCCGCCGTCGGCATGCCGAGCGCCATGTAGCCGATGCGGCCGAGATCTTGCAGCGTGTCGAACAGACCCGGCCGCACGACTTTCAGTCCGCCGCTCATCTGTCGTCCTCGGGGGCGCGAATCAGGGTCGACCAGTCGAACATGCCGGCCTCGACCCGGCTCGCGATGTCGTCGAACGTCGCGCGGTCGATGCGCTGGAAGGAAAGCGAATCGCCCGGCGCCAGGAATACCGGCTGCTCGCGTCGCTTGTCGAACATCCAGAGCGGCGTGCGGCCGATCAGATGCCAGCCGCCCGGACTCTCGAAAGGATAGATCGTCGTCATGTCCATGGCGATGGCGACCGACGAGCGCGGTACGCGCACGCGCGGGGTGGCGCGCCGCGGCAGGTAGAGCGAAGGCGTGAGGCCCGCGATGTAGGCGAGCCCCGGCATGAAGCCCAGCACATAGACCTTGAACGGCGAGGCGAGGTGGTCGGCGATCACCTGCTCGGGTGTCTTGTTGGTCCGCTGCGCCACCTCGGCGAGATCGGGCGCGAACTCGGGATCGTCGTAACAGCACGGCAGGGTCACCCGGCGCTCGGTCATCCCACTCGTCAAGCCGCCTTCGACCAGTGCATGAACTTGCGGCTCGAGCTCTGCGCGCGACGTGGCCATGGGATCGTAGGTCACCATCAGCGAGCGCATGGTCGGCACTGTCTCGATCACCCCGGCGAGCGAGCCTGCGCGCAAGGCATGGCCGATCGCGGCATGCAGCGCCATCACACGACCGTTGATCTCGGGGGAGATTTCGTTGCCGAATTCGACGGTGAAGGCAGTATCGCCGCAGGACAGGTACCGGACGCTCACATCTGCTAGGATAGCTGCTCCATCCAAGGGAGTCTAAAGATGGCCGCTTCGAATGCCGGCATGGTCAACATCAACTCGGATCTGGGCGAGAGCTTCGGGCCGTGGGTGATGGGCAACGACGCCGAGGTGCTGAAGATCGTGCGCTCGGCCAATGTCGCGTGCGGCTTCCATGCGAGCGATCCCATCGTGATGGTCGATACGGTGGCGCTCTGCCAAAAGAACGGCGTCAGCATCGGTGCCCATCCCGGCTTCGCCGACCTCCAGGGCTTCGGCCGCCGTGCGATCAACCTCACGACCAAGGAGCTGGAGGCCAACATCGCCTATCAGCTCGGCGCACTGCAGGGGATCGCCGCGCTGTTCGGCGCCAAGGTCACGCACATCAAGCCGCACGGCATGATGGGCAACATGTCGGCCGAGAGCGCCGAAATGTCCGAGGCGATCTGCCGCGCCACCAAGGCCTTCGACCGCGACATGATCTTCCTCGCCCAGGCCAATACCGAGCAGGGCAAGGCGGCGCGCAAGGCGGGCCTGCGCGTGGCCGAGGAAGTGTTCGCCGACCGCACCTACACCGATGCAGGCTTCCTGACGCCTCGCAAGGAGCCCAACTCGATGATCAAGGATGCCGCGCAGGCGGTCGCCCATGTTCGGCGCATGGTCGATGAGCAGGCGATCTACTCGACGTCGGGCAAACGCATTCCCTGCCAGGTCGATTCGATCTGCGTGCACGGCGATGGGCCGACAGCCGTTTCCGTCTCCAAGGCGGTTCGCGAAGGGCTCGAAGCCGCCGGGATCAGGATCGTCACGCTGCCGGAAATGAACCTGAAGCACTGACGATATTTGGACCGCTGCGCTCCACCCGCTCGTCGATGCGCGAAGGCGGGCGGGACATCTGCTGCCCAGGAATGACGTGAATGTGAGCGCTAGCCACCCTGCAACGGGGCGGCACAATGGGCATAGTTCCCGTGCCATCCACAGAGATGGGAATTTCGGGAGATGACGTCATGAACAGGCTGATCGTTGCGGCGGCCGCCGCATCCATGTTGTTGCCGATCGGAGCGTTCGCCCAGGCGCCGGCGGCGCCGCCGGCCTACGGTGTGGGCATCGGGCTCGATGCCGCCAAGAAGGCTCTCGCCGCCGCGGAGGCCGAGGCCAAGAAGAACAACTGGCCCGTTGCAATCGCCATTGTCGACAGCTCGGCCAAGCTGGTCGTGTTCTCGAAGATGGACAACACCCAGCACGCTAGCGTCGACATCGCCATCGGCAAGGCGGTCACATCGAACAACCTCAAGCGCCCGACCAAGGCCTTGCAGGACGGTATCGCCCAGGGCGGTGTCAATCTGCGTATCCTCGGCCAGCCCGGCATCACGCCGCTCGAGGGCGGCGTGCCCATCGTTGTCGACGGTAAGATCGTCGGCGCGATCGGCGTGTCCGGCGTGCTGAGCAACCAGGATGCCGAGGTCGCCATGGCCGGTGCGGCTGCCGCAGCCGCGAAATAGCCGTTTCGTCGCCTTGTCGGAGACGGCTTGGCCGCTATAGTCCGCCCGACTTTGCAGGCGAGGTCGGGCGGGCGAAGGACGGCGGATGGCAGGATTGCATACAGCGCAGCGCGGTGAGCGGCTCGCCGACGGTTGTCACCTCGAAGGGGCGGCAACGCTCGGCTCGGCCTCGGTTCGCGCGTCATGAAGCAGCGCATTTTCGGCTGGATCACGGTCCTCGTCGGCGTCGTGATGGCGCTGGCGATGATCGAGGTCGCCGCCATTGCGCTGCTCTATGTCGAGGAAGGCCGCTACACGCCGGCCGCCGAGCTGTTTCAGCGCACGCAGAACACCTACGTGCGTGACGCGACCAAGGGCACGGCTTGTCGCTATGTCGACACGCTCTATCCGCATCCCTATGTCGCCTTCGTCCATCACGCCAACCCGCCATGCGGGATGCCGTGGGTGAACAATGTGGGGCTGTTCGGGCCCGACTACCCGGTTCTGAAGAATCCCGATTATTATACCGTCATCCTGATCGGCGGTTCGGTCGCCTCCCAGTTGGCGCAGAACCAGCCGCCGCCGGCGCCGCGCTACCTCGAGGAGGAGCTGAACAAGAACTACGTCAGCCCCAACGGCAAGCCTTGGCGGGTGTTGAATGGCGGCGACGGCGCCTGGAAGGAACCGCAGCCCTTCATCCTGTTCTCGCTCTATGCCGGCTCGGTCGACGCCATGGTGTCCCTCGGCGGCTTCAATGAGCACTACGATTTCCGCCCCTATGCGCAGGAACGTCTGGAGGCGCCGGCGTCGAACTTCCTCGAGGTCAATCCCTTCGTCGCCGACGAAAATTTCGGCGACGCGGCGATTGGCTGGGTGATGGGCCGCATCGCCGGCACCCTGGCGCTCAATCCGATCCTTGGGCGATCGCACGCCGCCTACCTGATCATCCGCGGCATCGAAGCGACCGCCAAAGGGCAGGATAGCTTCAAGTCGACCAAGAAGACCTCGATCCGCGGCATGTTCGCCCTGCCGCAGGAAATTCGGGCCGACGCCAACCGCCTGTTCGACGTGCAACTCGGCCTCTATCAGAAGTACATGCGGGCCGAGCAGGTCGTTGCCACCGACAACAAGGTCAAGACGGCGTATTTTCTCCAGCCGATTCCTGCATATGGAAAGGTCCTGACGGAGGAGGAAAAGCGCGTGGTCGGTGACCTGTCCTATGGCGACCTGTACCGCCGCATCGTCGCCGGCATCTTGACCCTGCGGCCGCAAGGTCTGCCGATCTACGACCTGGGCGATGTCTTCGTGAACCAGAAAGAGACCATCTACGCCGATCACATTCACTATTGGCGGGATGCGGCCAACGAGAGCCCGGGAAATCGGCTGGTGGCGGCCCGGATGGGTGAGTTGCTTGCCGAAACCTGGGGGCTGCAGCGTAAGAAGTAGGCGGTCACAAGTCTGGGATTTCCCGCTTCCAAGGCGGTTTTTGTGTTGATTCTGTGACGCCTTGGCGTTTCACTTTGCAAGACGCACAAGCAATGAAAGGGCGTGCCTCGGGCCGCCCACAAAGCGTCATTGGGATGGGAGCACACAATGGCCGTCACACGTCGGCAATTCATGAAAGTGAGCGCGGCCGGCCTCGCCGCCTCTTCGGTCGGTGCCTTGGGATTCACGGGGGCCGGCGACGCCCTTGCAGCAGGTGTCAGGCCCTTCAAGCTCGAACGCGCCACCGAGACGCGCAACACCTGCCCGTACTGCTCGGTGAGCTGCGGCGTGCTGATCTACTCGATGGGCGACAAGTCGAAGAACGCCAAGGCGTCGGTCATCCATATCGAGGGTGACCCGGACCATCCGGTCAATCGCGGCACGCTCTGCCCGCGCGGCGCGGCGGCGCTCGACTTCGTCAAGAGCCCGATGCGCCTGAAGTATCCCATGCATCGCAAGCCCGGCAGCGACAAGTTCGAGCGCGTCACGTGGGACTTTGCGCTCGACCGCATCGCGGCGCTGATGAAGGAAGATCGCGACAAGAACTTCATTGCCAAGAACCGGGATGGCGTGACGGTCAACCGCTGGCTGACCACCGGATTCTTCGGCACCTCGGCGCAAACCAACGAGGCAGGCTATCTCGTCTACAAGTTCATCCGGTCGACCGGAATTTTGGCGTTAGAGAACCAAGCACGAATTTGACACGGTCCAACGGTGGCCAGTCTTGGCCCCACTTTCGGACGCGGTGCGATGACGAACTCGTGGAACGACATCAAGAATGCCGATGTCGTTCTGATCATGGGCGGCAATGCCGCCGAAGCCCACCCCTGCGGCTTCAAGTGGGTCACCGAAGCGAAGGCCAACAACGGCGCCAAGCTTGTCGTGGTCGACCCACGCTTCACGCGCTCGGCGGCGGTGGCCGACATGTACGCGCCCCTTCGGCCGGGAACCGACATCGCGTTCCTGTCCGGTGTGATGCGATACCTGCTGACCAATGGCAAGATCCAGGCCGACTACGTGAAGGCCTTCACCAACGCCGGCTACATCATCAAGGAAGGCTACGCCTTCCAGGACGGCTTGTTCTCGGGCTACGACCAAGCGCGCAAGACCTACACCGACCGTTCGGGCTGGGACTACGAGCTCGACGAGCAAGGCATGGCCAAGGTCGACGACACGCTGCAGCATCCGCGCTGCGTCATCAACCTGCTCAAGGCCCACGTCGAGCGCTACACGCCCGAGATGGTCGAGCGCATCTGCGGCACGCCCAAGGCGAAGTTCCTGCAGGTCTGCGAGGTGATCGCCACCACGGCGAACGGCGAACGGGCGATGACCTCGATGTACGCGCTCGGCTGGACGCAGCACACGACCGGCGCCCAGAACATCCGCTCGATGGCCATGATCCAGCTCCTGCTGGGCAACATGGGCGTGCCCGGCGGCGGGGTGAACGCGCTGCGTGGCCACTCCAATGTGCAGGGCATCACCGACCTCGCCCTGCTCGCGACCTCGACGCCGGGCTATCTCGTCCTGCCGACCGACCGCGAGGCGACTTACGCCGACTACATGAAGTCGCGCGGCTTCAAGCCCTTGCGGCTTGGCCAGACCAGCTTCTGGCAGAACTACGAGAAGTTCTTCGTCAGCCAGCAGAAGAGCTTCTTCGGCGCGGCGGCGACCAAGGACAACGATTGGGCTTACGAGTATCTGCCCAAGTTCGACGCCAGCTACGATACGCTGAAGATTATCGACATGATGGCGGCGGGCCAGATGAACGGCCTGTTCGCCCAGGGCCTCAACGTCCTGCTGGCCGCGCCGGACAAAGGCAAGGTCCAAAGCGGTCTCGCTAAGCTCAAGTGGCTGGTCACGATCGATCCGCTGGATACGGAGACCGCCCGCTTCTGGGAAAACCACGGCGAGTACAACAATGTCGATCCGAAGAAGATCCAGACCGAGGTGATCCAGCTTCCGGCCACGGCATTCGCCGAGGACGAGGGTTCCTTCACCAATTCCAGCCGCGTCATCCAATGGCACTGGAAGGCGGCGGACGGGCCGGGCGAGTCGCGCAGCGACATCCGGATCGTGTCCGAGCTGTTCGCCCGGCTCCGGGCGCTCTACGCCAAGGACGGCGGGGCCTTTCCGGATCCGATCCTGAAGCTCACCTGGAACTACACCAATCCGGCCAACCCCGATCCAGCCGAGGTCCTGAAGGAGATCAACGGCTACGCGCTGGAGGATCTGCCCGATCCAGCCGATCCCAACCGCATTCTGTTGCGCGCCGGCCAGCTTCTGCCGGCATTCGCCCTGATGCGCGCCGACGGCAAGACGGCGGGAGGCTGCTGGATCTACACCGGCGTCTACACCGAAGCCGGCAACATCTCGATGAAGCGCGACGCCAGCGATCCGACCGGCAAAGGCGTGCACCCCAACTGGGGCTTCGCGTGGCCGGCCAACCGCCGCATCCTTTACAATCGCGCTTCGGCCGACGCCGACGGCAAGCCGTGGAGCGAGCGCAAGAAATACATCTGGTGGAACGGCTCGCGTTGGACGGGTGCCGACGTGCCCGACTATGCGCCAACCGTGGCGCCCGAACGGGGTGTCGGGCCGTTCATCATGAATCAGGAGGGCACGGCCCGGCTGTTCTCGCGCGCGGCGATGGCCGACGGGCCTTTCCCCGAGCACTACGAGCCGATGGATGCCTACATCGCCAACCCGCTGCACCCGAAGGTCAGCACCAATCCGATCACGCGCGTGTTCGCAGCCGATGCCAAGGCGTTCGGCACGCCGGACAAGTTTCCGATCGTGGCGACGACCTACCGGCTCACCGAGCACTTCCACTACTGGACCAAGAGCGTGCACGGCAACGCCGTCCTGCAGCCCGAGCTGTTTGTCGAGATCGGCGAGCGCTTGGCCAAGGCCAAGGGCATCAAGGATACCGACTGGGTCGAGATCTCGAGCCAGCGCGGCACCATCAAGGCCAAGGCCTGCGTGACCAAGCGGCTGCGGCCGATCATGGTCGACGGCAAGCCATGTGACGTGATCGGCCTGCCGATTCACTACGGCTTCGTCGGCCTCGCCAGGAAAGGTTACAGCACCAACGTGCTGACGCCTCCGGTCGGCGACATCAGCGTCAACACGCCGGAGTACAAGGCGTTCCTGGTCGACGTGAAAAAAACCACGGCGCCGGCTCAGCCGGCCTTGGCATAGGGGAGGGGGACCATGGCTACGCTGCAATCCCTCGACATCCGCCGCCGCTCCGCCTCGACCGAGGAGCCGCCGCAGGCCCGCAAGGCGCCCGTGGAGGTCGCCAAGCTGATCGATGTCTCCAAGTGCATCGGCTGCAAGGCCTGCCAGGCGGCGTGCCTGGCATGGAACGACCTTGTCGAGCCGGTCGGCCACTTCGAGGGCAGCTACAACAACCCGACCGACCTGACGCCGGCCTCATGGACCGTGATGCGCTTCACCGAGTACGAGCGCGGCGACGATCTCGAGTGGCTGATCCGCAAGGACGGGTGCATGCACTGCGACGACCCGGGCTGCCTGAAGGCCTGTCCCGCGCCGGGCGCCATCGTGCAGTACACCAACGGCATCGTCGACTTCGTGTCGGAGAACTGCATCGGTTGCGGCTACTGCGTGAAGGGCTGTCCGTTCAACATCCCGCGCATCTCCCAGGTCGATCGCAAGGCCTACAAGTGCACGCTGTGCTCCGATCGCGTCGCGGTCGGTCAGGCACCGGCCTGCGCCAAGGCCTGCCCGACGCAAGCGATCTATTTCGGCTCCAAGGAAGACATGATCGGTCATGCCGAGAATCGCATCGCCGATCTCAAGTCGCGCGGCTTCAAGAACGCCGGCCTCTACAATCCGCCGGGCGTCGGCGGCACGCACGTGATGTACGTGCTGCATCACGCCGACAAGCCGTCGCTCTATGCCGGCCTGCCCGACGATCCCAAGATCAGCCCGCTGGTCGGCTTCTGGAAGGGCGTCATGAAGCCGATCTCGCTCGCCGCAATCGCCTTCGCCGGCGTGTTCGGCTTCCTGCACTATATCACGAAGGGACCCAACGAGGTCTCCGATAACGATCAGCGCAAGGCCGACGAGCTGGCGGAAGGCAAGCCGAAATGAGCGAAGACAAGAATGCCGTCTCCCGCTACACGACGGCCGCGCGGATCAATCACTGGGTCACGGCGGCGTCGCTGATCCTGCTGGCGCTGAGCGGTATGGCGCTGTTCCACCCGTCGCTGTTCTTCCTCACCAACCTGTTCGGCGGCGGGCAGATGACGCGCGCCGTCCATCCGTGGATCGGCGTCGTGCTGGCCGTCAGCTTCCTCGGCCTGTTCTTCCGCTTCGTCGCGCTCAATCTGTGGACGCGCGACGACACGGTGTGGATGAAGAATCTCGGCAAGGTGATCAATGACGACGAAGAAGGCCTGCCGGAGGTCGGCAAGTACAATGCCGGCCAGAAGCTCGTGTTCTGGGGCCAGTCGATCCTGATCCTGCTACTGTTCGGCAGCGGTCTCATCCTGTGGGATGTCTATTTCGAGCAGTACACCTCGATCGACCAGAAGCGCCTGGCTGCCGTCGTTCATGCACTCTGCGCCATCGGCGCGATCCTGATCTGGATCGTTCATGTCTACGCCGCCATCTGGGTAAAAGGCACCTTGCGCGCCATGACTCGCGGCTCGGTCACGCGCGGCTGGAGCTGGAAGCACCATCGCAAGTGGTTCCGGCAGGAAGTCGGCAAGCCCTGAGCAGCCTGCCCGTCCCGCCCGGCTCGGGGTTTGGCGAGAGCACCCTGGGCGATGCCGTCGAGAGCGAACGGGTCCGCCTGCCCGATCTCACGACCGCCTTCGCCCGTCGCTCGGCACGGCTGCTGGAGCTGGCGCCGGGCCACGAGCTCGAAGGCTTTCTCCGGTTGATCGCATCGTTGGTCGCCGCTCAGCATGCCGCGCTCGCCGACCTGCCGGCCGGCCGGCTGCCAGGTGCCGCCGAGGCCGCGGAGGCAAGGCAAGCCGGGCGGGCGCCGCTCGATCCGGCTGGGTGGAAGCGCGATCCGAGCTGGCAGGCAGCGCTGACCGGCATTCTCGGTCGGATCGATCGGGCGGTGCTGCCTTTGGCCGGTCAAGGGGCGTGCGACGTGCTTGCCATGGCAAGCTACGAGGATCGGGAGGCCCTCGCCGAGCGCTTCCTCGGCGGCCACGTCACCGAAGATGACATTGCCAAGATGCCGTTCGTGGCGGCGGCCTTGCAGGTCGCCTGGACCAGGATGGCGGCACTCATGGACGTCGATGACATGTCGTCATCCGAGTCGAGCGAGTGCCCGGTCTGCGGATCGCCGCCGGTGGCGGGCGTGATTGCACCCGGCGGCACCAAATTCGGTCACCGACATCTTCACTGCTCCTTGTGCTCCACCGCGTGGCGCTATGTGCGCGTGCGCTGCGTCAATTGCGGAAGCACCGACAAGATCTCGTTCCGCCAACTGGCCGGCACGTCGTTCCTGCGCGCCGAGTGCTGCGAGGTGTGCCATGGCTACTCGAAGGTCTTCTACCTCGAGAGCGCCAAGGTTCTCGAGCCGCTTGCCGACGACTTGGCCTCGCTGGGCCTCGACCTCCTGGTTGGCGAGGAGGGATTCTCTCGCGTAGCCAACCCCTTCGTGCTTGCCGGCAGCCGACCGGATTGATCCCGACGGGTTGCTGGGCCATTGTCGGGCGAGCAAGGCCGGCTGCCGGCCGACGATCATCAGGGAACGATCAGTGTCGCGTGCCGACCAACCGACCAGCGCCCAACATCCCGCCGCGCCCTTCCTTGCGAGCCGCCCGCCGTCGGTTGATCGCATGGCCGGCTGGCAGGCCCTGCAGCCGCTGATCGCACGCGCCGGCCGTCCATTGGTGGTCGACGCCTTGCGGGCATGGGCTGCGGCCCGACGCGGTCACGCGGACGTCGCCGACGAGGCGGCCTGCGCGCTCTGGTGCGAGGCTAGGCTGGCTGCTGTCGTCCAGTCCTCGCAGCGTCGCGTCTTCAATCTTACCGGCACCGTCCTGCATACCAACCTCGGCCGTGCCGTGCTGGCGGAGGAGGCGATCCAGGCCGCCGTCGAGGCCATGCGCTCGCCGACGACCCTGGAATACGACCTGTCCGATGGTACGCGCGGGGAGCGCGACGAACATGTCGCGCCCTGGCTGCGGCGGCTGACCGGCGCCGAATCGGCGATTGCCGTGAACAACAATGCCGCCGCCGTGCTGCTCGTGCTGGCGACGTTGGCCGTCGGGCGGGAAGTCATCGTCTCGCGCGGCGAGCTGATCGAAATCGGCGGGGCCTTCCGCATCCCCGACATCATGGCCCGTGCCGGCTGTCGGCTGGTCGAGGTCGGCACCACCAATCGGACCCATCTCAAGGACTACGCCGAGGCAATCGGACCCGACACCGCGGTTGTCATGAAGGTCCATCCGTCGAACTATGCCGTCACAGGCTTCACCAAGACGGTAACCGCCGCCGAGCTGGTGCCGCTGGCACGCGAGCGCGGGCTGCCGGTGATCGAGGATCTCGGTAGCGGCACGCTCGCCGACCTGGAGACATGGGGCCTGCCACACGAGCCGACGGCGCGCGAGGCCATCGCCGCCGGGATCGATGTCGTCACCTTCTCCGGGGACAAGCTCCTGGGCGGTCCGCAGGCGGGCCTCGTTGTCGGCCGGCAGGACCTGATCGCGCGCATCGGGCGCAACCCCCTGAAGCGGGCCTTGCGTCTCGACAAGGTACGCCTGGCGGCGCTGGAAGCGACGCTTAGGCTCTATGCCGATCCAGAACGGCTGGCCCATCGACTGCCGACGATTCGCACCCTGGCCCGTCCCGAGAGCGAGATTCGCAGCCTCGCCGAGCGTGTGCTGCCGGCCGTCGCTCGACAGCTCGGCGCCGGGCTGCAGGTGTCCATCGAGCCGGTGCGTGGCCAGATTGGATCGGGCGCACTGCCGGTCGATCTGTTGCCTTCCTTCGCGATTGCCATGCGCGGCAAGGGGCTGGATCGGTTGGCGACCGCGTTTCGGAGCCTTCCTGTCCCGGTGATCGGCCGCATTACCTCGGGCGCGCTTCTGCTCGATCTGCGCACGCTGGACGACGAGGGTGAGTTTCTCGCCCAATTGAGCCTGCTCCATGGCGTGGCTGAGTAGAGTGCTGGGCCGCGGCCGCGGTGCCGTGCCGCCGGAACGGGTGCTGGCCGATGCGCTGGCGGCCTGGAATGCCGCCGACTATGGCGTCGCTCTCGATCTGTGGGCACCTCTCGCGCAGAATGGCTCGGCGCGCGCGCAGAGCAACATGGGCGCGGCCTTTCTTCATGGGCACGGCGTCGAGCGCGACCCCCAAGCGGCGGTCCGGTGGCTGCAGTTGGCGGCTGATCAGGGTGACGTCGGCGGGCAGCGCAACCTCGCCCTCTGCTACTACGAGGGCTGGGGGGTGACGCAAGATCACGCCGAGGCGGCCCGCTGGTACGAGAAAGCGGCCGAGCAGGACGATGCCGACGCGCAGGACATGATTTCCTGGATGAAACTTGTCGGGGGCGGGTGCCCGCAGGACTACGCCGGCGCGCGGCATTGGGCCGAGAAGGCGGCCGGCCACGGCAGTGCCGGCGCGATGGCCCGGCTCGGCGATATCCACCACAACGCCCTCGGCGTCGCCCCCGACCCGGCGGTCGCGGCGGGCTGGTGGCGACGGGCGGCGGAACTGGGCCATGCCGAGGCGCAGGCGATGCTGGGGGCCGCCTTCCTCGCGGGCAAGGGCGTGCCGGCCGATCTCGTCGAGGCGTTGCACTGGCTTGTGCGCGCCCGGGCAGGCGGTGCGGGCGAGCTGGCCGCCGGCTTCCTGCGCGAGGCGTTGGCCAGGACCAACCCGGCGCAGCGACGGGAAGCCGAGCGCCGCGCGAAGGAGGCGCTGTCATGATCGTCGGCACCGCGGGTCATATCGACCACGGCAAGACCGCGCTGGTGAAGGCGCTGACCGGCGTGGACGCCGACCGTCTGAAAGAAGAGAAAGCGCGCGGCATCACCATCGATCTCGGCTACGCCTACAGCGATCTCGGCGATGGCCGGCAATTGGGCTTCGTCGACGTGCCGGGGCATGAGCGGTTCGTGCACAACATGCTGGCCGGCGCCACGGGGATCGATGCGGCGTTGCTCGTCGTGTCGTCGGTCGAAGGCATCAAGCCGCAGACGATCGAGCATCTGCAGATCGTCGACCTGCTGGGCCTCGATCGCGGCATCGTTGCGCTGACCAAGGCCGACCTGGTGGACGACGACCAGATTCTCGAGCGCATGGCGGAGATCGAGACCCTGCTGTCGGCAACCTCGCTCGAGGGGGCCGAGATCGTGCCGGTGTCGGCGTTGACCGGCCGAGGGGTCGAAGAGCTGAAGACGAGGTTGTTGGCGCTCGGCGAAAGCGGCAAGGGGATGACCGGGTTCGCCCGACTGGCGATCGATCGCAGCTTCGTCCTGACCGGTGCCGGAGTCGTGGTGACCGGCACGATCCATGCCGGTGAGATCAGGGTCGACGACCGGCTGCTGCTCTCGCCGTCGGGGCTCGAGGCGCGGGTGCGCTCGCTGCACGCCCAGAATCGGGCCGCAGAGATCGGCCGCGCCGGCGAGCGTTGCGCCCTCAACCTCGCCGGGCCGCGGCTGTCCAAGGATGCGATTCGGCGCGGCGACTGGGTGATCAGCCCGGAGCTGCACGCGCCGACCGACCGGGTGGATGTGCGCCTGAGTCTGCTCGGCTCGGAAGGTCAGCCGCTCAAGCACTGGTCGCCGGTGCACGTGCATCTCGGCTCGGCCCACGTGATGGGGCGGGTGGCCCTGCTGGAAGGCGAGAAGCTGGCGCCAGGGATGACTGCGCTGGCGCAGGTCGTCCTCGAGGAGAAGATCGGCGCGCTGGCGGGCGACCGCGTCATCCTGCGCGATCCTTCGGCCAGCCGTACGATTGCGGGTGCCTCCGTGATCGATCCTTTCGGACCGCCGCGCAATCGTCGCGCGGTACGCAGACTGGAGGAGTTACGGGCCCTGGACCGGCCGGATGAGGATGCGCTTCCGGGATTGCTGCGGCTCGACTCGGGCTTCGTCGAGCTTCGGCGCTTCGGCCAGGCGCGCAATCTGCGGCCGGCCGACGTGGCGCGCCTGTTGCAGTCCGCCGGCGGACAGGAGTTCGACGGCTTCGGGTTCCTCGCCGATGCGGTGGCAGCGGCCCGACAGAACATCGTCGAGACGCTCGCGGCCTTCCATCGCGACAAGCCGGATGCGCCGGGTCTGCAGCCGGAACGATTGCGCGTGGCCCTGGCTCGGCGCTGGCCGATTCCAGTCTTCAAGGTGCTGCTCGATCAGGAGATCAAGGCCAAGAAGATCACGGTCGACGGACCGTATTTGCGCCTGCCGGGTCATTCCTTGAAGCTGGGGGCCCGCGATGAAGCCTTGTGGCAGAAGATGGCCGCCGATCTGCGCCGCGAGCGATTCAAGCCGCCGCGCGTGCGCGACTTCGCTACCGCCTACGCGGTGCCGGAAGGCGACATGCGGCGACTCTTGCAGCGGCTGGCCAGGGTCGGCCAGGTGGTGGAAGTGGCGCCTGACCAGTATTTCCTGCGGCCGGTGGTGGCCGAGATGATCGCCATCGCCCATAGTTTCGGCCGAGACTTTACGGCGGCCGAGTTTCGCGATCGGCTCGACAACGGGCGCAAGGTGGCGATCCTGATCCTGGAATTCTTCGACCGGCACGGAATCACCATCCGGCGCGGCGATTTTCGCCGCACGGTGCCGCAGAAGCTCGAGCAATACGGGCCGCCGCCGAAGCCTGCCGATGCCGTCGGCGTTTCTGGAGGATGACAGCCGACCGGTTCTCGGGAATCATGGTGAACGGAGGGGAAGCGCTCCCGGTGGGGCGGCTGGCCTTCAAAGCCAGAGAGGGCCGTTAGCCGGCTCTTAGTGGGTTCGACTCCCACTCTCTTCCGCCAATTCGCATCCAACAACGTCCAAGGACATCCAGAGAACCCATATAAAGTGGGCATATCCCCAGTCCCCAGGTCGTGCCGATAGTGTGCGTCAAGTTCAGCAAAAGCCCAGAGAGTGTGGTCATGGCATGTTGGTGATGTTCGAAGTCACCGCTCCCCGTGGAAAGGGACCACGCCATGACCAAGCGCGAAGGTAGTTCGTCGATTGTAGGGCTGAAAGGGCTATTGGAGGGGGACGAGGATTTTGTGCGGACGGCGGTTCAGGGGTTTGTGCAGGAAGCGCTGGAAGCGGAGATGACGGAGGCGATTGGAGCGTCGAAAGGGGAACGGACGGAAGGTCGTCTGTCGTACCGCAGCGGATACTATGGGCGGACACTTGTGAGGCGAGTTGGGACGCTGGAGCTTCGAGTGCCGCAGGATCGGGCTGGTCGGTTCTCGACGGAGCTGTTCGAGCGTTACCAGCGGTCGGAGAAGGCGCTGGTGGCCTCGCTGGCAGAGATGTACGTGCAGGGAGTGTCGACGCGCAAGGTCAAGGCGGTAACGGAGGTGTTGTGCGGGCACAGCTTCTCGGCCTCGTCGATCAGCCAGATCAACAAGAGCCTGGACGAGAACCTGAAGGCGTTTGCCGAGCGCCGACTGTCAGAGGCCTATCCGTACCTGATCCTGGATGCCCGCTACGAGCGGATCCGCGAGGGCGGAGTGATCACGAACCAGGCGGTGTTGGTGGCGATCGGGGTGGACTGGGAGGGCCGGCGCCAGGTTCTGGCAGTGGAGCTGGCCAACCGTGAGAGCCGGTCGAGCTGGAAGGACTTTCTGCTGGCGCTCAAAGGACGCGGCTTGCACGGGGTGGAGTTCGTCGTCTCGGACGACCATGCCGGGCTGAAGGCGGCGATCCGCGAGGTGCTGACGGAGGCGTCTTGGCAAGGCTGCTACGTGCACTTCCTGCGCAATGCGCTCGATTATGTGCCGCGCCGGCTCAAGGACGATTGCCTGCAGGAACTGCGCTGGATGTACGACCGGCGAGAGCTGGCCGAGGTCAGGCGTGACCTCGCAGCCTGGCTCGGCAAGTGGCAGGACCGCTATCCCAAGCTATGCAGTTGGGTGGAGGACAACATCGAGGAGACGTTGACCTACTACCGGCTGCCGCTGGCCCATCACAAGCACATGAAATCAACCAACATGCTGGAACGGCTCAATCAGGAGCTCAAACGCCGGACCCATGTGGTGCGCATCTTCCCCAACGCTGCCAGTTGCCTGCGGTTGGTCCGGGCGCTGGCCGTGGAGACACACGAAAACTGGCTCGAGGCGATCCGCTATCTCAACATGGACCATCTCAAGGAGCACAAGAAGATAACTCTCCGAATGGCCGCCTGACGGCGGCGGGTGCGGGCGGCGCTGCGCGATCGCGGGGGCTCCGCGCCGCCCGCACCCCGACTTCATC
The DNA here is from genome assembly GCA_046349335.1 of Reyranellaceae bacterium. Classification (GTDB taxonomy): domain Bacteria; phylum Pseudomonadota; class Alphaproteobacteria; order Reyranellales; family Reyranellaceae; genus Reyranella. Next base: position 72,630 of record JAXMCO010000004.1, read on the forward strand.
GACATCGCCCTTCTTGCTGAACTTGACGCACACAACTTTTGCTCGCGAGGAGCACGAGTGGAGCGCCGGATGACTTCCCGGAGCCTCCCCGTTAGTGTCCGGCGCAGCCCACCAACCCGGAGAACAGGACATGAGCGCCCAGCTTTCGCGCGACGATTGGAGAAGCCGCATCGGCGGTCTCAGCTACCGCAACCAGGCCTTCATCGGCGGCAAGTTCACGGCCTCCCTCACCGGCAAGACCTTCGATTGCGTCAACCCCGCGACCGGTCAGGTGCTGACGAAGGTCGCCGCGTGCGAGCAGGCCGACGTCGACGCAGCCGTCAAGGCAGCGCGTGCGGCCTTCGACAAGGGCACCTGGGCCAACATGCCGCCGGCCAACCGCAAGCGCATCATGCTGAGGCTCGCCGAGCTCATGATGAAGAATCGCGACGAGTTCGCCCTGCTCGAGACGCTCGACATGGGCAAGCCGATCGCCTACTCGACCCGCGTCGATATCCCCGGCTCGGCCAACACCGTGCAGTGGTTCGGCGAGGCGATCGACAAGATCTACGACGAGGTGGCGCCGACGCCAGGCAATGTCGTGGCCATGATCACCCGCGAGCCGGCCGGCGTGGTGGCCTGCGTCGTGCCGTGGAACTTCCCGCTGCTGATGGCGTGCTGGAAGATCTCGCCGGCGCTCGCCGCCGGCAACTCGGTGATCCTGAAGCCGGCCGAGCAATCGCCCCTCACCGCGATTCGTCTCGCCGAACTGGCCGCCGAGGCGGGCATTCCCGAGGGTGTGTTCAACGTACTGCCGGGCTTCGGCGAGACCGCCGGCCAGGCGCTCGGCCGCCACATGGACGTCGACGTGCTGGCGTTCACCGGCTCGACCGAGGTCGGCAAGTACTTCCTGAAGTACTCCGGCGAATCGAACATGAAGCAGATCTGGCTGGAATGCGGCGGCAAGTCGCCCAACATCGTGCTGAGCGACGCGCCCAACCTCGACGTCGCGGCCCAGCGCACCGCCTTCGGCATCTGGTTCAACCAGGGCGAGGTCTGCACCGCCGGCTCCCGCCTGATCGTCGAGGACAAGATCAAGGACCAGTTCCTCGAGAAGGTCATGGCGATCGGCCAGAAGATGATGCCGGGCGATCCGCTCGACCCCAAGACCCAGATGGGCGCCATGGTCGACGAGGTCCAGACCAAGCGCGTCATGGGCTACATCGAGGCCGGCCAGAAGGAAGGCGCCAAGCTCCGGATGGGCGGCAAGCAGGTCCATGTCGACAATGCCGGCTCGTTCATCGAGCCGACGGTGTTCGACCAGGTCGACAACAAGATGAAGATCGCCCAGGAGGAGATCTTCGGGCCGGTCCTCTCGGTCATCCCGGTGAAGGATGCCGACCAGGCGCTGACGGTCGCCAACGACACGATCTACGGGCTCGCCTCGGCGATCTTCACGGCCGACATCAACAAGGCCTTCAAGTTCGCCAAGGGCCTGCGCACCGGCTCGGTGTGGGTCAACACCTACGACGGCGGCGACATCACGACGCCGTTCGGCGGCTACAAGCAGTCTGGCATCGGCCGGGACAAGTCGCTGCACGCCTTCGACAAGTTTACCCAGGTCAAGACGACCTGGATCCAGCTCGGCTAGAGCGCTCCACCTCGATGGCGGCATGTGCGCCGCCATCGACTGCTTCGCTGTCGGTTCCCGCCTGCTGCATGAAGCATCACCGGTTGGGTAACGCACCGGCCGCGGAATTGGCCATTCTGGAATCCCCTCATCATGCGAAAGCGATCCAGTGTCGGACCTAGCATGATCCGGATCGCCTACAGGGCAGCGCCGGTTGTTTGCTTTGGCGTGCCGTTCGTGGCTGCCTTCAGCTTTATCTTCAATCATTTCTACAATGCAGGCGGGCTCTTCCTGGACTCGGGGTTTTTCGCCGACTTGATGTGGCACAACGATTGGGGACTGCCGAATCCCGCCGTGATCCTGGTGATGCCCGAGTTCCCGCCGCGTTCTTATTATGGAATTCACTTTTCGCCTCTCCTGGCGATGATTTCCCAGGTCACGTGGGGGCTCCCGTTCGATCAGGTCGACGTCTTCGCTACCTACATGGGGCTGGCTCATGGGTTGCTGGGATATGTCATGTGGCGACTGCTGATGAAGCTGTCGTTCGACCGCAGTGCCGCCTGGGCGGTGGCAGCAATAGTGCTGTCCGTGGCGTTCGCGATGAATGGCCTTGCGCTCAGCATCACCACTTATCCGCACATCGAGATTCTGATTCCGCCGCTTCTGATTGCTACACTCTGCCTGCTCCTGGAAGAACGGCTCCTCGTTGCCGCCCTGGTGGGTGGGCTGGCGCTCCTGATCAGAGAGGATGTCGGTTTTCATTTCTTTGCCGTCGCCAGCCTGGTGATCCTTCTGAATTGGTGGCGTGGAATAGGGCTTTCGTCCCAAAGGGCCCTATGCGTATTCGCGGCAGCCGCCTTCGCGTACAGCTGCATCGCCATCGCGGTACAGCATTATTTCTTCGCTTCTCACTCGACATTCGCCTGGGTCTATGCCGGTCATCCGCCGTTTGCGCATTTGACTCTCGAGTTCATCACAACTCGCCTGACCACTTTCCTCGAAGTTCGCCCATACATTTGGCTGCCGCTGCTCTTGATCTGCATATCGGCAATCCTGCTCAGGAACTGGTACGCCGTGATCGGCGTTGCCTCGGTTCTGCCATGGCTCTTGCTGCATCTCATCGCCCTGAGCGATGCTGCCGGCACGCTGGCGATCCACTACACCTTCCCGATCGTGATTGGCATGGGCTGGAGCATTTTGGCGCTTGTCTACGATACGCGTCAGGGCGCACGCCGATCATTCACCTCTGTCAGGACTTTCTTGATTGCCGGTATCGTCGCTTCGACCTTCGTGGCCAATCCAGCGGTGGCTTTTTTTCGCTCGGCCGTACCGACCGGGTTCGCATTGAAGCCCCAACGAACGCGAGAGTTCATGAATGCGCTGGGGAATAGCCTGCCACTCTTGGGACAGCTACGCGCTGATACCGCCATCGTCGCCCTCCGTCCTCGATTGTTCACTCCTGCCGTCTGGCTTCTGCCTCAGGATTGGAATGGCCACGACAGACCTCCGAGGACCGTCAATACGCTCGTGTACTTCAGCCACGGCTTCGAGCTGAACAAGGCGCTTGCTCAGCTCGGGCAGATGAATGGCGTGCGGCTCTTCCAGGTACCGGATACCAGTATCCTGGTCGCAATCGCTGGCGACCTCGATTGGACAGCACCGATCGCTCCCTTCTTGCATCCCCTTCCCGATCCTCCCCGTCGCACGGGCGCCCTGTTTGTCGGGTTCGACGAAGAGCCGTTGATGCGATGGGCCAGGAATCGGTCTCCTTCCATCAGCTTCGTGAAATGCGCAGCCAAGAATGTTCGCCTCGACATCATCGGCTACGCGCACTGGCCCAACAAGATGCCGGCCGGTTCGGATACGGGAGTTCTACGCGTCGAGGTAACCGTCAACGGCACGCCAGACCGAACGCTCGAGTTTACGCCCACAACGCGACAGCAGGTCATCGATCTGCCGGTCGTATGCGTCGACAACGAGATGCTGGTGCGTTTCAACTATGACTACTTGATCGCCCCGAGCGAGGACGGACGTAGCAAAGATAGCCGTAAGCTGGGCATCGGCATCGTGGGGAAGCCGACATTCAACTGATCTGGAATTCCACATGCCATTCGGCTTGTCGCGCGGCATCGACGGCAAGCTGGTCGGCGATTCATTACCCGCGAAACTCCCGGGCTCAAGGGGCCGCTTCAGCGCTTCCGCGTACAACGATGAGGTGACAGCACGACCCCGAAGCGCATGCCTCGACATCGTTCGGGCGCCGTGCGCGAGAAGGGGTTGCGAGCCGGCAAACCGCGGAGCGGTCAGTGGGATGAAGACGAGTTGCCTGCCTCGACACCTCTCCTTCGTCCAATGAAGGCCAGCAACCGCATTGAAAGACCGTCCGCGCCACTCCAAGACGACGCAAGCACGACGACCCAGAGGATCAACGACAAGCCGGAGATGGCAAGCCCCCACTTCTCTGCCGGCAACATCACACGCTCCAGCGAGGTTGTTGTGCGGCCTGCTGGTGCGACAAACGATACCAGCCGCCAATCGGTCGCCACGACGGGAAAGCCTGCACCGATGCGCCAGCCGGGAAAGACGAAGCGACGAAGGGTCACGGTCGTTGGCGTCGGGCTTTCCACCACGACGGTCAACGCACCAAAGGCCTTTTCGTCGGCCCGGCAAATGGTCGCGACCGGTTCACAGGCAATCCTTGGCGCCGCCGGGAGGGGGTCCGCGCCCAATTCAGGAAAGCCCCGATTGTTGGCCTGCGCATAGCCGCGCGGCAGGTATTCCAGCGCCTCGAACTGCCTCAACGGCGCGTTGGCTGAGGTGAATTCGATCCGGGGGATCGCGTCCGACGCCAACAACCACACGCCGGGTATCGACGCCACAACTGCGGCAACAAGAAGTGCCGCCGCGACCGTGCCGTAGACGTAATCCGAACCACGATAGGCCTTCCTGGCCTGCGTGAAGGCGAGGCAGAGGGCGGTGACGGCCGCAAACTCCACGACCAGCAGCAGCCTCCACGGAAACTGGACCTTTCCAAGCAACGGCAGGGACCAGAACCCTGGGACGAGGCCGGTAACCAGCGCCACTGCCGTCAATGTCAACGCGATCCAGAAGGCCATGTCGACTCGCCTCGATCTGTCCGCTGCCATCATCGGCCACAAGGCGCACAGGCCCAGGGCAACGAAAAGCGCCGAAATTATCGCCGAAATAACGAAGTGCATGACAAGATGCGGGCTCGGCTCCATCCAGAGCCCGGGCCTCAGCGGAAGCCAGTTCTCGGGTTGATACTGCGGGAGGCCCCACAGAATCTCGGACGAGATCCACTCCTGCAAGGAGAGCGCCGGCACGAGATAGATTGCCGCCAGACCGACGCCCAGGGTGCCGGCGAGTACTGCTCTGGCAATCAAGCTGATGGCCGAGCGGCGCTCATCGAGGCGCCAGGCTCGGAGCAGCACATACGCTGGAATCACGGTGATCGTCGCCAGCAGCGACGTTGGCAGATGCGTCATCAGCAATGCAGCATAGGCCAGGCTCAAGAGGGCAAGTCCCCCGCGACGCCCGTCTGCGGCAAGCCGAATCGCGAGCATGACAAGAGGCAGGATGGCAAAGGCCGCATACTCGGCGAGCGCGCCTCGAACGTACAGATCGAGCATGTGATACGGCGCTGCCATGTAGGCCACCGCGCCGACCAAGGATGCCGTCCGACTGCGCGTCTCGTGCCGCAGCCAGGCATACATGGCGAGACCCGACGAATAGAGCATCAGAAGTAACGTGACGCTCAACCGAAAGTGGTCCGGCAGCATATTGAATGAGATCACGCTGATCAGCGCATCGAACCAGAACGGCAGCGGTGCATAGAAATAGAAGGTGGGCGAGCCCAAACCATTAAAGGACTCGGCGAGCCACCGTGGATAGAGGATGCCAGCGCGAAACTGCTCGGCGAACTGCGTGCCCCAAAGGAGACTATATGGCGAGCTATGGGAGTAGAGGATGCCCAGAGTCAACATCGGCGCCGATAACAGCACTGCCACCGCCGCAAGAACGATCACCGATCGGCTTGCGGCAACTCCTCGCCCCCCGAATACACTCATGCCCAGACTTTCAGGTCTTATCTCCATTTCACGGCGAGAGATACCGATCGAACCGCTCAACTATACCACACCGCACCGCACCGCATATCCGCTTCCTGGACGACTTCAGCAAACTGCTAGAGCGGTTCTCAACTGATGGAACCGCTTACGGCTCCATCGAGGGTGCGCCACTGGCGTGGCGCCGCCTAACCGAATGCGCGCGCCCTGGGATTATTTGTTGCAGCAGGCACATTCGTGTCGACTGCTTTTCAGCAGCCGGAATTTGCTCTGGTCGGCGGTGTTTCCTTGGATTGTTCAACTTGTGGTCGTGCCACGGCACAGGCTACCGTGGCACATCACCTTGCAACATGACTCTGTACAGGTAACGCGTCTGGGCCATGTCGTAGTCGCCGTTGGCCTTGTGCAGCAGACAGCGATTGTCCCACATCACGAGATCGCCCGGCCGCCAGGCATGGCGATACTGGAAGCGCTCGGCCGTCGCATGCTTGAGCAGATCATCGAGCAGCGGCAGCGCTTCCTTGTGATCGAGGCCGAGGATGCCCTCAATGCGGATCGGGTTGATGTAAATCGACCGGGCGCCGCTCTCCGGGTGGGTCCGGACCAGCGGGTGGATCACGGCGCTGGGCACGCGCTCCTTGTCGGTGTCGTTCAGCCCCATCAGCTTCCGCGTGCTGTGACTGCTTTGATAGACATGAATGCCCATCAGCGAGGCGATGCGCTCCTTCATGGCGATCGGCAGGGCGTCGTAGGCAGCGGCCATGTTGGCGTATTGCGTGTCCCCGCCCCTGTCCGGCAATTGAACGGCATGCAATGCCGTCGCCTTGGGCGGTCGGGCGGCATTGGAATGGTCGGTATGCCAGCCCTCGCCCGGTATGTAGCGGCGGCCATCGGGATAGCGATCCTGATTGGACACATAGTGGATCTGTGGGCAGTCGGGGAGCGCGAACCGTGAGTTGTGCTGGGGCAGGATGGCGCCGAACAGCTCGATCGCCTCCGCCAGTTTCTGGGCCGACAACGCCTGATCGCGAACCACCAGCACGCTGCGCTCGACGAAGGCGCGATACATCGCGTCGCGATCGGCGTCGGCAATCGGCCGCGAGAGATCGGCGCCAAGCACTTCGGCGCCGGTATGGGTGGTCAAGGGCCTGATTTCCATGAGCGCTCCCGATCCGCCGCTTCCGCCAAGTGTCTTGGCCATGCCGAGCTCTCTCATCCAAGAAGCAGGGGCGATCCGTCGAACCCGTCGGTCGGCAGGCCGAGATAGCCGACGATGGTCGGGGCGATGTCGACCAGGCCAGTGGCGCGCGCCATCGTCCCGACCGAGCGGCCGGCGTCGTTGACCATGAGAAACGGACACGTCTCGTCCGGTCCCCAGCCACCATGCTGGCCGCTGCCGATCGGAGTCGGCTTGCCGGCTTCCGCTGCCACCCAGCGACGGCCCGCAACACCGTAGGGATTCGCCTCGCTCTCGCGCGCCATGTTGACGGCCGCGACGACTCCGTCGCGCGCCGCGAAGCGGTGCACGGCGAGGCTCTCGCCGGCGAGGACATCGCTCGCCCACGGCATGCGGCGCATATCGTCGAGGATATCGAGCAGGCCCGCGCGTCCGCGATCCGTCGCATACAGCAGCGCCGCCGTGCCCTGGCCCGCCACCGCCACGTCGCCGTTCGCCAGCAGCTCGTTCAACCCATTCGCCGCCAACCAGCCCTCGATATCGACGCCGTCGCCAATCGTCTCCTGGCCATGATCCGAGCCAATCATCAGGAGAACCTCGTCGCCCTGGCCGCGCAACCGTTCGACGGTGCGCACGACCTCGCCGACGCAGCGCTCGGCGCCGCGCAAGGCGTCGGCATGCGCGGGCGAGCCGAGCGGCACGCCATGCAAGGTGTGATCAGGGTCGCATAGCCAGAGCAGCGCGACCGCCGGCCGGCGCTCGCACAGCACCTCGGCGCAGAAGCGTTGCGTCATCGCCCAGTCGCCGGCGGCATCGTGACTGACCTCGAGTGCCTCGACGCCCTCCAGCCGCTTGCCGCCCGGCGCGTATGAGCCCGACCGGTGATAGACATGGCCGAAATGCTCCGGATCGAGGAAGTAGGCGGCACCCGGCGAGACATTCGAAAATGCGATACAGCCACCCGCATCGGCTACCCGCTCGGCCAACGCCGGAACCAGAAGCGTGCCGCCGGTAGCGCGCCGCATGTGCTGGCGAAAATCCGGCGCGCCGACATCGCGCACGACGATACGGCCGTCCTCGAACAGGCCCATGCGGTTGCCGTGCAAGCCATGCCGCTCGGGAAAGCAGCCGGTCGATACCGATGCCGCCGACACCCGCGTGACCGACGGGAACACCGCATTGTGGTCGGCGCACCACAGGCTGGCGCGCGCAAGTTCGTGCAGCACGGGAGTTGTTTCCTCGCGCACCCAGTCGCGCCCCAATCCGTCGCAACATACGAACACCACCCGCCGCGATCTCTTCATGGCTCGAGTTCCTTCATGCGATGGCAACGCCGGGCCTTTCGGCAGACATGCGTGCCGGCCCCCTTGCGCCGCCGGCCCAATGGTAGTCGACTTCCGCCAACAACTCAGGAGGAAACGATGCAGATCGGATATTTCGCCATGCCGTCGCATCCGCCCGAACGGCCGCTCAAGGACGGACACGAGTGGGACCTGCAGGTCATCCGATGGCTCGACGAACTGGGCTACACCGAAGCGTGGATCGGCGAGCATCACACCGCGCCGTGGGAGCCACATCCGTCGCCCGATCTGCTGGTGGCGCAGGCCCTGATGCAGACCAAGAACATCCGGCTGGGGCCGGGTGGCTTCCTGTTGCCCTACCACCATCCCGCCGAGCTCGCCAACCGTGTCGCCATGCTCGATCACATCTCAGGCGGCCGGCTCAATTTCGGTGTCGCGGCGTCCGGCCTGCCGAGCGATTGGGCGATGTTCAATGTCGATGGCATGTCCGGCGTCAATCGCGACATGACACGCGAGGCGCTCGACATCATCCTGAAGCTGTGGAGCGCCACCGAGCCGTTCGAGTACAAGGGCAAGTTCTGGCAGGTCAACCGGCCTGGCGAGATGTTCGGCGTGCTGCGGCCGCATCTCAAGCCGTTGCAGAGCCCACATCCGCCGATCGGCGTGGCCGGACTCAGCAAAGGTTCCGACACCCTGAAGCTCGCCGGCGAGAAGGGTTACCTGCCGATGAGCCTCAACCTCAACCCGGCCTATGTCGCCAGCCACTGGGAAGCCGTCGAGATCGGCGCCGCCAAGGCCGGCCGCACGCCCGACCGCGGCGAGTGGCGCATGGTCCGTGAGGTGTTCGTGGCCGACACCGACGAGGAGGCGATGCGGCTGTCGGCCGGTTCCTCGATGGGCCGCATGATGCGCGAGTATTTTTTGCCCCTGCTCGGCCAGTTCGGCTTTCTCGAATATCTGAAGCACGACCAAGGCGTCGCCGACTCCGACGTCACGCCCGAGTATTGTGCCCGCCACAACTGGATTATCGGTTCGCCCAAGACCGTCGCCGAGAAGATCGAGAGGATCTATCGCGAGGTCGGCGGCTTCGGCCAGCTCCTGGTGTTCGGCTTCGACTATGTCGACAACCCGAAGGCGTGGCGCCATTCGCTGGAGCTGCTGGCCAAGGAAGTGCTGCCCAAGGTGCAACACCTCAAGCCGACCAAGGCCAAGCTCGCGGCGGAGTAGACGCCGCCCATGAAGGTCGCCCGCCGACGGAAGCCGCCCGACAGCCGCTTCCTGGGCGACCTTCGCCGCTTCGGCTATTGGAATTCCTGCGAGGCACCGCTGGCCTGCGACGGGCTCGCGCCTTCCAGATTCCCAGAAACATCCAGTCGTCGGCCGCAACGATGCGATCGCGAAATACCGCCAAGTTGCCGGCCGGACTGCGCGGTTCGTTTGCCGGTACATTGGTGATCGACGGCATGAGCAGGACGAATCCTCGTCCGCCGATCTCGACGATTGGCATGAGCTTCCCGCCTACCGGCCCGATCTGCGCCCTTCCTGCGAGAAAGGCGATGACGCGCTCGCGGCCTGAAGCCGCAACGTTGGCTTCCAGAACGACGTTCGGGGCGGCACGGCGAGCCCGAACCAGAGGATTGGCATAGACGTCAAGCTGCATCGTCGCGGTCGGCGAGATGGTCGCGCTGCATCTCTGCCGGAAACCCATGCTTGTCCATGTAGGCGTTGTAGGCAGCGAGGTCCTTCTCGATATCGGCGCGAACCTCGTCCGCCTCCCGACTTGCCAAGGCCCGCGCCGGGGCGGACTCGGCGACCTGCCACACGTTGATGCCGCGGGCCTTTGCCTTGGCGTAAAGAACGCCATTCAAGATGAGACTCACGGTCCTTTTCTTGGCTGTCGGGTCGAACAGAGGTTGGCGCATTGTTGGTTCACACCGACAAGAGACACGTGCGGATAGCGTGGGTGCCTGACACAGAACCGTCAAGCCACCCGCTTCGACAGCCCTGCGGCCGCGGCAAATCCGGCCGCAGCGAACAACATGATGGCCGCCAGTCCCCACAGCACCGGCGTGTAGCCGCCGAAAGCGCCCCAGGCCAGCGAGGCCACGATCGGGCCGGCGGCGCGCATTACGTTGGTCGGCATGGTGAGCGCGCCCGAGACCACGCCATAGCCTTCCGGGCCGATGAATTCCGGCACGGCCATGCCGCGTAGGATGGTGATCAGCCCGTTGGCGACGCCGTAAATGACGGCGAACAGGATCAAGCCGTAGAGATCGCTGATGCCGAGCGCGAGCATCGCCATGGAGATCGGGAAGGCGAAATAGATGCCGGCCCCGAGCTGGATCGTGCTGACGTGCCGATGGCCGACCAGCAGCAGAACGCGGCCCACCACCTGCAGGGGGCCGATCAACGCGATGATGCCCATCACCACGCCAATCGGCACGCCGCGATCCTCCAAGAGCGGGATCAGGTGAAAGCTCATCGCCGAGAAGGCGAGCCCATAGCCGGCGAAGGCCACCACCAACCCCCAAAAGGCCGGCACGCGCACGGCCGCCGCGAGCGGGCTCTTCCTGTGCACGCCGGCGGCCGGCGGCTTGGTCTCTGCGATGGGCACCGGCTTTTCCTGTGGGCCGGGAACGAACAGCCAGTGGACGAGAGCGACGGCGAAATTGATGGCGGCCAGCACCTCTAGGCTCGATCTCCACCCGATGCGCTCGATCAGAAACTGCGTGAAGGGAATGCCGAAGGTGCTGGCAAGGCCGCCGACGAAGGTCATCATCAGGATCGCTTGCCGGTAGCGCGGGCCGTAGACTCGCGTGATGATTGCAAAGGCCGGCTCGTAGAGCAGGACGGCCTGGCAGGCGCCCAGGCCCAGCCACAGCACATAGAACAGCGGCAGCGACTCGAGACGCGGCCACCACAGCAGGAACGCGGCCGCCAGCAACGAGCCGCCGGTCATCAGCTTGCGGCCGTGCCCACGATCGATCCAGGCGCCGACCGGGATCGAGCTGAGGCCCGCTACCAGGAGACCGGCCGAAAGCGCACCGAACATGCCGCTGCGCGACCAGCCGAGCTCCTGGCCCATCGGCACAACGAACAGCGGGAAGGTATAGTAGATGAGACCCCAGGAGACGAGTTGGCCGAGCGACAGCATCCACAGGATGGTCGCCGGGCGCTTTCGCCACGTTCGTCCCAGTCCATCCTTGGCCATAGTGGCGCTGCCCTTGCGTACCTTCGTTGCAGGACGACGAAGGTAGCGTCGCGACGAACGGGAGCCCAGCAGCATGACCACGACCAAGCGCGTCAATCTCGCCTTGCAGGGTGGCGGCTCGCACGGCGCGTTCACCTGGGGCGTCCTCGATGCCCTGATCGAGGATGGGCGCCTCGAATTCGAAGCGGTGAGTGGCACGAGCGCGGGCGCCATGAATGCAGCGATCATGCTGCAGGGCTGGTCGCAGGGCGGAAGGCCGGGCGCACGCAGGGCGTTGCGCCGCTTCTGGGAGGAGCTCGGCACGATGTCGATCGCGAGCCCGATTCGCCGCACGCCGTTCGACCGTCTGCAGGGCAACTGGAACCTCGACGATTCGCCAGGCGCCCTGTGGGCCGACCTCGTCCAGCGCACCCTGTCTCCCTGGCAACGCAATCCGTTGAGGTTCGACCCTTTGCGCGACCTGCTCAGCCGTCATTTCGACGAGGCCGCCGTGCGCGCCTGCCACCAGATCAAGGCCTTCATCGCCGCCACCAACGTGCAGACCGGCAAGGTGCGCATCTTCACCCGCGACGAGCTGTCGATCGACGCCTTGCTCGCCTCGGCCTGCCTGCCCAACGTGCACGACGCCGTGGTGATCGACGGCGTGCCCTACTGGGACGGCGGTTTTCGCGGCAATCCGCCGATCTGGCCGTTCATATACAATTGCGCCAGCAGCGATGTGGTCATTGTCGAGGTCGACCCACCCGAGCGCGCCGGTATTCCGACGTCCAATGCCGAGATCGCCGATCGGTTGAACGAGATCACGTTCGGCGGCGCGCTGATGGCCGAGATGCGGGCCATCGCCTTCGTCCAGGAGCTGATCGCGAAGGGCGCCCTGAGCGGCGACTTCGGCCAGCGACTCAAGAATATCCTCGTCCATTCGATCGCCGATCCGGCCTCGCTGGCGCCGCTCGGCGCGGTCAGCAAGTTCAACATCGAGCCCGACTTCCTCGATCACCTGTTCGAGCTCGGACGCAAGGCTGCAACCTCCTGGCTGGCCTCGACTTTCGAGTCCATCGGCATCACGGGCAGCCTCGACATCCGGGCGCGTTTTCTGTGAAGTACAGGTATGCGCATCGGCATCGACCTCGGCGGCACCAAGATCGAGGGCATCGTGATCGACGATGCCGGCGAAGAACGGGCACGCCTGCGCGTGAAGACGCCGACGGGTGCGTATGACGACACTGTCCGCGCCGTAGCAGACCTCGTGCGCGAGCTCGAGGCGCGCGTCGGCGTGCCGTGCAGCGTCGGCGTAGGCCATCCTGGCGCCCTCTCGCCGGCGACCGGCTTCATCAAGAATGCCAACTCCACGCACCTGAACGGCCATCCGCTCGACCAGGATCTGCGGCGCGTACTGGGACGCGACGACATCCGCCTGTCGAACGACGCGAACTGCTTCGCCGTCTCGGAGGCGGCGGACGGCGCCGGCCGAACCCGGTCGATCGTCTTCGGCGTCATTCTCGGCACGGGAGTGGGAGGCGGAATCGTGATCGACGGTCGGCCGCTGCTCGGCGCCCAGGCAGTCGCCGGCGAATGGGGTCACAACGCCTTACCTTTGCCGCGCGACGACGAACGGCCGGGCCCGCACTGCTATTGCGGCCGACGCGGCTGCATCGAAACGTGGCTGAGCGGCCCCGCCTTCCAGGCCCAGTTCACCGACCGCACCGGCCGCCACCTGATCGCCACCGACATCGCCGCCGCCGCCGAGGCCGGCGACCGGCAGGCCCAGGAATGCCTCGAGCTCTATTGCGACCGGCTGGCCCGCGCGCTCGCCAATGTCGTCAATCTGCTGGACCCACACGTCATCGTGCTGGGCGGCGGACTGTCCAAGATGCGAGCGCTGTACCATCGCGTCCCGGAGCTGTGGAAACGGCTACATCTTCTCCGAACCCGAAAGCATCGCCACCAGGCTGTTGCCGCCGGTACACGGCGATTCGAGCGGCGTGCGCGGCGCCGCCTGGCTGTGGTCGGCCTGATCCTCATGTCATGCTGAGCGGCGCGAGGCATCTCGTCACAAGAGGTTACGGCACCGGTCGACGTCATGGGCGAAGGGCTTCTGGCCGCTGCGTGCGGCAGGCGGCGATGAGGTCCTTCGCCGCGCTTCGGACGACAGGCCTTACCGGAACGGCGGCTCGTCGAAGCTGCGCAGCTTGCGCGAATGCAGCGAGCTCAATTCGCTGCGCAGCAGGTCCAACGTCTCCAGGCCAATGCGGAGGTGCTCTCCGACCGCGCGCTGGTAGAAGCGCGTCGCCGCCCCCGGCAACTTGATCTCGCCATGCAGCGGCTTGTCGGACACGCACAACAGGGTCCCGTACGGCACGCGCAGGCGATAGCCCTGCGTCGCGAGCGCCGCGCTTTCCATGTCGACGGCAATGGCGCGCCCCTGATTGATGCGCCGGCGTTCCTGCGACCAGCGCAGCTCCCAATTGCGGTCGTCGTAGCTCACGACGGTTCCAGTGCGCAGCCGCCGCTTCAAGGCGTCGCCGCGTTCGCCAGTGACCCGTTCCGCGGCGAGCTGCAGCGCCACCTGGACTTCAGCCAGGGCGGGCACCGGCACCTCCGGCGGCACCAGATCGTCGAGGATGCGATCGCGCCTCATGTAGGCGTGCGCCAACACGTAGTCGCCGATCGTCTGTGACTGCCGCAGGCCGCCGCAGTGACCGATCATCAGCCAGCAATGCGGCCGCAGCACAGCGAGGTGGTCGGTCGCGGTCTTGGCATTGGACGGACCGACGCCGATATTGACGATCGTCACACCGCCGCGCCCATCGGCACGCAGGAGGCTGTAGGCCGGCATCTGAAACCGATGCCATGGCATCGCCGCGACAGCGGCGTCGGCGCCCGCCAGTTCATCGCCGCGCCGCACCACGGCGCCGCCCGGCAGCATGAGCTGGGTGTAGGGACTGCCCGGCCTGGCCAGCTCCGCCATCGCCCAGGTCACGAAGTGCTCGACATAGCGCTGGTAGTTGGTGAACAGGATCCACGGCTGGATCGTACGCCAATCCGTGCCGGTGTAGTGAACGAGCCGGCGCAGCGAGAAGTCGACCCGGACGGCGTCGAACAACGCGAGCGGACGCGACTGCCGGCCCTCGAACACCCACGTTCCGTCGGCGATCTCGTCGCCGACATTGGCGAGCACGGGCGTCGGGAAATGGCGTGCCAGCTCGGCAACCGACAACTCGCCGTGAATGAACTCGTCGCCCTCCTCGGTGACGAATGGATAGGGAATTTCCTGCCCACTCGAAACAACATCGATCCGAGCGGCGAATTCCTCGACCAGCGGACGTAATTGCTCTAGCAGGTACTCGCGAAAGTAACCCGGCTGCGTCACCGTCGTCGAGTAGAGCCCCGGCGCCTGGAACTTCGCCCAGGCGCGGCGAGTGAAGCGGACGGCACCGGAAGGACGCCAATCGACGCGCAGCTCGGGATAGCGGAAGCGACGGCGTTCCTCGGCCGTCGGTCCGACACCGGACCGAACGAAGCGCGCCAGCGCCTCGCGTAAGGCCCCGCTCGCCGCTGAATGAAGTTGTTCGAGCCGGTCGACGGCTTGCTCGGGCGTCAGCCCGGCGCCGGGAACGTTGCTCTCTGTCATCGAAGGATGTCAGCTTGCACGGTCGTCGCCCCTGGCTCGAGCGAACGGCCGATCACTTGCAGTCCGGCTTGGGCAAAGGCTCCAGGCGCGTGATGCGGTACTCGATGCCGCCGTCGCCTTGCTCATGCGTCCCATAGAGCTCGATGCCGTTGTCGAGCATGACACTGCTGACCTCGAAAGCTGGCTCGCCCTGCCCTTGGCCCTTGGCTGGCTCATCGAAGAAGCCGGCGCGGTAGTAGATACGCCCGCGACCGTCGACCAGCGATTCCGCTCCGTCGGGAACTTTCACGTCGGACAAGCGCTTGGGCACCTTGCCGATAATGACATTGACCGATTGCGGCGGCTTGGCCTTGTCGCCGAAGAAGAACAGCGCGTCGAAGCCGGTCTCGCCCGCCTTGGCCTGACGGATGGTCTCGCGCGAGATCGCCACCGGGAACATGGTGCGGGCCGGCAAGGCCACCGTCTGGCCGGTAGGCTCGGTGAAACGTGCCTCGCCACTGCCGTCGTCCCCGAGCGTCGCCTCGCCCTTGAACACGGTGCTCTGCCGATTGCCTGTCGACGTGCGATGCTCGAAGCGCAAGCGCTTGCCGTCTCGGCTTTCGGTCATTTGCGATTGCTGCTCGTTGGCGACCGCGCCGTGCGCGCCTGAGATTTCCAGCCTCAGGCGCTGGTTGATGACATAGCCCTCGCAGGTCAGCCGCAGCTCGTAGGCATAGGTACCGGGCGTGCCCCCGGTCGGCTTGCCGCGCTCCAACGCAACGACAGAATAAGCCGCGCGATGCGGTGCGATCTCCTGGGCGCTCGACGGCGCGGCCTGGACTGCCAGGGCGACCAGAACAGCGGCTATTGTCGAACGGGCATTCAGCATCGCGGCCTCGGCAAGGCTTGAAGTTGGACAAGACGAGCATCGACGGCAAATTCGCCGTAGTCGAGCAGCATCGAGCGCGCGACGCCGTTGGCAAGCAGATCGAGCGCCAATTCGTATTCGGGGTTGGAGCTGCCCTGATCGCCGGCGGCGAAGAACGCCAGTCGGACGCTCCAGGAGGGCTGGTTGCGCATCAAGGCGACGTCGCCACGAACCTGCGGCCCCACCGCGCGCGGCGAGCGGCCGATCACGGCATTGACCTGGAATGCGCCATCGAGGCGAGCGCCATCGAAGACGCTGTAGGAGGCCGAGCGATCGCCACTGCGGGCATGCTGGATGATCAGAATGAGATGGCTGGTCGGAAACAGCGTGCCGGCAGGCAGCTCGAAGCTCCGGGTCTCCGGCAGGGTGAAGGATGCCCGGCCGGTCGCGCCCTTCCCCTCCAATTGGGCCTGACCGCGCAGTTCCTCCTCGACCTCGTCATTCTGGGTGTTGCGCACGCTGAAGCTCAGCCTCAGACCGTCTTTGGACTCATAACTACTGAAGCTCGAATCGGTGTCGAACTCCTCGCCGTCGTTCCGCAGGAATTTCAGCTTGATGCGCTGCTTCACCTCCCAGCCGTCACAGGAATCGACGGTCTCCAGCACCATACGACCGTTGACGTCGACGATGCCGCTGTTGGGGCGCGCGACCGAGAGCTTCATGTCGTAGGTCGCGCGGTGCGGCATCAGGACGACGTCCGGTTGCGGCTGCGCGTCGACTGCCCTTATCCACAGGCCCAGCAACAAGGCGGCACAGATAGCGGCAGGAAAGGCCGCGATCCGGGCGCGAGGACGGCGAAAACTAAGCGTGATCAACGGACAATGGCGTGAGGCTAGCCCTTGTAGCCGGGCTGCCAAGCGTAATATCCATGCCCGCGGATTGCCACAATGATCGTCTGCGGCAGGGCTGCATAAAGAGGGAGACGTCCATGACAACCGGCAAGCCGAGGGTTCTCGCCACTCGGCATTTTCCGCCTGACGTCGAGGCTCGCCTGGCGGCCAATTTCGATGCCGTTCTGAACCCCGAGGACCGGCTGTACGACGGCCCCGCCTTGATCGCGGCCAGTGCCGGTTGCGACGGCATCATGTGTGCCGCGGGCGACGCCCTGACGGCCGACACCATTGCCGGCCTGCCCAACTCGGTCCGTATGATCGCGACCTTTTCCGTGGGATACGAGCATGTCGACGTGGCGGCTGCCGCCAAACGCAATATTGCCGTCAGCAATACGCCTGACGTGCTGACCGACGCCACGGCCGATATCACCCTGCTCTGCCTGCTCGGGGCGGCCCGCCGGGCGCACGAAGGCGCCCGCATGCTGCGGACGAGGAATTGGACGGGTTGGACGCCGACTCAGCTCATGGGTGTCCATGTCACGGGCAAACGGCTGGGAATCCTCGGCATGGGGCGCATCGGCCAGGCCGTCGCCGACCGGGCGCGGGCCTTCCGCATGCAAATCCACTACAGCAACCGCAGTCGGCTGCCGGCCGACCTGGAAAAGGGCGCCATCTTTCACGCCGATCCCGACGCGATGCTGCCGCATTGCGACTTCCTGTCGATCAACGCGCCGATGAGCCCGGCGACCCGCAAATGGGTCAATGCCGAGCGCATCGCCAAGCTGCCGCAGGGAGCGATCGTGGTGAACACAGCGCGCGGCGGGGTGGTCGACGACGAGGCGCTGATCACCGCCCTGAAGTCGGGCAGACTCGCGGCGGCCGGCCTCGACGTATTCGAGGGCGAGCCCAAGATCCATCCGGGCTACTACGACATTCCCAATGCGTTCCTGATCCCACACATGGGCTCGGCAACCGTCGAAACCCGCAATGCCATGGGCTTCAAGGCGCTCGACAACCTCGAGGCCTTCCTGCTCAGGAACCAGACGCCGCCTGACCTCGTGAGGCCTTCCTAGCCGACTTGGTCTTCGTCGCCGGTGTGGCCGGCCTGGTGGACGCCGACGCCGCCTTCGGAGCCGGCGGGGGCATTGGCGCAGGGTCGGCCACCGCCGCGGGGAGCGCCACCGGAGATGGGGCGGGGCCTGGCGCCGGTGCGGAAGCGTAGGCGGCGGCGTCCCAACTCGTCGCAGGAACGTTAGAGCCGGACCGCAGGGGTGCAGTGTAATGAACGCCGTCCTCGGCGACCATGCGCTGAGGCTGGGCATAGTCGACAGCGTAAGGGTCGTGGCCGTCCTCGCGCTCCGTGCAGATCGGCCGACTACGGAAGGCCCGCCACATGGCGCAGTCCTTCTTCGAGACCATCGAGACCAAGTGGTCGGTCGACGTCTTGTTGCTGGCCGCGAGCAACCCGCCATCGGCCGCGTAGCTCGCTCCTACGATCAGCGGAGGCGCGCCGCATCCTGCCGTCGCGAGAGCCAAGCCGACGAGCGGCGGTAAGAACAGATAATTGAGCCGACCAGAGCTCATAAATCACTTAATCAAATAAATATAATTCCTTGAATTTATTTGATTAAATTAGATTCGTCAAAGTCATATGCTCGCTACCACCGCTAGTCCTTGCGGGGTGGCGGCAGACGCAATCCAATGTATAGCTCGCGCAGCTTCTCGGGCGGCAGCTCGGTCGGCGCGTCCATCATCAGGTCGACCGCCTGCTGATTCATCGGGAAGCAGATGACCTCGCGGATGTTGGGCTCGTCGGCCAGCAGCATGACGATGCGATCGACGCCGGGGGCCGCACCGCCGTGCGGCGGAGCGCCGTAGCGAAAGGCATTGAGCATGCCGCCGAAGCGCCGCTCGACCTCCTCCTTGCTGTAGCCGGCGATGCCGAAGGCCTTGAACATGATCTCCGGCCGATGGTTACGGATGGCGCCGGAGCAAAGCTCGATGCCGTTGCAGACGATGTCGTACTGCCAAGCATTGATGGTCAGCGGATCCTGGGTCTCCAGCGCCTCCAGCCCGCCCTGGGGCATAGAGAACGGGTTGTGGCTGAAGTCGATCTTCTTCGCCGTCTCGTCGTACTCGAACATCGGGAAGTCGACAATCCAGCAGAACTCGAAGGCGCCTTCGGCGATCACGCCGAGCTCTTGGCCAACCTTGGTCCGGACTTGTCCGGCGAACTTCCAGGCCGCCTCCGGCTTGTCGGCGACGAAGAACACTGCGTCGCCGTCCTCTGCCCCGGTCAGGGCCTTGAGCCGGGCCAGCCGCTCGTCGGTCACGAACTTGGCGATCGGCCCCTTCCCCGCCCCGCCTTCCAGCACGATGTAACCCAGCCCGGGCTTGCCCTCGGACTGCGCCCACGAGTTCAGCTTGTCGAAAAAGCTCCTCGGCTGGGATGCCGCCTTGGGCGCCCGGAGCGCCCGCACCACGCCGCCGCCCGCTACGATGCCGGCGAACACCTTGAAGTCGGAGCCGGCAAAGACCTCGCCCGCATCCACAATGCGCAGCGGATTGCGCAGGTCGGGCTTGTCCGTGCCGTAGGTCAGCAGGGCCTCGGCATAGGGAATGCGCGGGAACGGCCATGACGTCACGGCGCGCGGCACCTCGCGGCCAAAGCCGGCGAACTCCTGGAACACGCCGCCCAGCACCGGCTCGATGGCAGCGAACACGTCCTCCTGGGTGACGAAGCTCATCTCGAAATCGAGCTGGTAGAATTCGCCTGGCGCGCGGTCGGCGCGGGCATCCTCGTCGCGAAAGCACGGCGCGATCTGGAAGTAGCGATCGAAGCCCGACACCATCAGGAGCTGCTTGAACATCTGCGGCGCCTGCGGCAGGGCGTAGAACTTGCCCGGATGCAGCCGGCTCGGCACCACATAAGAGCGTGCGCCCTCAGGACTGTCCGCCGTCAAGATCGGGGTCTGAAACTCGATGAATCCCTGCTCGATCATGCGCCGGCGCAGCGAGGAGATGACCTGGCTTCTGAGCACGATGTTGCGGTGCAGCTTGTCCTTGCGCAGATCGAGAAAGCGATACTTCAGCCGCAATTCCTCCGGCGTCGTGTCGTTCTCGATATGGACCGGGATGGGCAGGGTCTCGGCCATCGACTGCACGGCCAGCTCGGCGGCATCGAGCTCGACCTGACCAGTGGCGAGCCGTGGGTTCACCGTGGTCGGCTCACGCGCCACGACCATTCCGCTCACCGTGATCACGCTTTCGTTACGGACCGATTCGGCAATCTTGAAAACCGGGCTGGCCACGTCCAGCACGACCTGGGTCACGCCATAGTGGTCGCGCAGATCGATGAACAACAAGTTGCCGTGGTCGCGCTTGCGCTGGACCCAGCCGGAAAGGCGGACCTGCTGACCGACATGTTCCGACCGCAACTGGCCGCACGTATGGGTTCGGTAGGTTGAAGACATCACCGATTGTCCGGAATTTTACGGGCCGGCAAAAGGCACGGAATGGCGTACCAAGTCAAGCCAACCTCCGCCCTTTGCTTTGCCGCGGCGGGCCGCGCCGGCTATAGAGCAGGTCAATGAAGCTAATCACGACGACCGACGACCTGGCGGCGTTCTGCAAGCCCCTGGCCACGACCGAATTCATCGCCGTCGACACCGAGTTCATGCGCGAGCGCACCTACTGGCCGAAACTGTGCCTGGCTCAGGTGGCCGGCCCGGACGAGGCGGCAGCGATCGACACGCTGGCGGAAGGTATCGACCTCGCGCCGCTGGAAGAGCTGATGGCCAATCCCCAGGTCCTGAAGGTCTTCCATGCCGCGCGCCAGGACATCGAGATTTTCTATCAGCGCATGAACCAGGTGCCGCAGCCGCTGTTCGACACCCAGGTGGCAGCGATGGTGTGCGGCCATGGCGAGGCGGCCTCCTACGAGTCGCTGGCTGCCCGCCTTGCCAAGGCTAAGATCGACAAGTCGAGCCGCTTTACCGACTGGAGCCGCCGGCCGCTCAGCGAGCGCCAGATCACCTACGCACTCTCCGACGTCACCCATTTGCGCGTCGTCTACGAAAAGCTGAAGCGCCAGCTCGACAAGACCGGCCGCTTCTCCTGGATTGCCGAGGAGATGGCGGTATTGAACGACCCGGCGACCTACCGCGCCGACCCGGACATGGCGTGGCGGAGACTCAAGCCACGCAGCGCCGCGCCGCGTATGCTGGCGACGTTGAAGGAAGTCGCGGCGTGGCGCGAGCGGACGGCCCAGCGCATCGACATTCCGCGCCAGCGTCTGCTGCGCGACGAGCAGCTTCTCGAGATCGCGAGCCATGCGCCGCGCAGTCTCGAAGAGCTTGCCATGACGCGCGGGCTCGGTCGGGGCTTCGCCGAGGGCTGGCAGGGCCGCGAAATTCTCGAGGCGATCGAGCGGGCGCGCCAGCTCCCCGACTCGGAGCTGCCGGCGCGCGACCGCCAGGGCGAGCAGCTGCGCGCGCCCGCCCCCGTGGTCGACCTGCTGCGCACCCTCCTCCGCCTCAAAGCCGACGAGGCCGGAGTAGCCGCCCGCCTGGTGGCGAACGCGGACGAGATCGACCGCCTGGCCGCCGGCCGACGCGATGTGCACGCCCTCAAAGGCTGGCGCCGCGAAGTCTTCGGCGCCGATGCGGTCGATCTGATCGAAGGCAGGCTGGCGCTCGCCCTGTCGGGCGAGCATGCCAAGCTGATCCCGACTCCGACCGCCGCGTAACAACTGTCAGGAGCCAGTCACGATCACCGGCTTGAGGTCGAAGGCGCTGGCCGCGTTCTCGAGGCGCCGCGCCGTCACGTCACCCAGGCTGCCGTGGGCGGCCGTCGGTACGATCAGGCGCAGTTCGCGATCGACGCGGCGAAGCTGGACCTGCGGCAGCAGGCCAGGCGCGCCGCCCGACAGATTGTAGGCGAGCCTGAGGCAGGCGCCGAGGCGGCGGGCGAAAGTCCGCCCCTTGCCGTCGGACAGTCTGAGCGCGGTATCGAGCATCGCCGACCGCAGGTCGCTCTTGTAGCGATAGGCCAAGGCCATCGCGAGAATTGCCCGCTCGCGATGGCTCATGCCGGGGGCCGGCAGATGCAGCACGCGCACATAGGCCTGCTCGGCACGATAATCGGGATGGTCGTCCCACGAAATGTCGCTGAGATGGCACGCCGCGATGCGCAGCACGCGCTCGGTCTGGTTCTCGCCCTGAAATACTGGCGTCAGCCAGTCGAAGATTTCCGACGGCTCGAGATCGAACCGGCGCCAGCCCGCGCCCTGCTCCTCGGCGAAGGCGATCAGCGGATGGCGCGCTCGCTCGGCTTCGCCGAGCCGCGAGTAATAGAAGCCCTCGCGCAGGCCGAAGGCCGAGAACACCACGCTGCGCGGCTTGAGCACCGCAAGCAGGCGATCGAGGGCCAGACAGGCGAGTGGCAGGGTGTCGACACGACGTCGAGACACGCCCGGCATCTTCTCCAGCGACCGCGCGCTCTGCACCGCGATCAGGCGGGCGACCGCGCGCGCCTCTTCGGCGGCGATCTCGTAGTGATGGATGATGTGCAGCGGATAGCCGGCCTGCTCCATGTGCAGGCGGGCGAAGGAACGCCACGCGCCGCCGACGGCGTAGAACGTCTCGCCGGTCTCCTCGCGCAGCCAGCGCACGCTTTCGATCGCCTCCAGTACAGCCCGCGACGGATCGCTCTTGCCCGACGACATCAGCCGAAGCGGCCCGATCGGCAACGTGGTCGATGCACCCAGCCGTCCGCCGCTCAGCGCCACCAGCTCGAGACTGCCGCCCCCCAGGTCGCCCATCACGCCCGCCGCGTCGGGAATGCCGCAGATTACGCCGTAACCGGAATAGCGCGCCTCGTCGTGCCCGCTCACGATGTGCGCTTGAATGCCGGGCCGGCTGGCAAGCGCACGCATGAATTCCGGCCCGTCACCGGCGTCGCGCACTGCCGCGGTCGCCAGCAGGTCCAGCGATTCCACCTTCATATTGTGGGCCAGCGTGTGGAAGCGATCGATGTTGGCCAAGGCCATCTCGACGCCGTCGGGGTTGAGCCGGCCAGTAGCGTCCAGCCCACGCGCCAAGCCACACATCACCTTCTCGTTGAATACGGGCAACGGCGCGCGGCTCTTGCGCTCGTAGACGACAAGGCGAATGGAATTTGACCCGACGTCGATGATGCCGACTCGCCCCTTGCCTTTCACCGCACGCGCGGTGGCAGCGCCTGGGGCGGGAGTGTCCAAAGTGGCGTCGCCGTCCATGTGCGCTCCCTCTAGCCCAATCCGCGCCAGTTTGCAGCGGCGATCGCGATCCGCGACCGGACGCCGCTGCCCGTCGCTGCGGGCGGGCTCAGGAGCTCAGCACGAGCCTCGGGACCGCCCCGGTGAGCTTCAAGGCGCTGCCTCGGCCGGACAGGGACGGGTTTGTCATGAAATAGTCATGCGCGATGAACGGCTCCTTGCCGATCGGCGGCCGGCTGTAGCTACCGTCCGGTCCCATCACCCAGCTCTGACCATCGTCCTTCAGGTTGGCGACCATGATCTGGTCGAGCACCTGCTCGTGCACCGTCGAATTTTCTACCGGACAGAACAGCTCGACACGGCGATCGAGATTGCGCGGCATCCAGTCGGCCGACGAGATGAACACCTTGGCCTCGGGCGACGGCAGAGGCTTGCCGTTGCCGAAGCAGAAGATGCGGGCGTGCTCGAGGAAGCGGCCGATCATGCTCTTGACCCGGATATGCTCGCTCAAGCCCTTGACGCCCGGCCGCAGGCAGCAGATGCCGCGCACCACCAGATCAATCTGCACGCCGGCCCGCGACGCCGCGTAAAGACGATCGATCAACGGCGCGTCGACCAGCGAGTTGAGCTTGGCCCAGATCGCCGCCGGCCGGCCCGCCTTGGCATTCTCGATCTCGGCTTCGATCAGACCATAGATTGTCTTGCGCAGCGTCGCGGGCGCGTAGGCGATCTTCTCCATCGTCTCGGGCCGCGCATAGCCCGTCATGTAGTTGAACAGGCGCGCCGCATCGCGGCCCATCGCCGGATCGCAAGTGAAGAACGACAGGTCGGTATAGAGGCGCGCCGTGATCGGATGATAGTTGCCGGTGCCGAAATGCACGTAGGTGCGAGTCGACTGCGCCTCGCGCCGCACCACCATCGACACCTTGGCATGCGTCTTGAGATCGATGAAGCCGTAGACCACCTGCACGCCGGCGCGCTCGAGATCGCGCGCCCAGCGGATGTTGGCTTCCTCGTCGAAGCGCGCCTTGAGCTCGACCAGCGCCGTCACTGTCTTGCCCGCCTCGGCCGCCGCGATCAGCTCCTTGACGATCGGCGAATCGTGGCTGGTGCGGTAGAGCGTCTGCTTGATCGCAACCACGGCCGGATCGCGCGCCGCCTGGCGCAGGAACTGGACCACGACGTCGAAGCTCTCGTAGGGATGGTGAACGACGATGTCCTTGGCACGGATGGCAGCGAAGCAGTCACCACCAAAATCGCGGATGCGCTCAGGGAAGCGCACGTTGTAGGGCACGAACTTGAGGTCGGGCCGGTCGTCGACGATCACCGCCTTGACGTCGACGATGTTCAGCATGCGGTCGAGGTGGAAGATGTGCACGGTCTGCATCTGAGCCGTGACCTCGAGCTGGTCGAACAGGAAATCGCGCAGTTCGCTCGGCATGGCGCTGTTGACCGAGATCGAGATCAGGTCGCCGCGGCGCCGCCGCTTCAGCGCGCTCTCGTAGAGCAGCACGAGATCCTCGGCCTCCTCGTTGATCTCGACGTCGCTGTCGCGGATCAGGCGGAACACCGCCTGCTCGATCACCTCGTAGCCGGGGAACAAGCGCGGCAGGAAGATGTCGACGAGGTCCTCGAGCGACAGGAAGCGGATGGCGGGCCCGGGCAGGCGAATGAAGCGATCGAGCTGAGGCGGCAGCGGCAGCAGCGCCATCAGCGGGCGACGGTCGCCGCGCCGCTGCAGCTTCAGGATGGCCGAGAAGCTGCCGTTGGGCAGGAATGGAAAGGGGTGCGCCGGATCAATGGCGAGTGGCGTCAGGATCGGGAAGACCTGATCGATGAAGTACTGGTCGAGCCAGGCGCGCTCGGTGTCGGTCAGTTCACCGACATCGAGCACCGCGATACCGGCCTCGCGCAGGTCGCTCTGCAAGGCTGCCCAGGTGTCCTGCTGGTGCGCCATCAGGACCGAGGCGCGCTCGCGGATGGCGGCAAGCTGCTCGGCCGGCGTCATGCCGTCGTCGCTGCGCAGCGTGCCGCGTGTCGGCAGCATGTCGACCAGACCGGCGACGCGCACCATGTAGAACTCGTCCAGAATGTCAGCCGAGATCGACAGGAAGCGCACCCGCTCGAGCAGCGGATGACGCTTGTTGCTCGCTTCCTCCAGGACGCGCGCATTGAAGGCGAGCCACGACAGCTCCCGATTGATGAAGCGCTGGGGATTGTCGGATGCTATTTCGAGCCCCAACGGGTGGCTCAGTGTCGGGTGCAGGGCGTCCATCGTCGGCCTCTAGTGGGGGCGATTGCCGCAAGAATTTTTTCGCAAGAACCGTAACGCTTCCGCATGAACGAGTCATGGCAAATTCGCTAATCTGTTGTTCTAGATAGATATTCTCGGGCTGAGACTTGATGGATCGAGACTTGGACAGAACGCTCCTCCTCTTGCGGCACGCAAAATCGGCCTGGAGCGATCCACGGCTGGACGATCACGACCGTCCGCTCAATCGCCGCGGCGAGCGCGCCGCCAAGGCAATGGCCGATCACTTTGCCCGCCTCGCGCTGCGCCCCGATCTGATCCTGTGCTCAACCGCTCTCAGAACACGCCAAACGCTCGCCCCGATCGTGGCCGCGCTGGCAGCACCCGCCCCGCCGATCACCTTCAGCAGAGACCTGTACCTTGCGTCGGAGGATGTGCTGCTGGCTCAGCTCCGGGCGATCAGCGATGACGCGGCGGCGGTGCTGCTGGTCGGCCACAATGACGGCATTTGGCATTTCGCCGCGGCGCTGGCCGCGGAAGGTCCGCCCGAGGAACTCGCCTCGCTTCAGGCCAAGTTTCCGACCGGCGCGCTGGCCACGCTCTCACTGCGCGCCACATCGTGGACGAAGCTCGAATTCGGCACCGCCCGGCTGACCTCTTTCGTCCGGCCGCGCGACCTCGGAGTGGTCTGAGCCATCGCGGGTCCGCAGCGCGCGCGAGGAATGATCACTTGGTGGACGGACGCCCGTGATGGCACAGTGGGCCGATGGACATCACGCAAACGGATCGACAGTGCCCGCACTGTCACGTGGCCCTGTTCCGGGCGAAATCGGCGGACTCCGACGAGTTGTTCTGTCTCGAGTGCCGAGCCGGCGGCCTCACGGTCGACATCGTGGAACAGGGCGCCGGCCTGTCGGCCGATTGGGTCTCGCGGGAAAACCAGGAGCTGATCCGGCGGTGGCTCAGCAGCAGCGGCGCGCCCGCCGGCTAGACGTTCAGCTCGCTCGCCGGGAGCGCGCCGGTTTCAATCAGCGCCTCGACCACCTTTTGCTTCGTCAGGCCCGTCTTCTTCGCGATGGCTCCGATCCATCTATCCTTTTGCTTCAACAGCTCTGCTTCACCGTATTGGTCCCTGAAGGCAGGAACTTCCAGAAGGGGATTCTTCCTGTATTTCCATCGTGGCTCCGCCCAATAATTGTCCGGGCCTCGCCCAACAGCGATCTCGAAGTGCAAGTGGCGACCTGTAACATGGCCGGTCTCCCCCATCGTTCCAATGACGTCACCCGCGTTAAGCTGCTGGCCGGCCTCCAGCTCGGGCCCTCTCCGCCATGTGGCCATGAAGCGAATGTTCGCCGTTGTTGTGTCGCAGTATGGCGAAGTTGCCATATCCGCTCGGGTCCCAGCCAACAAAGGTCACGACCCCGGCTGCGGCCGCAATGATCTTGGGACTTGAGTGCTCGTGACTGCCGATGTCGAGTCCTTGATGATAGTCGTCGTTGCCGTGTGCCAAGTGACTGGTGACGACCACGGGTCCTTGGACGGGAATGATATACATGGTTCGGCTCTCCCCGTTGACCGCCAACCTTGGCAGCATTGTCCCGGGAAAATTCAACCTATGAGTGGTCAAATGTCCATATGATTTGCAACCAAATGCATAGGGTGCCGCCTAGTCGGGCATGACGCGGCCGGCTGCAGGATGACGCCGCAATCCTTCGAGGTCCCCCTCACCTAGCCTCTCCTCCTGGCGGGGAGGAGGAACATGAGGGTCGAAAGGCAAAGAGAGACAAGGCGCCCGTCGGCGCGGCGCTAATACGTTCCCGGATACTGCCCGCCGTCCATCAGCAGGTTCTGGCCGGTGATGTAGCTCGCGTGGACGCTGCACAGGAAGGCACAGGCGGCACCGAACTCTTCCGCCGTGCCGAAACGGCCGGCAGGGTGGGCCTTGGCGCCGGCATTGAATTCCTCCTCGAAGGTCCGGCCGCTGCGGGCAGCGCGTACCTTGTAGGTGCCGCGCAGGCGATCTGTATCGAACGGGCCGGGCAGCAGGCCGTTGATGGTGACGCCATGCTTGACCGTGACGCGCGCCACGCCGGCGACGAAGCCGGTGAGGCCGCTGCGCGCGCCATTGCTCAGGCCCAGAATGTCGATCGGCGCCTTCACCGAACTCGAGGTGATGTTCACGATGCGCCCGAAGCCGCGCTTCATCATGCCGTCGACCGTCGCCTTGATGAACTCGATGGGCGTCAGCATGTTGGCGTCGATCGCCTTGATCCAGTGATCGCGCGTCCAGTCGCGGAAATCACCGGGCGGCGGGCCGCCGGCGTTGTTGACGATGATGTCGGGTTCTGGGCAAGCGGCCAGCACCTGCTTGCGACCTTCTTCCGTGGTGACGTCGACCGCAATCGGGGTCACCTTCACGCCGGTCTTCTTCACGATTTCCGCCGCCGTCGCGTCGAGTTCCGACTTGGTCCGGGCATTGATCACCAGATCGACGCCCTCCTGTGCCAGCGCCATGGCGCAGCCCTTGCCCAAGCCCTTGCTCGCCGCACAGACGATCGCCTTGCGGCCTTTGATACCCATATCCATCGCTTCACTCCCTAATTCACGCGGGTCCAGACCTGCGTCTCTCCGAACATCGGCGTGCCGACAAAGCCGCGTAGCCTGAGCTTGCCATCCGGCAGCAGGCTGATGTTGGCGTCGTAGGTCTTGCCGTTCTCGCCATTGTAAATCTTGCCGTCCTCGAAAGCATTGGGATCGGACGTTTTCTTGAAGCCCCAGATCAGGGGCATGCCGATCACCTTGCGGCCGCGCTGGGCAGGATCGGGGTTGCGATAGTCGACGGCCGCGTCGGGTGCTACCGGCTTGCCGTCCGGCCCCTTGGGATTGATCAGCCCCACGACAAAGCCACAAAGCGGCCCGGAGGCCGGATCCGCGCACGGGCCGATGCGCACCTGAGCCACGCCCGATTGGGTGAGCCACGTTCCCATTACCGACTGGGCCGACGCCGTCGAGGCGAGCAGGCCGAACAGCAGCGCCAAGCCCAGCGATCTCATTCCTTCCTCCCGCTCCCCGTCACGACTTGCCGAACAGCTCGGTCAAGACATCGGCCGCCAGCTTGCGATCGATCTCGCGTCGCTCGGCGAGCGCCCGTCGATCGAGGGCGGCGACGACACGGCGCGCCGCATCGGCCGAGCGCTCCATGTGCGACACGAGATAATGCACGACGCCCGCGCCGGCGTGCAATTGCCGATCGGCGAGCTGCTTCAGGATGATCGACCCCAAGAGATCGTCGTCGGGCGGCGCCACCGCCACGGCGGGCGCGGCTCTGAGGCGCGAGGCGAGATCGGGCAGGCGGATCGACCAGCGCGCAGGCGGCGCCGAAGCAATGAGCAGCAGATGGCCACGCCGCTCGCGCATCAGGTTGTAAAGATGAAACAGCGCGCGCTCGGGCGCGCGATCGGCATCCTCGATCGCGATCGCAGGCGATGCCGTCGCGAGCTCCGTGAGGTCGGCAACGCTCTTGTGCTCGAGATCGGCGGCGTCGAGCACTTGCGCCCGGGCCCGCGCCGCCCAGATGCGGCCGAGATGGGTCTTGCCGCAGCCCGGCGGCCCCGCTAGCGCCAGCGCAGGCGCCGGCCAATCGGGCCAGCGATCCAGCCAGGCCAGCGCCTCGCGATTGCCCGGTGCCACGACGAAATCGGAGCGAGCATAGGTCGGCGGCGGCAGGGCGAGATCGAAGGTGAGCTGCTTGGCCACCGGTGCCTCAGGCCTCGCCGCTGCCGCGGTAGATCGCGCTCTCGCGATAGCGGTGCAGCAGATGGCGCACGATCACGCCGATCACCGCCGCCACCGGCACCGCGATCAGAACGCCGGTGAAGCCGAAGATCGAGCCACCGGCGAGCAGTGCGAACATGATCCATACCGGATGCAGGCCGACGCGGTCGCCGACCAGCTTGGGCGACAGCACGTTGCCTTCCAACGCCTGACCGAACAGGAACACGGCCGCGACCTTGGCCACGCCCCACCAATCCGGCGGGAACTGCACCAGTGCCATGCCGAGCGCCATGACGGCGCCGACGAAGGTTCCGACGAACGGGATGAAGGAGATGGCTCCCGCGATCAGGCCGATCACCAGCCCGAACTGCAGGCCGACCAGAGACAAGCCGATGGCATAGATCGAGCCCAACGTGATGCACACCAGGGCTTGACCGCGCAGGTAGCCCGCGATGGCCGCATTCGATTCGTGCGCCAGACGCCTGATCGTGTCAGCATGGTCGAGCGGCAGCGCGCTGTCGATGGCATTCACCACACGCTCCCAGTCGCGCAGCAGGTAGAACGTCACGACGGGCGTCAGGAACAGCAGGCTGAGCAGATTGACCAAGGCAAGGCCGCGCTGCGCCACCTGCCCCGCGATCGTGCCCAGCAGCGCCAGCACCTGCCCAGCGCGTTGCGAAACTTCGGACTGGAGCTCCTGCAGGCTGAGCGGCGGCAGGTCGAGCTTCTCGCGCACCGGCTCGATCAGCGGCATGACGCGCGTCGCGAGCTTCACCGTGTATTCCGGCGCATTGACGATCAGGCCCTGTACCTGGCTGAACACCGGCGGCAGGATCGCCATGGCGACACCGATGGTCAGCAGGGCGGCAAAGAAGGTGACGGTCGTGGTTGCCCATGTCCGCGACAGGCCGAGGCCCTGCAGCCGGGTCACGAGCGGATCGAGAAAATAGGCGACGACGATGCCGACGACGAACGGCAGCAGAATGTTGTTGAGCAACCACAGCAGCAGCAGGAAGACGACCGCCGCAGCAAGCCAGAATCCCCAGCGTGACGCGCGCGCCACGTCGAGGCCCATCATGTCGCGCGCCTGCAAGACGCCGTCACCGCGCCTGGAGGCGCCACTTGTCGGCGTCGCGATCGAGCGTCAATCCAGCCTGCGCCAGAATGCGCTGCAGCTCCTCGGGCGTACCGAAATACTCTAGCCGCAGATCGGCCCGGTCGGCTTCGAGCGTACGGACCTGGATGTTCTTGACCGCCGGCACCGCGCCCAGGCGCTGGCGAACCTGCACCCAGTCGCCGAGCGCCCGGATCGGCACGTAGACCTCGAGCGCGTCCTGCGAATCACGCCGCACGGTGGCCATGCTACGCCATTGCTCGTCGAGGCGGGCATGCATCTTCCGGGCGGCCTCGCCGAGCTCGGCCGCGCCGGGCACGGTTTCCTTGGCGATCTCGCTCCTCGCCCCCGTCTGGGCGTCGTAGCGCAGACCGCTGACGGTGAGCGGGCCCGCATCCTTGTCGCCCTCGACAACAGCCACGACGATAACGGGCGTGCGATAGCGTTCGACGAGCCGCGCCAGCGCCGACACGTCGCCGACATAGGCCTGCTCGGCCGTCACCGCGTTCTGATCGAGCTGATCGCCGCGCAGCAGCGTCAGCGGCACCGCGCTGCCAGCCGTGTCGAGCGCCCGCCAAGCCTCGCGCCAGGCGTTGCGATCGTCGAGCGGCTCGACACCCGAAGGGCCCTTCCACAGCGGGATCACCAGCGCCGGCCGCGACACGGTCTCGGCGGTCTTCGCCCCGCCCTCTCCCAGCCAGGCCTTCACTGGCCCGGGCGAGAAGACGACGTTCAGGGTGGCGATGTAGCGGCCGGGGGCGGTGCGCTCGCGCACGAACTCGATGCCGCGCACCATGCTTTCGAGCCGGGCATCGTCGGGTGTCGCCACCTTGGCACGGTCCTCCGCCGGCACCATGCGCGCGACCAGCAGGACCGCGGCCTTGCGGCGGGCCTCGCGGATGCCCTGCTCGCGCGCCTGGAGAGCGTCCGCGGCGGTGACGTCGACATCGACGTCGGTCACCGTGAAGTTCTGGGCATGCACCCCAACGCAGGCGGCGATGGCCACGAGCAGAGCGAGGGCCGTCGTGGAAAACCAGCGGTTGAGCAGCATTGCGGGGGTCCGATTTTTGGCTATGTTCGCGCCTCCTTCTTCTAGCATGCGAACGAGCCCGGCTTGAAGCCCGACGCCCCCGGCCACAATCGGCCGCCCCTCACCTACAAGGACGCCGGCGTCGATATCGATGCCGGCGACGCATTGGTCGAGCACATCAAGCCGCTAGCCCGCAGCACCAACCGGCCCGGCGTGATGGGCGGGCTGGGCGGCTTCGGCGGGCTATTCGACCTCAAGGCGGCGGGCTTTCGCGACCCGATCCTGGTCTCCGGCACCGACGGCGTTGGCACCAAGCTCAAGGTGGCCATCGAGGCCGGCATCCCCGACACGGTCGGCATCGACCTGGTGGCAATGTGCGTCAACGACATCGTCGTGCAAGGCGCCGAACCGCTGTTCTTCCTCGACTACTATGCGAGCGGCCATCTCGAGGTCGAGACCGGCCGGCGGCTGGTCACCGGCATCGCCGAGGGCTGCCGGCGTGCCGGCTGCGCCCTGATCGGCGGCGAGACGGCGGAGATGCCGGGCCTCTATGCCGAGGGCGACTACGACCTCGCAGGCTTCACGGTCGGCGCCGCCGAGCGCGATGGGCTGTTGCCGCGGGCCGACATCGTGCCGGGCGACGTCGTGCTGGGCCTCGCGTCCGACGGCGTGCATTCCAACGGCTATTCCCTGGTCCGCCGCATCGTCGAGAGGAGCGGACTGGGCTATCAGGCGGCGGCGCCGTTCGGCGACAGCCCGCTCGGCCGGGCGCTGCTCGAGCCGACGCGGATCTACGTGAAGCCGCTGCTCGCCGCGATCCGCACCACCGGCGCGATCAAGGGTCTGGCGCACATCACTGGCGGCGGCCTGCCGGGCAACGTCCCGCGCTGCCTGCCCGACGGTTCGCGCGCGCGCCTCGATGCGCGGCGCTGGAAGCTGCCGCCGGTGTTCCGCTGGCTGCGCGAGGTCGGCGCCGTGCCAACCGACGACATGCTGAGGACCTTCAATTGCGGGCTCGGCATGATCGTCGTGACGGCGCCGGCGGATGCCGCTTTGGTCGCCAAGGCCCTCAAGGACGCAGGTGAGACGGCGCATGAGGTCGGCGTCGTTGAGCGCGGCCCCGGCGGCGAAGCGGATTGCGTGATCGACCACGCCGAGAGCCTATGGCGAAGCTGAAGGTCGGCGTCCTGATCTCCGGTCGCGGCAGCAACATGGCCGCGCTGATCGAGGCGGCGAAGTCCGCCGACTATCCGGCCGAGATTGCGCTGGTGGTGAGCAATGTCGCCGAGGCGCCCGGCGTCGCGCTCGCGCGGCAAGCGGGCATCGCGACGGCGATCGTGTCGCACCGCGGCCGGCCCGATCGCGAGACGTTCGACCGTGCCGTGTCGGCGGAGCTGGAGCGGCACGGCGTCGAGCTGGTCGTGCTTGCAGGCTTCATGCGCATTTTCAGCCCTTGGTTCCCCGAGCGCTGGAAAGACCGCATCATCAACATCCACCCCTCCCTGCTGCCCGCCTTCAAGGGCCTACACGTGCAACAGCAGGCGATCGACGCCGGCGTGCGGGTGAGCGGCTGCACCGTGCATTGGGTGACGGCCGATCTCGATAGCGGCCCGATCATAGCCCAGGCGGCCGTGCCGGTATTGGCAGGCGACACGGCGGAAACGCTGGCGGCCCGCATCCTGCGCCAGGAGCACCGGCTCTATCCCCTGGTGGTGCGCTGGATCGCCGAGGGCCGCGTGACGACGCAAGGCGGCCAGGTCCGGGTCGCCGGCGTGCCGGCCGGGGCCACCCTGCTCTTCTCGACCGAGCCTTAGTTGGCTATAAGATCGCACCCTTCCACGAGGACAAGCATGGCCGACACGAACGACGACGATCTTCCCGCCCACGTCCAGACCTACGAGGCGTTCAACAAGCTCGTCCTGTTCATGATCCTGTTCCTCGTGCTGCTGCTGTCCTGCATGGCGATGGGTCTGGTCGGCAACCTCGGCCTGCTCTCGCTGGTGCTCGGCATCGGCGGCACGATCGCGCTCCTGATCGCGTTTGCCGTCTTGGGCTGACGTCTTCCGGACCGCGAGCGCCCGGCCCGCGGTCCGAATGAGCTGTCTCTAACCCACGATCTCCGAGCCGGCGAAGAAGTAGGCGATCTCGATCGCGGCGTTCTCGGCCGAATCCGATCCGTGCACCGAGTTGGCCTCGATCGACTCGGCAAAGTCCTTGCGGATCGTGCCGGCGGCGGCATTGGCCGGATTGGTTGCCCCCATGATCTCGCGGTTCTTGGCGATCGCGTTCTCGCCCTCGAGCACCTGAACGACCACCGGGCCGGACGTCATGAACGTGCAAAGGTCGTTGAAGAAGGGGCGCGCCTTGTGCACGCTGTAGAACTGCTCGGCCTGGGCGCGGCTCATCCAGATGCGCTTCTGGGCGACGACACGCAGGCCATTCTCCTCGAACCGGGCGTTGATCTTGCCGGTCAAGTTGCGACGCGTCGCGTCCGGCTTGATGATTGAAAAAGTACGTTCGACGGCCATCTGATCCTCATTTCCAGGTGCTTCTTGCGCGTGGGCGCGCCTTATAAACGGGGGGTCGGAGGCCGGCAAGCCGGTCGGACCGGCCTGTTGGATTGGCGGCGCCCGGCATGCTAAACGCCGCCGCCCGATGCTCCACGTCAACGACCTGTCCTTCCGCCACGGCGAGCGCGTGCTGTTCGACCGCGCCTCGGCGGCTATTTCCGATGGCTGGAAGGTCGGCTTGGTGGGCCGCAACGGCGCCGGCAAGTCTACCCTGCTGCGCCTGATCCAGGGACTGATCGAGGCGGATGGCGGCTCGATCGGCATGACCGGCCGCATGCGCGTCGGTTCGGTGCCGCAGGATCCGCCTGGCGGCGACATCAAGGTGATCGACGCCGTGCTGGCCGCCGACGTCGAGCGCACGGCGCTGCTGGCCGAAGCCGAGACTTGCGAAGACGGCATCCGGCTGGCCGACATCCATGCGCGGCTCGACGAGATCGGCGCGGCCTCCGGGCCGGCGCGCGCCGCCGCCATTCTGAACGGCCTGGGCTTCGACAACGCAGCGCAAGCACGGCCATGCGGCGAATTCTCCGGCGGCTGGCGCATGCGCGTAGCGCTGGCCGGCACGCTGTTCAGCAATCCCGACCTGCTGATCCTGGACGAGCCGTCCAACCACCTCGACCTCGAGGCGCAGCTCTGGCTGACCGAGCATCTGCAACGGTTCCATCACACGCTCCTAATGGTCAGCCACGACCGTGATCTGCTCAACGACGTATGCGACCACATCGTCCATATCGACAACCAGAAGCTGGTTACCTACGCCGGCAACTACGATCGCTTCGAGCGCACGCGCGCCGAGCGGCTCGAGCATGACGCCGCGCAACAGGCCAAGATCGCCACCCAGCGCAAGCACATGCAGGCCTTCGTCGATCGCTTTCGCGCCAAGGCCAGCAAGGCGCGCCAAGCCCAGTCGCGCCTCAAGATGATCGAGAAGCTGGGGCCGGTCGTCACGGTGCCGGTCGACGAGCAGATCACCTTCAATTTCCCGCCGCCCGACCAACTCGCCTCGCCGATCGAGACCCTGGACGAGGTCGCGGTCGGCTACGGCGACGGGCCACCAGTGCTGCGCCGCATCGACCTGCGCATCGACATGGACGACCGCATCGCCCTGCTCGGCCAGAACGGCAACGGCAAGTCGACGCTGATCCGGCTGCTTTCCGACCGCCTGCAACCGCGCGAAGGCAGGATCAGGCGCACCTCGAAGCTTCGAATCGGCTACTTCTCGCAGGACCAGGAGGAAGGTCTCGAGTACGAGGCGACGCCGTTCCAGCACATGAGCAGCGCCCTCGGGCCGAGCGCCGGCGAGACCAAGGTGCGGGCCCAGCTCGGCCGCTTCGGCTTCTCGCGTGATCGCGCCGATCTCAAGGTCGGCCTCCTGTCAGGCGGCGAAAAAACGCGGCTGCTGCTGTCGCTCGCCACGCGCAACGCCCCTCACCTACTGCTGCTCGACGAGCCGACCAACCATCTCGACATGGACGCGCGTGAATCGCTGGTCAACGCGATCAACGATTTCGACGGCGCTGTCGTGCTGGTGAGCCACGACACGCACCTGGTGAAGATGGTCGCCGACCAGTTGTGGGTGGTGGCTGGCGGCAAGGTGACACCGTTCGACGGCGACATCGACGACTATCAGGCGCGCCTGCTGCGCGAGCGCGGCGGCGGCAAGAACAGCGGCCGCGAGCGTGAAAAGGAGCGCG
Organism: Reyranellaceae bacterium; assembly: GCA_046349335.1. Taxonomy (GTDB): domain Bacteria; phylum Pseudomonadota; class Alphaproteobacteria; order Reyranellales; family Reyranellaceae; genus Reyranella. Next base: position 108,073 of record JAXMCO010000004.1, read on the forward strand.
AGCGAAATGAAGCGCAGAAGCCCGCTGTGGCTCCGGCGCCCGAGGCGACGCGCAAGGATCAACGCAAGCAATCTGCCGAGTCGCGAAGCAAGCGGGCACCGCTCAAGAAGGCGCTGGATGCGCTAGAGAAGACCATCGCCAAGCTTGCCAAGCAGCGCAGCGAGATCGAGGCGAAGCTCGCCGATCCGGCCAGCTACAACAACCCTACGATAAACGTGGTCGACCTGCAGCGTGAAAAGGTCCGGCTGGAACGAGAGATCGCCCACGCCGAGCACGAATGGCTAGTCGCCCAAGAGGCTTACGAAGCAGCGTGACCCTTCACTTCCCCCCAGTAATCAGGGAAGGTGCCTCCGCAAGGGGCGAAGGGGGAACGCCGCGGTCGATATCCCTTCGATTCCGACGTCGGCCTCCGAAGCGCCTCGCATATAGCCTTCCCCCAACCACCCCGGATGACGGGGCATCTCCCTCATGCTGGGAGAGCAATTCGAGATGTGCCCACCCTCCCCGCCATCAGGGAAGAACAACGAGCGGCGAGGACTGCTACTCGGCGGCGGTGGGCGCCGTCGTCGTCACCGTGCGAATCGTGTTCTGGTGAATCGACAGCACCAGCCCTGCATTGACGATGTAGAGGGCGATGGCGATCCAGAAGATGATGCTCGGCACACCTGCCGTCATCAGGATTCCAAACACCGGCGGCGCCGCGAACGAGCCGATGTCGAGGCCGGAGTAGACAAATCCGAAGACCTTGCCCGACGCACCGGGCGGCGTGGCGCTACGCACGATCATGTCGCGCGACGGACCGGTGAGCCCGCCGGCCGCGCCCGCCAGGGCCAGCAGCGGCAACAGCAGGACAGGAGAGATGCTTACGGTGGCGATTGGCACGGTGAGCGCGGCAGCCCCCAGCATGCCCACAGTCGCCACCAGGTCATGGCGGCGTACCCGGTCGGCGAAGAAGCCGCCGACCAACACGCCAGCCGCAGAGCCCACGATGAATACGATCAAGCAAAGGGCGGCGTAATTCTCGCTGATACCGAACATGCTCGTCCACGCCGGAACGGCGAACTGCTGTATGCCCACTGTATTGGCGGCGATCAGGGCAAAATAGGCGAGGCAAAGCAGGATCGCCGGCTGCAGGAACAGCCCGAGTGTGGGTGCGCCATGCCGAGCCGCAGCGGTTCGTGCCTTGACGCGATGATCGACCAGGGCCTCTCGCTGCGTCCAGACCAGCACCGAAAGCACGAGGCCCGGCATCGCGCCGATCAGCGCCGCGCCGACCCAGCCGAACATGCCGTCGAGGAAATACATGACCGGCGCAGCAGCCCAACCCAGCGATCCGCCGACACCATGGATGCTGAAGGCGCGACCCAGCCGGCCGGGGTTCACTGACGCGTTGAGAAGGGCAAAATCCGCCGGGTGGAACACGCTGTTGCCCAAGCCGGCAATGGCCGCGATGGTGGCGAAGGCCACGAAGGAATGCGCAATCGATATCAGGGCCAGGGCGAGGCCGACAATCGCCAGACCACCGGCCAGGATCGGCCTTGCGCCAAAGCGATCGACAGCAAAGCCGGCGCCGGTCTGAACGACGCCCGAGACGCCATAGAAGATGCCTGCCAACAGGCCAACATCGGTGAAGGTCAGGTCGGCTTCCTGGCGCACGATCAACAGCATGGTCGCGAAGGCGAGCTGGTAGTAGTGGCTCGCCCCGTGCGCCACCCCGATCAGGCCCATGACCTTGACGTCATTGTTGAGCGGAACCGTCGCTGCAGACATGAATACCTCTTCGAGCAAAATCTTATAGACGAACCGCTGCGCGGACGTTCGAGGTTTGTGCGCAGGAGCCATGCGCTCTTGGTGACGCCGAGGCTGCACGCTAGTCTCCGCACGCATGACAGGGAGATCGGAATGAAGCGTTGGAAGCACCGTCCGGAAGGTTCGACCTGGGGCGACTGGGGGGACGACGATCAGCTCGGCCGCCTGAATCTGATCACGCCCAAGAAGGTGCTCGAGGGTATCGCCGAGGTGAAGGAAGGCCTCTCCTTCTGCCTCAGCCTGCCGCTCGACCTTCCCGGCGGAAACGTGCTGAACGCGCGCCGCCTGCCACCCGTGCTGTCGCCGACCGGAGACGAGAACGGCTGGCGCTTCAACTTCCTCACCAACACGATCAATCCGCTGTTCATGGACGTGGCGTGCGACGACCGCGTGATCCTCACCCTGCAGTATTCGACGCAGTGGGACACGCTCGCCCATGTCGGCGGCCTGTTCGATGCCGACGGCGACGGCATCCCCGAGCCGCTGTTCTACAACGGCTTCAAGGCGGGCTCCGATGTCGTCGGCCCGCAGCCCGACGCCGGGCGCGACGGCTGCGGCCATCTGAGCTATGCCCACAAGCTCGGCGTCGAGAACATGGCGGCAAAGGCGATCCAGGGCCGCGCCGTGCTGGTCGACCTCGAGAAGCATTTCGGCCGCGCGCACAAATTCGTCGACTACGACGATTTCCGCCGCGTGCTCGAGGCCGACAAGGTGGCGGTCGAACCGGGCGACATGCTGCTGCTTTACACCGGCTTCACCGACGAGATCGTGAAGATGGACAAGAAGGTCGATCCGGCGCGCGCCCACGCCATGTGCAGCGTGCTCGACGGGCGCGACAAGCGCCTGCTGCAATGGATTACCGACAGCCAGATCTCGGCCCTGATCGCCGATAATTACGGCGTCGAGGCGGTGCCGGCGCGACCCGGCCCGGAGGGCACGGAGCACCCGTCCCTGCCCCTGCACAACCATTGCCTGTTCAAGCTCGGGCTCAATCTCGGCGAGATCTGGTGGCTGAAGGATCTCGCCCTATGGCTGCGCGACAAGAAGCGCTCGCGCTTCCTGCTGACCGCGCCGCCGTTGCGCCTGCCCGGCGCCGTCGGCTCGCCTGCGACTCCCGTCGCAACCGTCTGACCGACATGGCGTCGTCGTTCCCGGCCTTTGTCGCCGGAAGGTTGGGAACGGACAAGTTCTCCCTGCTCGATGTCGGCTGTTCGGGCGGCATCGATCCGCAGTGGCGTGCCTTCGAGCCGCGTCTGCGCGGCATCGGCATCGATGCGAGCACCACCGAGTGCCGGCGCTTGGCCGCCGCCGAGCGCAACCCCGACCTCGCCTACGTCGCTGCCTTCGTCAGCCGCGCGGCAGACGTGCCGGTCGATCATTCGCAGGGCCCGGCCGCCCCCCTCATCATGCGCATGCGCGATCGCCTGAGCTTCATGCGCACGCGCGAAATCCGCGAGGAACGCCTGAAGCGTGCGTCGACAGAAGAGCAGCTTCGTCACAACGCCTGGGAGATGACCGGCCTCGCCGATCCGACACGGCCTGTCGTCGTCCCCGACCTGCTGGCGGAGCGCGGCTGGACCGACCTCGACTATCTCAAGATCGACATCGACGGCGGCGACTTCGACATCCTTCAGACCTTCGACGGTCGCCTCGACGCGCTCGGCGTGATCGCCGCCCAGCTCGAGGTCAATTTCATCGGCACCGAGCAGGCCGACGAGCACACCTTCCACAACACCGACCGCTTCATGCGCCGGCACGGCTTCGACCTGTTTCGTCTCGACGTGCGCACCTGCTCTACTCGCGCTCTGCCGGCACGCTACGTCTGGCCGACGCCGGCCGAGACCGTGTCGGGCCGACCCTTCCAGGGCGAAGCCTACTATGCCCGGGATGTTCTGGCGCCGCATCGTGTCGCCGCCAATGCTGGTTTGAGTGCCACGAAGCTCGCCAAGCTTGCCGCCGTGTTCTCGGTTTGGGACGTGCCCGACGCCGCTGCCGACCTTCTCGTCAATCGCCGCGACGTGCTGGCCCTCCTGCTGGATATCGACGCTGGCCTCGACCTTCTCGCCGCCCAGACACAGGCCGACCGCACGCGGCACCCTCTCTCCTATCGCGATTACGTGGCGAGCTTCGAAGCCGACGCCAAGAGCTTCTATCGCCCTGAAGGCCCCATCCCGCTCCGCGAACGCCTGGCCTCGGCCTGGCGCGGTTACTGGTACCCGCGAGAGAAGCGGCGGTAGGTCCCTCCCCCGTATTCGGCGGAAGTGCCCCGTCTACGAGGCGGAGGGGAAAAGGCTTCACTAGAGATGTTTCGGGCCCCGACGTCGTAACCGGAGGAATCTCGACTGCGGCCGTTCCCTCTGGCCTCCAGCCACCTCCCCTGATTATGGAGAAGGCGCATCATTTGCCTCACGCCTTCTTCTCCCAGCCACCCGCCGCGCCCTGCTGCCAGTAGACGACGGTGTGTCCAGCGGCACGGTAGGCCTTCCAGCGTTCGCGCGACTCGGAGACGGCAGTCTCGTCCCGACCATCGAACAGCTCGAAGCAACGGGTGTACTCGGCCACCCGCTCGGAGCGCGCGCGGTCGGCGATGAACAGGAAGCGGGCGCCGTTGGGATTTTCGTCGACATGGGTCAACCATACCGGCTGGCGTTCGGCCTCGCCGTCGCGCGCCGCACCGTGCGGCAGGAAGTTGTCGTGATCGAATGTCCATAGATGCGTGTTGAGGGCATCGACCCGCTCGGGCGAGCCCAGCATCACGACCGCCCGTTCGCCCGCCTGCAGCGTCTTGAGCAGCAGGCGCGGCAGGGCATCCTCGAGCGATGACCTGGTCAGATGGTAGAAATTGACCTCAGTCGCCATCGCCGATCAGCGTTCGTAGGCGTCGGCGATCCACGCATCGAGCAGGCGAACGCCGTAAGCGGTGGCGCCCTTGGGTGTGGTGCTGTTGCCCTTGCTCGACCAGGCGACGCCCGCAATGTCGATATGCGCCCACGCCACACCCTCCTGCACGAAGCGCTGCAGGAACTGCGCTGCCGTGATCGAGCCGCCGTCGCGGCCGCCGCCGACGTTCTTCATGTCGGCGATGTCGGAGTCGATCAGCTTGTCGTACTTCGGCCCGAGCGGCATGCGCCACAGCTTCTCGCCCAACGCCGAGCCCGCGGCCCTGAGCTTGTTGGACAAGGCAGTATTGTTGCTGAACAGGCCGGCGCGTTCGTGGCCCAGCGCCACGATGATGGCGCCGGTCAGGGTCGACAGCTCAACCATCGCCTGCGGCTTGAAATTTTTCTGCGCATACCACATGGCGTCGCACAGGATCAGGCGGCCTTCGGCATCGGTATTGATCACCTCGACGGTCTGGCCCGACATGCTCTTGACCACGTCGCCCGGCCGCTGCGCGTTGCCGTCCGGCATGTTCTCGACCAGAGCACAGACGCCGACGACGTTGACGCGCGCCTTGCGGCCAGCCAGCAGATGCATCGCTCCGGTCACGGCGCCGGCACCGCCCATGTCCCATTTCATGTCTTCCATGCCGCCGGCCGGCTTGATCGAGATGCCGCCAGTGTCGAAGCACACGCCCTTTCCGATCAGGGCGATCGGCTGTTGCGTCTTCGGCCCGTTCATCCATTCCATCACGAGCAATTGCGAGTCGCGCGCGCTGCCCTGCCCGACCCCGAGCAACACGTCCATGCCGAGCTTCTTCATCTCGGCCTCGCCCAGGATCTTGACCTTGACGCCGAGCTTGCTGAGGCCGCGCGCCCGCTTGGCGAACTCGGCCGGGTAGAGGACGTTGGCAGGTTCGCTCACCAGGTCGCGCGCGAAGAAGACGGCATCGACAGTCGGCTCGAGCTTTTCGTAGATGCGCCGCGCCTCGGCCGGCCCGGCCATCAGGATCGTGAGCCGCCCGAGCGACAGCTTTTGCTCGGGCTTGTCCTTAGTCTTGTACCTGTCGAAGCGGTAATTACGCAGGCGCGCCCCGAGGGCGAGGTGCGCCGCGATCTCTGCCGGCGTCAGGCGGCTGCCCTTGACCGCATCGACAACCACCGTGACGGCCTTGTGACCGCTCGCGTTGGCCTCCGCCGCGATGACGCCGCCCAGTCCCTCGGCCGCCCGGGCATCGAGCTCGCGCCCCTTGCCGACACCCAGCAGCAGCAAGCGCGCGACGTCGCCCGACTGGCCGAGAAGGGTGAGAGTCTGATCCTTCGCCCCGGTGAAGCGTCCGGCCGCAAGCGCCCGCGTGATGGCACCGCCGGCCGAGGCGTCGATCGCCTGGGCGGCCGCCAGGAGTTGCTTGTCGGCCGCCACGAAGACCGCAACATTGCCCGAAAAGGCCTTCGGAACGGCCGAAAATTCCACTTTCATCAGGTTCCCTCGCATAGGACGCGCTTCGATTGTGGATTTTTCGCCCCTGCGACGGGACGGCGCAAGCAGCGAATTGCCGACCGAAGCCTGTCAATTCGGGGTGGCGTCCCGGCGGTGACGACAGTATCAGTACCGGCCTTCAAAACGGACATGGAAATGACTGCAGCCCCTCTGCCTCGCGTTTCGGTCGTCGGTCTCGGTAAGCTCGGCGCGCCACTGGCAGCCGTGCTAGCCAGCCGCGGCTTCACGGTCGTCGGCCTCGACGTCAGCAAGACTCTGGTCGACGCGCTGAATGGCGGCAAAATGCCGATCATCGAACCACAATTGAACGAGCTGATTGCCGCCAACAAGCAGCGCCTGTCGGCGACGATGGACGCCAACGAAGCCGTCCGGCAAAGCGATGCGAGCTTCGTCATCGTGCCCACGCCCTCCGACAGCACGGGTTTCTTCAGCAACCGCTTCGTGCTTCAGGCCATGGAGTCGCTCGGCAAGGCGCTGCGGAAGAAGACCGGCTACCACATGGTGGTCATCACCAGCACAGTGATGCCGGGCACGACTGGCGGCGAGATCAAGGCGGCCCTCGAAGCGGCGTCGGGCCGCAAGGTCGGCCCCGAGCTCGGCCTCTGCTACAATCCGGAGTTCATCGCCTTGGGCAGCGTCGTGCGCGACATGCTCTTTCCCGATTCGATCCTGATCGGCGAAAGCGATGCCAAGGCAGGCGACATGCTGCAGACGATTTACCTGCAGATGTGCGAGAAGAAGCCGCCGGTCCAGCGGATGAACTTCATCAATGCCGAGCTCACCAAGATCTCGGTGAACACCTACGTCACGACCAAGATCTCCTACGCCAACATGCTGGCCGACATCTGCGATCGCCTGCCCGGCGCCGACGTCGACGTCGTCACCAGGGCGCTGGGGGCCGACACGCGTATCGGCGTGAAGTACCTCAAGGGTGCGATGGGCTACGGTGGCCCCTGCTTCCCGCGCGACAACGTCGCCTTCTCCGCCCTGGCGCGCAAGATCGGTGCCCGGGCCGACGTCGCCGAGGCAACGGATCGGATCAACAATTATCAGGTCGATCGGCTCACCGGCCTGGTCGCCAAGTTCGCCAAGGCGGGCACGCGCATCGCGATCCTCGGCCTTTCCTACAAGCCGCAAACCCCGGTCGTCGAGGAAAGCCACAGCGTCAAGCTGGCGACCCGGCTCGCCGACATGGGCTACGTCGTCGCCGTTCACGATCCGCTGGCGCAGGATGCCGCGATGGCAGCTCTCGGCGACAAGGTCGTCGGTGCCTCGTCTATCGAGGGCGCCGTGCGCGAGTGCGACCTGCTGATCGTCGCCACAGGTTGGCCCGAGTACCAGACGATCGAGCCGGCCTGGTGCCAGCGCGACGGACAGCGCCTGACTGTGCTCGACCTGTGGCGCACCCTGCCGGCGGCGAAGTTCGCCGAGGCAGCCGACGTGCTGTATCTCGGCTCGGGCCGCTAGCCGCAGGTGGATCGGCGAGGCGGTTCGCGGTACGCCTTCGCCGATCGCTGGCTCAGGCTGCGCCAACCAGAAACGCCCACCGCCCAGCCAATCCTCGAGCTCGCCGACTGGGTCGACGTGATCGCAATAACGCCGGACGACGGCATCGTGCTGGTGGACCAATACCGGCACGGGGTGGCCGAGGTGCGGACGGAGTTTCCAGCCGGCGCAGTCGACGAGGCGGAGGAACCGCTCGCCGCCGCCCGGCGCGAGCTGCTCGAGGAGACCGGCTACAGCAGTGCGCGGTGGCATGCGATCGGTTGTGCCGCAGTCCACCCCGCGACGCAGACCAACCGCATCCATTGCTTCCTCGCCCTCGACGCGCGCAAGACCGCCGACCCTGTGCCCGATGCGGGCGAGATCATCCACGTCCGCGAGCTACCTCTCACCGACCTTCTCGCGCAGATGCGCTCTGGCACGCTCGAACTGCCTGCCCTGCAACTGGCGGATCTATTCTGGCTCCAGTCATTCTTACGCCGGTCGACCGAGCCGAGGCTCGCAAGGCTGCGGTCCGGAAGACGATGATCAGATCGCGTGGCGGCCGCGGAATTTCAGGACCTTGCCCTTGAGCGAATCGTCCTCGCGGGGCAGGCCGGCCAGCACTTGGCTGCAGAAGGGATTGATGTTGGCGCCGATGTAGTCGGTGAAGGCCGTCCAGAACTTGTTGTAGATCACGTTCACGCCGATGAAGCGCCGCGCGACGCGACGGCCGGCCGGCCGCGTCTGCGCTTCCATCGCCGCCGCCCGCTTGAACAGCTTCTCGAGCACCCGCAGGCGCTTCTTGTCGATCGGCGTCATGGTTCGCCCTGTCCGCACCGGCTCGGTCGCCGTCTGGGTGGCCAGGCCAAACTCGAAGATGAACAGATCGGCGCGCGGCAGCAGGCTGCTCATGGGGCCGCGCTCGACGCCCTCGAGATCGTTCGCCAGGCCTTCGCATTCTGTCGGCACGAGCAGCGGACCGGTGAAGCCCATACCCTTCCAGGCACTGGCGAACCCGGTCAGAAAGTCCGGCCGCGTCGGGGCGATCAGCAGCGCCGTCGACTTGGGAAAGGTCAGCACCTGATCGCAGACGAATGGCAGGGTATGCGGCAGGTCGTAGGTGAGATCCTCGAAGAGCTGCCATTCGAGGCTGGTGCCGGTGAACGGCGCCGTCGCCGGTACGATCGCCCGGTCCAGGCCCGCCGTGAAACGCTGATAGGCCGTGTCGCGGTCGAGGCGGACCTCTTCGATCTCGACCTCGGGCCAACCCCAGGTCTCGGCCTGCGCCGGGACATAGGGCGAAGCGACGTTCCAGATGAACCGATCCTGATCGTTCATCCGGGTCGCTCGGCCTTTGTTGTTGGCTGCGGCAACCCGTGTGTGGTCGCAGTGATAGCCGAACACCTTGTCGATCAGCGTGTCGACGCGGCCGCGGTACAGGGCAAGCCGGGCCGCCAGATTGGAATCGCAATGCCATCCCAGGATCATGTCCTCGTCGAAGCCGTGGATCGCGAACATGTCGTCGCGCAACGCCGCCTGGAAGTCGCCTAGCGCGTCATATTTCATCGGCATGTAGTTGTGGACGACCTGGTTGAGATGGAACCGCACCGACCAGTCACGCAGCTTGGCGAGATTGCCGGCGGGATCGCGCCGATCGAAGGCGGCCTCCCATAGCATCTCGGGAATCTCGAAACGCGGCACCTGATAGAAACCGTCGGTCAGGTCTCCGAGGATAGTGCTGAGCGACTCGCCCTCGTTGCGCGGCACCAGCAGCATGTCGGTGTTGGTGTAGAGAATCCAGCGGTTGTTCGGGTTCGACCGCCTGAGCGCCACATTGCGCGACTGCGCCTCGAGAGCGACCAGATGCGTCTTCGACCGGAGATGGGCGTGCTGCTCGGGACGCACGCGCAGGATGCGCATGAACTTCTTGGTCTTGTCCGTGAGCGTATCGTGGATCGCCTCGGGGAAGGTCGGGTGGTCGTCCGGCGTGTTGTAGTCGACGAACAGAATCTCGTCGTCGGGATCGGACATCACCTCGGCGAGCGCATTGAAGCTGATCGCCGCCCGCTTGTGCAAGTTGTAGCCGTGGCTGTCGTTGCGGCCGTAGAGGATTACCGAGAACATGCGCTCCTCGAAGAGGGACAGGGGCCGTCAGGCGCCGAGACGTGTCAGCTCGTTGCGGGCGGCGGCATATTCGATCATGGCAGGCGGCCCACGATCGGCGACCTCCCGCCAGTGGCGGCGCGCCACCGCGGGATTGGCGGCCAAGGCGACGACCCCGACATGGAAAAGCGCCGCGGTGCGCCGCTCCAGGGAGTTCGCCCGTCCGAGCAATCCTTCCTCGGTGGCCTGACCGGCATAGAGCGCGATCAAGGCCGGCGGCCACCCGTTGCCGGCAGGCACGGTAAACAGCCCGGGCTGCACGCCAGCCAGGCGCCCCGCCGCCAAGCGATACAGCAACCAATAGGGCTGCGCGGCCTCCTTGGCATGGGCCAATCCGAACTCATGGAAGGCCGCGCCATAGTTGCCATGGCGCAAGGCCACGCATCCGCGGGCCGCAGCCTGCGTCGGCGGCAGCAGCTCGAACTGACGCCGCCAGTCGTCATTGGCCTCCACGACCCGACCGAGCGCCATGCGAGCGATACCGCGGCTGTTCAGGGTCTCGCCATCGGTCGGCCGAGCGGCAAGCACGCCATCGAAGACCTGGATGGCTTCATCGTAGCGGCCGAGGGCGACCAGCGCCTCACCCTTCAGAGCGAGGACCTCTGGCAGGTTGGGCTTTGCCTTGAGCGCGCGTTCGTAACTATCGAGTGCCTCCTTGGCCCGGCCCCGCACCAGAAGTGCGTTGCCGTGGGCAAGCTGCGGCAAAACCTTGTTCCTCACATTGTTTCGGACCAGCTCGTAAGCCTCGATCTCGAAGGAGAAATGGCCGCTGTGCCGGAACATGTAGCGACGGTCGGGCATGCCGCCCGACACCTCCGACCAGAGCCGTCGGGCACGCTCATATTCGGGTCGCGCCTGTTCCGACTGGCCGAGCGAATCGAGCAATTCGGCCCGCGCCTCGATCGCATCGGCCAAGCGGGGCACGCAGGCAAGCGCCTTGTCGAATTGGGCAAGAGCTCCGTCGGCATCACCGCGCCGCACGCGCAGCAATCCGTCGCGGTAGTATCGCTCGGCGTCCTGCTCGGCATCGCCCGTGGGCCCGTCGAACACGATTGGCGCAGCCCGGCGCCGCCACAAGCGCGTCAAGGGGGCGATCGCCGCCCGCAGGATGCTGCTGTCCGTCACGAACGCATACCTCCGGCCTTGGCCCTCTGGAGGTGGCGGCAGTGGACAAAATAAGAATACATCAAGTGCGTCCCGCTAGCCTAAGCCCTAGAAGGCGTCAAGCCAGCGATGGCGACCCCAGACGATCGATCCGGCTCGGCCAGACCGGGAGCGAGGTCGCCTTGCCCCCTGATGCCGGATCGCAACAGCGTCATCTCGTCAGCGTTACCACACCTTGCCAGCATTGAAAGCGCCAACGTCACACACTAAGAGAAGCGCGGCCAAGCTCCGGGCGCCTCGCTGCCGGCTCTTCATCGCAGGCTGGACAATCGAGGTGCATGGGGCATGGGCGGGTTCCTCATTCGGCCGGCGAATCGGAGGTCGTGCAGGCAATTCCTACCGATTGACTTGCAGAGGAAAACAAGGATTATCGTTTTATTTCAATGGCTAAACTAGATATCGACCGGCCCGATCCCGACGTGCCCTTCCTGCATATCGTGGACGGCAAGGAGATCATCCCGGGCGACAATGGCTGGTTCGCGCGCGCGAGCAGGTTCCTTGCCGAGCCATTCACAAGCGCTTGGCGCAATCGCGACCTGATCGCGGCGATCCTGCGCCGCGAGCTTCGCGAACGGTTCAGCGGATCGGTCGCCGGCTGGGTATGGGCGATCTTCGCGCCTCTGCTGTCTCTGGTCACCTACACGCTGGTCTTCAACGGCGCCGTAAAGCTCCCCAACAATGCGGAAGCGTCGTCACCGATCGACTATGCATTGTTCGTCTTCGGCGGCCTGATCGCCTTCAACTTCTTCGCCGAGATGGCCTATCGTGCGCCCTCGCTGCTGCACGAATATGCACACTACCTGAAGCAGACCATGTTCCCGGCCCACATGCTGCCGGTGATCTCGACGCTGCGGGCAACGACCTACGCCACCATCGGCCTCGTTCTGATGCTGCTCTGCCAGCTTGCCTTTGCCGGCTTCCTGCACTGGACCGTGCTGCTTCTGCCACTTTGGTACATCCCATTCCTGGCGTTCCTGCTCGGCCTGACTTGGTTGCTGTCGGCCATGGGCGCATTCACCCGCGATACCGCCTACCTGATGATGACGCTCTCGCCCGTCTTGATGTTCGCCACGCCGGTGTTCTTCTCGCACGAGTCGCTCAGCCCAAACATGATGCTGCTGATGTACCTCAACATCCTCACAGGGTTCATCGAGATCATCCGTGACCTCGTGGTGTTCGGCCGGCTTCCGAACCCGCTGGTCGTCGCCTGGACAACGTCGCTCTCGGTCCTCACGTTCTGGTTCGGCTATTGGTTCTTCCGCCGCCAGCAGGATGGCATCACCGATGTCATCTGAAGCGGACCTGGTGATCAAGGCGCAGCATCTCGCCAAGGCCTACAAGCTCTACGACAGCCCGAAGGATTGGGTGAAGCAGCAGATCTTGGGCAGTCCTTCGAGGCCCTACTACAAGTCGTTCTGGGCCCTGAAGGATGTCAGCTTCGAGGTTCAGCGCGGCAAGAGCCTGGGCATCATCGGCCGCAACGGCTGCGGCAAGTCTACCTTGCTGCAGATCGTCTGCGGCATGACGAGGCCAACCAAGGGCGAAATCTGGGTCAAAGGCCGCGTTGCGCCGGTCCTGGCGCTGGGCGCGACCTTCGACCTCGAGGCGACGGGACGGGAGAACGTCCTCATCGCCGGCGCCGTGCTCGGCCTCAAGCGCTCCGAAGTCGTCCGGAAATTCAACTCGATCGCCGACTTCGCCGGCATCGGCGACTTCATGGAACAACCGATCAAGGTCTACTCGATCGGCATGCGCATGCGGCTCGCTTTCGCCATCTGCGCCCATATCGACGCCGAAATCCTGATCGTCGACGAAGCGCTGTCGGTCGGCGACCTCGCCTTTCAGAAAAAGTGCGTCGACTGGATCGACCGGTTCCGCCGCACGGGAACGCTGCTGTTCGTCAGCCATTCGACGACCGAGCTCGCCCGTCTGTGCGAAACGGCGCTGTGGATCGACAACGGCCGGGTCCGCGAGGCGGGCGACGTGACCGACGTCATCCGCGCCTACCGCCGCGCAACCCGCGTCGAAAAAGACAGCATGAGCCGCTTTTCGGCAACGTGATACCAGCTTCGTTGCTTCGCCTCTCCCGTCTTCGTCGGGGATGGCCCGCAGGGGGAAAGCCTCGATCGACATCCATGAGGGTCCGACGTCGGAATCAGGAGCATCTCGGCTACAGCCTGCCCCGTCCGCCGCCCTACGGGGGCACCTGTACCTTTTCCACGCGGTTCCTTGCAGGAGACGGCGAGGGACGAGCGGAGTGTAGCGTAGCGGAACTCCGTTCGTCCCTCGGACGACGGTCCGACTGTCGTATTCTGCCGGGACCGAGCCGGTCCGTCGGGAGCACCAACGGCACCTCGTGACGAGATCACCTGGGGAGGACATGTGCCCCAACGGATTGGCTGCGATCGATGCCCAGTGGGGAGTCTGCGCCGGTCTTGCCTCGAGCGGACCGAGCGCCCGTACAGGTCTTGGCAGGGGTCGCAGTGGCTCGCCGTTTGAAAGGAGTACGAGCGTGAACAGAGCAAGGCAATGGTATGCCGGCGTCGATTGGGCCAGAGACAGTCATCTCGTGCGGCTCATCGATGAGCAGGGCCGCGACATCGGCGAGAAGATCTTCGAGCATTCCGGCCGGCGCTGGCCGCCATGCCGACTGGCTGATCGCCCAAAGCGGGGCCACGATCGCAGCCATCGCCATCGAGGTGCCGCATGGCGGTGGTCGAGGCGCTGATGGAGCGCCAATTCAACATCTGGGCCATCAACCCCGCAGATGGACCGCTCCGCGACCGCCGTCCGGCCGGCGCCAGGACGACCGCCGCGACGGCCTGGTCATGGCGTCGGCCTTGCGCACCGATCCGCATTGTTCGCCGTCTCGGCGCCACCGATCCGGTCATCGAGTTGCGCGATCGCGCTGCCGAGAACTCGGCGCCGAACCACCCGTCTCACCAATCGCATGCGTGAGCAGCGTGGCGCTACTTCCCGGCCTTCTCGACCTGGGCGCCGACATGGAAGCGCCCTGGCTGCTCGAGCTCCGCCGTCCCACCCCGGACAGGGCCAACGTGTCCGCCGGGCTCGATCGCCGCCATCCTCAAGCGCAACCGCATCCGCCGCCTCGACGCCGCACAGGCCCTCGACATCCTGCGCCAAAGCCGATCACCGTCGCCGACGGCACGACCAAGGCCGCCTGCGCTCACATCACCACCCTGATCGACCGCATTCGCCTGATCAACCGCCAGATCAGCGATGCTCACCAGACACTCGATAGCCTCACCGCAAAGCTCGGCGACGAACAAGAGGCCCAGCCGGGGCAGCCAAAGCAGCGTGACGTCGACATCCTCGCCTCCTCGCCAGGAATCGGAACGACTGTCCTCGCCACGCTGCTGGCAGATGCCACTGATGCCCTGCAGCGGCGAGACTATCACGCCCTGCGATGCCTGACAGGCGTCGCTCCCGTCACTAAGCGATCCGGCAAAAGCTGCTTCGTCGTCCGACGACATGCTTGTCACCGACGCCTCGCCAATGCCGTCTTCCATTGGGCTCGCGTCGCCGTCCAGCACGACCCCGCCAGCCGCACCAAATACGCCGCATTGCGCGCCCGAGGACACGGTCATGCCAGAGCCCTGCGATCCGTCGCTGACCGTCTCCTAAAGGTCATCTGTGCCATGCTCAGAAACGGAACGAACTTCTCCCAAACCCTCGCCCTTACTAATCAGTCAGTAATATAGGCTACATATGGAGCACGGAAGAACGACTTGACGAGGCCGGGGTTGCGCTGGATGGCCAGCATGTCGGCTTCGATGTGGTCCTGGAGCACTTCTCCCTTGCCGAGCGAGCGGCGCGCCGTGCCTGTGCGCTTCATGTAGTTCCAGACCAGCTCATCGGGATTGAGTTCGGGCGCATAGCCCGGCAGATAATGCAGCTCCAGCTTGCCCCGGGTGCTGGCGACGTATTCGGTCACCACCTTCGCCTTGTGGGTTGCCAGATTGTCGAGCACGAGAAACAAGGGACGGCGGCGGCGCTTCATCATCAGCTCGAGCATGCCGACGAACAGATCTGCATTCAGCCCACCCTGGTACGTCGCAAACCAGAAGGCGCCCTGGGTGACCGCCGATGCCGCCGAGATCGTCTGCTTGCCCGGCACGGCGATCACCGGTGTCTCGCCTTCTTGCCACGTCCGTCCTTGCACGGCGTCGGCCCGGAACCCAGCTTCGTCCCAAAGTGATATCGGCATTCACCTTCTTGGCCCGCGCCGCACTTCGGATGACCTCCATCTTCCACGCTTCGATCGCCTCCGGATCACGCTCTAGGCGCGCTGTAACGGCTTCGAGGCGTAACCCCAGGCGCGCCAGCAATTCCAACCGAAGCCAGGCTCAACCTGACGCCAAACTTGTCCTCGATCAGCTGCCCGACTACCTGGCGTGTCCACAAGCCGAAGTCGAAGCCGTACTGCCGAGGGTCCTTGCCGTTGATCCAGCGAAATACCCGGCTCTCCTGCGCCGCTGTCAGACTACGGGGGCGACCGGTTGCCTTGCGCGACACAAGCGCCTTCAGTCCCTTGCCGTCTCTGACCTTGTTCCGCCACTTGTAAATCGTCGTCCGGCAGAATCCGAACGACTCCATCACCGAGCTCGCCGCCTCGCCCTCGCCAAGCCGCTCCATCGCCATCAGGCGGATCGCTTCCAGCGTCTTGTGATCAAGCTTGCGGCCATCGCGCTTCATACACGCCATTATACGCCACGAACCGTCCAAGCACAGCAGAAAGTAGCCTACATTACTGACTGATTAGTAATGCCGCTTGATAAAGGGTGGGGAGTCCTCCCCCGATCAGGCGCCGGTTACAGCGCCACAGGGGGAGGAGTAGAATTCCAACGGGCAAGAAGCGCGCGCACCTTGCCGATCTGGGTACGGCGTGCCTCGTCCCAGGTGCCGAGCTCGGCCCGGCTTTCCTGACGATGCTGCCAGCGCTCCGGCAACAGCTCCCCGAGGATGATGGCGCACCAGCGCAGGGCGTAGAGCGGGGTCAGGATCGCCAAACGCTCGGCTTCGCCATGGCGGCCGAAATGGCCGAGCAAGCGATCCCGGTAAAGGGCCTGCTGGGACGCCGTCAGGCTCATGCCTGGATGCATGACGAAGTTGGCGATGCTGGTAACCGGATCGTCCCAGCCGAAATATTCGAAATCGAGAAAGGCAAGCTTGCCGTCGCTGCCGCGCAGCGCGTTGTGAGCGCCAAGATCGGACGGAATCACGGTACGCGCCTCGACGTCGACGTCTTGTGAAAAATCGAGCGCGCGCCGCCGGTAGGCCTCGCGAGCACGCGTCTCGACGCGACGCAGCGACGGCACGAGGATGTCGTCGAACAGGGCGGCGAACTCCGGCATGTCGTGCTTCACCGCGTCGAGCCGGGCGAAGCGCCGCTCGATCTGCGAGAGGATGCGGCCGCCCGACAGGCAGGCCTCCGAAGCCTCGCCGATATCGTCGCGCGCCCGGCCATCGATCGCCTGGTCGAGCGCGATCTGGAACGCCGCGAACTCGGCGACATCGTCGTCGGTCGGCGCGCCCACCGGCGTGCCATCGATCCAGGTGAACAGGGCGAAGCGGCGTTGCGGCGCCACGGCCACCACGCGCGGCGTGCGCCCAATGCCGTGACGCTCGCAGAAGCGCAGGGCAGCGACCTCGGCTTCCAGCCGCGGCCGATTGTCGGTCGTCGGATAGCGCTTTAGCGCGAATGGGCCGCCCGCCGTATCGACCCGGAAAACGCGGCTGTTGTTGCCGTGGCGCAGCTCGGTGACGGCGTCCACCCGCTCGGCGCACAACGACCGGGCGATTGCCTCGATCTCGTCAGCGGCCGGGAAAGATCGCATGGCTCACGTCGCGCCAGGTGGCGCAATGCTCCAGCCCGTCGTGCGGATCGCCGCCGAACAGGATCTTGCGGCAGCCGGCCGGCATACCGGCGTCAGTCAGCACATCGGCCAGATCGTCGACGAACATCGCACAGCCGAGCGCGCCGATCCGCCTCACCTTGCCCTCGCGCGTGGCTTCGAAATAGATATTATCACGCTCGAGGCCGGTGGATGCGAACAGCCCCTGCCGATCCATCCAGCGCAGCGCCGCCTGGCGCAGGTTGGTGGATAGCGGATCGTGATGGGCGAGCTCGGTCTTGTGGCTGATGACCAGCACGTCGGCGCCGCGTTGCCGGCAGAGGCCGAGAAAGTCCGGCACCCCGTCGAACAGAACCGCGGCGTCGATCCGACGGCCGTAGACCAGACCCTGCAATCTCTCCCAGAGGAATCCGTCGGCACGTTCGGCCAGCAGCGCCTTCTTGATCGCCGCCTTGCCGCCTTCGAAGGACGTCGGCAGCAGGCCCTCGTCCTTGCCGACCGCGAGGAACGCCTGGTCGTAGCAGATCAGCGTGTTGTCTAGATCGAGGCCTATCCGCATCAGTAGAGCCTATCACACGCACGCCGCAGCCGCGGCGAAGTGCTTGCCCAAGATGTCGCGCGCCGGCTTGGGAACGATACCGAACGTACGCGTGATCTTCGCGCAGGCGAGCCGCGCATTGCCGAGGCGGAAGATCGATGGCACCTGGGCCTCCATCAGTGTCTCGCCGACCACCCGGGAGGACGGCTGGCCAGCGCTCTCCACCAGGAGCCGGGCCGCCTCGACATAGGTCAGAGAGTCAGCGGCACCGAGATGCCAGATGCCACGATGACGCCCGGCGGCGAGCTGTCGTGCCAGCGACCCCGCATCGCCTGCAGCCACCGGAGAGAGCGCCAGATTGGTCGCCGCCTGGATCGAGCCGTCGCCGGCAAGCGCCCGCCGCCAAGCCTCGAAAATGCCAGTCGGCCGATCGCCGAGAACCTTGGTGATGCGCAGGATCGCGGCCGGAAAATCGTATCGGGCAATCGCCCTCTCGACCGCACGCTTCTGGGCGCCGTACTGGTTGCGCGGATTGGCGACCGCGTCCTCCGCCGGAGCCTGCGCAGTCCCGTCGAATACCTGGCTGGTCGAGAAGAACACGAGGTGCGTTCCTTTGTCGGCGAGACGGCGCATCAGCTCGATCGTGTTGTCGACATTAATGTGTCGCGTCGCCAGCGGCTCGTTCTGACAGGTTCGCATGTCGGTGACAGCGGCACAGAGGAACGCCACGTCGTAGGACCTCCCCGCGAGCCGCGAGAAGTCAGGATTGCCGAGATCGAAGAGCAGCGCGGCGCCCGAGCGGCGCGAGGTCACTTCCGTCGCAAGGCCGGCTGCCCGGCACTGCTCGCCCAGGACGGAGCCGATGAGGCTGTCGCCTCCGACGATCAGGGCTGAGCCCATTGGCGCGGCGGCGCCTATTGGAGATCGACCTTCTGCATCATCTTGATGTTGAAGTAGCGTGGATCGTCGAGCGAGTCGGGCAGCTTGCCCGCCTTGAAGGCCTCGATCAGGTCGACGACAGCCTCCTCGATCGAATGGCGCGCCTCGAAACCGAGCTCGTCTTTGATCTTCTTCGACGACACGTGATACGACCGCAGATCGTTGGTCGGCTTGACCTCGAGCTTGACCTGCGGGCCGACGTTGCGCTGGATCATCTCGGCAAGCTGCATCACCGAATGGTTCTCGTAGCCGGCGTTGAACACCTTGCCGTCGACCTGCGCATCTGGAGCCGACAGCAGCAGCAGATAGGCGTCGGTCATATCCTGGATGTGGATGTTGGGTCGCAGTTGCGAGCCGCCGAACACCGAGATCTCACCCTTGTTGAGGGCCAGGTTGGTCAGGATGTTGACCACGACATCGAGCCGCTGCCTGGGCGAGTAGCCGCACACGGTGGCCGGCCGGATCGTCACGGTCGTGAAGCCGGGCGCCTTCTCCGAATCGAGCAGAGCCTCGCACTCGGCCTTGTACTTGGAATAGTCGGTGAGCGGCTCGAGCGGCAGGTCCTCGGTGACCTCGACACCTTCCTTGATGCCGTAGACAGAAGACGACGAGGCGTAGACGAAGCGCTTCGCGCCGGCCGCCTTGGCGGCTCGCACCAGGGGCACGAAGGCATCGAGATTGATCGAGCGGCCGAGGTCGGGATTGAGCTCAAACGAGGGATCGTTCGAGATGCAGGCAAGATGGATCACGCCCTGGCAGCCTTCGAGCGCCTGCCTGACCACCTCGCCGTCGCGGATGTCGCCCTTGATCTCGCGCAGTCCCGGATTCCTGCGGCATGGCCGCAGCACATCCTCGCCATAGAGGTAGAGGTCGAGCACGGTCACCTTGTAGCCGGCATCGAGCAGCTTCGGCACCAGCACGGCGCCGACATAGCCGGCTCCGCCGGTCACCAGGATGCGCTCGAGCGCCGGGTTCTTGGTCAACTGAGTCATGTTCATGCCGACTTCCAGGCCATGCTGAAATCGAGAATGGCATGGCAGAGCGCGAGATGGCCGATCTCGACGTAGCCATAGAGGTTCGAATTCAGATAGAGATTCATGTCGCCCAGGCGACGCAAGGGGTTGTCGGCGGCAAAGCCGCTCAGCGTCAGCACAGTACAGCCGATCGTCTGCGCCGCCTTCACCGCGCCGAGGATGTTGGCCGACTGCCCGGAGGAGCTGATGGCCACCAGCAGGTCGTCCGGCCGGCCATGGAATTCGATCTGCTTGGCGAAGACGTGCTCGTAGCCGAAGTCGTTGGCGAGGCAGGTCAGCATGCTGCCATCGTTCATCGCCCAGGCGCGCAGGCCACCGTTCTTGCTGTAGTCGGTCGCCATGTGGCTGGCGATCGCGGCGCTGCCGCCATTGCCGGCAAAAATGATCTTGCCGCCGTCGCCCGTCGTGCGACGCGCCGTCTCGACCGCCCACTCGATCGCCGCATCCAGCGCCACGTCGTGGCCTTGGGAGTCGGTTGCAGCGGCCGCCCGCAGCACCGAGGACAGCGTGCCGGCGTAGGAGTCGATCAATCCCGTGCGAGTCATTGTCGGCCGATCCAGCACCCCTTATGCCACCTCATGCCTCGAGTCCTTGCTCCTCTCCTCCGCTAGGGGGAGAGGCTGGGTGAGGGGGTTACGACAGGTATCACGACCTTCAAGGCCCCCTCACCTAACCTCTCCCCCTAGCGGAGGAGAGGAACATGAGTAGCGTCCATTCCGTGAGCACGCGAGCGGGCAGTTTCTAACCAATCATTTCATGAGCGTCGACAGGTACTTCAGCACCTCGGGCTTGGTGATCTGGTGGCGCTGTCCCACGATCCGGACCTTCATGGCCCCCGCCGCGTTGCCGATGAACGCTGCCAGGAACGGATCGCTGCCGGCCGCCACCAGGGGGGCCGCCAGGGCGAAAAAGGCGTCGCCCGCTCCGATCGTGTCGATCGCCTCGCCGGTCAAGGCCGGGATGCGCTTCACCCCGGCCTTCGCCGTGTAGACGACGCTGCCGTGCTTGCCGTGGGTGACGACGAAGGCGTGGCAGTCGATGCGCTTCTCAAGCTTGTCGCGCACCACGCTCTCGATCGGCGAGAAGCGATCGACCGCGGCCAGCCGGGCCTCGGGCTCGTCGATGCAGATGAAATCGGCGCGCGGATACTTGGTGATCAGGTTGAAGCCGCGATTGGCGCTGTTGGTCTGCGCATTGACGGCCAGGAACTTCGCTTCGCGGGTAACCAGATCGATCAGGCTGCCGTCGATCATGCCGTGGCCGAAATCGTTCACGATCACACCGTCGTAGTCGGCAATGTGGTCGGCGACCCAGCCGTTGAGCACGGCCTGCTCCTCGGCCGGCAACGCCTCGTCCGACAGATAGGCGATCTCGATCAGCTTCTTGACGTAGGTCGGATCGACCAGCCGGCTCTTCAGTGTGGTCTGCCCCTTCCTGCGGTAGAACGGCACCAACCGGACGTTGGGATGCAGGCTGCGGCGGATGAAATCCTCGCGGCTGTCCTCCTGCCCCAGGAGCGTGACGAGATCGACGCCACCGCAGAACTGAGCCACGAGATTGGCCGTAGCGATGGCGCCACCGGCGAAAATCTCGCGGCCGGTGTAGCGCGTGGCGATGATGTTCTCCTTGGCCGGCTTGCCGAGCGGCTCGACATAGACATATTCGTCGAGGATCGTGTCGCCGATCAGCAAGTAGCGTTTGTCGCGCGCGCCCTCGACCTCGCGATGGAGATCCTCGGCGGTGATCCGGCTGCGCAACTCCTTGAGGTAAGCCGCCGTCTCCTCGGGATAGAGCCGCAGCACCCGGTTGGAGATGTTGGACGAGCTGAAGGTGATGTCCTCGGTGAACAGCATCTCGCCGCCGTGCTTCTCGACGATCAGCCGTTCGGTCCGGATGCGGCCGGTGACGTCCTTCGATTCGTCGGCGTATTCCGAGCCCTTGAGGTAGAAGCTCGGCCGCACCGTCTCGAGGACGTGCTCGGCGCCGGGATTGGGCGAAATGCCGACATAGTCGACGCTCTCCAGCGCCGCGACCATCTCGGCGCGAAGCTGCTCGGGAAAGACCGGCCTGTCAGGTCCCTTGTTGACGAACTTGTCGGTCGTCAGGGTGACGACCAGCAAGTCACCATGCTGCTTGCCGGCATCGAGATGACGCTTGTGGCCGACATGCAGGATGTCGAACACGCCATGCGCCAGCACGACCTTCTGGCCGCGCGCGCGCGCCGCGGCGGCGATCGCGCCCAGCTCGTCGAGAGTCCTGACCTTGCCCGGCATCGCCTTCACTGCTCCCGCTTGGCGCCAAGATAGGCGAACCAGTCCTTGGTCGCCTCAGCGATGCTGGTCGGCGTCCACACCGGCGCATCGCGCCAGTAGTCGATCGCCTCCAGCATCTTCTGCACGCCCTGCTCGATCGGAACGCTGGCGCGCCAGCCGAGCACCTCCTTGATCCGAGTCGTGTCGGCGAAGGTGCAGTCCGGCTCGCCCGGCCGCTTGGGGATATGCACAGTCTCAGGCGCGCGCAACAGCTCGACCAGCCGGTTAACCGACACGGGATTGTCGCTGCCGACATTGAGGCAAAGGCCGGCCTTATTCGACCGAGCGGCCGTGATCAGCGCATCGACGGCATCAGAGACATAGGTGAAGTCGCGCGTCTGCTCGCCGTCGCCGACGATGGTCAGCGGCTTGCCGGCGAGGAGCTGGGCCAGGAACACGCCGAACACGGCACCGTAGGTCCCGCTGGTGCGGGCGCGCGGCCCATAGATGTTGAAGAACCGCAGCGAGATCGCCGGCAGGCCATAGACCTGCGCCCAGTGCATGACCTGACATTCGCCCAGCCACTTGGTGAGGGCATAAGGATATTGTGGGCGAATCTCGGCACTCTCGGGTGTCGGATAACTATCGGGAATGCCGTAGCACGACGACGATGCGACATAGACGAAGCGCTTGATTCCAGCGGCGCGAGCCGCCTGCAGGGTCACGAAGGTACCGACCACGTTAGCGCGGAAATAGCCCTCTGGATTGCGGATCGACGGCACGATGTCGGCCAGTGCGGCAAGATGGAACACGCGCTCGACACCCTGCAGGGCGGCCGCCATTGCGACCGGATCGGCGACGTCGCCCACCCGCACGTCGAGCCTGTCATTGCCGTCGTGCTGCGTGAGGTTGCGCGGCTTGCCGACCTCCATGGAGTCGACGACGCGCACCCGGCGGCCTTCGGCCAACAAGCGGTCGACGAGATGGGAGCCGATGAATCCGGCGCCACCGGTTACGAGATCCAACATCGAGAATCAGCCCGTTATTCGAAAAAGATAAAGCCCCAGTCGCCGCGATAGCCGCACTGCTCGTAGATCCATTCCCAGTTCTCGACATCGTGGTAGGATTCGCAGGTGAGCTGCCAGTAGAGCAGGTTCATGCGCTCGCGCTCGGTGCGCCAGGATTCGACCATGATGTACTTGGCCGCGCCCTTGCCGACCCGCTCGATCTCGCGCACGCCGTCGAACAGATGGCGGATCGGCAGGTTATGCAGGCCGCCCAGCGAGACGACGAAATCGAACGACTGGTCGGCCCAGGGCAGCGAGACCGCGTTACCGACGCGCAGGAAAGGCTTCACCTCCTCCTTGGCGTTGTCGATGGCATACTGCGAGATGTCGATGCCGGCGACCTCGACTCCGGGCACGGCCTGCATGAACTCGTGGAGCAGAAAGCCCTTGCCGCAACACACATCGAGAATGCGGTCACCGGCCTTCAGCCCGTAATGCCTGGCCATCGCCTGGGCGATCGGCAGCCAGCGGCCGTCGTAGCGGTAGCCGCCATAGCCGTACTGGCGCTCGCCGTCCCAGTAGTCGCGGCCGTAGGCCTTGGCGATCTCCATGCATGCCGCCTTGTCGTGCGCCGTGACGCGGGCGACGTAGTCGCGCTTGGTGCGGTTGTGCAGAGGGCCGACGAAATCTATGCAAGCCATCGTTCGATCTCGGGATAGTCGAGGGTACGGCAGATCGCGGCGGTGCCGAGCACGGTCTCCCAACGCTCGATATCGGCCTCGCGTTGCAGCACGAAGCCTTCGACCGCCGCGTGCAGCGCGGCACCAGCGTCGAGCACCCTGCGATAGACACGGTTCCGCCAGGCCGCATCCGATGGCAGCATGAACATGCTGTACAGGATCACGCCGTCGAGCGACGGCAACTCGGCCAGCACCTGCTCGAGGATGAGATGGCAGTCCGGCATCGCGTACTCGGCCGCGCTCAGCAGGTAGTGCAGCCTGCGCCGCTGGGCGTAGTCACGGATCACCAGATTCTGGATGTGCTGAGGTGCCCTGTGCGTATCGAAGGGCCGGCTGAACACGTAGCCGCGAAACCCCTTGTGGTTGGACGGCATCAGGCGACCGCAGGCAGCCTGTAACCGGCGCCAAGGCGAGTGGCCGGCCGCACCAGGATCGGCTCGAAGAACTCGCCGAGCTTCTTGTCGTGGTAGGGCGAGAACACGCTCTTGAAGCGGCAATTGGTCGACCAGCGCGTCTCCGGCACGCGGTTGACGATGTTGCCGTGCATGACGTTCTGCGTGAACAGCAGGACGTTGCCATAAGGGATATCGAGCCAGCGCAGGTCTGGCTCGATGGTGCGATAAAGCTCTTCGGCCGACTTCAGCTTCAGTTCGCCCATGCGCGCCTGATGCCACGCGTCCCGCTCGCGGGGCAGGATGTACATCGTCTTGGTGCCGTGGACGTGGACGTAGGGAACCCACAGCACGACCTCGTACGGCGAATCGCCTGACCATACGTCGGCATGCACCGGCAGCAGCGAGCTGTCGTCGTTGGGAAGCTGGATGCTGAGGTTGATCCTGAGCTGCATGGCGAGCTCGTTGCCGACCAGGACCTCGAGGGCGCGTCGCGCGGTGTTGAAATAGGCCAGCCTGGTCCACGGCTCCTCGTTCATCTCGCGGATCACCGCCAGGCGCAGGTCATTCAAGCGCTGGACGTCGACCTTCTCGTGGATGCGGTCGAGGAAGGCTTCCTTGTCCTCGGCAAACGGCAGTTTCAGATATGACGCCGTGACGTCGGCCAGCAGGTCGCGCAGGCGATCGAGATCGGCGCGCGATTCGGCCGGAAGCACGACATAGCCGTCGCGCAGGAACGTATCGGCGAGCGCCCGTTCCTCGTCGCGCCAGAAGGTCTGCGCGTCGCTCATGGCCGCCTGGCCGCCAGCGCCGCACGCACCGTGTCGGCAATGCCCTCGGCGTGGATATTGCAATCCTTCATCAGCATCGCCTGGCTGCCATAGCGCTCCGAGAAGCGATCGGGAATGCCGAGACGCCGCACCGGCGGCAGGGCGCCGCTCATGCCGTCGGCCAGCGCCTCGAGCACCGCGCTGCCGAGGCCGCCCACCACGCTGTGCTCCTCGACCGTGACGATCAGCCGGGTCTGGCTGGCAGCCTCGACGAGAGCCTCCGCGTCCAGCGGTTTCACCGTGTGCAGGTGAAGCAAGCGGCAGCGCACGCCCTCACCCGCCAAAGTGCGCGTCGCCGCGAGCGCCTGGGTGGTCGCGACACCAGTGGCGACGAGCAGCACATCTGATGCACCGGTCGTCTCGTCGACCATATCGATCGCCTTGCCAATCGCGAAGCCGCGCTCGGCCTTGCTGATGACCGGATCGCCGCCCTTGCCGAGCCGGATGTAGATCGGATGCGGCCAGGCGAGCGACGCTTCCATCAGGCGGGACATCTCCTCGGCGTCGCACGCGGCGGTGACAGTCATGTGCGGCAGGGCGCGCATGATGGCGATGTCCTCGATCGCCTGGTGCGTGGGCCCGAGCGGCGCATAGACATAGCCGCCGCCATTGCCGATCAGGCGCACCGGCAGGTCATGCAGGCAGAGATCGACCGCGACCTGCTCGTAGCAGCGCCGCGTGATGAAGGTCGCGATGGTGTTGACGTAGGGAATGAAGCCGTCCATCGCCATGCCCGCCGCCATGCCGATGACGTTGGCCTCCGCGATCCCCTCCATGTAGTGGCGCTGGGGAAACTCCCGCTTCATCTCGCCCAGCAGGTTGGGCGAGAGGTCGGAGCCGATGAACACCACCCGATCGTCGCGGCGCGAGAGGGCATGAACCATGTCGAGGCTACGCTTGCGCATGGCTCAATCGCCCAGGGCGCCGTGGATGGCGCGCAAGTCGCTCTCCGACAGCTCGGTCTTGTGGTGCCAGCCGGCATTGTTCTCGGCCACCGGAATGCCCTTGCCCTTCACCGTGTGGCAGATCACGGCACGCGGCCGGTCGCGCGGCGCGGCAGCGACGGCCTGGAACACGCGCCGCAGCTCGTCGACGCTGTGGCCGTTGCATTCGAACACGCGGAACCCGAAGCTCTTCCACTTGTCGGCCAGCGGCTCCATGCTCTGGATGTCGAACACGCTGCCGGCCGACTGGATCTTGTTGTAGTCGATGATCGCCGTCAGGTTGGCGAGGCAGTGCTTGTCGGCGCAGGCTGCCGCTTCCCAAACAGAGCCCTCGTTGATCTCGCCGTCCCCCATCAGCACGTAGACCTTGCTGTCGCGACCGGACATGCGTGCGGCCAGCGCCATGCCGAGGCCGATCGACAGGCCGTGGCCCAGCGCGCCGGTGCAGGCCTCGACGCCAGGCACGACCGTCTCGGGGTGGCCCCCCAGAAACGAGTCGAAGCGGCAGAAGCGGTCGAGCGCCTCGGCCGGGAAAAATCCGCGGTCGGCCAGCATGGCATAGAGCGCCAGGCAGCCATGGCCCTTGCTCAGAATGAAGCGGTCGCGGCCCGGCCAGCGCGGATTCGCCGGATCGTGGCGCACGAACTCGTCGTAGAGAACGCGAATGATCTCGACCAGCGAGAGGGCCGCGCCGATATGGCCGCGGCCGCCCTTCTCGATCGCCCGGAAGATCAGCCGGCGCAGATGGCGGCTGCGTGCATCCAGCGGCTCTTGCTGGACCGAGTCGAGATCGGTGTCGTAGTTGCGCAGGGCCTCGATTTTCATGTGTTGCCATCCTAGCCGAGGCAGGCCGCGTCGCGCTACACGCCGAGCAACTCGTCCCAGTCGAGAACGCGATAGAGTCGCAGCACCGTGCGGCGGTCTATGTCGAAATCGCGCGCCGGATTGTACTGGCGCAGCCTGAGCTTGGTCGGCGTGACGGCGAGCAGACGCTTGATCATCGCCGGCCGGGTGCCCTCGCCGCCCGGTGGCTTGAGCTCGACCAGGACGTAGTCCATCACCCGCGGCGGCTTGGCGCTTTCGACGTAGACCAGTTGTCCCGGCTCACGCCAATGGACCATCGAATCGCCCTGCACGTAGGCAGCGAATACATCGGCCCGCGCCGCCAGCCGCGGCGGCCGGCGGACATAATCGACGACGGCACCGTTGAGCTCGAAATCGACCAGATGATTGCCGTCGCCGCCGACCACCGTGCCGTAAACCGGCACGTCCTTCGGCATCTCGGCGCGGTAGGGCGGTGGCGCGGCATCGTGGGTGATGCGTGCATTGAGCGTCGGTGGTGGCATGGCGTCGGGCGTGCCTGCGCCGACGGGCTCATCGAGATACTTTTGGATGATCGGCAACTCGCTCGCCTTGATCTGCCGCTCGCCCCGCACCATGCGGTTGACAGCCGATGGGTTGCGGCCGAGTGCCGCGGCGAGACCGGCCTGAGAATAGCCGGGCCGCCCGAGCATCTCTTTCAGCCATTTGTGATCCATATCGAAGCTCGCCGCCGGAAATGGCCCATGTCTGTCAGAGTGCGCGCAAAAATGCAATGCGTATTTCGCAATATAGGGACCTCACCCGAGCCGGATCGCCGCCGCCTGCAGGTCAGCGAGCACTTCCGAATTGCTGGCATAGAAATCAGGGATTGGAACGCCGGGGCGGCTCGCGGCATAGATGAAAGAGCCGGCAATAGCGGCGCCGAGGCCGTCCTCGAGCGCCTCGCCGGCGGGTCCGGCGAGCTTTATCGCCCATCCGGCGCGGCAATGGGTCGTCTCGGACGTATGCCAAGCTGCGGTCTCGAGACGGCCGCCCGCTTCGATTGCCGCCACGATCTGCGCATCGATGGCCGGCACGACGGGGATGTTGCCCAGCACCGCTCGTGACAGATCGGCGCCACTCAGATCCGCGCCGTAAAGATTGGCCAGGCGCAGGTCGGTGTCGCACATCGACACGCCGCGAAGGATGGAGCCACTCAAATCGGCCTCGGCGAGGTCCGCGCCGCTCACGTCGGCATTGCGCAGGTCGGCGTCACGGAGATCGGCACCGCGCAAGATCGCGTGCCTCAGGTCTACCTCGCGCAGGTTCGAGCCGGTCAAGCTGGCACCGCCGAGGTCGGCACTGCACAGGTTCAGCCCGCTCAAATCGTGGCCGCGACGCGATGCCCACGCCACGGCTCGGCCGACGCTGGCCGCGTAAGAGGCCTCGGCGGGGCAGTCGATCTCGGCGACGAGCCGAACCGTTTGGGTCCAGCGATCGAGGAGGGGAAAGCGCGTGACGGGCATGGCGGCGATCCTATTGGCGTTGTCCGACACGATTGCGATATTCGCAATTACTGTCAATGCGTATATCGCATCATTTCCCCGTTTTCCCCAGTGCGTCCGAGGCTGGTTGCCGGGCTACGGCAAAAAGGGTTATCGACGCCTCCGGTGCCCCGACGACTTGCGAGTTCCGAGGACATGACCAGCCTGCACGAACCTTCGATCGGCCTGCATGACCTCTCGGTCGACGCCGCCGACACCGCGCGCGGCCTCGCCATCTTTCGACGCGAGGGTGTCGTTGTCGCCAAGGGATTGCTGCCCGTCCCGCTTATCCAAAAGACGGCGAGCTTTCTGCATGCCGAGCTCGAGCGGCTCGACGGGCTGTTCCAGCGCTACGGCATCTCGAAGGACGATGCCGCGGCGGCGGCGCAGCTTGCGCCGCTCATGGAGCGGCCGGCGAACCGGATCCCCGATAAGGACAAGCACATTTTCCTCGGCCATTTCCCGCTCGAGGTCCGCTTGTCGGACACCCTGCGCGACATCCCGCGCTTCGTGAACGGCCATCCCCTGCTTTTCGAGCTGCTATCGACGGAGCGGCTGTTCGCCCACATGCCGCCGACGGCCCGGTTCGTGATCCCCAACTGCTCGCTGGCCCGCGTCCCGCCTCACCAGGACATCAGCTACAACAAGCACATGAGTGACTTCTGCGTCATGTGGGTACCGCTGGTGCCGATCGACCGGGATTGCTGCAGCATGGCGATCTATCCGCGCACGCACGGGCTGGGCGAGCTGCTGGCCGACAACGGCCCCAGTTCGACCACTCACTGGCTGCCGCCCATCGAAGGCGGCGCATTCAGCCGGGCCGACCGGGTCGTCCTCGAGCCTTTGGACCTTGGCGATGCCGTGCTCTTCGGCCCGCGGACGGTTCACGAGTCGATGCCGAACGTCTCCGACCGCGTCCGCCTCAGTTGCGATTTCCGCTTCTTCGGCGAGCAGGTGCGCTCGGGCAAGCACTTCCTCGATCTGGCGCGCGATACGGTCGTGGCGCCGCAGCCCGCGGGAGTCTGACGGTGAGCGACGCCAAGATCGACACGACGGACGGCTTCAAGAAGGCACCCGCCGACTCCGACATCGAAGGCCGGATCGCCCGCCATTGCGAGAAGCACCGCATCGATCCGCTGACCGCGATCAAGAGCTTTGCCGTACTGTCGCGGCGCCAGGCGCTGAAGCGCTTTCTGGCGCATGTCGATCTGTTCAAGATGACGCTCGACGTGCCGGGCGACATCGCCGAGTTCGGCGTGTTCCGCGGCGGCGGCCTGTTCACCTGGGCGAACCTGCTCGAATCGTACTCGATCGGCGATCGCACCAAGGTGGTCTACGGCTTCGACAACTGGCAGGGCTTTACCGAGCTCGCCCCGCAGGATGCCGCACCCGCTCCCGACGCCGGCAAGACGGTCGGCGGCTTCAATCCGGCGCAGTACCGCCAGGAAGTCCTCGACGCCCTCGAGATCTTCGATGCCGACCGCTTCATCCCCTTCAAGCCGCGCATAAAGCTGATCGACGGCGACATCGAGAAGACCGTCCACGAGTTCGCCGCGGAGAACCCCGGCGTGCGCTTCTCGCTGATCCATCTCGACTGCGATCTCTACCGCCCCACCCGCGCCGTGCTCGAGGCGCTGTGGGATCGCGTGACGCGCGGCGGCCTGGTGATCTTCGACGAGTACGCCATCGCCGACTGGCCGGGCGAGACGGCGGCGGTCGACGAATTCCTGGCCGACAAGCCCACTGTCCGCCTGCGCACCTTCGACTGGACCAACGTGCCCGGCGCCTATCTCGTCAAACCCTGACCGGCGTCGCGTTCGACGCGACGAAGCGGAAATCGATCGGCAAGTGGTTCCACCGGCCGATGATCTTGTGGGCAACGGCAGCCGACATCGGAATAAAGACGACGGCATCGGTCGGCGCCTGCTCCGGCGCCAGGATCGGCAGGCCGGCGAGATCGTGGCCGACCCGATTGGGATCCTCATCGACGAAAAACCCTACCCTGCCCTGGAGCTCCAGCATCAGCCAGCAGGCCGCGATCGACGAGCCCATGATGCCGAACGTCCGCCCCGCAGCGGCCGCGCGGCGGGCCGCGTCGCGAACCTCACCGATCAGCGCGAAATGGCGCCCGGCGAGGTCGGCGGGCGACCCCTTCCTCCACAAGACCTGCCCGCGCCCGGGCCCGCGCGACAGCACGGCGATCAATTCCTTGGGCAAAAGGCTCGACGAGAGAAGGTCCAGCGCGAGGCCGGCGCGCTGCACGACCGACGCCAGGCTCTCGCCGTCGAAATGGCTGCAGTGATCGGCGATCAGGAGATCGATGGGGTTCTGATCCAGGTCCGGGACAGCGAGGAGGATGCGCCCGCCCTCGCCGAGATGTGCGGCTATCCGGCGCAGGAAGGCAGCGGGATCGGTGATGTGCTCGAGGACGTGCGACAGCGAGACGAGATCGTAAGGTCCCGCATAGACCGGATGGAGGCCGCTGTAGAACTGCTCGACGCCCGGCAGTGCGGTCACGGCGGCCCGCCAAGTGTCGCTCAGTTCCGATCCCGACAGCTTCCAGGCCGGTCGCAGGTCGTGAAAGCTTTTGAGCAGATTGCCGTTTGAGCAACCGATGTCGAGCAGGCGGCCGCCCTCCGGCAGGTCGATCGTGTCCAAAAGATTGCGCAGCAGGATCAGCGAGCGCGGGCCGCTGCCCTTGGCCGAATCGAAGATCATTGGCTCGGCGCCGCGCCCCTGGTGGTTGATGTCGTAGTTCGCATAGATGTGCTGGGTCATCGCCCGCCACGCTGACGTCACCGCCTTCTGAACCGTGCCGCAGGCCGGGCAGAAGCCGAATTCGGCCGTGCCGTCGACCGGCTGCACGTCCGACGAGACGAGCCGGAAGCGTATGCTGCCCTGGTCGAGCGCCTGAACGGCCGGCGCGCCGCAGACATGGCAGGCGGTCACGGCGCGTCAGCGGTCGAGAAAGGCCAGCACCTCGCCGGCGACCGCCTCGACGTCGGCGCGGCTCATGTACTGGTTCACCGGCAGGGTGAGGATCCGGTCGGCCTGCCGTTCGGTCGCGGGGAAGTCACCCTTGCCGTGGCCGAGGCCGCGCGCCGCCGGCTGCAGATGGATCGGGATCGGATAGTGAATCGCCGTCTTGATGCCGCACTGCTTGAGGTAGGCCTGCAGCTCGTCGCGCCGGTCGACCTGGATGACGAAGGTGTGGAAGGTGTTGAACTCCTCGTTGCGGCACGGCGGCACGAACACGCGCTCGTGCCGCAGCAGGCCCTGGTAGAGCGCAGCATTGGCGCGGCGCTTGGCGATCACGTCGGGCAGGGCGTCGAGACGATAGCTCAGGATGGCGGCCTGCAAGGTGTCCATGCGCGACACCAGGCCCCATTCCTCGATCGTCTGGCGGTCGGCCATGCCGTGCGAGCGCAAGCGCCGCATGCGCGCGGCGGCGGTCTTGTCGTTGGTGGTGACGAACCCGCCGTCGCCCAGGGCATTGAGGTTCTTGAGCGGATGGGCGGAGAAGCAGCCGAAATGCCCGACCGCGCCGCTCATGCGGCCCTGGTAGGTCGAGCCGATCGCCTGCGCCGCATCCTCGATGACGACGAGATTGTGGCGGTTGGCAATGTCCATGATCTCGTCCATGCGGCAGACGCGGCCGGTGAGATGGACCGGCATGATCGCTCTGGTGCGCGGCGTGATGGCGCGCTCGATCTTGTCTGGGTCGATGTTCTGGTCGGCGAGCACGTCGGCGAAGACCGGCTTGGCGCCGATGTGCACGATGGTCGCGGTCGAGGCGACGAACGAGTTGGGCGGCGTGATGACCTCGTCGCCGCGGCCGATGCCGGCCACGACCATCGCCAACATCAGCGCATCGGTCCCGGAGTTGAGCGCGACCGCCTCGTCCGTGCCGCAATAGGCCGCCAGCCGCTTCTCCAGCGCGTCGATCTCCTCGCCGGTGCCGACGAACGTGCCGCGCAGCACCACCTCCTCGAAGATGCGCTTGAGGTCGTCGAGCTGGTCGCGGCCCTGGGCCTGCAGGTTGACATAGGGAATGTCGTGCTTGGCCATCTTACGCCCCGTAAAACTCTTCGACCGTCTGGACGATGTAGGCGAGCTGTTCCTCGACCAGGTGCTCGTGCGCCGGAAACGAGATCATCGTGTCGGCCTGCCGGTCGGTAACCGGGAAGTCGCCGCGCTCGTAGCCGAACGCGCGCAGGCCTTCCTGCAGGTAGAGCGGCACCGGATAGTGCACCTTGGCCTCGATCCCCTGCTTCTTGCAGTAGGCCAGGAGCTCGTCGCGCCGCTCGGCGAAGACGATGTAGAGATGAAACACCAGCTTGCGGTCGCCGAAGCGCTGCGGCAGGCGGATTTGCGGAACGCGAGCCAGCCCGCGATCGAGATAGGTGGCGTTGGCGATCCGCGTGTCGGTGATGAAATCGACCTGCCCGATCAGCCAATTGCCGACCACTGCCTGCAGCGAATCGAGCCGCGAGTTGCAGCCCATGCGGACGACGCTGTCGCGGCTCGCGAGGCCGTGGTTGCGCAACTGGCGCAGCAGGCTGGCAAAATCGTCGTCGTCGGTCACGATCATGCCGCCGTCGGCCCACACGTTCAGGTTCTTGAGCGGGTGCAGGGAGAAGCCGGCCGAGCGTCCGAACGTGCCGGCCTTGCGGCCGGCGATCTCGCCCAGGATGCACTGGCAGGAATCCTCGACCACCGGCAAGCCATGCTTGTCGGCGATCTTCATCAGCGCCGGCATGTCGGTCATCTGGCCGGCGAGATGGACCGGCAGCAGAGCCTTGGTACGGCTGGTGATGCGCGCCTCGACCTGCGCCACGTCCATGCAGAAATTGTCGGTGCAATCGACGAACACCGGCCGGGCATAGGTCTCGCAGATCGCCCCCACGGTCGCGATGAAGGTGTTCGCCGTTGTGATCACCTCGTCGCCCGGGCCGACGCCCAGCGCCTTGAGAGAGATCTTGAGGGCGTCGGTCCCCGAATTGACGCCGACGGCATGGCGGGTGCCGATCATGCTGGCGAAGTTCTGCTCGAACTCGCGCACCGGCTTGCCGAGCGTGAAATCGCCGGTCGGCACGAACTGGCGGAAGAGATCGAGGATCTCCTCGATCTTGTCGGCGCTGAACTGCTTGGGCAGGTACGACCACTGCACCTTGTAGCCGTTCGGTTGCAGCGGTGGATCGATGCGCGACATGCCTGGTTTTCCCCTACGCGGCCTTTCCTATTGGGGGTGCGGCCGGCTTGCAAGCCGCGGTTCGGCCGCTCACAGGCGCCACGATCGTCGCTTGCGATTGTCTTCCTCCAGCGCCTGCGCCCGCTCGAGGACGTCGTCGACGACGGCCCGAGCCTCGGCCTCGACCGGCTGCCAGGGATCGCCCGGCGCGCCAAAGCGCAACGGCGTGCGGAAGAGCATGGCGCGGAACCGTCCCCAGTAGCCCCACAGCCAGAAAGCCAGATCGCCGGGCGACAACGCGGCGTCGCCAGCGGCGAGCTGCTCGGGAAGCGGGCCCTCCTCCAGCGTCAGGGCGACGATGCTCGCATCCTGGACGATGTGCAGCCGTGGCGCTTCGAGCGACGTGCGATCGACGAACCGGCTGTCCACCGGATCGATGGTGAACCGCAGCGGATGAGCAAAGGCTTTCGGACGCAGGCCAATGGGATGGTAGTGATTGCCGTGGGCGAGAATGCCGGTGTCGCCGACCCGCCAGCAGAGGCGCAGCGGAATCTGCGCCCGCCCGTCGGGCCGGGCAAAATTGTAGGCCGGCAGGTGCTCGATCAGGAGCTTTGTGCAGTCGTCCGACGAAAGCTGCAGCGAGCCGTCCCCGCGCCGAAAGTGGCTCTCCAGCAGCGGGCGCAACACGTTCCCCGGCAACTGCAGGCCGTTCAGAAGCACCGCATCCGCCTCCTTGGCGAGGATGGCCGCGATGCGCGGCAGGCTGCCGTCGCTAGAGAGCGAGTCGGCGACCTGGCAGCTCACCATGGCGTCGGTCAGGCGCCCGGCAGCCAGGGCGATGTAATGCGCGCACGACATCAGGGCGAATTTGCAACTACGCGCATAGTAGAAGGCGAGAGATCGCTCCGAGTAGTACACCGGCTCGCGACCGTAATGTGCTTCCATGGCCTTGGCGTAACCGACCTGCGTGTCGTCATAGAGCACGAAGCGGATCGTGGCATGCTGGCGCAGGCGATCGAGCAGCGGATCGGCCTCGAGGTCGGTCGCGGTCCGATGCGACGTGAAGATGACCAGATGGACCGAATGGTCGCGGGCCAGCGCAGGCAGGTTGTTTGCCGCCAGCAGGGACGCGCAGCCATAGCGCACGAAATTGTCAGTGAAGGGCTGCCCCCAGACGGGGACGGAGATGACGAACGGCCGGCGACCGTTGCGCTCGGCATCGATCGATCGAACGAGGTCGGTGACCCAGCCGTCGTAGCGATCGAGCAGGGACTTCACGAAACGCGCAAAGGCATCGGCGGGATCGACCTCGAGGACGCTGTCGAAGAAGTCGGCGATATCGGCCGGGGTGCCGTGCCGCAGCAGCGTGATGGCCGCGTGGTGCCGCAGCAGCGCGTGCCGAGGGTCCCTGCGAAAGGCCTCGCGCAGGATGACCAGCGCGTCGTCGTTGCGGTTCGCCAAGTCGTACATGGTGCAGAGTTGCACGGCCACCAGCGGGTCGTGCTCCAGGGTCCAGGCCTGCTCGACCTCGACAATGGCCTCGCTGATCCTCAGGCGGTCGTCCTGCCAGAGCCGGGTGCCGTCGGCCCTCGACCTCTTGGCCAGAAAGACCCGGGCGGAGCGCCGCAGCCAGTCTTCCACAGGCCGCTTCCCACCGGCCGGGCCGCGACGAGGGCTCTTACGATCAGGAGGCAAATCCCGTATACCGCTACCGGTCGTTCAATAATCTTGAGACTCTCGCCGAGACAGTTCGACGTGAACGCGCAGCCATACGTTACCTTTGTCTCTTATTTTCGCAACGACGGTTATACAGGCGATTTCGACTTGCGTGTCAGGCGGGCGACGCGCTTCCTCGTGCGCCAGCTCCAGCGGGCCGGCGTCGACGCAGAGCTGATTCTCGTCGAATGGAATCCGCCAGCCGGCGACACGCTCCTGATCGATTCGCTGGGGCCTCTGCCCCAGGGTGGCAGCGTCCAGGTTCGCGGCATCGTCGTCGGCAAGGAACATCACCAGAAATTTCGCGGCGCCCAGGAATGGGGCATGAACCCCGCGGCCGCGGCCAATGTCGGCCTGCGACGAGCCAGGGGTCGGTTCGTGTCTCCCAAGGCGGCCGATACCTACCTTTCGGATGAAGTGGTGGCCTTCCTGGCACGCCGCGACCTCGCCGAGAACGCCATGTACCGCTGCGACCGGCACGATGTCGTTCTGGGCGCCGCCGAGCTCCGAGAGACCGATGACGCCGCCCTGCTCCGCCGCCTGCAAAGCCTCGAGACCACGCCGCACGACCATCTGCCGCCACCGTCGCACTGGCATATCCGCGACCTGCACACCAACGCCTGCGGCGATTTCCTGCTCATGAGCGGCAGCATGTGGCACACGGTGCGCGGCTTCCCGCTCGACGATACCGTGCTGTCGCTCGACTGTGATTCGATGATCATGCACGCCGCCGCAGCGCTCGGCGTGCGCCAGGTCTGCCTTCCCCCGCCCTGTCGCATCTACAAGGGCACGCATGCCCGCCTGTTCTCCAATCGCATCACCCCGGTATTCAGGCCTTGGCAGTCGCTGCTAGACAACGGCCTGGGGCACCTGCGCTGGTGGCGCTGGCAGACACTGAGCCGCAGCTTCTTCGACTACCCCAAACGCAAGGTCAGAGGCGTCGAGAGCGTGCTCGCCCCGTCTATCGAGCGGCATTTCGTCAAGCCAGCCGAACAATGGACGCAAGGTGCCACGCCCGAGCTCGACCAGCCCGACGACTGGGGGCTCGGCAATCACGCGCTCGAGGAGCGCATCCTGTGCCGGGCGGGCTGGAACACGACCAGCAGCGCGGCTGTCGCGTGACGGTCGAACAGGCCGTCTTTCTCGTCGGCGGTCTCGGCACGCGGCTGCAGGGCCTGACAGGTCAGACCGCCAAGCCGATGCTGCCGGTCGGCGGCCGGCCCTTCCTCGACTATCTCCTGGACGAGGCGAGCCGCTACGGCCTGAAGCGCGCCCTGCTGCTGTGCGGCTATCGCGCCGGCGACATGGCTGCGGCCTACGATGGCCGGATGGTCCGCGGCATGCGGGTCGAGACCGCGACGGAGCCGCAGCCCGCCGGAACCGCCGGTGCGCTCGCCCTGGCGGCCGACCGGCTCGACGATCGTTTTTTTCTGCTCAACGGCGATTCCCTGTTCGATTTCAACTGGCTATCCCTGCTTCCTGGCGCCCCCGCCGCACCGACTAGGGCCATCCGCATGGCCCTGGCGAGCGGAGTCGGCGGAACCCGCTACGGGCGCGTCAAGGTCGAGAACGGCATCGTGCGGGAGTTCGCCCCCGCCGGCCCCCAGGGCGAGCCGATCAATGCCGGCGTCTACCTGATGCAGAAATCCATCTTGTCGCGAATCAGTTCGCCGCCTTGCTCGCTCGAGCGCGACGTGTTGCCGGCGCTGGCGCGCGACAGCGCCATCGATGGCCTGGTGGTCGAAGCACCCTTCATCGACATCGGCATTCCCGAGGATTTCGAGCGCGCCCAGACGTTCGTCCCGGGCCTGGTGCGCCGACCGGCGGCCTTCCTCGATCGCGACGGCGTGCTGAATGAGGACACCGGGTATGTCCATCGCATCGATCAAGTGACCTGGGTGCCCGGCGCGCAGGAGACGGTGCGCTGGCTGAACGACGCCGGCTACTTCGTCTTCATCGTGACCAACCAGGCCGGTATCGCGCGCGGCTACTACGCGGAAGAGGATGTCATCGCCCTCCATCATTGGATGGGCACGGAACTGCACCGGCATGGCGCCCACATCGATAGGGCGGAATACTGCCCTTACCATCCGGAGGGCGCGATCGAGCGCTATCGACGCGTCTCCGCGCTGCGCAAGCCCAGCCCCGGCATGATCCACAAGCTGATGGTCGATTGGCCGGTCGATGCCGGCCGGTCCTTCCTGATCGGCGATCGGCAGACCGACCTGGAGGCGGCAGCGGCGGCTGGCATTCCCGGTCACCTGTTCTCCGGCGGCAACCTGTACGACTTCCTCAGGTCGCTTTCGCTGCCGCAACGAAGAACTGTCGGTTCCGATTGATCTCGAGAACGGCGTCGAGCGCCCGCTGCGGCAATGACCCGAGCGCACTGGCGGCCGCGTCCTGATCGGCCTCTGCCGGCGTCAAAATACCCGGGATCGTGCTCGATACCTCCCTGAACGACAGACAGAAGCGCAGGGCCGCCTGCACCCCGCTCGTTCCTGGTTCGGCTCCGATCACATCCAGCAGGTCCCGGGCGCCATCGATCCAATTGGCGAGCTGGGCCGGCGACCAGCCCAGGCGGTGATCGCCAGGCGGAAAATTGGTGTCGTGTCGGATGGTGCCGGACAAAAAGCCGAAGCAGAGCGGCGTCCGCGCGATGAAGCCCGTGCCCAGCCCTTCCAGGGCCTCAAACAGGCCGCCGGTCAACGCCCGGACATCCATCATGTTGAAGTTCGCCTGGATGACGGGGATGTCGGTGGAACGCAACGCCGTCAAGGCATCCCCCGGGCTCTTGGTCGAGGCGCCCCAGGCGAGAATCTTTCCGCTGTCCAGCAATCTCGCGAAAACCTCGCGTATCTCGCCGGACCGAAGAATATCTGACGGCGGATTGTGCAGCAGAAGCAGGTCGACGTAGTCGGTCCGCAGGCGACGGAGGCTGCGCTCGGTCGACGCAACGATGGCCTCCGGGGAGAAATCCGGCGGGCGATTCCAAGAATCGTACCCCGCCTTGGTCGCCAGGACGACGTCGCTGCGGCAGGCGTGAAAGGCGTCGCCGATCAGTTCCTCGCTGTGTCCGTCGCCGTAGGCCGCCGACGTGTCGAAGAAGGTGATGCCGCATTCACGTGCTCGCGCCAGCGCCGCCAGCGAGGTCAGGTCGTCGGTATCGCCATACGAAGTCTCGGCGACCGTACGGCCGCCGATCCCCCAGGCCCCGAACCCGATCTCCGAGACCACGATCCCAGTACGGCCGAGAGCCCGGTAGTTCATGGAAAAGCTTTCTCCTCCTCAGCTTCACTGGGGAGGTGTCGCCGTCTCACGGCGACGGAGGGGTCATGAGCCTCATAAATCATGACTCAAGACCCCTCCGTCCGCGGCGCGCTTTTGGCCGTTCGGGCCAAAACGCTTTGACGCGGACACCTCCCCAGCGAAGCTGGGGAGGAGACCAAGAAGGTCACACTCAACAACGAACAAACTCAGTAATGCCCGGCCAGCTCGGGCGTGATCTCGACCGCCCGCGGTGCGTAGAGATAGGCTCCCTTCTTGTTGCCCCACCAGACGATCTCGCGGCACCATTTTTGAAAATCGTCGTAGGGCTTGCTGGTCCGGTCGATGTCGACCGCCATCAAGGCCTCGGCCAGACGCGCCGGCTCGCCACCGCGCACCTTGTGCCAGTAGTCGAGCAGATTGTGCTTCACCCGGAGCGTCAGGTTGCCTTTGGCAAAGGGCTGGTTGACCAGGGCGTGATTGAGGTGGATCGCCTCTTCGATGATCTCCATCGGCAGCCCATTGCTCCGGGCGCCGACCGTCTCGGCCAGCAGCCTGCCCGCCTCGGCATAGAAGGCGTCGAAACGGCCCTCGGCCGTCAGCTTGACGAAGATGAACTCGTCGGCCGGCCAGTAGATGCCGAGATACTCCTTGGAGAAGACGTATTCGGCGCCGCCTTGCTGGATCGACCGTGCCTCGTCGTGGAAGAACGCGTTGATCTCGGCGATCAGGGGGAAACGCGCCGGATCGGCGGCCATGAAGGCCTCGATCATGTCGCGATAGGCGATGCCGGAAATGCCGTGCGCCAGAATCAGCGGCAACTGGAACAGCTTGTCGAAATGCAGGAGCGCGGTCATCCAGCAGAAGACGCGGGTGCGCCGCCAGTCAGCCAGCGGCATCGCCGCCGTCGCGACGACCAAGTCCTGGACCTCGGGCACGTCGTCGTCGAGCTCGATGCGCTCGCCGTGGATATTGATGATCTTGGATTCGACCGTGACCATGCCGTACTTGGCCTGGTAGGCCGGATCGCCCATCTCGGCATTGGGCAGGATCGACAGGTTGTTGAACTGGATGCGGTTGTGCTGACCGTTCTCGATGAGCTGGTCGACACCCTGCACGAAGGATTCGTAGGTCTCGCCGGGCAGGCCGAGGATCAGGTCCGAATAGGTCTCGACCTTGTCGCGGGTGAAGCGCCGCTGCAGCTCCATGTAGGTGCCGAGCGCGATATTGTCGCGCTTGATGGCGGTCAAGGTCGCCTTGTCGACGCTCTGCATGGAGAGCGCCACGCCCTTGTTCAGCCCGGCGTCGGACAGGATCTTCTGGGTCTCGTAGGCGCGTTCCGTCGCGTTCTTGGTGTTCTGCACCGACAAGGCTACTGGGTAGCCGGTCCCCTTCTTGATCGAGGCGACATAGTTCGCGATGTCGACGTCGCGCTTCTGGATGCCGAAATTTGCGTCACAGCAAAAGATGTATTCGATCTTGTTGGCGGCGAACCAGTCGACCTCACGATAGAGTCGGTCCTCGCCGAACTTGGTGACCTTGGCCGCCGTGGCGGAGCCCCAGTCGCAGAAGGTACATCGGAACGGGCAGCCGCGATTGGTCTCCCACAGGCCGATCCAGCTTTCGTGCGGACTGGCCGCCATGATGGCGTCGAACGCCCCCTCCAGGAACGGCGACGGGATCTCGTCGAGGTCGCGCACCCGATCAATGTTCGGGTTGCGGACGAAACCGCCGTCGGCCGTGACCATGCTGACGCCCGGCAGGCTCTGCCAGGCCTGCCGGTCCGGGAAGGCATCGAGCAGCTTCAGGAAGGTCCGCTCGCCCTCGTTGTGAACGGCGAGGTCGATCTGCCGATTCGCCCGCAGGAAGGCTTCCGGCTGGTCGGGGACATGCGGGCCGCCGAACACGATCGCGATACCGGGCTTCAGCTCCTTGAGGCGGCGGGCAATCTCGAGCGAGATGCGGCCGTTCCAGACATAAGTGCTGAAGCCGACAAGGTCGGCATCCTTCAGCGCCTCGACGGCATCGGCGATGCGGACACGCTTGTAGAGCGGCGGCAAGAACCGGTAGCGGCCGGGGTCCTCGGCCATCTTCTGCACATAGGTCTGCAGCAGGGCGACCGAGTACGGCAGGTAATTCTGGCCGGAGAAGGAGTTATTGATCTGGACCAGGCCGACCACGACAGGAGAGCGTGGTGCCTCAGCCGGACTCGGCCCAGCTACGATCGGGTCTGGTCGAATGCCTGTCGACATTGGCGTAGAGGTAAGCCGACTGCCACCCTTGCGCAACACAATTGCTAGGCGCAATGCCTTGAGAACCAAGGCGTTATTGTGGTGGCACCTGACATGGACTTCGCGGGCAAGAATATTCTAATCGCCGGCGGCGCCGGGTTCCTGGGAACCAATCTGGCCCTCGCGCTGGCGGGCCGTGGCGCACGGCTGCGGCTCACGACCCATCAGAAGCCGCTTCAGGTCGACATTCCGGGAGCCGAGCTCGTGCAGGCCGACCTCCGCCAGCCCGAGCACTGCGCCCGGGTCGTCGAAGGCATGGACTACGTCTTCCTGTGCGCCGCCCACACCTCCGGAGCGGCCGTCATCCGCACCACGCCGCTCGTCCACATCACGCCCAACGTCCTAGTAAACACCCTCATGCTCGAAGCCGCTCATCGCGCGCGGGTGGCCAAGTTCTGCTTCATCTCGAGCGGTGCCGCCTACCCGCCAACCGACGACCGGCCAGTCGGCGAGGACGAGATGTTCGACGGCGACCCGCACGACGTCTACTTCGCCGCCGGCTGGATGAAGCGCTATGCCGAAATCCTGTGCCGCACCTACGCCGAAAAGATCGCCCAGCCGATGCCCACGCTGGTCGTGCGACCGTCCAACGTCTACGGCCCCTACGACAAGTTCGACTTCGCCGTCAGCCACGTCACGGCGGCGCTGATCCGGCGTGTCATCGAGCGCCACCGGCCACTCGATGTGTGGGGCACTGGCGGCGACATCCGCGACCTGATCTACGTCGACGATTTCATCCAGGGTCTGCTTTCAGCCTTTGCCGTCGACCGGCCCTTCCTCGCCCTCAATCTATGCGCGGGCAAAGGCCATTCGGTCCGCCAGATCCTCGAGCAAATCCTCGCCATCGACGGCTTCGACGACGCCGACATACGTTACGACCCTTCACGGCCCAGCACGATCCCGGTCCGTCTCATGGACAACGGCGCCGCCCGCCGATTGCTGGGTTTCGAGGCCACGACGTCGCTGGCCGACGGCCTGCGCCGCACGATCGCCTGGTATCGCGCGCACAAATCATGATCGTCCGGACCGTCGGCGGTCCGAAAAACAAGATCAGAACGGGCCGCGGAAGCGCTTGTAGCCTTCGGTCATCGAGCGCTCGACCGGCAGGGCGATGCCGTGGTCGGCGCCCTTCACCTGGGCGAGGATGGCGTCGACGGTCTCATGCTGGCTCGGATAGTAGATGTCTTCGAGGCTCTTGGCCGTCGGACAGGGAGCCGGCGCCATGCCGAGCATCGACGGCGGCTGGCGCAGCAAACGCGGATCGCGCATCACGAGCTGGCGGCACACTTCGGCCGCCACGCCGTACTCGAGCCACGACGTGTCGGCGACGACCAGCCGGCCGGTCTTGCGTACGCTCCCGGCCACCAGCTCCCAGTCGGGATGGCTGATCGAGTTGAGATCGATGATCTCGGCCGAGATGCCCGTCTTGTCTTGCACGTATTGCGCGGCGCGCAGCACCTCCAGCACCATCACCGAGGTCGCGACCACGGTGACGTCCTTGCCCTCGCGCGCGATGTAGCTGCCGAGCGGCACGGTCTTGGCGGAGTCCGAAACGGTGAAATCGAGATTGTAGAGCAGGCGATGCTCGATGCTGATCACCGGCCCGGGATGCTTGGCAATGATCGCCGGATACATGTCGAGGATCGCCTGGCTGCTCGACGGCATGACCACGGTGAGGCCGGGGTAATGCGCAAAGGTCGATTGCGGGCTCTGCGAATGCTGCGCGCCCTGCCCCCAGCTCCGGCCGACGACGATGCGAATCAGCATCGGGCAGCTCATCAGGCCGCCGAACATGTAGCGGTACTTGGCCGCCAGATTGAGAATCTGGTTCATCGCCAGGAAGGAGAAATCGGCACGGATGTGGGTCGTGATCGGATAGTCGCCGGCCAGCGCCGCGCCGATCGCGATGCCGGTCATGCCCTCTTCCATCAGCGGCACGTCGAACACGCGCGCAGCACCGTACTTCTCGGCGAGCCCGGTGGTCGAGCCGAAGATGCCCTTAAAGTCATCGACACCCTGACCCATGAT
Organism: Reyranellaceae bacterium; assembly: GCA_046349335.1. Classification (GTDB taxonomy): domain Bacteria; phylum Pseudomonadota; class Alphaproteobacteria; order Reyranellales; family Reyranellaceae; genus Reyranella. Next base: position 150,461 of record JAXMCO010000004.1, read on the forward strand.
GAACACGTTGGGATGCGCGGCGAGGGCTGCATCCATGGTCTCGAGCAGGGCGCCGGCATAAGACAGCACGCGCGCGCCCTGCGAAGCCGATTTGGCCATTGCGACATTCATGGTGGGAACACTCACGGCGCTAGATGATGTCGGTCAGGAGCTCGGGCCGGCCGGGCGCGGGGCTCGCTTCGGCAAAGGCCACCGCGGCGTCGATCTCGCGTTCGAGCTCGGGCTGCAGCGCGCTGGCGAGCGCGGCGTCGACGATCAGCGGATCGCGTCGCTTGAACGCATCGACGCTGTCGCTGGTGCGATAATTGAAATGGAAATCCTCGCCGACGCCGACATGCTCCTTGTAGCGCGAAGTAACGATCTCGAGCACGAAGGGCGCGCCGGCCCGCACCTTGGCCGCTGCTTCCAGGGTCGCATCGCGCACCGCCAGAAAGTCCCAGCCCCCCTCCAACCTGCGGCTGGCGATGCCGAACGCGGCGGCATGCTCGGCAAGACGATAGGATTGGCGCACCGGGCGATGGCTGTGCACGGCGAGGCCATTGTCCTCGCACAGGAACAGCACCGGCACCTTCATCAGCGCGGCGAAGTTGAGGCTCTCGTGATAGACGCCCTCCTCGGTCGCGCCGTCGCCGAACACCGCGACGGCGACGCGATCGCTGCCTCGGCGCTTGAAGCTCAGGGCCGCGCCGACGGCGTGCGGAATGGTGCTGGCCACCACCGCCGACGAGCCCATCAGGCCCACTTCCGGCGCGGCGAGATGCATGGAGCCCGCCTTGCCGCCCGAGATGCCGCCGGTGCGGCCGTACAGCTCGGCGAACATGGCATCGAGCCGGCCGCCCTTGGCGATGTAGAAGCCGTGCGAGCGATAGGTCGCGAACACCAGATCGTCGGGCCGCAGGCCGTCGCACACGCCGACCGCGACCGCCTCCTGGCCGATCGACAGATGGACCGGGCTCTGGATCTTGTCGGACGGGTAGAGCGCGATGACCCGCTCCTCGACCAGCCGGATCAGCAGCGCTGTCCGGAACAGCCGGCGATATGTCGCTTCATCCCTCACAGACAGACGCTCCCACCAGAAAACAGGGCCGCAGACAGCTAAAGGAGCCCGTGCCGTCTGGCAATCTCAGAAGCTGCCGCTCTGGCCGCCATCGACGGTGATATTGGCGCCATTGACCAGGCTCGCCTGGTTCGAGCACAGGAAGACGACGACGGCGGCCACCTCTTCGGGCGTGCCCAGCCGGCCCAGGGGATACTCCGCGTCGACCATGCGCTGGAAGCCCGCCGGATCGCGCCGCCGCTCGTCCTCGAAGCCCGTATCGGGGATATAGATCCCGCCCGGCGCCACCGAATTGAAGGTGATGCCGTCGCGCACTAGGTAGGCCATGCCGGAAAGCGATTTCATCAGGGCGGTCTCGGCCGCCTTGGCCATGACGAACCATGGCCGGCCGTTGCCCTCCTTGCCGCCATAGATCGAGGTGATGGTGACGACGCGGCCCCATTTGGCGCGCCGCATGTGCGGCAGGGCCCGGCGCGTGAAGCGCACCGCCGCCATGGCGTTCTTCTCGTAGACCTCGCTGAAGACACGCAGCTCGGTCTCCTCGACGATCTCCTTGCCCCAGCGCCCGCCGCCGCCGACGTTGTTCACCAGGATGTCGAGCCGCCCCCACTCGCGCTCGACCGCGTCCATGACGCGATCGGCGGCGTCCGCTTCGAGCAGATCGGCGGTGACCGCCAGAATGCGTACGCCGAACGTCGCCAGTTCGGCCACCGCCGCATCGAGCCTGGCCTGGGAGCGCGAGCAGATGGCGACATGGCAGCCCTCGGCCGCCAGTTGCCTGGCCGACGCAAGCCCGATGCCATGGCTGCCCCCGCTCACCAGGGCGACCTTTCCGGAGAGGCCGAGTTCCATACCCGGACCGGCCTAGAACGGGCCGCGGAAGCGCCGCTCGTGGCTGAAGAAATCCTCGCCGTCGAGATTGGCCGCTTCCAGCCCGAGCATGTTCTCGACTGCCTGCACGATGGTGCGCGCGTTGGGATAGAACTCGTTCTCGAGCTCGCGCACCGTCGGGCAGGGTGTGTGGGCGAAGCCGATGCGCTTGACCGGCGCCTTGAGCTGGCCGAAGCACTTCTCGTTGATGCGCGCCGACAGCTCGGCGCTGAAGCCCGAGTCGACCCAGTCGCAATCGGCGATGATGCAGCGGCCGGTACGCCGCACCGAGTCGAGGATCAGCTCCTCGTCGAGCGGCGCCAGCGTGCGCGGATCGACGATCTCCAGCGACACGCCGCGCCTGGCGAGGATGTCGGCGGCAAGCCGCGCCTCGACATTCATCCACGACAGGCCGACCACGGTGACGTCGCGTCCCGGCCGCAGGATGCGGCCGACTCCCAACGGCACCTCGTAGGGTTCCTCCGGCACGTCTTCCTCGGCCCAGTAGAGCCAGCGATGCTCGAAGCAGATCACCGGATTGTCGTCGCGAATAGCCGCCGTCAGCATGCCCTTGACGTCCGACGGGGTGGTCGGCGCGATCACCTTGAGGCCGGGAATGTGGGTGAAGTTGGAGAACAGGCTCTTGCTGTGCTGCGCGCCCTGCCCCCAGCCGCGACCGATCACGGCGCGCACCACCAGCGGCACCTTGAGCTTGCCGCCGGTCGAGTAGATGTAGTTCGACACCATGTTGAGCAACTGATTGGTCGCCAGGATCATGAAGTCGACGCGAATATGAACGTGGATCGGCCGCAGGCCGCGGATCGCCGCGCCCAGGCCGAAGCCGGTCATCGCATCCTCGCAGATCGGCGTATCGAAGCAGCGCTCCGGACCGAACGTCTCGACGAGGCCTTTGGTGGTGCCGAAGATCGACGACCACGTGGGCACGCCGATGCCGTAGACGAACACTCGGGAATCGCGCGCCATCTCCTGTGCCATCGCCTCGCGGATGGCGCCGGCGTAGTCAAGCTTTCGCATGGAACACACCCGCGTGCAGCCGTGCCGGTTCGGGGATCGGTGCCTCTGCCGCCCGCTTCACGCTGACCTGGATCGTCTCGTCGATCTCCCTCTCCATCGCCGCGATGGCGCTCTCGCCGATCTGGTGATGGGCGAGTCGCGCGCGCTGCACCTTGACGGCGTCGCGAGCGATCCAATCGCGCTCGACCGTCGCCTGGTCGCGATAGCCCCAGTTCCAGTCGGTGCCGATACCGACATGCTCGAGATAGCGACAGCACTTGATGTCGAGAAAGGCTGGACGGCGATCGCGCGCGGCCTTCTCGGCTGCACCGCGCGCCAGCGAATAGACGCTCTCGACGTCGCCGCTATCGTCCTCGTAGGAGTCGCAGCCGAATGGCTTCACCGCTTCGGCGAGCGAAGACGGCACCTGGCGTGCCGCGCGCGGCGTGTCGACGGCGTAGCCGTTGTCCTCGCAAACGAACAGCATGGGCAAGCGGAAGAGCGCCGCCGAATTGAGGCTTTCCCAGAACACGCCGGCATCGGCGGCGCCATCGCCGAAGAAAGCCACAGCGGTGCGCCCGGTGGCGAGCCTGAGATTGGCGAAGGCGGCACCGACGGCGATCGGAATCTGCGTCGCCACGACGCCGCTCGACAGGATGTGGCCCTGATCGGGGGCGGCCAGGTGCATCGAGCCGCCTTTGCCTTCACCGGTCCCCGAGGTGCGGCCGTAGAGCTCGGAAAAGAAGCGGTCGGTGTCGTGGGTCTGGGCCAAGAAGGCGGCATGGCTGCGATAAGAGGCGAACACGTCGGCCTTGCCGTCGAGCGCCGCGCACACGCCGACACACACGAACTCCTGCCCCATCGACATGTGCATGGGGGTGCGCATCAGGTTTTCGGGATAATGCTTGACGATGTACTCTTCGGAACGACGAGCCAGGAAGAGGCTCTTGTACAATTGTATCGAGATCGTCTTGGGCAGGGGCTCTCGGTCGGAATTCATAACAAGTTGGCGGTTTTTCGCGGATCGAGGGACCATAGAGACGTCCGACTCGCAAGGCAACGGGACGTATTTCTGTCTCCTCTCCCCCGCTAGGGGGAGAGGCTGGGTGAGGGGGTTCAAGGTGATCCAGCGGCGTTCAAAGCCCCCTCACCTAACCTCTCCCCCTAACGGGGGAGAGGAACTTGAGGATCGGGACAGGGGGTGGCCTTTTGGCGTGCCCTCGACTAAGTAGACCGCCGATCTGCAGGACAGGATAGACAGACGATCATGGCCCCGCCGCGCGCCCTCATCACCGGCATCACGGGTATGGTCGGTTCACACCTCGCCGAATTCCTGCTCGAGCGCACCGACTGGGATGTCGTCGGCATGTGTCGCTGGCGCAGTCCGCTCGACAACCTCGCCAACATCGCCGGGCGCATCAACGCCAAGGACCGCGTGTCGCTTCTCTACGGCGATCTACGCGACACGATGTCGATCCAGAACGTGGTGGCCTCGGCCAAGCCGGACTACGTCTTTCATCTCGCCGCCCAGAGCTTTCCGCGCACCAGCTTCGATGCGCCGCTCGACACCATGGACACGAACGTACAGGGAACCGTGCGCGTGCTCGATGCGCTGCGCCAGCACGCGCCCAAGGCGGTGATCCAAGTCTGCGCCTCGTCGGAAGTGTTCGGTCGCGTGCCCAAGGAGAAGCTGCCGATCGACGAGGAATGCACGTTCCATCCGGCCTCGCCCTACGCCATTTCCAAGGTCGGCACCGACCTGGTCGGCCGCTTCTATGCCGAGGCCTACGGCATGACGGTGATGACAACGCGCATGTTCACCCACACCGGGCCACGCCGCGGCGACGTGTTCGCCGAATCGACCTTCGCCAAGCAGATCGCGATGATCGAGCACAACCACATCCCGCCGGTGGTCAAGGTCGGCAACCTGCAATCGCTGCGCACCGTCGCCGACGTTCGCGACGCGGTGCGCGCCTATTACATGCTGGTGACCGTCAATCCGACGCCCGGCGCCTACTACAATATCGGCGGCATCCACTCCTGCACGGTGAAGGACATCCTCGACACGCTGATCTCGTTCTCGCCATGCAAGGCCGACATCCGCGTCGAGGTCGATCCCGACCGCCTGCGCCCGATCGATGCTGATCTGCAAGTCCCGAACACGGCGAAGTTCCGCGCCCATACCGGCTGGCAGCCCGAAATTCCCTACGAGAAGACCCTGGGCGATCTTCTCGACTATTGGCGGAACCGTGTCGCGACGGAAGGCGACCGTTTCCTGACAAGGTGACGATTTCCCGATGCTGATGGCGATTTCCCGCACGCCGTACCGCGTTTCCTTCTTCGGTGGCGGCACCGACTATCCGGCCTGGTTCCGCCGCCACGGCGGCGCGGTCCTGTCGATGGCGATCGACAAGTACTGCTACATCGGCACCGGCTTCCTGCCACCCTTCTTCGGCATCCGCCATCGCATCATCTGGTCGCACATCGAGGCGGTGAGCGAGATGGCCGCGATCCAGCACCCCGCGGTACGGGCCGGGCTGCAAGCACTGGGCTACGACGACAGCCAAGGCGTCGAGCTGTTTCATCAAGGCGACCTGCCCGCCCGCTCCGGCATTGGCTCGAGCTCGGCCTTCGCCGTCGGCTTGATGAACGCGCTGCATGCCATGCGCGGCGAGACGCTCGACGCGCACGCCCTGGCGGTCAGCGCCATGGATCTCGAGCAGAATCGGCTGCGCGAGAGCGTCGGCTGTCAGGACCAGATTGCCAGCGCCTATGGCGGCCTGAACATCATCAATTTCGAGCGCGACGACTCGTTCTCGGTTACGCCGCTCGGGCTCAGCGATGCCCGCCGCACCGAGTTCGAGCAGTGGCTGATGCTGTTCTACACCGGCAGCAGCCGCCTCTCCTCCGACTTCGCCAAACGGCTGATCGGAAGGCTCGAGGCCAACGCCGCACATTTGACACGCATGTACGAGATGGTGGCGATCGCCGCCGAGCTGCTCCATGCCGGCGAAATGGCGGCATTCGGGCATCTCTTGCACGAAAGCTGGCTGCTGAAGCGCCAGCTCGCCAACGGCACCAGCACCAAGACCATCGACCGCATCTACGACGACGCCCAACGTGCCGGCGCGCTGGGCGGCAAGCTGTTGGGCGCCGGTGGCACCGGCTTCATGGTGTTCGTCGTGCCGCCGGACCGTCAGCCGGCGGTGCGGGAGGCGTTGTCGCATCTCATCACAGTTCCGGTTTCCGCCGACTTCACCGGCTCGACGCTCGTCTACCGCAAGGAGGACCTGCTCGGCGCCGCCAAGTCGGGGACCTGATCGGGAGGGGTTGTCATGGAAGTATTCACGACCAAGCTCGAATCGGTGCTGCTGATCAAGCCGCCGACCGTCTTCGAGGATTTTCGCGGCCACTATATCGAGACCTACAATCGCAACGCCTACTTCACGGCCGGCATTCCGATCGACTTCATCCAGGACGACATCTCGGTCTCGCATCGCCACGTGCTGCGCGGCATTCACGGCGACAGCACGACCTGGAAGCTGATTTCCTGCCTGCAGGGCAGCTTTTACATGGTGGTCGTGAACAACGACCCGAACTCGGCGCAGTATCGCCAATGGGCGTCCTTCACCCTGTCGGACAGCAATCGTCTGCAGGTCCTGGTCCCGCCGAACTTCGGCAATGGGCACCTGGTCATGAGCGAGCGCGCCATCTTCCACTACAAGCAAAGCACCGAGTACAACCGCGCCGGCCAGTTCACGCTGCTGTGGAACGACCCCACCCTGAACATCTGGTGGCCGATCCGCGACCCGATCCTGTCGGAGCGGGATCAGAGCGGACGGTAGCGAGCTAAACGTCTCGAGGGCCGAGGACGCCCCACCCGCTCGGCTTATGAGCGGGCGGAGCGCCCGCCGTCTGGAAGAACTTCAGGCCGCCCCAGAATCTCGGCCACCCGCTCGCGGGGAATCGCCACGATATTGGGCGACAAGGGGTCGGTATCCTTCGGGCGCTCGACCAGCCCGCTGATCGGTGAAAAGACGAAAATATCGTAGCGCAGATCGTCTCTCAGCGTCGACAGCAGGCCGGCCGCGCAATTGCCCTGGGCGCGCAAGGCCTTGTCGTTGACCTCGATCAGCATGGTCGGCCGCATGGCGGTGAGCACCGTCGTGGCTCCCGCAATGACGTTCGCTTCGGCGCCTTCGACGTCGACCTTGATGAAGTCGACGCGCGCCAGCCCGAATCGGGCGACCACGGCGTCGAGCGTCTCCACCGGCACCCGCTCCAGGCTCGCTCGCACCACATCGTCGTGGGCAAAGTCACCCAGCGTGTTGTGGCCGGCGTGGACGCCATGGGCGAGATGAAGGTCGGCGAGGCCGGGCGCTGCGCCGATCGCGGCTGGAATGACCGCCACGTTGTCGAGGCCGTTGCGACCGAGATTGCGTTGCAAATGCGCGCGCTCGCGCGAACTCGGCTCCGCCGCGACGACACGGCCCGCTGCGCCGACCCGCCGCGCCGCGAACAGTGTGTAATAGCCGTCATTGGCGCCGACATCGACGAACACCATGCCGGTTCGCAGCACCCGGTCGAGGAAGGCGAACTCGTTCGGCTCGAACGATCCACAGACATAGAGGCAGAGGCTGTTGTCGTTGCCCAGGGTGAGGTCGACCGTCGTGCCGCCGTGCCAGCGTACGGTGAGCGGCACGGCGAGGTCTTTCTCACGAGCCGCCTCCCACAATGCACCACGCCGGCAGGCCAGCCAGCGCCGCTGATCATAGTATTCCTCGGCGAACATCCACCCCGGTCGCGGCCGCAGCCGGGGCACGCCCGGCGCCAATAGGGCTGCGTAGGTCGAGCCGATAGCCGGAGCATTGACGATCAGCCATCGGCCCAGATTGTCGAGATGATAGCCCACCCCCGAACAAATCCGGGCCCATGTGCTGGGGGCACTGGCCGAGCGGCGGATTGTAGTCATGCGGCGGATCGTTCGCCTTCTGGGCCGTGGCGCGTTGAATCCGCGACGCACCTCACGTCGCGAACATGCCGTGTTCGGCTAAACCACCCGCTGGCGAGCGTCAAGCTTGCCCGCACTCTTGCCATAGTCTCTGCCTAGGAGGGCCGCGGTGCGTTGCGGCGAGTCGGTCGCAGCCTATAATGTCGTCCCCTCTGTCACTATGCCGGTGCAATGTCCGCGTCGTTCCTCCGCACTTTCGTCGCCTTGATGGCCGTCCTCCTGCCGCTCGCCGCAGCGGCGCAGGGCCTGCGCGTCGTCGCGCGTGTGAACGACGATGCGATCACCGATTTCGACCTCTCGCAGCGAGTCCTGTTCGCCATCCGGACGACCGGCCTGACCGACAGTCCCGAGCTTCGTCAGCGTATGGCCTCGCAGATTCTGCGCCAGATGATCGACGAAAAGCTGCAGCTCCAGGACGCCAAGCGGCTCGGTCTGAAGACCAGCCAGACCGAATTAGACCAACGTTTCACCGACATCGAGCGGGCAGCCGGGATGGGTCGGGGACAGTTCAGGCAGTATCTGCAAAGCGTCGGCGTGCCCTTCGAGATCGCCGTCCAGCAGATCGACGCGCAGATCGCCTGGTCCAAGATCGTGCGGCGGCGCGTGCGGCCCCAAGTCGACGTTTCCGAGGGCGAGATCGACGATGCGCTCAATCGCATGAAGTCGAATGTCGGCAAGACCGAAGCGCGCGTTGCCGAGATTTTCGTGCCCGTCGACCGCCCCGAGCTCGCCGACGACGCCAAGCGCAGCGCTGATCGCATCATCGGTCAGCTTCGGGCCGGCGCCCCGTTCGGGGCGGTGGCGCAGCAATTCTCCCAAGGCGCGACGGCGCAGGCCGGCGGCGAGATCGGCTGGGTCTTGCCGGGTTCGCTGGACCCCGCCCTCGATGCCGCAATCGACAGGCTCCAGGTCCGCCAGTTTTCCGAGCCGATCCGCAGCCCCGCCGGCTACCACATCCTCTACGTCATCGACCGCCGGCAGTTCGCTACCGCCCGACCCGACGACATCCGGCTCAATCTCGTGCAGATGACCCTGCCGCTGCCGGCCGACGCCTCGCCCGAGGAGACCAACCGCGCCACCGCCATCGCCCAGAAGACCATGAGCTCGGTACGCGGGTGCCGCGACCTTTTCTCACTGGCGCAGCAGACCAAGGGCGCAACGGCCGGTGACCTTCAGGGCGTGCGGGTCGGCGACCTCGCTGCCAACCCTCAGATGTACGAGCAGCTTCCCCGTCTCAACCCGGGCGGGACGGCCGGCCCGTTCCGTGTCGCCGAGGGCGTCCAGATTGTATCCCTGTGCGGCAAGACCGGCGGCGACGGCCTGCCCGGTCGCGACGCAATCTCGCAGCAGATTCTCATCCAGAAGCTCGAAGCTGCCGGACGGCGCTACATGCGCGACCTCCGTCGCCAAGCGACGATCGACGTCAAGCAGCCATGACCCGAGGCTCGCCGCTCGCCGTCACCATGGGCGAGCCGGCCGGGATCGGCGGAGAGCTGACGCTCAAGGCCTGGCTGGCACGCCGCCAGGTCGGCCGTCCATTCTTCGCCCTCGATGACCCGCAACGCCTCGCCGCCCTGGCCAAGGCGCTCGAACTGGCGGTTCCCATTCGAGAAATCTCGGGACCGGACGGCGCGGACGCAGCGTTCGAGACCGCACTGCCCGTCCTCCCGGTCCGCCTGCGCGGCCCGTCGCAGGCCGGCCATCCCGATCCCACCAATGCGCCGGCGACCCTGGAAGCGATCGAGCGCGGCGCCCGATTGGCCCTCACCGGCGAGGTTGCCGGGCTCGTCACCAATCCCTTGCAGAAAAAGACGCTGCAGGATGCCGGTTTCAAGCATCCTGGACATACCGAGTACCTGGCCGAGCTGGCAGGCGGGGTCGACGTCGCCATGATGCTGGCCTGTCCCGAGCTGCGCGTGGTGCCGGTGACGATCCATCTGTCGCTCGCCGACGCAGTGCGGGCACTCGATGTGGATAAGATCGTGCGGGCGGGCCGCCTGACAGCGTCGGGACTGAGCCGGCTGTTCGGCATCTCCCGGCCGCGCCTCGCGGTGGCCGGCCTCAATCCCCACGCGGGCGAGCAGGGCGCGATGGGCGACGAGGAGATCCGGGTGATTGCGCCAGCCATCGAGACGTTGCGGCGCGACGGCATCGCCGTTCGCGGCCCGGCGCCGGCCGACACGTTGTTTCACGCGGCGGCGCGGCGGGCCTACGATGCCGCAATCTGCATGTACCACGATCAGGCGCTGATCCCGATCAAGACCGTGGACTTCGCCGGCGGTGTCAACGTGACCATCGGCCTGCCCTTCGTGCGAACCTCGCCCGATCACGGCACAGCGCTCGACATCGCCGGCACCGGTTTCGCCGATCCAACCAGCCTGCTCGCCGCGATCGCCATGGCCGACGATATGGCGCGCCGGCGCGCGCCCTGACCGGCGCCGCCGAGATGGATGCCCTCACCCGGCTGCCGCCGCTACGCGAGACCATCGGCGCCCATGGCCTCGATGCCAGGAAACAGCTCGGCCAGCATTTCCTGCTCGACCTCAACCTGACGCGGCGCATCGCGCGCGCCGCGGGCACCCTGCAGGACGGGACGACCATCGAAATCGGCCCCGGCCCAGGCGGCCTGACGCGCGCGCTCCTGATGGAAGGCGCCGGACGTGTCGTGGCGATCGAGGTCGATCGCCGGGCCATCGCCGCCTTGGGCGAACTGCAGCAGGCCGCCGACGGCCGTCTCAAGATCGTCGAGGCCGATGCGCTCGCGGTCGACATTTCCTCTCTGGGGCCGCCGCCCCGACGCATTGTCGCCAACCTGCCCTACAACATCTCCACGCCGCTTCTGCTCCACTGGCTGCACAATGCCGACGCGATCGCCGACATGGTGCTGATGTTCCAGAAGGAGGTCGTCGATCGCCTGGTCGCGCACCCGCGCAGCAAAGCCTACGGTCGGTTGTCGGTGATCGCCCAGCATGTCTGCACGGTGCGTCCCCTGTTCGACATCGCCCCCTCCGCCTTCGTGCCGCCGCCCAAGGTGACGTCGTCCGTCGTGCGACTGACCCCGCTGCCGGCCGACCAGCGGCTGGCCGATCTGACACCCCTCGAAAGCGTCACTGCCGCCGCCTTTGGCCAACGCCGCAAGATGCTGCGCGGCTCGTTGGCAAGCCTGTTCGACGATCCGACAACGGTCCTGCAGAGCCTCGGCCTATCCCCAACGGCCCGCGCCGAGGAGTTGACTGTGGCCGACTTCGTGCGGTTGGCGAACGTCAACGGCTCCAGGCAAATGGCGATGGCTAAGCGTGAGTAGCGACCAGCAGGCATTCGACCCGGTCTCGGACTATCTCCGCGAAGTTTCCGGGCCAAAGGTTCGCGGGCTGCCGATTGCGCTCGACACCGAGTTGTACCGGGACCTCGGACTCTACGGAGACGATCTCTGGGAGCTGGCTCTTTGGCTGAATCGCGAGTTCGGCGTCGTGGGAACATTCGTGACGACTCGATACGGACCGTCGGAGTCGCCATTCGCGCGGCTGAGAAGGCGATTTTTTCCCGCAGGCGCTCGATACGAGAGCTTATCGGTGCGAGACCTCCTCTCTGCCATTGAAGCCAAGCAATGGCCATGATTGGAGACAGGCAAAGGACGCTCGTGCCTGAGCATGCGACCCATGACCGCCCTGGAAGCTCGACATGAAGACGCTCCGGGCTCTCCGCCAGTTGTCCTCGTCACCATCGGCCCGCCTGCCCTCGATTATCCAGTCCGGGCGATCGTCCGTAGGCCCCGGCCTCCCGCGCACGTGGAATACGACTGCCTGCTCGAAGCGCGCCGTCGGAAGGCGCCACTTTCAGCGATAGCTTATCTTGACAAGTGAGCGCTCACTCACTATCATAATTCACTATGATCCGCTCCCTCGCCTTCAATCTCTTCTTCTACGGTTTCACCATTATCACCGCGATCGTGGGCATCATCCTGGTACCGATTCCGACGCCGGTGATCCTGCGCGGCCTCTTGCACTACTGGGCGAAGGGCGTCGTTTGGGCGGCACGGGTGATCGGCGGCATGAAGGTCGAGTTCCGCGGCCGGCAGAACCTGCCCGTCCTCGGTCCAGTGCTGCTCGCCAACAAGCATCACAGCGAGAGCGACGGCATCTATTTGGCAGCGATCATCCCTGGGATTGCCTTCGTGGCCATGAAGGAGCTGTTCCACTATCCGCTGATCGGCACCATCCTCTATCGGCTGCAGATGATCCGCGTCGACACCTGCGGCGGCGGGCGCGAGCGCGAGAACCTGGCGGAGTTCGCCAAGCGCGCCTACGACAGCGGCCGTCACATCGCGATCTATCCCGAAGGCAACCTGATGGCGCCCGGCGAACGCGAGCGTTATCGCTCCGGCATCTACTACCTCTATCGCGATCTCGGCCTGCCGGTGACGCCTGTCGCGACCTCGCTCGGCCTGCTGTGGAATCGGCGCGACTGGCACAAGAATGCAGGCCGCGCCGCCATCGAGTTCCTGCCGCCGATCGAGACCGGCCTCGACAAGCAAGCGTTCATGCGTCGCCTGGAGGAGACGATCGAGACGGCGAGCGATCGCCTGATCGCCGAGTTCTCGGGCAAGCCTTACACGCCCTCTCAGCTCGTCCTGCGCTCGCAAGGCCAGGCTGGCACCGGTCAGCCGATCACCGCCCCTCGCGCAGCGCCATGACGAAGTCGGCGAGGCCGTATTGGCGCTCCCGCTTCAGCCGTTCGGCCGTCAAGATCGACTTGAGCTGGATCAGGCTGGTGGCGATGTCGCGGTTGATGATGACGTAGTCGTACTCGGCCCAGTGACTCATCTCATCGGCCGCCTTGGCCATACGCATGGCGACGATGTCGGGCGAATCCTGGGCGCGGGTGATCAGCCGCTTCTCGAGATCGTGCGTCGAGGGCGGCAGGATGAACACCGTCACCAGATCGTCGCGCCCCTTCTCCTTGAGCTGCTGGGTGCCCTGCCAATCGATGTCGAACAGCATGTCGCCGCCGGCATCGAGAGCGGCGGCGACCGGCGTCCGCGGCGTGCCGTAGTAGTGATCGAACACGCGCGCGTGCTCGAGGAACTCGCCACGCTCGAGCATGTCGCGGAACGTGGGGGTATCGACGAAGCGGTAATCGACCCCGTCGACCTCGCCCGGTCGGCGTTCGCGGGTCGTGCAGGAAACGCTGAGCTTGATGTGAGCGTCGTTCTCCAGGAGCTGGCGCGACAGGGTCGTCTTGCCCGCGCCCGACGGCGAGGACAGCACGAGCATCAGGCCGCGCCGGTGGGGAGGCGGCGCTTCCGCGTCATTCGACATTCTGGACCTGCTCCCGCATGCGCTCGATGGCACCCTTCAGATCGATGCCGACGCGGGTGAGCTCGATATCGGCCGATTTCGAGCACAGCGTGTTAGCCTCGCGGTTGAATTCCTGGCACAGAAAATCGAACTTGCGGCCGACGGGGTTGTCCGGCCGCGCGTCGGCCAGCAACCCGCGCGCCTGGGTGATGTGGGCATCGAGCCGGTCGAGCTCCTCGCGCACGTCGGCCTTGCCCACCAGCAGCGCCACCTCCTGCGCGAAGCGCTCCTCCGACAAGGACGGTGCCCGCTCGAGCAGCTCGCTGAGCTGGCTTTCGAAGCGCGCGCGCAAGGTTCCGATTTGCGCCACGGCACGCTCGCCGGCCCGCCGGCACAACCCTTCGATCTCGTCGATATGGCCGGCAATGACGCGTGCCAGCGCCTGGCCTTCGGCGGCCCGCGCTGCTGCCAGCGACTTGAGAACCTCCTCGAGCGTGACGCCGAGGGCCTTGTCGAGCCGGGCCAACGCCTCCTCGGTGTCCTCGCCCTCGTCCTCTTCCTCGATCACGCCGCGCACGCGCAGCAGACCGTCGGCAGCCGGCGGGGCGGCGCCGGTATCCCGCCGCACCTCCTCGACCAGGGTGCACAGCTCGGCCAGCAGGGCTCGATTGATGCGAAGAGGCTTGCCCTGGCGCTCGCTGGTGATGGTCAGGGTCAGCGAGACGTTGCCGCGCCGCATTTTCGCGCCGACCGCGGTACGCGCCGGGTTCTCCAGGCGGTCGAACCCTTGGGGCACGCGGCATCGAATATCGAGATTTCGGCCGTTGACGCTGCGCGCCTCCCAGGCCCAGCGCCGTCGATCATCCGATCCCTGGGCGCGGGCGTATCCCGTCATGCTTGCGATCAATCGTCCAACTCCACTGCCCGCCCCCTGGCCGCCGCGCGGGGCGGCACTCTAGTATCGGCCCGACGTGCAGACAACGCGCCGGGCCAGAAGGTTATCCCATGAAGGAATTCTCCAGCATCGTCATCACCGGCGCCTCGAGCGGCATCGGCGAGGCCCTGGCGCTCGACTATGCACGCCCCGGCGCGGCACTCGCCCTGACCGGCCGCGATGCCGGCCGGCTTGAGGGGGTGGCACAAGCCTGCCGCGCCAAAGGCGCCACGGTCATCGCCAGCACCATCGACGTGGTCGATCGCCAGGCTCTCGCCGCCTGGCTGACGGCGTTCGACGACAGCCACCCAGTCGACCTAGTGATCGCCAATGCCGGCATCTCGATCGACAAGGACAATTCCTCGCTCGACGATTTCGCGATCATCCGCAAGACGTTCGACGTCAATGTCGATGGCGTGTTCAACACCGTCGAGCCCTTGATGTCCCGCCTGATGACCCGCCGCCGCGGCCAGATCGCCATTGTATCGTCGCTGGCGAGCTTCATCGGCCTGCCCTACTCGGCCTCGTACAATGCCAGCAAGGCGGCCGTCCGGGTGTGGGGCGAGAGCATCCGCTACGTACTGAAGAAAAGCGATGTCGGCGTCAGCGTCGTCTGTCCGGGTTTCGTCGTATCGCGCATCACCGCCAATGCGCCCTTCCCGATGCCGTTCCTGATGTCGGCCGAAAAAGCCTCCGCTATCATCCGGCGCGGCTTGGCGGGGAACCGCGCCCGCATCGCCTTCCCGCTCGGCACCAAAGCCGCCGTATGGTTCGGCGGCCTGCTGCCCGGCGGCTGGACGGCGCGGCTGCTGGGCGCCTAGCGACAGCCATACGGATCGAGAGTCGGGTTCCGCTTCAAGCAATCGCGCAGCACCTCGAACACGGCGTTGCCGATCAGGCGCTGTCCGATGACGTTGGGATGCCCGTCGATCGGGTGGTGTGCCCACTGGCCTTGCTTGGCAGCGAAATCGCGCATCGCCGGATAGACATCGACGTAGACCAGTCCATGCTGCCGGGCGATATCGCCCAGGCGCTTGCCGGCGAGGTCGCGGTCATAGCTGGGCACCGACCCGAACGAGCTGTTCCAAACCGAATCGTAGACCTGGGCGAGGTAGGGAATGTGCACCAGGATTGGAACGGCACCGGCTTGGCGCGCTTCGTCGGCAATGCGGCCGATGATCTTGCCGGCGAGAGCATAGCGCCGACGATCCTCCGGCGAGAGATCGACCTTGAGCGCGGTGTCGAGGCCGGGCCACATCGCTTCATCAGCGGTCCTGAGCCTCATCGCCAGCCACATCGCGAGCTCGCTGCGCTTGAACCGGCGATACAAGGCCAGGTGATCGAGCGCGGCGCGCACGGTCCTCAGGCTGAGGAACGGCATGCCGCCGTCCCCCGCGCCGAGCGTCCTGCCGACCAGCTCGCGATGCTCGACCAGCTCGCCCTTGTCGTCGAGCGAGAAATAGATGCGACCAAGGTCGCTGCCGTAGACGAAGTCGCCCGCCTCGGTCCGTCCGACATCGTAGAAATCGGTGGCCGCCGAGAAGCCGATGATGACCACGCGCGGCTTCACAATCGGCGCCAGACGTCGGAACCGCACCAGATACTGATCGAGACTGTAGCCATGCACGCCGGCATTGTGGACCCAGGCCGACACGCCATCCTCGGCGAGGTCGGCCTGCAGGATCTTGGGCCAGGCCTGTCCGGTCGAGACCCCGGCCGCGGCGGTGTGCGAGTCGCCCAGCGCCAGGATCGAGAGCCGCGTGCCGTCGGGATCCGGCGGCACGCGAAGGTCGTAAAGCCCCAGCTCGTTGCTCACGATCTCGATATCGAACTCCGAGCCGACTTGGCGCGCATGGCCATTGGGATGCGGTACCCAGGCCAGCTCGGGGTCGGGCAGCGTGATCGGATTGGTATTGTCGGTAAGTTTGGGCTCGACCAGACGCGCCACGCCCTCGCCGAGCGCGAGCACCACGACAATGCCCAGCACATTGAACAGGACGACACGAACCCAACGCAAGACGGCGATCCTGTTTAGCCGGCCAAATCGCGCCAGCCCGATGTCATTTCATCTGGTTGGTCAGCAGCGCCGCGGCCCCACCCTGCTCGCGGCCGTATTTCAGCAAGGCCGGGCGACCGCCGGCGGCATAGGCGGCGACCGCGCCCAGCAGGCGCCTGAGCTGATCGGGACTCGAGCGATCGAACTTGCAATAGGCACCGCGCGTCAGCTTGGCGATCTGGGGAAACAGGCGCGAGGCGATGCGGTCCTCGCCTTCCTGGAACACGAACACCGGCAGCCCGAGCAGGCCGAGCTGGCCCGCCTCATGGCCCACCGCGTCGACGTCCTCCTCGCAGCAATCGCCGACGAAGACCACGGCATCGAGCCTGCTCTCGCGCCGTTGCGCTCCGGCATAGGCGAGCAGGCGACCGATCTGGGTGCGGCCGGCAAGGCAGCGCACACCGCCCATCAGGCGCGCCAGCTCGTGCCCGTCCGCCGTCCAACGGCTGACCTTGAACTCGTCGAAGCCGCGATAGAAGGCCAGGCGCACATCGAGCCCGCCCAACGCCTCGGTCGCCACGAACATCTCGCTCTGGATGGCGCAGGCGTGATCCCAGGTCGGCTCGCGGCTCGCCGTCGCATCCATGGCGAACAGCAGGCGCCCGCGGCCACCGCCCGCGCGGCTGGCCGGCAACCGCTCGACCTGGCGGACGAAAGCATCGACCGCAGTCGTCCCTTCGACCTTGCGGACGCCTCGAGGGTCCTGGTTCTTCGGCGGGAGGGTCATGCCCGACCCTTTTGCCTCAAGCCGGGCCACGCTGTCGACCGGGCTCTCCCGAGCGCCCGCCGAGCATACGACTCTACTCGATCTGAAGAGCCTTCAGGATCGGGAGCTGCTCGTCCAGAAACCCTGTCGCCTGAGGCATGAGCACGGCGAGATTCTCCTCCGCCGTCTCGAGCGTCTTGGCATCCTTGATGAGCTTCTGCCCTTGCGAGTCGAGTTGGCGCCAGACGAACTGGGCCAGCTCTGAGGGGGTCGTCCGGCCGTTGCGATAGGCGGAAAGAAAATTCTGCACGATGCGGGTTGCCGCGATCGCGCCGCCGGTGACGGGGCTGGCAAAGACATTCAAGTCGCCGATGCTGCGCGCGCGATCGAGGAAGCCATCGTTCAGCCGCTTGGTCGAGGCGCGCACCCGGGCGATCGTGGCGTCGTCGTGGGCCGGCATCAGATGGCCGGAACCGGCCAGCACCATGACCGCCTCGATCACCTGCTTGAAGGTGATGTTTCTCGGCTGCAACGCATTTGCGATCTCGCCGATCGTCTTGGGCTGGTGGTCGGCGAGGAAGTCCAGCACCGGCGCATAGATGGGGGCGTGCAAGGCGGCCTCCCCCAGCGCCGACGTCACTTTCAACTCCACCTTGGGCCGGTGCGAGACGAGCACCACACGCTCCGTGCCGACCGCCTCGGCCTGCTGCAGCGGCGTCAATCGACCGGCACCCTTGGCCCAATAGTCGCGACGGAACTGCTGGTTGATCATGAAGTCGCGCAGCGATTGCCGGAACGGACTGTCGGGCACGCTTTGCAGCAGAGCCCATTGGTCGGCCGTGAAGTTTATCGCATCGTAGTGCTCGATGTAGCTCGCCGGACACGCGAACGAGATGCGCGCCGGAGCCAGTGCGGCGACCATGTCCGTGAAGTACGACGGCCGCCAATGGCCGTTCAGGTATTCATGGACGAGGTAGTGCGGGTCCTTGTTCCGGATACCGTTGAACCTGTCGACGACGAGCGGATTGGCGCGGCGAAAGCCAGGATTGGTCGCCAGGAACCTGTCGATGAAGTCGAGCGTGCCTTTGAGAGCGCCGAGCCTGCCGCCCGGCGTTGCTCCGGCCAGCGCCGCATGCTCGGCCATCAGATGGCGGATCGGGCCCAACGACGCCCATCCCGGAGGGACGTTGTAGCCGATATAGAGGATCCCGCGGACCTTGAGCTTGCGGCGAATGAAATCGGCGATCAGCGCCTGATTCTCGGGCGACACCCAGCTCCAGATGCCGTGCAGGCCGATGAAATCGAATTCCGGCAGTTCGGGCCGGTGAACGAAGTCGGCGAAGGCCTCGTCGAACAGCTTGACGTCCACGCCCGACGCCGCGCCGAGATCGCGCGCGAAGCCAACCTGGGTCGGGTTGAAATCGGTGCCCCACCATTCGGTGGTCGACGCGGCGGCGTGGATATTGATGCTCAAGCCCTGGCCGAAGCCCAGCTCGCAGGCGGTGCCGAACCGGGGCGGCGACAGGCCGGCCACCAGGAAGGCCAACCGCGCCACCAAGGGATTGAGCTCCTTGTTGTACGCATGGGAATATTCAACGTCGGTAAGGTAGCCTTCAGTCCAGTCGCTCATCGATGGTTCTCGCAAAGGTCCCTGTTGCTCGGTCGTCGGGCTGAGGTCGATTTCGGCGGGGCAAGCGTGCCGACCCGCCAAGCCCACAACCTGTCGAGGCCTTCCCCGATCTGGCCAGCCAGCATTCGAGCCCGTTGTCGATAGCGCCGCGAATCTTCGTTCTGGCCGAAGCGCTCATCGTGACTCATGGCCAATGCAATTGCCAACCACATTGGCCGGCCTCGGCGCCCGGATCGGGGGAAGTCCGACCACCGGACGCCAGCCCGCTGCCAACCATCACGATTCCGTGTTGCACCTGGGGATTGGTTCATTTGCGCAGGATCAAGGCTCGCCGCGACCATAATGTCCCTATGGACGGCGCGTATTTCGACTAAAGTCACGCCCTGGGAGCGGGATAATGGACTATCAGGGATTCTTTTCGCAGCATCTGGATCGACTGCGGACCGAAGGCCGCTACAGGGTATTCGCGGAACTGGAGCGCATCGTCGGAGCCTTTCCGCGCGCCAGGCTGCACCGCGATGGCCAGACACCCCGTGACGTGACCGTATGGTGCAGCAACGACTACCTCGCCATGGGGCAGAGTCCGGTGGTGGTCCAGGCCATGCGCGAGGCGATCGATACCCAAGGCTCGGGTGCCGGCGGAACCCGCAACATCTCCGGCACCAACTGGCTTCATGCCGCGCTCGAGCGCGAGCTGGCGACGTTGCACAGCAAGGAAGCGGCGCTGGTCTTCACCTCGGGCTACGTCGCCAACGAGACGACGCTGCAGACTCTGGGCGCGATGTTGCCGCGCTGCGAGATTTATTCGGACGCGTTCAATCACGCCTCGATGATTGCCGGCATCCGCCATTCCGGCGCGACGCGGCGCATCTTCCGCCACAACGACGTCGCCCATCTCGAAGAGCTTCTGGCCGCCGCCGATCCGACGACGCCCAAGATCGTGGCGTTCGAATCGGTGTATTCCATGGACGGCGACGTCTCCCCGATCGGCGAGATCTGCGATGTCGCCCATCGCCGGGGCGCGCTCACCTACCTCGACGAGGTTCATGCCGTCGGCATGTACGGCGATGGCGGCGCCGGTGTGGCCGAGCGCGATGGAGTCCTCGACAAGGTCGACATAGTCCAGGGCACGCTCGCCAAGGCATTCGGCGTGATCGGCGGCTACATCGCCGCGTCGGCAGCGACCGTGGACTTCGTACGCTCGTGCGGCGCGGGCTTCATCTTCACCACGTCGCTGCCGCCGGCCATCGCCGCGGCGGCACTCGCCAGCGTGCGTTACGTCGGCGGACACCCCGAGCTGCGGGTGCGCCATCAGGAGCGCGCCGCCACGCTGAAGCGCCGGCTCGCCCAGGCGAACCTGCCGGTCATGCCGTCGACCACCCACATCGTTCCGGTGTTCGTGGGCGACGCCACGCTCTGCAAGCAGGCGAGCGATCTGCTGCTCGATCGTCACGACATCTACGTTCAGCCGATCAACTATCCCACGGTGCCGCGCGGGACCGAGCGCCTGCGCCTGACGCCGACGCCGCTGCATGGCGACGACGAAATGGGCCGCCTGGTCGCGGCCCTGCAAGACGTCTGGCGGACGCTTCAGATCAGCCAGCGCGCCGCTGCCGAATAAGGCGGCCTGCCCCTTACTCGACCGTCCGCATGTTCCACAGACGCGAGCGGACCAGGATGACCCCGATCAGCAACACCATACCGATGGCCGGCAGAATCATGGCCGCCTGCAGCCCCCACAGGGCGCCGATCGTCCCGGTGAGCAGCGCGCCGATCGGTCCGCCGCCGCCCAGCCCGAGCTGAAACAGCGACATCAGGCGTGCCCGATGACTGGCCGGCGCCACGATCTGCACCACCGTCCGGCTCTGCGTCATGGTGATGCCGGCGCCGATGCCCCAGACGAAGATCAGGGCCACGAACACCGGGAACGGCGGCAGCGACGCGAGCGCGAACAGGATGACGAAGCCCACCGAGACGGCCACGGCGATCATCCGCCCGCGCAACGTCACCCGGCGAGCCAGACCGACCAGCGCCATGCTGGCCAGGATGGTGGCGGCCCAGAACGCCAGGTTGACGTAGGATAGTTCGAGGGCGCCGCCGGCATAGACATCGCGCACGGCCAGCGGCAATACCGCCATGAACGGCCCGACATAGAACACGCCAACCCCGAAATTGATCAGCAGCACCGGCCAAATCTGCTCCGATTTCGCGGCCACGACGACACCTTCGGCCATGCTGCGCCAGAAGCCTGCCTGGCGGTGCGGCGGGTGGGGCGACGGATCGGGCAGTGCCCGCACGGCAAGGCAACCTACGAGCAGCAAGCCCGCCTGGAGGATCAACAACGGCTCGGCGCCGAAGCGATCGGCCGACGAGGCAAAGGCGATGCCGACGAGCTGTCCGGCGAATTGCAGGGAAGTGGCAAGCGCCACCGCGCGCGGCAGGCCGCGCTCCTTGGCGACTACCGGCAGCAGGGCATCGCGCGTCGGCACGGCGAAGGCGCCGATGGCGCCCACGATGACGCCAAAGCCGATCAGCAGCGGATAGGAGAGCCCGCCGCGCCACAGCACCGCTGCCAGCACGAGTGGCGGCACCGCATAAAGTACATGATAGATCAGCAGCAGGCGGCGCGGGTTGCCGCGATCCGCAACCAACCCACCCATCGGCAGGAACAAGAGCGACGGCGCCATCATCGCGGTCTGCGCAAGGCCGACGGCAAAGGCATCCATATGCAGCACGACCGCGACCAGCCACGGGAACAGCACCATCTGGATGCCGAGCGGCACGAACCAGGTTGCGAGACCGGCCAGGTAGAGGCTGAAGAAGTTGCGGATAAAGGCCACGGGCTAGACTTGATCGAGGGGTGCACTAACTATATTTTGTAGGCAGTTAATGCCGCTTCCTCATCCATCAGTCAAAGAAGCAGGCCGATGACGACGCTGAACCGTACGACCCTGGTCAAGGTGCTCGAAATTCTCGACAGCAGCCATGCCGACGAGGCGCTCGCGGCAGCCAAGCTCGCCTCGACCATGGTGCGCGAGGCGGGCCTGACCTGGGACCAAGTGCTCTCCTCGGACATCGGGGCACACGTAGGCCAGGTGCCGACGCCAGCCGATGGATTGGACAACCGTGCCGGCCCGTTCGGCTACCGCCGCGACCGTGAACCGACGGCGCACGAGCAATTCTTCATGGTCCTGCTGAGCCCGCGCACGCCGCCGGAGATCAAGACCAAGCTGCGCGACTGGGAGGCCCGCGTGCTCGACGGCGAGATCACGCCGCAGGACACCGCGGACCTTCAATCGATGTATCGCAGCTTCGTCGCCGTCTAGATCAGGCCGCGACCAGCACGTTGCTCTCGCGCTCGAGCACCCGGCGTACCGCCGGCCGGGCCAGCATGCGGTCCTTCCACGCCGTGTAATTCTTCAGTGCCTCGA
Organism: Reyranellaceae bacterium; assembly: GCA_046349335.1. Taxonomy (GTDB): domain Bacteria; phylum Pseudomonadota; class Alphaproteobacteria; order Reyranellales; family Reyranellaceae; genus Reyranella. The sequence continues at coordinate 172,467 of JAXMCO010000004.1, forward strand.
CCGGCAGGCCGATGCGCTTGCCCCAGCCGTAGAACACCAGCGCATAGCAATCGACGACGCTGAATTGGTCACCCAGGATCCACTGCTTGCTGCCGATGATCCCGTCGATCTCCTTCAGCGCATTGTGGAAGTTTTCGCGACCGACCGCCTTCAGATGGTCGAACATGTTCGTGTCCGTCGCGAAGCGCTCGGGCCGGGAGATGTGGGTGAAGGACGGGTGCACGTTGTTGGAGAACCACGCCATCAGCGAGAGTGCCCGCGCCCGCTGGATCGGATCGGTGGGCATCAAGTGCGGGGCGTACTTGGCGGCGATGAAGTCGAGGATCGCGGTGTTCTCCACGATCGTGCCCTCGTCGATCACCAGCGCCGGCACGCGGCCGCGTGGATTGATCTTGAGATACTCCGGCGTCTTCTGTTCATTCTTGGCAAAGGCGAGCGCTTGCGATTCGAACTTGGCGCCGCTTTCTTCCAGGCCGAGATGCGACGCCGTCGAGCATGCGCCGGGTGCGTAGTAGAGCTTGAGCGTGATCTTTCCCTCCATGAGCTTCATCGTGCTCCTCCCCACGGAGTGGGGAGGTGTCGCCGCCTTACGGCGACGGAGGAGTCACGACTCTCATGAAGCATGACCCCTCCGTCCGCGACGACGCGGACACCTCCCCAGCGGCGCCGGGGAGGAGAATGCTACAGTGGCTTGGCCGCACCGTTGGGGCGGTTGCGGTGCAGGAACTCGCGGCCGATCTTGACCCGCTTCTCGCCGTCGTACTCGACGATGTCGGCAGTGGCGTAGGTCTCGGTCCAGTTCGACGGCAGGAACGAGCCCGAGCCCACGACGTCGATCGGTGCCTTGCACGAGGCCATGACGCGGCACTTGGCCGGACCGAAGCCCGACGAGGCCACGATCTTCACCTTGTCGAAGCCGGCGCGATCGAGCTCGGCGCGCAGATGAAAAATCGCCGCCGCCGAAACGCCAGTGCCGACGAGGTAGCGCAACTCCTCCTCGCTGCGGTAGCCGCGAATCGATTCGGGCGAGAAGCGTTCCAGCACGGCATAGGACGAGGCAGGGTCGAGGCCTTCGATGTAACGACCGCCCGTCGTATCGAGACGCAGCGACAGGTTGCCCTCGGCCGCCAGCTCGGGGAAACGTCTGCAAACCTCGAGCGAGTCGGAAATCTCGCGGGCGAAATAGTCGACCAGGACCGTCATCGGCTCGCCGGCGAAGGTCTCGTGATACATCTCGGCCGCCCGCACCGTGGTGCCGGCGTAGCCGATCAGAGCATGCGGCATGGTGCCGAGCCCGTGGTCGCGGCCGAAAAAATGGGCCGTGGCATGGGTGGCGTTGCCGATGAATCCCACCGCGCCGACCTTGCGCTTGGCGCGCGCCGAGCCGACCGAGGCGGCATAGGCCATCATCTCGGCCATCTCCTGGCCGGCGCAATGGCGCGCGTCCATGGCGAGGAAGGCGGACTTGGGCATGTCGGCGCACATCGTCCAAGCGTTGTAGGCGGCGACACAGGCCGGCCCGAGCTTCTGCAGGAAGATCGTCTCGAGGTCGACCAGATGGAAGAACGAGCCGGTGATGTACATCATCGGCTCGCCGGCGCCGACCCACTTGCCTTCGCCATAGCGCAGGTCGAGGTCGACCGAGGTATTGCGCGAGCGGCCGAGCTCTTCCAGCCATTCCAAGGCCAGCCGCGGCGCGAACACGACCGGCCGGCGCATGAAGATGGCGTAGGTCACGCGGCTGTCGCCGAAGCGGCCGATCACCTGCTTGGTGCGATTGAAGTAGTGATCGGTGTAGCGCTCGATCTCGCCATTGCTCGGATGCGTCATCGGCCCTCCCCCGACCTTCCCCAACCGCCGACCGCCCCCGGCATTATGCCGTGAGGCGTGATCGCGCGACCGACAGGCGCTCGGCCTTGAGCTGCTCGGCGAGCAGGAAGGCGAGCTCGAGCGCCTGGCTGGCGTTGAGCCTGGGGTCGCACTGCGTCTCGTAGCGCTCGGTGAGGCCGTCGACGGTGATATCGACGGCGCCGCCGACGCATTCGGTCACTTCCTGGCCGGTCATCTCGAAATGCACGCCGCCGGCATGCGTTCCCTCGGCGCGATGCACGGCGAAGAACTCCTTCACCTCGCTCAGGATAGCGTCGAAGTGCCGGGTCTTCTTGCCGTTGGTCGCGGTCACGGTATTGCCGTGCATAGGGTCGCACGACCACACCACCGAGCGGCCGGCGCGCTTCACTGCACGCACCAACGGCGGCAGCTTGTCGGCCACCTTGTCGGCACCCATGCGGGCGATGATGACGATGCGCCCGGGCTCATTGGCCGGATTCAGGGTGTCGATCAGCCTCAACAGGTCGTCGGTCGAGAGCGATGGCCCGGCCTTGAAGCCCAGTGGGTTGCGCACGCCGCGCAGGAACTCGACATGCGCGCCATCGGGCTGGCGCGTGCGATCGCCGATCCACAGCATGTGGGCCGAGCAGTCGTACCAGTCGCCCGATGTCGAATCGACGCGCGTCAGCGCCTCCTCGTACTGCAGCAGCAGCGCCTCGTGGCTGGTGAAGAAGTCGGTCTCGGCGATCTGCGGCGTGGTCGCCGAGGTCAGGCCGCAGGCGGCCATGAAGTTCAGTGTCTCGTCGAGCCGCGCGGCCAGGTCGTGGTAGCGCTCCGACGCCGGCGAGTTGCGCACGAAGTCGAGGTTCCAGCGATTGACCTCGTGCAGATCAGCGTAGCCGCCCTGGGCGAAGGCGCGCAGCAGGTTGAGGGTCGCGGCCGACTGGTTATAGGCCTGCACCATGCGCTCGGGATCAGGCCGGCGCGCCTCGGCCGAGAACTCGAAACCGTTGACGTTGTCGCCGCGGTAGGACGGCAGCTCGACCTCGCCGACCTTCTCGACGTTGGACGAGCGCGGCTTGGCGAACTGTCCGGCCATGCGGCCGACCTTCACCACCGGCACGCTGGCGCCGTAGGTCAGCACGACGGCCATCTGCAGCAGCACGCGAAACATGTCGCGGATGTTGTTGGCGGAGAAGTCGGCGAAGCTCTCGGCACAGTCACCGCCCTGCAGCAGGAAGGCCTCGCCGTTGGCCACCTTGGCCAGCGCAGACTTCAGTTTGCGCGCCTCGCCGGCAAACACCAGCGGCGGGTAGCGGCGCAGGCGGGTTTCGGCGCCTGCCAGGAGCCCGGCATCGGGATAGGTCGGCATCTGCAGGGCCTGCCGGCCACGCCAGCTCGTCGGCGTCCAGTCGGCGGCGCTCGTGCTGTGCGAGGCCTGCAAGGCAGCCTGGGATGAGCCCGCAATCGCAGTCATTGTCTCCTCCAACGCCCGCGACCGCCGCCCCCTTTGCCACAAGGCAAGGCGGCCCGGTCGTCGGGGACGGTGAACCTATACGCGCTGTGGATAAAAGGCCAGCGGCCGGGGGCCCGACCTACTCCGCCGCCCGGCGGTTGTGGGCGGTGGGTTCCTCGCGCGCGGTGCGCATGGTGACGAATTCCTCGCCGGCGGTCGGATGGATGCCGACCGTGGCGTCGAAGTGGGCCTTGGTGGCACCCGCCTTCACCGCGACTGCCAGGCCCTGGATCAGCTCGGCGGCATCGTCGCCAACCATGTGGATTCCGACAACCTTGTCGGTCGCCGCCTCGACGATCAGCTTCATGAAGGTGCGCTGGTGACGGCCCGACAGCGTGTACTTCATGGGACGGAACGCGGTCACGAAGACCCGCAGCTCGCCCAACGTGTGCCGCGCCTCCTCCTCCGTCAGCCCGACATTGGCGAGCTCAGGCTGGCAGAACACGGCCGACGGCACATTGCGATGGTCGGCTTTGCGCGGCTTGTTGCCGAACTCGGTGTCGGCGAAGCAATGGCCTTCCAGGATCGCCACCGGCGTCAAGTTGATGCGGTCGGTGACGTCGCCCACCGCCCAGATGTTCTCCGCCGTGGTCTTCGACCACTCGTCGACGGCGATGGCACCCGCTTTGTTTAGCTGAACGCCGGCCTTCTCCAGGCCGATGCCTTTGGTGTTGGGCGCCCGGCCGGTGGCGTACATGACCAGGTCGGTCTCGAACATGCCGCCGTGCTGGGTGTGCACGCGATAGGGCGCCTTGCCGTCGGTCGCCTCGATGCGTGCGATCTGCGTCTCGGTACGCATCTTGATGCCATTGTGAGACAGCGCCTCGTGCACGGCGGTGCGACACTCTTCGTCGAAGCCGCGCAGCACGCGGTCGCGCCGCAGCACCAGGTCGACATGGGCACCGAGCCCGGCGAAGATGCCGGCGAACTCGACAGCAATGTAGCCCGCGCCAACGATCGTGACGCGCTTGGGCAACGCGGGCAGGTGAAACGCCTCGTTGGAAGTAATGGCGAATTCGCGGCCGGGAATCTCGGGCACCACCGGCGCGCCGCCGGTGGCCACGAGGATCTTGTCGGCAGTGACCGTCTCCGCGCCCACGGCAAGGGTATGACGGTCCATCAGCCGGCCGCGGCCGTTGTGCAATTTCACGCCGGCGCCCTCGAGCAGGCGGATATAGACGCCGTGCAGGCGGTCGACCTCCTTCTGCACGTTGTCGCGCAGGGTCGCCCACGAATGCGTCGCCTCCGGCACCGACCAGCCGTAGGCGGCGGCATCCTCGACCTCGTGCGCAAACTTCGAGCCGTAGACCAAAAGTTTCTTGGGGACGCAGCCGCGGATCACGCACGTACCACCAACGCGGTAATCCTCGCAGATGCCAACCCGCGCCCCGTGGCCGGCGGCAATCCGCGAGGCCCGCACGCCGCCCGAGCCAGCGCCGATCACGAACAGGTCGTAGTCATAAGCCACGTGGACAACCTCGAGAACAAAACCATAACACGGCCCCAATTCGGTCGCGCGTCGGACTATATCGGGGCTTAGACGGCAAAGTAAGGGCACTGGAGGTTTCAGGTCCAGTTCCTGATACAACTTAACCTAAAAACGTGAGTTGGGGATTGCGCTGAGGCCGAGCTTCATCGGAATCTGAAGGTTATGAGCGCGTCGAAGGAAGCTCGGAGCGTCACCCGGGTGGTGATGCCCGCTGTGGTAGAAGAAGCCGCCGATCGGAGTGTAGTCGCCGATACCTACGGCGGTCGGGTGCACGTTGAGTGGGATCCGTCGGCGGCGGTAACGCCGCTGGGTCAGTTGCCGTTCTTTGCGGAGTTCTTGAAGCAGAGCGGCTTGTTCGATGCGTGGGTGTCGGACAGCCCGCTGCGCTATGTCAGTCCGAACGCGCCGAAGAAGCGAGATGTGCTGGGGACGGCGCTGCTAGGGGCGCTTGGGGGTTGCCGGCGTTATGCGCACCTGACGGCCCTGCGGTGCGACCGGGTCAATCCGCCGCTGCTGGGAATGACGAAGATCGTGAGCGAGGATGCAGTGCGCCGCGGGCTTGGGTCGATTGATGCGGCGAGCGGCGAGATGTGGATGGGGGAGCACCTGTTGCATTGCGTACGGCCGTTGCTGAGCGAGCCGTGGATACTGGACGTGGATACGACGGTGAAGCCGCTGTACGGGCATCAGGAGGGAGCGGAGGTTGGCTACAACCCGAGCAAGCGAGGTCGTCCGTCGCACAGCTTGCACACGTACCTGATGGCCAATGTTCGGCTGGTGCTGGATGTCGAGGCGCGCAGCGGCAAGCAGCACAGCTCGGGTCATTCGCAGGAGGCGCTGTGGCGTCTGCTGGAGAGGATCGGGCGGTCGAACTGGCCGAGCCTGCTGCGCGGCGACTCGAATTGGGGCAGCGAGACGGTGCTGCAGCGCTGCGAGCAGGAAGGGCTGCCGTACCTGTTACGTCTTCGACAGACGGCGAAGGTGAAGCAGGCGCTGGAGCGGGCGATGTCGGATCGTGACTGGGCCTATGCCGGCCATGGCTGGCAGGGCAAGGAGGCGGCGCTTCGGTTGATGGGCTGGAGCCGGTCGCGCCGGGTGATCCTGCTGCGTCGGCGCCTGAAGGGAACAGTCGAGCTGACGGATCGCGCCGGTAAGGATGGCCAATTGCAGCTCAGCCTTGTCGAGGTCGGCGCCGATCGGCAGCTGTGGGAGCACGGCGCGCTGGTGACGTCGTCGGAGGCCGAGATCATCACGCTGGGCCAGCTCTATCGCGATCGTGGCGATTGCGAGAACGCCTTCGACGAGCTGAAGAACCAGTGGGGTTGGGGCGGCTTCACGACGCACGATCTGGCACGCTGCCGGCTGATGGCCCGCATCGTGGCGCTGGCCTACAATTGGTGGACGCTGTTCGGGCGCCTGGCCGACCCGGATCGCCATCGCGAGGCAATCACCAGCCGGCCGCTCATGATGCACGCCATCGCGCGGCGCACCGAGCATGCCGGCCGCACCACCCTGACCATCACCAGCACCCACGGCGATCATGCCGAGGTGCGCCGGGCCTATCGCCGTATCGCAGCCTTCTTCGACGGGCTTCGCTCAACTGCGGAGCAGTTGAGCCCACTGCAACGGCTGTACCGCATTCTCAGCGAAGCGATGAAAAAGTTCCTGCGCGGTCGACAATTGCGCCCGCCGCCATTCAGCTTGACTGCGGCGTGACGCAATGGACGGTTGTTTACCGCCCCAATCCCGGCACTCCAACCACCGAGCCAACTCCCGTTTTTAGGCTTAAAGGATAGGTCACCATGAAAAGGCTGTTCTGCGCATCCGCCGCCGCCCTAATGCTCGCCAGCTCGGCCGCGCTTGCCGCTCCCGGCGACGCGCCGGCGCCCGCGCCGACCTCGCCGCAGCCGGCGACTCCGGCCCCCGCCGATCGTGGCGGCCGCGCCCCGAGCGGCCTGATGCGCTACGATACCAACAAGGACGGCGCGGTCGACCGGGCCGAGTGGAAGGCGGGCCAGGAAGCGCGCTTTCGCCGCCTCGATGCCAACGGCGACGGCAAGCTCACCAAGGAAGAGCTGTTCGCCCGCACCCCCGGCGCCAACGGTGTCCTGCCGAACGACCGCCAGGCCCAGCGCCAGTCGACCTATTTTCTGCTGCTCGATGCCGACAAGGACGGCGTCGTGACGCCGGCCGAGTTCATGGCCCAGGCCGACCGCAACTTCGCGCGCTGCGACGCCAACAACGACGGCCGCATCGACACGGCCGAGTGCCGGGCCGCGCTGCAGCGAAAGCCGGCGGATCGTTAGGGGCCGCCCAAGGCTGCGAGGGCGTGGCTGAGCACGACGTTCTTCGCGTAAGTGATGCCCATCCTGCGCGCCGTCCTGGGCAACCGAGATGCGCCTGACGACGCCCGTGGTCAGATCCGTCACGAAGATATCTTCGGAGTGGTTGGTGTCTCCCAACACGAGATCGGCGGACAGGCTACTGAACACCACCTTCGAGTTGTCCGGCGAAAACTGGAGGCTGCTGGGGTAGGCGTAGAACGTGCTGGTGGCAGCGTACGCAAACCCCGTCCCGACGCGCTGGAGTTCTCCTGTCGACAAGTCTTTCACGAAGTAGCCGCTCTTGGTGTCGTCAGGCACCAGGTTGGTCGCCGCACTGACGAATCCAAGCTTGGTGCCATCGGGCGAGAAGACGGGAAGCAGCGAGCCGCCATTGACCTCGCTGCCGTCGACGGCAACGATCGGGACACGGGTGACGGCCCCGGTTGCCAGGTTCTGGATGAAGATGTCGACTTGACCGTTGGTATCGCCAGGGACGAGGTCGGGGCGCGCACTCGCGAACGCCACCTTGGATCCGTCGGGAGACAGGACGGGGGTCGCGCCTTCGACCGACACGCCGGCTTGATCGGTTACTACCGTTACCACCCACCTGACCTGATTGTTCGGGAGACGCGAGCCGTGCGCCATTAATTAGTTACTGTACATGAGCATCGTGGCTGAAAATGGGCGTTCTCTCGCACGTTGCAGGCACGCAATGGGGCGCGCGCACGAAAAAGGCCGCCGGGGTGCGGCGGCCTTCTCATTTCGTATAGTGGGCCGAATCAGGCGCTCTCGGCCGACAGGACGTCGCCGAACAGCTCCCAGGTGTCGCCCTTGAAGCGCGACATCTGGACGGCCTGGATCGGGTAGAAGTCGGTCGCGCTGGTGCTGACCGTAATGCCAGGCAGCAAGAGCGGGATGCGAACCTTCTGAAAGTTGGCCGCCTGCTTCATGACGCTCTCGCGCGTGAGCGTGTCACCGCACTTCTTCAGCGTCTCGCGCATCATGGTGGCGACGGCATAGGCGAAGATGTAGTTGCCGTCCGACTGGTTGGCCTGCGGCATGTGCTTGGTCATGTACTCGCGCCACATCTTCATCTCGGCGTCGTTGTCCCACTGCTTGTCGGTCGGATCCTTGAGATAAGCCGCCGTCAGGATGCCCTGGCTGTTCTCGAAGCCGGCCGGCTTCATGGTCGAGGCGACCGAGGCCGAGACGTTGTTGAGGTATTGCGCGGGCTTCCAGCCGATGTCGGCGGCCTTGCGGATCGCCTGCGCGGCGAACTTCGGGATGGCGATGTTGAAGAAAGTGTTGGCGCCCGAGTCCTTGAGCTGGATGACCTGGCTGTCGACCGTCGGATCGGTCGTCTCGTAGGTCACATGCTTGACGATGCGGCCCACCTCCTTGCCGAGACCTTCCTTGAAGCCTTCGTAGTAGTCCTTGCCGTAATCGTCGTTCTGCATCAGCACGCCGATCTTGGCGTCCTTGACGTTGGCCAAGAGATGCTTGGCGTAGATCATGCCCTCGGTGTGATAGTCGGGCTGGAAGCCCATGGTCCACGGGAACTCCTTGGGCTTGCCCCACTTCGACGCGCCGGTCGACACGAAGAGATGCGGCATCTTCTTCTGGTTGACGTACTTGTGGATCGCCGTGTTGGTCGGCGTGCCCAGGGTGTTGAACAGGCACAGGACCTTGTCCTGCTCGACGAGCTGGCGCGTCACCTCGACCGACTTGGACGGGTTGTAGCCGTCGTCCAGGGTGATGAACGTGATCTTGCGGCCGTTGATGCCGCCGCTCTCGTTGACCATGCGCCAGTAGACCTGGTGAGCCTGGCCGATCACACCGTAGGCCGAGGCCGGCCCGCTATAGGGGCAGAAGTGACCGATCTTGATCTCCTTGTCGGTCGCCCCGTCGTCGTACTTCTTCTGCGCGAACGCCGAACGCGACGCGACGATGGCCGCCGCCGAAACCGACGCACCACCCACGAAACCACGCCTACTGATACTCAACGTTTCCTCCTTTGTTGTCCGTGACAGTGAAAAGGCCGCCGATCGGCGGCGGCCTTCCATGGGCGAGCTTCACGCGCTCTCGGCCGACATGACCTCGCCGAAGAGCTCCCAGGTCTCGCCCTTGAAGCGCTGGAGCTGGACCGACTGGACCGGATAGAAGTCGGTCGGGCTGGTGCTCACGGTGATGCCCGGCAGCAGGAGCGGCACGCGGAGCTTCTGGTGGTTGGCGGCCTGCCGCATGAGATTCTCGCGCGTCAGCAGGTCGCCGCACTTCTTCAGTGTCTGCTCCATCAGGAACGACACCGAATAGGCGTAGATGTAGTTGGCGTCGGCCTGGTTGGCGCCGGGCATGTACTTGCCCATCCACTCGCGCCACGCCTTCATCTCGGCGTCGCTGTCCCACTGCTTGTCGGTCGGATCCTTGAGATAGGCTGCGGTGATGATGTCCTGGCTGTTCTCGTAGCCCGCCGGCTTCATCACCGAGGCGACCGAGGCCGAGACGTTGTTGAGATAGTGCGCCGGCTTCCAGCCGATATCGGCCGCCTTGCGGATCGACTGCGCGGCGAATTTGGGCGTCGAGATGTTGAAGAAGGCGTTGGCACCGGAATCCTTGAGCTGGATCACCTGGCTATCGACCGTGGGATCGGTCACCTCGTAGGTGACGTGCTTGACGATCCGGCCGGCTTCCTTGCCCATGCCCTCCTTGAAGCCCTCCCAGTAGTCCTTGCCGTAGTCGTCGTTCTGCATCAGCACGCCGACCTTGGCATCCTTGACGTTGGCCAGCAGGTGCTTGGCGTAGATCACACCTTCGGTGTGGTAGTCGGGCTGATACCCCATGGTCCACGGGAACTCCTTGGGCTTGCCCCACTTCGACGCCCCGGTGGCGACGAACAGCATCGGCACCTTCTTCTGGTTCATGTACTTGTGGATCGCCGTGTTGGTCGGCGTGCCGAGCGTATTGAAGGTGCACAGCACCTTATCTTGCTCGACGAGCTGGCGGACCACCTCGACCGTCTTGGGCGGACTGTAGCCGTCGTCCAAAGTGATGAATTTCACCATGCGGCCGTTGATGCCACCCTTGTCGTTGACGCTCTTCCAGTAGGCTTCGATGCCCTTGCCGATCACGCCATAGGCCGAGGCCGGGCCGCTGTAGGGGTTGGTGTGACCGATCTTGATCTCCTTGTCGGTCGCCCCGTCGTCGTACTTCTTTTGCGCGAACGCCACGCGCGATGCGGACAACACGGCGGCCATCGAGACGCCACCGACAAAACCACGCCTACTCGTATTCACGACACCCTCCCTGATTTTTGCTCTGTTTTCGAAGTTCGCCCGAAATCGAGGCCCTGAAAAGGAGAAATCGGCGCCATTGCCTCACAAGTCTGCAATGTTTTGCGCAGTAAAAACGCGCCGCGGGAAGTACGGCCGCGGCGCGTGATTTCTGTCGTCCGTGATGAAAAGCGTCAGGTGCTCTCGGCGTGCATGACGTCGCCGAACAACTCCCAGCTCTCACCCTTGAAGCGCTGCAACTGCACCGCCTGGACTGGATAGAAGTCGGTCGGGCTGGTGTTCACGAAGATGCCGGGCAGCAGCAGCGGCACGCGCAGCTTCTGGTGGTTGGCGGCCTGGCGCATGACGTTCTCGCGCGTCAGGTCGTTGCCGCACTTTTTCAACGTCTGGTGCATCAGGAACGAGACGGCGTAGCCGTAGATGTGGTTCGCGTCGGCCTGGTTGGCGCCGGGCATGTACTTGGCCATCCACTCGCGCCAAGCCTTCATCTCCTCGTCCGCTTCCCACTGCTTGTCCGTGGCGTCCTTCATGTAGGACGCCGTGATGATGCCCTGGGCATTGTCGAAGCCCGCCGGCTTCATCACCGCGGCGACCGACACCGAGACGTTGTTGAGGTAGTGTACCGGCTTCCAGCCGATGTCGGCGGCCTTACGGATCGCCTGGGCGGAGGCCTTGGGTGCGCTGATGTTGAAGAAGACGTTGGCGCCGGAGTCCTTGAGCTGGATGATCTGGCTGTCGACCGTCGGATCGGTGGCCTCGTAGGTCACCGTCTTGACGATGCGGCCGGCTTCCTTGCCAAGCCCTTCCTTGAAGCCGTCGAAATAGTCGCGGCCGTAATCGTCGTTCTGCATCAGCACGGCGATCTTCGGATCCTTGACGTTGGCCACGATGTGCTTGCCGTAGATCACCGCCTCGGTGTGGTAGTCGGGCTGGAAGCCCATCGTCCACGGGAACTCCTTGGGCTTGCCCCACTTCGACGCCCCGGTGGCGACGAACAGCATCGGCACCTTCTTCTGGTTCATGTATTTGTGGATCGCCGTGTTGGTCGGCGTGCCGAGCGTCTGGAACAGGGCCAGCACCTTCTCCTGCTCGACGAGCTGGCGCACCACCTCGACAGTCTTGGGCGGGCTGTAGCCGTCGTCCAGGGTGATGAACTTGATCTTGCGGCCGTTGATGCCGCCGGCGTCGTTGACGCTCTTCCAGTAGGCCTCGATCGTCTTGCCGATCGCCCCGTAGGACGAGGCCGGCCCACTGTACGGACCGCAATGGCCGATCTTGATCTCCGTATCCGTCGCGCCATCGGAATACTTCTTCTGGGCGAATGCCCCGCTCGCCCCGGACAACACGGCGAGCGCCGAGGCGCCGCCGAGAAAACCACGCCTGTTCGTACTCACTAAGCTACCTCCCAACGAAAAGCCGGGGGCTGTTGCGGGGAGATTATGGCGACAAGAAGGCAGACGCGTGGTAATCAAGCGATGTCGCTTGCGGCATCCACGACATCGTCCCGGCTCGATGATGACCGTCGGGAAGGCATCAATGGCGACGGCAACGAACGAGACCACCGTGACGACGTGTGTCTATCGGATCAAAGAGATTGCAGGAAGCCGATCATGGCGCCGTTCACCTCGCGGGCGCGCTCCTGCTGGGTCCAGTGGCCACACCCTGGCAGCATGATCTGCTTGCGCAGCCGCGGGACCGTCGTGGCGAGGTTGGCGAGGGTCTGCTGCGCGCCGGGAAACTTGACCACCACGTCGCGGTCGCCGGCGATGTAGAGCGCCGGCACCGTCACCTTGGCACCCGCGTAGGGAGCGAGCAGTTCCCAGTTTCTATCGATGTTGCGATACCAATTCAGGCCGCCGCGAAATCCGGTGCGGGCGAATTCCGACGCATAGAAATCGATGTCGGCGGCGATCAGCCAAGCGGGCAACTCGGCGGGATCCGACATGCCCTCGATAAATCCGGTTCTGCGGTCAACCATGCCGACCGTCGCCGCCGCCGCCTCCCAAGCGCCGCCGGCTCCGCGCGACGCGTCCCCGGAGCCGCCGTACAGTGTTCGGAGAATCGTGGTCCTAGGATCGCGCTCCATCTCGGCCTCGGCGACGCCGGGCTTCTGGAAATAAAGCTGGTAGAATTCCGCCGCTTCGGTTTGCGGCATGACCGTGGTCGGTCTCGCCGGGCCGCGGCCGCGATAGGGCACGCTGAGGCCGATCACGGCGCGAAAGCGATCCGGCCGTAGCAGCGCAGAATGCCAGGCGACAGGACCACCCCAGTCGTGCCCGACAATGACGGCCGCCTCCTCACCCAGGGCGTCGAGCACCCCTACCATGTCGCCTACGAGGTGAAGCAGTGTGTACTGGTCGATGGCTTGCGGCCGGTCGGTACGGCCGTATCCCCGCATGTCGGGCGCGACGGCGTGATAGCCGGCGTCGGCCAAGGCCTTCAATTGATGCCGCCACGAGTACCAGGACTCGGGAAAGCCATGACACATCAGCACGAGCGGCCCGGAGCCCTGCTCGGCGATGTGCATCCGAATGCCATTGGTCGCGATGATCCGATGCGAGATTTCCGTCATTGTTCGTCCTCATTCGATCATGTCGCTGGCATGCGAGAGCAGCAGCAGCGGAATGGAAAGGCCGAGCGCCCTGGCGGTCGTCGTGTCGACAACGCGCTCGCGCGTGGTCGTCTGCCCGACCAGGATATCCTCGGCCTCGGCCTCGGCCTCGGCACCGCGCCGCGTACTTGGCCGCAGGTTGCCGGAAACTCGGCGAGTCTGAGCCATCGAACACTGGCCCGCCGCCATCCGCCGCCTCACGATGCCCGTCAATAATGTCTTGGCGCCCTGCCGCCGCACATGCTCCTCGGAGGAGTCGAATGTAACACAGAAAGAAGGCCGCCACCGGCGGCCTTGAAGTTGTGACGGTGAAAGGTCGTCAGGTCGCTTCGGCCGACATGATGTCGCCGAACAGCTCCCAGCTCTCGCCCTTGAAGCGTTGCAGTTGCACTGCCTGAACGGGATAGAAGTCGGTCGGGCTCGTGCTGACATTGATGCCCGGCAACAGGCACGGCACTCGCAGCTTCTGGTGATTGGCGGCCTGCCGCATCAGGTTCTCGCGCGTCAGATTATCGCCGCACTTCTTCAGCGTCTGCTCCATGAGGAACGATACCGAGTAGGCGTAGACGTAGTTCACGTCGCCGACATTCCCGTTGGGAATGTACTTGGCCATCCATTCGCGCCACGCCTTCATCTCGGCGTCGTTGTCCCACTGTTTGTCGGTCGGGTCCTTGAGCCAGGCCGCCGTGATGACGCCTTGCACGTTCTCGAAGCCGGCTGGCTTCATCGTCGTCGTCACCTGGGCGGACACGTTGTTGAGATACTGGATGGGCTTCCAGCCGATCTCGGCCGCCTTACGCATCGATTGGGCGGCGAATTTCGGGATCGAGATGTTGAAGAAGACATTGGCGCCAGCGTCCTTGAGCTGGATGACCTGCGAATCGACCGTGGGATCGGTCACCTCGTAGGTGACGTGCTTGACGATCCGGCCGGCTTCCTTGCCCATGCCCTCCTTGAAGCCCTCCCAGTAGTCCTTGCCGTAGTCGTCGTTCTGCATCAGCACGCCGATCTTGGCGTCCTTGACGTTGGCCAGGATATGCTTGGCGTAGATGACGGCTTCGGTGTGGTAGTCGGGCTGATACCCCATGGTCCACGGGAACTCCTTGGGCTTGCCCCACTTCGACGCCCCGGTGGCGACGAACAGCATCGGCACCTTCTTCTGGTTCATGTATTTGTGGATCGCCGTGTTGGTCGGCGTGCCGAGCGTGTTGAAGGTGCACAGCACCTTATCTTGCTCGACGAGCTGGCGAACCATTTCCACTGTCTTTGGCGGCGAGTAGCCGTCATCGAGCGTGATGAACCTGATCATGCGGCCGTTGATGCCACCACGATCGTTGACCGTCTTCCAGTATGCCTCGATGGCCTTCCCAATGATGCCGTAGGAAGACGCAGGCCCGCTGTAAGGATTGGTATGACCGATCTTGATTTCCTTGTCGGTCGCCCCATCGTCGTACTTCTTTTGCGCATACGCTACTCGGGTACCCGAAAGCACTGCGGCGGCCGCGAGACCGCCTACGACGCTACGCCTGTTCGTCTTCATGGTTAGCCTCCCAGTTGGGTTTACGCCATCGACTACTCCTCACTCGAATTGAAGTTTAGAAATCGCCCTATCAGGCGCGCTGCTTGGCCGCCGCTTGCTGCTCCTTGCCCTGCGCGCCCCGCGTGCTGCCGCGCAGGCTGTGGATCAGGTAGGCAATGCCGCCCACCACCCCCATCGGCATCAGGTACATCAACAGGATCAGCAGGATGCCGAACACCGTGTAGGCCGACAAATCGAACTGCAGGCCGAGATCGTTCTTGGCGAAGGTCGAGAGGGCCTGGGCGGAATTGTCGACCAGCACGTAGAAGATTCCCCCGACCACCGAGCCCGCCAGCGAGCCGACGCCACCCACCACCAGGCCAATCAGGAACTTGATCGACAGGAAGAAGTTGAAGCTGTCGGGCGCCACGAAGGCGATGGCCGAGGCCGAGAGCGCGCCCGCGATGCCGGTATAGGCCGCGCTGATGCCGAAGGTGACGGTCTTGTAGAGGGCGGTATCGATACCCATCGTGTCGGCCGCCATGTACTGGTCGCGGATCGCCATCATGGCGCGGCCGCTACGGCTGTGCAGGATGTTGTTGGCGGCCCAGTAGAGCAGCACCATGACCACAAGGATGTAGTAGTAGAGCCATTGATCCTCGGTCAGCGGCAGGCCGAACGGCACCTCGGGCTTGTTGAGCACGATACCCTGCACACCCCCGGTCAGCTCCTCGAGCCACTTGTATTTCAGGATCTGCGGCACCGCGAGCGCCAAGGCGAAGGTGGCGAGGGCGAGATAGTGGCCCTCGAGCTTGAGGGCGGGCAGGCCGAACAAATAGCCGACGATGAAGCAGACCACCGCCGCGATCGGCAGGGTCAAGTAGTAGGGCATGTCGAGCTTGTCCATGAGGATCGCCGCCGTGTAGGCGCCGACCGCATAGAACGCGCTGTGCCCCAGCGAGATCTGGCCGTTGAAGCCGGTGAGCAGGTTCAGCCCGAGCACGGCGATGGCCGCGATCATCATGGTGCTGACCAGGAACAGCCGGTAGTCGGAGACGAGGTCGGGCAGCGCCGGCCGCAGAAGCGGGATCAGAAATGCCGCGGCAATCAGGCCCCACAGCCACTTCTTGGGGAATGCGGGCATGTCAGACCCTCTTCACGACGACGCGGCCGAACAGGCCGGCAGGTTTCACGGTAAGCACGAAGATGACGATGATGAGGGCGACGGTGAGCTTCTCGCCATTGCCGATGATGTAGATTCCGGTCGCCTTCTCGATCTGATTGCCGGCGAAGGCCACCATGTTCTCCAGCACCCCGACAATGAAGCCGCCCAGGACCGCGCCGCCCGGATTGCCGATGCCGCCAACCAGAGCCCCGGCAAACGCGTAGAGCAGGATGCCGCCCATCATGTTGGGGTCGAGGTAGACGATGTGCGCCACCATGATGCCTGCCACCGCCCCGACCGCGGCGGCGAGCCCCCAGCCCAGCGCCAGCATCCAGTCGACGCGCACGCCCACCAGGCGGGCCATCTGCGGATTCTGGGCGGCGGCGCGCATGGCCAAGCCGAGCGGCGTGTAGCGAAAGAATACGAAAAGCAAGCCGAGCACGATCAGGGTCACCAGCACGACGCCCAGCTGGTGCGGCCCGATCACGCCAGCGATGCCGAAGCTGCTCTTGGGAAACGGCGAAGGATATTCCTTGATCAGGTAGCTCCAGATCGCGCCTGCCACCGAGTTGCAGATCGCCAGCAGGCCGATGAACACCACCACAATCGACAACACCGGCGCGTTGTGCAGCGGTCTCAGGATCACGCGTTCTATGACCACGCCGAGGATGAAGGACAGGACCACCGCGGCCGCGAAGGCGACCCAGAAGCTGGCCCCCCATGTCATGAGCTGCCAGCTTATGTAGGTCGAGAACATCGCCATCTCGCCCTGGGCGAAATTGATGTGGTCGGTCGACACGTAGATCATGACCAGCGCCAGGGCGACGCAGGCATAGATCGCGCCGTTGGCCAGGCCGGAAGCGATCTGCTGGAGGAACTGTTCCATGTGTCTCCGACGTCAGTAGCCGAGGTACGATTTGCGGACGTTCTCGTCGTTCTTCACGACTTCGGACGGGCCGGACATCACCACCCGGCCGGTCTCCAGCACGTAGGCATGGTCGGCGAGATCGAGGGCGAGCGCGGCATTCTGCTCGACCAGCAGCATGCTCACCTTCTCCTCCTCGTTGATGCGCCGCATGATGCGGAAGATTTCCACGACGATCAGCGGCGCCAGCCCGAACGACGGCTCGTCCAGCAGCATCAGGCGCGGCTTCAGCATCAGCGCGCGGGCAATGGCCAGCATTTGCTGCTCGCCGCCCGACAGCGTGCCGGCTTGCTGCTGGATGCGCTCCTTGAGGCGCGGGAAATAGGCGAACACCCGTTCCAGGTCCTGTTGCACGCCGGCCTTGTCCCGGCGCGTATAGGCGGCGATGCGGAGGTTCTCGTCGACCGTCAGGGTGGTGAACGTGCCGCGGCCCTCGGGCACGTGGGCGATGCGCAGGCGAACGATCTCCTCGGTCGCCATCTTGCCGAGATCCTTGCCCTCGAAGCGGATAGTGCCGTCGGTGCGCACCATGTTGCAGATCGCCCGCAGCGTCGTCGTCTTGCCCGCCCCGTTGGCGCCCAGCAGGGTGGTGATGCCACCGGTCTCGATATCGAAGCCAACGTCGTAAAGCGACTGGGTCTGCCCGTAGAATGCCTTGAGGCCTCTCACTTCCAACAGCGCAGCCATTACGACGTCCCCAGATAGGCGCGGATCACTTCCGGATCGCGCTGCACCTCGGCTGGCGTTCCATCGGCGATCTTCTTGCCGAAATCGATCGCCACGACCTTGTCCGATACCGACATGACCAGGCTCATGTGATGCTCGACCAGCAGCACGGTGACGTTCTGCATGTCGCGCACCCGCTTGATCTGGCCCTTCAGCACCTCGATCTCGTCGTGGTTCAGGCCGGCCGCCGGCTCGTCGAGCAGCAAGAGCTTGGGGCTCGACGCGAGCGCGCGGGCAAGCTCGACGCGTTTGCGAATCGGAAACGGCAATCCGCCGGCCCTGGCATGAGTGAAAGGCTCGAGATCCATGAAAGCGATCAATTCGCCGGCTCGCTCGGCAATGCGCGCCTCCTCGGGTCGCACCTTGGGCAGGCGCAACGCGTTGTCGAAGAAGCTGGTCGAGCTGCGGCTGTGGCAACCGACCTTGACATTGTCGAGCACCGACATGTTGTCGAACAGCGCGACGTTCTGGAACGTGCGCCCGATTCCAATTTGCGGGATGGCGTGGCGCGGCCTGTCGAGTATCGACTTGCCTTCGAAGCGGATGTCGCCACTGTTCGGCGTATAGAGCCGACTGAGGCAATTGAAGAGCGTCGTCTTGCCGGCGCCGTTGGGACCGATCAGCCCCGCCACTTGTCCGGGAAAGACATCGAAGGTGACGCCGTCGAGCGCGACGATGCCGCCGAAGCGAACCGAGACGTCGTTGACACTGAGCAGCGGCGCACCGCCGGATGAAGAAGGTCCTGCCATGATCATGCTGGTTACGCCGGTCGACGCATAATACGTCCTGACCACGCGAAATTACCATTGCCTCCCAACTACTTGCGACCCTTCTTCGGAGTCATCCTTCGAATGATACGATGGCTCATCCCGTGATTTGACGCAACTCAAATGGCAGACCGCCATGGTTTCGGCGCGATTGCGTCGCAGGATTGATCCGCAGCGCGGACGTTGACACGCTACGCGTTGCCCTTGATACGAAGCGACCCCTCCAAAGCCGGTCCACCGCCAATGAAGCGACTGCTCCCTCCACTCCTCCTCGCTCTCACTGCCGCAGGCTTGCCCGCCGCCGCACAGACGCCGCCTACGCAAGGTTGGCCGGCGGCACGTCCCCCGGACCAGCCCGCACCGCAAGCAAGGCCCGCTCAGCCGGCGCAGAAGCCGCCCGCAGGCGCTCCACCGACACAGGCAGCGCCTGCGGCCACACCGCCGGCACCGCCCACACCCGGCGCGCCACCGGCACAGACCGCTACCGGCACGCCGCCGCCAATTCCTCTGCCGATGTGGTTCGTCGAGATCGATACAGCCAAGAAGGGCGAGGTGTCGCGCGCCGACTTCATCAAGTATCGAATGAAGTCGTTCGACGAGCTCGACAGCAACAAGGACGGCAAGCTGTCGATCGAGGAATTCATCAAGGTCGCCGAGCCGCCCTACTCGCAAGATGTGCCCAACGGCCCGACGCTCGAGGACCGCCGTAACCGCGCCAGAGCCGAGTTCCAGAATCTCGACACCAACCGCGATGGCTTCGTCGAACGCGCCGAGGCCGAGGCGCTGGTCCATTCCGAGTTCAACCAGTACGATACGGACCGCGACAACAAAGTCACCGAGCCGGAAGTGCGCCTCATTGTTCAGCGGTCGCTCGCCCGCGAGCAGGCCGAACGTCAGCAGATCGAGCAACGCCGCCGCCAGGGTCTGGCAGCGATCAACGACTTCATCGACATGCAGTTGCGCGAGGCCGATCGACTCGACAAGAATAATGATGTCAAGGTCAGCCAACAGGAATACGTGTCGCTTGCCGGCCCCGCCGACGGGCCGCAGGCTCAGGGCCTGTTACCTTTCGACATCCGTCGCCAACTCGTGCTGCGTAAGTTCGCCGAGATCGACACCAACAAGGACGGCGTGCTGGATCGGGTCGAGCTCACCGCATCCGCCGTCAGGCAATTCCTCGAGATCGACGCCAACAAGGATCGCTTCCTCAGCGAGGAGGAGTTCAAGAAGGCGCAAGAGAACGAAACCAAGAAGATGCGCGCCATCATCCAGGCGATGCAGCCGGCCCAACCGGCACCGGCGCCCGCCCAGCGACCCGCCCCCGCGCCGGCCCAGCCGCGCGCCGGCCAGCCTCAGCAGGCGCCGCCGCCGGGCTTGGCGCCCGGCCTGCCGCAAGGGACGCGATAAGCGCCGACTTCATCTTCGGGCGAACGATTGCGGCCGCGCGATCGGCGGCCGCTGCCCTGCCGGGGCGGCCGGAAGCCCATCATTGAGACGAGCGACGCCTAACGGGGTGGAATGCTTCCTCGCGCCAGGACCGGCGCGCAGAAGGCCACCCCCTTCGAAAGGTGTACCTACAACCTGTAGCTGCTAAGCTTACCCAATGCCTATCAGGAAGACGAACGGCCAATACGAAGAGTGGCTCCGCACCCAATGCAAGGTCATCGAGCGCGGCCTCGAGAAGAAGCACAAGCGAATGGCGAAGAGCGCCTTTCAGTTCCTACGCGCTACCTTCTTCCGTTGGGCCGGCCAGATCACCGATATCGCCGCGCCGCTGAGGCCCAAGGACATGCCGGTCGTGCTCTCCGTGGGCGACATCCATTGCGAGAATTATGGCACTTGGCGCGACGAGGAAGGCCGGCTGATCTGGGGTATCAACGATTTCGACGAGGCGGCCGACATCCCCTACGCATTCGACTTGGTGCGGTTGGCAACCTCCATCCGGCTGGCCGAGAAGGTGAAGCTCGACGACAGGCATGTCGCCCGCAAGCTGATCGACGGCTATCGCGCCGGCTTGCACCGGCCGCGCCCTACCCTGCCTGACCAGCACGAGCGGGCGCTGCGAGACTACGTGCAGTGCGACGCACAGTGCCGACAGGAGTTCTGGGAAAAGATCGAAACCTGCAAGCCGGCGACGCCGCCGCCCGAGGTGGTCGACCTGCTGCGGGCCGGCCTGCCGCACGACGCCCATGTCGAGCGCTTTGCCCGGCACCAGTCCGGCGGCGGCAGCCTTGGCCGGCCTCGCTACTTGGTGGTGGCACACTGGCATGGTGGCCAGATCGTGCGCGAAGCCAAGGCGCTGGTTCCGTCGGCATGGATTTGGGCCCAGAAGGACAAGGGTCGAGGCATGCCGCCGCGCTTCCTCGACTTGGCGACAGGCCGCTATCGCGCGCCCGATCCGTTCTTGACGGTGCAGCAGAGCTGGGTGGTGCGCCGCCTCGCCCCCGATTCACGCAAGATCGCGCTCGAGGATATCCGCGAATCCGAGATCAAGGACGACCTGATCCGCGCCATGGGCCGCGACCTCGGTGCCATTCACGCGATGACCGACGGCAAGGCGCCGGAGGTGCTGGCGCATCTCGACCGGCTCGGCGACCCGGCCTGGCTGTTCCGCACCGCCGAGACGGCAGCGGAGAAGGTCGAGAAGGATTACAAGGCGTGGCGGAAGGCGATGAAGGGCAAAGACAAGGACAAGAAGAAGGGTGCGGACGGCGGCTAACGCCGTCCAATCGATTGGACAGGCCAGCCCCTACTCCACCGTAACGCTCTTGGCGAGATTGCGTGGCTGGTCGACATCGGTGCCCTTCGCCACCGCCGTGTAGTAGGCGATGAGCTGCACCGGCACGGTGTAGAGGATCGGCGCCACCATCGGATCGGCCGCGGGCAAGGTCACCGCCGCCGCCGCGTGGGAGGCGAGCCGGGTCGCGCCTGACGCGTCGCTGAGCAGCACCAGCTTGCCGCCGCGCGCGCGGACTTGCTCGAAGTTGGAGGCGGTCTTGTCGAACAGCGCGTCGGTCGGCGCGACCACGACCACTGGCACGGCTTCGTCGATCAACGCGATCGGCCCGTGCTTCATCTCGCCGCCGGCATAGCCCTCGGCATGGATGTAGGAAATCTCCTTCAGCTTCAGCGCTCCCTCGAGCGCGATCGGAAAGGACGAGCCGCGGCCGATATACAGGACGTCGCGGGCGGCCGCGAGGATGTCCTCCGCGATGCGCTTGTACTGCACCTCCAGGCCGAGCGCCTCGTTGAGGGAAGACGGCAGCTCGATCAGCGCGTTGGCGAGACGGGCCGCGTCGGCCTCCGCTAGGGTGCCGCGCGCCCGACCGGCAGCAACCGCCGCCACCAGCAACACCGTGAGCTGCGTCGTGAAGGCCTTGGTCGATGCGACGCCGATCTCGGGACCGGCGAGCGTCGGCAGGACGGCGTGCGCTTCGCGCGCGATGGCGCTCTCCGGCACGTTCACCACCGCCAGGATCGACTGGCCGTTGCGCTTGGCATAGCGCAGCGCCTCCAGCGTATCGATGGTCTCGCCCGACTGAGAGATGGCGATGCAGACACCGCCCGCGGGCAGCGGCGGCTCGCGATAGCGCAGCTCCGACGCCACCTCGACCTCGACCGGCAGACGGGCGAGCTTCTCGAACCAGTACTTGGCCACCAGGCCGGCATAGTAGGCCGTACCGCAGGCCGTGATGGTGAGCCGGCTCACCCCGGCCCAGTCGAACGGCAGCGCCGGCAGGCGCACCGAGCGCGTCGCAGGATCGAGATAGCTCTGCAGCGTATCGCCCACCACAGCCGGCTGCTCGTAGATCTCCTTCAGCATGAAATGGCGATGGCTGCCCTTGCCCATCATGGCGCCGGAAATGCCGGAGAGCTTGATCTCGCGCGTCACCTCGCGACGGCCCTGGTAGATCGTGGCGCCGGCCGATTTCAGCACCACCCAATCGTCCTCCTCGAGGTAGGTGACGCGCTTGGTGAAGGGCGCCAACGCCAGCGCGTCAGTGCCGATATACATCTCGCCATCGCCGTGACCGATCGCCAGCGAGCTGCCGCGGCGCGCCCCGAGCAGCAGGTCATGGCGGCCGCTGAACAAGGCCACCAGGGCGAAGGCGCCGCGCAACCGTTCCATGGCGGCTGCCATCGCCTCCTCGGGCGAGGCCTGGCGCTCGAGCATCGCGGTGAGAAGCTGCGCCACCACCTCGGTGTCGGTGTCGCTGTCGAAGCGCCGGCCCTCGGCCAGAAGCTCGTCCTTGAGCTCCTGGTAGTTCTCGATGATGCCGTTGTGCACCACGGCGACTCGATCCGTGGCGATGGGATGGGCGTTGCGCTCGGAGGGCTTGCCGTGCGTCGCCCACCGCGTGTGGCCAATGCCGATGATGCCGGCGAGCGGTTCGTGGGCCAGCCGCGTCTCGAGATTGACCAGCTTGCCCTCGGCCCGCCGTCGATCGATGTGACCGTTGACCAGGGTGGCGACGCCCGCCGAATCGTAGCCACGATATTCGAGCCGCTTCAGTGCCTCGACCAGCAGCGGGGTGACCGGCGCCTTGCCGATGATGCCGATGATGCCGCACATGCGAGAGGCTCTCTGTTATTTTCCGGCGCGGGCCTTCAGCCGCGCCCGAAGCTCGCCCGCCCGCCCCGGCTTTGTCACCTGCTTTGCCCGCCCGAAGGCAACGGCGCCGGCCGGCACGTCCTCGGTGATGACGCTGCCCGCCGTCACGTTGGCGCCGTTGCCGATTCTGACCGGTGCGACCAGCGAGGAATTCGAGCCGACGAAGGCATCGCGGCCGATGATCGTGCGGTGCTTGCCGTACCCGTCGTAGTTCACCGCGATGGTGCCGGCGCCGATGTTGCTCGCCTCGCCGATGTCGGAGTCGCCCAGGTAGGCGAGATGATTGGCCTTGGCGCCGCGTCCCATACGGGTTGCCTTCAGCTCGACGTAGTTGCCGATATGCACACGGTCGGCGACCACCGAGCCCGGCCGGATGCGGGCAAACGGTCCGATGATGGCGTCCCGGCCGATGCGCGCACCTTCGATTTCGCAGAACGCCTTGATCTCGCTGCCGGCGCCGATGCTAACGCCGGGGCCAAAGCGCACGCACGGGCCGATCGTGACGTCGGTGGCGAGGCGAGTGTCGGCGGCGAGCCACACGGTCTCGGGATCCTGCATCCCGACGCCGGCGGCGAGGGCCGCATCACGCAGGCGCTGCTGCATCGCCCGTTCGGCGGCCGCGAGCTCGGCCCGCGAGTTGATGCCCTGGAACTCGGCCTCCTCGCCCTCTACGGCGATGGCGTGATGGCCGGCGGCACGGGCAATCGCCACGACATCGGTCAAGTAGAACTCACCCTTGGCGTTGCGATTGCCGATACCGGCCAGCAGCTTGGCCAGAAGGGCGCCGTCGAGGCACATCACGCCTGAATTGCAGAGCGTCACCTTCTTCTCGGCGGGCGAGGCGTCGCGACTCTCGACGATCTTCTCCAGCGCCCCCTCTCGTAGGATCAGACGGCCGTAGGGCTCGGGATCGGCAGCCTCGAAGCCCAGCACGCCGACCGCTGCCTCGGCACGCCGGCAGGCGGCCACGAGACGCTGCAGCGTCGACGTCCTGATCAGCGGGGCGTCGCCGAACACCACCAGCACGGGCCCGCGATGGCCGGCGAGTGCCGGCAGGGCGGCGCGCGCGGCATGCCCTGTCCCCAGGGGCTCGTCCTGGACAACGACGCGGTGCGGCGCGAAGGCAGCCGCCACCCGCTCCGCTCCCAGCGCGACGACGCCGACGAGGCGCGGCGCCGGCCGCAGCGCGGAAGCATTTGCAATGACGTGGCGCACCATGGGCCAGCCGGCAAGCGGATGGAGGACCTTGGGCAGTGTGGATTTCATGCGCGTGCCGGCGCCAGCCGCCAGGACGACGACCGCAACCTCGGACGCAGCGCGGGACGATTTCATGTCCGTCCGATGCCATGGCGCTGGCGGTCCCGCAAGGCGGGTGTGCTAAGGAGAGTGAATGCATCCGAACGCCGACAATCTCATCGCCAGCCGGTTCGACACCGTGATCTACGACCTCGACGGCACCTTGATCGACAGCGCAGGCGATATGCGGGTGGCGGTGAGCCGGGTGCTGGCCGACCACAAATTGCCGCCGGTCAGCGACGACGATGTACGGCTGTTCATGGGTGAAGGCAGCAAGGTGACCATCGCGCGTGCCTTCGCCAAGAACGGCATCACGCTCGACGACGATTCGTTGAGCCAGGCAACGCAGCAGTTCGTGAAGTACTACGAGGAATTCCCGGTCCGCTACACGGTGGCCTTCGACGGCGTGGCCGAGGTGGTGGCGCGGCTCGACCGGCTCGGGCTGAAGCAGGGCGTCTGCACCAACAAGTTCGAGAACCCGTCCCGCATCATCCTGCGCGACCTGAAGCTGATGCCGCCGATTGCCGACGTGGCCGGCGCCGACACCTTCACGGTGCGCAAGCCCGATCCCGGCCACATCCTGCAACTGATCGATCGGATCGGCGGAAGGCGCGACCGCGCCGTCATGATCGGCGATTCGATTCACGACGTGGCCGCCGCCCATGCCGGCGGCCTGCCGGCGGTGCTGGTAAGCTGGGGTTACACGGCCCGCCCCGCCAGGGAGCTCGGCGCCGAGGCCGTAATCGACCACTTCTCCGCCCTGCCCGACGCCCTGCAGCAGATCGCCGCGAACCCAGACACCGCTCCCAAAGCCGCCCGTTGACGCGCCGCGGCCGAGGCCTTATACGCGCCCCTTCCGGGCGCTTAGCTCAGCGGGAGAGCACACCCTTCACACGGGTGGGGTCGTAGGTTCAATCCCTACAGCGCCCACCATTGATTCTAAGGGGTTTTTGGGTTCCTCGCCTGGAAGCCCTTTTTCTTTGGAGTTTGGCACTCTTTCGGAGCACAGCATTGGCTGCGGCTTCGAGGTTATCGTGGACACGATGATGGTGGGCTCCAGCGATCGTGACCTCGCAGCAGATCACGAGCTGGCCGTACACAAACCACCTGACACTGTCCCCGCGGAGCGCTCGCATCGACGACGCCGCAAGTCGTCGAGCGTCAGTTCGACAACGCCGCTTCGGGAAATCCCTCGATCTCACGCGAAGCCCATTCCACGAACCATTCCAGCGCAGCCAACCGGCGCGCGTTGTCCGGCTCTTCAGGCGCGCGCAGCGCTCCAATCGAAATCCTGACGAGCGAACTCAGGATGGCCGGCGCTTGCGTGAACAGCTCTGCATTGGAGATATCCTCCATGCCAATCGCAGCCTTGTTGTCGATCAACAGGCGCGCGAAGGAATCATAGCAAGCAGCGGCTTGCCCATCCAAGTTCAGGACATTCATCGATCACAGTCCCACACGTCGCAGAGCTGCCTTGCTGTCGCGTTCGGCAACCGCTGCAATCCCACTATCCCAAGGCGAACAGTGCCTGGGAACGACCATGGCCGCAATCCAACGGGTCGCGCCGCGTCGATCCGCCTCGTCGAGCCGCTCGGCCAGCGCGGCGCCTTCCTAGGTCGTGCATCCCCACCTCGGTTGCACACGCAGCGCAATCCAGCCAGTGGCCGAGGCGCTCGTCTCGTCCAGGCTACCCGAGCAGCCACGCGGCGCGGACGATAGCGGTGCCAGCGACGATTGCTGTCGCGAGGACAAGCGTACTAGACGATCGCTCCGACGAGGTAACAATGACAGGTTCGCTGGCCCACGTGACGCTGGATACGATACGGGTCACGTTCACCGCAGTCCGCGCCCCGAAGCTCGCGAGGAATCGACTGCACTCATGGGGGCAAGCCTCACCCGCGCCTTGCGATCTCCAGGTGTCCTCGAGCCCGTCCCCAACCGAGACGGCTACGGCTATCTGGCAACGGTCGAGCGCGCCGGTCTCCTGGTGACCCTTGTCCGCATCGGCAAGCATGGACCGGTTCCCGTGGTGACATTCGGCATCGCCGTCGATGACACCTACGCCGACCTGTGGGCGCTGCTCCACCGCCAGCGCCACGAGATGCGCGGTGTGATCTATCGGACTGAACCGGGCGACCCACCCAGGCCGCCCTGGCTGGCGGTGCGCATGGAGATCGGCGCCGCGTCGGCGCCTGCTGCCGACCTGCTGTGGATGGCAGACTTCGAGCGTGTGATGGCGTGGGTATGGCTGGACCGCGCGCTTACGGATCGACGGTGACCGCCATGGGATTTCCGCGCCTGGATGTCGGCAGGCTCCCCTTGTCGTTCGCCGAGCGCCGGCCCTATGGTCATCGGTAATGACTGACACGGCCCGTTCTTGGCCCGTCCAAGCAAAGCCGAGGGAGAGAAAGCATGAGCAGGACCCGCAAGATGCCTTCACCTGCCCTCGGCCGTCGGGCGCGATCCTCCGTCGGCGTCTACGACATGACCGGCGCACCGTGGACGGGCGCCGGCAAGGCCGGCATCACCCAGAAGGTGGTGCGCGTCGATCACACCAAGGGCCAATATCTCGGCCTGGTCGCCTTCGATCCCCTGGTAGCGAGCGGCCTGCATCAGCATCAGGGCGTCGCGACCAGCTATGTCCTGCAAGGCTCGCTGACCGACTATGCCGGCACGATCACGCGCGGCCAGGTGGGCATCAACTTCAAGGGCTCGACACACGACGCCATCCCCTACGAAAGCTGCCTGCTCGCCGCGCGGCTCGAGGGGCCGGTCACCTACCCGCCGCAGGACGGACCGATTCATCGCCTGCATGCCGGCGCCCGCCATTCCGAGATCGTCAATCCCGCGCCCGAAGTGATGCCCGACCTCAACGTCACGGTGGAAACGCTGCCGATGGCGGTCACCGCCGTGTCGGGCGTCGGCCGGCGCCTGATCCTCGACTACAAGGGCACCGGCGACGATCGCCGCCTGGTCCAGCTCCAGATCCTGCCCGGCACCGCCATCCCGGCCCATCATACGACCGAGCTGGTCGAATGGTTCGTGGTCGGCGGAGACGTCAGCGTGGGCGACGCGACCGCGCATGGCGGCAGCTTCGTCTGCATCGAGCCCGGCACCGAAGCGGTCGTCTCGAGCCGCTACGGCGCCCTGCTGCTCGCCTGGTCCGAAGGACGCATCGCCTGGTCCGACGGCAGGGCACGCCCCGATCTTTACGGTTTCTGAGACCTCACGTGTCGGGCAGCTCGCGCGCACGGTCGACAAC
This sequence comes from Reyranellaceae bacterium, assembly GCA_046349335.1. GTDB lineage: Bacteria > Pseudomonadota > Alphaproteobacteria > Reyranellales > Reyranellaceae > Reyranella. The sequence continues at coordinate 199,799 of JAXMCO010000004.1, forward strand.
GCGATCGACCAGACGGCCGAACGTAGCCCGCTCCGACGCCGAGAAGCCGCTGAACAAAGCCTTTTCGCGCGCAGCACCGCCCGGGGCGATGGCGGCGAACACGCGCCGTCCCTTCGCCGTCAGCGTCAGGATGAGACGCCAACGATCGTCGCGCGCGGGACGGCGCGGGACATAGCCGTGCCGCACCATCGCCGCGAGCGATCGACTGACAGCCATCTTGTCGAGGCCCCACACGCGGGCCACCTCGTTGGCAGACACGCCCGAGGCGCCGGCCAAGGCGATCATCACGCGCCACTCGGTAAGATTGAGTCGGTATTTGCGCGAATAGAGCCGCGCGAACGGGCGTGCCGTCAGGTTCACGGCCAGCACCATCCGAAAGAACAGCGACTGCGCGATCGGCATCGGATTGACGGGCTGCATACGATGCGTCCTGTATCGTCATTCGACGATGCAGTCCAAGACGGGGTGAACTCGAGGCGGGCCGGATGGCCGATCGAGGAACACCGCGATATGATCCCAACATGAGCAATCAAGCGATCAGCCCCGTCCAGTTCCTGATCTCGCTGCTGCGCGCCGTGCGCGAGGTGACCGGTCAGCGACCGCCGCCTGCCTGGACGCACGTGTCGAAGGTCCAGAGCAAGCTAGCGACCGACAATGTCGACGCGATCGATGCCGCCATCCGCCTCGCCGTGAAGAAGGGCTGGCTGCGGGCCGATGGCGATCCCGCATCGTCCATCACCATCACTGTCGAAGGGGTGAAGTTCCTGCAGACCTAGGTCGGCGGGGACGCCCGGGACTCCCATGCAACCTTCGCCCGCCTCGGACACCCAGGATATTCTCGCGGGGCTTGTCGAGCGGGTCACATTCCACAATCCCGAGAGTGGCTTTTGCGTGCTGCGGGTCAAGGCGCGTGGGCAGCGCGATCTCGTCACCGTGGTCGGCCACGCCGCCGCCATTTCCGCCGGCGAATGGGTGACCGCCTCGGGCGACTGGATCAACGATCGCGTCCACGGCCAACAATTCAAGGCACGCTTCCTGCGCACCTCGGCGCCGACATCGATCGATGGCATCGAGAAGTACCTGGGCTCGGGCATGATCCGCGGAATCGGCCCGGTCTACGCCAAGAAGCTGGTCAAGGCCTTCGCCGAGAAGGTGTTCGACATCATCGAGGCAGAGCCCGCCCGGCTTCGCGAAGTGGCCGGCATCGGCGCGGTGCGCGCGGCCAAGATCGCCGAGGCATGGGCCGGCCAGAAGGTCGTGCGCGAGATCATGGTCTTCCTGCACAGCCACGGCGTCGGCACGGCGCGCGCCGTCCGCATCTTCAAGACCTACGGCACCGACGCCGTCCGGGTCATGAGCGAGAATCCCTATCGGCTGGCGCGCGACATCCGCGGCATCGGCTTCAAGACGGCCGACGCCATCGCGCAAAGACTCGGGATCGCCAAGACAGCGATGATCCGCGTGCGCGCCGGCATCTCGTATGCCCTGAACGAGGCGACCAACGACGGCCATTGCGGCCTGCCGCTCGGGGAGCTTCTGCTGTTGGCCGGCGAGCTGCTCGAGGTCGAGGTCGCTCTCGTGCAAACCGCGCTCGATCTGGAGCTGGCCGAAGCAACGGTCATCGCCGACCGCGTCGGCGAGACCGATTGCGTGTTTCTGGCGAGGCTTCATCGGGCAGAGCGCGCGATCGCCCAGGATCTGCTGCGACTGTCAGCGGGCGCGTTGCCATGGCAGGCGATCGATACGGAAAGGGCGTTGCCGTGGATCGAGGCGAAGACCGGATTGACGCTGGCCGGCAGCCAGGCCGAGGCGATCCGCCTCGCCTTGCGGTCGAAAGTCCTGGTGATCACCGGCGGTCCCGGTGTCGGCAAGACCACCATCGTCAATGCCATCCTGCGCATCCTGGCGGCCAAGGGCACGGTGATTCAGCTCTGTGCCCCGACCGGGCGTGCCGCCAAGCGCATGACCGAAGCGACCGGCTTCCCTGCCAAGACGATCCATAGGCTGCTCGAAACCGATCCGCGCGCCGGCGGCTTCAAGCGCAACCAGGAAAACCCGATCGAGTGCGACCTACTGGTGATCGACGAGACCTCCATGGTCGACGTCGTGCTGATGCAGGCGCTGCTCGCCGCCATGCCGGGCCATGCGGCACTGCTGATCGTCGGTGACATCGATCAGTTGCCATCGGTTGGACCGGGCCAGGTATTGGCCGACATCATCGGCTCGGGCAGCGTGCCGGTGGTCCGGCTCACCGAGATATTTCGCCAGGCTGCCGAGAGCCGCATCATCGTCAATGCCCATCGGGTCAATCAGGGCCTGATGCCCGACCTTGCCCGACCGGAGGGCGACAGCGACTTCTACTTCGTGCCGGCGGACGATCCGGAGACGGCCGCGGCGCGGGTGGTCGAGCTGGTCAAGAGCCGCATCCCGCGGCGCTTCGGTTTGGATTCGATTCGCGACATCCAGGTGCTGTGTCCCATGAACCGCGGCGGCGTCGGCGCCCGCTCGCTCAACATCGAGCTGCAGGCCGCACTCAACCCGGCTGGCGAGAAGAAGGTCGAGCGGTTCGGCTGGACGTTCGCACCCGGCGACAAGGTCATGCAGATCGAGAACGACTACGACAAGGACATCTTCAACGGCGACATCGGTTATATCGACAACGTCGACCCGGAGGTGGCAGAGCTGACGGCCTCGTTCGACGGTCGGCAGATCACCTTCCTGTTCGGCGAGCTCGATTCGCTGGTGCCGGCCTATGCCGCGACCATCCACAAGAGCCAGGGCTCGGAATATCCCGCGGTGGTCATTCCGCTTCAAACCCAGCATTACACGATGCTGCAGCGTAACCTGCTCTACACCGGCATCACGCGCGGCAAGAAGCTGGTCGTGCTGGTCGGCCAGAAGAAGGCCATCGCCATCGCCGTCAAGAACGTCGCGGGTCGAAGGCGGTGGTCCAAGCTCGCGGAGTGGCTCGCCAATCCCGCGCATCGAGATATGCCAACGCATTGATTGCGCCAGGGCCGCACGATTGTCGCGACAATGCTCTCGATCCGGGCAAGCGCGTCGGGAGAAATCGGCTTCCAATCGATCGGAAGCGCTCGAGCCTGCGCTCTCGACGTCAGCGCCGAATCGCGGCGCACGCGCCGTCTGTGCCTATTTGCCGGGACAGGCTTCGCGCAGCGACGCCGCCTCCGCCTCCAGGCCGTCGAGCCGGAAGGTGAGCGACTGGGAGGCCGACATGCCGTAGGGCGTCACGCTGACGGCGAGCTGCTTGGCCGAATAAAGCCGCTTCAGGAACGGCAACGACCACGGCCCCAGAAGTGCCCGACCATCCGTGGAGATGGCCCAGTATTCCGAGACCGGCGGCGTCGCGTCGAGCCGCCACTGAATAGTCTGACCTTTGCGCAAGCCCAGAAAGCGCGGCCACGAGATCACCGCCGAGAAGCGGCCGCGCATGCAGCGTAGCGAGAGGATGCCCGGCAGGTCGTCACTGGTCCCTTCGGTCAGGCTGCCGAGCGATCGGGTGGCGAGAATCACGACCTGCGATCCATCGGCTGGATCGGTCTCGATCTTGGTGCCCCAGGTGGGCGGCGGCGGCGCGCCGTCGGGCTTGGGCTGGCGAAGCGCCACTTCGTAGGAGCCGTCGCCCACGCGCACCGCTTGCGCCACCAAGCCTTTCGGGCCGTAGAGTTCGAGAATGTCGAGCCGCGGCGGCTTTCCCGCCACCTGGGTCATCGTCGCCCGCCCGGCATTGGCACCGGCGTAGCGCTCGGCATCGAGCTTGCGGCCGAGCGCGGCGTGAACCTGGGCGATATCTCCCGAATCGATCTGCATCCCCGCGAGCACGACCGGCAATGGACAACCCTGGCAGATGGTGAACGGCAGGATGGCGACCGTGCCGGCCGCGATCGCCCGCGCATCGCCGGCCGGAGCCTTCGGATCGGCAGCCTGAGCGTCCGCCGGTGACATCGACATCGCGACGGTCAAGCCAACCAGACCCGCCCCGAGACGCGCAATCCTTCGACCGGAAAGACAAAGGGCAGGCGACATCATGCGAGCTCCTCTCGCTTCGACCGGCTAGACCCCTCCCGACGAAATAACCATACGACGAGGTTGTCCCCCGGCCACGTCCCGGATCGCCGTCGGCGCAACGCGAGCGCGCCCGCTCGGCCGGCCAAAATCATCGTACGGACCGTTACACTTTGCGCGCCATGCGGTACTTCGGCCCGATGAGGATTTTCTTGCTGCGCGGTGCCTCGATGAGGATGCGGGCTGCCCGTGTCGTCACCCGATCGCCGGCTTGGACCAGGACATCGGGTTCGATCTCGCGCATTTCGTCGTTGGTGATCTCGAAGGAAGCGCCATCCCGCGGCCGCTCGATGCGCAATGTCGTCCCATCGATCCCCGACATCACGTAGCGTTCGTCGGCGATGAAAAAATCCTCGCCCGTGCGAAGCGAAATGACCAAGCCCATGGGCGGACCCTACACGAATTTCTGCAATCCATCACGGCTGCCGACCCGCTACGCTGTCGTGCGCCCTTGGAGGAGCCCGCTGAACTTTACCATGCTGTTGGTGGCAGTCGCGGACACGGGTGGCCGGGCACTCTCCCCCGGCGACTCCGTCGGAATCCACACCAAACGATTTCCGCAGTAACGCCGCTCTGCCGCAGTCGCGGCACTACGAGCCCGGAGCACCCGGTGCTCCCTGGCGCGAAAGCCGCCCTTACGCACGGCCGCTGCGCCGTATAGCGGAGAGCGGGAGGCCGCTTCCCACGCCAGCCTCGCCGCTTCCACTACCCACACCTCGGCGGAGCCTCATCGGCTACCACCAACCCACGCACCAAGGCCTCGAAAATAGGGGGCGTTCCCGATCCAAACGAGTGGTACGGCGCCTCTTTCGTCGAGGGATTGTCCCGATTCGTCGAGTAGAGGATCCAAATGGTTCGTCGACGGATCATTGCAAATGCCTCGCATTCGGTCGCCCGGTCATCGTTCAAATGACGATCGTTCGACAATGCAGCGACGCCAGGTCGGCTTGACAGCGAATCGGCCACACCGCACACGAACGACATGACCAGTGCGCTTAGCCTTCGCCCCGGTGATCGCGTCCCGGATTTTGCCCTGCCCGGGCTCGACGGTAAGTTGCGCAAGTTCATCTGGTCGTTCACCGGCGCGCCAGTCTGCTTGCTGGCAGTCGAGTCGCTTGCCACGCTCGAGCCTGCGCCTTTCAACGCCTGGCGCGCCGCCTGCACAGACGCAGCGGTGGTGCCGGTCGTGGTCGCGGGCGATCGCGTGGCCGATGCCGCCGCGCCGTGGACCGCACTTGGCGGCGACCCGGAGACGCCTCTTCTCCTCTGCGACGCCGAGCGCAAGTTCCTCTCGTTCCTGCTCGCGCAAGGCGCGGTCGGGTTGGGCTTCGGCGGCGGCGGCCAGGTGCGGATGCGGGCGATCGTGCTCGACCCCAACCAGCGCGTGGCGGCCAGCTTCGACAGTCGCGTCCTGCCAGCCGTATCCGAGGCGATGGCGAGCCTCGCGGCCAACGTGCGCGCCGACGGGGGCGCCGACCTGCTGCTCGAGACGGCGATGGCGCCGGTGCTGGTGCTACCGCGCGTCTTCGAGCCCGACTTCTGCACTCAAGTGATCCGCCTGTGGAGCAAGGGCGATCACGCCGACAGCGGCGTGTCGAGCCGCTACGGCAACGTCAATGTCAGCCATCTCAAGCGTACCGAGGATTACACCATCGTCGAGCCGATGATGCTGAAAGCAATTTCGGATCGACTGGCCTATCGCATCGGCCCGGAGCTCACCAAGGTGTTCGCCTTCGACCGCGAGTTCACCTTCGATTCGCACGTCGTGCTGTCCTACTCGGCCGAAGGCAAGCACTTCTTCGGCGCCCATCGCGACAACGGCGCGCCAACGACCGCCGACCGCGCCTTCGCCGTGTCGCTGAACCTCAACGACGACTTCACGGGCGGCGAACTGGTATTCCCCGAATATGCAGGCGTGCGCGTGCGCCCGCCACCGGGCGCCGCCGCTGTCTTCTCCTGCTCCCTGCTGCATCAGGTCCTGCCGGTGACGCGCGGCCGCCGCTTCGTGCTGACGACGTTTTTCCGCCAGAAGCAGTGACGTGCTCCCCAGCGAAGCTGCGGAGGTGTCCCGTCACAGAGGCCATCTGTCATGGTCCTCGACGCCTCCGTCGCCGTAAGGCGGCGACACCTCCCCACTTCGTGGGGCGGAACATCAGGCGCGCAATGGATTGTTGACGCCGTCGAGCGGCCAGATCGGGCGGCGCAGGCGGGTGAACTTCAGGCGGCCGATGTCGGGCGAGCAGATGCCACCGGAATCGACCACCACGACCTCGCGCGCGATCGGGCCGTAGGCCGCGCGGAAATGCTGCACGCTCTTGACCACGAGGACACTCTTGGCCGTCGGATCGATGCCCTGGCTCAGGAAGACCTGCAGGTCGATGGTCTGGACGCGCCGCGAGATCGTCACGACATCGATGCCGCCCAAGCGCAATACGGCGGTCGGCCCCATGTTGGTCTCGACTCCGGCATTCATCGGGCCGTCGTTCTTGAAGACGCCGTCGGACAGCATCCGGACGATGGCCTTGGCCTTGACCGGCGCGCCCATCGAACGGTCGGTGTGGCCGCCCAGGCTCACCTCGATCTCGGCGCCGACGCCCGCCGTCATCGCCTGTTGCACCGTCGCCGGATCGTAGATCGTGCCGAAGCCGACGTTCTCGATGCCGGCATCGATCAGCGCCTGCAGGACCGGCGTCGTATCGTTGTAGCCCCCGCCGCCCGGATTGTCGGTGCCATCGGCAAGAACCAATGGCCCCTTCTTGCTGACACCGGCACGGGCAGCGGCAATGCCGTCGGCGATCGATTGATAAGTGCTCGCCGCTCCCTCCACGCGCCGATGCCACATATCGTCAATCAGCTCGTGGGCGATCGCGCGGGCGCGCGCCTCGGCGCCGGGCTCGTGCGTCACGGCGATCGACGGACCCGTATAGGGGATGTCGGCCCAGGTGAAGCCAGCCTGGATGCTGACGACGTCGATACCCGGCTCCTGCTCGAATTTGTCGGCCTTGGCCAGCAGGTCGCGCATCAGGCCGGGTTGGGTCGTGCGGCCATGTTCGGCGCCTTCCAGCATGGCCGGCTGGATCAAGAGACAGCGCGGCTTCTTCCCGCCCTGCATCGCCTGCTGGACCAGCGCCGCCACCTGGACGGCGCGCTCGTAGCCGTCGACGTGCGGATAGGTGCGGTAGCTCACCAGCGCGTTGGCGTTCCTCGCCATGCGCTCCGTCGCGTTGGCGTGCAGGTCGAGCGTCGTGGCGATCGGCACGTCCGGCCCGACGACGCCGCGCAGCAACTCGAGCAGCGCACCCTCGGCATCGTCCTCCGTCTCGGTCACCATCGCGCCGTGCAGCGAGAGGCAGATGCCGTCGAGCTTGCCCGCCGCGCGCGCCGCGCCGACGATGCGGTCGCGGATCGTCTCCCAGCACTCGCGCGTCAGCTTGCCCGAGGGCGTGGCGTTGGCCGCGCCGGCCCACACCGGCTGCCAGCCATATTGCTTCGCGGCATCGATGTAGGCGCCGACCTCTTCTCGCGTGCCGGTGAAGTACGGCACCATGGCCGCGCCCTCGATCAGCCAGCGCCTGCGGTAATCCTCCAGCGTGGTCGGCAGTTTGGAGAAGGTGTTGGTCTCGTGCTTGAACTGCGCGATCAGGACGCGGTACGCCATGGCCCCTGCCCCGCCTACAGCTTCGCCGTCTTGAGCCATTCGGCCTGGCCGTCCTCGCCGTCGACGCCCATCGATTCGAGGAAGCGGCAGACCATCATGTAGTAGCCAACGGTGAGCGTGAGCTCGACCAGCGCGCCCGGCGAGAGGAACGCGGAGACGGCCTTCAAGGTACGATCCGAGGCGCGCACGTTCTTCACCACGTCATCGGTGTAGCGCAGCACCGCCTTGTCGTTGTCGCTGAAGACGGGCGCCTCGATGGTGGCGTCGCGCAGGGCCGCGATCTTGTCCTCGGGAACGCCGACCTCGCGGGCGATGCGCTCGTGCTGGAACACCTCGTAGGCGGCACGGCTCAGCCTCCCGACACGCAGGATGGCAAGCTCGCGGAGCTGGGCGTCGAGCTCACAGCGATGCAGGAGCGCATTGCCCATGCGCACGAAGCCCTTCAGCCCGTTCTCCGAGTTGGCCAGCATGCGATAGATGTTGAGGTGCGGCTCGAGCTTCTTCAGGAACTCGGCGTGGCGGCCCTCGGCCTTCTCGGTCTCGAAATATGGAATGCGCGACATGGTCCCCCTCGAAAACCTCCTCCTCAAGCGACGCTCGAGGAAGTGTCGCCGCAATCGCGGACGGAGGGCGCGCGAACATGACTCATGAGGGTCATGATCCCTCCGTCGCGTCGGGCGCGACACCGCCTCAGCAAAGCTGGGGAGGAGAATGATGCGAGGAACTTGTCAGATCAGGCCGCGACTAACCAGGGGGTTGAGCCAGCGTCCGAAAGGGCCGGTCAACACGATCGGCTTCTCGAGGACAATCAGGGCGATGCACGGCACACCAGGATCGGCAATCGGCTCGTGCTGCTCGGGCCCCGGACCGACGGCGAAATCGCCGACTCCGTAGTTGCCCGTTGCGTCGCTGTAGCCACCCTGCAGGACCACCGTGTACTCGTTGCCGACATGGCGATGCATCGGCAGCCCGCGTCCCGGCTCGAGCTTGAGCAGCGACACGCGATGATCGTCGCCGGCGAGAGTGAGGCGAATCTCCTCGAAGCCACCCACCGCCTGCTTCCAGACCGAGTCGCCTCGCAGATGCCTCAGCAAGGGTGGCGGCGCCCATTCGAAGCCGCTGGGCCGCGCCGGTGACACCGGACGGGACGTCCGTGCCTCGACCGGAACGCCGTCGAGCGCCGCCATCGCCCGCGTCAACGCCTCGTCACCGAGATCGGCCGCAGCCTCTTCCTCTAGCATGGCCCCGGCGAGCGCGCCCATCCGCCCGACCGCAGCTCGTGCCGCCGGATCCAGCGCAACATGCAGCGCGACAGCGAGTTCGGGCCCGGCGGGCAGGGTGCCGGCAGCGTAGTCCAACAACAACTCGTCGGGGGCCGGATGGCGGTTCATTCGGCGTCGTCCTTTTCCAATCCCTGGCGCAGGCGGCCCAGGGCCATGCGAATACGCGACTTCACGGTGCCGAGCGGCAGCTTCAGCTCCTCGGCGATGGCGGTGTGCGATTTATCCTCGAAAAAGGCCTTCTGGACGACCACCAACTGATCCGCCGAAAGAGTACGCAGCAGCTCCTGCATACGGCTATACGTCTGGCCGGCGAGAACGGATTTGTCGGCATCGACGTCCTCGGGGGCGAAAACTGTCAACCAGTCCTCGGCCTCAATGGCGGGCTTGCCCGAACGCCGCAACAGGTCGATCCGCTTGTTGCGGGCGATGGTGTAGATCCAGGTCGCTGCCGAAGCGCGGTTGCGATCGAAGCTCTGGGCCTTTCGCCACACCATGATCAGGGCTTCCTGCGCCACCTCCTGGGCGGCGTCCGGATCGCAGCCGCCGCGCATCAGAAAGGACTTCACCCGGGGCGCGAAGTGCCGGAACAGCCCGGCAAAGGCGGTGCGATCCTGGCGGATCGCGATGGCCTCGATCAGGTCGGCGGATTCGTCGGGCGACAGCATGGCTCTGACCCTATCGCACGGCGGGACGGCCGCCTCAAATGGCCTCAGATGCGCGGCGGGTTGGCACCGAGGTCCCAGAACAGGCCGGTCATCAGCCGCAACCCCTCGCGCGCCACCGGCGCCAGCAGATGCTCATTGGGCGCATGTTGCGAGCAGGCCGCATAGGAATGCGGCACCCACACGGTCGGCAGGCCGAGAATGTCGGTGAACACTTCGTTGGGCAAGGAGCCGCCGAGATTGGGCAGCATGTTGGGCTTCTGCCCGGCCGTCTTCTCGATCGACGCAGCGGCGAAGCGCGCCCACGGATTCTCCGGATCGAGACGCGTGGCATGCATGATTACGTCGCGCGCCGCCTCGAGCTCGATGTCCTGATAGCCGTGGCGATCGAGATGGCGGCGCAGCGCCGGCAGGATGTCGTGCGGATCGGTGCCGACGACGAAGCGGAGCTGGCAGTAGGCGATGGCCGAAGGCGGGATGGCGTTGACCGGCCGGTCGGGGTTGCCGGTCTTGAACGCCAGCACCTCGAAGCTGTTCCAGCCGAACACCCGTTCGACCGGTGTCAGCGACTCCTCGCCCCAGTTCGGGTCGATGGTCGGCGCGCCCTCGCCCGCGTCGATATGGGCATCGGCAAGCGCTGCCCGCACCGAGTTGGTGAGCGTGGTCGGCCGCCATTCCGGCACCTTGATCTGGCCGCGCCGGTCGGTGATGGTCGCCAGCGCATGCGCCAGCACGATGCCGGGATTGCTGAGCAGCCCCCCCCAATTGCCCGAATGGTGCCCACCCTCGCGATAGGTGAGCTTCAAGTTGAAGTTCATGGTGCCGCGGGTGCCGCCAAAGATGGTCGGCCGGCGATGGTCGAGCCGCGGTCCGTCGGAGCCGATCAGGGCATCGGCCTTCAGCGCCGCCTTGTTGGCCTTGCAGAAATCGGCGAGGCCGGGCGAGCCCGTCTCCTCGCCGGTCTCGATCAGGACGGTCGAGTTGAAGCCGAGCGCGCCGCGCTCCTGCAGCACGCAGGCAAGGGCGGCGATATTGATGGTGTGCTGGCCTTTGTTGTCGGCCGTGCCGCGGCCGTACAGCCGATCGCCCTCGATGACGATCTTCCACGGCGAGAGGCCGGCGCGCCACTGATCTTCCTGGCCGCGGATCACGTCGCCGTGGCCGTAGGTCAGCACGGTCGGCTTGGCGGGATCCTCGACGCGGCGGGCAATCAGGAACGGCCCGTACTCGGCGCGCGGGTTGGGCAGCACGGTGCAGTCGTAGCCGAGCTTCTGCAGCGACTCGGTCATCTCGCCCGAGACGTACTGCTGCAGAGCGGGCATGGAGTCCTTCTCCTGGCTGGTGGTCGGGATCGCCACCCGCCGCTGCAGCTCGGCCAAGAAGCCGCCATCGTCGAAATACTTCTCCACGCGCTCGATCGCGCCGTCCCGCGTTCCGTTCACCATCGCTCCTGTCCTGGTTACGCCGCAGTCTAGCAGATCGACGCCGTCACGAGCGAGATATGGCGCCAGCCACGAAAGCCGCCGTGACGAGAGCGGCGCCAAGCCAGGCGCGCCCCGGATTGGCGGCCGTACGCACCGACAGGCGCACGATCGACTGGCGCCAGGCAGGCTTGCCTTGGATCCAGACCGCCAGCAGCAGGCCGACCACGCAGCCGATCAACACCGCATAGGAGACATGGGTCAGCGCCACGCCCCAATCATAGCGATGAGCGGCCCAGCGCGAGAACGCCGTGACGACGACGATGACGGCAAACACAGTCGCGGCCGGCTGCAACATCGGCCCGAGCACGATCGGCCGGCGCTGCGGCCCCTCGGTCAACAGCGCCGCCGCGGTGACGAACGCCATCAATCCGCCCGAACACAGGAGCAGGAACGCCAATCCTGCGCTCACAGCGCCCACCTCGGTCGCTCAACGCCCGCTCGTTTCCGTGCCATTACGCTCACCATCCACCCAGGTTGGCCCCACCAAGCCAGCCGATGTTTACCGTCCCTCGCGCCGTCGGCATAGAGCAGGTTGCCCGGCTGGCGTGGGCAGTCGAATTGTAGGCAAGATGGTGCTTTCCGGGAGGGCAGAATGCTGACATCGGGCCGCGTCGTTTTCACCGATATGGAAGAGGTTCACTACGGCAAGCCGGCCGCGCAGTCGGTCGCGGACCTGGTAGCACGGCTCGGCGCCGAGCGTGTCCTGGTGATGGCGAGCGGCACCTTGAATCGCGAGACCGACGAGGTCGAGAAGGTCCGCCGGGCGCTCGGCAACAAGTGTGTCGGCACGTTCGCCAGCATGCCGGCGCACTCGCCGCGCTCGGCCGTGATCGCCGCCACCGCGCAGGCACGCGACGCCAGGGCCGATCTGATCGTCACGCTGGGGGGCGGCTCTATCACCGACGGCGCCAAGGCCGTCCAGCTCTGCCTTGCGAACGACGTCCGCACCGTCGAGGACATGGAGCGAATCAAGGGTGGCGCCGAGGTGAAGCCTCCGACAGTGCGCCAGATCTCGATCCCGACCACGCTTTCGGCCGGCGAATTCTCCGGCATCGCCGGCGTTACCAACGAGGCGACCCGGGTCAAGGAGATGTTCCGCCATCCGCTCACCGTGCCCCAGGCGGTGATCCTCGATCCCGAGGTGACACGACACACGCCGATGTGGCTGCTCCTGTCGACCGGCATTCGCGCCGTCGATCACTGCGTCGAGGGCGTGTGCTCGAACGAATCGACCGAGTTCACCAATGCCTCCGGCCTGCATGGCCTGTCGCTGCTGGCGCGCGGCCTGCCGCGCGTGCTCGCCGATCCGGCGGACATGAAGGCGCGGCTGGATTGCCAGATCGGCTCGTGGCTATCGATGGGCGGGCTGGCGGCCGGTGTGCCGATGGGCGCGAGCCACGGCATCGGCTATGTGCTGGGCGCCGTGTTCGACGTGCCGCACGGGCATACCTCGTGCATCATGCTGCCGTGGGTGATGCGCTGGAACAAGCCGGCCAATGCCGATCGCCAAGCCCTGATCGCCAACGCCATGGGTCATCCGGGAAGAGATGCCGGCGACGTGCTCGACGAATTCATCGCCGGCCTCGGCATGCCGCGCAGCCTCTCCGCGGTGAAGATCGGCCGCGAGCATTTCGAGCGCATCGCCACGCAGGCGATGGGCACGCCCTGGGTGCCGCGCAACCCGCGCCCTATTCACGGACCGGCCGAGGTCCAGGAGATTCTCGACCTTGCGGCGTAGAGCCGACAAAGGTTGCATAGACACAAGAGCGAAAGCCAAATGACCACCAGCGTCGTGCCAGCCAACACACCGTTCGAATACAATCTCGGCGTCAACTACGAGACCTGGGAAAACGGCCGGACAGGCCGCAGCATCAGCGCCGACCTCGACCAGATCGGCCAATATTTCAAGCTGGTGCGGACCTACCACGATGCAGCCGTCGGCGTGCCAGTGGGCAGCCCGCCGGTGATCGACCCGACGCAGGCGGCAGCGATCAGCTACATCGTGGCCCACCCCGGCATGCAGATCGTAACGGGCACCAACAACAATGCGGTGGCCAACGGCGGCTTCGGCTCGCCGTGGACGGCCGGGCTGATGACCAGCTCGACCTACACCGACCAGTGGGTGCAGATGATCATCGGCGCCTTCGGCAGCGTCGCCAATGTCGAGGCGTCGCTGGCGGTGATCCAGATCGGCAACGAGCTCGATGCCAACGGCCCGCCGCCCAGCGACCCCGCCTTCCCGAACTATCAGGGGTGGATCAACTCGGCCTTCACCAACCTCACGACGTCACTGGCCAATGCCGGCCTGGGCTCGATCCCGATCTCGACGACGATCGCCAACTACCCGAGCACGCCTTCGGCCAACCCGATCGCCTACAACACGACGCAGTACATCATCAGCAACTGGAGCTCGGGCTGGAACGCGAACACGCCGATGGTGTTCTTCAACCAGTACACCCAGGCGGTGGGCGGCGCGCCGGCCAAATCGACGGACTTCCAGTACGACATCAACTACTTCACGGGAGTGAACACCAGCCTCGCCGGCAATGCCGAAGTGGGCATCGGCGAGACCGGCTACTCGACATTCTACGGGCAGGCCAACCAGGTCACTGTGTACAACCAGATCGTGGCCTGGCTCGATGGTCAGTACACGACGTCCAACCATATGACCGTGCCGCTGTTCGCGTTCGACGCGTTCGACCAGCCGAGCGTCACGAACTGGGAAGGCCAGTACGGCATCTTCTCGCAAAGTGCATCCTTCCAGCCGACGGGCCTGAAGCCGGGCCTCAGCCTGCCGTCGTGGTCGGCGACGCCGATCACCACGCAGATGGGCGGCAACGGCAGCGACGTGATGTACTCGGCCGCACCCGATGCGAGCTTCCTGGCGGGCGGCGGCAACGACACGATCGTCGCCAGTGCCGGCACCAACAATCGGGTGATCTACTGGGACGCGGCGCAGAACTTCGCGGTCGCGATCACGGCTGGCCAGCAGGCGCTCAGCGTGCACGACAATAGCGGTGCCAACGGCACCGACGACCTCTTCAACGTCCAGTTCCTGCAATACGCCGACCAGACGGTCGACCTCGCCCCGCTGGTCAAGGCGGCCCTCCTGCCGCCCGAGAAATTCGCGCCGATGGTCGAGCTTTACAGCGCCTATCTCGATCGCGCGCCGGACGCGACGGGCCTGCACTACTGGACGGCCCAATTCGGCGCAGGTGCCAGCCTCGCCGAAATCGCACGCAGCTTCTACAATTCAGCCGAAGCCGTCGCCCACCGGCCGGTGACGCATGGCGCGGGCGAGCTGGTCACTGCCGCCTACCAGGATGCGCTCGGCCGCGCGCCAGATGCCGCCGGCCTCGCCTACTGGACGGCCGAACTCCAGAGCGGTCGCATGCCCGACTACAAGCTGCCGCTGGCGCTCGTGCTGGGCGCGTTGGCGTCGGCCGGCAGTGCCGACGCCCGGTTCGTCGCGAACCAGGTGACCGTCGGCGCTCACTTCGCCCTCGACCAGGGCCTGGGCGACCTCACACAGGCGCACGCCGTCGCCGCCCTCACCGACAGCACGACGGCGAGCGTCGCCGCCGCCAACCAATTGACGGACTCCTACGCTGCCGCCGCTGCGGCAGCCGACACGGCCGAGCTGGTAGTGAAGCTGATCGGCATCGCAGGCCAGATCCACGTCTGACGAGGGTCCTGCCCAATCGATTGGAGAAGAATCAGATGTGCGCGGCGACGTAGTCGTCGCCGTGCTTGATTCCGACCAGGGCACTACCAGGATCGGAATAGACGTCCTTCAGGAGGTTGAACGCCGCCGCGGTGTCGGCACCGCCGTTCCACGTCATGCCGTGTTCCTGCTGGGCGTGCACGAACTCGAGGCTCACCGCCACCTTGCCCATCAGGGTCTCGAGATCGTTGTAGAAGAACTGGGAGTTCGTGATCACCTGCGTGCCGCTGATGATGTCGACCAGCACCGAACCCACGAACTCGCCGCCCGCCAACTTTTCCTTGATCTGCCCGGTCCAGTAGTCGAGCCCGGCCTGGTCGGTCGAGCGGTTGAACAGGTTTCGATACACGCCGGCGAGAAAGTTGCCGATCTGGCTGTCGCTCGCGTTGGCGGGATTGGCCAGGAAGGTATAGAGCCCCTTCGCTTCCTCACCGATCGCGAACGAGCTCGCGATATTGGCGAGCAGCGCTTTTGCTCCCTGCGACGGCAGGCCGGCGTGGAACTGATCCACCCAGAACTCGAGACCAGCAGCATCGGCGGCGCGCCCCATGAAGGCGACGTAGGTCGCGGCGATCTGCTCTTCCGGCGTGAGCGCCAGCAGGTTCAAAGTCGGCGTCTTGCCCTCGATCACTGGTACAACGTGGAGCGTCACCCGCCCTTCGTCGGCGCCGTCCGGCCCGGTGGCGAGGTAGGTGAAGCCGTCGACCCCGTGGAAGCCGGCGTCGGGCTTGTAGGTGAACTCGCCGTTGGCATCGAGTTCCACCGTGCCGTGGCCAGGGCCTGTGCCCAGCGAGACGGCGGTGGCCCCGATGTCGTTGCCCAGCACGCTCGGCGCCTGCATCCAGAACTTCGTAACCCAGTGCCCTTCGGTCGTGACATAGGCGTCGTCGTGCGCCACGACCGGCAACGGGTCGTCCTTCGTGATGTAACCCCAGGTCGATCCGCTGGTGACCACGAGGCCAGGTGACGGGTCGAAGAGCAGGATGTCGAAACCCTCGTTGGTCTCCGCGGTCGTGTCTCCCGCCACCGGAATGCTGAAGACTTTGCGTGTCTCGCCAGGGGCAAGCGTGACCGTGCCGGTCAGGAACAGGCCGCCCCGGAAGTCGGCGGCATCGACCGAATAGCTGCCGAGCGATTCCCGGGACGGCGTCACCATCCACGAGACGTGGCGCGCAATCGACGTGTCGCCGGTGACGAAGAGCTCGAAGCTGACGTTCGTCGTCCCCGTATCGCCTTCGGGCTGAGTGCTCGCCTCGATCCGCCGCAACTCGACCGTCGCATCGTCGTTCAGGATCGTCGCAGAGGCGCCGGCGTTGAACGGCCACCCCGGCCTCTCCGGAATCTGCACGAGGAAGCTCTCGTTTGCCTCGGTGAGCGAATCCGCGGTAGCCCGCACGACAATCGTCTTGCTGGTTTCCCCCGGAGCGAAGGTGAGGGTGCTTCGAGGCAGCACGCCACCCACGAAGTCCGACTCCAAGGCGCTGCCGGCATCCACCATCCAGGGCAGGACCTGCGCCTGCGAGAGGTCGCCCGTGCGCGTCACCGTGAACAGGAATTCGGCCCCATCGACCGAGCTCGAAGACGTGCCCTCGCGCAATGACGGCGTCAGCGCCGTGATCCTAAAAACGTGAGTTGGGGATTGCGCTGAGGCCGAGCTTCATCGGAATCTGAAGGTTATGAGCGCGTCGAAGGAAGCTCGGAGCGTCACCCGGGTGGTGATGCCCGCTGTGGTAGAAGAAGCCGCCGATCGGAGTGTAGTCGCCGATACCTACGGCGGTCGGGTGCACGTTGAGTGGGATCCGTCGGCGGCGGTAACGCCGCTGGGTCAGTTGCCGTTCTTTGCGGAGTTCTTGAAGCAGAGCGGCTTGTTCGATGCGTGGGTGTCGGACAGCCCGCTGCGCTATGTCAGTCCGAACGCGCCGAAGAAGCGAGATGTGCTGGGGACGGCGCTGCTAGGGGCGCTTGGGGGTTGCCGGCGTTATGCGCACCTGACGGCCCTGCGGTGCGACCGGGTCAATCCGCCGCTGCTGGGAATGACGAAGATCGTGAGCGAGGATGCAGTGCGCCGCGGGCTTGGGTCGATTGATGCGGCGAGCGGCGAGATGTGGATGGGGGAGCACCTGTTGCATTGCGTACGGCCGTTGCTGAGCGAGCCGTGGATACTGGACGTGGATACGACGGTGAAGCCGCTGTACGGGCATCAGGAGGGAGCGGAGGTTGGCTACAACCCGAGCAAGCGAGGTCGTCCGTCGCACAGCTTGCACACGTACCTGATGGCCAATGTTCGGCTGGTGCTGGATGTCGAGGCGCGCAGCGGCAAGCAGCACAGCTCGGGTCATTCGCAGGAGGCGCTGTGGCGTCTGCTGGAGAGGATCGGGCGGTCGAACTGGCCGAGCCTGCTGCGCGGCGACTCGAATTGGGGCAGCGAGACGGTGCTGCAGCGCTGCGAGCAGGAAGGGCTGCCGTACCTGTTACGTCTTCGACAGACGGCGAAGGTGAAGCAGGCGCTGGAGCGGGCGATGTCGGATCGTGACTGGGCCTATGCCGGCCATGGCTGGCAGGGCAAGGAGGCGGCGCTTCGGTTGATGGGCTGGAGCCGGTCGCGCCGGGTGATCCTGCTGCGTCGGCGCCTGAAGGGAACAGTCGAGCTGACGGATCGCGCCGGTAAGGATGGCCAATTGCAGCTCAGCCTTGTCGAGGTCGGCGCCGATCGGCAGCTGTGGGAGCACGGCGCGCTGGTGACGTCGTCGGAGGCCGAGATCATCACGCTGGGCCAGCTCTATCGCGATCGTGGCGATTGCGAGAACGCCTTCGACGAGCTGAAGAACCAGTGGGGTTGGGGCGGCTTCACGACGCACGATCTGGCACGCTGCCGGCTGATGGCCCGCATCGTGGCGCTGGCCTACAATTGGTGGACGCTGTTCGGGCGCCTGGCCGACCCGGATCGCCATCGCGAGGCAATCACCAGCCGGCCGCTCATGATGCACGCCATCGCGCGGCGCACCGAGCATGCCGGCCGCACCACCCTGACCATCACCAGCACCCACGGCGATCATGCCGAGGTGCGCCGGGCCTATCGCCGTATCGCAGCCTTCTTCGACGGGCTTCGCTCAACTGCGGAGCAGTTGAGCCCACTGCAACGGCTGTACCGCATTCTCAGCGAAGCGATGAAAAAGTTCCTGCGCGGTCGACAATTGCGCCCGCCGCCATTCAGCTTGACTGCGGCGTGACGCAATGGACGGTTGTTTACCGCCCCAATCCCGGCACTCCAACCACCGAGCCAACTCCCGTTTTTAGGGTGATGGCAAAGCTCGTGTCGTCGGTGAGGATGGTGCCTTGCGCCGGCGTGCCGTAGTTCGACTGCGACACCGGATCGAAGGCAGTCACGATGAAGGTTTCGTCTGGTTCGAGGGCGACATCGTTGGTGACCCAGAAGCCGAAAACCTTGCTGGTCTCGCCGGGCTCGAAAATCACCCAATCCGAGGTGAAGCCGCCGAAGTCGGCATCATTCGTCGGATGGTCGCCGGAGCCGACCAATCGCCAGTAAACCTTCCGCTCCACCGAGAGGTCGCCGGCGATCGTCATCGTGCAAGTAAAGCCCGCGGGGCCGGAATTACCCTCGGGCAGTATCGGATACCAGAGGCTGAGCGTTACCGACGAATCGTCAGAAGGCGAGGTTGCATCGTGTTCGTTGGCCATGATCGAGTGCAAATATTGGGCGCAGGGGAGATACGCGTGCGCTCGCTGATTGCGGCAACACGGCAGCGGGCGGCTCGATCGCACGACATTGTGGCGATTTCAAATCTGCACGCGACCTGAACGGGCTCTCTGCAACCCTCCCTTGCGCCTCGCCACCGCCGGCAGCATCGTCTCCGATCGATTGGACAGGCGGCAAATGCGATCCACCGCCATGGGGCCTCCTATCGTTACATGGGGAAGGTGCTACTGCGAACGTGCATCACTTTGTCCGAAGGAACGAACATGCATGGCAATCCCTGTGGGACGCAAAGGCCTCACTTCGGACCGCAAGCTCGTTCGCGTGCGTCCCTATCCAAGTCCTTGATCCGTAAGGGTTCCGACCGCACGGGACTGTCGGACCGCAGAATTCCGGTATTGGCGGGCAAGCTGAATCGATTGGAGAGCGTCGGCGGCTTCCGACCCCTACATCCTACCCTTGCGCTTGGCCACCGCCTCGGCGAGCAGGCAGAGGATTTCCCACATCATCGTCACACCGACCAAGGCCGTGTTGCCGCTCATGTCGAATGGGGGCGAGACCTCGACCACGTCACCGCCGACCAGGTCGAGGCCGCGCAGGCCGCGCAACAGGCGCTGCGCCTCGTGCGGCGTATAGCCGCCGATCTCGGGTGTGCCGGTGCCCGGCGCATAGGCCGGGTCGAGGCCGTCGACATCGAAGCTCACATAGGTCGGGCCGCCGCCCACGACGCGCCGCGCCTCGGCGATCACCTTGTCGACGCCGAGGTCGAAATACTCCTCGATGGTGATGACGCGCATGCCCTGCTCGACCGCCCAGTCGTTGTCGTCGCGCTTGTAGAGCGAGCCGCGGATGCCGATCTGTACCGTGCGCTTGGGGTCGAGCAGCCCCTCCTCGACAGCACGCCGGAATGGCGTGCCATGGGTGTACTTGTAGCCGCCGAAATAGGTATCCCAGGTGTCGCTGTGGGCATCGAAATGCACCATGCCGAGTGGCGCCTGACCCGAGGCGATGCCGCGCATGATCGGCAAGGTGATCAGATGATCGCCGCCGGCCGACAGCGGCACCGTGCCGGCGACGTGGAGCTTGGTGAAGAACTTGCCGATGCGGTCGAGCGAATCGTCGAGGCTCGCCGGATTGACCGGCGCATCGCCGAGATCGCCGCAACGTGCCAGCTCGTAGGGTGCCACGCGCGTCACATGGTGGACACGGCGCATCATGGTCGACAGGTCGCGCATCTGGCGCGGGCCGTGGCGCGCGCCGGGCCGATTGGTGGTGCCGCCGTCCCACGGCACGCCGACCAAACCGATCTCGACCTCGGCCGGATCGCGGAACAGCGGCAGCCGCATGAAGGTGGCGACGTCCCCGAAGCGCGGCACCACCGTGCCGGCGACCGGCTGCGGAAAGTCGCTCATTGCTTCAGCAGCGCCTTGCGGGCAACGACGAACTCCTCGACCGCGGCGATGAACCGATCGGCCTCGGCCTCGCCGATCATGATGTTGAGGGCGACGAAGCCGCGCCGCGCGATCCAGATGCCGGCTGCGAGCATGTCGAAGAAGAACAGCTCCTTGGCGTCCTGGTTGCTCGTCGCTATGTCGGCCGCGGTGCGGATCGGTCGTGACGTAGCGTGCGCCGTCATCATCGAGCCGATTCCGGAGAACTGGAACGCCACGCCCTCGCGCTTGCAGATCTCGTTGAGGCGCTGGCGGATGCGCTCGCCGCGCTCGTTCAACGCCTTGGCCGCCTCTGGCGTGTAGACCTCGCCGTAGCCCGCGGCGCCCGCCGCCATGGTGAGCGCGTTGTTGTTGAAGGTGCCCGCGTGCGGCAGATGGTCGGGCTTGGTCGGATCGAACAGCTCCATGATGTCGCGCCGGCCGCCGAAGGCGCCGAACGACATGCCGCCGCCGATGTACTTGCCGAGCGTCGTCATGTCGGGGATGACGCCGGTCTTCTCCTGCAGGCCGCCCGGCGACAGGCGCGAGGTCATGACCTCGTCGAAGATCATCGTGATGCCCCGCGCGCGGGTTTCGACGCGCACCATCTGCAGGAAGGCGAGATCGCCCGGTAGGCAGCCGTGGCTGCCCTGCATCGGCTCGAGCAGCACGGCAAACAGTTCATCGCCGTGCTTGGCGAGCAGCGCACGCGTGCCCTCGACGTCGTTGTAGGGCGCGACGACGTATTCGTAGGGCATGTTGACCGGGCTGCCGCCGCTCACGAAATAGAGCACGCCGCCATGGTAGCCGCCATGAAACACCATGACCTTGGTGGCACTCTTGCGGCCCTTGCGCTGGGCGAAGACGCGCGCGCCAGCCAGCGCCATCACATTGCCTTCGGTGCCCGAGTTGGTGAAGCGCACCAGATCGATCGACGGCATGCGGTCGACGACCAGCTTGGCGAGCTTGGCCTCGTTGGCGTTGCGCCCGCCGTAGTTCCAGCCGTGATCCAGGGCGCGATCGATGGCGGCGCGGATCACCGGATGGGAATGGCCGTAGATGCCCGCGGTGTACTCGCCCAGCACGTCGATGTACTCGTGGCCGTCGACGTCCCACAGCCGGCAGCCCTCGCCGCGCGCCACGGTGATCGGGAACGGTGAATTGTGCAGCGTGGTGCGCGTGTTGCCGCCCGGCATCGCCTCGCAGGCTTCGTTGTGGCGAGCGAGGCTTTTCTGGTTGCGCGCGGCGTAGGCTTGGCGAGCCTCGGCGAGCGCGGATTGCAGATCCGAATTGACCAGAGCTTGATCGGGCACTTTGGGATACTCCTGGGTGACCGGCGAACTCTAGCACTCTCCGGCCGGCTCGCTACACGACGTTCAGCTCGACGATCGGCCGGCCGGCGGCAATTCGGTCATAGCCGAATGGCGCCAGATCGAGCGTTCGGTAGCTGCCGTGGACAATCAGCTCGGCAACTGCCCGACCGACCGCCGGCGACTGCTGGATGCCGTGGCCGGAAAAGCCGGTGGCGAAGATCAGGCTCTCGATCTTGGGATGGCGGCCGACGATGCCGTTCTGGTCGAACGTGTTGTACTCGTAGTAGCCGGCCCAGCTATTCACCACCTTGGCCGCCTCGAAGGCCGGCACTCGCCCGGCCAGGGCCGGCCATACCATCTCGTCCCATTCCTCATGCTGGACTTCGAGCGGCGCACCGCCGGGATCGTTGCCCTGGGCCGGCGTAGTACCACCGATGTAGAAGCGGCCCTCGGGCCGGAACCAGGTGCCCGAGGGGCCGATGGTGAGCGGCGTTAGCCCGGGCGGCGCCTTGACGTCGAACACGAAGACGGAGCGCCGCCGCGGCTCGACCGGCAGGGCAATGCCGGCCAGCGCCGCGACCGCGCCTGACCATGGACCGGCCGCCAGCACGATGATGCGCGCGGCGAGCCGGCCGCCGTCGCGCAGGGTCACCGAGTCGGGTGCCACACCCACGACCTCGTCGGCGAGGTAGGTGACGCCCGCCTCGCGCGCCTTGCGGCGAAAAGCCTGCATCAGCGCCGGCCCGTCGAACCAGCCTTCATTGGCGACGCCGTGCGAGGCGAGGCTCACACCCTCCGTCGCGATCCAGGGAAATCGTCGACTGAGCGCTGCCGGACCGAGCAGCTCGACCGCACAACCCTCGCCCTTCTGCACCACATGATTGGCCCGCAGCACCGCTTCGCCTGCCTTGCTGGCGAGGAACAGATAACCCGGTTCCTTCAGCCCGAGATCGACATCGAGCAACTCCTTCGCACGACGCAACACCGAAAGCCCGTAACGCGACAAATGGATGTTGAGCGGCGTCGAGAATTGCTGACGGATCGAGCTCGCCGACAGGGCCGACGAGGCCTGCGCATAGGTCGGATCGCGCTCGACCACGACCACCTCGCCGTCGAAATTGGGATCGGTCGCGAGATGCCAGGCAGTTGACGAGCCCATGACACCACCGCCGATGATGACGATAGGCTTCATGCTCTTCCGGACCGCGGGCAGCCTGCCCCGAGCTCGCCGAAGGGTCTCGCCCGCTCACGAGCAAGAGCGGGCTCTGCGCGGCTTACCGCGCCCTTGACGCCCGCGGTCCAGGTGACTTGGGGATTCAAACGCATTTTCGTCAGCGCATCGCCGGCGCGCTTTGCATCAGCTCGGCCAACGGCTCCTTGTAGAATTTGGCCATGCCGGTAGTGCCGTGGCCGCGCGTGTCGGCGCTGGCGGGGATGAGGAACAGGCGGCCGTTCGCGACCTGTTT
This sequence comes from Reyranellaceae bacterium, assembly GCA_046349335.1. GTDB lineage: Bacteria > Pseudomonadota > Alphaproteobacteria > Reyranellales > Reyranellaceae > Reyranella. The sequence continues at coordinate 222,620 of JAXMCO010000004.1, forward strand.
CAACGCCGCTTCCATCAGGCCGGTCTCCGGCGGGTTGCGCTCGTCGTCGGCGGCATTGATGGCGAGCAGGCGCGCCTTGATGCGTGCGAGATGAGGCGATGGATCATAGTCGCCCGAGGCTTCCCACTGGTAGAGCGTGTCGTTGGCGTCGGCTGTTATCGGCGCAGCCAGACGCTGGTCCAGGAGCTTGTCGGCAGCCTCGCGCGTGGGCGCCGCTTTCTGCAAGGCAATGTTGCCGCCGTTGGTGGCGATCCCGAAGAAGACGGACGCAACCTGCGCCGAACGCGGCTGCGAGGTGTAGTTGCCGTCCTTCCACTCCGGATCGTTGCGGATCGAATCGATGATCAGCCGCCGCATCATCCAGTTGCGGCTCGACATCGCCGTCGGCTGCGCCGCCATCGGCGCCAGCGCATCCATGAAGTCAGGATATTTCACGCCCCACAGCCAGGTATGCATGCCACCCATCGAGTTGCCGATCACCAGACGGACATGCGGCACGCCAAGGCCTTCGGTGAGCAACCGATACTGCGCGTCGACCATGTCGGCATAGTTGTACTTGGGAAACTTCGCCCGCAGGCCGTTCGACGGCTTGGACGATTTTCCATGCCCGATGCCGTCGGGAATGATGATGAAATACTTCGTCGCATCGAGCGGCTGGCCCGGCCCGAACAGCTCGCCGGCAAAGGCAGGCGTCAGCATGCTCGCGGCCGACCCCGTCGTGCCGTGCAGCACCAGCACCGGCTGGCCGCTTGGCTCGCCCACCGTCGTGTAGGCGAGCCTGAGCTCGGGCATGACCTCGCCCGTGTGAAACTTGAAATCGCGCGCGATCCATTCGCCGATGCGCGGCGCCGGATAATCGGCGGCGGCCAGCGGCGCTGCCAATAGCGCGAGCACCAGACCAAGAACGGCAGCCACTTTGTTCATTGCTCCCCTCCTCTCTCAGTTGGCCGGCACGCGTACCCAACCTTCCATCAGGCGGCGCGCCGAGCGGCTCATCATCACCTTGGCGACCTGCCAGTGCGCGCCGTGCCGGCGCACCTCGGCCCCGACCTTGAGCGTACCGGAGGGATGGCCGAAACGCACACGGCCATCGGCACCCGCCGGCGCAAGCCGATGCACGATGGTGCCGGGAATCGCCGCCGCCGCGGCAATAGCCACCGCGCCGGTCCCGGTCATCGCGTGATGCAGCACGCCCATCGAGAAGATGCGCGCGAGGAGATCGATCGAGTCGGCCGTGACGACACGGCCGTCCGACGCCGTGTAGCCGGCCGGCTTCGCCACGAAGGCGAGCTTTGGCGTGTGCGGCCGCTTGGCCGTCGCCTCCTCCGGCGTCCTGGCGTCGCCCATCGCCACGGTGCCAACCGCCCGCACCGCCTCGGCGCGCGCCAGCAGCGCCTTGTCGCCATTGACGTCGCCTTGCAGCTCGGTGCCCTTCAGCCCGAGGCTCGCGGCGTCGACGAAAACGGTGGGATTGCCGGCATTGATCAGCGTTGCCTCGACCTTGCCGATGCCTGGCACGTCGAGCACGTCGATGTGGTTACCGGTCGGGAAGGTGGCGCCGGTGCCGGCGCTGGTGCTCTCGCCATCGTCGGCCGGATCCAGAAACTCGAGCTTCACTTCCGCCGCCGGGAAGGCCACGCCGTCGAGATCGAAGTCGCCCAGCTCCTGCACCTCGCCGCCCTGCATGGGTACATGGGCGACGATCTTCTTGGCGATGTTGGCCTGCCAGATGCGCACTACAGCCACACCGTCGGCTGGGCGGTCAAGCAGGCCCATGCTGAGCGCAAACGGGCCGACCGCGGCGCTGAGATTGCCGCAATTGCCCGACCAGTCGACCAGCGGCCGATCGATCGCCACCTGGCCGAACAGATAATCGACGTCGCAGTCCGGCCGCGTCGATTTCGCCAGGATGACGACCTTGCTGGTGCTCGAGGTGGCGCCCCCCATGCCGTCGGTGTGCTTGCCGTAGCGATCGGGGCTGCCGATCACCCGCATCAGGATCTTATCGCGCTGGGCGGGATCGGACGGCAGATCCTGGGCGAGGAAGAAGACCCCCTTGCTGGTCCCGCCGCGCATGTAGACCGCGGGGATTCGAAGCTGCTTCATGTTGGCCTCGCGACAGGATGATGACAGGTTGCCGGCACTATACCGGCATCCGGGGCTTCGGGCCGGAGGATACGCATGCGGATACTCGTGGTCGAAGATAATGGCGAGCTGGTCGGCCTGATCACCAAGGCGCTGGAACGGGCCGGGATGGAGGTCGATTCGGTGCGTACCGCCGGCGATGGCGAGGCCGCGCTGCGGACCATGCCCTACGCCGCCCTGGTGCTCGATCTTGGCCTGCCCGACGCCGACGGGCTCACTCTGCTCGACCAGATGCGACGACGGCGCGACACCACGCCCGTCCTCATCCTGACAGCGCGCAGCGGCATCGACGATCGCGTCAAGGGGCTCGACAAGGGCGCCAGCGACTACCTCATCAAGCCGTTCGCCACCGAGGAGCTGATCGCTCGCCTGCAAGCGCTGCTGCGCCGCGTCCCGCCGGCCGAAGGCCGGGTGCTGAGCCTCGGCAACATCGCATTCGACGTCGCCGGCCGCCAGGCCAGCGTCGACGGCAAGCCGGTGACGGTACCGGCGCGCGAGGCCGACCTGCTCGAGGTGCTGATGAAGCGCAGCGGCCGGCTGGTCTCGCACGAGGTGCTGCGCGGCCAGGTGTTCGGCGCCACGCAGGGCGTGACGTCCAATGCGATCGAGGTCTACGTCCATCGCCTCCGGAAGCTGCTGGCCGATGCCGGCGCCACCGCGCAGATCCACACGATCCGCGGCGCCGGCTACCTGCTCAAGGCCGACGCCCCGTAGCTCGTCCAATCGATTGGACAGGCTTCGTTTCCCTCGCGCAGGATGGCGGCCTATCCACGGAAGGAAACGACCATGAAGATCGGTGTGTTCTCCACCTTCATGTCGCCATTGGCGACGCCGCAGATGATTCGCGATTTCGGCCACCGTGCCGAGAGCATGGGCCTCGACTCGATCTGGATGGGCGAGCATGTCGCCTTCTTCGACAAGAACACCTACGGCTATCCCGGCTCCAAGGACGGCCGCATCCCCGCTCCCCCGGGCGGCGGCATGCTCGACGTCACGGCGACCTTCGGTTTCCTCGCCGCCGCGACGACCAAGGTGCGGCTGGGCACTGGTGTCGCACTCGTGCCTCAGCGCAACCCGATCTACACCGCCAAGGAGATGTGCACGCTCGATTGGCTGAGCGACGGACGCATCGATTTCGGAATCGGTGTCGGCTGGAACAAGGAGGAGGTCGAAGCCTGCGGCTATCGCTGGGAAGATCGCGGCAAGCGCTGCGACGAGTTCCTCGAGGTCATGCGCCGCCTGTGGACCGAGCCGGTGGTCGATTTCGCCGGCAAATGGGTGAAGTTCGAGACCATGCGGCTCGACCCCAAGCCGATCCAGAAGCCGCACGTGCCGATCATCGTCGGCGGCTATGCCGAGGCGGCCTTCCAGCGCGCCGTGAGGTTCGGCGCCGGCTGGTACGGCTTCAACCTCGATCCGGCACGGACCAAGGAGATGCTGGGCCGCCTCGACGCCGCCTTCGCCAGGGCCGGCCGCAAGCGCGGGAAAGACTTCCAGATCATCGTGACGCCGCCGCTGCCCATGACGGCAGACCAGGTGCCGGCCTATGCCGAGCTGGGCGTCGATCGCCTGTTGGTCAATCTGGGCAGCCAGCGCCCCGAGCGTGTCGACGCGCGGCTCGCCGAGATCGAAACCATGGTGAAGAAGGCAGCGTAAATGAGCACCAAGGCGGCCATCACCCTCGACGAGTTCCGTGTCTGGGCGAGTCACACCGGCCTCACCCTCACCGAGGAGGACATCGTCGAGCTGCACAAGGGCTATCTCGGCATGATGCAGCTCGCCGCCCGCATCCCGCAGGACTGGGCATGGGAGGCCGAGGCCGCCCATGTCTTTGCGCCGCTCTCGGGAGCGAGGCGATGAGCGAGCTCGCGTTCCGCACCATCGCCGAGGCGAGCGCGGGGCTGGCACAGGGGTCGTTGAAGGCAATCGATCTGGTCGAAGCCTGCCTCGCCCGCATCGCCCGACACGACGGCAAGATCAATGCGTTCGTCACGCTGACGGCGGATCAGGCGCGCACCGCCGCTATGCAAGCCGATCGCGAGATCGGGCGCGGCCATCGCCGCGGGCCGCTGCACGGCATCCCCGTCGGCATTAAGGACATCTATGAAACAGCAGGCGTTCGCACCGCCGGGCAGTCGCATCTCAAGGTCGATCACGTGCCCGCGGTCGACGCTGAGGCCGTTGCACGTCTGCGCAATGCCGGCGCCGTCATCATGGGCAAGCTCGCGACCCATGAATTCGCCACCGGAGCCGCGACGCCCGACCAGCCGTTCCCGCCGGCGCGCAATCCCTGGATGCCCGACCGCCAGCCGGGTGGCTCGTCGAGCGGCTCGGGCGCCGCCATCGCCGCCGGCTTCTGCGCCGGCGCCATGGGATCGGACACCAGCGGCTCGATCCGCAACCCCGCCGGCTGGTGCGCCGCCTCCGGCCTCAAGCCGACCTATGGGCTGGTGAGCCGGCGCGGCGTGTTTCCGCTCGCGCCGAGCTTCGACACGGTGGGGCCGATGGCGTGGACCGCCGAGGATTGCGCCCTGATGCTCGACGTCCTGGCCGGCCACGATCCGCTCGATCCTGCCTCGGCGCGCGCCGAGCCGGTCGTCTACAGCGAGCGCCTGTCGCAGCCGATCGCCGGCATGCGGATCGGCCTCGTGAAGCACTGGTACGCGCACGACAAGGGTGCAAGCGACGACATGGTACGTGGCATCGACGAGGCGGCGAAAGTGTTGCGCGGCCTAGGCTGCGTCGTCGACGAGATTACGCTACCAGCCCTGCTCGACTACCAGGCCTGCGCACGCTTCATCATCTCGTCGGAGACCCATTCGATCTATCGCCGCGACGTCGATCGCACGCCGATGAAGTTCGGCTACACGACGCGGCGGCGCGTGCAGCTCGGTGCGTTCATCACTGCCGAGCAGTACGTCAACGCCACGCGCTTCCGGCGCAAGCTCATGCTCGACACCGAAACGGCAATGCGCGGCTACGATCTGGTCATGACGGCCAACCATTGGGGACCGCCGGAAGGCTTCGACAACCCGCCGATGTTCCTGTTCTTCGGCAAACCGTCGCTGCCCAACCCGTTCAACGTGACGGGGCAGCCGGCGCTGACCGTGTGCTGCGGCTTCGGTGCGGGTGGCCATCCGCTCGCCTTCCAGCTCGCCGGGCGGGCCTTCGACGATGCGACGGTGCTGCGCGTCGGCGCGGCCTATGAGCGGGCGACGCCATGGCGCGACAAGCGGCCGGCCTTGTGACCGTCAGCGACGGCGCCAGGCTTGCAGGCGGCCGAGCAGATAGCGGTCGGCGATCAGGTGCAACGCCTTCACGGCGGCCGATGTGATGACGATCACGATGCAGAGCGCCGCCGCCGCCGCCGTGGTACCGGCTTCCTCGATGTTGACCGCCGCCACCGAGGCGAGCTTGGTGTCGGGGGCGTAGAGGAAGATCACCGACGATACCGTGGTCATGGCGTTGACGAACAGGTAGATCGCGATGTCGAGGATGGCGGGCAGGCAGATCGGCGCGGTCACTCGGGCGAACGTGCGCCAGACCGGAACCTTGAGCGAGGCCGAGACCGCTTCGAACTCGGGGTCGATCTGCTTCAGCGCCGTCGTGGCCGTGAGGTGGCCAACCGTATAGAAGTGCGCCACGCAATTGATCACCAGGATGCCCATGGTGGCGTAGAGGAAGTTCAGCGGATTGCTGGGCGCATTGAAGAAGAAGATGTAGCCCAGCCCGAGCACCAGGCCGGGCACCGCCATGGGCAGGAACGCCAGGAACTGGACGATGCCCCGCATGATGAAGAAGTCGCGCGTGCGCTCGTTCAGCCAGGCACCGACGAACATCAGGGCCGTGCCGACCACGGCGGCGAGCGCCGCCATCTCCAGCGAATTGAAGTAGGACGACCAGCCATTGGCGTCGAAGTTGGAGAACTCGTAGTTGGCCCAGGTCAGGCTGAGATTGTAGGGCCAGTACTTGATCAGCGAGCCCCATGCCGCCATGCCGAGAATCGCCAGGATTCCGAGCGCGATCACCGCGCAATAGACAGTGAAGAAGAGGTCGCGGCCGCTCTTGGGCCGGGGGATGAGGGGCACGGCACGCGCGGTCAGCAGCGCCACCTGCTTACGCTGGACCAGTCGGTCGACGACGAACGCGAGCGCCGCGGGCGCCAGCAGGACCATGCCGACCACGGCGCCCATGGAAAAGTTCTGCTGGCCGATCACCTGCTTGTAGACGTCGGTCGCCAGCACATTGAAGTTGCCGCCGATCACCTTGGCGATGCCGAAATCGGTGATAACCAGCGTGAAGACGACCAGCGCAGCGCTGATCAGGCCATACTTGGCGCCCGGCAGGGTGACGGTGAAAAACACCCGGAGCTTGGAGGCGCCCAATACGTCAGCCGCCTCGTAGAGGCGGGCATCGGCAGTGGAAAGCGCCGTCACCAGGATCAAGGTGGCGTGCGGAAAGCAATAGAAGACCTGGGCGATCAGGATGCCGTCGAAGCCGTAGATCGGCCCGCCCAGCACGCCCTTGAAGAAGCCCTGGTTGCCGAACAGGTAGATCAGCGCCAGGCCGGGCAGCAGCGACGGCGCGAAAATCGGGATCAACGAGATGCCCTGGAACAGCCAGCGCAGCGGCAGCACGGCGCGGGTCAGCGCATAGGCATAGAGGAAGGCGAGCGGCACCACGATCAGGGTGGTGACCGACGCTATATGAAGCGAGTTCAGTGCCGAGTCGAACAAGGCGGGCGTCGAGAAATAGGCGACGTAGTTCGCCAGCCCGACGAAGGCGCCGTTCTTGTCCTCGAACCCCTTGGCGAGCAGCGACCACAGCGGCAAACCGACGATCACCAGCAGCACGCCGGCGAACCCGACGACGCCGACGCGCATCATCACATCGTCACGCGACAGCCTGACGCGCGTTCTCGCTCGCGCGCTGGGCATCTTCGCAGCGGCGGCGATTGTCACGCCGCGAACACCCGCAGCCGATCGGGCGGCAGGGCGATATCGAGCCGGGTGCCGCGCTCGACGCCCAGGTCTCGGATCAGGTTGCTGGAGAAATCGGCGACCAGGCTCACCTCCCCGGCCGCGCGCACCGTGAGCGTGGCGCGACAGAAGGAGCCGACAAAATCGAGCTCGTCGACCTCGACCGGAACGCGGTTCGCCACATCGGCCGGCAAGTCGCGCACACGCACGTCCTCTGGGCGGATGCAGAGCTGCACCGCGGCGCCGGACGCCAATCCGCCCTGCACCGGGCAGGCGAATTCGTAGCCGTCGACCTTCACCTTGCCGGGCGCCAACAGGGTGCCCGCCATGAAATTCATGGAGCCGACGAAATCCGCCACGAAGGCAGTCGCCGGCTTGCGATAGATCTCCTGCGGCGCGCCAACCTGCTCGAGGCAGCCGGCATTCATCACCACGATCCGGTCGGCCATGGTGAGAGCCTCTTCCTGATCGTGCGTCACCATGATGGTGGTGACACCGAGCGTCCGCTGCAGCGCCTTGATCTCGTGCCGCAAGCGCAGGCGCACACGCGCGTCGAGCGCCGACAAGGGTTCGTCGAGCAGCAACAGACCGGGCGACGTGGCGAGCGCGCGGGCCAGTGCCACCCGCTGCTGCTGGCCGCCGGAGAGCTGCGCCGGGTACTTGGGCGTCGAATCGGGCAGGCCGACCAAGGCCAAAAGTTCGTCCACGCGTTTGGCAATGGCGGCCCGCGCCATGCGCCGGCTGACCAGCCCGTAGCCGACATTGTCGCCGACCGTGAGGTTGGGAAACAGCGCATAAGATTGGAAGACGATGCCGAAGTCGCGCTGTGCCGGCGGCAGGGCCGAGATATCCCGCCCCTTCTGATGGATCGTGCCCGAGCTTTGAGGGTCGAGCCCGGCGATGGCGCGCAGCAAGGTGGTCTTGCCGCAGCCCGACGGCCCGAGAAAGCACACGAACTCGCCCTCGCCGACGTCGAGCGAGATGTCGTTCAGCGCCGTGAAATCGCCGTAGCGCTTGAAGAGATTGCGAACTTCCAGATAGGCCATCTTTGTCATCCCGAGGCCGAAGGCCGAGGGACCAGTTGCTCATTCTCCTCCTCGGCAAAGCTGGGGAGGTGTCGCTGTGTTACAGCGACGGAGGGGTCATGAATCTCACAAGCCACAAATCCATGCCCCCTCCGTCCGCGAACACGCGGACACCTCCCCGGCGAAGCTGGGGAGGAGAAAGAGAGGCGCGTCACTTGGCCTTCGGCGCCGACTTGCCGTCGTAGCGCTTGGTCCATTCGGCCAGAATCCGATCGCGATTCTTGGCCATCCAATCGACGTCGACCTTGGCCATCAGCTTCTCGCCATCCGCCGGGTAGTTCTGCGGCATCGACTTGACCGCGGGGTCGGCAACGATCGCGTAGGACTTGCCGTAGAGTTCGTTGGCCTTGCGCGAGGCTGCCCAGTCGGCGAGCTTCTTGGCGGCATCCAGGTTCTTGGTGCCCTTCACGATGGCCGTGGCCTCCATCTCCCAGCCCAGGCCTTCCTTCGGGACTACCAGATCGATCGGCGCGCCCTTGGTCTTCTCCGACGCGCCGCGCATGTCGAAGCCGATGCCGATCAGGCGCTCGCCCTTGGCCGCCTGGACACACGGCGCCGAGCCCGAGTGCAGGTACTGCGACACGTTCTGGTGTAGGGCGTCCATGAACTTCCAGCCGGCCTCTTCGCCCATGATGGTGAGCCAGCCGGCCACGGTGAGATAGCCGGTGCCCGACGAGGCCGGATTGGGCATCACGATCGAGTCCTTGTACTCGGGCTTGGTGAGATCGGCCCAGCTCGCGGGCTTCGGCTTCTTGTTCTTCTCGCCTTCGACGGTGTTGAAGCACACCACGGCAAGGAAGGCATCCATCCCGACCCAGGTGTCCGGCGTCTTGCCGCTGCGAAACATCGACTTCAGCTTATCGGCGCCGACCGGCGTATAGGGCTCGATCATGCCCATGCCTGCCATCAGGCCGAGGCTGGAGGCGGCAAGCCCCCACACGACGTCGGCGCGCGGGTTATCCTTCTCGGCGATCAGCTTGGCCGTCATCACACCGGTCGAATCGCGCACCCAGGCGATCTCGATGCTGGGATTGTCGGCCTCGAACGCCTTCTTGAACGGGTCGAGCTGCTCGTTCTCGATCGCCGTATAGACCGTGAGCTTGGTCTTCTGCGCCAGCGCCGCACCGCTCGTCAGCGCCATGGCCACCACGGCCGCTCCACCCAGCATTGCTGCGCGGCGCATGGTTGCGATTATCCTCATTTTCGATCCCCCTGCTTCGGTAACCCTCGACCGTCATCGCTACACGCACAGTATGATCGTTTCGTTGCAGCGATTAACAAAACCTTAACATGGGGCTGGGGTCCAGCAAGCGCAGCATGGTAAATTGCCGGGAAAAGGAGACGAAAATGGACGGCACGCCGCTCGAGGCGCGATACTCCCTGACGCCGGAACTCCGCCGCCTGGTGGCGGAACACCGGTCCGGCGGCCCCCTCGCCCGCGAATTTTATGTCGCGCCCGAGGTGTTCGACGCCGACCTGGCACGGATTTTTCACCGCCACTGGATCTTCGCAGGCTACGCCTTCCAGGTGCCCAAGCCGGGCGATTTCTTCACGTATAGGGTCGGGGCCGAATCGATCGTCGTGGTACGCGACCGGTCGGGCGAGATCCGCGCCTTCCACAATGTCTGCCGTCATCGCGGCTCCATCCTCTGCAAGGCCGAGCACGGCAACAGCCATCGCCTCGTCTGCCCCTATCACCGCTGGACCTACGAGCTCGACGGCTCCCTGGTGCTCGACACCCAACGCGAATTCGGCGTCGACCGTGCCACCCTGTCGCTGCGCCCGGTCGCCATCGAGAACGCCGCCGGCCTATTGTTCGTGTCCTTGGCCGACTCCCCGCCCGATTTCTCGGCGGCGCTGGCCACCATACGCCGCAAGATGAAGCCGCACGCCATCGAGCGCGCCAGGATCGCCCATCAGATCGACTACGTGGTCAAGGCGAATTGGAAGATCGTGTTCGAGAACAATCGCGAATGCTATCACTGCCCGCCCAACCACAAGGAATACAATACGGCCGCCTACGACGTGCAGCGCGACCTCGCCATGCTCGATCCCAGCTTGCAGCCCGCGATGGACGCGATCGTGGCCCGGGCCAATGACCGCTTCCGCGCGCTGGGGCTCGACGAAGGCGACGCGATGTCGACGATGACCGGCGCCTCGTGGCGCTGCCATCGCACGCCGGTGATGGAAGGGTTCGTTACCCAGAGCCTCGACGGCAAGCCGCTGTCCTGCCTGATGGGCGACATCAAGGAGTGGGACTCGGGCACGTTGCGCACGACGGTGTTCCCGAACTTCTGGCAACACACCAATTGCGACTACGCTGCCGCGGCACGCCTCACACCGATCGGACCGAACGAGACGCATGTGCGCGGCTACTGGCTGGTCGACGAGAAGGCGGTCGAGGGCCGCGACTACACGATCGAGCGCCTGCTGCCGATCTGGGATCTCACCAACCGTCAGGACTGGACGATCTGCGAGGATCAGCAGCAGGGCGTGAGCTCGCGTGCCTACGTGCCCGGTCCCTTCTCCCTGGTCCGCGAACGCAACGTCGCGCATTTCCTCGACTGGTACCTCGGCGAACTCCGCGCATGAACCTGCCAACTCGAGCCCGTATCGTGGTAATCGGCGGCGGCGCGGTGGGCTGTTCCATCGCCTTCCATCTCGCCAAGCTCGGCCAGCGCGACGTCATCGTCCTGGAAAAAAGCGGCCTGACGCACGGCTCGACCTGGCATGCCGCCGGCCTGGTCGGGCAGCTCCGCAGCAAGCGCAACCTGACGCGCCTGATGCAGTACAGCGCCCAGCTCTACGGTCGCCTCGAGGCCGAGACCGGCCAGGCAACGGAATGGAAGCCGGTCGGCAGCCTGCGGCTCGCCTCCTCGCCGGAGCGCTGGAGCGAGCTCAAGCGCATGGCCACGACGGCGCGCAGCTTCGACTTCGAGCTGCACACGCTCAGCCCCAAGGAGGCGCAGGAAAAGTTCCCGTTGATTTCCCCGGAGGGCATCGTCGGCGCAGTGTTCGTGCCGACCGACGGCTCGGTCGAGCCGTCCAGCCTGACAATGGCCTACGCCAAGGGCGCTCGCGCCGGCGGCGTGCGTATCGTCGAGAACGTGCTGGTCACCGGCTTCGAGACGGCGGGCCGGCGCATCACGCGCGTGCTGACCGACCAGGGCGCGATCGCCTGCGAGATCGTGGTCAATGCCGCCGGCATCTGGGCGCGCGATGTCGCGCGCATGGCCGGCGTCCAGGTGCCGGCCGGTGCCGTCGAGCACCAGTACCTGATCACCGAGAAAAGCGACGCCATCCCCAAGGGCCTGCCGACGCTGCGCGATCCCGACCGCATTTTCTATCTGAAGCCCGAGCCCGGGGCGCTGGCGATCGGCGGCTGGGAACAGGGCACGCCGACCTTCGGCGCCAAGGGTGTGCCCTTCACCTTTGGCCGCGAGTTGTTCCAGGCCAACCAGGATCGGCTCGAGCAATTCATGCTGCCCGCGGCCGAGCGCCTGCCGATCCTGAACGAGCTCGGCATCCGCACAGTGATCAACGGGCCGATCCCGATCTCGCCCGACGGCGAGCCGATCATGGGCCTCGCCCCGGAGCGCGACAATTTCTACGTCGCCTGCGGTTTCACCTCGGGCATCGCGGCCTCCGGCGGCGCCGGCAAGGCGATGGCTGAATGGATCGTCGACGGCGAACCCGGCCTCGATCTGTGGGCGTTCGACGTGCGCCGCTTCGGCAGTCATCACATGAGCGCCAAGTATCTGGCCGAGCGCAGCGTCGACAGCTACTGGCGCTACTACCAGATCCATTATCCCATCGAGGAACTGCACAGCGCCCGCGGCGGCCGACGCTCGCCGCTCTATCCACTCCTCGCAGCCAAGAACGCCGTGTTCGGCTCGCGCTTCGGCTGGGAGCGGCCCAACTGGTTCGCGCCGGCCGGCAGCGAGGCGGTCGACCGGCCGTCGTTCGAGAGCCGGCCCAACTGGTTCGCCGCCGTCGGCAACGAATGCCGTGCCGCCCGCGAACGCGCCGTCCTGATCGACCAAAGCTCCTTCTCCAAATACGAGATCGCCGGGCCGGGCGCGCTCGCCGCCCTGCAGCGCCTGGCTGCCAACGATCTCGACAAACCGCCAGGCAGCCTGGTCTACACCCAGCTCTGCAACGAGCGCGGCGGCATCGAGGCCGACCTGACCTTCGCGCGACTCGACGACCACCGCTTCTACATGGTGACCGGCAGCGCCTTCGGCGTCCGTGACATGGGCTGGATCGGCAAGCACCTGCCGAGCGACGGCTCGGTGACGGTGCAGGAGCTGACCTCGGCCCGCGCCACGATCAATCTCGCGGGGCCTCGCGCGCGCGAGATTCTGGCTGTGGTCGCTGACGGCGACGTGAGCAACGAAGCCTTCCCCTACATGAGTGCCCGGAGCTTGCGCATCGGCTACGCCCCGGTGCTGGCGCTGCGCGTCACCTACGTGGGCGAGCTGGGCTACGAGCTGCACCTGCCGACCGAGTACGCCGCCCACGTCTACGAGCTGCTTTGGTCGGCCGGCCAGGATTTCGGTGTCGCCAACGCCGGCTATCGCGCCATCGACTCGCTGAGACTCGAGAAGCGCTATCTCTACTGGGGCGCCGACATTACCCCGGACTACACGCCCTACGAGGCTGGCCTGGGATTCGCCGTGGCGCTCAAGAAGAACACCGACTTCATCGGTCGCGCCGCGCTGGAGGAGGCGCGGGCGATGGGACCGCAACGCCGCCTGATCACCCTGCTGGTCGACGCCGACGTCCAGCTCTACGGCGGCGAAGCGATCCGCCGCGACGGCAAGGTGCTGGGCGTCACCTCCTCGGCCGGCTGGGGCCACACCATCGGAAAGGCGATCGCCTTCGGCTACGTCCCTGCCGAGGAAGCCGGCCACGCCGACTACGAGATCGAAGCCTTCACCCGCCGCCACGCCGCGCATCGAATCCCCGGCCCCGCCGTCGATCCGGAACGGAAGAAGATCCTCATCTGACGCCTCCATAGCGCTCATGCTCTGCCGCACCGCTGGCGTCTCGCCGGCAATCGGTATGCGTGCCACTCGAGGCCGAGGCTATCCGCCACCAGGGGCGCGGCTGGCGCGAACCTTCCGCGCCCATGTCTTCGAGGACCATCGGCCAAGCGGCACGATCAGCTCGTAAAGCTGCTTTCCCAATGGCGTCGGGCAATAGCCGTCGTCGGTTCTCTCGATCAGCAGAGCGGCGTGAAGCTCCCCAAGGCGGGTATTCAGGACCGACGGCGACAGCGTCTCGCAATGCTTCTGAAGCTCGCGAAAAGTGCAGGGACCGATGCGGCACAAGACCCACAATATCCCCATCGCCCATCTTCTACCGAGCAGGTCGAAGAGCGCCATCACCGGAACCCCGCTGCTAGAGCCCCTGACAGGCTCTCCGGGCATCGGGATCGTCCTGGGCCTTCCTCGCCTGGCCATGATCTTGGCTTCCCTTGGCTTTCTGCTACGAATATCGTAGCAAACAATCGGATCGTCCCGAACAATTCCGCGAAGTGCCCGGCACATGACGAAGCTCTACTACTACCCCGGCTTCATAAGCCTCGTGCCGCACATCCTTCTCGAAGAGATTGGCACGGAATACGAGCTAGCCTTCGTCAATCTCCATGGCAATGCGCACAAGCGGCCCGAGTTCCTGTCGATCAATCCCAACGGCTTGGTCCCGGTCCTGGTCGACGGCGAGCTCGTCATCTACGAGAGCGCCGCGATCTGTCTCCATCTGGTGGACGGTCATCCGGAGAAGCGCCTGGGGCCACCGGAGGGAAGCGTTCAGCGGGCTCACTTCTACAAATGGCTGATGTGGCTCGCGACGACATTGCATCCGGCCATCTCGATGTATCTGCACCCCGACAAGTGGGGAAGCAACCCGGATACGCTCGCCGAGCTGAAGTCGGCCGCCGAAGCGAAGGTGGCCGACATGCTCGACATCCTCGACCGCGCGCTGGAGGCCAGTGGTGGTCCCTGGCTTCTGGGTGAAGCCTACTCAGCCATCGACGCCTACGCCCTGACGCTTTGTCGATGGACACGCGGGATGCCACGTCCAGGAGCGAGCTGGCCGCATTTCGGCACACATGCGCGTCGCGTCCTCGAGCGGCCTGCCGTCAGGCGCGCTGTTCGTCAGGAGCACCTTTCCGAACCCTGGATCTAGCGGCTGCGCCCGTTCGGATAGGCCGTCCGGCGCTAGGAAGAGCGCTCCTTTCCTAGCGTCTCGGCGACGGCGCTGAGCCAGCGGCGGACCACGCGCTCGTCGTCGCGGTCGGCCAGGGCGGCGATCCGGTCCTCGAGCTCGTGCACGCGGGCGCGGCAGCGCTTCAGCAGCGCCCGGCCCTTGGGCGTCGCCGCGAGCTGCAGGATGCGACCGTGCACGGCATGGGCCGTTTTCTCGATGGCGCCCGCCTTCTCGAGGTTGCGCACGATCACGTTGATGGTCTGCGGTGTCAGGAAGGTGAGCCGTGCCAGGTCAGCGCCCGACGCGCCGGGATAAGCCGCGATCATGGTGAGCACGGCGAATTGCGGAACCGTCACGTCGAGATCGGCGAGCGCCTTCTCCATCGCCGCGCGCACCGCGACATTGGCCTGGCGGACCAGGTAGCCGAGATGCCCCTCCGGTCCGCGCTTGCCTTCTCCCGGCTTGGGGATGGCGGCCACTGTATTGCGACCCATATTAGCCTTCTCGTGAAAATATCAGAACACGAATACTACGAAGCCGCCAATGGACGAAGCCGTCGCCGACCTGATCCGCCGCCCTGTGCAAGCCGAGAACATCCGGAATCTGCCAGACACGCTGGCTACCCCGCCTCCTGAGTGTCGCTTCGACGACTTGCCGCCGGACAGGCCCGGCATGGCCACCCTATCGGCCCCCTCCTCGGCACGGTGCCGACTGGCCAACCGATCGTGTAGCTTTTCCTTGTCGTCCTGGCTTTCGAGGACCAACTGATATCGGCCAAACACTTCCACCACCACTTGGCATGGCTGCTGCGTCGAATCGGTGCCGACTCGATCGCGTCGCTGAGCGCGTTGCCGCTCCGGGCAGCAGTCTCGTCCGTCGGCGCTTCGTCCAGCTCCTCGGCACGTTGTGGACCCGAGGTTATTCCATGTGCTATGTGCTTATCTGGACCAAAGAATGGTCCAGATGAGGCGAGATGTGAAAATATCCGTCAGCGAGGCGAAGGGTCAATTGACCGAGCTGGTGCGCCGCGCCGAGGAAGGCGACGAGGTCATCCTGACCCGTCACGGCCATCCGGTCGTGCGTCTGGTCGGGCTCGGAGCCGTGGTCGACCGCCGGGCCCGCCGCGCCTTGCTGGAAGCCGCACGCGCCGCCGGAAGCGCCAAGGCAACAGCCGGACCGGATGCAGCCCGGAGCCAGGACTTCCTTTACGACGAGGATGGCCTGCCCAAGTGATCGCCGTCGATACATCGGCGCTGATGGCGATTGTCCTCGGCGAGCCAGAGGCCGATGCCTGCATCGCGGCGCTGGAGGTCGAGGATTCGCTTCTCATCTCGGCGGGCACGATGGCCGAAGCGCTCATCGTCTCGGCACGTCGGAACGTCGGCGAGGAGATGGTGAATCTCATCGACGGGCTGGGTTTCGAGGTCGTGCCGGTAACGCCCGCCTCGGCGCGACGCATAGCGCTGGCCTACGGACGATGGGGCAAAGGGCAGCACCCGGCGGCGCTCAATTTTGGCGACTGCTTTGCCTACGACGTGGCGAAGGTGCACGCCTGCCGCCTGCTCCATGTCGGCAACGACTTCTCCAGAACCGACATTGCGGGCGTCCTTTGATCAAGCGCCGAACACCTTCTTGAGCTCCGATGTCGGCAACGTGTCGCGCATCCAGCCGAAGCTGCCCGCCTTCATTTCGCGGGCGCCGCGCATGAAGGCCGCGAGCGCGAGCCGTGACAGCGCGCCGCCGACGCTCACCCGTTTGACCCCGGCCGCGGCGAGCTGATCGACCGTGAGATCGGGATCGCCCGCGCTCATCACCATGTTGAGCGGCTTGCCGATCTCGGCCACGACCTTCCTTATGGTCGCGACATCGCGCAGGCCGGGTGCATAGAGCACGTCGGCGCCCGCCTTCTCGAAGGCCTGCAGTCGCTTGATCGTGTCGTCGAGATCGGGTCGGCCCCGGATCAGATTCTCCGCTCGCGCCGTGAAGGTGAACGGCACGCCGAGGCTCCGCGTCATCTCGACGCCCGCCGCCACACGCTCGACCGCATGGTTGAAGTCGTAGATGCGCTCACCGCTCCAATCCTCGAGCGAGCCGCCGGCGATGCCGACGGCGGCAGCATCACGCAGGATCGTGGCGGCCTTCTTCGGGTCGTCGGCATAGCCGTTCTCCAGGTCGGCATTGACCGGCAAATCGGTTGCCTCGGCGATGATCCGGCAATTCTCCAAGAGCTCGGCCCGGCTGACCGAGCCGTCGCCGTCGACGCGGCCGAGCGCATTGGACATGCCGAGACTGGTCGTCGCCAGCGCCTCGAAGCCGAGCGACTGCAGCAGCTTTGCCGTCCCGGCATCCCACGGATTGGGCAGCAGGATGATCCCGGGGCGAGCATGCAGCGCGCGGAATCGAGCACCCTTTTCGGCTTGAGTCGGCATCGTCGAGCCCTCAAAGAAAAACAGCAAGGAGAGAACACCGATGGACGCCGCCACGCAACGGGAACTCGCAACGCTGTTGGCCGACCTGCGGCGCGACGGACGGCAGCAGAGCGGCCTCGATCCGCGGCTCGTGCCGCCCGACCCGGCCACCGCCTATCGCGTCGCCGCGCTCGTCGAGGAAGAGCTCGGTTGGCCGGTCGGCGGCTGGAAGATCGCTGCCTTCAAGGAGGAGATGCAGGCGGCACTGCGCACCGACGCACCGATCTACGGCCGCGTCTTCTCGTCCCTGGTGAAGCCCTCGCCGATGACATTCGCGCACGCCAAGCTCGCCAGCCCGATCCCCGAGGTCGAATACCAGGCGCGCCTCGGCGCCGACCTGCCAGTCCGCGCCAAGCCCTACACCGTCGAGGAGGTGAGCGAGGCCGTCGCCTCGCTGCATCCCGGCATCGAGATGGCGGAGTGCCGCTTCGTCCACGATTCCGCCTTCCCGCCGTTGCCCGCGATCCTGGCCGACGGCGCCGGCTCAGGCACGCTGGTCTACGGCGCCGCGATCGAGGATTGGCGCCGCCGCGACATCGCGGGCCAACAGGTGGCCCTCACGTCCAACGGCAAGGTGCGGCGGACCGGCAACGCGGCGGCGGCACTCGACCATCCGCTGGTCCCCCTCGCCTGGCTCGCCAACGAACTTTCGCGAACCGGCATCGGCCTGAAGGCGGGTCAGATGATCAGCACCGGCACGCTCACGGGTATGCTGGCGCCCAAGCCAGGCGAGACCTTCGTCGCCGATTTCGGCCCCTTCGGCTCCGTGACGCTGCACGTCACCTGACCGGATTGGAGAACACCATCGCCCGGTCGCGCACCGAGCCGAAGCGCAGGGTCAGGAGATCGAGCACGTAATTCTGGTAGAGCTTCCACGGCCGCCGCGAGCCCTGCTTGGGCTGCCGCGCCAGCGCGCGCTGGATGTAGCCGGAAGAGAAATCCACCCACGGCTCCGCCCGGAGTGTCGGGTCGTCGTTCTTCGGCATGCATTGGCGAAAGCCGTGGCGATCCATGTGATTCAGCAGCCGGCAGACATACTCGCACACCAGATCGGCCTTCAGCGTCCACGAGGCATTGGTGTAGCCGAACACCGACGCGAGATTGGGCACGTCGCTGTACATCATGCCCTTGTAGAGAAAGGTCCGCGCCGGATCGACGGCGCGGCCGTCGACCGTGAGCTCGACGCCGCCCAGCGGGATCAACACCAGCCCCGTCGCCGTCACGATCAGGTCGGCCTCGATCTCCGTGCCCGATTTCAGCTTCAGGCCAGTCTCGGTAAAGGTCTCGATATGGTCGGTCACGATCGAGACCTTGCCGGCCCGAATGGCGCGGAAGAAGTCGGCATCGGGCACCAGGCACAGCCGCTGGTCCCACGGCTTGTAGCGCGGCGTGAAGTGCTTCGCGACGTCGTAGTCCGGCCCCAGCAACTGACGCACGCCGCCCAGCAGCAGGCGCGTCACCTTGTCCGGCCGGCGCTTGCACATCTGGTAAAAGTACATGCCGAGCAGCACGTTCTTCCACCGCGTCGCCATGTAGGCGAGGCGAAGCGGCAGATGACGCCTGAGCTTGTTGGCCACCGAGTCCTGGCTCGGCCGCGCCACCATGTAGGTGGGCGAACGCTGCACCATGGTGACATGGCTCGCCGTTTCGGCCATGGCGGGCACCAGGGTCACCGCCGTGGCGCCGCTGCCGATCACCACGACACGCTTACCGGCATAGTCGATGTCGTCGGTCCATCTTTGCGGGTGAACGATGCGGCCCTTGAAGCGCGCCATGCCCGCGAGGTCCGGCAGGTAGCCCGCCGCGTAGTCGTAGTAGCCGCTGCACATCCACAAGAAGCCGCAGGTCAGCCGCATCGGCGCGCGCGCCTCTCCCAGCTCGAGATTGACCGTCCAGCGCGCCTCTCGGGTCGACCACGACGCGGCGACGACACGATGGCCGTAACGGATCTTGCGGTCGATGCCGTGGTCGCGTGCGACCTCGCGGATATAGCTCAGGATCGACGGACCGTCGGCGATCGCCTGTGCCTCCTTCCATGGCCGGAATCGATAGCCCAGCGTATACATGTCCGAATCGGATCGGACGCCGGGGTAGCGGAACAGGTCCCACGTCCCGCCGCTCGCCGCGCGCGCCTCGAGGATGGCGTAGCTCTTGCCCGGGCATCGCTTCTGCAGGTGCCACGCCGCACCGATGCCCGACAGGCCAGCCCCGACGATCAGCACGTCGAGGTGAGCGGTCCCTGCGCCATGGGCGATGGTCGTATCCATGGCTGCACCATCGTCGAGACGGCAGCCACTCGCAACAGCCCCGAACGGGCTTCGGGCGACGCAGCCGACGCCGCCCCTACTCGATTTCCTTGAAGTGCAGCTTTTGTATGGTGTTGACCAGCTTGGTGAGCCGGTTGCGCTGCGACTGGTCGAGTGGATGGTCGTCTGGTTGGGACTGCATGACGAGCTCGGCCTCCTCGAGCTGCCGTACCAGGGTGAAGGCCTCGCTCGCCTTCTGCTTCTCCGAACCGGCGAGCAACGGCATGAGGCCCATGTAGAGTGAGCCGAGGCTGCGGTTCTGCAGTTCCGGCGACAGCGGGATCGTGCTCTTGAAGATGCCGTCGAGTGCTGCCTTGGCGTCGCCCACCGTTTTGGCGCGCCGCAACAGGAAGGTCATGTTGTCGAGCCGATGATGGATCTCGAAGCGGTGCGCGCTGAGCGCCTGGTGGTTTTGTAGCCGGGCCTCGTGATCGTGCTGGATCTGCTGGATGACCGCCGCGCCGCCGGTCAGCACCACCGACGACAGCAACCACATGCCCACCGAGCTGTTGAGGAAATCGAACAGCTTCTTGCCGAAGCCATGATGTTCCGGCGGTGACGCGGGCGGCGGGGCTGCGAGCGCGGCAGTCTCGGCTTCCAGGGACTTGCGGATGGTCTGGCGATAATGCTCCTCGGCGGCAATACGCTTCAGCTCGTCGTCCGTCAGCATTGTTGCCGTTCACTCCTTCATGAAGGCGTTCAAGTCGGGTGTCGCGATCGAACGGTCGAGATAGGTGAAGGTTCCCGTCTCCTTCACCTCCTTCGCCGCCTCGAGCAGACCCGTCATCGCCGCCCGGTAGAGCGATGTGGCGAGGCTGATGCGCTTGACGCCAGCCGCCGCGAGATCGGCCTTGTTGAACGAACGCCCCTTGATGCCGACCATGAAATTGAATGGCCTGCTCAGAGAGCTGCAGACTTTCTTGACGGCATCGAGGTCGGGCAGCCCAGGTGCGAACAGCACATCGGCCCCGGCTGCCTCGAAGGATTTCAGGCGCTTGATCACATCGTCGAGGTCGGCCTTGCCGCGCAAGAAGCCTTCGGCACGGGCTGTGAGCACGAACGGAAAGTCGAGCGCGCGGGCCGCCTTGACGGCGGCGGCGACACGGGCCGTGGCGGTCTCGATGTCGAAGAGTGGTGCATCGCGGTTGCCGGTCGCGTCCTCGATCGATCCCCCGACCAAGCCGACACCGGCCGCCTGACGAATGGTCTCGGCTGCCGCGTCGGGGCCATCGCCGAAGCCCTTCTCCAGATCGGCGGCGACCGGCAGATCGCATGCCTCGACGATCAGCTTGGCGTTTGCCAGCGCCTCCTCGCGCGTCACCTTGCCGTCGCGCTTGCCGAGCACGCCCGCCTTGGCGCCGCTCGAGGTCGCCAGCGCCTCGAAGCCCAGGCCGGCCAAGACCCTGGCCGATCCGGCGTCCCACGGATTGGCGATCACGAAGGCGCCTGGCGCCTCGTGCAGGGCCCGAAACTTCCGGGCCTTTTCGGCTTGGCTGACGCTCATGGGGGTTCCTCCGTTCGCACACTGCGCCACGTCCTCCGGCGCGGACGCAGTTTGTCGAAGTCGACGCCCCCGACGCAACGAAGATTATCGCCGGGCCAATGAAGAATTCATGCCGCCCCTGATCAGGATATGGCTTCCGCGCGATCCTTCAGAGCGGCGTTCATGGTGTCGAACCCTTTGGCCGTGTCCGCGAGCACGCCGGCGAAGGCGCCGACCAGAATTCCGGCAAAGCGTTCCTCGTGACGCAGCCGACAGCCGCCCCCTTCCGATTCCATAACGAAAGCATGCTCGCCGTCGAGCAGACCGGGCATCAGCACGCGTCCGAGCCAGCGCAGTTCCCGTGCCGTGTCCACCACCCGCACGATCGGACGGAACGTCATCGGCCGGCGGCCCGGCGGCTCTACCGTGACGCGAAGCTTCGCGCCGACACGCATGTTCCCTTCAATGTGCCGAATGAAGGGGTTCCATCTCGAATAGGCTGGGAAGTCGACCAGCACACGCCACACCGCGGCAGGCGGCGCATCGATGGTCACGTTGGTCAAAATGGAGCGCACGGATCGAGGCTCCCCACACGCTAGTCGAGCTTCAAGCCGATCTTGCGAATCAGGGCACCCCATTGCTCGGCTTCGGCGCGGTAGATCGCGCGAAACGCCTCCGGCGTAAGCGGCTCGGCGGCGACGGCGCCCAGCTCGCTGACGCGCTTGCGGTAGGCCGGGCTCGTTACGACGGCGACCAGCTCGCGATTGAGCTTGTCGACGATCGGCCGCGGCGTGCCCTTGGGGGCCAGCACGCCGTACCAGCCCGCGACATCGAAGCCGGAATACCCTTGTTCGGCCATCGTCGGCACTTCGGGGAGTATGTCCAGGCGCGACGACGTGGTGACGGCGAGGCCTCGGATACGGCCGCCGGCGATCCCCGCCTTGGCCTCGCCGATCGGCGATACGAACGCATCCATCTCGCCGGTCGACAGCGCCATGATGGTCTGCGGCACGCTGCGATAGGGGATCATCTCCGCCTTGCCGCCGATCTTCTGCAGAAACAGCTCGCCGACGAGATGGGCCAGGCTGCCGGGCGAGACATTGGCGAACGTCACCTTGCCCGGATGGGCGCGGATGTAGCCCGCGAGCTCGGCCATCGAGCGCACGGGCAGGCTCTCGCGCACGAGAATGGCGAACGGCGCATAGGCCAGCATGGCAACCGGGTCGAAGTCGCGCTCCGTATCGTAGAGCTGGCTTTCGTAGACGAAGGGATTGGTGACGACGAGGCTCGCGATCATGAACAGGAAGGTGTAGCCGTCCGCCGGTCCGCGCGCGGCGACCTGGGCCGAGATGCCGCCTCCGGCGCCCGGCTTGCCGTCGATGTAGAAGCGCTGGCCGAGCCGATCGGACAGAGCCTCGAATACGATGCGGGCATGCGTGTCGGTGATGCCTCCGGACGACGGCGACACGATGCGCACCGCCTTCGCCGGCCAGTCGAGTGGCTGAGCCTGGCCGGCGCCCGGCATGGCAAGGCCCCCCGAAGCGAGACCTGTCGATGCGATAAGGCCGAGCGCACGTCGCCGCGTCGGCCGAATGCTATCCTTGGGCTGGCGTGCTGCGAGATCGTCCCCCGGACAGGTCATCGTGGTTTCCTCCGATTGTTCTTGTTGAGACGCCGCTTTGCAGGAAGGCGATCACAGGCCTGGCTACGGCGACTGGATCCTGGATGGTGGCGACGTGTCCCACGCCGGCGATCGTTTCCGGCCGCGCACCGACGATTTCGCCGGCAAGCGACAGCGTGTGGGCCGGCGGTATGAGGCAATCCTCGGCCGCCGCCAGCACCAACGTCGGCGCCGTGATCCGGCCGAGATCGACGGCGATGGGACGCGCCAGGATCCCCGCGCGCCGCTGCCGCTGATCGGCGGTCCGACTGCTGCCGGAGAAGATGCCGACCACCTCGGGATGGCGGGCGATGTGACCGTCGGGGAAGAAGTAGCGCGCGATCTCGGCCGCCGAACCGGGCAGGCCAGCACGCAACGCACCGAGCTTCGCGAAAACCTCTGGGTTGATGGAGAGCGGCGATATGCCGGCACGGAAGGTGCTCGACAGGACCAGTCGATCGACCCGCTCCGGGTGGCGCACCGCCAGCACCTGGGCGATGACACCGCCCAGCGACGTGCCGAAGACATGTGCGCGCTCGTGGCCGAGGGCTGCGATCAGGGCCGCGGCATCGTCGGCGAGATCGGCAAGACCGTAGGGTGTCGGCGGATTGCGCGTGCCGCCGGAGTCGCGCTGATCGTAGGCGAGTACGCTGAAGTGCGGCGCGAGCAGCGCGGCGAAGGCATCGAACATCGAATGGTCGGCCTCGGCACCGTGAAGGAGGATCAGCGGCAGCCCGCTGCCGCGCCGCGAAAAGGCGATAGAGGTGCCGTTTGCATCGATGCGCTCGGTCACGGCGACGCTCATTGCAGCAGCGTCGCAAGCGCGCCCGCGAGTTCGCGCGGCGGATCGGGTGGGACGTAGGGCATACGCCAGGCGACATGACCGTCGGGCCGCACCAGCACCGCGCCACGCAGGCCCATCTGGATGCCGTCGGCGGGATGGGCGTTGGGCAGTCGCTTCAAGGCCAGCGGCAGGCCGAGCTTGGCCGACACCGAACGCCCCGCCTCCATCCAGTCGTCCGCCATCGGGCCGCCGACCAGCGTGAATTCCTGGTCGAACCAGTCGAGCGTCGATTGCTTGCGCGCAGGATCGAGCCAGAGGTGGGGAAACCGTCCGCCCGGCCGATCGTTCGGCGTGTAAACGCGCGTCAGATGGCCGCCGCGCGGCGTGCCGTCGGGGATCACCGCGCCCTCCTCGTAGGTGAAGCCGAGCGCCTGGCCGATGCTGTGCAGATGGTTGTCGAGGTCGTTGATCCAGAAGCGGATGTGATCGTCGTTGCCGGAGCGGATCGCCTGATCCATGCGCAGGAAGCGGATGCGATTGCCGAAGCTGAAATCGGCGTTGGACTGCGCCACCGGCCGGCGCTCGCAGTCGTAACTGTCCAAGAGCTTGTCCGACGCCCAGCCGCGCAGCACGTAGACCAGCTTCCAGGCGAGGTTGTGCGCGTCCTGCACGCCGGAGTTCAGGCCGAAGCCGCCGGTCGGCGGGAAGCGGTGCGCGGCATCGCCGACGAGGAAGACGCGGCGGCTGCGGAAGCTCGCCGCCACCTGCTTGCTCATGCGCCAGACCGAGCGGTTGAGCAGCGTCACGTCGAGGTCGGGGACGCCGACGTGGGCACGGATGATCTCGATCATCTCGGCGTCGGTCCACGGCCGGGCCCGTTCGTCCTTCTCTGTGCCGATCTGGATGATGCTGAGCCAGCGGTCGCGGCCGTTGGTGTTCAGGATGCCGGCGCGCGGCACGCCGGGCGTCTTGGAATAGACCTGATACCCCGCCGCCTCGCGGGCCAGCGGGAAGCGCGACAGGTCGGCGCGCCAGTATTCGTTCAACAGCACGGCGAGGGTCGCCGGCCCCACCATGTCGATCCCGGCGGCACGGCGCGTCTGGCTGCCGGCGCCATCGCAGGCCAGCAGATACTTGGCATGCCAGCGCTCGGTCTGTCCGCTCTCGACCGAGCGAATCTCGGCCACGATGCCGTCCTCGGTTTCCTCGAAGCCCACGAACTCGGTCGAGAAGCGCACCTGCACCAGGTTCGAATGCTCGACGACCTTGTAGATCTCCTCCTCGACCGCGTCCTGGGCCACCAGGCACTTCCAGGCCGGCGTCTGGCCGAGATTGGGCTCTGGGCGCGAACGTCCGATCTCGCGCCCGGCGATGCTCTCGACCTGGACGAACATGTCGGAGTTCTCCTGCAGGCCGCGCTCGCGGATCGCCTGCTCGATGCCCCATTGCCGGAAGATCTCCATGGTGCGCACCCAGCAGCCGCGCGACTTCGGATGATCGGTTGTCGTGGGACTCTTTTCGACGATCACCGCGTCGATGCCGAAGCGGTCGAGCAGCAGGCCCATCGCCAGCCCGACCGGCCCGCCGCCGACGATGAACACCGAAGTCCGGCGTGTGACGTCCGCTGCATCGCCCATCGACAACCTCCAATTGCTTCTTTCCTCCCCAGCCGAGCTGGGGAGGTGTCCGCGTCATCGCGGACGGAGGGGTCATCGAGTTTCATGAGTCATGACCCCTCCGTCGCCGAAGACGGCGACACCTCCCCGGCATCGCCGAGGAGGAGGAAGAATCTGAGCGAATCGGCCTATCTCACAAGAATATGTTTGATATGGTTTCAATCTCGAAACGAGATACCTGTCATGGACCTGCGCCAACTCCGCTATTTCGTCGCCGTCGCCGAGCGCGGCGGCTTCGGCGCTGCCGCCAGCGCGCTCAACGTCGCGCAATCGGCACTGAGCAGGCACATCAAGCTGCTCGAGCACGAGCTGGGCGGCGCGTTGCTGGAGCGCGGCGCCCGCGGCGCCTCTGTCACCGAATCGGGCAAGGTGTTGCTCGATCGTGGCCGCTGGCTGCTGGGCGTCGTCGACGACATCGGCGCCGAGGTCCGTCTGGAGAATCGCGAGCCGAGCGGCACGGTGCGGCTCGGCGCACCGTCGAGCCTGGCCGACATCTTCTACACGCCGCTCGCCCGACACTTCACCGAGCGTTTCCCGCGCGTAAAGCTCGAGCTCAGCGAAGGCCTCACCGAGGAAATGACCGATCGCCTGCTGCGCGGCGACGTCGATGTCGCGATCCTCTCCGGACCACGCCCGAACGATCACCTCTCCTATCGGACCCTCGTGGTCGAGCAGGTATTCCTGATCGGCCCGCCGAACGATCCGCTGCTCTGTCGCGAAGCGCTCACGCGTCAGGATCTCGCGGACCTGCCTGCCGTTGTCCTGCCGCTCAGCGCCACCAGCCGAGGGGTCTTTCCACCCGAGGTGAAGTCCACGTTGCGCGTCGAGAGCATGGCGTCGCTGAAGCAGATGGCGGCCGTCGGCCTGGGCTACGGGCTGCTGCCCTTCTCCGGCATCCACAAGGAGGTCGCCAACGGCACGCTGGCGGCGGCGCGCTTGCCGTGGCTCAAGGGCGAGCGCGTCCTGGCCCTGCCGCGCGGCCGCCCGGTGACCCGGGCAACGCGCGAGACAGTTACCATCCTGGAGGAGGTCTGCGAGACGCTGATAGCCGACGGCAAAATCCTCGTCGCCCCTCCGCGGCGTCAACGCTAGCTTGCGGCTTAGATATTGCTGGCGCAGAGACTGGACCGAGGAGTGAGCTAAGATGATCCGTCGCCGCACGTTTGCCATCGCCGCCAGCGCGTCTGTCGCCACGCACGGCGCTCTCGCGCAGACGCGGTCCTGGCCCAGCAATCCGATCCGCATCGTCTGCGGCTACAGCGTCGGCACCACCACCGATCTCTTGGCGCGGCTGCTGGCCCAGAAGCTGACTGACCGTCTGGGAGGCTCGGTCATTGTCGAGAATCGGCCGGGCGCCGGCGGCACGATTGCCGCCACACAAGTCGCCCGTGCCGTCGCGGACGGCCACACGCTGATGCTCGCCTCTCTGGCACTCACGCTGGCGCCGCGCCTGTTCAAGAACCTCGCCTTCAAGCCGGTCGAGGACTTCCAGCCGATCGGCCTGATGGGCTACGCGCCCAACGTGCTGCTGGCCGGCACGACGGTTCCAATCACCTCGATCGCCGACCTGATCGAGCAGGCCAGGAAGGCGCCCGGCAAGCTACGCTATGCCTCGTCGGGGCCGGGCTCGGGCTCGTGGATCGGCTGCAAGCTCCTGGAAGTGAAGGCCGGCATCGTGCTCGAGGAAGTGCCCTACGCCTCGACCGCGCAGGCGACCAACGATGCGCTGAGCGGCCAGGTCGAGCTGCATTGCCCGAGCCTCGCCGGCGGCATGCCGCTGGTGAAGGATGGCCGCTTGCGCCCGCTCGGCGTCACCAGCGCCAGACGCAGCGCCGCCGCGCCCGACGTGCCGTCGATCGCCGAGACGGTGCCGGGCTATGACGCCTCCGCCTGGTACGGCGTGGTCGGCCCGGCTGGCATGCCCGAGCCCATAGTCCGCCGTCTGAACGAGGAGATGCAGGTCATCCTCAACGATCCGTCGGTGCAGGGGACGTTGCGCACGGCGGGCCTCGATGTCGAGGCCGGCAGTGCGGGGGCATTACGTACCGTCATGGCAGAGGCGGTGCTGAGCGGGAACGACTTGATGGACCGCATCGGCTATCGTCCGCAGTGACACATACTCGAGGGGGAGACGTGAGCATGGCCGCACCGAGCCAGACCGCCAATCGCAGCGAAGGCGAGACCTACGCCCAACGACCGGCGCTGCGCGGCACGCGCCACATGGTGTCGGCTGGCCACTACGGCGCCGCCCACGCCGCCTTCGCCATCCTCGAGGCGGGCGGAAATGCCGTCGATGCCGCGGTTGCGGGCGGCATTGCGCTCGGCGTCCTGCAGCCCGACATCGTCAACGTAGCCGGCGTCGCGCCGATCCTGGTGCGCATGGCCGACGGCGTGGTGTGGAACATCGCCGGCCTCGGCTACTGGCCCGCCGCAACCGATCCCGAGCTGTTCCTGCGCAAGTACGGCGGCGCCATTCCCGAGGGCGTGCTGCGTACCGTCGTGCCGGCCGCACCCGATGCCTGGATCACCGCCTTGAAGCGCTTCGGCACAATGACGTTCGGCGAGGTCGCGTCGGCTGCCATTCGCTTCGCCGAAGGCTTCCCGATGTATCCGCTGCTGTCCGACATGATCGCGGCACGGCGCGACAAGTACGCCAAGTGGCCGTCGAGCGCGGCGATCTACCTGCCGGGCGGCCAGCCACCCAAGGTCGGCGACCTGTTCGTCCAGGCCGATCTCGCACGCTCGCTCACCTACATGGCCGACGAGGAGAAGGCAGCCCGGGCCCGCGGCGGCGATCGCACGGCCAGCCTGGAGGCCGCCCGCGCCGCTTTCTACAAAGGCGACATCGCGCGCACGATCGTCGAATACCATCGCCAGGAAGGCGGCTGGATGGCGGCCGAGGATCTCGCCGGTTACAGCTCGCCGGTCGAGCGCGCACCGTCGGTGCATTTCGCTGGTACGGAGGTATTCACCTGCAACGCCTGGTGCCAGGGCCCGGTGCTCGGCCAGGCGCTGAATATCGTCGACCGCTCGGCGCTGCTCGCGGCCGGGCACAACTCGCCCGACTATCTGCACATGGTGATCGAGGCGCTGAAGCTCGCCTTCGCCGATCGCGAGGCCTTCTATGGCGATCCGCGCCACGTCGACGTCCCGCTCGACGGCCTGCTCGATCCCGAGTACGGCGCCCAGCGCCGTGCCCAGATCGATCCTCATCGCGCTTGGCCCGAGATGCCGCCGCACGGCACGCCGAACGGCGCGATGGTTCATGCAGCGGCACTCGCCGCCTCCGCCCTTCGCCAGGACGGTGCCCCGACCGGCCTGCCGCGCGACACGTCGTACATCTGCGTCGTCGATCGCTGGGGCAACACCGTGTCTGCGACACCGAGCGACGTGTCGTCCGAATCGCCGGTCATTCCCGGCACCGGCCTCGTCCCGTCGTCGCGCGGCTCGCAATCCTGGACCACTGCCGGCCATCCCAGTCGGCTCGCTCCCGGCAAGCGGCCGCGTCTGACGCCCGCACCGGCCCTGGCGGTGGCGCCCGACCGCTACGTCCTGCCGTTCGGCACGCCGGGCGGCGACGTGCAAGCGCAGGCTATGATGCAGGTCCTGCTCAACATAATGCTGTTCGACATGGACCCGCAGGACGCCGTCGAGCATCCACGTGTGGCGAGCTACAGCTTCCCCGACAGCTTCGAGCCGCACCCCTATCTGCCGGGCCGCCTCTGCCTCGAAGCGCGGATCCCGCGCGAGACCGGCGACGAGCTGGCCCGCCGCGGCCACCAGGTCACCTGGTGGCCCGACCGCATCTGGCGGGCCGGCGCGGTGTGCGCCATCCACGCCGACCTGCGCACCGGCATCATGACCGGCGGCGCCGATCCGCGGCGCGCGAGCTACGCACTGGGCTGGTGATCTAAACGTTGCATCAGCTGCGCGATGTGCATATCGCGACCGATCTATACACCATCCGCGGATCCGTCACGATGCGAACCAACATCGAGATCGACGACAAGTTGTTGTCTGAAGCCATGGCTGCGACCGGCTTGTCGACCAAGCGAGCCACAGTCGAGGAAGGCCTGCGACTGCTGGTTCGCGTGCGCAGGCAAGCCAAGGCGCTCGCTGAGCTCAAGGGCTTGGGTTGGGAAGGCGATCTGGACGAGATGCGTCAAGGCCGCGTGCCGCGCCGGTTGTGATTCTCGTAGATAGCTCCGTGTGGATCGCACACCTGCGCGGCGATCAAACGCCGGCGACTGCCAAGCTGGAAGCAGCTGCTAGGCGTGAACCCGTTCTGATCGGCGACCTCATTCTGCTCGAGGTCCTCCAGGGCGCACGGGACGAGGCCCATGCGGCGAGCATCGAGATTGCGTGACTATGCTCTCGTGCCGCTTCTGGATGCCGATCTTACTCCTCTCGCCACCCGCAACTATCGCAAGCTGAGAGAGCGAGGCATCACCATCCGCAAGACGGCCGACATCATCATCGGCACGTTCTGTATCGAGCATCGCCATTCGCTACTGCACGATGACCGTGATCTCACGCCGATGGCGGAATATCTTGGCCTCATGATCGCGTAGGCTGACTGAAATAGCCGCAGACGAGGTGCTTTGAATTCCGCCGCCAGGTTCGGTCAAGATGTCAACGAGACGTCATCCCGGCCAGGGCAGCGACCAAGTCTTCACGTTGGTGAAGCTCTTCATCGCCTCGAGCACGCCTTCCTTGTAGCCGAGGCCGGAATCCTTGATGCCGCCGAACGGCGACATCTCGATGCGATAACCCGGCACTTCCCAGACGTTGACGGTGCCGACCTGCAGCTCGTCGACGAAGCGGGTGATGTAGTCGAGGCGGTCGGTGCAGACGCCGGAGGACAGGCCGTAGGCGGTGCCGTTGGAGACCTCGATCGCGTGCTCGATGTCCTTGACGCGGATGATCGGGATCGCCGGACCGAACGTCTCCTCGCGCACCAGCTCGCAAGCCGGATCGACATGGTCGACCACGGTCGGCGGAAACAGCGCGCCCTGCCGGTCGTTGCCGTGCAGCAGCTTGGCGCCGTGCCTGGCCACCGCCTCGCTGACGCGGTTCTGGAACAGCGTGGCGGCGCGCTCGTGGATCACCGTGCCGACATCGGTCTCCGGATCGAGCGGGTCGCCGGCCTTGAGCTTCCTCGCCTTGGCGATGACGCGCTCGACGAAGGCGTCGGCGACGCGCTCGACCACCAGGATGCGCTTCACCGCCGTGCAGCGCTGACCGGAATTCTTGGTGGCGCCGGCGACCGCGAGCTCGGCCGCCTTGTCGAGGTCGGCATCCTCCATGACGATCAGCGGATCGTTGCCGCCGAGCTCGAGCACCAGGCGCTTGTAGCCCGCGGTCGCGGCGATGTGCTTGCCGACGCGGACCGAGCCGGTGAAGGTCACGAGATCGGCATGCGGGTCGGTGATCATGGCATCGCCAATGTCGGACGGATTGCCGGTGATGACCGACAGCATCTCCGGCGGCAGCCCGGCCTCGTAGAGCGTGTCGGCGAGGAACAGGGCGGTGAGCGGCGTCAGCTCGGTCGGCTTCAGCACCACGCAATTGTTGGTGGCGAAGGCCGGCGCCAGCTTGTGCGCCACCATGTTGAGCGGATGGTTGAACGGCGTGATCGCCGAGATGGCGTTGAGCGGCTGGCGCAGGGTGAAGATCTTGCGCGACTTGCCGTGCGGGGTGAGGTCGCATGAGAAGGTCTGGCCATCGTCGAGCAGGCACAGCTGGCCAGCGAACGTGAACACATCGTAGGCGCGCCCGACCTCGTAGAGCGAGTCCTTCAGGCACAGCCCCGATTCGAGCGTGATCAGCCGCGACAGCTCCTCCTTGCGGGCAACCAGCAGCTCGGCTGTCTTGAGCAGGATCTGCTGGCGCTGGTAGCGTGTGAGCTTGGGCTTGTAGGCGTGGGCAATGCGGAACGCCTCCGCGACCAGCTCCGGCGTGGCACGCGGCACGCTGCCGACCAGCCGATTGTCCCACGGAAAGCGCACTTCCAGGCGAGCGCCGGTCTCGACCTTCTTGCCGGCGATGCGCAGCGCTTCGTGCCGCACATCCGGAACGGGGCGAGTCAGGGTGTCCATGGCGGGCCTCTCAGGCGACGAGGTTGAGGGCGAGATCGAAGGCGTCGAAATTGCGCCACGCGCGCTGGCCGGCGTCGGCCGCCAGCGGGCGGTTGCACAGCAGCGGCACCTTCTGTTCGGAAATGCCGCCGTGGCTGCGCAACGGCTCGGTCAGGCCACTGAGGTCGTGACGCGACGCCGACGTACCCAGCACCTTGTGCTTGGTCGAGACGACGACCAGATCGCCCAGCCGATCCGCCGGCAATTCGAAGCGCCGTGCCGCCTCTTCCTTGGAGAGCGCCGCCTCGATGCCGGGCAGCGCGGCGAGCTTCGCGACCATCGCCGCGACAGTGGCGCCGACCGGCAGATAGACCACGGCAAACGAGCCAAGCGCGCCGTGATGCACGACATAGGGATCGGTGATCGGCAGGATCACCCGCGCCTTGTCCTTGCCCAGCCAGCCGTCGAACAAATCCTGCAGGTAGACGACGTCGGGCTGATGGTCGGCATCGAACTTGGCGTTCATGCCGTGGTCGGCGGTGATTGCGATCGTGCAGCCCATGGCGTCGAGCTTCGCCAGGTAGCCGTCCATCATCGCGTAGAAATCGTCCGCAACGGGCGTGCCCGGCGCATGCTTGTGCTGGATGTAGTCGGTGGTCGAGAGGTACATGATTTGTGGCCGGTCGCGCTCCATGAGCTTGACGCCGGCGGCAAACACGAACTCCGACAGGCCGGCGCTGTAGACGTCTGGTACCGGCAGGCCGACCAGCTCGTTGACCTTCTCGATGCCGTTGTCGGCGAGCGTCGCCTTGTCCGACTTCTCCGACGAGAAGCTGCAGGCCTTGCCGGAGCCCAGCTCCAGCCCCTTGCCGAGAAGGCCGCGCAACTTGTCCTTGGCGGTGACGACGGCGATGCGGCAGCCGGCCCGCTGGAACGACGGGAACAGCGTCTCGACACGCAGGAACCTCGGGTCGTTCATCATCACCTCGTTCCCGCTGTCGGGATCGAGGAAATAGTTGCCGCAAATGCCGTGCACCGACGGCGGCTGGCCGGTGACGATGGAGAGGTTGTTTGGGTTGGTGAAGGACGGCACCACGCAGTCGGCCAGCAGGCTGGTCGCGCGCGTAAGCACCTTGCCGAACCAAGGGGCACGGCCCGCTTCGACGGCGCGCTCGATATAGCCCGGCTCCGAGCCGTCGACGCAAACCACGACGGTCGGCTGGCGCGGCAAGCGGTAGCGGCGGTCGTTGACGGCGATCTCGTCGCCGCTCGGATTGAGACTGTCGGGTGCCATGCTGCCTCCTACTCTGCCGCCAGCGCCGGGCCGCCGTTGCTGACGCGCAGCTCGTCGAGCACCTCGCGCACCGCGGCCAGAGCGCCCCTCATGTGCTCCGGATAGAGCCTGCCGATACAGCCCATGCGGAACGATTCGGCGACCGTGAGCTTGCCCGGATAGATCACATAGCCGCGATCCTTCAGCCCGTCATAGAAGCGCTGAAAGACGAACTTGGGGTCGGTCGGCATGTGGAAGGTGACGATGATTGGCGCCTGCAGCTTGTCGCCGAGCAGCGTGCGAAAGCCCATGGCGCGCATGCCGTCGATCAGCACCTTGGCATTGTCGCGATAGCGCCGGCCGCGACCGGCGACGCCGCCCTCGGCCGCGTGCTCCTCGATCGCCTTGCCGAGCGCCACGATGACATGGATCGGCGGCGTGAAGCGGTACTGGCCGGTGCGCGCAAAAGCGTCGGCCTGGTCATAGAGATCGAGCACGAGGGTCGTGGCGTTGCCCTTGCATTCGGCCAGCGCCTCGTTGCGGCAGATCACGAAGCCGAGACCGGGAACGCCCTCCAGGCACTTGTTCGACGAAGCGGCGAGCGCGTCGTAGCGCACCTGGCGCGCATCGATCTCGAGCGCGCCGAAGGCGCTCATCGAATCGACCAGCAGGCGGCGGCCGTGGCGCGCCACCAACCCGGCGATCTCGGCGATCGGATTGAGGACGCCCGATGTCGTCTCGCAATGGACAGCGAAGACGTGGCTGATCGCCGGATCGTGGCTGAGCAGGCGGTCGAGCGTGGCGAGGTCGGGCGGCGTATCCTCCGGCGTCTCCAGCGCCAGCGCGGCGCGGCCGGCGATCTGCGCGATCTTGAGTGCGCGCTGGCCATAGGCGCCGTTGATCAGCACCAGGATCTTGCCGGTGCGCGGCACGAAGCTGGTGATCATCGCCTCGACCGCGAAGGTGCCCGAGCCCTGCACCGGCACGGTAACGTGCGTGCCCGTGGCGCCGGCCAGCTCGGCGATCTTGTCGAGCACCATGCGGTTGATGCGCAGGAACTCGGCGTCGCGCGAGCCCCAATCATGCACCATGGCCTGCTTGACCGTGGCGGAGGTGGTGAGCGGGCCGGGCGTCAGCAGCAGCGGATCGCCCGTTTCGGAGGCGGCAGGTCGGGTGGTCATGGCCGGCAAGATGCGATCGTGATTTATATCCGTCCAGTATATATTCGATATGCCTTCTATCGGTTTCTCTTATATGACACCCACCCAGCTCCGCGCCTTCCATCTCGTCGCCGAATCGGGGTCGTTCTCCGCCGCAGCCCGCGCGTCCGGCCTCAGCCAGCCCAACCTCTCCGGCCAGGTCACGGCACTGGAAAAGGCCTATGGCGTACGCCTGTTCGACCGACGCGGCCGTACCATCGTGCCGACCGAGACCGGCCGGCAGTTGCATGGCCTCACGACGCGCCTGATGGCGCTGCAGGAGGAAGCGCGCGCCTTGCTGGCCGGCGAGCAGGCCCTCATGCGAGGACACCTTCGGATTGCCGCCGACTCTGCCCATCACGTCGTGCCGATCATGGCCAGCCTTCGCCGGCGCGCGAAGCACCTCACCTTCGCCCTGTCGATCGACAATTCGGCCGTCGTGCTCGATCGCCTGCTGCGCCACGAAGCCGATGTCGCGGTGATGGCCAAGAGCGTGTCCGATCCGAGGCTCGTCGCCGTGCGCCTGCGCCGCGACCGGCTGGTCCTGTTCGCACCGAGCGGTCATGTCTTCGCCAAGCGCGGTCGGATCGCGCTCGCGGCCCTCTCCGGCCAGGAGCTGGTGCTGCGCGAGCGCGGCTCGATCACCCGCGAGGTGCTGGAGCAGGCGATGGCCGCCGCCGACATCCGGCCCGGCGCCATCGTCGAGGTGCAGACGCGCGAGGGCGTGCGCGAGGCGGTGGCCGCGGGCTTCGGCATCGGCGCCGTCTTCGAAAGCGAGCTTGGCGACGACCGCCGCTTTCGTCGCATCGTCGTGACCGACACCGAGTTCGGCGTCGCCGAATACGCCGTCAGCCTGCAGGAGAGCCGTCGCCTGGCACTGGTCCGCGCTTTCATGGACGAGGCTGAACGGCTGACAACGGCATGAGCACGCTCAAGCGGACCGCGGGCGCCCCGCCCGCTCCTGGATCATCGAGCGGGCGGGCGCCCGCAGCCTGGACGACGACCGTCATGTAATTGTCAAAAAACTTTAACGGTCTACTGGTGAAGCGTAGGCTTTCGCCATCATGCACGGCGTCGACACGGTCCTGAACGTGGTGGGCAGCGTTGCGCTCCTTCTGTGGGGCGTGCGCATGGTCCGCACCGGCCTGACGCGCGCCTTCGGTGCCGCGCTGCGCCGGGCGATCGCCGCCTGCTCGCGCAATCGCATCACCGCCTTCGCCGGTGGCCTCGCCATCACCGGCCTGCTGCAGTCGAGCACCGCCACCGCGCTGCTGCTCTCCTCGTTCGCCGGTCGCGGACTGATTCCGCTCTCGATCGCACTCGCTGTCATGCTCGGCGCCGACGTCGGCACGACGATCGCTGCCCAGGTACTGTCGTTCGATCTCGGCTGGCTGTCGCCGCTCCTGATCGGCGTCGGCGTCATCGGCTTCCTGTCGACCGAGCACGACAAGCCGCGCCATGTCGGCCGCGTCGCGATCGGACTCGGCCTGATGCTTCTGTCGCTGAAGCTGCTGGCGCTCGCCACGCAGCCGCTGCGTGACTCGACCGCCTTCATGGCCGCGCTCCAAGGGCTACAGGACGAGTACGTCATCGCTGCCATCCTTGCGACGCTGGCCACATGGTTCGTGCATTCGAGTCTCTCGGTGATCCTGCTGGTGATGTCCTTCGCCGGCAGCGGCATCGTCGAGCCGAAGCTCGCGCTCGCCCTGGTGATCGGCGCCAACATCGGCGGGGCGCTGGCGCCCTACATGGCGCAGGCTGGCGCCGACGTCGCGGCCCGCCGCGTGCCGCTTGCTAATCTCATCACCCGTGGCTTCGTGGGCGTGGCCGCCCTGCCCTTCCTCGGCCTCATCCTCAGCGCGCTCCAGTGGCTCGATCCGTCGACGACGCGACTCGCCGTAAACTTCCATACCGCCTTCAATCTCGCTGCCGCACTC
Organism: Reyranellaceae bacterium; assembly: GCA_046349335.1. GTDB lineage: Bacteria > Pseudomonadota > Alphaproteobacteria > Reyranellales > Reyranellaceae > Reyranella. The sequence continues at coordinate 257,905 of JAXMCO010000004.1, forward strand.
GTCTTCTTGCCGCTGACCGATGTCGTTGCCTGGTTGTGCCGTCGCCTGCTGCCCGACAAGCCGGTTGCCGACGATCCCGGCAGGCCGCGCCATCTCGATCCCAACGTCCTCGATTCGCCGACCGAGGCCTTGGGCTGCGCCCTGCGCGAAACGCTCAGTCTCGGCGACCGCGTGGGCGACATGCTGCGCCAGAGCATCGACGTCTTCGAGCGCAACGACCCCAAGGCCGTAAAGGCGATCGAGGCGGCCGACGACGCGGTTGACCGGCTCTACGAAGCCATCAAGCTCTACCTGATCCAGACCTCGCGCACCGAGCTCGGCGAGGAGGATGGCCGGCGCTATGTCGAGATCCTGACCTTCACCACCAACCTCGAGCATGTCGGCGACATCATCGACAAGAACCTGATGGAGCTGGCGGCCAAGAAGATCCGCAACCGCTACACCTTTTCGCCCGAAGGCATGGCCGAGCTGCGCGCCTTCCACGGCCGCGTGCAGGAGAACCTGCGTCTGGCGCTGAATGTCTTTACCACCCGGGACATCGCGCTCGCGCGCCGGCTGGTCGCCGAAAAGACCGCCATGCGCGAAGCCGAAGTGCAGGCCGCCGACAGCCATTTCGCCCGCCTGCGCGAAGGCCGCCCCGAATCGATCGAGACCAGCTCGATCCATATGGACGTGATCCGCGACCTCAAGCGCATCAACGGTCACCTGACGACGGTCGCCTACCCGATCCTCGAGGTGGCCGGCGAACTCGCCGAGACGCGTCTCAAGAGTGCTCCCGATCCGGTGGCCGGACAGCCCGCGCCATCGACCTAACCCTTGATGCGCACGCCCGTCGGGTCGTAGGGGCAGCGCAGCGAAACCTTTGCCGCAAGCCTGATGCCCGCCAAATCGACTTCGAACTTGCCGGAGTCGAGCCACGCGGCATCGATCGCCATGCCATCGTCGCGCCTGACGTAGCCCAGCCCGACCGACGCCCCGATCGTGTGCCCGTAACCGGCCGAGGTGAGATCGCCGACCGGCCGGCCATCACGCAACAGCGCTTCGCCGCCCCACAAGAGCGGCTCGCCATCCCGCAGCACAATCGAGACCAGCCGCCGCGCCAGCGGCTTGGCTTTGGCCGCAACCAGCGCCTTCTGGCCGATGAAGCCACCCGGCTTGTCGAGCTTCACCGCCCAGCCGAGCCCGGCATTGAACGGCGTGTCGTCGGGTGTGAGCTCCCGGCCCCAGGCGCGATAGCCCTTCTCCAGCCGCAAGCCCTCGACGGCGTAGTAACCGGCGTCGCGCAGGCCGAAATCGGCGCCGGCCTCGTGCAGCGTCTCGAACACGGTGACCGCGAACTCGACCGGCACGTAGAGCTCCCAACCGAGCTCGCCCATGTAGGTGCGCCGAGAGGCCAGCACCGTGGCATGGCCGACGCCGATCTCGCGGCACGTGGCGAACGGAAATCCCTCGTTGGAGAAATCGGCACGGCTCACCTTCTGCAGCAGCGCGCGGCTCTGTGGCCCCATAACCGACAGCACGGTCCAACCCGACGTCACGTCGGCCAGCGTCACGAAGGCGCCTTCGGGCACATGCCGTGTCAACCAGTCCATGTCGCGGACCGGCTGGGCGGAGCCGGTGATGATCAGAAACTTGTCGCGTGCCAGGCGGGCGATGGTGAGATCGCTCTCGAACGTGCCTCGCTCGTTCAGGATGCCGGTATAGACCGTGCGGCCGACCGGCACGGCGACGTCGTTGGCGGCGAGATGCTGCAGCGCCGCCTCGGCATCCCGGCCCTGCACCAGGATCTTGCCGAACGAGGTCTCGTCGACGACGGTCACGCCTTCGCGCGTCGCGCGATGCTCGGCGCCCACAGCATCGAACCACGCGCCGCACCCCCAGCCGTACTGCATGTCGGGCGTCTTGCCGACACCGGCGAACCAGTTGGGCCGCTCCCAGCCCATCTTGTTGCCGAACCAGGCGCCGCGCGCCTTCAGTCGATCGTAGAGTGGCGAGCGGCGGAACGGCCGGCCGCTCTCCTGCTCGCGCTGCGGCCACGGCATCTTGTAGTGCAAGCCGAGCGTCTCGGAGACGCGAGTGCGCAGCCACGTATCGTTGCCGTGGAAGCCGGCAAAGCGACGGATGTCGACCGGCCAGAGATCGAGTGTCGGCTCACCGGCGACGATCCATTCCGCCAGCGCCATGCCGGCACCGCCTGAGCTCGCGATCCCCATCGAGTTGAAGCCCGCGCCGACGAAGAAGTTCCTTAGCTGCGGAGCCTCGCCGAGGATGTAATTGAGATCAGGGGTGAAACTCTCCGGCCCGTTCATGAACGTCTTGATGCCGGTCTTCTCCAGCGCCGGGACGCGGATCAAGGCGTTGTCCATCAGGATTTGGAACTGGTCCCAATCGTCCGGCAGCATGCCGAACTCGAAATCGTCGGGAATGACGTCCTTGTTCCACGGCTTGGCCTCGGGCTCGAACCCGCCCATCAAGAGACCGCCGACCTCCTCCTTGAAATAGATGTAGCCGTCGGGATCGCGCATCACCGGCAGATCGCGCGGCACGCCGTCCATCTTCTCGGTGACGATGTACATGTGCTCGCAGGAATAGAGCGGCACGGTCACGCCGACCGAGCGGGCGAGCTGACGTGCCCACTGGCCGCCGCAGTTGACCACGATCTCCGCCGTGATCGGACCTTGCGTCGTCTGCACACCGGTGACACGGCCGTCCTTGGTGTCGATCGCGGTCACCCGCGTCTTCTCGAAGATGCGCACGCCGCCGTTGCGCGCGCCCTTGGCCAGCGCCTGGGTGATATCGGCCGGATTGGCCTTGCCGTCGCCCGGCAGCCACACCGCGCCGACCAGATCGTCGGTACGCATGATCGGGTATTTCTCGCCCGCCTGCTTGGGCGTCAGCGGCTCGCACTCGACGCCCTGGGTATTGGCCATGGCGGCCGAGCGGCGCAGCAGCACCATACGCTCCTCGGTGCGCGCCACCGACAGCGAGCCGCATTGCTTCCAGCCGGTCGCCAGCCCGGTCTCGGCTTCGAGCTTCGAGTAAAGCTCGGTGCTGTAGCGGATCAGGCGGGTGAGATTCTGGTAGCTGCGGAGCTGCCCGACCAAGCCGGCGGCATGCCAGGTCGTACCGCCGCTGAGCCGCCCCTGCTCCAGCAGCACGACGTCCTTCCAGCCGAGCTTGGCGAGATGATACGCCGTGGAGCAGCCCATGATGCCGCCGCCGACGATGACGACGCGGGCCTGGGTGGGGAAAGTGCTCATAGCCTGCCTGTAAGTGCTGCTTCGTACATGCGGCGCATCTCGGGCACGCCGGCCTTGATCGGATTGCCGCCGGCGGTCGGATCGACGGCAGCCATCTCGGCAAACTTGTCGAGATGGCTCTCCTTGACGCCGAGCTCCGCCAGCGTGTGCGGGATGCCGACGCGACGGCGAAAATCGAGCGTCCATTCCATGAAGCCGTCGAAGGTCGGGTTGCGCAGCCCGAGCCACCGCGACAGGCGCTGGATTTTCTCGTCGATCGCCGGACGATTGAATTTCAGCACGTAGGGCATGGCGACGGCGTTGGTCAGGCCGTGGTGGGTGTCGAGCACGGCGCCGACCGGATGCGACAGCGAATGGATGGCGCCCAGGCCCTTCTGGAACGCCGTCGAGCCCATCTGCGAGGCCGCCAGCATGTGGCTGCGCGCCTCGATATCCCGGCCATTCTCGACCGCGCGCACGAGGTTGTCCTTGACCAGCCGCATGCCTTCGACGGCGATGCCCTCGGCATAGGGGTGATAGCCCGGCGCACAGTAGGCTTCGAGGCAGTGGATGAAGGCATCCAGGCCGGTGCCGGCAGTGAGCTTGGGCGGCAAACCGACGGTCAATTCGGGATCGGCGATGACGATGGCGGGCATCATCTTCGGATGGAAGATCACCTTCTTGGTGTGCGTCGCCTCGTCGGTGATGACGGAGGCGCGGCCTGTCTCCGAGCCCGTGCCGGCAGTTGTCGGCACGGCGACGGAGGGATAGATCCCGACCGGATTGGCGCGCGTCCACCAATCGCCGATATCCTCGAAATCCCACATAGGACGGGTCTGGCCGGCCATGAAGGCGATGGCCTTGGCGGCGTCGATGCCCGAGCCGCCGCCCCAGGCGATTACCCCGTCATGCTTGCCGGCACGCAGGACCTTGACGCCCGACTCGACATTGCTGGCAACAGGATTGGGCTTCACGTCGCTGAACAGCGCGACGTCGAGCCCGGACTTGCGCAGAGACAGCATGGCATCGGAAATCATCGGCAGCTTCGCCAGACCCGGATCGGTCACCAGCAGGGGACGCCGAAGCCCGGCGGCTCTGCACGCTTCCGGCAGCTCGCGTATGCGACCGGCGCCGAACCGTATGGCCGTGGGATAACTCCAGTTTCCGATCAACGACTGCGGCGACGGCATCCTCGAGACTCCCCACGTGGGAGCGCTGCTCCCCCTGACCATGACCCGACGGCCCATCCTCCGTCATGGGCCCCGTTGAAGTCCAGCCCATGCGAAAAATCAACGAAAGAACTCGGCGAGCCATACAGCCGCAGCAACGACTTTTCTTGACGAGGTGCTCGATGGATTCGATGGTTCGACTGGCAGATTCTCGAGTCTCTTGGGGAGGCGCGAGCAACGAGGAGGCGTGACGACAACGTTTCCATGTCGCCTTCGACGACGAATTCGCCGCAACCCCAGAGCGCTCGACGGCAGCCCGACGATCCTGGCCGCTGCAGGCGTGGACGTCACGCGCTGAGCCGTCGTCATAAGGGGAGTGGAGTCGAATGAGCACGCCGCCGCAGCCACAGACGCCGTATACGTCGTTCCAGGACTACAACGGCTGGTACAGCACCGGGTACAGCACGGGGGCGATGCCGACGGGCTCGAACGTCCCGCACGGCGACACGCCGCTGTTCAATGTCGCGCTGGTGCTGGGACGCGCGAATGATCCGACCGCCCCTGGCGGCCTGCTCACGTTGGACTGGGCCGCCCGCCAGACCCAAATCCAGACCATGGTCGACAACGACACTCTATGGTCGACCTATGGTGCCAAGACGTCCGAGTACAACGACCTGATCGACAAGCTGCAAAACGACAACATCACCATTCTGGGGCAGAGTGGGACCGACGGCTACACGACGTCACAGGACTCGCGCACTGTCTGGGTCCAGGTCACGGCCAACAATTTCAGCAAGCTCTTCGGCGGTAGCGCGACGCTGCAGGTGACCAACGGCGGAAATTACTTCTGGACCGGAAACCTCACGCTGCCTGATCACGTCCAGGGCCTGTGGTTCGACCAGAACGTGCCGTCGCTCAAGCTCGCCGACAGCAGCCAAAGTCCCGCGCCGTTGACCCAGGGCTATCAGGGTCCCGGCAACGGGGCCGGACCAACCGCCAACGATCCTCAGGCGGTCGCCGAGTACTACAACTTTCCCCTCGCCAAGTTCCCGAACGTTCCAACGCCCGCGATCGGCCTGCTGGAATCCGGCCTGGGCGCCTCACCGCCGACTGCTCAATCCGGCTCACCGCAGCGATCGTTCGAGCAGCTCCTGGGGACCTACCGGACCGCCGTCGGCCTGAATGCCGATGTCACGGTGATCGGCGTCCAGCCTGGCGGACCCGTGGGATCCACGAGCAGCTCGACGTCCGAGCGGTCGCTCGATGTCGGCATCGCCACCGCCGTCAACCCGCAGAGCACGCTGATCCTCTATGCCGGCTCGGGCTCGAACGAAGAGGCCAATGCCAACCCCTTCACGAGCTATTTCCAGGCCGTCTGGGATACGACCTACAACCCGAGCGTCGTATCGTCGTCGGAACACTACAACGCCATACAACCGAGCCCGCTGTCACCGTTCATGTACGCGTCTCAGCAGTTGATGGTCGACGCGGCCCTTCGGAACATCTCCCTGTTCTCGTCCTCCGGCGACGGCGGATCTGGCTTCGAGCTCGCCAATGGGCTCGACAACCTGAGCACCAGCCGAGCCAGCCCCTACGTTGTCCTGGTCGGCGGCTCGTCGCTCAGCACCGTGGCGTACGCCCAAGCCGACACGACCCTGAATTCGCAGTATGTCCAGCCCGCCATGGCGAATAACCCCGCCGTGCTATGGCAGCTCATTGCCGGCGGATTGACGACCGCCCCGCAAACCGGCGCCACGACCTGGTTCGCCGAAAGCGTGTGGAACCGCTACAACGTCACCCAAGTAGCGACTCCGACGAGCGCCGGCAGCTTCTCCACGGATTACACCCAGAACGAATCGAGCAATGCCGGCGTCAGTTACACGCAGCCAACGCCCTGGTATCAAGCCGCCCTGCTGCCATTCAACCCGCCGACAACGTCCGACGGGACCAACCTCACCGGCCGCGCCTTGCCCGACGTCGTGGCGACGGCCGGCGGTAACATGTTTTACACGGTTCCCAACGCCGACATGAGCGGGACATCGGGCAATGGCGGCACCAGCAGCGCCACGCCGCTTTGGGCCTCGTTCGCGGTGCAGATGAACACCATTCTGACCGACCAGGGATTCCCGACGGGGACCCAGCTCGGCTACATGACCGACCTGCTCTATACGGCGTCCGCCATCGCACCCGGCTCATTCAACGACGTGAGCATCGGCAACAACGTCTCGTCCTACCTGAACAGCAGCAGCGCGACCTATCCCTACACGACCAATGGCGACGGCACCATCATACCGACCGGATACGGCTACTACGCCGGGCCAGGCTTCGACGTCGCGACTGGGCTCGGTTCGCCGAACGGGGTGCTGCTGGCGCGCGCCCTGTCGGCAATCACCCATTCGCAGATGTACTTCGCCGGCGCCAAGGACGTTCTCGATAGCGGGAGCGGCGGCGGCTGGACCAGCAGCGTCGACCAGAGCCTGCTGCTGCAAATCGTGTCGGCTTCCAATGTCGCCGTGAAAGTCACCGAGGGTAGCGACACCCACACCCTCACCAGCACAGCCACGTCCACCTACGCCTGGACGAGCCGACTCGCCGAGCAGGCGCTGCAGCCCGACTTCGACTCGGCCCTAGTCATCCAGTTCGATGGCGCCAAGCAAGGCACGCTGGCGCAGACCTCGCTCGCGGCGAGCGAGGCTCTCGCGATCGCAATCGATGGCGTCTCGGCACAGGCCTTCTCGGCGACGATGACCAATCCCTTCGGCTTCAACGACTTCCAGACGACCGGCGGGGCCGTCCGCGTGGCTCGCCCGGTGGCCTTCGCCGAGACGGCGCTCGCAGAAGACGACCAAGCGGCGGTCGTGCGCATCAGGCAGAACGGCACCGACAAGCTCAGCGTGACCCTCTACAAGGTCGACGATTTCCAGGGGGCGATCGGCACCCTGCATCCGGGCGATGCCGGCTACGACGCTGCCGCGACGGCGCGCGCCTACCGCATGTCGACCGGCGAGGCTTCGATCGCCGGCCCAGGCTACGGCAATTTCAAGCAGGTCGAGATCGTCGACGTCGACGCAAGCGACATCGTCGCCTTCAGGCTGGCCAACCTGACCACCGGCAACACCTACTGGGGCTTTTCGCAGGCCAACGAGACGGTCAACGGCGAGAAGGTAGCGCACCTCTGGAACTATGGCCTCAACACCTTCGGCTTCGAGGACAGGTTCGGCGGCGGAGATCGCGACTACAACGACCTGCTGATCGGCGTCGATTTCACCAGCGCTTCCGGCAGCGGCTGGCTGAAGTAGCGAGGCCCGGAGGCGTACTGGCTACCCTGCTCCTGGCCGAAGCAGCGACCGTGCCTGGCGTTGTATTGCAGGCGGCTAATCGATTGGACAGGAATCAGGCGCGCTTCTCGCAGGGCGTTGACAGAGCCCAACCCCTGTGCACGAGTCCTCGCGCCTCGTCCTACGAAAGAGCCCGTCGATGGAAGACCTGATCATGGCCGCACTCGGCGACGATGCGGCCCGCATTGACCAATTGCTGGCCGCCGGCGCGAGCGTCGACCACGCCGACGGCAATGGCTGGACGGCGCTGGCCAGCGCCGCCGGGCGAGGATATGTCGCGATCGTGGAACGTCTGCTGCGAGCTGGCGCAAATCCAAACATCGCCGATGTCAAAGGCTTGACGGCTCTCATGCGGGCCGCCGAGGGAGGCCACGTCGCCGTTGCCGACCTGCTGCTGGCGGCAAAGGCCGATGTCGAGCACAGCGACAACAAGGGGAAGACAGCACTGATGCGGGCGGCGGAAAACCACCGTGTCGAGATGGTCGATCACCTCGTCAAGGCCGGCGCAAATCCCAATCACGCCGACAAGCAAGGAAAGACTGCCTTGATGCGCGCGGCGCTCGGCGGGGCCGGCACCATCGTCGAGCGCCTCCTGACCTCGGGCGCGAAGCCCAACCTGACCGATGCGAACGGATGGACGGCCCTGATCTGCGCCGCGGCAGGCGATGTCGCCATCGTTCAGCGACTGATTGGCGCCGGCGTCGACATCAAGCACGCGGCCAAGGACGGAACGACGGCGATCGGCCGGGCGAAAACGACGGGGCATACCGCCGCCGTCGAGCTGCTCGAAGCCGAGGCGCGACTGCGCGCCGAGCTAGGCTAGGGCCTGTCCTCAATTGAGCCAAATGGTAGCCGCCGCGAGGTGGATAGCGGCGAGGAAATTGGTAGCGGTCTTATCGTAGCGAGTTGCGATGGCCCTGAAGCGCTTGAGGCTACAGTAGAAGTTCTCGATGAGATGGCGGGCCTTGTAGATCTGTTTGTCGTAAGGGCGGGGCTTTTTGCGGTTGCTCTTCGAGGGGATGACGCAGGTCTTGCCGGCGGCCTCGAGAGGTTCGATGAGGCGCTGGTCGGCATCGAAGGCTTTGTCGGCCAGCAGGGTGTCAGCCTTCATGTCAGGCAACAGGGCGTCGGCGCCCTGCAGGTCGTGGGCCTGGCCCGGCGTCAGGAAGAAGCGGACAGGATTGCCCAGAGCATCGACCAGGGTATGGATCTTGGTGCTCAGCCCGCCTTTGCTTCGGCCGATCGCTTGATCTTCGCCGTCTTTTTTTGGGCGCCGGCGCTATGCTGATGAGCGCGCACGATGGTGCTGTCGATCATGGCGTATTCGTTGTCCGCATCGGCCGCGAGAAGCTCGAACAGCCTGCGCCACACGCCGCTCTTTGCCCATCGGCTGAAGCGGGTATGGACAGCCTTCCAAGCGCCGAAGCGCTCGGGCAGGTCGCGCCATGGGATGCCAGCTCGATAGCGGTAGATCACGGCATCGACGAACAGACGATTGTCCCTGGCGGTCGCGCCAACGTGACCCTCGCGTCCCGGTAGAATGTCCTTGATCCGATCCCATTGGTCGTCGCGAAGGGCGTAACGGCGCATCAGTCAGCTCCCAGTAGCCGACTGGCAAGGAGCATGTCGCGGGTCGATTGGGTAGCTCAGGCCTTTGAAAAAGCAGCCTCGACGACAACAACGCAAGATCGATTCAAAATTCCCGCTCATTTGATTCTATTATTACGCGAATTTCTTCTTCAATAGAGGACAGGCCCTAGATGATCTCCATGTAGCGGTCGAGTTCCCAGTCCGTGATGGCCTTGCGGAATTCTCGCTCCTCCCAGTCGCGGGTCGCCGCGTAATGGTCGACGAAGGCATCGCCGAACAGCTCGCGCGCCGGCTTCGACGCCTTCAAGCGGCCGGCTGCTTCCATAAGGGTGCGCGGTAGCTGCGACTTGGCCGGGTGCTTCTTGTCGTAGGAATTTCCTTTGACCGGCTCACCAGGATCGATCTCGTGCTCTATTCCCCACAGACCGGAACCGACCGCCGCCGCCAGCGCGAGGTACGGATTGGCATCGGCCGCGGCAATGCGGTACTCGACGCGCGTCGACTTGGCCGATCCCGGGATGACCCGAAGCGACGTTGTGCGATTCTCGACACCCCAGGTCGACGCGGTCGGTGCCCAGAAGCCGGGAATGAGCCGGCGATAGGAATTCACGTTGGACGCCACCATGCCCAGCAGCTCGGGCATCAGCGCCTGCTGGCCGCCGACGAAGTGACGCATCGTCGGGCTCATGCGGTGCGGCGCCGCGTCGTCGAAGAAGGCCGAGGCGCCGGCGCGCCACAGCGACATGTGCATGTGGCCGCCGCAGCCTGGCCAGTCCTTCGACCACTTCGCCATGAAGGTGGCGAGCCAGTCGCGCTTCTGCGCCAGCACCTTGGTGTAGAGCTTGAACAGCGCAGCGCTGTCGGCGGCAGTCAGGCCGTCGCGAACCCGTAGCGCCGCCTCGAGCACGCCAGCCCCGGTCTCGGTGTGCAGGCCCTCGATGCCCATGTCCATGGTCTCGCACATCGCGAGCAGGTCCTTGTACCAGTCGGACAGGACCGAGTTTCGCAGCATCGAGTAGCCGAAGAAGCCCGGCGAGATCGGCTTCAGGTTCTTGTAGCCCTTCTCGCGAATCGAGAAGGCCGTTTCGGCGAAGACGAAGAACTCGTATTCGAAGCCCACCTTGACCTCGAAGCCGAGCTTGGCGGCACGCGCCAGCACGCGGCGCAGCACGCCGCGCGGGCACAACGCCTCGGCGCCGTCGACGAACTCGCACAGGAACAGGAGGTTTCCCGGCTCGGTCGCGATCTCGCGACAGGTCTCCGGCAGGATGCGCACGGTCGCATCGGGATAGGCGGTGTGCCAACCGGTATAGGTGACGTTGTCGTAGAGCTGGTCGTTGGAGTCCCAGCCCAGCACGACGTCGCAAAAGCCCATGCCGCCATCGAGCGCCGAGTTGAACTTGTCGATGTGCAGATACTTGCCGCGCAGGATGCCGTCGACATCGTGCACGCCCACCTTGACGTGGGTGAGCCCGCGTTCCTCGACGATCTTGCGGGCGTCGGCCGCCGTTCTTACTTGGCGCGGTTCCATCGAGTCCCCCTGCTTAGGGGCAGCAGACTAGCTGCTGAGGTAACGGGGAAGCCAGAGGGCAATGTCGGGCATCAGCGTGATGGCGAGGGTGAAACCGACCATGATCAGCAGGTACGGCATGGTCACCCGGGCGATGTAGCCCAGTCCGTCCTCGGTCAGGCCCTGGATGACGAACAGGTTGAAGCCGACCGGCGGCGTGATCTGCGCCATCTCGACCACCAGCACGAGGAAGATGCCGAACCAAATCTGGTCGAAGCCCGCCGCCTTCACGATCGGCATGACGATGGGGAGGGTCATCACGATCATGCTGAAGCCGTCCAGGAAGCAGCCCAGGATCAGATAGAACACGATCAGGGCGACGATCAGCATGAAGGGCGAGAGCTGGAGGCTGGTGACGAACTCCGCCACCGCGGCAGGAATGCTGAGAAAGGCCGCTGCGCTACCCAGAATCGACGCGCCGAGCACGATCAGCGCGATCATCGAGCAGGTCTGCACCGCACCGATGGCGATGGCTTGCAGCGCGGGCCATCTCAGCTCCCCCTGCAGGCGGGCAACGATCAGAGCGCCGAGGACGCCGACGCCCGCCGCCTCGGAAGGCGTTGCAAGGCCGCCATACATCGAACCGAGCACGCACACGATCAAGAAGACCGCCGGCCCCAGCTCCTTGATCGAGGTGAGGTATTCGGCGGCCGAGGCGATCCTCACCTTGCGCTCGGCGGCGGGGACGAGCGACGGACGGAGCGCCGTATGGATCATGATCCAGACCATGAAGCAGCCGGCCAGCAGGAATCCCGGGATGAAGCCCGCGGTGAACAGCTTGGCGATCGAGACGTCGCCCAGCACGCCGTAGATGATCATGATGTTGGAGGGCGGGATCAGGAAGCCCAGCGTGCCGGCGCCGGCAAGCGAGCCGACGGCCACATCCTTGGAATATCCGCGCTTCAGCAGCTCGGCGAGCGAGATGCGCCCGACGACCTGGGTGGTCGCCGCCGAGGAACCGGATATCGCGGCAAAGATCGAGCAGCCGATGACATTGACGTGCAGCAGGCGGCCGGGAAGCAACGCCGCCCAGGGCGACAGCCCTCTGAACAGCGATTGCGACAGCCGGGTGCGGAACAATATCTCGCCCATCAGGATGAACAGCGGCAGGGCGAGGAGCTCCTGGGTGGTCAGGATGTTCCAAGCATACTGCGCCAGCAGCTTGTCGAGCGGAATGTCGCGAAACAGGGCAAGCAGAACCGTGCCGGTGACGGCCAGGGTCCAGCCGATCCAAAGGCCGCCCGCCAGGAAGGCGAACAGCACCACGAACATGGTGAGGACGATGATCAGCATGCGGCTGCGACGACCTTCACGCGATCATTCGGCCACGCCGCCGGCGCGCATGCTGAGATCCTCGAGCGGCAGGCCGAGCGCCGCCTGGAAGAATCGGGCGACGAACTGGATCATCAGGAGGATGATTCCGAATGTGACGAAGGCCTGCGGAATCCACAGCAGCGTACCGCTCGATACGGACGTCTGGCCGGACTCGAAGCTACGCCAGGTGAAGTAGCTCATCGACCAGGCGAGATAGCCGCAGAAGCACACGCCGAGCGCCGCCAGCACGGTCTCCATCCAGCGCCGCGTGCCGGGCGAGACACGGGCCAACACCAGCGTGACCCGGATATGGCCGCCGGCCCTGAGCGTCATGGCGGCACCGAACGTGAAAGTCGCCGCCATCAGGTAGGAGCTGTATTCCCACGCGACCGGGATATCGGCTGGTACCGACGGAAAGATGTTCGACAGCGCCCGGACCGCCACTTCCGCCAGCATCAACCCTGTCAGGGTCACCAGGCAGACCGCACCGAGCCACCCATCGAGGCGGCTCAGTGCATCGATGCCGTCGAGCAATGGACGCAGCAGCATCGGCGCTGCTGCGTTGGGATTGGCTCCGCCGTGCCTCATGCGGACCGTGGGCGTCTCGCCCGCAATCCGGAAGAGGCCGGACTCGCTCCAGCGTGACTCACGCGCGCTTCATCTCGGCGAGGTAACCCTTGATCGGCTTCTCCGATGCCGGAACACGCTTCATGAAGTCGGTCAGCATGTTGGCCGTGCGCTTGCGCAGCTCGTCCATCATCGCGGCCGGCGGCACGACCATCTGCATGCCGCCGTCGGTGAGGCGCTTGCCGCTGTCCTTGTCGGCCTGCAGCGAGGACGCCCAGAAGTCGGGCTCGAGCTTGCGCGCGAGATCGGTCATCACCTTCTGGTTGGCTGGGCTGATCTTCTTCCAGGTGTCGTTGTTGATGGTCACGATCTGGCATGACCATTGATGGTTGGTCGCATGGAAGAATTTCAGGAACTCCCAGAACTTGCCATCGACGCCCGACACCGAAGAGGTAGACACGCCGGCGACCGCGCCGGACGACAGCGCGGCGATCGTCTCGCCCCACGGAATCAGCGCCGGCGCCATGCCGATGGCGCTGCACATGTCCTGGGAATTCTTGTCGGGCACGCGAATCTTGATGTTCTTCAGCCCGTCGACCGCCTCGGCCTTCACCTTGAGGTGCAGGTACTGCGTCGGCCACGGCACGGTGTAGAGGATCGTCTGGTTGTTCTTCAGCGCGATCTTCTCGTACTCGGGCCGGATGAACTTGTGCAGGACTTTCAGCTCCTCGATGTTTCCGACCAGGAAGGGAATGCCTTCGATGCCGAACATTGGCTCGTCGCCGACCTGCTGCACGTTGAGGATATCGGCCATCGGCACCAGACCGTCGCGCACCGCGCGAAGCTGCTCGGGGCCTTTGAAGCCCAACTGACCGCCCGACTTGACCTCGATGTCCACCGCGCCCGAGGTCTCCTTCTTCACCTCTTCGGCGAATCGCTTGCAGTTAGCCGTGTGAAAATTGCTATCCGGCCATACCGTCGACAGCGGCAGCTTCAACGGCGCCTGCGCCTGCACGATCGCGGGCACCGTCAGCGCTGCCACGCCTGCTCCCACGCCCGCCTTCAAGGCCACTCTGCGTCCCAGTTTCATGACACCCTCTTCCCTGTTTTTCGACTTCCCCGTTTGCTCGACTACTCGGCCGCCTGTCGCGGCGCGTACGCATAGACCTCCTCGGCCGTCTCCTGCGAGATCAGCCCATCGGCGAGGTCGGCCGCCACTTGGTCGCGGTCGCGCTCGACCGGCTTGCCGATGCCCGCGCCGCCCGGCGTCATGACCACCAGCCGGTCGCCTGGCGGGATGAGCTGGAATCCCTTGCCCTTCAGAACTTGTCCCGATTTCAGCGCGACAAAGCCCGCCTCGCCGTCCCGGCCGCCGTCGCGGCCACGTGGCGGATGATCGATGCGATCGAAGGCGGCCAAGAGGTCGAACGGCTCGTCGATGCCGCTCTCGATCTCCATGATCTGGCCGAGCCCGCCGCGCGTGCGGCCGGCGCCGCCCGAGTCGGGGCGGAATTCCTTACGCCAGAAGAGCAGCGGCGTCTGGGTCTCGGCAATCTCGACAGGCGTGCCGCGCACGCCGCTGGGATAGGCGGTCGCCGACAAGCCGTCCTTGTCGGCGCGCGCGCCGGTGCCGCCGTTGGACGTGATGGCCATGCCGAAGCCGTAATTGCCGCCTTCGCCGCCTCTCACCCGACCGCGCACGTTGATGTTCCACAGGCACGACGTGCCCTCCGCCGGCACACGCTGCGGCACGACCTGGCGCAGGCAGCCGAACACGACGTCCGGCAGCATCTGGCCGATGACATGGCGCGAGGCGACGGCGCTGGGCTTCGGCGCGTTGAGGATCGTCTCGGCCGGCGCCGACACGGTGAGCGGCCCCAGCGACCCGGCGTTGTTGGGGATGTGCGTCGCCACCACGCAGCCGAGGCCGAACACCGTATAGGCCGTCGTGTAGGCGTGCGGCACATTGATGCCGCGCTTGGAGGTGGCCGATGTTCCTGTGTAATCGACGTGGATTCCCGAATCCGAAATCGTCAGCGATGCCGCCAGGTTCACCGGCGCGTCGTAGCCGTCGACCGTCATGACGTTGTGCCACGTTCCCTTGGGCAGCTTGGCGATCTCGGCCAGCACGGCCTCGCGCGAGCGGGCGATGATGTGCTCGCCCAAGGCGTCGAGCGTGTCGATGCCGAATTCGTCCATCATCTCGACCAGACGGCGCGCGCCGACGTCGTTGCAGGCGGCGAGCGAGTAGACGTCGCCCTCGGTGTCGACCGGCAGGCGCGTGTTGGCACGGATCATCGACATCAGGGTTTCGTTGACCCGACCCTGGTCGAACAGCTTCAGCATCGGGATGTAGAGGCCTTCCATGAACACGTCGGTCGCGTCCGGCCCGAAGCCAATGCCGCCGATATCCATGAGATGGCTGGTACACGAGAACAGCGCCACCAGCCGGCCGTTGCGAAAGGCCGGCGTGGTGATGACGAAATCGTTGAGATGGCCGGTGCCCATCCACGGATCATTGGTAATGTAGGCATCGCCCGGCTTCATGGTGTCGATCGGGAAATGCCGCAGGAAATGTTTCACCGACTCGGCCATCGAGTTGACATGGCCGGGCGTTCCCGTGACCGCCTGGGCAAGCATGCGGCCTTCGAGGTCGAACACGCCGGCGGAGAGGTCGCCGCATTCGCGCACGATCGGGCTGAAGGCCGTGCGCATCAGCGTTTGCGCTTGCTCCTCGACCACCGCGATCAGGCGGTTCCACATGATCTGAAGGTCGATCAGGCTGGCGCTGTTGGACTGGCTCATCGGCTGGCTCCTCAGGCGTCCTTGCGATCCATCACGATACAGCCGGACGCATCGATATGCGCGGCGAAATTGGCCGAAACGTAGGTCGAGGTCTCGTCCTCGGCGACGATCGCCGGCCCGGCAAAGGCACTGCCGGGCGGCAACCCATCGCGTCGATAGACCGGCACGTCGACAGTCCGCCCGCTGCGCCCGTCGAACACGGGACGCCGGCCGACCGGCTGCGGCTTCGGCGCCTCGGGCGAAACAGTCTGCACCGCCGGCAGCCTGGTCTCCGTCGAGACCTGCACCGACCAGCTCAGGATCTCGATAGCGGCATTGGGAATGTGCCGCTCGAACAGTGCCGCATAGTCGTGCTCGTAAGCCTCGCGCAACGAGGCGGCATCGGACGCCTCGAGCCGGCGCAGCGGCAGCGGCACGGTGATCTCGTGCCCCTGGCCGACATAGCGCATGAAGGCCGTGCGCCGCTCGAAGGTCGGCGTGCCACGCGCGCCGGGGGCAACCAGGCTAGTCGCTTCGGCACTCATCTCGTCTACAAGATCGCTCGCCGCAGCGGCGTCGAAGGCGTCGAGGCGCATGTAGCGGCTGCGGACCAGCTCGTAGGACACCGGCGCGGCCAGAAACCCGACCGCCGAGCCGACCCCGGCGTTGGGCGGCACGATCACCCGGCGGACCCCGATCTTCTCGGCCACCCGGGCGGCATGCAACGGCGCGCCGCCGCCGAAGGCGATCAGATTGTATTGGCTGACCGCCGCGCCGCGTTCGACGGCATGGACGCGGGCGGCGCTTGCCATGTTCTCCGACACCATCTCGTAGACGGCGTAGGCCGCCATCTCGGTCGACAGGTCGAGGCCCGCCCCGACCTCGCGGTCCAAGGCCCCTCGGGCCGCCGCCACGTCGAGCGCAATGCTGCCGCCGGCAAAGTGATCCGGATCGATCGTGCCCAGCACGACGTTGGCGTCGGTCACTGCCGGATGGGTACCGCCGCGGCCATAGCAGGCCGGCCCCGGCTCGGCGCCGGCACTCTCCGGCCCCACCGTCACCCGCTTCAAGGCGTCTAGCCTGGCAATCGACCCGCCGCCGGCGCCGATCTCGACCATCTCGATCACCGGGATGCGAACCGGCAGGCCCGATCCCTTCAGGAAGCGTGCCGCCCGATCGACCTCGAACAAGCGCGCGGTATGAGGCTTGTAGTCGTCGATAAGGCAAATCTTGGCCGTTGTGCCCCCCATGTCGTAGCTGAGCGCCCGCGCCTCGCCAGCGCGAGCTGCGATCTGGACGGCAAAAATCGCGCCTCCGGCCGGCCCCGATTCGACCAGCCGCACCGGATAGCGGCGGGCGGTATCGATGGCGGTAAGACCGCCACCCGACGTCACCAGATAGATCGTGCCGCCGAACTGCTCCGCGGTCAGGGCGGCCTGCATCCGCGCCAGGTAGGAGTCCATCAACGGCTGGACGTAGGCGTTGGCGACGGCGGTGGAGGTGCGCTCGTATTCGCGCACCTCGGGGCAGGCCTCGCTCGACAAGGTCACCCAAAGGTCCGGCAGCACGGCCTTCAGAATCTCGCGCACGCGCCGTTCGTGCGACGGATTGATATAGGAGTGCATGAAGGCGACAGCGAGGCTCTCGATGCCCTCCGACCGCAGCCTGTCGGCCAGCGACCGCACCCCCGCCTCGTCGAGCGCGAGCCGCACCTTGCCGTGCACGTCGACACGCTCGGCCACCGTGAAGCGCAGCGCGCGCGGCACCAGCGGCTTGGGCTTCTCGATCGTCAGGTCGTACTGGTCGTAGCGGCTCTCGTTGGCGATATCGAGGATGTCGCGAAAGCCCTCGGTGGCCAGCAAGGCGGTGCGCGCCCCGCGCCGTTCGATGATGGCGTTGGTGGCCAGCGTGGTGCCGTGAACCAGAACGGCCACGTCGGCGAAACCGCACCCGGCGTCGGCCAGGATCAGCCGCACCCCCTCGAGGACTGCCTGCTCGGGTCGCTGTGGCGTCGTCAACAGCTTGCGGGTCAGCCGCTTTTCGCCTTGCTCCAGAACGACATCCGTAAACGTGCCGCCGATATCGACGGCAATCCGCAGATCGCTTGCCACCTTTGCTCCAGACCCTGACCCGAAAACCGGCGCGAACCTAAACCCGACAGGCCCGCGTTGCAATTCGCAGGCCAGCCCGCCTATGGTCACCCAGTGACCGACAACGCCTCGACATTGCGCGCCCAGGTCCACGCCGTGCTGCGCTATTCGGACCCGATTCCGGCCGGCCGGCATTGGCGGACCCTGCATTTGGCCGTCCTGGGCATCGGCCTGATGGCGGTCGTCCTGCTTTCGATGGACGAGCTGTCGCCCATATTCTCGATGATCCTCCGCCGGGTGATCTGGACCGTCACGGTCGTATTCCTTCTGGAGTATCTGGTTCGCCTTTGGGTGGCTCCCGAGACGCCGCGCTTTGCGCACCATTCAGGATTGTGGGCGCGCCTCAACTGGATGATGTCGGTCGAGGGTCTGATCGGCCTGCTGGCCGTCGTGCCGGCGATCATGCTGGCCGGTGGCTACATCATTACGGGCGCCGACACGGCATCGGTCTTCTGCATCCTATGGATCATGAAGTTCGGCCTGCATGCGCCGGCCTTCAGCACACTGGCCCGGGTCATTTCCAATGAACGGGCGCCGATCGCCAGCATCCTGATCCTGTTCGTGATCGTGCTCATGCTGGCCGCGACCGCCGCGCACATGCTGGAAAGGGTCAAGCAGCCGGAGCAGTTCGGCAGCCTGCCCAATGCCATGTGGTGGGCAGTCGTTACCCTGACGACGACCGGCTACGGCGACGTGGTTCCGGTAACGGCGGGCGGACGCTTCATCGGCTCGCTGCTGATGATCGCCGGCATCACCGTGCTGGCGCTGATGACCGGCGTGCTCGCGACCGGTTTCGCCCAGGAAGAACGCCGTCGCGAATATCTGCGCGTCTGGGAGCAGGTGGCGCGCGTGCCGATCTTCGCCGCCCTCGGCGTGGTCACCCTGTCGGAGATCGTCGGCAAGCTGCGGACGCGCTACTACCCGGCCCGCGTCACCGTCGTGCGGCGCGGCGATGCGGGTGATTCGATGTTCTTCATCTCGAGCGGCGAGGTCGAGGTTCGTCTGCCGACCGGCGGCTCGGTCAAGCTGAGCGACGGGGCGTTCTTCGGCGAGATGGCCCTGCTGGAGCGCCAGCCGCGCTCGGCCTCCGTCGCGACGACCAGGCCGACCACCCTGCTGGTGCTCTATGCCAGCGATTTCTACGAGATCGCCTCGCACATTCCCGCCCTCGCCGAGGCGGTCGAGGTCGAGGCACGAAGGCGGCGCGAGGAAAATCTCGGACGGCAGGCGGCTGGAACCAAGCGATGACCGGCCTTGCCTGGATGTCGCCAGGCCCGGGAGCGCTATGCCCGGGAGCGCCATTGGCCGCCGCTCCCCCTTCGGCTATATCGCCGCCCATCATCCGGCCCAATTCTGCCCGAGAAAACTGAGAATGCCCCTCATCACGCCCGTCATCCTGGTTGGAGGCTCCGGCAAGCGGCTGTGGCCCCTGTCGCGCGAGAGCATGCCCAAGCAGTTCGTGCCCCTGCTCGGCAAGCAGTCGACATTTCACCAGACCCTGCTTCGGGTGGCCGACCGCAGCCTGTTCGCCAAGCCTGTGATCGCCACCAACGATTCCTACCGCTTCATGTGCGAGCAGCAGGCCCAGGAAATCGGCATGGAGATCGACGTCGTGGTCGAGCCACAGCGTCGCGACTCGGGTCCGGCCATGGCCGCCGCCGCGGCCTATGCCCGCACGCTGGGCGCAGAGGCCGTGCTGGCCATGGCGTCCGACCACATGGTGATCGGCGTCGAGGAGTTCCGTGCCGCCTGTCGCGACAGTCTGCCTGCCGTGGCCCAGGGCGGCATCGTCACCTTCGGCATTCCACCCACCGAACCCAAGACCGACTACGGCTACATCCGCCCCGGCGGCGAGCATCTCGGGGCCGCCCAGAAGGTCACGGCCTTCGTCGAGAAGCCCAATGCCCAGACGGCGCTGCGCTACATCCAGGAAGGGCTGATGTGGAATGCGAGCTACTTCCTGTTCGCGCCCGACACGCTGCTGTCGGAGATGGCCCGCTTCGAGCCGGCGATGGCCGCCGCCGCCGAGGAAGCGGTCGCCAAGGCGCGCAAGACGGGCTCGACAGTGTTCCTCGATGCCGACGCCTTCAACAAGGCGCCCGCCAAGTCGATCGACTACGCGGTCATGGAACGGACCGACAAATGCTGGGTCGTGCCAGCCAAGTTCCGCTGGTCCGACCTCGGCACCTGGGACGCGTTGCTCGATGTCGGCGAGGCCGACAGCGCCGGCAACGTCGTCGAGGGGCCGGTCGAGATCGACCATGTGCGCAACTCCTACGTCCGCTCCGACGGTCCGCTCACCGCCGTGATTGGCGTCGAGGAGGTCGTGGTCGTGGCGATGAACGACGCCGTACTGGTGGGCCACCGCGCCAATCTCCCGCGGCTGAAGGACGTCGTGCAGCGCATGTCGGACGGCAACCACAAGGCCGCCACCGAGCACGCAGTGATGCACCGTCCCTGGGGCAGCTACCAGGATATCGATCGCGGCGAGCGCTTCCGCGCCAAGCGCCTGACGGTCAACGCCAAGGGCAAGCTCAGCCTGCAGAGCCACAAGCATCGCGCCGAGCACTGGGTGGTGGTCAAGGGCGTGGCCGAGATCGTGCTCGACGGCAAGATCATGACGCTGCGCGAGAACGAGTCGGTCTACATCCCGAAGGGCAGCGTGCATCGTCTCGCCAATCCGGGCAGCGAGCCGCTCGAGGTCGTCGAGGTCCAGACCGGCGACTATCTCGAGGAAGACGACATCACGCGCTACGAAGACATCTACGCGCGGGTATAGCGTCGTGCGATTCGGCGCCCACCACGAATGGGGTAAGCTCCACGAGGCGATCGTCGGTATCGCGCCGGCCGAGGATTTCGTCGTGTTTCACGAGGAATCGGCGCGCTGGATGGCGCCCGAAATCGCGGAGCTATCACGCCGCCACGCCGGCCGCCGGTTGATCGACATCGACGCCGACTGGGCCAGGCGTTGCGAACGTCAGGTCGATGCCTTGGCGGAGCTGGTGGCGCGCGAGGGCGTCACCGTGCATCGGCCACAGCGACTGACGGGCGTCGAGCGCACGTTTCTCGCGCCCAACGGCGAAGGTCTCCAGCTTTTTCCTCGCGATCCCGTGATCGTGGTCGGCGAGCACGTGATCGACGCCTCGCTGCGCCTGATCTGCCGGCAGCGCGAGCGCTACGGGCTGCGGCCGATCGTTCAGCGCGTCGTCCAGCAAACGGGCGCGCGCTGGTCGAGCGTGCCGCTGGGCTCTCCCGGCTGCGTCGATGGCCCGTTCCTCGAAGGCGGCGACACGCTGCTGAACGGCCGGGAGATCTATGTCGGCATGTCCGGCTGCGCCTCCGATCTGGCCGGCGCCGACTGGCTGCAGGCGCTGCTCGGCACGGGCTACCGCGTGATCCCCGTGGCGATGAGGTCGAACGTCCTCCACCTCGACTGCTGCCTGGCGCTGGTCAAGCCCGGCCTCCTGATCCACTGCCCGGAAAAGCTGATCGACGGCCTGCCGATGTCGTTGCGCGGATGGGACAAGATCGTCGTATCGGTCGACGAGGCGAACCGGCTCGCCACCAACGGCTTGGTGCTCGAGGAAGGCCGCATGATCGTCGACGCCGACAATGCGCGCGTGATCGACGAGCTTCGCCGGCGCAAGGTCGACGTTATCCCCCTGCCCTTCGACGGCCCTATCCGGGTGGGCGGCAGCATGCGCTGCGCCCACCACCCGCTGCTGCGTGAGAGCGTGCTGGATTAGGCGCCGCGCTTGGGCGTCCGGTCAAACACGATCGGCTTGGGCCGGTTCAGGGCCTTGACCAGGTGGACACCGAGCGAGCGGACGAGCATCGCGACCTGACCACCGACGAATCGCAGCAACACCAGGGCGAAGCGACCAGGCGGTATCTCTCCGCCACGAATGAAATTGTGTCCGGCACGCAGGAAGGTGGTGGCGCAGAGCAGCACCCAGGCGAGCGTCACCAAGAAGAGCGTGAGCAGCGATGGGATCAGCGTCGGTGCGAGCAACCCCGCCAGCAGGCCCGCCACCACGCCCACCAGCAGCACCGGCTGGTTGAGCGACATGCAGAGGTGGAGGAGCGCCGCCGCCTTGGCCGACGGGGTGATGTCGCGGCTCCGCAGGATGGCCGGCACCATGCGCAACGAGACGTGGCGGAACCCGTCCTGCCAGCGCTGCTGCTGGCGCAGCCAGGTCTTGCGATCGGCCGGCAGCTCGCCGGGCACCGGCACGCTGGTCAGGAACTGGGCGCGCCAGCCTTTGACCCAGCCGCGATAGGTGAGATCGAGATCCTCGGTGACGGTGTCGCCCTTCCAGCCGCCGCCGGCCTCGATGGCGGCGCGCTGCCAGATGCCGCAAGTGCCGTTGAACGGCAGCGGATGGCCGGCCCAGCAGCGTGTCGCCTGCTCGATGCCGAGATGCGCGTCGAGCGTCACCATCTGCATCTCGGTGAGCGCGTTCTCGTGCGGATTGAGGAAATCGAAGCGTGCCTGGACGAAGGCGGTGGCCGGCTGGGCGAAGAACGGCCGCATGCAGACGCGCAGGAAGTCGACCGGCGGCACGTAGTCGACGTCGAAGATGGCGAAGTAGTCGTACGGCGTCTGCTGCATCGCCTCGTGCAGCGCGCCGCCCTTGAAGCCGCTGCGGTCGGTGCGCTGCAAGGCGACGGCGTCGACACCCTTCTCCCTCAGCTCGGCGACGACCGTGCGGGCGAGCTCGGCGGTATCGTCGGTGCTGTCGTCGAGCACCTGGATGTGCAGCTTGTCGCGCGGCCAGTCGAGCCGAGCCGCCGCTTCGACGCCGCGCCGCAGCACCGCGCCTTCGTTGAACGACGGAATCTGCACCACGACGTGCGGCAGCTCGGCGTCGTCCGGCAGCGGCGTGGCGAGCAGTGCACGCTCGCGGGCGAGCCCGCGCGCCTTCAGCCGATGATGCAGCACGACCATGTAGAGCAGGCTGCCGACGAAGGCCGCGAGCAGCACGCAACACACCGCGAAGACCGCGGCGAGGACGAAAGCGAGCGTGGCGAGCAGGGCCATCGGCGTCAGGTCCCCGTCTTGGGCGTGCGGTTGAACTCGGTCTTGCGCCCGAAGCCCGCCGCGACGATGGCGCCGGCGTTGGCCGCCGCGAGATAGACGATCAACGCCGGAACGCTCGCCGCGGTGACCAGATACTGCACGAGGTCGCCCCGTCCGAGCCGCCGATAGGCGCCCCAGGTCATGCCGAACAGCACCGCGAGCAGGGTCGCGAACCACAGCCACGACAGGAAACGGAACAGGCCGACGAGATAGCCATGGCCGACGATCGACAGGACCAGGGCGACGATACCCACCGCCAGGACAGGAAAGATGAGCTGCTGGGCCAGCGCGATCGTGGTGGTGAACTTGGCTTCGCCGGACCAGCCGGAACTCCAGATCGGCCCCAGGAGCTTGCGCGCGACCTGGACGAAGCCCTTCGACCAGCGGCTCTGCTGAGCCGAGAAGCTGTCGAGCTTTTCCGGCAGCTCGCCGACGACGTGCGGCTCCATCAGGAATACGCCGTGCCAGCCGGCGAGCGAGGTACGCAGCACCAGGTCGAGGTCCTCCGACAGGGTGTCGTGCGACCAGCCGCCCGCCTCCTCGACCGCCGCGCGCCGCCAGATGCCGCCGGTGCCGTTGAACTGGAACGGCACGCCGCGCCGCGCCCGCACGTCCTGCTCGACGGCGAAATGGGCGTCCTGCATCAGCCGCTGGGCGCGAGTCAGCCAGGTCCGCGCCCCGTTGCCCCACTCGATGCGGGTCTGCACGAAGGCCGCCTTCGGCTCGGCGAGTAGGGCCGCCATGGCGCCGCGCAGCCAGCCGGGCGGCGGCACGAAGTCGGCGTCGAACACCGCCACGTAGGGCGCATCCGACCGGCTAAGGCCCGCCGCCAGGGCACCCGCCTTGTAGCCGCTGCGATCGGTGCGCCGGATGTGCTCGACAGCGACGCCGTCGCGCTCCAGCCGGCGCACGACATGGACGGCGATGTCGGAGGTGATGTCGGTGCTGTCGTCGAGCAGTTGGATCGACAGACGCTCGCGCGGCCAATCGAGGGCCGCCGCGGCGACCAGCGCGCGCTCGACCACGGCCGGCTCGTTGTAGACGGGGATCTGCACCAGCACGTGCGGCAGGTCGGCCGACAGATCGCGGCCTGCGGGGGCGGCTGCCGGCAGCTCGAACAGCCAGTAGACGAGGTAGAGGAAATAGCCGGCGATGGCGAACTGGGCCACAAAGGCCAACAGCACCACGAGATCGACCGCAATCAGCAGCACGGCTGCCCACCCGTCAGTGGTAGTGGATCGGCACTTCGAAGCAGCGGCCGTCCTCGATGTGCAGACGGCGCGATGCCACGTCGAAGATGCGCTCGTCGTGCGTCGACAGCACGACGGCGCACTTGGCGCGCATGGCGAGATCCTTCAACTGATCGACGACCAGACGCCCCGCGACGCGATCGAGCGCCGAGGTCGGCTCGTCGGCGATGATCAGGTCCGGTAAGCCGATCATGACGCGGGCGATGGCGACGCGCTGCTGCTGGCCGCCCGACAGCTCGTCGGGCCACGAATCGATCTTGTCTCCGAGGCCGAGCAGGCCGAGCAGATGGCGTGCCCGCGGCTCGTCCCAGGCCGGATCGGACAACGGCGTCGTCGAGACGCCCGCCATGACGTTCTGCAACGCCGTCAGCGACGACAGCAGGTTGCGCTTCTGGAACAGGAATCGGATGCGATTGCGCAACACGTCGAGCGCGCGGCCCTGCATGCCCACGATGTCAGTGCCGAGCAGGCGCAACTTGCCTTCGGAGGGCCTGCGCATGGTGCCCAGGATAGTGAGCAACGTGGTTTTGCCCGAGCCCGACGGCCCGGTGACGATCAGCAGCTCGCCTTCGCGCACCTGCATGTTGATGTCGAACAGCACGTCGGTGCGCTGCGGCCCCTCGCCGTAGTGGTGGTGAACGTCGACGGTCTCGACGACAGGGGGCCCGAAATTGTCGCTGCCGGTCGACATGGTCATTCGAACAGCATGATGGGGTCGACCTTCCACAGCCGGCGGATCGCGAACAGGCTCGACACCACGGTCATGATCACGCAGGCGGTCAGGGCGACCGCCATCTCGCGAAGGCCCATCGTCATGCCGAGATGCATGGCGGCCTCGGTGGCGCCGTAGACGAGACGCCCGAGCGTGAACGACAGCACGAAGGCCGGCGTGATGATGGCGGCACCGATCTGGCCGATCATGAGGAGGAAGAACCACCAGCCGTAGCCCAGGCTCTTCAGGATGGCGTATTCGGGCAGGTAGAAGCGAATGATCTGGTACTGGGCATAGTAAATGAACACCATGCCGATCATGACGCCCATCACGAACCCGAGATCGGTGATGTAGCCGACCGGTGTCTCGCGCGACCAGTAATTGCGCTCGCGCCTCTCGAATTCGTGCAGGGTGATCGCCTCGCCGCGGCCGGCCAGTGCCCGGTTGAGCTGGGCCTGGGTCGCGACCGGGTCGGCGCTGGGATTCAGCTTGATGGCGATGAAGGCCGGCCGATCCGACCACCAGGCACCGAACACCTCGGCCATGGTCTGCTCGGACATCATGACGGCGCCATCGTTCAGCACGTTCGGCCCGACGGCGAAATTGCCGACGACGAAAAGCTGGCGCAGCAAGCCGCGATTGTCGGGCGGCCCCAGCACCGGAACCTCCTTGCCGGCCTCGGCTTCCTCGGCGAGGTTGCCGAAGTAAGGTCGCGAATCGCGATCGTAGAGGATACGGCGCGTCTCGCGCAGCTTGTACCGATTTTCCTTGAGGCCCGGCACGTCGACTGCCGGACGTTCGGGATCGACGGCGTACCAGGCGATGCGGCGGGACGTCGGCATCCCAGCATGCTGGATCGACATCACGCCGAACCAGAACGGCGCGGTGTTGATGACCGACGGATTGGTCTCGACGATATCGGTCACTGCGACCGGGACCTCGGTGTGGAGCTGCAGTGACTTGAAGCCGTAGGGCACGACGACGAGATCGCCGTTCACCATGCGATGGAGCCGGATAGAGGATTCGTAGACCGCCCGCTCGATGCCGAGCTGGGCGAAGATCACCAGCAGACTGGCGGTGACGCCGGCCAGCGACAGGAGCGTGCTGGTGCGCTGGCGCTTGAGCTGCTGGGCACCGAGCGGCATCGTCCGCGCCGTGCGCGCGGACTCGCGCAACTGGGCGAACGAAAAGTCCGGCCGCCACGCGAGCAGGCGCAATAGCCGCCCGCGCAACGCCGGCCCGTCGGGCAGGACCAGAGCCATCAGAGAAAAGTGACGCGGGTCTCGCGTCCCAGCACCTGCGGCATGCTGGACGGGTCGTCGATCTCGATCTCGACCTGGACGACGCGGGCGTCGGTGGATGTGCCGCCGTCGGGCTCGACGCGCTGCATGCGCTTCACGGTGGGCGCGACGCGCGCGATGGTGCCCTTATAAATCGTCGGGCTGCCGCGGAACGTCACATCGACCTTGCCGCCCGGCGCAACTCGGCCGATCTGCAGCTCGTCTACGTCGGCCAGGACGCGCAATTGCCGCATATCGACGACCTTGGCGATGCCGGCGCCGCCGATCCGCTCGCCCTGGCGGGCGAAGATCTGGACGATGATCCCGTCCAGAGGCGATCGGACCAGGGACTCCTCCCGCTGGGTCTTCGCCGTGTCGAGGCTCGCCTGGGCATTGGCAATGTCGAGCTCGACGAGCTTCAGGTCGGCGGCGAGCGACTGCTTCTGGAGGAAGAGCGAGGTCTTCTGCCTCTCGAGATTCTGTTGCGCCAGGCTGAGCTCGAGTTCCTTCTGATCGGGCGGCTTGCTCGAGCGCTGCAGCTCGAGCGCCTTCAGCCGATTGTCGTCGATCGTGGTCTTGATCGACGCCTCCTGCATGGCGATCTGGGTGACGCGCGCACCGGTCGTCATGGTCTCGCGCAGTTGCTTCACCTTCTCCAGGCTGGCCTCGGCGGTGCGAACCGCGACGTCGGCGCGCGGATAGTTCGACAGCACGGCGACGATGTCGTCCTTCTTCACCGTCTGACCGTCCTTGATGCGCAACTCGAGCAGGGTCGAGCCGCCCGCCGGATCGCCGGCGATCACAGCCGTCCCGGCCGGGGCATCGGTGTAGCCGCGCGCGATCAGCGCCGGCGCGCCGGGCTGACGCGGTGCGTCTTGCGCGCTGCTGGTCTGACGGCTCGGCGCCATCCACATGGCCACTCCGGCCAAGACGACCGCAAACACCAGCGCGGTCGCCCCCCACCTGAATTTTCTCGCTCGGGCCATAGTTCAAGCCTACCAGAATTCCCCGTGCGGCGCTCGCAGGCCGGCACTAAAAGCTTGTGGCAATCGGCAACGTCCCGCGGCCGATGCCGATGATCGAGAAGGTGCGATAGATCGCCGTCAGAGCCTTGTCGTACTCGTACAGCGGCGCATTCGTCACGTAGATCACGTCGCGCGCCTGCACCCCGAATTGCTGCGCCACGAAGATAGACACGGGCTGGAAGAGGTCCAGTCGAAAAACGCGGGCCCGGGCTGTGGGATTTGTCACCAAATCCCCCATTCTGAACACATAAACGCCCGTTTTGTTTGCTCGCTGGTCGGCCAGACCGCCGACATTGCCGAGCGCCTCGAGCAGGCTGAGATCGTGCTTGCTGAGCTCGACATTGCCCGACTTCTGCACCGCGCCCAGCACCGTGTAGACTCGCTGATTGACGCGCACGACGATCTCGTCGTTCTTCTGGACCGGGATGTCGCCGCCGGCCAACAGGTCAGAGAGCTGGCTCGTCAGGATGACGTGCCCACTGCGCCGAACCACGACCTGAAGCGCATTCGCCGTCGACGTCGCGCCCTGGACTCCATTGGGGCCGCCTGCCTGGTTGATGGCGTCGACGACGCTGCGAACCCCTTCGAGCAGGGAAATGCGGCCCGGCTTCTTGACGTCACCGGCCACCACCACCGTCTGTCCGCGCACCGTGTCGAACTCGACAATGACTTCCGGATCCTGCGCCTTGTTACCGAGCTGCTGCACGATCTTGCGCTCGATCCCCTGCAGGTCGAGACCGGCGACATGGACCGTGCCGACGAACGGGACGCTGATGGTGCCGTCCTCGGCAACGCGCTGGACGCCGAGATCGGAACTCTGCGGCCCCGAGACGGTCGGAAAGATGTTTCCGGCGTAACGCTCGAAGATGCGGACCTTGAGCGAATCGCCGGGTGCCACCGAGACCCGCACGCCCGCCGACAGACTGCCGGTCGTCGACGGTCGATCGACAGGTTGCATCCGGTAGCCCACGACCGTCGTCGGAGTCAGATCGATGACGTCGAACGGCAGCGCCTCGGTGCTCGTCCCTTGAGCACCGCCCATCCATGGACCGTCGCCAGGCAACGCCGTGCACGCGCTGACGCCTACAGCCAGGCCGAGAACAATGGCAAACGTTCGCGCGATGGCGCGTAGCCCGTTCCAAATCGTCAAATTCCGATCTCCGTCCGGAACAGACACCATATCTTGGCCGGTATCTGCGCCCATCCCATGACCTAGTCTCAGCCGGCTGGTAATTAACCCGTGCCGCGGCGCGCGTGCAAGCGCCGGGCCGCCTCGCCGACCGGCCGACCACGCAATATCTGCTCCGCCTGTGCCACCGAATCCACAACATCGAAGAGTTGGGAGAAGCCACTGACCAGGAGACAGTCGGCCGCGGCGCCATTGAAGCTGCAGAAGACGATACGTGCCTCCACCTCGGCGGCACGATGCAAGGCGATCGCCAGCACCCGCACGCCCGCCGCGCTCATATAGACGACCGGGCTGCCGTCCACGATGACTCGCGCGCCGGGACGCAAGGCGGCGACGATCGACACCTCGACAGTGGCCGACGTCGCCGAATCGACTCGATCGGGAAGCTGGATCGTCGTGATGTCGGCCATGGCATCGGACTTCATACGCGCCCTCCCTCGGCACCATCCCCAGTTGGTCGCCAGCCAGCGGCAAGATCGGTGCCGCGCCAATCGATCTTACGACGTCCACGCCAGGCCTGGATCAGGAGAATCGGCACCAGCGTCTCGCGGGCGAGCGAGGCGGCCCACGCGCGCGGCCCGAACGGCAAGCCATAGGCGGCCAGGAACCACGCCTCGGCGATCAGCCATGTCACGCTGTGGGCGATCAGCGCCAAGGTGACTGGAATCGCCCCCCAGCCCAGGGCCGCGAGCCCGACGCAACCGGCGATGCCCGAGACGAACCAGCCAATGGCAGGATCGAGAAGCGCCAGCGCCCGGACCTCTCGCGTGAGATTGAGACGCGTCGACCCCCAACGCACCTGGCGGCGCCATACGTCGGACCAGTCACGATGACCGACCGGAAGACGCGGCATGGTGTTTCCCAGCCAGGTCGTGCGGCCTGTCCGCTCCCGCACCGTGCGCACGACCGAAAAATCGTCGGCGATGTAGTTGAGGAAGCCCTGGTGGCCGCCGATCCGTTGCAGCACGTCACTGGAAAGAAACGTCATACCGCCCGATGCGACCGGCATCCCGAGCCGATCCGCCGCCAGCAGGAACCGCGCCTGGTGACCGTTGATGTAAGCGCATTCGAGCTCGGCGGCGAAATTTTCCGGCGACCAGCCCGCCTTCAGCGCGAGGACCAGGCCCACCTTGTCCGACAGAAGGGCAGCGGCGCGTTGGAGCTCGTTCAGGGTCACCGCAATTCCGGCGTCGCACAGGACGACGACGGACCGGCTCGCCGCCTCCAGCCCCTTGCGAACGTTGTTCATCTTCGGATTGAACGTGTCATCGCTGCCGATCAGGATCGGAGCGGCCGGCCACTGCGCGCGTACCCCTTCGACCGCACTGTCGCCGTCGCCGGCCACGCAGATCAAGATCTCCGCCCCCTGGCGCGACAATTCCGCCAAAGCCCCGACATAGGCCGGAGACGCATCGCGCCGCCCGGCCAGCGGCGCCACGACGCTGAAATCGCTCGCTGGCCGAAGCGGCGATGCCGCGGGCCGGCGGCGCCGCGCCAACGCCGCGCTCAGCCACTGGACCAGCGTGGCGATCGCCCACCATCCCAGTCCGATCCAAGCCAGCGCGGCGGCGACCATCGCCCCTCACTCGGTAGCGGAAAAGCGATGGCTGTCATCCTTCTCCATCGCCATCGCGCGGTGGTAGGCGCGGATCACCGTGCTGGGCTCGCCCTCCAACCGAATGCGACCGCCTTCGATCCAGATCGCCCGATTGCACAGCCGCCGCACCTCGGCGGTCGAGTGCGACACGAACAGCAACGTGCCGTTCTTGCGGAATTCGTCGATCCAATCGAGGCACTTGCGCTGGAAAGCCGCATCGCCTACGGCGAGCGCCTCGTCGACCACCAGAATCTCGGCATCGACATGGGCGCAGATGGCAAAAGCCAACCGAGTCTTCATGCCCATCGAGTAGTGCTTCACCGGCTGTTCCATGTAGTCGCCGATGCCGGCGAACTCGCAGATGGAATCGAACTTGCGCAGCACCTCGGCCCGCTTCAGCCCCAGCACGGCGCCGCCGATCATGATGTTCTCGCGCCCCGACAGCTCGGTATCGAAAGTGGCGCCGAGCGCCAGCACCGGCGCAATGCGACCGGTTACCCGGAGCTCGCCGTTGCTCGGCAGGGTCATGCCGCAGATCACCTGTAGCAGGGTCGACTTGCCGCAGCCGTTGCGGCCCAGGATGCCGATGCTGTCGCCGCGGCGGACGTCGAGGTCGATATCGCGCAACACCCAGAACGGCTTGAAGTACGACTTCCACCAGCCCAGCATCACCTGCTTCAGCCAGTCGCTGCGGCGCGCATAGAGCTGATAGGCCTTTCCCAGGTGCCGGGCGCGTACGACGACTTCAGAGGACGTCGACGATGACATTCCGATACCTGTCGTAGAACCAGTAGCCGAAATAGAAGGTGAAAGCGGCGGTGAACAGCGCCCAGGCGCAGACCGCGAGGCTGGGCAACCGCCCCAGCAGCGCGACGTCGCGGGTGATCTCGACATAGGCGGTCAAGGCATTGCCGTAGATCAGGAGATCGAACGGCGCCGACAGGCCGTCCTGCGGATAGAAGATCGGCGTGGCGAACATGAACAGCGGCACCACGTTGATCATCAGATAGCCGGCGTCGCGCGTGAACGCACCGACAGCGCACAGGAACCAAGCCATGCCGACCAGGAATGCCATCAGCGGCAAGAAGATCAGCGGGATGAACACGATGGTCCACGGCAGGCCGCCGGTCACCAGGAGCTGGCCGATCAGCATCACGCCGACCGAGATGGCCGTGTAGGCCGTCGCGCGAAGCGTCGAGATCACCGCCAGCATGTCGCTGGGAAAGATCGTCTGCTTGATGAAGTGCGCGTACTCGTGCAGCAGCATCGGCGCGCGGAAGGCCATTTCGGCGAAGAAGTTGAAGATGACGATGCCGCTGAAGATGAACAGCGCATAGGCGACGCGTGGATCGATGTCGGGATCGATGACCGGCAAGCGCATCGTCGTCTTGAAGGCGAGCGCATACACCACGATCATGATCAGCGGGGCGATCACCGCCCAGATCCAACCTGCCGCCGACCCCTTGAAGCGGTCACGCACTTCGCGACGCAGGATCGCCTGGATCAGATCCTGATGATACCACATCTGCAGGAACGGCCGGACCAGAAAGCGGGTCAGGCGCTCCATCGGAGCGAGCCGCTCGACCACGATCTGCTTGCCGTTGACGACGTTCACCGACGGCATGAGCCGCGCGTCTCCTTCTTGCCTGCGTTGGTGAGCCCGGTAGGGATCGAACCTACGACCACCTGATTAAAAGTCAGATGCTCTACCGCTGAGCTACGGGCTCGCCCCGAGGTCGCGCCGCCGGCCGAAACCCCGCGCGGCGCCCGTATAAGATGCGCCGGCCCGACGGTCAACGCGCTCCCGGCCGGTTTCGGCCCCACCGGCTTCAGGAATGGCCGAACTTGGCCTTGAGCCGCTTGAAGACCTTGCCGGACACGAATTGGGATGTATCGCCGCCCAGGCGCGCAATATCCTTCACCAGGGACGAGGCGATGAACTGGTGCCGGTCGGACGCCATGAGGAAGATCGTCTCGACGTTGGGCTCCATCCGGGCGTTCATGTTGGCCATCTGGATCTCGTACTCGAAGTCCGAGACGGCTCGCAGGCCGCGAATGATGAGCGAGGCACCGACCTCGCGGGCAAAATGGATCAACAGTCCCTCGAACGGCACGACCGTGATGCGGTCCTTGTCGGCCTGCGAGAAATCCGCAATGTCGTCCTTGATGATCTCGATCCGCTCTTCGAGCGAGAACAACGGCCCCTTGCCGATGTTGATCGCCGGCCCGATGACCAGTCGATCGACCAGCCGCAACGAACGGCGCACGACTTCCATGTGCCCGCTGGTGACGGGATCGAACGTGCCCGGATAGACGCCGGTGCGTTCTGCAGCCATCTCTCCCCCTTGTCGGCCGGTTTCGGCGGCGAAGTCTTAGCGACACGGCCGGACCTTATCCACCGTTTGTTTCGGAATGGCCGTCGCCCCCGTTGTCGATGCCGTTGGCGCCATCGTCCTCACCGATCCGCACCGCGGACACGACGCGCTCACCCTCGCTGACATTGACGATGCGAACGCCGCGAGTCGCACGACCGGCGATGCGAATACCGTCGACCGGGCAGCGGATCAGCGTTCCGCCGTCCGTCATCACCATGATCTGGTCGTTGTCAAGAACGGCGAAAGCCGCCACGACCTCGCCGCCCTTGGCGAGGCTCATCAGCTCGACTCCCTTGCCGCCTCGCCCCGTCACTCGATACTCGTAGGCCGAGGTGCGCTTGCCGAAGCCGGAAGACGCCAGGGTAAGCACGAACTCTTCCTTGGCCTGCAGCTCGGCAAATCGCTCGGGCGACAGGGTGTCGACCGTGCCGACCACCGCCTCCTCCGCCGCTGGTGCCTCGTCCTCGGCATTCTCGGCCTGGCGGAGCGCGCGCGACTGACGCAGATAGGCGTCGCGCTCCTCGGTGGCGATCCCCTTGCCGCTGTCGAACAGCGACATCGAGATCACCTCGTCGCCCTCGGCGAGCGCGATGCCGCGCACGCCGGTCGAGGAGCGGCTCTGGAACACGCGCACGGTCGACACCGGGAAGCGCATGGCGCGGCCATGGCGGGTCGCCAGCAGGATGTCCTGCTCCTCCGTACAGACGCTGACGCCGATCAACCGGTCGCCGGCATCGTCGCCCTCGAACTTCATGGCGATCTTGCCGCTCTGATTGACACTGACAAAATCGCTGAGCTCGTTGCGCCGCACCCCGCCGCGCGCCGTCGCGAAGACGACATTGAGCGTCGACCAGCTCGCCTCGTCCTCCGGCATCGGCATGACGGCGCTGATCGTCTCGCCCTCGCCGAGCGGCAGCAGGTTGACGAAGGCCTTGCCGCGCGCCTGCGGCGCACCGAGCGGCAGGCGCCACACCTTGAGCTTGTAGACAATGCCGCGGCTGGAGAAGAACAGCATCGGCGTATGCGTGTTGGCGACGAACAGGTTCGAGACGAAATCGTCCTCGCGCGTCGCCATGCCGGCGCGCCCCTTGCCGCCGCGGCGCTGCGCCCGATAGGCCGACACAGGCACGCGCTTGACGTAGCCGCCGTGTGTCACCGCGACGACCATGTCCTCGCGCTGGATCAGGTCCTCGATGTCCTGCTCGAACTCGTTGTCGAGGATCTCCGTGCGCCGCGGCGTGGCGAACTCGTCCTTGATCTCGACCAGCTCCTTGCGCATCAGGGCGAACAGCTTGTCGCGATCGCCGAGCAGCTCGAGATAGCCCTCGATCAGCTTGGCCACCTCGGTCAGCTCCTCGGATATCTTGTCGCGCTCCAGCCCGGTCAGGCGCTGCAGACGCAGCTCAAGGATGGCGCGCGCCTGCGCCTCGGAGAGCTTGTAGGTGCCGTCGGCGGCGACATCGCGCCCCGGCTCGGCGATCAGGGCGATCAGCGGCGCAACGTCGGCCGCCGGCCAGTCCCTGGCCAGCAGGCGTTCGCGCGCGACCGTGGGGTCGGGCGCCCGGCGAATGAGCTCGATCACCTCGTCGATGTTGGCGACGGCGATCGCCAGGCCGACCAGGATGTGAGCGCGATCGCGCGCGGCAGCCAGCTCGAACTTGGCCCGCCGCGTCATCACCTCGGCACGGAAGCGGATGAAGGCCTCGAGCAGTTCCTTGAGGCTCATCAATCGCGGCCGTCCGCCGTCGAGGGCGAGCGCGTTGACGCCGAACGTCGTCTGCAACGGCGTGTAGCGGTAGAGCTGGTTCAGGACGACGTCGGCCATCGCCTCGCGCTTCAGCTCGACGACCAGCCGCACGCCGTCGCGGTCGCTCTCGTCGCGAATCTCGGAAACGCCCTCGACCTTCTTGTCGCGCACCACCTCGGCGATGCGCTCGTGCAGACGCGCCTTGTTCTCCTGGTAGGGAATCTCGGAGATGATGATCGATTCGCGTCCGCCGCGGCCCTCCTCGATCCGGGTTTTCGCCCGCATGATGATGGAGCCGCGTCCGAGCTCGTAGGCTGCGCGGATGCCGTTGCGGCCGAGGATGGTGGCGCCGGTCGGGAAGTCGGGCCCCGGAATGTGCTCCATGAGCTGCTGGGGGGTGAGCCCGGGATTGTCGATCAGCGCACAACAGCCGTCGATCAGCTCCCCGAGATTGTGCGGCGGAATGTTGGTCGCCATGCCGACGGCGATGCCGCCGGCACCGTTGGCCAGCAGGTTCGGAAAGGCGGCCGGAAGGACCGTCGGTTCGCGATCGGTCTCGTCGTAGTTCGGCTGGAAGTCGACCGTGTCCTTGTCGATGTCCGCCAGCAGTGTCTCTGCCACCCGCGCCAGGCGCGCTTCGGTGTAGCGCATCGCCGCCGGCGGATCGGCATCCATCGAGCCGAAATTGCCCTGACCCGAGATCAACGGCAGGCGCAGCGAGAAGACCTGCGCCATGCGCACCATGGCGTCGTAGATCGCCGAATCGCCGTGCGGATGGTATTTGCCCATCACGTCGCCGACGATGCGCGCCGACTTGCGGAACGCATGGGTCGAATCGTAGCCGCTCTCCTTCATCGAGTAGAGGATGCGGCGTTGCACCGGCTTCAGGCCGTCGCGGGCATCGGGCAGCGCACGCGCCACGATCACGCTCATGGCGTAATCGAGGTACGAGCGGCGCATCTCCTCTTCGATGGTGATCGGCGCGATATCGTGCGGGGTCGGCGGCGGAGGCGACTCGTCGGGGGGCGGCGGCGCCGGTGGAAGGGTCGTATCGTCGCTCACGGATACCTGATTTTGCTCGCTTTTGGGGCCCTGCCAGGGTGCCCGGCGGAACGGATTTACACCCTAGCAAACCGCCGCCCGAAGACCAACAAAAAACGCTTGCGGAACGCCGCTTTAAAGCATTGATTTCATTGTCTAAATTGGCCTTGAAAACAAGGCTCCGGAAGGTCCCCAATTGGCTCCCGAATCAAGTCGAAAATCAACCTCGCCCATGGCCCCGATCGTGGTCTTCGACCTGGGCGGTGTGCTGCTCGATTGGAATCCTCGCCACCTCTACCGCAAGCTCATCCCCGACGCGGACGAGATGGAAGATTTTCTCGCCAACGTAGCGACCGGCGAATGGCATGCGATCCAGGACGGCGGGGGTGACCCAACCGAGGCGACGCGGTCTCTCAAAGCCCGACATCCCGGTAAGGAAGCCCTGATCGAGGCCTTTTACAGCCGGTTCGACGAGATGTGCGATCACAGCTTTCCGGACATGGCGGCCCTCGTCGAACGGCTGCACCGGGCAGGAACACCGCTCTACCTCTTGTCGAATGCACCGGGCTTTCTCGACGACTGGCTGCGCGGTCCAGGGCAACAGCGCCATCCCTTTCTCGGCCACTTCCGGGACTACGTGGTGTCAGGCCGCGTCGGTCATCTCAAGCCTACGCCAGCGATCTACGACTTGCTGTGCCGGACCGGCGGCTTCGCGCCTCAAGATGCCGTGCTGATCGACGACAATCTCCCCAACGCCGAAGGCGCCCGCGCCTTCGGCCTGAACGCCATCCATCACCGGACCGCCGAGGAAACGACGGCAGCTCTGCGCGCCCTAGGCTTGCCGGCCTGACGTTCAGCGTAGTCGTTCGCGAAACTCGGCAACGGCGGCGGCCGGCGCCTTGGCATAGGTGCTGCGGCGGCTGACGACGACATTGGTGAGCGAACGCAGCGCCAAGGCCATCTCGGTGGCCTTGGCCACGACGGCGATGCCATTCAGGACCGGAGCGCCATCGATGATGAACGGGCTCTCGCGAGCGAACAGCAGCATGGGCAGGCCGCCGGCAGGAATGATGACCTCGGCGCCCTTCTCGATCAGAGGCTTGACCTGGGCAACAAACTGAGCGCGCACCGTGGCGTAGGTGTCCTCCTCGGTGAAAGCCCTCATGAACGCGGGAAGGTTCATCTGGAGGGCCGTCGTCCCGACGACGCGCTCGCCGAGACCGTGCAGGCGCACCTGGCGATCATGCCAGGGTATGAAAATGGGATCGATCGTGACCAAGCCCACTCGATATCCCATGGTGAGGGCGGCAAGCAGGTTCGCCTCGCCCAGGCCGATCACTGGAATGTCCAGCGAGCCGCGGATCTCGAGCAAACCGGGCTCCTGGAAATGGCCGATCACGAAAGCGTCGTAGCCCGCCTTCTCGGCGTCCAGGGCATGCCCGATGATCTGCGCGGCGCAGCGGAACTCGGTCAGCGGGTGAAACGAATGGTCCGGAGGATCGAGGCCGTGAACCTCGAAGCGAACACCCGGTCCGGCGACACTGTCGAGCCGCGCCTGCAGGCGATCAATATAGGGCGCCTGCTCCACTGGATGGACGAAGCTCTGATACCAGACGCGGACCTGACTTTGTGCCATGGCACTACACCTTCGAGACCGTCAAGGAACGAAAGGTCCCTCGCTGCGCTTGGAACGACAGCAATACAGTCGTCCCGAGCGCAGCGAGGGACCTTTCAGCGATGCTCATTCTGAAGACGACGCGCCAGTGACGCTTTAGAATGGAATATCGTCGTCCAGGTCCTTGCCGCCGCGCGGTGCGGCCGGTCGGCCGCCTCCCCCGCCACCGCTGCTCGGCATCGGTCCGCTATCCATTCCGTCATCCATGCCGCCGCCAGCGCCCATCTCACCACCGCCCCCGCTGCGGCCATCGAGCATGGTCAGTGCACCGCCAAAGCGCGGGATCACGACCTCCGTCGTGTAGCGCTCCTGGCCGCTCTGGTCGGTCCATTTGCGGGTCGCGAGCTGGCCTTCGACGTAGACCTTCGAGCCCTTGCGGATGAACTTCTGCGCCACCTCGGCGAGCTTCTCGTTGAAGATGACGACCCGGTGCCATTCGGTGCGTTCCTTGCGCTCGCCCGACTGGCGATCCCGCCAGGTATCGGACGTGGCTACCGACATGTTGACCATGGATCTGCCATCCTGCATGGACCTCACTTCGGGGTCGCGGCCGAGATTGCCGACCAGGATGACCTTGTTCACGCTGCCCGCCATAGGGGCCTCCTTCGCTTTCCCGGTGCCGCGGGACGCAGCACCTACCTCACGCCGGGCAAGGTAGCGCCGACGCCCTGTGGGCAACCACCCATTTCAGGATGCGAGCGACCGGCTGCCGACACGTGAGCTGAACTCATGGCGGCCCTCCGACATTTCATTCGTCCTCCAGGTCGGCCGGCCCCTATGGTCCGCGCTCATGAGTAAAGCGTTCCACGTCGCCGAGCTGTCGCGCGGGCAGGCCTACACCATCCTGGGTTCGGCCGCGCTGATGATGACTCTGGCCATGGGCATCCGGCAGAATCTCGGCCTGTTCCAGGCACCGGCCTCGCACGACCTGGGCATCGCGATCTCCGACTTCGCGCTCGCCATCTCGGTCCAGCAGGTTGCTTGGGGAGTGAGTCAGCCGCTGGCCGGCATCCTCGCCGACAAGCACGGCACCCGCTGGGTGTCGTTGGCCGGCAGCCTGATCCTGCTCGCCGGGCTGTGGCTCACCGCCACGGCTGAGAGCGCCCTGCCGATCGTGGTCGGGTCCGGCGTTCTGTTCGGCATCGCGCTCGCGTGCACGACCTCGGGCATCACGGCCAACATCGCCGCCCGCGTCGTCCAGCCCAATCGCCGCACCTTGGCGTTCGGCATCGTCTCGGCTGCCGGCTCGGTCGGCACCATGGTGACGGCGCCGCTGGCCGCGTACCTGCTGAATCACGACGGCTGGAGGGTTGGCGTGTGGGCCTTCGCCCTCCTCGCCGTGCTGATGCTGCCGGCCGCCTGGATCGGGAGCCGTGCCGACAAGCTCGCCGACAGCCGCACGACCGATCATGACCTAACACTCGGCAATGCGCTCGCCGAGGCCCGGCGCCATCCCGGCTACGTCGTCATGTCGCTGGCCTTCTTCGTTTGCGGCCTGCAGCTCGTCTTCGTCACGACCCACCTACCGACCTATCTCGCTCAGTGCGGCATGGATCCGTCGTACAGCGCCTTGGTGCTGATGCTAATCGGGGGCTTTAACATCGCCAGCTCCTGGCTGTTCGGGTGGCTCGGCGACAAGTACCCCAAGCGCCTGCTGCTCGGCGGCATCTACCTGCTTCGCTCGCTGGCCCTGGTGCTGTTCTTCGTCTTTCCACCCACCCCATTGTCGGTGGTGCTGTTCGGCGCCGCCATGGGCATTCTGTGGCTGGGCGTGATTCCACTGGTGAACGGCCTGGTCGTGCAGATCTTCGGCCTGCGTTTCCTGTCGACCCTGACCGGTATCGCCTTCCTCAGCCATCAGGCCGGGTCCTTCCTCGGCGCCTGGGGCGGCGGCTATCTCTACGATCTGGCGGGCTCCTATGACCTCGCCTGGAAGCTCGCCGTCGTGATCGGACTCGTCGCCGGCACCATGCAGCTCCTGATGAACGACCGGCCGACCGCCCGGATGCAGACCTTGTCTCCTGCCACCGCCTGACAACAGTCCCGCAATTGGGGGTTATTCGACAAATGCGCTGACCCCGCGCATGGCCTATTCTCCGGCTCCCCATGGCCAAGTCCCGTACCCCCGTCGCCGAGCCGCACCGCTTCATCTCGATCCGGGGCGCACGCGAGCACAATCTGAAGAATGTCGATCTCGACCTGCCACGCGACCGGCTGGTGGTGATCACCGGCCTGTCCGGTTCCGGCAAATCGTCGCTCGCCTTCGACACGATCTACGCCGAAGGCCAGCGCCGCTACGTCGAGAGCCTGTCGGCTTATGCCCGCCAGTTCCTCGAGCTGATGCAGAAGCCCGACGTCGATTCGATCGAGGGCCTGTCGCCGGCAATCTCGATCGAGCAGAAGACGACCTCGCGCAATCCGCGCTCGACGGTCGGCACCGTCACCGAGATCTACGACTATCTCCGCCTGCTGTTCGCCCGCGTCGGCGTGCCTTACTCGCCGGCGACCGGCCTGCCGATCGAGAGTCAGACCGTGTCGCAGATGGTCGACCGGGTGAAGACGATGGCGGAGGGCACGCGGCTCTTCCTGATGGCGCCGATCGTGCGCGGCCGCAAGGGCGAGTACCGCAAGGAATTGCAGGAGCTTCAGAAGAAAGGGTTCCAGCGCGTAAAGGTCGACGGCAAGCTCTACGAGATCGCCGAGGCGCCGACGCTCGACAAGAAGTACAAGCACGACATCGACGTCGTCGTCGATCGCATCGTCGTGCGGCCCGATCTCGGCAATCGTCTGGCCGATTCGATCGAGACCGCTCTCGGCCTCGCCGAAGGGTTGGCCGTTGCCGAGAACGCCGACACCGGCGAACGAACGGTGTTCTCCGCCCGCTTCGCCTGCCCGGTCTCCGGCTTCACCATCGAGGAGATCGAGCCGCGCCTGTTCTCCTTCAATGCCCCGCAGGGCGCCTGCCCGGCCTGCGACGGCCTGGGCGTGAAGATGTTCTTCGATCCAGAGATGGTCGTGCCGGACGACCGGCTATCGCTCACCGAGGGCGCGGTCGCACCGTGGGCCGATTCGTCGGGCCAGTACTACATGCAGACGCTGGAGAGCATCGCCAAGCACTTCAAGGTCAAGATGTCGACGCCGTGGCGCGACCTGCCGAAGAAGGTGCGCGATGTCGTCCTGCAGGGCAGCGGCGGCGAGGCGATCGCCATGCGTTACGACGACGGAATCCGCCAGTACCAGACGACCAAGCCGTTCGAGGGCGTGATTCCCAATCTCGACCGCCGCTGGAAGGAGACCGATTCGTCGTGGGTGCGCGAGGAGCTCGAGCGCTTCCAGCACGAGGCCAAGTGCGAGACCTGCGGCGGGGCACGCCTCAAGCCGGAAGCGCTAGCGGTCAAGATCGGCGGACTGAACATCAGCCAGGTCACCGAGTTCGCCATCGGCGAAGCGGTGCAGTGGTTCCTGGCACTCGACCCCAAGCTCACCGCCAAGCAACGCGAGATTGCCGCCCGCATCCTCAAGGAGATCAACGAGCGGCTGGGCTTCCTCGACAATGTCGGGCTGAGCTACCTGACGCTCAATCGAACCTCCGGCACCTTGTCGGGCGGCGAAAGCCAGCGCATTCGCCTCGCCTCGCAAATCGGCTCCGGCCTGACCGGCGTGCTCTACGTGCTCGACGAGCCGTCGATCGGCCTGCACCAACGCGACAACGACCGCTTGTTGAAGACGCTCGTGCGGCTGCGCGACCTCGGCAACACTGTCCTGGTGGTCGAGCACGACGAGGATGCGATCCGCGCCGCCGACCATCTGGTCGACATGGGACCGGGTGCCGGCGCGCTCGGCGGCAAAGTCATCGCCGAAGGCACGCCGGAAGAGGTAATGCGCAACAGTGCGAGCCTCACCGGGCAGTATCTGTCGGGCTTCCGCCAGATCCCGGTACCACGCGAGCGGCGCCAGCCGCAGCCGCCGACCGCCAAGGGCGCACGCTGGCTCACGGTCAAGGGCGCGCGCGAGAACAACCTGCGCAACGTCAGTGCCAACATTCCGCTCGGCACCTTCACCTGCGTCACCGGCGTATCGGGCAGCGGCAAGAGCACCTTGATCGTCGAAACGCTGTACAAGGCGCTGGCGCGACGGCTGAACGGCGCGCGCGAGCATCCGGGAGAGCACAGCGGCCTCGACGGCGTGCACCATCTCGACAAGATCGTCGATATCGACCAGTCACCGATCGGCCGCACGCCGCGCTCCAATCCGGCGACCTATACCGGCGCCTTCTCGCCGATCCGCGACTGGTTCTCCCAACTGCCGGAATCGACCGAGCGCGGCTACAAGCCCGGCCGCTTCTCCTTCAACGTCAAGGGTGGACGCTGCGAGGCCTGTCAGGGCGATGGCGTCATCAAGATCGAGATGCACTTCCTGCCCGACGTCTACGTCCAATGCGACGTTTGCAAGGGCAAGCGTTACAATCGCGAGACGTTGGAAATCCAGTTCCGCGGCAAGTCGATCGCCGACGTGCTGGAGATGACGGTCGACGAGGGCGTCGACTTCTTCAAGGCCGTGCCGGTGATCCGCGACAAGCTCCTGACCCTGCAGCAGGTCGGCCTGGGCTACATCCATATCGGCCAGCAGGCGACCACGCTGTCCGGCGGCGAGGCGCAGCGCGTCAAGCTCGCCAAGGAACTGTCGCGGCGGGCGACCGGCCGCACCCTCTACATCCTCGACGAACCGACCACCGGCCTACATTTCGAGGACGTTCGAAAGCTCCTCGAGGTGCTGCACCGCCTGGTCGAAGGCGGCAACACCGTGCTGGTGATCGAGCACAATCTCGAGGTCATCAAGACCGCCGACTGGATTCTCGATCTTGGCCCCGACGGCGGCTCCGGCGGCGGCCGTCTTGTGGCCGAGGGCCCGCCTGAGGAGATCGTCAAGGTCGCCGACAGCTACACCGGGCAATATCTCGCCCGCCACTTGCCGCCTAGCGCCGCCGCCAAGCGACGGGCGTAAGCGCGCCGTCCTTTTCCTTGAAGACGCGGAGCGAGCAAGATTTTCATGTCCGTCCGCAGATAGAAGCTGCGCAGTAGGCGCATCTTCCATTCCTCCCCCGTAATCGGGGGAGGACTCCCCACCCTTTATCAAGCGGCATTAAGGGCGAGGGTTTGGGAGAAGTTCGTTCCGTTTCTGAGCATGGCACAGATGACCCTTAGGAGACGGTCAGCGACGGATCGCAGGGCTCTGGCATGACCGTGTCCTCGGGCGCGCAATGCGGCGTATTTGGTTCGGCTGGCGGGGTCGTGCTGGACGGCGACGCGAGCCCAATGGAAGACGGCATTGGCGAGGCGTCGGTGACAAGCATATCGTCGGACGACGAAGCAGCTTTTGCCGGATCGCTTAGTGACGGGAGCGACGCCTGTCAGGCATCGCAGGGCGTGATAGTCTCGCCGCTGCAGGGCATCAGTGGCATCTGCCAGCAGCGTGGCGAGGACAGTCGTTCCGATTCCTGGCGAGGAGGCGAGGATGTCGACGTCACGCTGCTTTGGCTGCCCCGGCTGGGCCTCTTGTTCGTCGCCGAGCTTTGCGGTGAGGCTATCGAGTGTCTGGTGAGCATCGCTGATCTGGCGGTTGATCAGGCGAATGCGGTCGATCAGGGTGGTGATGTGAGCGCAGGCGGCCTTGGTCGTGCCGTCGGCGACGGTGATCGGCTTTTGGCGCAGGATGTCGAGGGCCTGTGCGGCGTCGAGGCGGCGGATGCGGTTGCGCTTGAGGATGGCGGCGATCGAGCCCTGGCGGACACGTTTGGCCCTGTCCGGGGTGGGGACGAGCTGCCAGAGCTCGAGCAGCCAGGGCGCTTCCATGTCGGCGCCCAGGTCGAGGAAGGCCGGGAAGTAGCGCCACAGCTGCTCACGCATGCGATTGGTGAGACGGGTGCGTTCGGCGCCGAGTTCCTCGGCAATGCGCGACCATTCGCGCAACTCGATGATGACCGGATCGGTGGCGCCGAGACGGCGGAAGCAATGCGGATCGGTGCGCAAGGCCGACGCCATGACCAGGCCGTCGCGGCGGTCGTCCTTGGCGCCGGCCGGACTGTAGCGGTCGCGGAAGCGGTCCATCTGCTTGGGGTTGATGGCCCAGATGTTGAATTGGCGCTCCATCAGCGCCTCGACCACCGGGCCATGCGGCACCTCGATGGCGATGTGGAGCTGGCCGGGATCGTCGGCCCCGCTTTGGGCGATCAGCCAGTCGGCCATGGCGGCCAGCGCCTGGCCGGAATGCTCGAAGATCTTCTCGCCGATGTCGCGGCCCTGCTCATCGATGAGCCGCACGAGATGACTGTCTCTGGCCCAATCGACGCCGGCATACCATTGCCTTGCTCTGTTCACGCTCGTACTCCTTTCAAACGGCGAGCCACTGCGACCCCTGCCAAGACCTGTACGGGCGCTCGGTCCGCTCGAGGCAAGACCGGCGCAGACTCCCCACTGGGCATCGATCGCAGCCAATCCGTTGGGGCACATGTCCTCCCCAGGTGATCTCGTCACGAGGTGCCGTTGGTGCTCCCGACGGACCGGCTCGGTCCCGGCAGAATACGACAGTCGGACCGTCGTCCGAGGGACGAACGGAGTTCCGCTACGCTACACTCCGCTCGTCCCTCGCCGTCTCCTGCAAGGAACCGCGTGGAAAAGGTACAGGTGCCACGTTGTATGGGGCGGAGGGGGAAGCCACAGCCGAGATGCCGATGATTCCCACATCGGGATCTCACTGATCTCGTTTGAGGCTTTCGCCCTCCGACCCTTCGGGTCACCTCCCCGGATGACATAGAT
Source organism: Reyranellaceae bacterium (assembly GCA_046349335.1). Lineage (GTDB taxonomy): Bacteria > Pseudomonadota > Alphaproteobacteria > Reyranellales > Reyranellaceae > Reyranella. The sequence continues at coordinate 301,412 of JAXMCO010000004.1, forward strand.
GACGTGTCCACTCCGTAGCCGGTACGGGGGACGAAAACCCGATCAGCCGCGCTTCCAGGCAATGTGCCCGAGGTCGTAGGCGAACTGCCGCTCGACGACGGCCGGCGTGGCGTCCGATGCATCGGCGTTGCGGCCGGCGACCCGGGCCCGAGCCACATCCATCGGCACATCGAGCCAGATTCCCTCGAAAGGCACTCCGACGCGCGAGGCCAGGGCCTCGGCCAGGACGCGCTCTTCCTCGCGGGCGAAAACGGCGTCGAGAACGACGCTGTAGCCGGCTCGCAACACGCGCTCCGCGCGGGTCAGCATGGTGGCATAGACGTCAGCCGAGGCCTGAGGCGTGTAGCTGCCCGCCGGCATGCGCTGTTCGAGCGGAATTCCGGCCCGGCGCTTGCGCTCGACGTCGCTGCGCACCACCACTGCGCCCGGCGCGCGACCGATTTCCGGCGCGCGCTTCAGCGCCAGGGTGGTCTTGCCGCTACCGGACAGGCCGCCGATCGCCAGCACGCTGGCTGGTGCCGGCTCCAGGAAGGCGAGTGCCTGGCGCTGATAGAAACGGGCCTCTTCGCTGACTTTTCCGACGAGCGCCGCGCCTGATGCCTCGACGAAAGCCCGAACGGCGGCGCGGCGCGACAGAAAATGCGGCAGCAGCGCCAGCGCCTCCTCATGCGTGGCCCCCGGCAGTTCGGCGACTCGCCAGAGCCATTCATTGAGCAGCCGGTTGGCCAGCGGGCGCAGCCCACGATCGCACAAATCCATCAAGGCGAACGCCAGGTCGTACAGCATGTCGATGCTGGCGATCCGCTCGGAAAACTCGATGGCATCGAAGGGGATCGGCTCACCGCCGATCAGCACGATGTTGCGCAGATGGAGATCGCCATGGCAGCGCCGCACCGCGCCGGCCGTCGCGCGCCGCGCCACCAGCTCGATGAACGGCTCGAGCGCCGCGGGCAATTGCACGGCAAGCGCCTCGGTCGTCGCGACGTCCAGCCGGTCACCCTGCTCGCGAAGCTGGCGGATATCGGCTGCCACCGATCGCCGATAGTCGTCCGGCCCAGCGAATCCAACGAGCGGCGGCAGCGCATTGTGATAGGCGGCAATCCGCGCTCCCAGCGCGGCCATCAATTCAGGCGTCAAGGCACCGCGCGTCGCCATGCGGTCGAGCAACCCGGCCTCGTCGAAGCGGCGCATGACGACCAGCCAGTCGACCGCATCGCCGGCCGCCTCTCCGACTGCACCCAAGGTCAAAGCGCCGTCCGGTCCCCGTCGGACGGGCGCCACGCCGAGATAGATTTCGGGCGCCAGCCGATGGTTGATCTCGACCTCGGCCGCGCACATGGCCCGACGAATCTCGACGGTCGAGAAATCCATGTAGGGGAACTTGACCGCGCGTTTCAGCTTGTACGCACGATCTGGTGTCAGAAGAACGACCGCGCCATGCGTGTCGATTCGTCTCTCTGGCGCCAGTTGCGCCTCCAGGAAGGCGATCGTCCTCGACTGATCCTCGACGATGAAAGACGGGTGTGCGGTCATCGGCTCACGCAAACGAGGTTTGCGGCTCGGCGACGCCGAAGGGGTCGACGTGGAGAATGATCTCCGCATCGGGAAAAGCCCTCTTGACATCCGCTTCGACCTGATCGGCGATCTCGTGAGCGCGCACGAGGGCGAGGTCGGGATCTACCTCGATGTGAAGCTGGATGAAGCGAGTCAGGCCCGCCGACCGCGTCTTGAGGTCGTGAACATCGCGGACCTCGGCATGACGCCGCGCGATCTCGACTATGCGCCGACGGTCGACCTCGGGCAACTCGCGATCCATCAGCACGTCGAGCGAGTCGCGACCGACCCGCCAGGCGCCATGGATCAGGTAGAGAGCGACCAGCGCCGCCATCACGGCGTCGATCAGGGGCTGGTCGAGCAGGCCGGACAGGTACAAGGCGACGCCGACCGCGATATTGCTCACCAAGTCGGTCGTATAGTGGGCTCGGTCGGCGCCGATGGCGAGCGAGCCGGTGCGGCGCACAACGAAGTTCTGGAACGCCACCAGGACCATCGTCAGCGCCACGGCAAAGGCGCTGATCGCCACGCCGATCGCCTCGTGCTGCACTGGATGAGGATGGATCAGCCGATCGCCCACCGTGAGCAACAGGCCACCACCCGAAGCGGCGATGAATCCGGCCTGGGCGAGGCCGGCCAGCGCCTCGGCCTTGCCATGACCAAAGCGGTGATCGGCATCGGCCGGCGTCAACGCCTGCCGAACGGCAACGAACGTCACCAGCGAGGCAACGAGATCGAGCGCCGAATCGACCAGCGATGACAACATGCTCACGGACTCGGTGATCAGCCAGGCCGCAGCCTTGGCACCGATCAGAGTCAGCGCCACCGACATCGACGCCACGGTGGCGATTTGCATCAAGCGTTTGGGGTCGATCGCCATGTGCGCAACGTCGTTTCGGACTACGCCATCAGGGATAGAGCGTTCGGGTTGTCCAGGGCTGTCCCGCCGCAGGGCGACGATATTCGAGGCGGTCGTGCAGGCGGAAAGTGCCATCCCGCCAGAACTCGATCAGCAGCGGCTGCAGGCGAAAGCCCGACCAGTATGGCGGCCGCGGCACCTTGCCGACAAGGTGTCGCCCCGTGAACTCGGCCACCCGCCTCTCGAGGGCGAACCGGCTTTCCAGCGGGCGTGACTGCTCGGAGGCCCAGGCACCGACCTGGCTGCCTCGGTCACGGGAGGCAAAATAGGCGTCGGCCTCGTCCGCCGTCGTCGGCGACACCGGCCCTTCCAACCGGACCTGGCGGCGTAGGGATTTCCAGTGGAACAGCAAGGCGGCCTTGGGATGGGCCAGCAGATGCCGCCCCTTGCGACTTTCGTGATTCGTGTAGAAAACGAACCCGGCAGCGTCGAATTGCTTGAGCAGCACCATACGGACGGCGGGCATGCCGTCGGGTCCCACCGTCGCCAGGCTCATGGCCGATGGATCGTTGGGCTCGCTCTTACCGGCTTCGTCGTACCACTCGCCGAATATTGTCAGCGGATCGGGCTTTTCCTCAATCATTACCACAATATGAGGGGCCGCGGGCCGTCAGACCACCGGCATCTTGTCCCAACAGCCGTCCCCCGCTAAGAACGATGCATGACCGTAGCTGGACAGTTGATGGCCGGAAAAAAGGGCCTCGTCATGGGCGTCGCAAACGAGCGCTCGATCGCCTGGGGCATCGCCAAGGCCTGCCATCAACATGGGGCGGAGGTGGCCTTTACCTTCCAGGGCGAGGCCCTGGAACGCCGTGTGCGCCCGCTCGCCGGTTCGATCGGCGCCAAGATCATCCTGCCCTGCGACGTGACCGACCCGGCCAGTATCGACGCGACCTTCGCGGAGCTGTCCAAGCAATGGGGTGGCCTCGATTTCCTGGTGCATGCAATCGCCTTCTCGAACAAGGACGAGCTGCGCGGCCGCTACTTGGACACCTCGCCAGATAATTTCCAGCTCACCATGAATGTGAGCTGCTATTCGTTGACCGCGGTGGCACAGCGCGCCGTGCCGCTGATGTCGAACGGGGGCAGCATCCTCACCCTCACCTACTACGGCGCCGAGCGGGTGATCCCGCATTACAACGTCATGGGCGTGGCCAAGGCGGCGCTCGAGGCGAGCGTGCGTTACCTGGCGGCGGACCTTGGCGAGCAGAAGATTCGCGTCAATGCCATTTCGGCCGGGCCGATCAAGACGCTGGCGTTCGCAGGCATCAACGACGGACGCTATATCCTGAAGTGGAACGAGCTCAACTCGCCCCTGAAGCGCAATATTACTCAAGAGGAAGTCGGCAACGCCGCCCTCTATTTGTTGTCGGATCTCGGCACAGGCATGACCGGTGAGATCATGCATGTCGATGGCGGCTATCATGTCGTGGGCATGATCAAGACCTCGTCGGCCAAGCAGATCGCCGAGCTGCTCGGCAATTTCGAGGGCGAGTAGGATAGGAGGCCGGCAGCCATGGCCGGCAGCAGCTTCGGAACGCTGTTCAAGTTCACAAGCTGGGGTGAGAGCCACGGGCCGGCGATTGGCTGCGTAGTCGACGGCACTCCGCCGCGCATTCCCCTGAGCGAAGCTGACATCCAGGTGTGGATGGACAAGCGTCGTCCCGGCCAGTCGCGCTTCGTCACCCAGCGCCAGGAACCAGACACGGTCAGGATCCTGTCCGGCGTCTTCGAGGGTGTCACCACCGGCACGCCGATCGGCCTGCATATCGACAATGTCGACCAGCGCTCGCGCGACTATTCGGACATCAAGGACAAGTTCCGCCCCTCCCACGGCGACTATACTTATTGGAAAAAGTACGGCGTGCGCGATTATCGCGGCGGCGGCCGGCAATCGGCGCGCGAGACCGCCGTGCGCGTGGCGGCCGGCGCCATCGCCCGCAAGATTCTAGGCAGCGGCGTCACTATCCGCGGCGCCGTGGTGCAGCTCGGCACCCAGAAGATCGAGCGCGGCAGATGGGACTGGGAGGCGACAGCAGACAACCCCTTCTGGTGTCCCGATCGGCAGGCGGCCCAGGTCTGGGAAGGCTATCTGGATGCCGTGCGCAAGCGCGGCAGCTCGTGCGGCGCGGTGATCGAGGTCGTTGCCTCCGGCATCGCCCCTGGCCTGGGTGATCCGGTCTACGACAAGCTCGACGCCGACCTCGCCAAGGCGCTGATGAGCATCAATGCCGTGAAGGGCGTCGAAATCGGCGACGGCTTCGCCACGGCGGCGATGAGCGGCGAGGAAAATGCCGACGAGATGCGCATGCAGGGCGGAGCGCCGACTTTCCTGAGCAACCACGCCGGCGGCATCCTGGGCGGCATCTCGACCGGGCAGGACATCGTCTGCCGGCTCGCCGTGAAGCCGACCAGCTCGATCCTGGCGTCGGTCCGAAGCGTCGATAGGATGGGCAACGAAGTCGAATTGCGCACCAAGGGCCGCCATGACCCCTGTGTGGGGATTCGCGCCACGCCGGTGGCCGAGGCGATGGTCGCCTGCGTGCTGGCAGACCATCTGTTGCGCCATCGCGCGCAGTGCGGCTGAGGCTGCCGCGATGGCTGCTGCTCGGCCAAACGGAGCGCGTGACATCCAGGCGCGCTTCAGCATGCTGCATTACATCAGCATGGCGGCGGTATCTGCCGGCATGGTGATTGCGGCCATCGCCTATTTCGTCCGCAATCCGGCCAATGCGCCGACCCTGTCGTTGAACGATCCGCGCTTCGTGCTCTCGGCCATGCTGGCCTCGGCGATGGGCTACTATGTCTTCATCGGCATCAGCCGCTATCGCAATCGCACCCCCCAGGTCGTCATTGACCGAGAGGGCGTGCTCCTGGGCTTCGGTCGCAATCGCCGCATTGCCTGGCAGGACATTCATTGGGTGCGGCTGCGGCGCTTGGCACTGCGCCCGCAATTCGAGATCGGCATCGCGACGGAAGCCTTCATCGCAGCCGATCTGCGCCTGTCGACCTGGAATCTCGACGACGGCCTGCGTCCTATCCGTGGCATGCCGACAGCCGTGCTGGTGCGCGACAACGGACTCGACGTCAACTCTGCGGCGATGCTTGACGCGGCCCGGGCGTTCCGGCCGAATCTCGTCAAGTCCTGAGACGTGATCGGAGATTCACCATGTGGCGCTACATAGTAGGTCTGCTCGCCACAGTGGGCGCCCTCGTGCTGATCGCGATCGGCGGCACCGTCGCGCTCCTCGCATCCGGCCCCTTTTCGAGCAAGCCGTTGCCGCAATCGATCGTCCTCTCGCTCGATCTGCGCGACGTCCCTCCTGAAACGGTCTCGAAGGATATTTGGCGGGGTGGATTGTTTTCCGACAAGCGCGACTTCGTCGAGACGATCCAGCTTCTGCGGCAAGCGGCCGACGATCCGCGCGTGGTCGGCCTGTTCATCGATGTCGGCGACGAGGCGGCCGGCCTGGCACGTGTCCAGGAACTGCGTGCGGCGATTGCGCACTTCCGCGGCAAGGGCAAGTTCGCGGTCGGTTTCGCCGAATCGCTCGGCAGCAGCGCCGCCCACTTCGCCGACTACTATCTCGCGGCAGCCCTCGACCAAATCTGGCTGCAGCCGAGCGGCACCTTCGCCGTCGCCGGCATCGCCATCGAGACGCCATTCCTCAAGACAGGGCTCGACCGACTGGGCATCCAGATCGAGGGCGGCAAGCGGTTCGAGTACAAGAGCGCTCCCGATTCCTTCCGCGAGACTGGCTACACGGTCGCGGCGCGCGAAAACCTGCAACGGCTGCTCGACAGCCTGTTCGCCCAATTCATCGCCGACGTCGCCCGCGACCGACGCATGGAGCCCGGAAAGCTGCGCGTCCTGGTCGATACGGTGCCCTTCGACGCCGACACGGCACACAAGGAAGGTCTCATCGACAGGATCGGCTATCGCGCCGATGCGCTCGAGGAAGTCTGGCGACGTGCTGACAAAGCCCACCAACTGGTTACCTTGTCGGACTATGCCGCCGACGATGCCCGGCCCAAGCCGCAGGGCGAGGTCATTGCCCTGGTGCAGGTCAGTGGCCCGATCGTGTCCGGCGGCGGCCCTGCTGGCCCGCTAGACAACGACGCGACGGCGCAGGCCGACGACATCACCGACGCTCTGGACAAGGCCGCCAAGGCGAAGGAGGTGCGTGCGATCGTGCTGCGCATCGATTCGCCCGGCGGCACTTACCCGGCAGCCGATGCCATTGCCAACGGCGTGGCGCGCACCCGCGCCGCCGGCAAGCCGGTCATCGTGTCGATGGGCGACGTGGCAGCGTCCGGCGGCTATCTCGCGGCCATCAACGCCGACGTCATCGTCGCTCACCCCGGGACCATCACGGCCTCGATCGGGGTGTTCGGCCTCTGGCCGGTTGCGAGTGAGTTCCTGTCGTCGCTCGGCATTCGGGTCGAACGTCTGGCGGCGGGCACCAATGCCGGCATGTACTCGACCTTCCAGCCGCCGACCCCGGCGCAGCGCGCCGCCGTCGCGCGCGAGCTCGACCACATCTATGCCGCGTTCGCGCGGAAGGTCGGCGAAGCCCGCAAGCTCGACAATGCCCGCCTCGACGCGGCGGCGCGGGGCCGCGTGTTCTCCGGCGTCGATGCCAAGGCGGCAGGCTTGATCGACGAACTGGGCGGATTGCAGCGCGCCCTCGAGATCGCCAAGGCCAAGGCAGGCATCGACGCCGCCGCTCAGGTCGAGCTGAAGCACTTCCCAGGGGAGCAGGATCGCCTGCAGCGCCTCTTCGACCGCCTGCTCCACATGAGTGGCGTCGATGAGCAAGGCCCTACCCTGCGGGCACCACGCGAGATCCGCGAGGCGCTTGCCCAGCTCGGCATCGTCGCCCGCCCCGGCAACGTCCGCCTGCCGCCGTTGCCGCCCTTGTGGCGGTGATTGGCTTTGCCTCCTATGAAAATCGGGGCGGTCCCCGCCGCGATTTTCACAGCATCGTGGGCGCGCCGGCGTGCAGGGAGTCTCCCCAACAAAGCCGCTGAGGAACGGACGCCTTTCCAATCCTCCCCCGTCACACGGGGGAGGTGGCCCGAAGGGCCGGAGGGGGAAGGCCACAGGCAAGATGCTTCAAATTCCGACGTCGGACTCGGGTGGATCCCGACTGAGGCTTCCCCCTCCGCCCCCTATAGGGGCACCTCCCCCGAAAACGGGGGAGGTATCCGAGATGTGTCCGCGCCATGGCAGCGAGCCTTGGAGGAGGATGAGCTACCGCCCCAGCCGCACTGTCCGAAGCGTTTCGAGCCCGTCGCCGTCGCGCCGCAACAGCGCCAGCTCCTCGACCCGGCCATGCATGGGCAGGTGTTGACGCTCGACGATGCGAGCCACCTGCTCGGCGGTCGCGGCGTGATCAAATAGGCCGAGCGTGATATGCGGCTCGAATGTCTCACGACCGGGCACGGGGTTGAGCGCCTCGTGGAGCTCGATCAACTCCATGGCGCCATCGGCCGGAGTCGCGAAGAGGTAGGCGGCACGCGAGGGCGGCGCGAGATCGTGTCGGGCGAGACGATCGAGCATGAACCAGAAGGGGCGCCTCGGTGCCAGGGCAACCAGCGCGTCGCCTAACCGCGCCGCCTCGCTGTCCTCGGCGCCGAAGACTAGCGTGAAGTGCGGGCCGATTAGGTCGGCCTCGCCGGGATGGTACTGCGCGCGCAACCGGCGCAGGGCGGTGTCGTCGGCCTCCGCCAGCAGCGGCCAGGCGACGACGAACAGCATGTCAGCCGTAGCTCTTGGCCATGCCGAAAGCGGGATCCATCGCCGCGCCGTACGGCGGGAAGGGATAGCGCAGGCCGTTCTTGCCGAGATGCCCCATGCCCTCGATGGCGCGCAAGAACTCGTCCGGCGGGCAGGCCATCAGCAGCTCGTCGTCGGCGACGCCGCCGTAGCGCCGCTCGGCGTAGCAAGGCAACGACAGCGACGTCTGGCGGGTGGCGAGTGCGCGGCCCCACGAATCGGCGCAGGCGCTCTCGCCGGTGACCGTGAAATCGTAGCGCCGGTAGCGATGGAACTGCAGGCCGTTGATGAAATAGATCATCTGGCCGGGCGTGCCGTAGAACAGGCAGATGTCGGGCGGATCGAGGCGCGCCGAGCGCAGCGGTGACACGACCAAGCCGTTGTAGGTGCCGTACGGCACGCGCGGCATCTGCGCCTGATGCGCCGCCGACGCTTCCTTGTTGCCGAACCACACGCCGTTCATGTGATCGCCCGACAGGAAGCCTTCGCCTGGATGGTTGAGCCCGACCACGCCGCCGCAATTGCCGCCACGCGTGTTGTCGACGGTGATGCCGAGCGTGAAGCCGTACCAGCGCGACTGAGTCACCATCTGGCACATGGTGAATTTGAAGCCGTCGGTCGGCTTGCGCACGCCCTTGATGGCCTCCATGTCCTTCGGGTCCTCGAACAGCCGCATGCCGATCGGCTGGGTGCGGATACGCAGCAGCTCGATCAGCTTGCCGCTGGCCTCCGCCAGCATTGCACCGGTAATCTTTTCGGGCGGCGTCCACGGTGCGGTCTTGTAGCCCGGCGGCAAGGTCGTCTGGACGTTCATGGCTTCCTCCGTGTCTGGCTAGGTGAGGTTCAACCCACCGTCGGCGATGACGATTTCCCCGGTAACGTAGTCGTTGGCGCACAACGCTGCCACCAGATCGGCGATGTCCTCGGGGCGCGCCGACCTCTTCATCGGCGCCTTGGTGTTCCACAGCTCGTACGATGCCTTCCAGCCGGCGCTCATCGGCGTGTCGACCAGGCCGGGTGCCACGCAGTTGATCCGGATCGCCGGCGCAAGCGACAACGCCAGCAGTCGCGTCACATGGTGCAGCGCCGCCTTGGCCGTCGCATAGGGGATGGATGCTCCCTTCGGCCGGAAGCCGGCATGGCTGCCGATGTTGACGATGCTTGCCGGCCTGCCCCGCTCCGCCGACTGGCGCAACGCCTCTTCCGCTTCGGCGATCAGCATCCATGGCGCGATCAGGTTCACGTCCATCATGCGATGCCACACAGCAGGCGTCGCCGCCTTGAGGTCGGCATGGGGAATCTGCAGGGTCTCGCCGGCGTTGTTGACGAGCACATCGAGGCGGCCATGGCGCGCGATCACCGCGCGCACGAGCCGACCGGCTTCGGCCGGATCGCCGAGGTCGACCCGGTGATAGCTGGCGCCGGGCAGCTCGGCGATCATCGACGCAACGGCTTCCTCGGGCCGCCGACCATGCAACGCCACGGCGTAACCGTCGCGCGCCAACCGGCGCGCGACCGCCGCCCCGATCCCCGAGGTCGAGCCGGTGACGAGGGCGACCCGCTCAGACACTGCGCTTCAAGGCCTCCAGTGTCTCGTCGGGACGTTCGACCAGCATGAAATGGCCGCTGTTGGCGACCGTCACCGTCTGAGCATCGGCAATCGCGTCTGCCAGCGGCCTGGCCTTGGCCGCGGGAGTCATGAGATCGCCATCCCCCAGCACCAGAACGGTCGGACACTCGATCGCCCGCGCGCGCGCCACTGCATCCTTGTAGGCATTGCAGGCCGCGAGGTCGGCATGGATCACGCCCGGCCGGTTGCGCGACAGTACGGCCAGCGATTCGCGCCGCAGCCACAGGCCGGGCGAGACCATGCCGCCCTTGTGGAGCGCGGTGCCGATGCCCCAGAAGGTCATCAGCTCCTGCACCTTGAGGGTGCCGTCCTTGGCCGATGCCAGCATTTCGGGATGCACCGGCATCTCCGCCGCGACACCGCACAGACCGAGGGCACGCACCTTGTCGGGAAAGCGCGCCGCAGTCTCGACCGCCACCAGCGCGCCCATCGAATGGCCGACCAGCGCGGCACTCTTCAGCCCGGCCGCGTCGATCAGCGCCGCCGTCCACTGGGCCATGGCGGCAATGCTCTCGAGCGGCGCGCCGGTGGACCAGCCATGGGCGGGAAAGTCGATCGCCAGCACGCTCCTCCCGTGATGGGCGAACCAGCGGGTTTGCAGACGCCATATGGTGCGGTCGAAGCCGGCACCATGCAGGAAGACGATCGCCGGCTTGGTGGCATCGAAATCGACGCCACCCGTCGTCGCGAACACGGTCTCGCCGTTGACGGTGAGCTTCATGGTCAGCCCTTGAGCGCGGCGCGCAGCGCCTGGCCGAGATCATCGATCAGGTCGTCGGCATCTTCGAGGCCGACCGACAGACGGATCATGCCTTCGCCGATACCGGCCTGCTGCAGGGCCGCCGCGTCGAGCTGCGCATGCGTCGTCGAGGCCGGATGAATGACCAGCGACTTGGCATCGCCGACGTTGGCGAGATGCGAGAACAGTCGCAACCGCTCGATGAAGCGTCGGCCGGCGTCGCGGCCGCCCTTGATGTCGAAGCTGAAGATCGAGCCCGCCCCCTTGGGCAGCAGCCGCTGGGCGAGCGCGTGGTCGGGATGCTCGGGCAGCTCCGGCGAGGCGATGCGCTCGACTGCAGGATTGGCCTTCAGGAAGGCGATCACCTTGCGGGCGTTCTCGACGTGGCGCGCCATGCGCAGCGGCAGGGTCTCGAGGCCCTGCAGCAAATAGAACGCGGTCTGCGGCGCCATGCAGCAACCGAAATCGCGCACGCCCTCAGTACGCGCCCGCATGATGAAGGCGTGCGGGCCGAACTCCTCGGCGAAGTCGATGCCGTGGTAGCCGGCATAAGGCTCGGTCAGGGTCGGAAATCTTCCCGACCGCTCCCAGTCGAAGCGGCCGGCTTCGACGATCACGCCGCCGATGGCCACACCATGGCCGCCGATGAACTTGGTCGCCGAATGAAAGACGATGTCGGCGCCGAGCATCAGCGGCCGACAGAGCACCGGCGAGGCGAAGGTATTGTCGATCATCAGCGGAATGCCGGCAGCGTGGGCAATGTCGGCGATCACCGGAAGGTCGAGCACCTCGCCACCCGGATTGCCGATCGTCTCGCCCAGCACTAGCCGCGTCGCGGGGGTGATCGCACGGCGAAAGCCGTCGTGATCGCGCGGATTGACGAACGTCGTCGTGATGCCGAAGCGCGGCAGAGTGAGCGCCAGCATGTTGCGGGTGCCGCCATAGAGCGAGGTCGACGCCACGATGTGACCACCGGCGCCCATCAGCGTGGCGATGGCGATGTGCAAGGCAGCCTGCCCGCTAGCGACGGCAAGCGCGCCGGTGCCCTCCTCCAGCGCGGCCACGCGCTCCTCGAACACGGCAACCGTGGGGTTGGAGATGCGGCTGTAGATGTGGCCACCGACCTCGAGGTTGAACAGGCTGGCGGCATGGTCGACGTCGCGAAACACGAACGACGTCGTCTGGTAAATCGGCACCGCGCGGGCGCCCGTCACCGGATCGGGATGCTGGCCGGCATGCAGCGCCAGCGTGTCGGGCTTCAGGAACTTGGCGTCGACCACGAAACTCTACTTCTTGAAAAAGGCGGCCGCCGCTGCGGCATGGCTCTGCTTGGTCTTGATCTTGGCTTCGACGCGGGCGATCTCGGCCTTCAATGCCACGACATACTCCTGCAGATCCTCGATGTTCATCGCATCGAGGTTGAGCGGCGGCGACTTCTTCTGTCGCGGATCGAGATCGTCGAGGTCGTAGGCCATGGCATTGCTCCACGGATGCGGCTAAGGGAGACCTAGCATTGCTCCCACTCCTTCGAAAGGCCGACCATGAGCGCCCTCCCCGCAACGATGACCTGCGTCGAAGTCAGGAAGCCGGGAGGCCCGGAAGCTTTGGTGCCGACGACTCGTCCCACGCCGCAGCCCAAGGACGGCGAGATCCTGATCAAGGTCGCCGCGACGGGTGTCAATCGGCCGGACATCGCCCAGCGGGCCGGGTTCTATCCGCCACCGCCGGGAGCGTCCGACCTGCCCGGCCTCGAAGCCGCCGGCACGGTCGCGGCGCTGGGTAACGGCGTCGCCGGCTGGAAGCTGGGCGATGCGATCTGCGCCCTGACCCCCGGCGGTTCCTATGCCGAGTATTGCACCGTACCGGCACAACAATGCCTCCCCCTGCCGAAAGGCTACGACATGTTGCGCGCGGCGGCGCTGCCGGAAAACTACTTCACTGTCTGGCACAATCTGTTCGAACGCGGCCGCCTTTCGGCGGGCGAAAACGTCCTGATCCACGGCGGTGCGAGCGGCATCGGCACGACGGCGATCCAGCTCGCCAAAGCGTTCGGCGCCACGGTCTTCACGACGGTACGCACTGCCGAGAAGGCCGAGGCCGTGCGCGCCCTCGGCGCCGATCATGCGGTCCTCTACAAGGACAACGACTGGGCGGCCGAGATCAGGAAGCTGTCGGGCGGTGTCGATGTCGTGCTCGACATGGTGGCGGGCGATTACTTGCCCAAGAACCTGCAGCTCCTGAAGCAGGACGGACGCTGCGTCGTCATCGCCGTCCAGCTCGGCGCGACGGCCACGATCAACGCGGCCTTCCTGATGATGAATCGCCTGACCCTCACAGGCTCGACGCTCCGGCCGCAGAGCATCGCCGCCAAGGCACGCATGGCGCAGGGCCTGAAGGACAAGGTGTGGCCGTTGCTCGAAGCAGGAGCCATCAAGCCGATCATCTACAAGACCTTCCCGCTCGCCGACGCCGCCGCTGCACACGCCGAGCTGGAGCGCGCCGACCATGTCGGCAAGGTCATGCTGACGGTATGAGGCGGTCTTCCGAGGTTACAAAGCCTCAGAGGTTTCCGGTCACGAAATACATCGCGATCCAAGGTTGCCATACGACCAACGCAAGGCAGCCCAGCATCAGCAGGATGAAGGGAATCGCAGCCCGGCAGAGCAGCCCGAAGGGTTGCTTGAAGGCACTCATGGCGACGATCAGGTTGAGACCGACCGGCGGGGTCAGGTAGCCGATCTCGAGATTGAGGATCATGATCAGCCCGAAGATGACCTTGTCGTAGCCGTAAGCGGCGGCGACCGGGGCGAGAAGCGGCGCGAGGACCAGAATGGCCTCGCCGGTGGTCATCAGGCAGCCGACGATCAGCAGCAGGACGTTGACCAGCAGCATGAAAGCGAGCGGGCTGTCGATGTAGCCCTGCATGAAGGCCACCATGCCCTGCGGCACGCGGTGCTCGATCAGGATGATGTTGAGGCTGAGCGCGACGGCCAGCACGGGGAACAGCGAGCCGCCGAGCTTGGAGGCCTCGAGCACCACGTTGTAGAAATCGACGAGCTTCAGCTCCTTGTGCACGAAGATCTCGATCACCATGGCGTAGGCCAACGCCACCGCGGCGGCCTCGGTCGCCGTGAAGTATCCGCTGTAGATGCCGCCCAGCATGATCACCGGCATCAGCACAGCCCAGATGCCGCGCCGGAAGGCGGTGATGAACTCGCCGAGGTCGAAGCGCTCCGTCGGCCGGTTGCGGTTGAACCAGACCGCGTAGATCGACAGCACGATCGTGAGCAGGATTCCGGGGCCGAAGCCGGCCGCGAACAGATCGGTGATCGAGGTCTCGGTGACGAGGCCGTAGATGATCATCGGAATCGACGGCGGGATGATGATGCCCAGCGTGCCGCCCGACATGATGGCGCCCAGCGTGAACTTGATATCGTATCCGGCCTGGCGCATCGCCGGATACATCACCGAGCCGATCGCCAGCATGGTGACGATCGACGAACCGGAGATGGCCGCGAACACCGCACAGGCGAGAACACAGGCCACCGCCATGCCGCCGGGCAACGGACGCGTCAGAGCCGCCAGCAGATCGATCAGCCGCTGGGCGATCGAGCCGCGCGTCATGACGTTGCCGCACAGGATGAACAGCGGAATCGACAGGATCAGCTCCTTGTCGAGCCCGATCCACATGTCCTCGATGATATAGTCGAGCTGACCGCGGCCCCACACCAGATGGACGAAGGCGGTGGCCGACAGCAGGATCACCAGCAGAGGCTGGCGCAGGAAAAGGAGCAGCGCGACCAGCGCAACGAGAGCGAGGCTGGTCATTCCTGAAATTCCGGCGGACGCGGGCGCAACGCCGGCCAGACGGCGTAGATGAAGTAGCGGCCGGCCGCCGACAAGAAGCCGGCGGGAATGGCAATCTGGAACGGCCACACCGCCCAGCCGAGCACCGGGGCACGCAGGTCCACGGCATAGCTCGAATGCGTGAACAGGATGCCGTAGTAGGTCGCAGCGAGCAGAAAGCAGCCGGTGATGACATCGGCAAGGCGATCCATCCATGGCGCCCAGGCCTTGGGCGCCCACCCGAACCCGACCCTGGGAACGAGATGGCTGCCGGTCGCTGTGGCGATGCCGATACCGGCGAAGCTGCCGACGACCAAGGCATAGATCGAGAAGCGCTGCGAGGCGAAGATTCCGGTCGGACCGGCATCGATCCCCAGCAGATTGAACACCGGGCCAACGAACTCGCGCCCCAGGACATCGAGCACCAGAATGATGGCGATGAAGGAGAAGCAGGCGACGGCGATCCAGCACTCGAGCCTGTGCCACGCCGCCAGCACCCGCGCCGCGCCGGGCGGCGCGGTCGCGTTGGACGTGCTGGTCATCTCAGGTGCTTAGGCCTTCTTCTCGCAGGCCGCGCGCGCGGATTCCATCTGCTTGTAGAACGCCGGCGCGTCGCCGCCGACTTCCTGCACCATCTTCGGCCAGGCCGCTTCCAGCGCCTTACGCCACAGCTCGCGCTGCTCCGGCGTCGGGGTGGCGATGGTGCCACCCGCCTTGACGTGCATGTCACGCAGTGTCGCTTCGAAGCCGCGAATCTCCTTGCGCAACTGTTCGGCACTGCGCTTCGCCACTGCCTTGTCGAGGGCCTGCCGCTCTACCGCCGGCAGCTTGTCGTAGATGCCCTTGTTGATGAGGATGATCCCAGGTGCATCGGCCAGCTCGACACGAGACAAGACAGGCGCGACCTTGGCCAGACCCGACGGCAGATAGAAGGTGATCACGGTCGAGTTGACGTCGGTCAGGCCGGTTTGGAAGGCGGAGGCGATCTCGGTGATGCCGATCGGCGTTGGATTCGCACCTAGGGCCGACCACATCGTCGCCGACACCTTGTTGGCTGCCGAGGCGGCCTTGAGGCCCTTCACGTCGGCCGGCACCAGGAAGGGCTTCTTGCCGACGATGTCGCCGGTCCCGACCTCGGTCCAGCCGAGAAACTTGATTCCCTTCTTGGCCAGCAGGTCCGATACCGTCTTGGTCATGGCATCGACCGTGCAATCCTGCTCGGCGATGTTCTTGAAGAAGAACGGCAAGCCGAGCAGCGCCAGCTCCGGCGCGATCAGGGCGACCGCACCGTTGGAAAATCCGCCCATGTCGATGCGGCCGCGCGCCACCTGCTGAACGGTGTCCTGCTCGTTGCCGAGTTGCGCATTGATGAAAGAGGAGATCTTGATCTTGCCGCCGCTTTCGTCGGTGACGTCCTGCTCGAAACGGCGCAGTTGCGGCGTGACCCACGGTGTCTTCTCGGGCGCGCCGGTCGTATAGCGAAGCTCGATCGGCTTGTCCTGTGCTGCCACGCTGCCGACCAATACGAGCGACATCGCCGCCGCAATGGCCATCGCACTCCTCACGCGCATCTGGTGCTTCCTCCTCTGCCTCCGGGTTCGACGTGCTCGCGACGTCTTGACCTTGGCCGCAGTCTGCCGCCCTTCGGGCTCGGTGGCGAGCCCGAAGTTGATAGATTGCCCTACACCGCTTCAGTGGTGCCGAAAATCCTCGGAGTCGGAATGTTCGGCGTCAGGCTGTTCGGCTTCAGCCGGATCGACCGCCGGTTCGGCCGTCTCGACCTCTTCCTCGGCGATGGCCAGCGCCGAACTCTTCTTCTTGGCAGCATCATCCCGCGCGGCACGACGGCGCGAGGCGTCAACCGCCTCGTTCAGATCGCGCAAGGTGCAGAGCCCGAGCGTCACCGGATCGCGCGGCCGGACGTTCTGCATGTTCCAGTGCGTGCGGTCGCGCACCGACTGGACGGTGCTCTTCGTCGAGCCGACCAGCTTGGCGACCTGGGCATCCAGCAATTCCGGATGAACCTTGAGAAGCCAGGCGATGGCATCGGGCCGGTCCTGCCGTTTGGCGACCGGCGTGTAGCGTGGCCCTTTCGAGCGCGCGATCGGCTCGGGGATGTCGCGCGGGCTGAGGCGCAGACGAACCGCCGGATCGCTCTCGCCGCGCTTGATTTCTTCCTTGGTGAGCTGGCCGTTCGTCGTCGGGTCGAGGCCGGTCATGCCGCCGGCCACTTCCCCGTCGGCGATCGCCTGGACCTCGAGCGGATGCAGACCGGTAAAGGTCGAAATCTGATCGAACGTCAGGGTCGTGTTTTCGACCAACCAAACGGCGGTCGCCTTGGGCATGAGCACTTGCGACATGACAATTCTCCTCGCCCGGATATAGAGGGGCCCCCCGGGCCCGCCAACCCGAAAAGCAGCGGTCGACTGCAAAGATTTGTTTGCATCGGACAAATGAAAACGGCCGGGCTGAGCCCGGCCGTCCCGATTGCCCTTGGTGGGGACAGTCTTACTGGATGACGATCTCGACGCGGCGGTTCTGCGGCTCGCGCACGCCGTCGGCGGTCGGCACCAGCAGACCCTGCTCGCCGCGCCCAATCACCGTGATCGCCGTCGCCGGCACGCCGTTACGCACCAGCGCATCCTTGACCGCATTCGCGCGGCGCAGCGACAGCGCCATGTTGTACGCTTCCGGACCCGACGTGTCGGTGTGGCCGGTCGCGGTAATGCGGGCATTGCCCTTGGCCTTGTAGGCGGCAGCCGCCTGACCAATCGTCGTCAGCGCCTGCTGCGACAGGTTCGAGCGATCCCAGTCGAAGAACACCATGAACGACGGCGGCGCAACAGCCGCGGCCGGCGGCGGCGGAGCCGCAGGCGCCGGCGGGCCGAACTTGAGCTGCAGGCCCAGCATCACGCTGAAGTTGTTGTTGGTCCAGCTCGTCCCGTTGATCGACGGGTTCGACGTGCCGTAGTAGCGGCCGTCCAGAGCGACACGGAAGTTGGTGTCGACGTTCCAGGCCAAGCCGATGATGCCCTGGTAGGCGAACACCGTGCTACCCAGCGACTGGTTGCTGTCAACGAAGCCGACACCAGCACCGGCGCCGATGTACGGCGTGATCACCGAGGCAGGCATGAAGTCGTACAGCAGATTCGCCATAATGCCGAGCTGGCCGACCTTGTTGTTGATCGCCGTGTTCGGCACGCCGATGTTGAGCTGATTCTGCCGGTACACGCCCTCGAGCTCGACGCGCGGACCGACGAAGTCGTAGCCAATCACGCCACCGACCACCCAGCCGGTCTGCGGCGTCACGCTCACCGTGGCGAAGTTCGGCGCCAGGTTGGTGTTGGCCGAGAAGTTCAGCAGCCAGTTCAGGCCGCCTTCCGCACCGATATAGACACCCGGTGCCGGCGACTGCGCTTGGGCCGCAACTGGCAGAACCATCATTGCTGCGGCGGCCACCAAAGCCTTTTTCATGGGTACTTCCCCTCGAATGACTGAACTTACATGCATCGGCGGGCTGAGGAGCGTTGCCGATGCGGAAGCGCCATATACACACCATACTTTGTACACTTCAAGAAATCGGGCCGACTTGTGGCGACTCGGCGAAGACGTGTGGCCCATCGGCAACAGTGCGCATTCTGTGTGAATACAGGAATGGAATTTCCGCGACGCAAGAGCACTATATGTTGTGGCTCGGCTTCGACTAGGCTTGCCCAGCGAGCCCGTTTCGCTGGCGCAGCCAGTATCGAGAAGGACCGTTTTGCCCGGCCTCCAATTGAGCTAAATCCTCATTCACAGAACCAGGAGGGGATACGCCATGGGCCAGTACAGCAAGGTCGAGATCGACGGTCGCCTGATGATCGTCACCATCAATCGCCCGGAGGTCCGCAACGCGTGCCATCCCATGGCGAATGAGGAGCTGGTTGCCGCGTTCGACGAGTTCCACGCCAACCCCGACCTCTGGGTCGCGATCATCACCGGCGCAGGCAACGAAGCGTTTTGCGCTGGTAACGACCTAAAATATCATGCCGAGCTACAGGCTAAGACCGGCAAGCGGCCAGTCCATCCGGCAAAGGGCTTTGGCGGCCTGACCAACCGTTATGACCTCGACAAGCCAGTCATCGCGGCAGTGAACGGCGTCGCCATGGGCGGCGGGTTCGAGATCGCGCTCGCCTGCGATATCATCGTTGCCTCCGACAATGCCCGCTTCGCGTTGCCGGAACCGCGCGTCGGCTTGGCCGCGGGTGCCGGCGGGATGCAGCGCCTGTCGCGCATGATCCCACTCAAGAAGGCAATGGGCATGATGCTGACTGGTCGCCACGTGCCCGCCAAAGAAGGCTATGAGCTCGGCTTCGTTACCGCCGTCGTACCCCAGGCCGATCTCATGAAAGAGGCTCGGCGCTGGGCCGACGAGATCCTGGCCTGCTCGCCAATGTCAGTGCGCGCAACCAAGCAGGTCGTCATGCGCTCGCTCGATGTGTCGGCCCTCGAAGTGGCAACCCACAATTTACATTACCCGGCCTTCGTCGCCATGGCGCGCAGCGAGGACACGATCGAAGGGCCGAAGGCCTTCGCCGAGAAGCGCAAGCCAAACTGGAAGGGCCGGTAACCAAGAAGCCAGATTGGTCATCGTCCTCCAAGCTTCGGGCGTCCCGTCCGTGGCTTCGAATCCTTGACTCTCTATTGGTCCGACCATTAAATAGACTGACTAATGAACCAATAGGGAAAAGGAAATGCCTGCCACGACTTCCGGCTTCGCTCTGGGCGAAATGCTGGCCGTGCTCCTGGCCCGCGATATGGCCGACGGCGAGAAGGCTATCGTCGGCACCAACTCCGACATCCAAGTCGCCGCCTGCAACCTCGCGCGCCAACGCCAAGCACCGCATCTTTGGTGGGTCTCCGGCCCAGGCGGGATGACCAATCCCACCGAGGGTGTCATCCGACCGGCTGCCGACGCTGAGAACATTGCCGTCGCCCAGGCCGTCATGGACCTGCCGCAGATGATCGACTTCATCGACTGGCAGGTGCATTTCTTCGATTTCGCCATCCTGGGAGCCCTGCAGACCGACCGTTTCGGCAACATCAACACGGTCTGCGTCGGCAATCACGACAAGCCGCGCCTGCGCGGGCCCGGCACGGTCGGCATCAGCGCCCTGTGCGGCCTGTCACGTCGTTTCTACATCATGACGACACGCCACGACCGCGGCGCCTTCGTGCCCAAGGTCGACTTCGTCTGTGGCGCCGGCCACATGGAGGGCGGCACGTCGCGCACCGACTTCGGCTTGCCCGAGGGCGGCCCGCGCCTCGCCGTCACGCCGCTCGGTGTGTTCGACTTCGAGCCGGCGAGCAAGGCAATGCGCATCCGCTCCCTGCACGACGGCGTCACGCTGGAGGAAGTGCGCGACAATACCGGATTCGATCTTGTGGTGCCGCAGACAATCCCCCGCACCACGCCTCCCGACGCCGAGGAACTGTTCGTGCTACGCCATGCCGTCGACACGACCGGCGTCCTGGCGCGCAAGTTTCCCTGGCCCAGGGCCGAGCGAAAGGCCGCACGATGAACAATTACCATTTCGAGGAGCATCACCTGTTGCTGCGCGACCAGGTGCGCAAGATGGTGGAGCGGCATGTCGCGCCGATCGCTTCGGAGATCGACGAGAGCAATCGCTTTCCCGAGGAGCTGGTCGAGATCTTCGGCGACATGGGTCTGCTGCAGCTCTGGGTGCCGCAGGGCTACGGCGGACCGGGCGGCGATCTCACTTCGGTCTGCCTGGTCAAGGAAGAGATCGCCAAAGTCTCCGAGTCGGCCGCCCTGCTCGCCGCCAACAATTCGTTCGGCCTCATCCTGCCAATCCTCAATTTCGGCAGCGAGGAGCAGAAGCGCCACTATCTCGGCCTGTCGGCCAAGGGCCGCACCATCACCGCCGTCGCCATCACCGAACCGGGCACCGGCTCGGACGTCTCGTCGATGAAGACGCGAGCGGTGCAGGATGGCGAGAGCTGGGTGCTGAATGGCGGCAAGATCTACATCACCTTCGGCTCGGTCGCGCATTTCATGCTGGTGTTCGCGCGCACCAGCGAAGGCAAAGGCACCAACGGCATCTCGGCCTTCATCGTCGACACCAAGAGCAAGGGATTCTCGTTCGGCAAGGAAGATCGCAAGATGGGCATCCGCGGCGTGCCCAACGTGCCGATCTTCTTCGACAACGTGCGCGTGCCGGCCGAGAACATGGTCGGCCCCGAGGGTCAGGCCTTCAAGACCTGCATGCGCATCCTCGATCTCAACCGGCCGACTATCGGAGCGATCTCATGCGGCCTGGCACAGGGCGCGATCGACCAGGCGACGGCTTACGCGCGTCAGCGGAATCAGTTCGGCCGGCCGATCGCCGAGTTCCAGGGCATCCAGTTCATGCTGGCCGACATGCAAATGCAAACCGAGGCGGCGCGCTGCATGCTCTACGACTGCGCCCGCATGGCCGATCGCCAGGAATGGGACGGCTTCTCGGCCAAGGCCTCGATGGTGAAGTGCTTCGCCAGCGACACTGCCATGAAGGTCACGACCGACGCGGTGCAGATTTTCGGCGGCGCCGGCTACATGCGCGACTTCCCGGTCGAGCGCTACATGCGCGACGCCAAGATCAACCAGATCTTCGAGGGCACCAACCAGATCCAGCGTCTGGTGATCGCCCGCCACATGCTGCGGGGCTGACGCCATGGCGAGCACAAAGTCGAGCAAGATCGTCGACCTCGAAACCGCGCTGTCGGCCGTCGAGGACGGCATGATCGTGGGCATCGGCGGCTGGATATTCCACGGTCAGCCGATGGCACTGATCCGTGGCCTGGTCCGCCGTGGCGTGCGCAACCTCACGCTGGTGCCGGCGCCGGGCAGCGTCGCGCCCGACATGCTGATCGGCGCCGGCTGCGTGCGCGAGACTGCTTGCGTCTTCATCAGCTTTGAGCATCTCGGCCTCGCCCCCAACTTTCGCCGCGCCGCGCAGTCGGGCGCCATCAAGGTGCTCGAGATGGATGGGCCGGGCATCGCCGGCGGCCTACGCGCCGGCGCCTGCGACCTGCCCTACGGGCTGATCCCCGATCTCGGTACCGACCTGCCGAATGTCAACCCGCAGGGCTATCGCAAGGCCCGCATCCAGGAAGGCGGCCGGCCGTTGCTCGAAGTGCCGGCGATCAAGCCCGACATCGTGCTGCTGCACGGCCAGCAGGCCGACGAGGAAGGCAATGTGCAATATTTCGGGTCCGGCTACTTCGACCTCTTGATGGCTCAGGCGGCCAGGCATGTGATCTGTTCGGTCGATCGTATCGTGCCGGTGAGCACCGTGCGCCAGTCGGCGCGTCTGACCAAGATTCCGTCAGCCTTCGTCCATGCCGTGGTGGCGACGCCCTTCGGCGCCCATCCCGGCTGCAGCCCCGGCCTCTATGCCCAGGACGAAACGCATCTCGCCGCCTATGTCGCGGCGAGCCGCGACCAGGCCTCGTTCGATGCCTACCTCGCCGATCACGCTCGGATGGCCGGCGGCGAGGCAGCCTATCGCGAGCGCATCGGCGCCAACGCACTCGCCGCCCTCACCGCGGGTGGCGCCGCGCCGTGAGCCCGGCCTTCGACCCGATCCGCCGCAGCCGCCTGTCCGACCAGGTGTCGGCGCAGATCCAGGGACGCATCGCCTCGGGCGAACTGCGCTCGGGAGACAAGCTGCCGCCGGAGCGCGAGCTTGCCGAGAGCTTCGGTGTCAGTCGCGGTGCGGTGCGCGAGGCGCTGCGCAACCTCGAGCGCAGCGGGCTGGTGTCGCTGCAGGCGGGGGCGCGCGGCGGCGCCTTCATCGGCCAGGGCGATGCCGGCCTCATCAGCGACAGCTTCCGCAATCTCTACCAGCTTGGCAGCGTATCGCTCGACGAGCTGACCGAAGCGAGGCTATGGCTCGCCTCGACCGTGGTGCGCATTGCCTGCACGCGCGCCACCGACGAAGACCTCGCAGCGCTTACCGCCAATGTCGACGAGGCCGAGCGGCTGCTGGCAGCCGGCCGCTACGACGACAAGATCGACGTCCATATAGAGTTCCACAATCTGCTGGCACGAACCACGCGCAACGCCGTGATGGTCATGCTGATGGGCGCTGTGATGGAGGTGATGCGCGACTTCGCGCACGCCGCCGGAGGCGAGCGCAACGACCTCACCATCAAGGCACGCCGCCGCTTGCTCGAGGCGCTCCACCGGCGCGATTCCGACGCTGCCGTGGCGGCAATGACCGACCATCTCGAAAGCCTGCGGCAGCGCTACCAGGAGCGGGCCGCGCGGTCGCCGGGGTGACTTCTTGTGAACTGCGGGCATCTTCCCTCTTTTCCCTCCTTCGTCATGCAGGCGGAGGGGGAGAACCGCAGTCGAGATGCTGCTGATCCCAACGTCGGAATTTGCATGACCTTGCCTGAGACCCTCCCCCTCCGGCCCATCGGGCCACCTCCCCGGACTACGGGGGGAGAACCAAGAAACCGTCCACAACCGGAAACAACGAAACACATTCGGGAGGAACTCTTGACCACGAGACGCATCGCCCTCGCCGCCCTCGCCCTGGCGTTTGGCCTGCTGCCGGACTTTGCGCTGGCGCAGTTCCCCGACAAGCCGATCCGGCTGGTCGTGCCCTACGCCCCGGGCGGCACGACCGACATCATGGCGCGCACACTGCAGGAGCCGCTCTCGAAGGCACTAGGCCAGCCGGTTATCGTCGACAACAAGGCCGGTGCCGCAGGCGCCATCGGCACAGCCCAGGTCGCGCACGCGGCACCCGACGGCTACACCCTGGTGTTCGGCAACAACGGACCGAGCGCCATCGTGCCGCTGATCCAGAAGGATGTCGGCTACGATCCGATCAAGGATTTCGCGCCGGTCTCCCTGGTGTCGATCGCACCGATGACCTTGGTGGTGCATCCCTCGGTGCCGGTAAGCACGGTCAGGGAGCTGATCGCATACGCCAAGGCACAGCCGAACGGCCTCGAGTACGGAACGGCCGGCGCCGGTTCTTTCGGCCATCTCGCGACCGAGCTGTTCGCCAAGGAGGCTGGCGTCAAGCTCACGCACGTTCCCTACAAGGGTCAGGCGCCATCGACCATGGGCGTGTTGAACGGCGAGGTGAAGATGCTGCTCACCACGTCGTCGGACACGCAGGATGCGGCGGTTCGGGCCGGCAAGCTCAAGCTGCTGGCCGTGTCGACGGCCAAGCCGTCACCGCTGATGCCAGGCGCGCCGACCATCGGCGAGTCGCTGCCTGGCTTCGAGGTCAACGTGTGGTTCGGCATCCTAGCACCCGCCGGCACACCGGCGCTGGTGATCGACAAGCTCAACTCGGCGATCCGCCAGGTCCTTGCCGATCCCGAGATCGAGAAGAAGTTCATGGGCTACGGCTGCATCGCGACGGCGAGCACGCCACAGGAGTTCGCCGCCATGATCGCCGCCGAAGTGCCGAAGTGGAAGAGCGTGGTCGAATCGCAAAAGATCACGGTGCAGTAGGTCCCGGACACCTCCCCGGCTGCGCGCGGGGAGTCATTCATGCTCCTCTCCCCCGCTAAGGGGAGGGGAACATGAATATGCCCCCCAAGCTCCGCTTGGGGAGGAAGCTCCCCCTACGCCACCTTCCACTGCACCAGGGTGAATGGCGGCTTGGCGTCGTCGTGCGGCTCGAACACCGCTTCGACGTTGGCACCGATCCGCACCTCCTGGTGGGGATCGCCGAGCAGGTTGCCCAGCATGCGCACATTGCCGGCGTCGGGCAGCTCGACCAGCACCACGACGTAGGGACCGTGGCCCTTGAGCGCCGGATGCACCGGATGCCACGGCCTCTCCCAACTATAGATCCGACCTTTGCCCGACACCTTGTGCCAGCCCATGTCGAACGACAAGCACTTGTGACAGATCCATTCGGGGCCCCACTGGAAGGTACCGCACGCCTTGCAGCGCTGCACCACGAGCTCGCCCTTGCGCGTGGCGTCCCAATAGGGCTTGTCCAGCCCGTCATTCTCGGGAACGGGGATCGGCAGTCCGCTCGGCAGGTAGCTCACAGCACGGCCTCCGAACCCAGGATCATGCTCGACACCGGCGTCACCATCGGGCCGGAAATCACCATCGATACCTCCACGTTGGGCACCTGCGCCGTCGACTGGCCGCGCAACTGGCGCACCGCCTCGACCTGCAGCTCGAGCCCGTGCATGTAGCACTCCGCCAGATTGCCGCCCGACGTGTTGAGCGGCAGCTTGCCGGTCGGCGCCATCAGGTTCTCCGGCGTCAGGAACGCGTTGGCCTCCTCGGCCTTGAAGAAGCCGTGCTCGACCAGGCTCATCAGCACGCCCCCGGTGAAGTTCTCGTAGCTCTGCACCACGTCGACATCGGCCGGCTTCACACCCGCCATGTCGTAAAGCTGCGGCGCCACCGTGGTGAAGCTCGAGGTGGCGTAGAGCGGCGCGTTGTGGCCGCGCGCGCCGTTGCGATATTCCGAGCCCTGCGCCGAGCCCAGCAGATAAGCCGGCTTGTGGCGATGATCGCGCGCCGTCTCGGCCGGCACGATGATCAGCGCCGCCGCGCCGTCGTTCTCCTGGCAGCAATCGAACAGCCGCCATGGCTCGACGATCCAGCGCGACGCATCGTAGGCCTCGGCGGTGAGCGGCCGGCCATGCATCACCGCGCGCGGGTTGCTCTGCGCGTGATGATAGGAGGCGAGCGCGATCGCACGCTGGGCCGACGGCGCGATATGGTTCTCGTGCAGGAAACGCATGGCGCGCATGGCGTAGCGCTGGGCCGGCGACATCACGCCGTAGGGCGCGTTGAGGGCCGCCTCGCCGACCGCGACGCCGCCCGGCGGCGCGGCGCCGAAGCGCTGGAACTGGCCCTGCGCCAGGGCGCGGAAGACGACGACGCATTCGGCCATGCCGCACGCCACCGCGGCCGCCGCGTTGCCGACCGCGGCCGAGCCGCCGCCGCCGCCGCCACCCCAGTTCATGTTGGAGAAGCGCATCGCCGGAATGCCGAGCGCCGCGGCGAGCCGCGACGGCTCATTGCGGTCGTTTGAATACGAAGCGAAGCCGTCGATGCGGCGCGGGTCGATGCCGGCATCCTCGCAGGCCGCCAGGATGGCCTGCAGGGCGAGCTTGAACTCCGACACCGGCGCCTTGCCGTGCTTGTAGTACGGCGTCTCGCCGACTCCGGCGATCGCCACCTTGCCCCGCAGGGTGCGCTTGCTCATGGCCTCTCTCGTCAGTTCGTGCGGTAGTGCGCCGGAACCTCGATGCCGAGGAAGCGGGCGCAGTTCAGCCCCAGCACCTTGGCGCGCGCGCCGTCGGAGAGCTGCCCCATCGTGCGCTCAATCGCCTCGGCCGAATGCGGCCAGGTGCCTTCGTGGTGCGGGTAGTCGTTGGCCCACATGAAGTTGCCGTCGAGCCCGTGCGACTCGGCGAGATCGAGACCCGCCTTGTCCTCCTGGAATGAAGCGAAGCCATGGGCGCGAAAATAGTCGCTGGGCAGGTTCTTGAGCTTGGGCCGCACCCAGAAATGATGCTTCTTGTAGGCTTCGTCCATGGCCTCGAGCAGCCACGGCACCCAGCCGATGCCGGCCTCGATGGTGGCGAAGCGCAGCGTTGGGAATCGCTCCAGCACGCCCGAGGCGCAGAGATTGGCCACTGGCTCGATGGTCGGCGACAGCGAATGCGAGACGTAGTTCACCACCGCGCCGCCATTGCCGCGCGCGGCGCGCGGGTCGCGGCCGGTCGACACGTGGAAGGTGATCGGCAGGTTGGCGTCGGTGATGGCCGCCCACAGCGGATCGAAATGCGGCAGGTTGTAGTTCACGTGATTGCTGTCGTGCGCGCCCCAGACGGGCTTGCACGGCAGGCTCAGGCACTTGAAGCCGAGCTTGGCCAGCCTCTTCACCTCGGCGATCGAGCCCGCGAGATCGGCGGTGGCGAGGCAGCCGGCCGGGATCATGCGATCCTGGTGCGCACCGAACTGCTCCCACGCCCAGTCGTTCCACACCCGGCATTGCGCCATGGCGAACTCGGGGTCGGGCGTCGCCCACATCGCCAGCCCCTTATTGGGGAAGATCAGCTCGACGTCGATGCCGTCGAGATCGTGATCGGCGAGCCGGCCGAGCGGCTCGGCGCCCGCCTTGTTGCGCGCCATGTCCTCGCCTTCGAGGGTCGAGAGCCGCAGCCGATCGGGGCGGTGCCCTTCGCTGACCCGCCATTGCACGCCATCCTTGTCGGTGTACACGCGCGGCAGGCGCTCGCGATACTTGGCGTCGATGCGCTCGACCCAGAGATTGGCCGGCTCGTTGGCGTGGCCATCGGCCGACACCATGAAATACTTCTTCGCCGCGTCCGGCCGCGCGCTGCGCGGCCACCCGGCGGCGCCCGGCGACTCCAGGCGCCAGCGATTGGGCTCGTTCACCACGATCTGGTTCATCGCTTCCTCCGTTTCCACTTCGAGAATTCAGTCGGCGGCCGGCGCCGCCACGTCGGAGCGCTCGTCGAGACCGCGCTCGATCGCGTCGAACACGCGCCGGCAAGCCTCCAACTCCGCCACCGGCACGCTGGCCAGCAGCCGGGCCTGGATCTCGCCGCCCACCTTGGCGGCACGAACGGCGAGATCGCGCCCTGCCCGCGTCAGATGGATGCCGCGCGCGCGCCGATCGGTCTCGTCCTCGCGCCGCTCGATCAGCCCGCGGCGCTCGAGATTGTCGAGCAGCCGCACCAGCGACGGCCCCTCGATCGCCAGCGCCGTGGCCAATTCCTTCTGGCGAACACCATCGCCCAGGCGGCGGACATAGACCAGCGGCCGCCACGTCGCCTCGGTGAGGCCGAGCGCACGCAGCTCGGCATCGACCGCTTGGCGCAGCCGCCGCGAGATGCGCGAGACGCGGAAGCCGAAATCGATTCGTTTCGCCGAGGACATTCGTAGAAAGATAGTATGCTAATCATCTAAAGAGCAAGTCCGGCGCCAGCCTCCCTTTCAGCCTGCGAGACGGGTGCCAGAGCCCTCCGCGTGACGCGACGCGCACGCCGGCACCGGCGCCTTGCGCATTGACCTATGACGTTATACGTTATGGTTGGATGATCGTCAGCTTCCGCGACACGGAGACCGCACGAATATGGCGCGGCGAGAGGAGCCGGCGGCTGCCATCCGATATTCAGGATATTGCCCTGCGAAAGCTTCGTCTGCTGAACAGAGCGAGTGACCTGAAGGACCTGCGCGTGCCCCCCGGCAATCGCCTCGAAGCCCTCAAGGCCAACAGGTCCGGCCAGCACAGCATCAGGATCAATGACCAGTGGCGGCTCTGCTTCGTTTGGACCGCCGGAGGACCGAAGGATGTCGAGATCGTCGACTACCACCGATAGGCGCTCCCTGCTTCACAACCCTCATCCAGGCGAAATCCTGGCGGAGGAGTTCATGAAGCCGATGGGGCTGACACAGAACGGCCTGGCCCGGGCCCTGGGCGTGCCGCCGCGCCGCATCAACGAGATCGTCCTGGGCAAGCGCGCCATCACCGCCGACAGCGACCTGCGGCTCGCCCGTTACCTCGGCATGTCCGAAGGCTTCTTCCTCGGCCTGCAGGCCGACTTCGAGCTGCTCGAGCAGCGCCGGAAGATCGCCAAGGAACTGGAGGCGATCCGGCCGCGCGCGGCGTAGCGCACCTCGGGTGACGGATCGCTCCCGGCTCGCTGGTCCGGGCATCGCATTGCCCTGGCGGCCCCCCGGGTGGCGGCTGGGGACCGCGACATCACCCTGATAGGTAAGGTCGCCGTTCTCTTCGCCTTCGCGGATAGGACGCACTGTCGTCGGGCGACCGCTCTCGCGCCTCAATGTCCACGCGGAACCCCGGCAGGCCAGCTGCTCGGGCTCAACCGATTTCCGAACCGGTCCCTGTGCCCGCCGTCCCATTTCCAGACAGGACGGGCCACAATGTCGCCATTTAGTTCTCGCACTAGGCATCATTGTACCGTGTTGCCTACGCATCCAGGAGACATGGATGTCGAACAACTACGATTTCGGCAAAGCCCTGGCAACGCTTCCCATCTTCCTCTTCCTCGCGGGAGAAGGCGGAAGCGATCAGGCCGAAGCCGCCGACACGTCGAAGAATCCCAACTTTGATATCGGGTACGTGGCGCTACAGGAATTCCTGGCTCGAGCCGGCAACCACACAGTCTGGTTCCAGGTCGGCGGCACAAATCTGACCTATGTGAATGGACCCGAAGGTCTCGCCGTCACAGGCGGGACCGTGACCTCGGTGACATTGCGCAACGATGCCGGGCAGATCGCGCTCAGCATCACGGGCTTCGCTCCAGTGGAGGCCACGCACTTCTATGCCGCCATGGCAAGCGACGACTCGGCAGTCCGCTATCAGATGCTTGTCAGCTTGGGCGCCGGCGCGACGACAATAGCCGGCTCGGACTCTGCCAATGGCGCCGTTGCTGGAACAGGCGACGACACGGCAGACATGGGAGACGGCGACGATCTCGTCGTCAAGTTCCACGCCGGCGATCTCACCTACGACGGTGGCAACGGCTCCGACACGCTTTCCTTCAAGGCCGAGCTCGGCATCTCCTTCCCGACGCCGGTCGTCCAGCAGCTCGTCGTCGATCTCGGCGCCGGCAGCGGCCAGAATCCCTACGGCGGCGCGCTGCACCTGACCAGCGTCGAGAACGTCGTCGGCACGCCGAACGCCGACAAGATCACCGGCAGCGACGCGGCGAACATCATCGGCGACGCCATCACCGAGACCGCGGGCGACATGATCGACGCCAAGGGCGGCGACGACGTGATCGGCTTCTTCTCCTTCGCCGGGTTCCTGCCGCAGCTGAACGGCGCGAAGGTCGATGGCGGAGCCGGCACGGACACGCTGGTCTTCCAGTACGATCAGAAGGGCAACGTGCTCGATCTCGTGAACCAGGCGAACAACGCCGGCATGTTCCGCGGCAGCACCTTCACGAACATCGAACGGTTCGTGGTCGGCGACGATTTCGCGACCGGCTTCGGCGAGTTGACCTTCAAGGGCGACGACACGGCCCAGGACCTCGAGGTGCGCATCGGCATTCTGTCGGTCGATCTGGGCGGCGGCGACGACACGTTGAGGCTCGCGGTCGCCTCGACCAATGGCAACGCGAATGTGGCCGAGGGCGGCGCCGGCATCGACCGGCTGGTCTTCAACGCCGCCGCAACCGGCAACCTCCTCGATCTCCAGAGCCAGACGGGCAACCTCCCCTTCCTCGGCTGGAAGTTCACCGGCTTCGAGATCTTCGAGCTGACGACCGACGGGTCGGCGCCCGCCGCGAGCTCCTGGCTCGACTTCAACGGCGACGCCACCGCGAGCACGGTCATTGGCGGGGCCGGTGCGGACTTCTTTCGTGGCCGCGGCGGCGCCGACGTGCTGCTCGGCGGCGCGGGCGGCGACACGTACATTTTCGCGCCCGGCGACGGCAACGACACCATCACCGACATCGGCTTCAACGAGACCGATACGCTGCAGCTCGTCGGTATCGTCCAGACCGACGTCACGCTGACCCGCAGCGGCAACGACCTGCTGGTCGGCGTGAACGGCACCGGCGAGACGATCCGTGTCACCGATCACTTCCTGGGCGGTGCGCGCGGGCTGGAGGCGATCCAGTTCACCGGCGGCATCGCGTTCGATCGCCAGCAGATGTTGGATCATCTGGTCGGCGCCGTGCCGGATGCCTCGCCCAAGGTCGGCAGTGCGCTGGTCAATGTCGGCAACGAGGGCAGCGGCATCGTCATCGTCGACCTTCTGGCCGGTTCAAGCGACAGCGACGGCGACAAGCTCGCCGTCGCCAATGTCGGCGGCCTGGGCGCGGGCATGACGGTGGTCGGCAACACGCTGCACGTCGATCGCAGCGATGCCGCCTACGAAAGCTACAATGGCGGCGGCAGCCGCAGCTTCGCGGTCACCTACGACGTGGTCGACGGTCGCGGCGGCTCGGTCGCGCAGAAGGCGACCATCTGGGTGACCGGCGTCAACGATGTCGCCGCGATCGGCGGCACGACCATCGGCGCCGTCACCGAGGACGGCAAGACCACCGCCTATGGCTTCCTCGCCATCGACGATGTCGATGTGAACACCATCACCGGCGCGAGCGAGGCGAAGTTCCAGACCCAAGGGCCGACGGCGCTGAAGTACGGCACCTTCAGCCTGGTCGACGCCAACGCCGGCCTGTGGACCTACCAGCTCGACAACAGCAACCCGGCGGTGCAGGCGCTGAAGACCGGCAACACGCTGATCGAGACCGCGCCGGTGAAGGCCTTCGACAACACCGCCGCCAACGTCGTCATCACCATCAACGGCTTCACCGACGGCAACGAGCCCGTCAACACCGCGCCCAAGGCCGGCGGGCCGGTGACAGCGTCGGCGACCGAGGACAGCGGCGTCGCCTCGGTCGACCTGCTGGCCGGCGCCTCCGACCCCGACGGCGACCCGTTGCAGGTCGTCAATGCGACCGGGCTAGTCGCCGGCGTGACCCTGTCCGGCACCACGCTGCTGGTCGACACCGGCAACGCTGCCTTCCAGAGCCTGGCAGCGGGTGTGCAGAGCAAGATCGCCGTCGCCTACACTGTGAGCGACGGCAAGGGCGGCACCGCGGCCCAGACTGCCACCGTGACCGTCACCGGCGTCAACGATCCCGCCATCATCGGCGGCACGGCCGCCGGCACGGTGAGCGAGGACGGCGTGCTGACGGCGAGCGGCACGCTCACCATCACCGATGCCGACGCCGGCCAGGCGAGCTTCCAGGCCGGCACCTTGGCCGGCCTCTATGGCAACCTTGTCTTGGCGGCGGGCGGCGCCTGGACCTACACGCTGAACAACGCCAGCGCCGCGGTCCAGGCCCTGAACACCGGCCAGTCGCTCGTCGACGCCATCGCCGCGCATGCCGTCGACGGCACGACCAAGACCATTGCCGTCACCATCAATGGCGCCGACGAGCCCGTGATGCCGCCGACCGCCCACGGCGACGCCTACATCGTGCTCGAGGGCAAGGCGCTGACGGTCGCCGCGTCGGCGGGCGTCCTGACGAACGACGAGGGTACGCCGCCGCTCGGGGCCTCGAAGATCGCCAACCCGGCGCACGGCACCCTGCAGCTCGCCGCCGACGGCGGCTTCACCTACACGCCCGCCGCCGGCTTCGACGGCACCGACAGCTTCACCTACCGCGCCAGCCACGGCGGGCAGTTCCAGGATGCCCAGGCCACGATCCACGTCGTGCCGGTCACGGTCGGCGCCTCGACGACGCTCGATCTGCTGGCCCTGTCGGCCGAGGACCAGATCGCGGCGACCTACGTCGCCTTCTTCGGCCGCGCCGCCGACGCGCTGGGCTTCCACTTCTGGGTCGATCAGTTCCACACCGGCCTGCCGAGCCAGGGGCCGGCGTTGCTGTTCGGCAACATCGCCAGCTCGTTCGGCATCAGCGCCGAGGCCAAGAGCCTCTATCCCTTCCTCGCCAACCCGGCCGGCGCCAGCGATGCCCAGATCGCGGCCTTTCTCGACAGCGTCTACGACAACATGTTCAACCGCGGCCCCGACGCCGCCGGCCGGGACTACTGGACCGGCCAGATCAAGCAGACGCTGGCGGCCGGCCAGTTCGTCGGCTCGGTGCTGGTCAACATCATCGCCGGCACCCAGGACTCAGCCGCCGGCCACGACATCACCACCCTGATGGGCAAGGTCGCCGTCAGCCTCGCCTTCGTCGGCGAGCAGGACGAGCACCACATGACCTGGGCCGGCGCCGCCGACATCGCCGCCGCAACCCAGCTCCTCCAGCCGGTCACCGACAGCGCCTCGACCGTGCTGCTCGGCGTCAAGAACGCCGAGACCCTGGTCGAGACACACACCTGAGCATTCTTCTCCCCAGCGCATCGCTGGCGAGTGAGAAGCGGCCCCACAGTCGGTAGAGGCCTGCCCTCAGGATCGAGCAGAGTCTCGCTCCGGCGGCCGCGCATTCGGAGACTTGCTGCGGTCGAGCGCGGGCCACCGGCCGGCAACTTCCGGCAACACGATCTCCTTACCGGTAAGCTGCTCGATGGAAAGCGCATACAACACGATCTGGTCGATACGCGGGAAGAAGTTTCGAGGGCGCGGCGCCCCGTCCCTTCGATATTTCGCCATCAAGGCCTCGAAGAAGCGTTGCCTCGTCGCTGCCTCCTCGATCAGGCGCACCCGCCCGAATGCCATGACGCTGGAATAAGCTACCGTCGAATCGCATTCGAAGCGGCCGTAGTCGAAGACCTCGCCCGGCTCGTCGACGAGGAAGCAGACCCGCGGCTCGTGCTCAATGTTCGACCGCAGATGGCCGACGGCCCTCGTCCCGTGCATATAGATCGCACCGTCCATCCGAACGAAGAGCATCGTCGTGCAGTAAGGCGCGCCATTAACGCCGACGGTCGCCAACCGGCCGCAAAAGCCGCGGTCCAGCAATGCTTCGCTGCGCGCCGGGTCCATGGCCAGGTCGCGGCGTCTCAATTCGTTCGGTCCACTCATGGCCGGACAATCGGTCTTGAGTGGTCTTTATGAAAGGACCATTCTCGACTGAATGAAAGGACCATTATCGGGCACATTCCCACCTCTGTCGATCGACCGACACGGCACGACGCCCCTGTTCCGGCAGGTCTATGCAGCGCTGAGCGCGGCGATTCTCGATCGACGACTGCCTGCCGGCACGAAGCTGCCGGCGACGCGCAGCCTCGCAGCGCAACTTGCGCTGTCACGCACTGCCATCGTCGCGGCCTACGAGCAGTTGCTGGCCGAGGGCTACACGACGGGTCGGGTCGGCTCGGGGACGTATGTCGTCGACGACCTGCCTGGCAAGCCACGCGGGCGTGCCGCCCCCGCGGCGAAGACGGGCCGACCAATCGACGACAGCCGTCCACGCCTTGTCGGGCGGGTCGACGTCACGCTCCTGAACGACGCCCGGCCGTTCAATCTCGGACGCACGCTGGTCGATGCCCGCACCATGGACGTCTGGCGGCGACTCAGCGCGCGTTCCCTGCGCAGCCTGTCGCGCGCGCATCTCGGCTACGGCGATCCGCGCGGTACACCCGAGCTCCGCCACGCCCTCGCCAACTATCTTGCAAGCCACCGTGCGGTGCGCTGTGATCCCGAGCAGATCATCGTCACAAGCGGAACCCAACACGCCATCGACCTCGTGGCGCGCGTGCTGCTGCCGGCCGGCAGCGACGCCTGGGTCGAGGACCCCGGCTATCCGTTGACCCGCGAGGCGCTTGCATCGGCCGGCGTGGCGCTGCACGCAATTCCGGTCGATGGTCATGGGCTCGACGTTGCGACCGGCACAGCCCTGGCGCCGCAGGCACGTGCCGCCTTCGTCACGCCCTCCCATCAGTTCCCGACCGGGGTCGTGATGTCGATGGCGCGGCGGCTCGAGCTCATTGACTGGGCTCACCGCGCCAAGGCATGGATCGTCGAGGACGATTACGCGAGCGAGTTTCGCTATGGCGGCCATCCGCTCGCCGCCCTGCAGGGCCTCGACGACAACGACCGCACCCTCTATGTCGGCACTCTCAACAAGGCGCTGTTCCCGAGCTTGCGTGTCGGCTACCTCGTGGTGCCCGACACCCTACTGCCTCGGTTCGTGACGGCGCGCTATCTCGCCGACCGTCAGCCACCCGGCCTTCAACAGGACGTCCTCGCGTCCTTCATCGCCGACGGCCACCTCGCCTCGCATATCCGCCGTATGCGCGCCCTCTACCGCGAGCAGCGCGACCGATTGGTCGACGCTCTGCATCGCCAGGCTGGCGACTTCCTGCAGGTCGACTCACCCGACCAGGGCATGCATCTGGTAGCCTACACTCGGCGCGACCTGTCCGATACCGACGCAGCGGCAGCGGCGCGGAAGCACGACGTGGTCGTGCGCGCCCTGTCCCGCCTCTCCATCCGGACGAGACCCCGGCAGGGCCTGCTGCTCGGTTTCAGCGGCTACCCGACTTCGGCGATCGCGCCTGCGGCCAGTCGTCTGGCGAAGGCGATCCAGCCCCTTATCGGCCGCGGGCGTTGTCCCAGTCCCAGTCGAGCTCGAAGCGGTCGCCCTTGTCCTTGACGTAGGCGGCGTGCGGCGGTGCGAAGTGGGCCGGCATCAGGAGCGCGCCTTGTTCCACGCAATCTGCGAGCAGCGTGTGGCGGCTCTTGCGCGCCAGATCGAGGTCCTCGCAGAAGCGGCTGTTCCATTTCCACAGCGGCACCTGCACCGGATTGTGCAACGCGTCGCCGGCGAAGATCGCCCGCTTGCCGCGCGAGTCGAGGTCGACGCGGATCTGGCCCGGCGTGTGGCCCGGCGCCGGCTTCAGGGTCAGGCAGTCGCACATGCCGTGCGTGCCGCTGACGAACTCCGCCTTCTTGGCCTCGACGATGGGTAGCACCGAGTCGTTGTAGGTGTTGACCTGATAGGTCTCGGTGTCGGGCTTCTTGGCCAGCGCCGCCCAGTGCTCGTGATCGGTGCGAGACATCACGTACTTGGCATTGGGAAAGGTCGGCACCCACTTGCCGTTCTCGAGCCGGGTGTTCCAGCCGACATGATCGACGTGCAGATGCGTACACATCACGTAGTCGATCTCCTCGGGCTGCACGCCGGCCTCGCGCAGGCGATCGAGATACTTGGTGTCGAGCATGTCGAAGCGCGGCATGCCGGGCCTGGGCTTGTGGTTGCCGCTGCAGGCGTCGACCAGGATCGTGTGCTTGGCCGTCCGCAGCAGCCACGAATGGATCGAGGTCATCAGCCGGCCGCTCTCCGGCTGATAGTAGCTCGGCGCCAGCCAGTGCTGCTCGGCCTGGAAGGCATCCGCGTTGAACTCGGGAAAGAAATCCTTGGCCGGAAAGCCCGGCCCCATCTGCTCCTCGATGCGCGTGACGCGCACGTCGCCGATATGGCGGTCCTGCATCTTTACCTCCCCTTGAACGACGCCTTGCGCTTCTCCAGGAAGGCGGCGAGTCCCTCGGCATGATCCTCCGTCGCCGCGCAGGCCGCCAGCCCCTCGGCCTCGCGATGCGAGTGCTCGTCCCACGAATTGTCGAACGAGGTGCGGATCAAGCGCTTGGCGACGCCGAGCGCGAAGGTCGGCCCGTCGGCGAGCTTGCGCGCCATCGCCTCGGTCTCGGCCGCGAGCTTCTCGCGTGGCACGATCCAATTCAGGATGCCGTTGTCCTTGGCCTGTTGCGCGGTGAAACGCTCGCCCAGCAGCGCAATCTCGAGCGCCTTGCGCTCGCCGACGACGCGCGGCAGGAAATAGGTCGCGCCGCCGTCGGCCGACAGGCCGATGTGGCGGTAGGCGAGCGTGAAGAAGGCGTCGTCCGAGGCGATCGCGAGATCGCAGTTCAGGATCAACGACAGGCCGAACCCGGCCGCCGCGCCCTGCACCGAGGCGAGCACCGGCTTGGCCATGCGGCGGATCTGGTAGATCAACTGGTGCGCCCGCACGACGCGCATCTCGAAGCCGGCGAGGTGTGCGGCCTTGTTCTCGGTCAGCGACTTGTGGAAGCCCTTGATGTCGCCGCCCGCCATGAAGTGTGTGCCGGCGCCGCGAACCACCACGCAGCGCACGCGCGAATCCTTCTCGAACTCCGCGGTGTGCCTGATCAGGAGGTCGGTCATCTCGGCCGACAGGGCGTTCAACGAGTCCGGCCGGTTGAGCGTCAGCCAGCCGATGCCGTCCTTGACCTCGGCGAGAACGTGCGGTGCGGACATGACACTCCTTGGATCTTCAATTCATCGGGAGCGGCACCCTATTCGATTCCGCCGCGCCGACAAACGGGCTTCCCAGGGAACGCGCCAGCCAGTCGGCGATATTGTCCCACGACGGACGCGGCATCGTCTTGCGAAAGAAGCCGAAATGACCGACCAAGGCGACACCGACATCGCGCGGTGCAAGATGCAGTCGCTCGACACGGGCGCGCGGGTAGTAGGGGCGGAGCGCCTCGACAGCGTCGAACGGCGCAATCGGGTCGTCGCAGAAGCTCAGCCAACGGAGGTGGCAGGCGACGCCGTCATTGTACGGCCGCAACGCGCCGCCTCGCTCGTCGCAGATATAGTGGGGCGAGCGGCCCCAACGCGCCCAGTTGCGGGCGATCCCGGCCGGCAGATCGGCGGTGCCGATCCACGAGCCGGGGAAGCGGCCCGCCAGCGCGGTGAGGCCGGGGATCAGCAGCCACCACAGCGCCAGCATCCGCAGGCGGCGACGGCCGCGCGGCCAATGTCGCCAATGGCCGCTCTGGCTGCAGACCAGAACGGCGGCACGCACGCGGCCGATATTGTCGGCCAGCCCCAGGATTTGGCCGCCCAGCGAGTGGCCGATCAAGCCAAGCGATGCGCCCGGGCGAAGCCGCACGAGGTGGTCGATCATCGAGGCCTGATCGACCGAGCCCCATTGCTCCATGGTCGCCGACGACGGCGCCTCGGATTGGCCGATGCCGCGATAGTCGTAGGTCAACACGACAAAGCCGCGCTCCGCGAGATGCCGCGCGAAGGCGTCGTAGAATTGGCGTGGAATGCCGG
Organism: Reyranellaceae bacterium; assembly: GCA_046349335.1. Taxonomy (GTDB): domain Bacteria; phylum Pseudomonadota; class Alphaproteobacteria; order Reyranellales; family Reyranellaceae; genus Reyranella. The sequence goes on from JAXMCO010000004.1 coordinate 338,436, forward strand.
TGCCGCCATTCAGCAGCAGCGCGCTGCCGTTCGGCCTTGCGGGCTCGAACAGGGTCGCGGCCAGAAGCACGCCGTCGCGTGCGGGAAGCTCGATATCCATGGCCGCGATATCGGTGACGATGCACCTCGGGACAAACGCATGCGAGGCCGGTCGGGTTGAGCGTGATTCAACTCGACGAGCCGCGTCATCCGCCGCTCTCGGCGAGCAACCAACGGCGCAGGGCACGTATCGCGGGCTGATTGCGCTCGCGTGGCCGGCACACCAGCCAGACCTGACCGCGCGCCGGCACATCGGGCCCGACGCGCACGAGCGCGCCGGAATCGATCTCGCTGTCGATCGGCGGATCGAACACCAGGGCGACTCCGAGTCCATGCGCGGCCGCCCGCACGGCAGCCCCCATCCCGTCGACCTGCAACCCCTTGGCTTCGGTCTTGCGTGGCTCGAAGCGCGCCGGGTCCAGGCCAGCACCGCTCGCCCATTCGGTCCACGACGTGCCGAATGGCGAGACGCGGATCAAGGGCGCACGCATCAGGTCGGCAGGCGCGCGCAGCTTCAGCCGGCGAGCCAGGGCCGGCGCGGCTACCGGCACCATTCGGAGCTGCAAGATCCGTTCGGCGGAGACATCGGGCCAGTCGCCGTCGCCATAACGCAATGCGGCATCGACCAGCCCGGTTTCCATGTCGGCCATGCGCGGGCTGGCCTCGACCTGCAGCTCGATGTCGGGATGAGCCGCCAGGAAGTCGCCGAGCCGCGGCAGCAGCCAGTGCGAGGCGAAGATCGGCACACAGGAGAGCCGCAGCCGCCGGCCACCGCCGACTGGGTGTGCCAGCGCGCGCGACAGCTCGCCGAAGGCTCGTCCGGTATTGGCAGCGAGCCGGCGGCCACGCGGCGACAGCTCGACACCGCGCGGACCGCGCTCGAACAGCTTCTCCCCGAGAGTCCTCTCGAGGCCGGCGATGCGATGGCTGACCGCCGACGCCGTGACGTGCAAGGCCTCGGCCGCCGCCTTGAACGAACCGCTGCGTGCCGCGAGCTCGAACGCCTGCAGCGCCAGCAGGTCGCGCGCCGAGAGGGTCGCCTCCGCCGTCAGAACGCCTCGGCCGGCAGGGCCATCAGCGTCGGCGCACCGGCCTTGATCTGATGGTTGAGCGACGTGGTCTGCGGCAGCACGCGCGCCAGATAAAAGCGCGCGGTAGCGAGCTTGGCCTCGTAGAAAGCCTTGTCGTTGCCGTTGGCGAGTCCCTTGTGGGCCGCGACGACGATGCGGTTCCACATGAAGGCCATCGCCGTGAGCGCCATCAGACGCAGCAGGTCGGTCGCCGCGGCGCCGGCCTCGTCGTGATCCTTCATGGCGTGCTGCATGACGAACAGGGCGGCGTCCTGCACGCGGCCCAGCGCCTTCTCGAGCGGCTCGACGAACTCCTTCATCTTGTCGTCGCCCTTGTGCGCCGCGACGAAGCCGCTCATCTCGCCGAGCAGGCGCTGCGCCGCCTGCCCACCCTTCATCGGCAGCTTGCGGCCGATCAGGTCGAGCGCCTGGATGCCGTTGGTGCCCTCGTAGAGCTGGGTGATGCGGGCGTCGCGCACGAGCTGCTCGACGCCGTTCTCGCGAATGAAGCCGTGACCGCCGTAGGTCTGCACCGCGAGGTTGGCGCATTCGCTTCCCATGTCGGTGAAGTGCGCCTTGATGATCGGCGTCAGCATCTGCACGAGATCGTCGGCCGCCGCGCGCTTGTCGGCGTCGGGATGGCTGCGCGCCTCGTCGATCAGCATGCCGACCCACAGCGACAGCGCGCGCGCCGCCTCGGTGAACGATCTCTGGATCATCAGCATGCGCCGCACGTCGGGATGGACGATGATCGGATCGGCCGGCCCATCGGCGTTCTTCGGGCCGGTCAACGACCGGCCCTGGATGCGATCGCGCGCGTAGGCGACGGCGCTCTGGTACGAGGTCTCGGCGATGCCCAGGCCCTGCATGCCGACGCCGAGGCGGGCGGCGTTCATCATCACGAACATCGCCGGCATGCCCCGGTTGAGCTCGCCGACCAGCCAGCCCTTGGCGCCGTCGAGGTTCATGACGCAGGTCGCATTGGCCTTGATGCCCATCTTGTGCTCGATGGCGCCGCAACGGATGCCGTTGCGCTCGCCCACGCTCCCATCCGCCTTGGGCAGGAACTTCGGCACCAGGAACAACGAGATGCCTTTGGTGCCGCCGGGTGCGTCGGGCAGGCGCGCCAGCACCAGGTGGAGGATGTTTTCCGCGAGATCGTGCTCACCGGCCGAGATGAAGATCTTGGTGCCGGTGATCGCGTAGCTGCCGTCGGCCTGCAGCTCGGCCTTGGTGCGCAGCATGCCGAGGTCGGTGCCGCAATGAGGCTCGGTGAGGCACATCGTGCCCGTCCAGGTGCCGTCGGTCAGCTTCGGCAAATAGAGCTTCTTCAGCGCGTCCGAGCCGTGCCGCGACAGCGCCTCGTAGGCGCCGTGGCTCAGGCCGGGATACATGGCGAAGGCCTGGTTGGAGGCGGTGAACATCTCCTGCAAGGCGAAGCCCACGGTCGCCGGCAGCCCCTGGCCACCATACTCGGGATCGCAGGTCACCGCCGTCCAGCCGCCGTCGCGGAACATGTCGTAGGCGTGCTTGAAGCCCTTGGGCGTGCGCACGACGCCGTTCTCGTAAGTGCAGCCTTCCTCGTCGCCGCTGCGGTTGAGCGGGAACAGCACGTTCTCGCAGAGCTTGGCCGCCTCTTCGAGGATCGCCTGGATGGTGTCCGGGGTGGCGTCCTGGTAGCCGGGCAGCGTGGCGAGGCTCGCAACGTCGAGCACCTCGTTGAGCACGAAGTTGATGTCCTTCAACGGTGCTTTGTAGACGGCCATAGTTCCCTCCTCAGTCGCCTTCCGGATCGACGCCGCGACGGCGCAGCTCGGCGCTGACGTGAGCCTCGACGTCCTTGAAGTCGTTGATGTGCGCGTCGAGGTCGCGTCGCTTGCGCTCCAGCTCGTCGATATGCGAGCGGCTGCGGCGCAGCAGCTCGCGCATCTGCTGAATGCCCGTGCGATCGACCTGGTAGAGATCGAGGAGCTGGCGGATCTCGGCCAGCGCGAAGCCCAACCGCTTGCCGCGCAGGATCCAGCTCAGCCGCATCCGATCATGGGGACTGTAGAGACGCATCAGCCCCTGCCGGCGCGGCTTGATCAGCCCCTCGTCCTCGTAGAAGCGAATGGTGCGCGGCGTGACGCCGAATTCGCGGGCGAGCTCGGCAATGGTGTAGATGCGCTGGTTGTCGCGCGATGCTTGGGCATTGGCCGCGACGGCGGCCGGCGGGGCGGCGCCAGACATGCGGCTCGTATAGTTAACGTTTACGTAAACGTCAATGGGGCTTTACGTAAACGGAAAGCTCGGCTCGAAGCCGTCACAAGCGTCAGTTCATTGAGCGGTAAAGCCTCCGTCGACAACCAATCCAGAGCCGGTCATGAACCCGGCATCATCTGAAGCGAGAAACACGATGCCCTTGGCAATATCTGTCGCCGTGCCCAACCGGCCGATCGGATGGGATTGCACCAGAAATCCACGCACCAGCTCCAGATTGTTCGTGCCGGCGCCGCGCGCGGCAGACGAGAAGACCTGGTCGCCCATATCGGTCTCAATGACGCCAGGGTGTATGGAATTGACGCGAACGCGATACTTCTTTTGAGCGAACTCCAGGGCTGTCGACTTGGTGAACAGCGCAACGCCACCCTTCGTCAGCGAGTAGAGCGGGTCGATCGCAGCGCCGACGATGCCCGCCATCGAGGACAGATTGACGATGGCGCTGCCTTGAGGGCTCGTCTTGCCGCGCTCGCGCAGCGACGGCAGAGCGGCACGTGTGCCGAGGAAGACCCCGGTGAGATTTACAGCACAAAGGCGTCGCCATTCCTCGAGGGTGGCCTCCTCGCAACCTTTGCCCAGGAACAGACCGGCATTGTTGACGAGAATGTCCAGACCGCCAAATTCACGTTCGGCATAGGCGACCGCATCTCGCCAGCTCGCCTCACCTGAGACGTCCAAATGCACGTAGTCAGCTTCACCGCCTGCCGAGCGGATCCCGGCAACGGTTGTCCTTGCCGGCGCCTCAAGGATATCGCCAATTAGAACCTTGGCGCCGGCCTTGGCCATCAGCCGCGCCGTCGCCGCCCCAATGCCACGGGCCGCGCCCGATACTAGAGCGACCTTGCCGTCCAGCCTGTTCATCGCCCCCCCGCTTCTTGATGGCAGAGGGTAACACATCAACGCCGCCCCTATCGCGCCGCGGCAGGAACTGCGCGGACCTTCGGCGGCGCGCCCCTCGCACCGCCGGCGACCGTCTTCCTCAGATCACCTTGGCCTTCTTCATGTCCTTGACCTCGTCGGCGGTGCAGCCGAGCCACTCGCCGTAGGTCGCCTCGCAGTCGGCACCGAGAGTCGGCGCGCATTTCAACGCGACCTTGGTGTCCGACATCCGCAGTGGCCATCCAGACACGACGACCGGTCCGCGCACCGGATGGTCGATCGTCTGCATCATGCCGCGCGCGCGCAGGTCGGGATCGTGCATCAGCTCGAGCGTCGTCATGACGGCACCGCACGGCACGCCGGCGCCGGCGACGATCCGGGTCACCTCCTGCTTGGTGCGCTTCGACGTCCACGCCTCGAGGGCCGTATCGATGATCTCGCGATGCTGGCCGCGGGTAACCGGGTCCTTCATGCGCGGGTCGCCGATCAGGTCCTCGCGGCCGATCGCCGTCGCCAGGCGGCGCCAATGATCCTCGTTGCCGCGTGAGGCGTAGATGTAGCACCAGTCGTCGATGCCTCCGGGCGCACACTTGTAGAGTCCACCCGGCGCGGTTCCCGATATGGTGTTGCCGCTACGCGGCATCTGGGTGTCCATCGCCGCCTGCCGGCTCATCGGCGTGCGGCAGTAGTTCAGCATCGCATCGCGCATGGCGATCTGGATGTGCTGGCCGCGGCCCGTCGTCGTGCGCTGGTAGAGCGCCGCCAGGATGCCCATGGCACACAGCATGCCCGTGCCGGTATCGCCGATGGTCGGGCCGGGCCGGACCGGCGGCTGGTCGGGATGGCCGTTCACGCCCATCGTGCCGCCCATCGCCTGGGCGATCATGTCGAACGACAGGTAGTTGGCGTGCGGGCTCTCCGGCGCGAAGCCCTTCACCTGGGCGAAGATCAGCCGCGGGTTGAGCGCGTGCAGGCGCGGCCAGTCGAAGCCCAGGCGCGCGAAGGTGCCCGGCGCCATGTTCTCGATCACGACGTCGGCCTTCTCGATCATCCGACGGAGCAACGCCTTGCCCTCCTCGCTCTTGAGGTTGCAGGTCACGCTGCGCTTGTTCAGGTTGTAGTAGATGAAATACGTCGAATCGGCGTCGGCACGCTCGCTGGAGCCCCAGCGGCCCGGCTCGCCGCGATTGGGCTCCTCCACCTTGACGACGTCGGCGCCGAGCCACGCCAGCGCCTCGGTGCAGGACGGGCCTGCCTCGAACTGAGTGAGGTCGAGCACCTTGATCCCCGCGAGCGCCGGCGCCGTCCCGGCCGCGATCTCCTGCTGCATTGCCTGATCTTGCATGGCGATCCCTCCCATAGAAGGCCATCTCCGGGAATCGGGCGGCCCGGTGTCGTGTCACTCGAAACAGTCTGCACGAGGCGAGAGCAAACGAAAACGGCCCGCTGACGCGGGCCGTTCGTCACTGTGGCGTCTCGCGGCCTTTCAGCAGCGGATGGCCCAGGCCAGCGCGGCGATTCTCAAATCACCTTGGCCTTCTTCATCTCCTTGACCTCGTCGGCGGTGCAGCCAAGCCATTCGCCGTAGATCTTCTCACAGTCGGCGCCGAGCACCGGCGAGGATTTCAACCCGACCTTGGTGTCCGACATGCGGAGCGGCCAGCCCGTCACGATGACCGGGCCGCGGACCGGATGGTCGATCGTCTGCATCATCCCGCGGGCGTGCAGGTCGGGATCGTGCATCAGCTCGAGCGTCGTCATGACCGCGCCGCACGGCACGCCGGCGCCGGCGATGATCCGCGTCACTTCCTGCTTGGTACGCTTCGACGTCCATTCGTTGATCGCCGCGTCGACCGCCTCGCGATTCGCGCCGCGGGTCGACGGGTCCGCCATGCGCGGATCGTCGAGCAGATCCTCGCGGCCGATCGCCTTCACCAGGCGGCGCCAGTGATCCTCGTTGCCGCGCGAGGCGAAGATATAGGCCAAGTCGTTGAGCCCACCCGGCGCGCACGTGTAGAGGCCGCCCGGCGCGGTGCCGGGCACGGTGTTGCCGCCGCGCGGCAACTGCTCCGTCATGGCGGCCTGCCGGCTCATCGGCGTGCGGCAATAGTTCAGCATCGCATCGCGCATGGCAATCTGGATGTGCTGGCCGCGGCCGGTCGTCATGCGCTGATAGAGGGCCGTGACGATGCCCAAGGCGGCGAGCATGCCGGTGCCGGTATCACCGAGCGTCGAGCCGGGCCGAACCGGCGGCTGGTCGGGATGGCCGTTGATGCCCATCGTGCCGCCCATCGCCTGGGCGATCATGTCGAACGCCAGATAGTTGGCGTGCGGGCTCTCCGGCGCGAAGCCTTTCACCTGGGCGAAGATCAGCCGCGGATTGAGCGCGTGCAGGCGCGGCCAGTCGAAGCCCAGGCGCGCGAAGGTGCCAGGCGCCATATTCTCCATCAGGACGTCGGCCTTCTCGATCATCCGACGGAGCAACGCCTTGCCCTCCTCGGTCTTGAGGTTGCAGGTGATGCTGCTCTTGTTGAGATTGTAATAGACGAAGTAGGTCGAATCGGCGTCGGCTCTGTCGGTCATGCCCCAGCGGCCCGGCTCGCCGCGGTTGGGCTCCTCCACCTTGACGACGTCGGCACCGAGCCAGGCCAGCGCCTCGGTGCACGAGGGGCCTGCCTCGAACTGGGTGAGGTCGAGAACCTTGATGCCTTTGAGCGCCGGCTGAGCCGTGCCGGCCGCGATCTCCTGCTGCCTTACCTGATCCTGCATGGCGATCCCTCCGGTTGGGGGCCGCGCCCGGATTGGCGCGGCGCTTGTCGTGTCACTCCCGCGGGCTCGTGCCCGATCAGCTATGCCAGGCGAACTGCTGCGCCTTGCGGGTCGAGCCCTGCGACAGCACGATATTCACCAGGGCGGGACCAGGGAAGGCCATCGCCTCGTCGAGCGCCTTGCGGATGTCCTTCGGGTCGTGGACAAAGAAGCCCTTACCGCCGAACGCCTCCAGCACCTTGTCGTAGCGCGCGCCGTAGATCAGCGCGTTGGGCTTGAGGTTGAAGAACGGATTTTCCGGAATCTCCGGCATGCCGGGGCCGATGCCGCCATTGTTGAGGACGACGATCTTGACCGGCAGGTTGTAGCGGACCAGCGTTTCCATCTCCATGCCGGAGAAGCCGATCGCCGAGTCACCCGAGAGATGGACGACCGGCCGGCTGGGATCCGCCACGGCGGCGGCGATGGCCTGGCCCAATCCGACGCCCATCGTGCCGTAGGTGCCGGCATTGAGCACGGACCGGGCATTGTGGCTCGGCAATTGAGTGAGACCGATATCCATGGTGCCGGCGCCCTCGGCGCTCAGCACGGCGTTCTTAGGCATCCAGGCGGCGACGTCGCGCAGCGCACGGTAGTAGCCGGCCGGCGCCGAGTCGTCATCGATCTGCGGCTTGATGGTCGCGGCGTTCTCGGTCGCCTTCTTGGTGAGAGCCATCCGCCAGGGCGTATCGCTGGGATGGAACCACTGGCGATTGACCAGCGCCTTGTTGATCTGCGTCATGATGGCCTTGCCGTCGCCGACCAGCGCCACCTCGGTCGGCTTGTTGTGGCCGATCTCCTCGGGCGCGATGTCGAGCTGGATGACCTTGACGTCCTTGGCGAAGCGCGGCGGCAGGCCGAAATGGAAGATCCAGTTGAAGCGCGCGCCCATCAGGAAGATCACGTCGGCCTGCTGCAGCGCCAGCGTGCGCGCCGCGCCGGCCGACAGCGGATGCTCGTCGGGCAGCACGCCCTTGCCCATCGGCGAGCGCACGAACGGCACCTGTGTGCGCTCGATGAAGGCGCGGACCTCGTCCTCGGCATGCGCCCACGCCATGCCCTTGCCGACCAGGACCAGCGGCCGCTGCGCCTTCTCGAGCAGGTTCAGCGCCGCCTCGATGTTCTCCGCCGGCGCCACCATGCGCGGCGGCTCGGGCACGCGCTCGACCTGAGAGGCCTTGTCGAGCTCGCAGGTGCCGCGGATGATGTCGTCGGGCATGTCGAGGTAGCTGGCGCCGGGCCGGCCGTAGATCGCGTGCCGGGTCGCCATCTCGACATAGTAGGGAATGCGAGAGACGGTCTCGATGCCGTGCGCGAACTTGCAGAACGGCGAGGCGATCAACACCTGCCGTTCCTCCTGGAAGGCACCCATGCCGCCGCGATAGGTCTCCGAGGCGCCGCCGATCAGGATCATCGGCCAGCAATTCTGCTGGGCGTTGGCGAGGCCGGCGAGGCCGTGCACCACGCCCGGGCCGGTGACAGTGACGCAGGCGCCGGGCCGGCCGGTGAGATAGCCGTAGGCGCCGGCGGCGTAGGCCGCGCTCTGCTCGTTGCGCATGCCGAGATAGGCGATGCCTTCCTGTTGCGCGGCCGCGGCGATCGCGGTGATCGGAAACCCGACGACCCCGAACAGATGATCGACGCCCTGTTGCTTCAGGCTCCTGGCGAGCAGCGTAGCGCCATCGATTTCACTCATGTTTCCCCCTCGTGACCGAATTGCTTTCGGAGGGGAGCTTACGCACTGATGGCCGGTTCGCGAAAGGGTACTTTCCGGCCTGCGATACAGCCCAGCCATGCAGCTCTGTGCGCCAACGGCCCTTGCTTCGGCAGAGCGGATCCGTGTCGCTGCGACCACGGCAACGCCCTCCGGTGCGGCGGCTGCGGACGCCGGCTCGCAAGTGGTGTAGGTGAGCAGTCCCAGAACAGAGGAAGTTTCGAAAAGCATGGCCATCTACCAGCTCGGCGACCGCGTCCCGGTCATCCCCGCCTCCTGCTACATCGCGCCGGAGGCGACGATTATCGGGGCCGTGGTCCTGGGCGAGCGGGTAAGCGTCATGCCCGGCGCCGTGATCCGCGGCGACAACGAGCCGATCGTGATCGGCGACGACAGCAACGTGCAGGAGAGCTGCACGCTGCACACGGACCTCGGGTTTCCGCTCACGCTTGGCAAGGGGGTGACAGTCGGCCATCACGTGATGCTGCATGGCTGCATCGTCGGCGAAGGTACCCTGATCGGCATCGCCGCCGTGGTGCTGAACAACTCCAAGATCGGCAAGGATTGCCTGATCGGCGCCGGCGCCGTCGTCACCGAGAATAAGACCTTCCCCGACCGTGCCGTGATCTTCGGCTCGCCGGCCAAGGTCGTGCGCGAGGTGACCGAGGACAACATTGCCCGCATGCGCATGAGCGCCAACGACTATGTCCGCCGCGGCATCGAGTACAAGGCCGGGCTGAAGCGGATTGGGTAGCCGACCCAATTGGGATAGGCTGCATCGATAACGATAACTCTTCCGCGCGAGCAGCAGGAGTGGCTCGAAGCCCAGGTCGCAGCCGGCAACTACGACAGCGTCGAGCAGGCCGTGGCCAGCATCGTCGCCGAGCCCATGCTGCTCGACATCGATGACCTGTCCTGGGCAAAGCTGCTCGTCGACGAGAGCCTTGCATCGCTTGCTCAGAGAGAAGGCATAACGCTAGAGGAGCATCGTCGGCGAATAGAGGAGAAGTTGGCCTCGCTCAGACGGCGATGATACGTGTCGTCGTCAGCCCGCAGGCGGACGTCGACATCGACGGCATTCTCGATCGATTGCCCGGGTTGGCGGGCCTCGCTGTTGCCGAGCGATACGCTAGCGATCTGCAGACGGTCTATGAGCGCCTAGAGATGTTTCCTGCAACAGGTGTATCTCGACCAAACCTTGGTCACAATGTTCGAATTGTCATGCTCGATCTCGATGTCGTCTTCTGCCGACTCTTGGCACATGAGGAGACGGTGACCATCGTCCGGGTGCTGGACGGTCGCCGGAACATCACTCGCCGCCTGGTCCGCACATGATTCAAGCGCTCGACCACCTGACTCTTGCCGGCTCGACAAGCGTCTATGAAACACTCCTCGGGCGCCGCTCTGTCGATGGGCGATTGCAGACCGGCAATGTCGGGCTGACGTTTGGCAGCGGCGGTGCGGCGCTGTCGGCGATGGTGTTCGCGACCGCCGATCTCGACAAGGCGGCGAGCCTGCTCGAGCGGCGGGGCGTGGCAACAACCAGAAGCAAGACGCTCGAGCTGTCGACGTCGGCATCGCACGGCGTGCCGATCGCGCTGGTCGAGCGGAGCGCGCTGGTCGAGCGGAGCGCGCGGCCGGCCCTCTCCCCCGCCCTTGTCGACGAAGCGGCGGCAGTATCGGCGCTCGATCACGTCGTCGTCCGCTCACCCAATCCTGAGCGGGCCATCGCCTTCTATGCCGGCCGGCTGGGGCTCGATCTGCGACTCGACCGCAGCAATGCCAAATGGGGCTCGCGGCTGCTGTTCTTCCGCTGCGACGATCTCGTGGTCGAGATCGCCCATGACCTGAACAAGGGCGTTTCGGATTCTCCCGACCAGCTTTGGGGCCTGAGCTGGCGCGTGCCCGACACTGCCAAGGCCCACGCCCGGCTCGCGGCGGCCGGCCTCGACGTCACCGACGTACGCGACGGGCGCAGACCGGGCAGCCACGTCTTCACGGTCAAGAACCACACCGGAAGCGTGCCCACCCTGGTGATCAGCGGCATCGGACGCTGGTAATGCCGCGCGCTCGCGTGCGAGGATGTAACAAAATCGTCATGAGGGAGGACGCAAATGAGGATCGCTGCGGCGTGCCTTGGCATGCTGGTCTTCGGCTTGGCCACGCCGGCGGCCGCCCAGGGTGTCCTGAACGTGTACTGCTCGGTGCAGGTCGAATGGTGCACGCTGATCGCCAACGAATTCCAGAAGGCGACCGGCACCAAGGTCTCGATAACTCAGAAGGGATCGGGCGAGACGATCGCCCAGCTAAAGGCCGAGGCACAGAACCCCAAGGGCGATGTCTGGTTCGGCGGCACCGGCGATCCGCACTTGCAGGCCGCCGAGGAAGGCTTGACGGATGTCTACAAGTCGCCGCGCCTCGGCGAGCTACACCCCTGGGCGGTGAAGCAGAACACCGACTCGGGCGGCAAGACCGTCGGTATCTATGCCGGCGCCCTGGGCTTCGGCTTCAATACCGAGTTGCTGGCCAAGAAGGGCGTCAAGGCGCCGGCCTGCTGGTCCGATCTGCTGAAGCCCGAATTCAAGGGCGAGATCCAGATGGCCAACCCCAATTCGTCGGGCACCGCGTACGTGGCGATCGCCACCCTGGTGCAGTTGATGGGCGAGGAGAAGGCATTCGATTACCTGAAGAAGATGCACGCCAACATCAATGCCTATACCCGCTCGGGCACCGCGCCCATGAAGGCGGTGGCGCGCGGCGAGACCGCTGTGTCGATCAGCTTCGTGCATGACGGCGTCACCGAGGCATTGGCCGGCTTTCCGGTCAGGACAGCGACGCCGTGCGAAGGCACGGGCTACGAGATCGGCTCGATGAGCATCGTCAAGGGTGCGCGCAACCACGCCAACGCCAAGAAATTCTACGACTGGGCATTGACCCCCGAAGCACAGAAGCTCGAGGCGCAGGCCAAGCAGTTCCAGGTACCGTCGAACAAGGCAACGCCGCTGCCGCCCGAAGCGCCGAAATTCTCCGACATGAAGCTGATCGACTACGATCAGGCGAAGTACGGCAAGTCGGCGGAGCGCAAGCGCCTGATCGCGCGTTGGGATAGCGAGGTCGGCACGCTGCCCAAGCCCTGATCATGCGGCGGGGTCGAGCTCTTCCGGATCGCGGGCGCCTCGCCCGCACATGGTCATGATCATGCGCGGGCCAGGCGCCCACGGTCCGGGAGCGCGGCGCGCGCTCTTGGCGTGGTCGGCCGCCGGTCTGGCGGCCGCGGTCCTGCTGCCCTGGTACGCCCTGCAGGAAGGCCTCGGCTCCGGGGCGTGGCTGTCCGGCCTGTGGTCGTCCGAGGACGACGCGTCGGGTCTGGCCCAGCTCGTCGCCCACGGGAAATGGTGGCTGGCACCGGCCCTGATCGCGCTGGCGGCCTGCGCCGTGCTGTCGCTGACGCCGCTGCCGCGCGAGCGACGCGGAACGCTTCTGCTGATCGCGAGCGGTGCGGGCGTCGTCCTTCTTGCCGCCGAGTCCCTCGGTATCGGCCTGCGCGGCTGGACAACGGGCTGGCTCGTCGACCTGTTCGGCGAGCTCGACGGTCGACAGGTCGGCGTCGGCGCAGGCGGCACATTGGTCCTGATCGCGCTGCTCTCGCTGTTCTCCATCGCACTGGCCTTGCGCGGCGCGTTCGGCGGCGACGCCTTCATCGCCGGCGCCGTCACCACGGTGGCGGCCTCGATCGTGCTTTTCACCGCCTGGCCCATCCTGCGCATCCTGGTGCAGGCCTTCCAGGACGGCGACGGACTCTTCGCCCCGGCGCTCCTCGCCGAGCGCCTCGCCACCGCGAAGATCTGGAGCCTGCGCTGCTTGGCCGGCGGCGGCCGCTGCGGCGTGGCCTGGAACACGCTGTTCCTGGCGCTGGCCTGCGGTGCGGGAACGACCGCGCTGGGGCTGGCCTTCGCGCTGATCGCCACACGCACCAGCTTCGCCTACAAGCGGACGCTGCGCGTGCTGACCGTGCTGCCGATCATCACGCCGCCCTTCGTCATCGGCCTGGCGTTGATCCTGGTGTTCGGCCGCTCTGGGCTGGTGAACCAGCTCCTCGAATGGTCGATGGGCGTGCCGCCGACGCGCTGGATCTACGGCTTCCAGGGCGTCTTCCTGGCTCAGCTCTTCGCCTTCACCCCGGTCGCCTTCCTGGTCCTGATCGGCGTCGTCGAAGGCGTCAGCCCGACCCTGGAGGAGGCCTCTCAGACCCTGCGTGCCGATCGCTGGGCGACTTTCGCCACGGTTTCCTTGCCGCTGATGCGGCCGGGCCTCGCCAATGCCTTTCTCGTCGGCTTCATCGAGAGCATCGCCGATTTCGGCAATCCCATCGTGCTGGGGGGCGACTACGGCGTGCTATCGACTGAGATCTACTTCGCCGTCGTCGGCGCGCAGCTCGATTACGGCCGCGCGGCCGCGCTCGCCCTGTTGCTGCTGATCTTCGCGCTGTCCGCCTTCTTCCTGCAGCGTTGGGTCGTCGGCACGCGCTCCTACGCCACCATCTCCGGCAAGGGCGATGCCGGGCTGCCGACGCCGCTGCCCGCTCGGGCGCGCCGCGCCGCGCAATGGGTTGCGCTGCCGTGGGCGGCCCTCACGCTGCTGCTCTACGGCTTCGCTTTCGTCGGCGGGCTGGTCAAGGTCTGGGGACGCGACTACACGCCGACCCTCGATCATTACGCCAAAGCCTTTGCCATCGAGCACACGGCGGACGGCCTGATCTGGTCGGGCGCAGCGTGGAACTCCTTCTGGACCACCGTCGAGCTCGCGGCCATCGCCGCGCCGATGACCGCCGCGCTCGGCCTGATCGCAGCCTGGCTGCTGGTTCGCCAGCGCTTCGCCGGCCGCACCGCCCTGGAATTCGCCACCATGCTGTCCTTCGCGGTGCCGGGCACGGTGATCGGCGTCGCCTATGTCTTCGCCTTCAACGTGCCGCCGATCGAGATCACCGGGACGGCCCTGATCATCGTTCTGTGCTTCGTGTTCCGGAACATGCCTGTCGGCGTGCGCGCCGGCATGGCGGCAATGAGCCAGATCGACCGCAGCCTCGACGAAGCCTCGTCCACCCTGCGCGGTCATTCGCTCGCCACCCTCGTCCACGTCGTGCTGCCGCTGATGCGGCCGGCGATCGTCGGTGCGCTGGTCTACGGTTTCGTGCGCGCGGTGACGACGGTGAGCGCCGTTGTGTTCCTGGTGACCGCCGAGTACGAGCTCGCCACCACCTACATCATCCTGCGCGTCATCAACGGCGACTACGGGCTCGCCATCGCCTATAGCTGCGCGCTGATCGTGCTCATGCTCGTGGCGATCCTGCTGATCCAGCTCGTCGTCGGCGAGCGACGTCTCGGCCGCCGTGCCGCGCAGGTGCAGGGAGGCCGGGCGTGAGCGTCGAGTTCCGCAACATCTCCAAGCGCTATGGACGGGTAACGGTCGTCTCCGACGTCAGCTTCACGGTCGAGGCCGGCACACTGGTCACGCTGCTCGGCCCGTCGGGCTGCGGCAAGACCACGACGCTGCGCATGATCGCCGGCCTTGAGCTGCCGAGCGAGGGCCGCGTCCGGATCGCGGGGCGCGACGTCACCAGCCTCAGCGCCACCGAGCGCGACGTCAGCATGGTGTTCCAGTCCTACGCCCTGTTCCCGCACATGAGCGTGCTCGAGAACGTGAGCTACGGCCTGCGGCGGTCCGGAGTCGGCAAGGCCGAAGCGAACGACCGGGCACGCGACGGGCTCGAGCAGGTCGGGCTGGCGGAGCTCGGCCATCGCCAGCCCTCGGAGCTGTCCGGCGGCCAGCAGCAGCGCGTCGCCGTGGCACGCGCGCTGGTGCTGAAGCCGTCGGTCCTGCTGTTCGACGAACCCTTGAGCAACCTCGACGCCCGGCTGCGCCGCCAGATGCGCGAGGAGATCCGCGACCTGCAACGCAGCCTCGGCCTCACCGTCGTCTACGTCACGCACGACCAGCAAGAGGCGATGGCGGTGTCCGATCGCATCATCGTCATGAATGCCGGCCGCATCGAGCAGCAGGGCAACCCGCGCGATCTCTACGAGCGCCCGGCGACGCCTTTCCTCGCCCGCTTCATGGGCGAATCGACGCCGGCGCGCGGCATCGTGCGCCGCCTCGACACGGCGCGAGTGCGCGTGCGGCTGGGTGACGGCGAGGTGGATGTCGCCGATTGCGATGCCCGCGAGGGGGACGCGACGGTGGCGATCCGCCCCGAAGCCATCACGGTCGAGCGCGCACCGGGTCCCGCCGGCGCGCTGGCGGGCGTGATCGCCAAGGCGAGCTACCTCGGCACGCACATGGAGTATTCGATTGAGACGGCGGCGGGGTGCCTGTTCGCCACCTGCCCGCAAGTCGAACGGCCGCTCGGAGCAGGCGACAAGGTGGCGCTTCTCCTGAAGCCGCAGGGTGTGATCGTCGTCGAGCAGTGAGGGAAGCGGGGAGGCTGGCACGCTCTTGCTGATTCTCCTCCTCTGCGTCATCGCTGGTGAAGAGAGTGAGCAGCGCGAGCCGGGTGGTTGTCATTCCGGGCGCAGCGAACGAGCTTTCGTCATTAGGCCCTCGGAAAAAATGCATCCAGAATATTCACGCTCGTTCGGCTCGCCGGCGTTCCTCGGCTTCCTGCTGCTCGTGTTGTCGGCATGCACCTCGGCACCCTCCGCGCCAGCGCCCAAAAGCGCGGCCGATATGCCCCCACTCGGGCCCTGCCCCGCTTCGTCTTGGAAGCCCGAGGCGCCGCCGCCGACCGCCAGCGCCAAGGTGTCGATGGTGTTGCTCGCGGTCGGAGAATGGGCCCGCTATGGCCGCCAGATCGTCGTCTATTCGTCCGACGCCCCACCGCGCACGATCCAGCTCGGCGTGAAGGAGAAGGATGCGCCCGAACGGATCCAGGATTACTGGGCGAGCGTCGGCCATCCCGAGCGCAGCGGTGTCGACGACGTCCCTTGGTCGGCCGCGTTCATCTCCTGGGACATCCAGAGCGCCGGCGTGCAACGCGCGCTGTTCTGCCCCGATCAGCGGCACACGATCTATGTCGAGCGCCTGGTGCAGCGGGCCAGACGACCGGGCGCTGCCCTGATCCCGCGCCGGCCAGAGGAGCGGCCGCCCCAGGTCGGCGATCTCATCTGTGCCTCGCGAGCCGGCAGCGGCACCAGCCTGGACAACCTCAACCGCGGCGCCGGTCATTGCGACATCGTGGTCGAGGTGATGCCGGGCGCTGTCGCCGCGATCGGCGGCAATGTCGGCGATTCGGTCAGCCGCAGCGTCTTTCCACTGGACGCCAATGGGTTTTTGGCGCCCATTTCCGGCCGACCCGTCTTCACCGTGATCGAGAACAGACTGCCCTAGGAGAGAACGAGAGAGATGTCCTGGCCTTATGACTACATCATCGTTGGCGCCGGCTCGGCTGGCTGCACGATCGCCAATCGGTTGGCCGAGGACCAGTCGCTGCGCATCCTGATCATCGAAGCCGGGCCGCCCGACACGTCGTTCAAGCTCAAGATGCCGGCGGGCTTCGCCAGCCTGGGCGCCAAGTCGCCCTACAACTGGCATTACGAGACGACGCCGCAGAAGCATTGCAACGACCGTCGGATGTACTGGCCGCGCGGCAAGACGCTGGGCGGCTCGTCGTCGATCAACGCCATGCTCTATGTCCGCGGACACGCCTCCGACTACGATCACTGGCGCCAGCTCGGCAATCCGGGCTGGAGCTACGAGGACGTGCTGCCCTTCTTCAAGAAGGCCGAGAACAACGAGCGTGGGGCCGACGATTTCCACGGCGCCGGCGGGCCGCTCAACGTCGCCAACCAGACCGATCCGTTGAAGATCAACGACGCCTTTCTCGCCGCCTGCGAGCAGGCCGGCCACAAGCGCACGGCCGATTTCAACGGCGCCACTCAGGAAGGCGTTGGCTACTATCAGGTGACGCAGAAGAACCAGCAGCGCTGGAGCACGGCCAGCGCCTACCTTCGACCGGCCGTCGAACGCAACAAGGGCAATGTCCACGTCTTCTCCGGAGCCCTGGTCGAACGCATCATCCTCGACAAGAATCGCGCCATGGGTGTGCGCTATGTCCTGAACGGCCAGGACGAGGTCGCCCGTTGCAGCCGCGAGATCATCCTGTGCGGCGGCGCGGTCAACTCGCCGCAGCTCCTGATGGTGTCGGGCATCGGCCCGGCGGATCACCTGAAGTCGGTGGGCATCGAGCCGCTGCACGACCTGCCCGGCGTCGGCGGCAACCTGCAGGACCATCTCGACGCCTCGTTGCTGCAATTCTGCAAGACGCGCGATACCTACGACACCGCCAGCAAGATTATGGCGCTGTTCCACTACCTCAAGGACAAGAAGGGTCCAGGCACCTCGCCGATCGCCGAGTCGGGCGGCTTCCTCAGCACGCGGCCCGGCCTCGCCGCGCCCGACATCCAGCTCCACTTCCTGCCGGTGCTGGTGATCGATCACGGCCGCACCATCGTGAAGCGCAACGGCTACAGCCTGCACGTCTGCACGCTGCGCCCGGAAAGCGCCGGCACGATCCGGCTGTACAGCGCCGATCCCAAGGCACCTCCGCTGATCGACGCCAATTACCTGGCCGAGCGCCGCGACCTCGATACGCTGATCGCTGGCGTGAAGATGGGCCGCGAGATTCTCGCCCAGTCGGGTCTCGATCCTTACCGCGCCGACGAGTTCCAGCCCGGATCAGCAGTCAAGACGGATGCCGAGATCGAACAATGGATCCGCGCCAAGAGCGAGACGATCTATCACCCGGTCGGCACCTGCAAGATGGGTCCCGACAACGATCCAATGGCCGTGGTCGACCATCGTTGCCGGGTACGCGGCCTCGAGGGACTGCGCGTGGTCGACGCCTCGATCATGCCCTCCCTGGTCGGCGGCAACACCAACGCGCCCACCATCATGATCGCCGAGCGCGTCGCCGCCTTCATGCAGGAACCGTAGCGCGGTGAACGAGCTCGGCCGCGCGCGGCGGCACCAGCGCGGGATCGACGAGCGAGGACACACCAGCCAACGTGAGAAGCATGGTCATTCGGGAAGCCCCAGCTCCCGCAAGATCTCCTGGTCGCTTTCGACCTTTCGACGCGCCATGAAGACGTCACTCGCCAATCGCAGAGAGGTCCGTGTCAGCGATGGTCGAATTCGGCGCGCATCCTCGAGCGCAGCGAGCGCCTCGTCGAATTGGCCGCCATGCACGAGCGACACCGCCAATTGGATGAACACGAACTCGACGTCGGACCGCTCGCGAGCGGCCTGACGGCCGCACTCGATGGCCCGAGGATAGTCGCCCAAAGCGTCGTAGCAGGCCGAGCGCCACATGTGGAACGACCAGACGCCGGGCTCGCGCGGGCTGAGTCGGAGCGCGAGATCCACATGCTCCAACGCCTCGGAGTACCGTTCCAAGCCCATCAGGCACACACCGCGGTAAAGCTGCGCGAGCGCGGAGTTGGGATTGCGAATCACGCTTCGCTCGGCAGCGGCAGCGGCCATGTCGCGATCTCTTGCCATGAGAAGGGCGCGGGCCAGCGACAGGTGGCAAAAGGAGTCCTTGTCGTCGAGTTCGACCGCCTTGCGACCGGCCGCCAAGGCTCTGTCGACGATGCCGGCCGAATCGGTCCAGCCGTACAGGCGCTCGGAAACGCAAGCAAATGCCAGGGCGGCATGCGCGAGCGCGAAGTCGGGACAGGCGGCAACCAGGAGCTGGAACTGCTCGCAGGCCGAGCGATTGTGCTCCTGCGTGAGCCGGAACAGCAGAGGAAAGGTGCGGTGGTACTGCGACCACACCTCGAGCCCACCCGCCGTCGGCCGCTCGGGGCGCCGGGCTTCGACCGAGCGCACCTCGAAGTCGATCGCCGACACGATGTGCGCGGTGACCTCGTCCTGGATGTCGAACAGATCGGCGATACGCCGATCGTAGCGCTCCGCCCACACATGGTAGCCGCTGGCGGCCTCGATGAGCTGGGCCGTCACGCGGATCCGGCCACCCGCCGCCCGCACGCTGCCCTCGAGAACGTAGCGCACCCCAAGCTCGGCGCCGACCAGCTTGATATCGACGGCACGGCCCTTGTAGGTGAACGACGAGTTGCGCGCGATGACGAAAAGATTCTGGAAGCGCGACAAGCCGGTCAGGATATCCTCGGTCATGCCGTCGGCGAAGTATTCCTGCTCAGGGTCGCCGCTCATGTTCTGGAACGGCAGCACGGCGATCGACGGCTTGTCGGGTAGGGCGATGACTACATTCGAGGACGGCGGCGCGGCAGCACCGGCTAGCGGGCCTGCCGTCGATGCGGACACGGTCCATTCCTTCGGCTCCCAGGCGACACGGTAGGCGCGGATGGGGCGCTCGATGTTCTTGAGGGCGAGAAACCCGAGATCCTCGAACGTCGCCTTCAAGCGGCCGGCCACCGCTTCCTGCACGGCACTCGATGTCACGATGCCGCCCGCCGGCGCTTCCGCCTCCAACCGGGCCGCAACATTCACGCCATCACCATAGAGATCACTGCCGTCGACAACCAAGTCTCCGAGATGCACACCGATCCGGAACACGATGCGCCTGTCTTCCGGCTGGTCTCGGTTGGCCTTGGCCATGGCCTGCTGAAACGCGACGGCAGCACTCAACGCCTCGACGGCGCTGGCAAACTCGATCAAGGCGCCGTCGCCGATCAGCTTGACCAGCCGCCCGCCGTGACGGGCAAGCGCCGGCTCGAGGTGTCTGCGGCGATGTTCCCGCAAGAGTTCGATCGTGCCGCTCTCGTCGCGCCCCATCAAGCGGGCGTAGCCGACCACGTCGACGGCAACGATCGCTGCCAATCTGCGCTGCTCGCGCATCGATGAAGCTTTCCCCCCGGCCACTTGAGCCGGATCGTAGGGACAGGGGACAGGCTTCGCAACGCCCACTCCCTTCGTGTCGTAAGCACGAGAGTTGTCCGGGTTAGGTAGCACACGAGTTGTCCGGTTTTGAGGTCCCCCTGTAGGGGGTGCGGATGAACCGGGCACAATGGCTACAGGACCGTAGGATGCAGAAGTTTGTGGACGTATTGAGCCGCTGGGAAGCGGGCTGTCTGTCGATGCTGGAGGCAGGCGAGTTGCTGGGTGTTTCGGAGCGCCAGTTCCGGCGCTACCGGGATCGCTACGAGGATGACGGGCTTGAGGGGCTTCGCGACGGTCGGCTGGGCAAGCCGTCGGGGAAGCGGGTTCCGGCGGGGGAGAAGGACAGGGTTCTGAGGCTTTACCGTGAGGCGTATCGGGGCTGGAACGTGAAGCATTTTCACGAGCATCTTCGGCGCGATCACGGGTTCCGGTGGGGCTACACGTGGGTCAAGGCGCAGCTGCATGGGTCGGGTCTGGTGGTTCGTGCGCCGCGCCGCGGGGTGCACCGTCGCAAGCGCGAGCGCAAGCCGTGCGAGGGCATGATGCTGCATCAGGACGGGTCGCGTGCGGCGTGGCTTGCGGGCCAGAGCGAGGTCGAGGCCGCCAACCGGTGGATCCGGCAGGTCTACCTGCCACGCCACAATGCCCGCTTCGCGCGGCTGGCGACGCTGGCCGACAGCGGCTTCGTGCGGGTGGCCGATCCCGGCTCGCTTGCCGAGACCTTGTGCATCGAGGAGGAGCGCGTGGTCGATCGGGCCAACACGGTGAGCTTCGGCCGGCTCAAGCTGCAGTTGCCGCCCAGCCCGCTGCGCGCGCACTACGTCAAGGCTCGCGTGCGCGTGCGCCAATACTGCGATGGCGGCCTGGCGGTGTTCCATGGGCCGCGCTGCGTGGCTCGCTTCGACGACGAGGGCCGGCACAGGCCGGACGCCCCGACCTGCGCCAGCGCGACATCGTGCTCGCCCCGGTCAAGGACGCTGCGCGCCGCCTGCGGCGGTGGCCTACGGCCATCCTTGACCGCGGCTGCGCGCGATGTCCCGGAGCAACGGCAGGTCGGGACGAAGAAACGGCCTCCAGGTCGAACCAAGAAACTGACCTTGCCGCGGTCCCGTCAGCTCCAGACGACCGCCCCATAGGCGCCGTACCCGGCCGGCGCGTCCACCGCTTCCAATCCGGCCAGGTCAAATCCCAGAAGCGGACAAGTGATGTGCTACCAAAACCGGACAACTTGATTAGCTACCGACACGCCCACTCCCTTCGCGGCCTGTCCGCTCATCCTTCCTTGGCGACGGTGATGCGGCCGGCGCGACGCGCCTTGACGAGCGCTTCGTGGTCGCGCTCGGTCTGCCGGGCATAGGCCAGGGCGAACTCGGCCAGCGCCTCGTCGAGCGCGGCGCTCGTGCCGCAGTAGCCGGCGATGACGGCGGCGTCGCCCGACTTGGCATGGGCCAGGGCCAGCGCCCAGCCGCATAGGCCGCAATATTCGTGGAAGCCGGCGATGCCCTTGCGGTCGCCTTCGGCCATCTCGATGCCGCCCTTCATATCGGCGAGCTGACGGACATAGAAGTGGCGACCGTCGATCTCGCCCCAGCCGAGGAAGATGTCGGGCGAGCCCTGGATCATGCGCTGGCCCACCACCACCCGACGGCCGTGATTGTCGAACGGCAGGCGGAAGTCGGAGTAAGGCTCCAGCACCGAGGCCTGCGCCTCCTTGACCTGCAGGAACAGCGGATCGTCGCTGTCGACGCCCTTGAGCAGGACGACCCAGCAGCCGGTGCCCACGCTGCCCACGCCCACCACCTTGCGGGCGACGTCGACGATGCGGTAGCGCGCCAGCAGCCGGCGCCGGTCGAAAGTCAGCGACTCGATGTAGGAGCGCAGCATGCCATCGAGCGCCTGGTCAATCGGCGTGCCGGTGTCGATGTGGGTTTCACGCACGATCAGCGGCCTCTCCTCGACGATGCGGTGCTCGCCCTCGATTTCCTCGGTGATCTTGTCGAGCACGCGCTGGTGGCCCTTGGCGCGCGCCTTGTCGATGGCGCGTTGGGCGCCGCGCCGCACCTTCGGCGACAGGGCATCGAGCACGGCACGCTCATCGATACGATCGTACCATACCTCCAGGTGCCCCATCTCGGCGTAGCGGGAGACGTGCTCGCGATAGGAGGCGACGATCGCGGCAGCGCTCTCGGCCGCGCTCGGCTTGTCGCCGCCCATGAAGCGGACGGCGACGGCAGCGCTGGCCGCCAGGCGCTTGAGATCCCATTCCCACGGCGCGGGGAACACCTCGTCGAAATCGTTGATCGCGAAGACGAGTTCGCGCTCGGCCGAGCCGAACACGCCGAAATTCGAGACGTGCATGTCGCCGCAGGCATTGACCAGCGCGCCGGTCGCCGGAGTCGCCGCCAGATCGGCCGTCATCACCGCGGCCGAGCCGCGCAGGAAGGCGAAGGGCGAGGCGAGCATGCGCGCATAGCGCACCGGCACCAGCTTCTTCACCCGGGTCAGATTCTGGCGCTCGAGAATCTCGACCGGATCGGGCCGGTCGGCGGCGGGCGCAAACTGGCTGTGCGACCCGCGCGGCACCGCCCGGCGCAGCGCCTTGCCGGACGCCCGGCGCTCGGCGACGGTCGGGCGCGTCGCGGTGAAGCTCGCCAGGAGGTCGCCGGACTGGCCCGCCGTGACCATGCGATCGAGAGGCCGGTCGCTGCCGGGTCGTGACACCGATTTCTTCATGGGACGCTCCTCTCCAGTCGCCGCCGAGCCTGCCGCTCAGGCGATCCCATCACCCGGACGCATCGTCAAGTCTTGACCGTTTGCGCCGCAGAGCCCGTCGACCCGCAGTCACCGCCGAGCCCAGGTCCCCTCAATGGCGATAATGGGCGCTATCCACAGCCTTCCATTCGCAGCCCCTTCCAAGATCGCCCCTCGCCTCGCCGAAGAGGCTACGCTCGAATGCGCGAGGCCGTCGGAAATGCCAAGGAGCCAGCCATGACGTGGTGGGAGGATCGGTGCAACGCGTCCGGCGTGCTGCGGTTCGTCGACGTCAATCTGCGCGGCATCGGGCAGGTCATGTTTCAGGACAATCCGCTGAGCGGCGCGCTGTTTCTGGCGGCCATCGCCTGGGCCTCCTGGGCGGCGGGCACGCCGCGCCTAGCGATGGCGACGATCGTCGCCGTGGTCGTCGCGACGTTAATGGCGCACTGGCTTCGCGTCGATCGAGGGGCGCTGCGCTCGGGCCTCTATGGCTACAACGCAACCCTTGTCGGGCTGGCCCTCGCCACGTTCCTCGCGCCCGGGATGCTGCTGTGGGTCTACGTGGTGCTGGGCGCGATGGTGTCGGTCGTCGCCATGCTCGCGATCTCCAACGCCATGAAGGCGTGGGGCGTGTCGGCGCTGACGTTCCCCTTCGTCCTCACGACGTGGTTGATGTTGCTGGCCACCTACGGCTTCGCCGGCCTCGTCGGCCACGCGCTTCCCTCCGGCAGCGTGGTCGGCGCCGTTCAGGCCTATCCTACCGATCCGCTCGATGTCGTCGGTGTCGTTCAAGGCGTCTTCCGCAGCATCTCGCAGGTGTTCCTGAAGTCGAGCGTCGTTGCCGCCATCCTCCTGCTCGCCGGACTTCTCGTCGGCTCGCCGGCGGCTGCGGCATTCGCCCTGGCGGGCGCCGTGATCGCGGTCGCGACGGCGCATCTCCTGGGCGCCGAGAGCGACCTGATCACCGGCGGGCTGCTCGGCTTCAGCCCGGTGCTCACGGCGATTGCGCTCGGCACGGTGTTCTACCGGCCGAGCGTGCGGGTGGCGGCCTATGCCGCGCTGGGCACCGTGTTCACGGTGGTGGCCCAGGCGGCCCTGAACGTCGCCCTGACACCGCTCGCCATTCCGGCGCTGACGGCGCCTTTCGTGCTGGTCGCCTGGCTGTTCCTGCTGCCCCGGCACGCGCTCGAGCCGGCGCAGTCGGGCGAGGATACGGGCGACTGAGCGGGCGTCATTCGTCGCGCGGCGGCTCGCCTCGCTTGGCCTGAACGGCGATGATGACGGCGGTGAGCACGGCGGCGACGATGCCCGCCGCGAAGCCGTTGTTGTAGAGATTGAGCCCAGCATGGACCGGCCCGACGCTGCGCGCGGCGGACGAATGCAGGAAGCCGGCGACCAGCCCCCAGTGCCATCCGAAGCGCCCGGCGATCGGCGCCAGCGTCGTTCCGAACAGGGCGGCGAGCAGCCCCGACGCATCGGCCGCGCTCCACGGCTTCACGAGCGAGCCCAGGAACACGCCGATCATGATCGGCACGATGTTTCGCGGGTGCTTGCCGTAGGCCGAGAAGCCGACGATGCAGAAGATCGCGCCGATGACGGGCCCGTTGAGGTCGCCGCCGACCAGGAGGACGTAGGCGAGCCCGATCGTCCCGGTCAGGCTCATGTTGACCAGCGCCGGCCCGAAGCCGGCCAGCGCCACGAAATCGGTCGGCGCCTGCCCCGACAGGCGCATGATCTGTCCCATCCGCGCCACGACGTTGCGGTCGAGGATGTATCCCACGCCGGCCATCGAGGGGAACAACACCAACAGGAATCCGGAAAGCAGCCCGTTGTTGCCCGAGGTCCAGATCATCACCGGATCGGGCACGAACCCGTAGGACTTGAAGAGCGCAACGACCAGCACGCCGACGATGCCGGCCGTGAACCCCATGTTGTACAGGCTGAAGCCCATATGGGCCTTGAACAGCCGGGCTGCGGACGGCGGCAGGACGAAGCCGATGACCGTCGCGGTAAGGGCGGCGAGCGGCAGCGCGATTTCCCGCGACAGGGTCGAGCTGAGGGCGACCTCCGAGAAGATGGGTGCCAGCGCGGTTCCGAAGAAGGCGGTGTTGATGTGCGCGGCGAAGCTCTCGCCCCTGAATCGGCAATACAGGAACACTCCCAGGACGATGAACCAGATGTTGAGGAGGTTCTTGCCGAACAGGCCGAAGCCCAGCACCAGGAACAGGCACGCGACCGCCGCGCCGGACATCTTGGCGCGGGACTTGTAGTAGACAGCGCTTGCCGCGAGGGTGAGAAGCCCGGCATTGACGCATCCCGCGCCCACGCCGCCGACACCGAAATAGTCGGTGAGGAGCGCGTCGCGCGTCGTGACGATCTCGACGAGACCGCGCAGGACGGCCGCCGGGCCGTCGACGAGCAATCCGAACACGACGAACGCGCTGGCGTAGGCCGCTACGATCGCGAGGATCAGGCGATCCGAGAGGGGAGAAGGTTCGTCGGGTTCGACGCTCGGCATGGGCTCGGCAGGCATGTGTTCGACGCAGGATGCTGGTGTCCCACGAGAGATTGGTGGTTTCGACCACCACAGGCAATGTCCTGGAGGCACGCCGGAACAGTGAGCGATACGATCGAAGAGCACGATGTGCATTACAAGGGCACGCATTGCACGCGTCCCGATCGTCGGCCGGCCATGAGGCGGTCTGCCAGGGTTCGATGGGCGATGGGGCCGAAAGGCCTGCCTACACCCGCTTCTCCACCACCATCATCCAGGTCCTGCCGGAGAGCGGCGCCAGCCGGCCGCGCGAGTCGACCGGATAGAGGCTCATGGTCACGCTGTCCTTCACGTTGCCGCCGATCGCGTGGGCGTAGCCGCCGCGCACGTCGGTGACGACATCGCAGTGGCTCGCCGTCGAGTCGATGCGCCGCTTCGCCGTGCGCGGATCGGCGTTGCGCCAGGTCGGACCGGCCGTGCCGGTGCACACGAGGTCGCCCGGCTTGGGAGAATATTCGTTGGGTGCATGCAACAGGAACGGGGCGCGCCCGCCGCGTTGGCCGCGGTCATACAGCGCCGCGAGATAGCCGCCATGCCTGCCGTCGCGCGGAAAATCGGCGGCACTCACGCCTGATTTGCTCATCACCCAGGTGACGAACGCGCCCGACCACGGCTTGCTCGACGTGCGGCCGTTCCAGTCCGGGTGACCGCAGCTTCCCCAGTAATCGCCGATCTTGCTTGCCAGCGGCTCGCTGCGTTCGGTCACGCCGCTACGGTTGACGTAGCCGTTGCCATGGCCGCCGTAGACGATCGTCGAGCGGCCAAACTTGGTCCATTCCTGCCACGCCGTGTAGGCGACGCGGTCGGACGGCGGCCGATCGGCATAGCCATGCCGCTCGGCGCTGCCGCAGGCCGACAGCAGCAACGGAAGGGCGATGAGAAGGAATGCTGGCAGCCACTTACTTGGGGCGCGGGAGGAGCGCGATGAGCGCGACTGCCAGCAAACACGAACATCGACGGAGGGGGAGTCGAAATTCATGCATAACTTACAGGAGGGGAAATAAACACTTGTTATTAATTGGCTTTTATTTATCACAGTGCGCGTATGTTGTCACGATCTATCGATCTGGACGAGATTCGGCGGCTCGAGGTGCTCGCCTTTCGCGGCTGGCCAGCCCTGGAGACCCTCGACATAGGCGGTTGGCGCCTGAGATTCTCCGGCGGCTACACAAAAAGAGCCAATTCAATCAATGTATTAGGAGAAATTTCCGATTTTTCCGAGAAGGCTGTGACGGAACTCGAGGCCTTCTACCGGGAACGCGGTCTGGCTGTTGTCTGGCGCCTCACCCCGCTTGCCCCTCCGGCCGTGGAAGCGGTTCTCTCGGGCCGCGGCTACGGCGCGATCGAGCGCAGCCTGGTGCAGCGTTGCCCGCTGCGGCCTGACTTCGCGACCGACCCTCAGGTCCAGATCCTGGAGCGGCCGACAGAGGACTGGATCGACGCCTTTAGCCTGCACAGCCCTGTAAGGCCGAACTATCGCGCGGTCATGCGCCGGATGCTGTCGGCGATTGCCGCGCCGGCCGGCTTCGCCTTCGTCGTCGAGGATGGCCGGCCGATGGCCATGGCGATCGGCGCGGTCGAGGGTAATCACATGGGCCTGTTCGATGTCCTGGTGATGCCGCATGCGCGGCGCCGTGGGCTGGCCCGCCGCGTCACCGAAAGCCTCTATGCCTGGGCTTGGCAGCACGGCGCCCGCTTCGCCTATCTGCAGGTCGTCGCGACCAACGACGCGGCCCTGCCACTCTACGCCGCGCAGGGTTTCCGCACGC
The DNA here is from genome assembly GCA_046349335.1 of Reyranellaceae bacterium. GTDB lineage: Bacteria > Pseudomonadota > Alphaproteobacteria > Reyranellales > Reyranellaceae > Reyranella. The sequence goes on from JAXMCO010000004.1 coordinate 365,196, forward strand.
TCTACGAGTACGAATATCGGATCCCGCCGTCGTCTTGACCGCTTGCCGGCCGCCCTCAATAGTCAGCGGAGGGAGGGACCAGGAAAATGGCCAATTATCCATGGGAAAAGAGCTACCCGCCGGGCGTGAAGTGGGAGCTCGAGATCCCGAAGAAGCCGCTGCACCAGATCTTCGAGGATAGCTGCGCGCAATTCGGCGACCGGCCGTTCACCGATTTCCTCGACAAGGTGATGAGCTTCCGCGACTACAAGGAAGCGTCCGACAGGGCAGCCGCCGGCTTCCAGAAGCTGGGTGTCAAGCCGGGCGTCAATGTCGGGCTCTATTTGCCCAACACGCCGCACTACATCATCGCCTTCTTCGGCGTGCTCAAGGCAGGCGGCCGGGTGGTCAACTACAGCCCTCTCGACGCCGCCCGCGAGCTCGAGTTCAAGATCGGCGATTCGGAGACCGACATCCTGGTGACGCTCGACGTCGCCGCGCTCTATCCCAAGATGGCCGGGATGAAGGGCAAGACACGGCTCAAGAAGCTGGTCGTGGGCTCGATCGCCGATTACCTGCCGTGGCCCAAGAACTGGCTCTATCCGATCGCCAAGAAGAAGGAGCTCTCGCCCTGGCCGCGCGACGACTGGCACATGTCGTTCAAGGACCTGCTCGCCAACGACGGCAAGTACACGTCCTATCCGGTCGGCGAAAATCTGTGGGACGAAGTGGCGCTGTTGCAATACACGGGCGGCACCACCGGCCTGCCCAAGGCTGCCATGCTGACGCACGGCTGCATCATCGCCGCCATGTCGCAGGGCCAGGCCTGGACCACGCCCTACACGACACCGGGCACCGAGAAGGTGGTCTGCGTGCTGCCGCTGTTCCACATCTACGCCTTGTCGGGAATCATGCTGGGCGCCGTGCGCAACGGCAATCAGCTCATCCTCTACCCGCGGCCCGACATCGACATGATCGTCACCGATCTGGCCAAGAAGAAGCCGACCTTCCTGCCCGGCGTGCCGACGCTCTACACCGCCATCAACAAGCATCCCAAGGCGCAGGGGCTCGACCTCAAGTCACTCAAGATCTGCATGTCGGGCGGCGCGCCGCTGCCGGTCGAGGTGCAGCAGAGCTTCGAGAAGCTGACCGGCGCCACCCTGATCGAAGGCTACGGGCTCACCGAGACGTCGCCGACCGGCGCGATCTGCCCGGTCGACAAGAGCGTGCGCCGCGTCGGCTCGTGCGGCGTGCCGATGCCCGGCACGGTGATCGAGATCCGCGACATGGAGGACGGCGGCAAGGTCCTACCGGCCGGCAAGGAGCATGTCGGCGAAGTCTGCATCATCGGCCCGCAGGTCATGAAGGGCTACTGGAAGAAGCCGGAGGAGACCGACAAGGTCCTGTTCAGCCATCCGGCGAGCAACTGGAAGGGCCTGCGCACCGGCGACATGGGCTACATGGACGCCGACGGCTGGCTGTTCCTGGTCGATCGCTCCAAGGACCTGATCATCTCGTCGGGCTACAACGTCTACCCGCGCATGATCGAGGAGGCGGTGTACGAGCATCCCGCGGTCGACGAGTGCATCGTAATCGGCATCCCCGATCCCTATCGCCAGGAAGCGCCCAAGGTGTTCGTCAAGCTGAAGCCCGGCGCCTCGCTCACCTTCGACGAGCTGAAGAAGCATCTCGACGGCAAGATCGGCAAGCACGAGATGCCGGTCGCGCTCGAGGTCCGGGCCGAGCTGCCCAAGACTCCGGTCGGCAAGCTCTCCAAGAAGGAGCTGAAGGAGGAAGAGCGCGCCAAGGCGCAGGCCAAGGCGGCATGACGCGCACCTCCGGACTCTGCTTGGATTCGGCCTCCTCTCCCCGGCTCGGGGGAGAGGCCGGGTGAGGGGGTTGCAGGAGATGGAGCAGCTTTCGAGGCCCCCTCACCTAGCCTCTCCCCCGAGCGGGGGAGAAGAATATGAGCGCCCTCTCCGCCATAGAGAAACTGATCCGGCAAGAGGAGGGTTGCTAACGCGAAGAGCCGTCATCGTGGGCTCCACCTCCCTGCCGCTCGCCGGCTGCCTCGAACAGGCTTGCGAGGATCGCAACCCGGCACAGAAGGCCTTTCTCGATACTGCACGGGGCGTGACCAGGCCGGCGCTCGCCTCGAACAATCCGCTGCAGATCGAGGAGGCAGCCAAGCAGTGCATCACCCTCTCCGAGCGAGCGGGCGCATTCACCGACTGGTGCGGCGTGCTCGCCAAGGTCGAAGGCAATGCCCAGACCGTCGCCGTCACGATCGGCATCGGCCGACAGATCTCGCTCTACGCCTTCAACGATTGGACACTGGCCTTCGCCGGCTCGGTCGCCGATTTCTTTTCCACGCGAACCCGCGAGCCGCCGCCGCCGGGCCTTTCCGAATCGGCCGTCGCGGGGCTAAAGACGCTTCGCCTCGGCGAACGCGTGACCGTGTCGGGACGGATGGGGGAGATCGCCGGCGCCGGCGTGTTCGATCTCTCGCGCCTGTTCGGCAAGAGCGACGCCGAGCATCGCGAGTTCCTGCAAGCGCCGCGCCTTCTCGCTCGCATCGAGGCCATAGCGGCCGCAAAGAAGAAGTAGAAAGGATTCCGAGGTGCCGTCTTTTTCGTACGATTTTCCCTACGCGTCCAAGAAGCTCCCTGTCTTCGCCGAAAACGTCGTCGCCTCCTCCCAGCACCTCGCCGCCACGGCTGGCTTGCGCATGCTGGCGCGCGGCGGCAATGCGGTGGACGCTGCCGTCGCCGCCGCCATCGCCATCACCGTCGTCGAGCCGACCATGAACGGCATCGGCGCCGACGCCTTCTGCATCCTGTGGGACGGCAGCAAGCTCGTCGGCCTCAACGCCTCGGGCCATTCGCCGGCGCTGATGACTCCCGATCTGTTCGCCGGCCAAGCGGCGATGCCGAGCGTCGGCTGGAACAGCGTCTCGGTTCCCGGCGCGGTGTCGCTATGGATGGCGCTGCATGGACGCTACGGCAAGCTGCCCTTCGCCGACCTGTTCGAGCCGGCGATCAAGTATGCCCACGACGGCTATCGCGTCTCCTACATGGTGTCGCGCCAGTGGGATCGCGCGATCGACCGGCTGAAGGGCCAGGAGAGCTGGGTCAAGGCGTTCCTGCCCAACGGCCGCGCGCCCAAGCCCGGCGAGCTCTGGAAGTTTCCCGACCAGGCCCGGACCCTGACCAAGATCGCCGAGAGCAAGGGCGAGGCCTTCTATCGCGGCGAGCTCGCCGAAGCGATGGATCGCTATGCCCGCGAGACCGGCGGCACGCTGCGCAAGGACGATCTCGCCGAGCACAAGCCCGACTGGGTCGACCCGATCGGCCTCACCTATCGCGGCACGACGCTCCACGAGATCCCGCCGTCCGGCCAGGGCATCGCCGCCTGCATGGCGCTCGGCATTCTCGAGAACTTCGATCTCGCCGGCCACGACCCCGACGGGCCGGAGGTCGCGCATCTCAGGATCGAGGCGATGAAGCTCGCCTTCGCCGACATCTGGCGCTACGTCGCCGATCCGCGTTTCATGGAGGTGACGCCGGCGCAGTTGCTCGACAAGCACTATCTGAAGAGCCGCGCCAAGCTGATCGACCCCAAGCACGCCAAGGAGTTCGGCCCCGGGGTCCCCAAGCACGGCAGCACGATCTACCTCGGCACCGCGGATGCCTCGGGCATGATGGTGTCGCTGATCCAGTCGAACTACACCGGCTTCGGCTCGGGCATCGTCGTGCCGGGCACCGGCATTGCCTTGCAGAATCGCGCCACCGGTTTCGTCACCACGCCGGGCCACCCAAACCAGGTCGGCCCCCGGAAGCGGCCGTTCCACACCATCATCCCCGCCTTCATCACCAAGGACGGCAGGCCGGTGGCGACGTTCGGCCTGATGGGCGGCGCCATGCAGCCGCAGGGTCACATGCAGGTCTTCTCGCGCATCGTCGACTACGGCCAGAACCCGCAGGCCGCGATCGACGGGCCGCGCTGGCGCGTGCACGAGTCCGACAAGACGATCTGGGCAGAGGAGCACATGCCGGCAACCACCCTGGAAGGGCTGGAGGCGCGCGGCCACAAGGTGACGCGCACCAAGGGGCCGAGCTTCGATTTCGGCTCGAGCCAGATCATCTGGCGCTTTCCGGAGGGCGGACCGTACCTCGGCGCCTCCGAGAGCCGACGCGACGGTGCCGCCGTCGGGTTCTGACCATGCCTGCAACATCGGTCTCGATCGCCAACGGCGGGTTCGTGCTCAATGGCGTGCCGACCTACGCCGGCCGGAGCTGGCAGGGCCATCGCGTCGAGGGAATGCTGTTCAACAGCCGCATGGCCAATGCCATCGCCGACGACGAGAACCCGGCGACGCGCGGCGCCTGGGCCTATGCCGACGGCGATTGGGACGCCGAGCGCAGCACGCGGGAATTCATCGCGGCCCTCCCTGCCTACCGCGCGCATGGCCTGCTCGCCGTCTGCCTCAACCTGTCCGGCGGCAGCCCGCAGGGCTACTCCTGGCACCAGCCGTGGAAGATCTGCGGCTTCCGGCCCGATGGCACGATCAAGCCTGCCTGGGTAGCGCGCCTCGCCTCGGTGATCGAGGCCTGTGATCGTCTCGGCATGGTGGTGATCCTCGGCCTGTTCTACGGCAAGCAGAGCAGCACTCTCGCCGACGAGGCGACCGTGAAGCAGGCCGTCGCCAATGTCGTCGACTGGCTGCTGGCGCGCGGCGTAACCAACGTGCTGCTCGAGATCGGCAACGAGGTCGACCTGAAGGGCGTGTGGGCTCATAACATCATCGCTGCAGGTCGCTGCCACGAGCTGATCGAGCTGGCGAAAGCGCGCAGCCGGAACAAGCTGCTGGTCAGCACCAGCCTGATTGCCCGCGAGGCGCCACCGCCCGCCATCCTGGCCGCCGCCGATTTCCTGCTGCCGCACGGCAACGGCATCTATGGCCCCGATGGGCCGATGCAGCCCAGCCCGCACGGCATCCGCCTGCAGGTCAAGAACTGGCGGGCCGGCTCCGGCTATCGCGGCCAGCCGATCGTCTACAACGAGGACGACCATTTCGAGTTCGACAAACCCGACAATCACTTCGTCGCCGCGGTCGAGAGCGGCGCGAGCTGGGGCTTCTTCGACTATCGGCGCATCCGCGAGCGCTTCGAGGACGGCTTCCAGTCGCTACCGGTCGACTGGACGATCTCCTCGACGCGCAAGCGCGGCTTCTTCGGGTTGCTGAAGGAGATCACCGGCAGTTAGCCCGCCCTTCGCAGGCTCTCGCCAACGGCCATGTCCTCCAGCGCCCGATGAACAGCAGACCAGCCGCCATCGCCACCGGACTTCCGGCGAAGGCAAGACGCAACGTGTCGACGACGGCGACGCTCCCGGTCGCCGTCGCCACGTCTGCCGCGGGCAGTCTAGGCATCGGCGGCGCCGCCGCAGCCGGCAAGGTCACTTTCCGCAATAAGCCTCGATCCGATAGCCGTCGGGGTCGATGACGAAGGCAGCATAGTATTTCGGCCCATAGTCGGCGCGCAGGCCAGGCTTTCCGTTGTCCTTGCCGCCGGCGCCGAGAGCCGCGGCGTGGAAGGCATCGACCGCCGCGCGATCTTTGGCAGCGAAGCAAAAATGCAGGCCCGACTCCCTGTCGGCCTTCACCGGCTTGGACGCCGCGCCGATCCACAATCCGACGGCCTTGTCGCCATAGCCGAGCGAGGTGTCGCCATCGCTCAGCCGCGTGTAGCCGAGCGGCTTGAATGCCGCATCGTAGAACTTTCTCGCCCGGGCGATGTCGGCGACACCGATCGAGACATGATCGAACATCAATTCCTCCATATCACTATATGACCGGTTATAGGGTTAGTCTCGGCATGCCGCCTTGTCAACCGCGCACCCGGCCCTTAAGTGCGGAGGATGCTGCGCGCCGACCTCTGCCTGGACTTCGTCAACACGCGCTACTGGCGCGGCCAGGCCGAGCCGACGGAGACCCTGAAAACGCCGGAGGATTTCGCCGGCTGGCTGGCCAACCTGGGCGGGCCGCGCCCCGGGCGGCCGCCGGCGCGGCGCGAGTACGAGCGCGCCCTTGAGCTGCGCGAGACCCTGCACCGGCTGTTCGATGCCGAGGCTCAGGACAGGACGCCGGCCGCGCGTGACCTCGACGCGTTCAATCAAGCGCTCGCCGCGGCGCCGGCACGCACCACGCTCCGGCGCGAGCGCGGCGCCTATGGCTGGGACATCGACATCAAGACTGGCACTGCGCTGGCGCTGCTCGCGCCGGTCTTGTGGTCGGCAGGCGATTTGCTGGCCGGCACCCGCCTCGATCGCGTGCGGCGCTGCGCCAACCCCGAATGCGGCTGGATCTTTCTCGACGACAGTCGCGCCGGCAAGCGACGCTGGTGCTCGATGCAATCGTGCGGCAACCGGGCGAAAGCCAAGCGCCACTACCACAAGGTCAAGAAGAGCTGAGCGGCACTCGCTTCATCCGGGCTTGAGGGCGAAGGCGAGCAGGCGCGGGTCGCGCCTGACGATCGGTCGGTCGCCCGCCCTCTCCTGCAATCGGCGGCGGATCTCCGCGCGCGCCCGGGCACGCAACTCCACCGGCAAATGGCCCAGGAAATTGCCAAACGAGCTCGCCTCCGAGAAGCGGATGGCGGCCTCGGCATCGACGAAGGTCTGCTCGGCAGGGCGAAGCTCGATGCGGATATCGCCGAAGCCCGCTCGCTCGAGCAGCCCATGCATCTGCTCAACGTCGACACGAAACAGCACGCCGTCGCGCGGTCGGACGTGGCGAGCAAATGGCGGCTCGCCCAACACCTCCAGCCGGACCTCCTGAAGCTCCGTGCGCCGACCCGGAGGCCGCGTCGTCAGGCCGATCCGGCCACCCCGCCGCAGGACGCGGAAAAAGCCCGCAAGCGGCCCCGCCTTCTCCGGTAGCCAGTGGAACACTGCGTTCAGCACCACAACGTCGAATCTCGCATCGCCCAGACCGACCAGGTCACGCGCATCGCCGATCGCGAAGGCGAGATTGGCGCGCGCCCGCTCGCGCGCGATCGCGATGCGCTCGGGCAGCGGATCGATGCCGAGCACGCTGCCGCCGGGACCCACGACATCGGCGATGTGCTCGGCCAGCCGGCCGGTGCCGCAGCCGACATCGAGCACGCGCTCGCCCGGCGCGACGGCAAGATCGGCGACGAGATGCTTGCCCGAGTCGAACTGCCGCGTCGCGCTCTCGCGCTCGTAGGCGCGGGCGAGCTGCGCGCTGTCGAGATCAAGCTTGGGCGCGGCGTTCGGGCTGCTCATGGACCGATCCTACCGCATCGGCAATGAGAAAGGCCCCGTCGCATGGCGAGGGGCCTTTCCGACACCGGCGCTGGTCGCCGAAAGCCGATGCCCTGTCAGCGCAGGATGGTCTGCAGCTTCATGGCGACGCCCATGTCGCCTTCGATCTTGAGCTTGCCGGTCATGAACGCGGTCATGCCGTCGAGCTTGCCGCCGATCAGGTCGGCGAAGTCGCCGAAATCCATCTTGAGCGTGCAATCGGCGGCCTTGTCGTCGTTGCTGACCGTCGGCGGATTGGCGTTGCCGTCGATGTAGACGACGCCCTGGTCGGTGGCGAACTTCACGGTGTTGCCGAAGGAGGATTTCTTGGAAGCCCCTTCCTTCATTTTCGCGGTGATTTCCTGCAAGGTCATGGCGAGTTCCTCCTGTCGGCCAATCGTCGAGGGGGCTTACTTGACCTTTACGTAAACGTCAACTACAGGCCGATGAACGGTCGTTCAGACGACGGCCACTCGAACAAACGGCCATGGGGCGTCGGAGGAAACATGATGTATCGCTCGGTCTTCAAGCCCGGGTTGTTTGAAGGCCAGACCGTCATCGTCACCGGTGGCGGCAGCGGCATCGGTCGCTGCACGGCGCACGAGATCGCGGCGCTGGGTGCGCATGTCGTGATCACCGGCCGCAAGGCCGACAAGCTCGCCACCGTGAAGAGCGAGATCGAGGCCGCCGGCGGCTCGTGCGAGACGCATGCCTTCGACATTCGCGAGGAACCGCAGGTCAAGGAGGCGATCGCCGCCATCGTCGCGCGCAACGGCCGCATCAACGGCCTGTTCAACAATGCCGGCGGCCAGTTCCCCGCGCCCGCCGCGGCGATGAGCGCCAAGGGCTTCGACGTCGTGGTTCGCAACAACCTCACCGGCGGCTTCGTCGTCAGCCGCGAGGTCTATACGCAGTCGATGCAGCAGCATGGCGGCTCGATCGTCAACATGGCCGCCGACATGCGGAACGGCTTTCCCAGCATGGCGCACACCGGCGCGGCGCGCGCCGGCATGGTGAACCTCTCCATGACGCTCGCCTACGAATGGGCGCAGTCGGGCGTGCGCGTGAACGCCGTGTCGCCGGGCTGGATCGCCTCGTCCGGCATGGACACCTACCAAGGCGAGTTCAAGGAGAACATTCCCAAGCTCAAGAACCATTGTCCGCTGGGGCGGCTGGGAACCGAAAGCGAGGTATCCGCCGTCGTCTGCTTCCTGCTGAGCGACGCGTCGGCCTACATCACCGGCACCGAGATCCGAATCGACGGCGGCGTGCCGCTCGGCAACCGCTCGATGGACCTGCCGCAGACCGACCGCTCGCAGCCTTTCAACGGCTTCCACCTCGCCCGCACACCCAAGGTGCTGGGAGGCTGAATCCATGCCCATCCTCGAAAGCCAGGTCGACACCGCGAGCGACGAGTACAAGCGCAACCGCGAGCGTATGCTGGCGGCCATCGCCGAGTTCCGCGAGGCCGAGGCGAGCGTGCAGGCGACATCGGAGAAGTCGCGCGACCGGTTCACCAAGCGCAAGCAATTGATGCCGCGCGAGCGCATTGCGCTCCTGCTGGATCGTGGCGCGCCGTTCCTCGAGCTGATGCCGCTCGCCGGCTATCGCATGCACGACGACAAGGACGGCTCCAGTGCCGGCGGCGGCTCGGTCGCTGGCATCGGCTATGTCGAGGGCGTGCGCTGCGTCGTCACCGCGTCGAACAGCGCCATCAAGGGCGGCACCGTCGCGCCCTCCGGCCAGCGCAAGGGGCAGCGCATCCAGCAGGTCGTGATGGAGAACAAGCTGCCGGTGGTGAACCTGGTCGAATCGGGTGGCGCCAACCTGCTGTATCAGGCCGAGATCTTCGTGCCGGGCGGCCGCGGCTTCGCCAACCAGGCGCGCATGTCGGCGCGCGGCATCCCGCAGGTCACGGTGGTGCACGGCTCGTCGACCGCGGGCGGCGCCTACCTGCCCGGCCTCAGCGACTACGTGATCATGGTGCGCAACCAGGCCAAGGTGTTCCTGGCCGGGCCGCCGCTGCTCAAGGCCGCTACCGGCGAGATCGCGACCGACGAGGAGCTGGGCGGCGCGGAGATGCACGCCACCGTCTCGGGCGTCGCCGAGTGGATGGCCGAGAACGACGCGGACGGCATCCGCATGGCGCGCGACATCATCGCCAAGTGGCACTGGAACGACCGCCTGCCGCCCCGCCCCGTGCGCGCCTTCAAGGAGCCGCTGCACGACATCGACGAGCTCGCCGGCGTCGTGCCGCCCTCGCACAAGGATCCCTACGACGTCCGCGAGGTGATCGCCCGCCTGGTCGACGGCTCCGACTTCCTCGAGTTCAAGGGCCTGTACGACCAGCAGACGATCTGCGGCTGGGCCGAGATCGAGGGCGAGCCGGTGGCCTTCATCGGCAACAACGGGCCGATCACCACCAAGGGCTCGGTCAAGGCGGCTCAGTTCATCCAACTCTGCTGCCAGCAGGGCACACCGATCGTCTATCTGCAGAACACGACCGGCTACATGGTGGGCACCGAGTCCGAGCGCGGCGGCATCGTCAAGCACGGCTCCAAGATGATCCAGGCCGTCGCCAACGCCACGGTGCCGCAAATCACCATCGTGATCGGCGGCAGCTTCGGCGCCGGCAATTACGGCATGTGCGGCCGCGCCTACGATCCGCGCTTCATCTTCGCCTGGCCCAACAGCCGCACCGCCGTCATGGGCGGCGAGCAGGCGGCCGGCGTGATGAAGACCGTCACCGAGCAGAAGTTCCTGCGCGAAGGCAAGGAGCCGCCGCACGAGCAGATCGACAAGATGTACAAGAGCATCGTCGAGCAGTTCGAGCGCGAATCGACGGCACTCTACGGCACTGCCCATCTGTGGGACGACGGCATCATCGATCCACGCGACACGCGCCGTATCCTCGCCTTCACCCTGTCGATCGCCCGCGAATCGATGGTGCGCCCGCTCAACCCGATCACCTTCGGCGTCGCAAGGATGTAAGAGATGAAATTCACCCCCGAGCACGCGGCCTTGCGCCAGACCTGGAAGACGCTGATCGATCGCGAGATCAATCCGCACGTCGACGAATGGGAGAAGGAGGGGGCTTTCCCCGCCCACGAGCTGTTCAAGAAGATGGGCAACGCCGGTCTCCTCGGCGTCGACAAGCCGGTCGAGTTCGGCGGCTCGGGGCTCGATTTCTCCTACGCCATGATTTGCTCGGAATCGCTCGGGCTGGTGAATGGTGGCTCGATCCCGATGGCGACTGGCGTGCAAATCTCGATGGCGACTCCGGCGCTCGCGCGCTACGGCAGCGACGAGCTGCGCCAGGAGTTCCTCGCCCCCTCGATCAGCGGCGACTACGTCGCCTGCCTCGGCGTCTCCGAGACCGGCGCCGGCTCAGACGTCGCCTCGATCAAGACCAACGCCCGCCGCGTCGGCAGCGACTGGGTGATCAACGGCGGCAAGATGTGGACCACCAACGGCGCGCAGGCCGACTGGATGTGCCTGCTCGCCAATACCGGCGACGGTCAGGCGCACAAGAACAAGTCGCTGATCGTCGTGCCCATGCAGACCAAGGGCGTGCAGATCGTCAAGAAGCTCGACAAGCTCGGCATGCGTGCGTCCGACACCGTGCAGACCTTCTTCGACGAGGTGAAGGTGCCGGTGCGCTACACGATCGGCGAGCCGGGCTCGGGGTTCATCTATCAGATGCAGCAATTCCAGGAGGAGAGGCTGTGGGCCGGCGCCGGCACGCTGATGGGCTGCGACCGCATCATCAACGCCACCATCGACTACACGCGCGAGCGCAAGGTGTTCGGCCGGCCGCTGCTCGACAATCAGGTGATCCATTTCCGCCTGGCCGAGCTCAAGAGCGAGGTCGAGGCGCTACGCTCGCTGGTCTATCGCGCTTGCGAGGAGTATCTCGCCGGCACCGACGTCACCATGCTGGCGTCGATGGCCAAGCTCAAGGCCGGCCGCCTGCGCCGCGAGGTGTCCGATGCCTGCCTGCAATACTGGGGCGGTGCCGGCTATCTCTGGGACAACCCGGTGGCGCGCGGCTACCGCGACGGCCGCCTCGGCTCGATCGGCGGCGGCGCGGACGAGGTCATGCTGCAGATCATCTCCAAGCTGATGGGCACGTTGCCCAGGCTCGGCAATCGATGAGCCCCCTCGCCCTCCTACGCGGCTTCGCGGCAGGGAGCGGACGCATCTCTTGCCATGCTCCTCTCCCCCTAGCGGGGGAGAGGAGCAAGAGATTTTTCCGCTCGTTGGCAGCGTCGCTAGGGAACCCCAAGAAAGAGGCCCCTGATGCAATTCACCCCTGAACACGCCGAGATCCGCCGCACGCTGCGCGCCATCATCGACAAGGACATCAACCCCCATGTCGACAAGTGGGAAGAAGACGGCATCTTCCCCGCGCATGAGGTCTTCAAGAAGCTGGGCGATGCCGGCCTGCTCGGCATCGCCAAGCCGACCGAGTTCGGCGGCATGGGGCTCGATTATTCCTACGCCATGGTGATGGCCGAGGAGCTGGGCCACATCAATTGTGGCTCGGTGCCGATGGCCATCGGCGTGCAAACCGACATGGCGACACCGGCCCTGGCGCGCTACGGCAGCGACGCTCTGCGCCGCGAGTTCCTCAGCCCCTCGATCAGCGGCGACTATGTCGCCTGCCTCGGCGTCTCCGAGGTCGGCGCGGGCTCCGACGTCGCCTCGCTCAAGACCACGGCGCGGCGCGTCGGCGGCGACTACGTCATCAACGGCGGCAAGATGTGGACCACGAACGGCACCCAGGCCGACTGGATGTGCCTGCTCGCCAACACCGGCGAGGGCGCGGTTCATCGCAACAAGTCGCTGATCTGCCTGCCGATGAAGACCAAGGGCGTGCAGGTCGTGAAGAAGCTCGACAAGCTCGGCATGCGCAGCTCCGACACCGCCCAGATCTTTTTCGACGAAGTCAAGGTGCCGGTGCGCAACCTGATCGGCCAGGAGGGCATGGGCTTCGTCTATCAGATGCAGCAGTTCCAGGAGGAGCGGCTGTGGGGCGCGATCAGTGCCGTGGTCGGCATGGAGCGGCTGATCGACCAGACGATCGAGTACACACGCGAGCGCAAGGTGTTCGGCCGGCCGCTGCTGGACAACCAGGTCATCCATTTCAAGCTCGCCGAGCTCCGCACCGAGGTCGAGCTGGTGCGCTCGCTCTGCTATCGCGCCTGCGAGGAGTATCTCGACGGCACCGACGTCACCATGCTGGCCTCGATGGCCAAGCTCAAGGCCGGCCGCATGGTCCGTCTGGTGACCGACGGCTGCCTGCAATATTGGGGCGGCGCCGGCTATCTCTGGGACAATCCCGTCGCCCGCTCCTTCCGCGATTCGCGCCTGGCCTCGATCGGCGGCGGCGCCGACGAGGTCATGCTGCAGATCATCTCCAAGCTGATGGGCACCCTGCCCCGGCTGGAGAATCGAGGATGGATGCGCATGCGCCCACCGCCGGCCTGACCCGCCTGCGGGCGAGACGCGCGTGGTCACATCACACGGGTCTGTCCAATCGATTGGACAACCCTCCCTCCAATCGAGGGCACGCCGTCATGGCGGCAGGCGCGAGCCACCCCGGCAGGTCGACCTGCCCGGACTTGCCGCGCCGTGATACCCGATGGGACGACACCGCGCGCGACGCCAAGGACACGACCGTGATGGCTTGCCCTGACGCGACCCACTCCACCACCGACCCAGCGCCCTTCCGGCCCGCAGGCGGCAAGGTCTCCCCCTCGCGGGCGGCTGGCGCGCGTCCGCTTCAGGCACGAGGCCTGGCAGCGCATTCCGTCGCCGATCCGCCGCGCACGGGCGACGACGCCATCGCCGCCGACGCGACAGCGCCGGCATATGGCCCGACGATCGGACGACCCCTGTTCCGCGCGCCGAGCTCCCTCATCCGGTGCGCGGGCTTGCCTGATAATTTATCGAAATTCCCTGTTCTTTTTCCCTGTTCCTCACCCCGCAGCGCGCGCGCCGGGACACGCCAAACCCTTGCATTGAAAGACTTATTTCCATGTCAAGATCATCGATTCGAACCGTGGGGTCGCGATCCTGCAGGACGCGCCGCCGGAGAGGATCGACGATCGAGGCACATGCAACCTGGAGCTTCCTATGAGTGATTTCGCCGCCACGTACCAAACCCTGCTGCTGCATCGCGAGCGTTCGCGCCTGCACGTCACGCTGAACCGGCCCGAGGTCAAGAACGCGCTCAATCCGACGCTGATCGGCGAGCTGAAGTCGGTGTTCGAGATCCTGCGCGATCGACGGGACATCAAGGTCGTGATCCTGCGCGGCGCTGGCGGCACCTTCTGCGCCGGCGCCGACCTCAAGAACATGGAACAGAGCTTCCAGGACAAGCCCAAGCCCGGCGAGAAGGACCCGATCGCGGTCAACAATCGCGGCTATGGCACTTTCCTCGAGATGATCAACACCACGCCGCAGGTCGTGCTGGCGGCGGTAGAAGGCTATGCTATCGCCGGCGGCTTCGGCCTGCTTTGTGTATCGGATGTGGCGATCTGCACCGAGGACGCGGGCTTCGCCATGAGCGAGACGGCGATCGGCATCGTGCCGGCGCAGATCGCGCCCTTCGTCGCCGCGCGCATCGGCGTGCCGCAGACCCGGCATCTCGCCCTGACGGCGTCCCGCTTCAAGGGGCCGGAGGCGTTCCGGTTGGGCATCGTCCACCATCTCGTGAAGGACTCGGCGGCGCTCGACGCCAAGCTGGAAGAGCTTTTGAAGCAAATCGACCGCTGTGCGCCTCTCGCCAATGCCTTGACCAAGGCCGTCGTCATGAAAGTCGGCAGCGAGCCACTCTCCTTGGTGCTCGACTTCGCCGCCGACAAGTTCGCCGAGGCGCGACGCAGCCCCGAGGCCGCGGAAGGGCTGCGCGCCTTTGCCGAGAAGCGGCCGCCGCGCTGGGCAACCGAGTGACTGGGGGAGAAGCCAGCATGGCGCCTCGACCCATCGCCGTACGCGTGATCGATCTGCCTGTGCGCGTCGGAACGGACTATCCCGCTCCGCACGACCTTCCCTGCCGGCAACGCCGTCGCCAGGCACTGGGCGACGTGTTCGGCCTATCGCAGTTCGGCGTCAACGTGCTGGAACTGCCACCTGGCGCCTGGTCGTCGCAGCGACACTGGCATGAACGCCAGGACGAGTTGGTCTACGTGCTCGACGGCGAGGTGGTATTGGTGACGGACGAAGGCGAGACCGTTTTGACGGCCGGGATGACCGCCGGATTTCCCGCCGGCTCGGGCAACGGGCACCATCTCATCAATCGTTCGGGTAAGAGCACTCGCGTCCTCGTGGTCGGCACGCGCACCACCGAAGAAATCGCGCACTATTCCGACATCGACATGATGGTGAGCGAGGACGCCGGCGGCTGGAGCTACCACACCAAGGACGGGCGCCCCCTGAAATGAAGTTCGGCAAGATCCTGGTCGCCAACCGCGGCGAGATCGCCTGGCGCATCATGCGCACGGCGAAGGCGATGGGCTATCGGACCGTCGCGGTCTTTTCCGACGCCGACCGTCAGGCGCCGCATGTCGCGTTCGCCGACGAAACGGCCCACATCGGACCCTCGCCAGTGGGCGAAAGCTATCTCAGCATCGAACGCATCCTCGAGGCGGCCCGCCGCTCGGGCGCCGACGCGGTGCATCCAGGCTACGGTTTCTTGTCGGAGAACGAAGCCTTTGCCGCGGCCTGCGAGAAGGCCAATCTGGTGTTCATCGGCCCGCCGCCGGCTGCCATCGCCGCCATGGGCAACAAGGCGGCGGCCAAGCGACGCATGATCGAGGCCGGCGTGCCGTGCGTGCCGGGCTATCTAGGCGCCGACCAGAGCGACGCCAACCTCGAGACGCAAGCGCGCAAGATCGGCCTGCCGGTGATGATCAAGGCGGCCGCGGGCGGCGGCGGTCGCGGCATGCGCCTGGTCGAGCGCGACGCCGATCTGCTCGACGCGATCCGCACCGCGCGCACCGAGGCCGAAAGCGCCTTCGGCTCGGGCGAGCTTATCCTCGAGAAGGCCGTGGTCGACGCCCGCCATGTCGAGATCCAGGTCTTCGCCGACAGCCACGGCAACGTCATCCACCTGGGCGAGCGCGACTGCTCGGTGCAGCGCCGCCATCAGAAGGTGATCGAGGAAGCGCCCTCGCCGGCGGTCGGGCCCGACCTGCGCCGGCGTATGGGCGCGGCTGCCGTCGCGGCTGCACGCGCCATCGCCTATCGCGGCGCCGGCACGGTCGAGTTCCTGCTGGGTGCCGATGGTGCCTTCTATTTCCTCGAGATGAACACCCGCCTGCAGGTCGAGCATCCGGTGACCGAGATGATCACCGGCCAGGACCTGGTGGCTTGGCAACTCGAGGTCGCGGCCGGCAACAAGCTACCGCTCACTCAGGAGCAGGTGACGTTCTCGGGGCATGCGATCGAGGTGCGTCTTTACGCCGAGGATGCCTACGCCGGCTTCCTGCCGCAGACCGGGCGAATCGCCGTCTGGCGGCCTGCGACAGGACCAGGCATCCGCGTGGATCACGGCATGAAGGACGGGCTGGTCATCTCGCCGTACTACGACTCGATGATCGCCAAGGTGATCGCACATGGCGCGACCCGCGAGGGGGCGCGCGCCCGGCTGGTGCAGGCGCTGCGCGAGACCGTGGCGCTGGGCTCGACCACCAACCGCCATTTCCTGATTCGGCTCCTCGACCATCCTGAATTCGCCGCCGGCGAGGCCACGACCGCCTTCATCGGCAAGCACTTCTCCGGCGCCGCGCTGACGCCGCCGGAAGTGACGGACTCCCATTGGAAGCGCGCGGCCGCTCTGCTGTGGCGGCACTCGGCCGAGCGCTATCCGCCCGCCCTGCGCGGTTGGCGCAACTCCAACCCCGAACCGACGCCAATCCGTCTCGCGGCCGGCCACCTCGAGCGCACGCTTCTGACAACACCGGCCGATGCCGACGGGCTGGACGACACGGCACCATTCCATATCGAGGGCGACGACGTTTTCGTCGATCACGAGGCGCTCACCATTCGGTTCACGGACAAGACCTACGCGCCGCCCGCGGCGGCGGCGGCCGGCAGCGACGGCAAGCTGCGCGCACCGATGGACGGCAAGATCGTCGCCATCAAGGTGGCGGCCGGCGACACTGTCACGCGCGGCCAGACCCTGGTCGTGCTTGAGGCGATGAAGATCCAGCATCAGCTCAAGGCAGCGCTCGACGCCAAGATCGAGTCGGTCGCCGTGCGCGAAGGCCAGCAGGTGGCCAATCGCACCGTCCTGGTCACCCTGGCGGCCGATGCCGCTGCACATTGAGAAGGTCTCGCATCGCTACGGGTCCGTCGAGGCGCTCGACGGCATCGAGCTCGACATCGCCGACGGCGAGACCGTCGCCCTGATCGGACCATCCGGCTGCGGCAAGTCGACCCTGCTCGGCATCATCGGCGGCTTGCTGCTGCCGACAAGCGGCCGGGTTACCCTGTCCGGCCCGCCGCCGCAGGAGTCGCTCAATCCCTTCACCTACGTTTTCCAGGATTTCGCCCTGCTGCCGTGGCGCAGCGTGGCTGACAATGTCTCGCTCGCGCTCGAGCATCGCGCGCTGAGTGCCGCCGAGCGGCGCGAGCGCGTGGCGGCGGCCCTCACCCTCACCGGCCTCGCCGATTTCGCCAGCGCCTACCCCAAGCAGCTTTCCGGCGGCATGCGCCAACGCGTCGGCATCGCCCGTGCCCTGGTGGTACGGCCTGCCGTGCTGCTTCTCGACGAGCCCTTGTCGGCACTCGACGCCCAGACGCGCGAGCTCCTGATGGAGGATCTGCTGTCTATCTGGGCGCGCGAGAGGAGCACGCGGGTCTACGTGACGCACAATCTCGAGGAAGCGGCACGCTTGGCCGACCGGGTGGTCGTGCTGTCGCGCCGGCCCGGCCGGGTCCGCGAGGTGATCGGCATCGACGTGCCCGTCGCCGCGCGCGCCAAGCCGGAGCATGCCGGCTTGCTGATTGACGTGCATAAACGCCTGTGGTCGCTGATTCGCGACGAGGCTGCGACGGCCGATCGCGAAATGCAGGAGGTCGGACGCCGATGAGAGCCTTGATTGGCCCGGTGCTCTCCCTGCTCGGCGCCCTGATGGTCGCGGCAACCGCTGCGGCACAGGCTATCGCCGTGGCAGGCGACGACAATTGCATTGCCGTCTTCACCGATCGCCTCGAGCGACAGTTGCTGCGGGTTCGCTTCGACCAGGCCGCAGGCAAGGTCGCGTTCTCACCGTTCGGCCCGCCCGGCATCGAGACATTCGCCGTGGCACCAAAGGGAGCATTCGTCGTCTATGCCGGCCTCCCCGGGAACGACGTCGCGCAAGCACCGCATCTGTTTCTGCTCGATGAGGCCGGCATGCCGGCGGGCAAGCCCGTGCCGAGCCCGATCGGTGCCGTCGAGAATCTCGCCGTATCGCCCAAGGGCGACCGGGTTGCCGTCGGCAGCGAGCGCGGCTGGATCGGCCTCTTCGCCGTCGAGCGCGCCGGCGCGACATTGCGCTTGCAAGCCCGCGCAACCTTCGGCGTCTCGGCTGACAAGGCATTCACCTACGCTTTCCGGCCCGATGGCGGCATCGTGACGATGACCGACGATTGGGTGGCGACCTTCCGCACGCCGGATGGCGCAGTCGAGCGGGTCCTCGATCTCAAGACGATCAACCGCGGCCTGGAGCCGACCGACTCCGGCATCCGCGGGCTGTTCCGCCTGCGATGGTCGCCGCGCGGCGATCGCTTCACGGTGAACTGGGGCGGCGGGCCGATGTTCACCATGGTGTTCGACGCGACCGGACGGCGCCTGCCCACTGCGGACGACCTCCCAGGGACGGATGTCGAGTACATCGAGGGCGGCGATACTGCGATCGTGTCCGGCATGAAAGCGCCGGTCGTGGTACGCATGAAAGACCTTGCCAGCAAGCCCTTCGGCGGCTCCGAGCTCAGCGTCGCGCGCATCGTTGCGCTGTCGGGAGGGCGTCGAATCCTCAGTCTGGATGACGATCGAGTCGCCCTGCGCTCCGCCGACGGCAAGCAGTTGATCGCGCCGACCGGCTTCCTGAATTACGCTTTCTTGGCCGCAGCAGCCGGCGCCGACGGCGAGGCGATCGTCGCGGCCAGGCGGGGCGGCTGGGTCGACCTCTTCACCAAGCAGGGCAAGTTCTTGCACCGCGTCCAGTTCGGCCTTCGAGGCGCCGGCGGCGACGTGGCTGTGTCGGCGAATGGAACCGTCGTGGTCGCCTTCGACGGCACCGAGATCGGCACCTTGGATCGCGCGACGGCGAAGATCTGGCGCAGCGCAATGCCCGGCACGGATTTCGGGCATCAATTCGTCGCGACTGCCGGCAATGGCAGCCAAATCGTTGCCGCCGGCCCCGACAATTCCGTGCGAACGTGGTCACGAGACGGTGGCGAGTTCCGCACATACAGGCTGGAGGCCGACGGACAGACTCCCAACCGACCGTTCGGCCTCGCTGTCTTGTCGGAGGGCGACACCATCGTGGTCACCGACGAGACGGCGGCCTGGTTTGCATGGCCCACGGACGGCCGTGTCCGGCGCGTCGCGCTGCCTGGACAGCCACGGGTGGTCGTGCCGCTGGCCCAGGGTTTCGCGTTCGGACTGGCCGATGGCCGGATCGTCCGCCTGCACCGCGACGGGTCGCCTGAAGGCGAGCCGATCAGGGGATCAGAGTTTGGTGGTGTCGGACACATCGCCGTGGCCGACGACGAGCAAAGCTTCATGGTCGTGGAAGACGACCAGATATCGGTCCGCCAGTTGGACTGGACCGGCCGAGTCCTGGCCGGTCCCTTCCGGACCAGTCAACCCGACCTCATCAGAAGAGCCTTTTTCGATACCGGCAGAGCCATGCTGATCCTGTCTCAGGAGAAATCGAACGGGTTCGCGGGCGACAATCTCGCGCTGAAGCCATTGCTCGGCTCGGGCGCGAACGGCTTCACCTACTTCGAGCTGCCGCGCTAAATGGCGTCGCGCGAACCCCTTCCAGAGCGGCGACCCGTCCCCTTCCGTGGCGGCGGCTTCGATCCGACTCCACGCCGACTGCTGCCGTGGATCGTGTTTCTGGTCGTCATCACGGCCTGGCAGGCAGCGTCGAGCGGAGGCCTCCTGCCGTCGCTGTTCATGCCCAGCCCGCTCACCGTCATGCGCGCGCTCGTCGGGCTATGGCTCGACGGCACGCTGACGGAGCACGTGGTGGCATCGCTGAAACGCATCGTGCCGGGCTGGATCATCGGTACCGGCGCGGGCGTCGCCATTGGGCTGGCCATGGGCATCTTCTCGGCGGCACGGGCCGGCGGGCTGCCCATCGTATCGGCGCTGTTCCCCATTCCCAAGATCGCGCTGCTGCCGCTGCTCATCCTGTGGTTCGGCATCGGCGAGCCGTCGAAGGTCGCGACCATCGCATTGGGCGTCTTCTTTCCGACCGTCATCTCTGCCTACAGCGCCTGCGATGGGGTGCCGCGCAACCTCATCCGCATGGGCCAGAGCTTCGGCCTGCCGCCGACCGACGTCGTCGCCAAGATCCTGCTGCCTGGTGCGATGCCGGGCATCCTGGCCGGCTTCCGCATTTCTGCCTCGGTCGCTCTGCTGCTGGTCGTCGCTGCCGAGATGATCGGCGCCCAGCACGGCATCGGCGCCTTCGTGCTCACGGCCGGCAACCTGATGCAGACCGACCAGCTCCTGGCCGGTGTCGTCATGCTGTCGATCCTCGGCCTGCTGATCTCTTGGGGCCTCGGGATGGTCGAGCGCTCGATGCTGAAATGGCGTTGAGGTCTCGCTATCCTGTCAGATCGAACCATAGAGTCCATCGGGAGGCATCATGCTGCGTAGGTCTACTCTTGCCCTGCTCGCGTCTGCGCTGGCCGGACCGGCCTTCGCGCAAGCCTATCCCAGCAAGCCGATCACCCTTATCGTGCCGTTCGCAGCGGGTGGGCCGACCGACCTGATGGCACGCATAGTCGGCGAGCGCATGGCCAAGGAGCTCGGACAGCAACTCATTATCGACAACGTCACCGGCGCGGCCGGCTCGATCGCCATGGGCAAGCTCGCGCGGTCGGCACCCGACGGCTACACGATCGGCATTGGCCATCTCGGCACCAACGTGGTGAACGGCCTGATCTACAAGAACCTGAACTACGACTTGATGAACGACCTGGTACCGATTGCCCGCCTGCCCTCCAATCCGTTGCTGGTGGTGACCTCGAACCAGGTGCCGGCCAAGGACCTCAAGGAGCTCGTCGCCTACCTCAAGGCCAACGCCGACAGGATCTCCGGTGGAACGGCCGGCATGGGCTCGGGCTCGCATATCGGCGTGCTGGCGTTCCATGCCGCCACCGGCACCAGTTATCAGCTCGTGCCTTATCGTGGCACCGGCCCGGCGGTGCAGGACCTGATCGCCAATCAGATCCAGATCATGATCGACCAGTCGTCGAACTCCCTTCCGCATGTGCGCGCGGGCAAGCTCAAGGTCTATGCCGTGACCGCCAAGGAGCGCTCGGCCGCCGCGCCCGACGTCCCGACCACGGCCGAGGCAGGCTATCCCGGCATCGAGGTCGCGATCTGGCACGGGCTGTGGGCGCCCAAGGGCACGCCGCCGGAGATCATCGCCAAGCTCAACGCCGCCGCCGTCGCGGCCCTCCAGGATCCGGAGATCCGCCGCAAGCTCGAGGATCTCGGTCAGGACATTCCGACGCCCGAGCAGATGCAGCCCGCCTCGTTCGGCGCCTATCAGCGCGGCGAGTTCGACAAGTGGCGGCCGATCATCGAGAAGGCCAACGTCAAGATCGAATGATCATCCGACTCAGGCGTGGAGAGGCGGCACCAGACAGGGCGGCAGATTCTCGGCCGCCCGCGCGACGGGCGGCGGCTCGACGTCGTGCCACCGCATCCGGACGGCGCGCGACAGCCTCGTAGCTGTTTCGAAGCACGGATTCATGATCTCTCCCTGCGATATGCGGAGACTAGCGGCCCCCTCCCGAGCCGGCTATAGAGCCCGAATTCTTCTTGGGGACGCCATGAGCCTGCGTAGCAAGACACTATTTGTCACGGGCGCAAGCCGAGGCATCGGGCTGGCGATCGCCCTGCGTGCGGCACGCGACGGCGCCAATGTCGCGATCGCCGCCAAGACCGTGAAGCCCGACCCGCGACTGCCCGGCACGATTTTTACCGCCGCCGAGGAGGTCGAGAAAGCCGGCGGCAAGGCGCTCCCCCTGTCCTGCGACATTCGCGACGAGCAGAGTGTCGAGAAATCCGTCGCCGAGACGGTGGCCAGGTTCGGCGGCATCGACATCCTGGTCAACAATGCGAGCGCGATCAGCCTGACCGGCACCTTGGCGACGCCGATGAAGCGCTACGATCTGATGCACCAGATCAATTCCCGCGGCACGTTTCTCGTCTCGCAGAAGTGCATTCCGCATCTGATGAAAGCCGCGAACCCGCACGTCTTGAACCTTTCGCCACCGCTCGATTTCGACGTCAAATGGTTCGCCAACCACGCGGCCTACACGCTCGCCAAGTACGGCATGTCGGTCTACGCGTGGGCGATGGCCGCCGAGTTCAAGGACAAGGGCATCGCCTTCAATTGCTTGTGGCCGCGCACTGGCATCGCGACGGCCGCAATCCAGAACATTCTCGGGGGAGACGAAGGCATGAAGCGCTGCCGCAAGCCGGACATCATGGCAGACGCCGCCTATGCCATCTTCAATCGCCCGGCACGAGCCTGCACAGGCAATTTCTTCATCGACGACGAGGTGCTGGGCGAAGAAGGAGTAACCGACTTCGACAAGTACGCCGTCTCGCCCGGCACGCCGCTGATGCCCGATTTCTTCGTGCCCGCGCCCGGTGCGCGCACGCTGGTCGGGCGGAGCTGATCCGGTGGCGACGTTCGTCTTAGTTCACGGCGCCAGCCACGGCGGCTGGTGCTGGGAGAAGGTCGTGCCGCTGCTCGAGGCGCACGATCATCGCGTCTGCGCGCCCGACCTGCCGGGACTCGGCAAGGACGATACGCCACCCGCCAATGTGACATTGGCCGACAATGTCGAGAAGCTGTCACGTCTGCTCGACAAGATGGACGAACCGGTCGTGCTGGTCGGTCATTCGCTGGGCGGCATTACAATCAGTGCGCTGGCCGAGGCACGGCGCCGCAAGCTCAAGGCCCTGGTCTATCTTTGTGCGGTTCTGCCGACGTCCGGAAAGACCGGACGCGACATGACCGGCCTGGACCCGGATGCGATGTTCCGCCTGTCTCGCCAGGTCAGTCCGGATGGCCTCACCTATACCTTCGCGCGCGACAAGGTGCCCGGCCTGTTCTACGCCGACGTCTCGCCGGAAGACCGCTATCGCGCCATGGAGCGTCTGCGCCCGCAACCGCTTTCGATCTCGACCACGCCCGTGACGCTCACCGAGGAGCGCTTCGGCTCGGTGCCGCGCTGGTACATCGAATGCACGCACGACAATGCCCTCAAGATCGGCCTGCAGCGTCAGATGGTGAAGATGACGCCGTGCAAGGTGATCACGATGGAATGCGGCCATTCGCCCTTCTACAGCAACCCCGAGGAATTGGTGGAGCACCTCGAGGCGATCGCGAAGGCCTGACAGCGCTCAGTCGAAGAAGGCGAGCGTGCGGATCTCGATGCTCTCGCGCGGCTTGGGATTGGCCGGCGACGTCGGATCATCGAACGCCGAATGCAACGAGAACCGGGCGCGGCCATCCTTCAGCGAATCGTAGCCCTTGATGAGAACGGCCTCCTCGCGGGTCAGGCGCGGGAAATAGTACCAGCGGTGATCGGCGTTGTAGACGCCGATGAAGATCTCACCGACGCGATCGGCATAGACGAGGTCGCAGACCGCGAGATCGCGCGGCGCGATGCTCCCGGAATCGACGAAGCCCAGCGGCGACATTTCCACCGGATCGTGCGCGATGTTGCGCCACACGTTGTATTGGGCGAAGCGCTTTCGCAGGCGCGCCTCGGCCTCGTCCGGCGGCAGCAGATCGCGCACGCGCTGGGGACCTGACCTCTCGGTGTAGTCGTTGTGCACGCTGCGCACCGGTGCGCGATGGCCGCGCTCGACGCCGCGATCGGCGGCACGGATCGTGTGGTCGAACACCACCACCTTCGACGCGCCGGTCTCGCGCTTGACCAGCGCCTCGACCTCGGGCTCGTACACGCGGCGCACCTCGTCGCGGTCGTAGAAGTCGCGGACCGCAGTCTTGTGCTGTCTCAGCACGAAAGCCTGGCGATCCAGCGACAGATCCTTGGCGATCGGACGGGCATCGTGAATGCGCACCTCGAAGTCACGATAGTTTCCGAGGCGACGCGCCACCCCGGTGCCGATCGGCGGATTGTAAGTCACGGGCTTGACGTCGAGATCGGCCAAGTAAGGGACGCTGGCCTCGACCCAGGTGGCGAGCGGTGCCTGCGGGACGGCGAGCGGAGCGTGCTGGACAGACGGCATGGATTTCCTCGCGGATCGGTCGACCGCGAACATAGGATCGATCGTCGGCCTCGCCTCATGAGAAGACTTCATGGGCTCGAAAGGCGATCGACGACAAAGCGTGTCGACATGGCCGACATCCAGCGCGACCGGAATCTTCTCGGGAGCGCCGATCGCCGACCCGATGCCCACCGCGACCGGCCAATCGGTCTTGGCCTCGGGCGCCACGGCTCGACCAAGCTGGGCTCACGGTCATGCCGGCATGGACACCGGCGCGACGAGCACCGATTGGAAGAACGCCCGCCTGGCACTCGGCCACTCGGCCTCGGGCCTTGGTGGCGATCCGATGCGCCACGCGTTCGATGTCTCAATGACCTGAATACCGCTCAACGCGATCCTCTCGTCGATCAAGAGAGATGGCGGCGATAGAGGGCTAACATCCGCTCGTAGTGCTTCTCGCTGGCGGCCCCGTTGTAATTGCCGCGGTCAGTAAAGGCGTACCCGTGGTGCGTGCCCGGCTCGATCTCGGTGCGCGACGGGAACGGCGCGGCGGCAAGCATTTTCTCGAACGAGGCGACCTCGGCGAGCGGCACGTAGCTGTCGTGCTCGGCGAATGCGTAGTAGCCCTCAGCGGTAACGTCGGCGAGCACGAGGTGCGCGGAGTCCGGCTTGTCGGTGATCAAACGCGTGCCGTAGTAGGACGCGAAGCAGGCGATGCGATCGGGGTGTCTGGCCGCCGCCACGGTGACGAAGGCGCCGCTCATACAGTATCCTACCAAGCCGGCCTTGCCGGGCCGCGCATCCGCCAGCGTCGGCAGCCGGTCGAGCACCGCACCGACATCGGCCGCGACCTTGTCGTTGGAGATCGAGGCCACCATGCCGAACATCTTCTTCAGGTTGGCCTCGGCGTCGGGATGGTCGCGCGTCGGGCCGAGCGCGAACTCGCGCGTCGTGCGGTAGTAGAGGTTGGGCAGCAGCACGTAGTAACCCGACTGGGCGATACGCCGGCAGATCTCGCGCAGGCCTTCCCGCACGCCGGGCGCATCCATCAGCATCAGCACCACCGGCAGTGGGCCGCCATCGTCGGGTCGTACTGTCCAGGTATTCATCGCGCCGTCGCGCGTGGCGATATCGAGGTCACGTTCGATCATGTGCCGACCGTATCGAGGCCGTTGGCCGTGGTCTATAACCGCGGCTCGTCTCGTGGTTCGGGGAGAGGAATTTCATGTCGGGTGCCCTGGAAGGCCTGAAAGTCATCGACTTGTCGCGTGTGTTGGGTGGGCCCTATTGCGGCCAGATGCTGGCCGACCACGGCGCCGAGGTGATCAAGGTCGAGCCGCCGCAAGGCGACGAGACGCGGCTGTGGGGCCCTCCCTTCGACGACGAAGGCATCTCGGCCTACTTCTCGGGCATCAATCGCAACAAACGCACCATTGCCCTCGACCTCTCCAAGCCCGAGGGCCGCGCCGTGCTGCTGAAGCTGCTCGAGCAGGCCGATGTGTTGATCGACAATTTCAAGACCGGCACGATGGAGAAATGGGGCATCGGCTACGCCGACACCCTGTCCAAGCGATTCCCCCGCCTGGTCCATGCTCGCGTGTCGGGCTTCGGCTCGGACGGCCCGCTCGGCGGCTTTCCGGGCTACGACGCGATGGTGCAGGCCCAGGCCGGCCTCGTCTCGGTTAACGGCGCGCCCGACAGCGGGCCGGTGCGCGTCGGTGTTCCGGTGGTCGACCTGTCGACCGGCATGAACGCCTGCATCGGCATCCTGATGGCGCTCTACGAACGCAACCGCTCGGGCAAGGGCCAGTTCGTCGACGCCACGCTGTACGACAGCGCAATCGCCCTGCATCAGCCGCACGCGCCCAACTATTTTGTCGCCGGCGCCACGCCCAAGCTGGTCGGCAACAGTCACGGCAGCCTGGCGCCCTACAGCAATTTCCCCACCAAAGGCCGCAACATCGTGATCGGCGCCGGCAACGACGGCCAGTTCCGCAAGCTCTCGGAGCTGCTCGGCAAGCCCGAGCTCGCCTCTGATCCGCGCTTCAAGACCAACAAGGACCGTGTCGCCAACCGGCCCGCCCTCGAAGCCGAGTTGCGAGCCCTCACCAAGGACGTCGACGGCGAGAGCTTCGCGACGATGCTGATGGAGAATGGCGTGCCGTCGGGCGCGGTGATGGAGGTGCCCGATGTCATGCAGCACCCGCACACCAAGCATCGCGGCATGGTGTGGGAGAAGGACGGCTACCGCAATGTCGGCAACCCGGTGAAGCTGTCGCGCACGCCGGCAAGCCCACGCAGCAAACCGAGACGCTTCGGCGTGGATACCAAAGCAGTGCTCACCGAGGCCGGGTATTCGGCCACCGAGATCGACAAGCTCGTCGCCTCCGGCATCGCGCTCACGGAAATTCGCAAGGCGTAGGATGGCGATTCCAGCCGACCTTACAGCCTCTTCATGAACCACAGCCGGGTATGACCCGGCGGATAGTCGTCGATCCGGCCAAACTCGACGTAGCCCTGTCGCTCGTAGAAGCTCGGAGCTTGAAAGCTGGTCGTGTCCAGCCGGATCCCGATACAGCCGCGAGATCGGGCGATTTCCTCCGCTTTCGCCAGCAGACGCGATCCGACCCCTCGACCGCGATAGGGCTCGGCAACGGCCAGCACATCGATCGAGCACCATGACCAATAGGTTTGTCCGCGCACACCGCCTTGCACTTTGCCGGTGCCGTCGCGCGCGAACACCCATAGCGGCACATGCCTCGTCGGACCGACATGCCGGGTATTGTGATCGTTCAGCATCGCGTTCAGGGCCGCGAACGGATCGTCGGCTGGCCGGGTAACGTCGTCGAACGATAGCGGCGGGAGCGCGGCTGCCATTGGGTTCCGTCAGGCCCTTCGTCTTAGTAGGTCAAGGTTGCTGGCTTGATAATCCACCGATCCCGACCCCATCCTTAAGGCGCACATGAGAAGGAGGGTAGGTACAGCCTATGACTCCACCGAGTCAGCGCCGGTGACGCGGCACCGAGAACGCCGCGACTCAATTATTCCTGGGCAGCTCGCCCCGCACATTCCGGGACGGCCTGCCGGTATTCTGGGGTGATGGAGAGGACGATGTCGCGAAAGAACTCCGCCTGCTGCCCGTGGGCGGGGTTCTGATTTCGATCATGGGCGCCGTGCGCGAAATGGCTCATGAGGCCACAGGCGGACCCTCCGGTCGCTCGTGCATCCAGGCCGAGACGAGGTCGTAGAACACCGACAGCACCACTGGGCCGACGAAAAGGCCGATCAGGCCGCCGGCCAGCGTACCGCAGATGACGCCGGCCAGGATGATCACCATCGGCGTCTGCAGGCCACGCGCCATGACCAAGGGCCGCAGGATGTTGTCGAGCAGCAGGAGCGGCACTGTGTAGATCGTGAGCACTGCGGCCCCCAGGATCGGCAAGGTGAACCATGCCCAGACCAATACGGGCAGCATCACGAGCCCGGGGCCGACCTGCACGATCGCCAGCACCAGGGCAGCAAAGGTGATGGCGCCGGCGAAGGGCACGCCCGCCACCAGCATGCCGACGCCGAGCAGGGCTGCCTGCAGCAGGGCCACGCCGATCACGCCCTGCGACACGTTCCGGATGGTGGCGCCGGCGATCTCGAGGAAATGCCGCCCGCGCACCGCGGTGACGCGATTGGCGATGTTGCCGGCGAAATCCGTCAGGCGCTCGGAATAGGCGAGCAGAATGCCGGACACGACGATCGCCGCCGCGAACTGAAGGACCTCCATGGCAACACCTGCGGCCAGACGCCCGACAAAGCGGCCGGCCGAGGCAATCTGCGTGACATGGGCCGTCAAGAGTGTCCGTATGTCCGCCGATGCGGCCTGCCAGAAATCGTAGAGCCGCTGACCGACAAGAGGCCAGCTCCGGATCGATTCGGCCGGCGGCGGCACCACATGATCGCCCTTGCCCAGCATCTTGGCATAGGCCTCGAGCGTCTCGACCGCCGATGCTGCGAGAAGCGCCACTGGGACCAGCAGCAACGTCAGCAGGAAAATCGAGAGCACGGACGCCGCCAGCCCGGCGCGCAGATGGGCCCGCCGGCGCAGGAAGGCGAACACCGGAAAGACGGCGACCGCGAGGATCACCGACCACAGCATCAGCGGCAGGATCGGCCGCAGCAGCAGCAGGCTGCCCATGACGACGCCGGCAATCAGGGCGATCCGGATCGCCAAGTCGATCACGAAACGTGATATCTCGGCTCGGCCGCGCTCGGTATCGATCATGGGCCTCTCCCCCGGTGTGAGCCTCGATCACCCTGTTTAGCCCGCTTGCCGCCCGCCGACCACGAAACTCGCGCCACAATTGCCCCTGCTTCCGGCCAAGCTCTGGGCTAGGCTCGTGCCGACGGCGACAACGCCGCGAACGGGAGGGATCGAGACAATGGCCGAATACGACTACATCATCGTGGGCGCGGGCTCGGCCGGCGGCGCGCTCGCCGCGCGGTTGAGCGAGAACCCGAAGAACAAGGTGCTGCTGCTGGAAGCCGGCGCGGCGAGCCATCCCTACTCGCGCATGCCGCTGTCGTTCGGCCTGCTGATCGACAATCCGGCGGCCAATTGGTGCTACCAGTCCGAGCCCGAGCCCAACACTGCCAACCGCACGATCCCCGTGCCGCGCGGCAAGCTGCTGGGCGGCTCGAGCTCGATCAACGGCCTGGTCTGGGTGCGCGGGCAGCCGCTCGACTTCGACACCTGGGCCCAGATGGGCTGCCGCGGCTGGAGCTGGAGCGACGTCGCGCCGCTCTTCACCCGCATCGAGACCTTCGTCGACGGTGACGGCAGCAATGGCCGCGGCACGTCCGGGCCGCTCAAGGTCTCGACCGTGCCCGACCAGAACCCGCTCTACGACGCGCTGTTCGCCGCCGCCAAGGCGGCCGGCTTCAAGCTCAATCCCGACTACAACAGCGAGGACCAGGAAGGCATCGTCAAGACCCAGACCTCGATCTACAAGGGCCGGCGCATGAGCGTGGCGCACTGCTACATCGAGCCGGCGATGAAGCGCTCGCCCAATCTTCAGGTCGTCACCAACGCCATGACCCTCCGCGTCCTGCTCGACGGCAAGCGCTGCACCGGGGTCGAGTACGAGAAGGACGGCAAGGTGGTCCAGGCCAAAGCGCGCGAGACCGTCCTGTCGGCGGGTGGCGTCGCCAGCCCGCAGATCCTCGAGCTGTCGGGCATCGGCCAGCCCGAGCTGCTGAAGAGGCACGGCGTCGAGGTCAAGCACGAGCTGCGCGCGGTCGGCGAGAATTTCCGCGACCACATCAACGCCCGCATCATCTGGACGGTGAAGGACCCCAAGGTCTCCTACAACCACATGGCGCGCGGCCTTGGCGCCGTGACGCAGATGACGAAGTACCTGCTGACCGGCGGCGGCTTCATGAGTCTGCCCTCGGCGCCGCTGCTCGGCTTCCTCAAGTCTCGGCCCGAGCTCGCCACGCCCGACATCCAGCTCCATCTCGTGCCCTACGCGATCAAGGACCCCAAGACGCGCAAGCTGCAGGATTTCCCGTCGATGACGATCGCCTGCTACCAGCTCCGACCCGAGAGCCTGGGCTCGATCCATATCCGCTCGGCCGATCCCAAGGCGCAGCCAGCGATCCGCTTCAACTTCCTCGCCGACCCGATCGACCAGCAGGCGATGACCGGCGGCTTCCGCCTGATGCGCAAGCTGATGGCTGCACAGCCGATGGACGCCTATCGCGGCGACGAATTCTCGCCCGGCCCGGCCGTGCAGAGCGACGAGCAGATCCTGACCTGGATCCGCAACAACTCGCAGACCGCCTACCATCCGATCGGCACCTGCCGAATGGGTCCGGCCGGCCCCACCACGGTGGTCGACGACAAGCTCAAGGTGCACGGGCTGGACGGCCTGCGCGTCGCCGATGCCTCGATCTTCCCAACCATGCCCTCGGGCAACACCAACGCGCCGTCGATCATGGTGGGCGAGAAGGCGGCCGACCTCCTGAAGGCGGCGGCGTAGGCGACCAAGCCGCCATCGTTCGATCCGCGCAACTCTCGGTTCACCGGAGGCAACTCGACATGCCCCTCACCATCCGACAAGTCCATCCCGCCTTCGCCGGCGAGGTATCCGGCGTCGACCTCACCCGCCCGCTCAGCCGCGACGACATCGCAGCCATCGACGCGGGCATGACCCGGTACGGTGTTCTCGTCTTCCATGACCAGAACATCACGGACGAGCAGCAGCTCGCCTTCTCGCGCAGCCTCGGCCCGCTCGAGGCCAAGAAGCGGCCTGGCACCATTCGCAAACCGTCGGAGAGCCGTCTGGGCGCGGGAATGGCGGACCTTTCGAACCTCGACAAGGATGGCAGGATCATCTCGGCCGAGGACCGCCAGTGGTTCTTCAAGCTGGGTGACCGGCTCTGGCATTCCGACAGCTCCTATGCCGAGATTCCGGCCAAGTACTCCTTGCTGTCGGCGCGCGTCGTCCCCTCCTGGGGCGGCAACACCGAGTTCGCCGACATGCGGGCGGCATACGATGCGCTCGACGACCGGACTAAGGCAGAGATCGAGGAGCTGATTTGTGAGCATTCCTTGCTCTACTCGCGGGGGGCGATCGGCTTCAGCGAGTTCACACCCGAGGAGGTCGAGGACTTTCGACCTGTCCGCCAGCGGCTTGTCCGCATTCAACCGGAAAGCGGCCGCAAGTCCCTGTTCCTCTCGTCTCATGCCGGCGCGATCGACGGCTGGACGGTCCCGGAAGCGCGCTCCTTCCTGCGCGACCTGACCGAGCACGCGACCCAGCGCGAGTTCGTCTACGCGCATGCCTGGCGGCAATACGATCTGGTCATGTGGGACAATCGCACGACCATGCATCGCGCCCGCCGCTTCGATCGCAGCGAGGTGCGTGACGTGCGCCGCACGACGCTGGCGGGCGACGCGCCGACCGTCGAGCAGGTCGCGGCCTGAGCCGACATGCCGCGCAGTGGACGAGAGCACGAGCCGAGCGCCGGAGAGGCGCTAAGGACAACCGTCGATCACCCGCTCAGCGCTGCCAGCAGCCTCTTGTGAATCGCCTCGATCTCGGCGCGGTCGCCGGGCTTGTACTCCCAGTTGAGGGCAACGCCATCGTCGGGTCGGCGCGGCATGATGTGAATGTGAAGGTGCGGCACGCTCTGGCCGGCGCTGGCGCCGTTGGCTTGCAGCAGGTTGACGCCGTTGGGCTGCAGCTCGCTGATCACCGCCTTGGCGACCTTCTGCGCTGTTCGGGCAACGGCGCCCAGCACCTCGGCCGGAATGACATCGATGGTCGGCCAGTGACCCTTGGCGACCGCCAGCGCATGGCCCGGGTTCACCGGGTTGATGTCCATGAAGGCGATCGTGTCGGCGTCCTCATGGAGCTTGAAGCAGGGAATCTGGCCCGCGACGATCTTGCAGAAGATGCAGGCGCTGTCGGTCGGATGAGTCATGGTGGCGTCTCCAGGGCGGCCGCGAGATCACGCACCCGCCGAAACGGCTGCATCCCCGGGGCGAGAGCGAGATCGAAGCCGAGTCGATGCAGCCTGGCAATGCCCTCGCGGCCGAATCGGTCGCGCAGGGATTTGTGGACCCACGATTCGCTCTGGCGATGGCGGGCGATGGCGAGGCGGCCGTCCTCGGCGAGGTAGTCCTTGTGCGCCTCCAGCGCCTCGACCAGCGCGTCGAGGCCAGCGCGGTTGCGCGAGGAGACGACGAGGACGCGCAGCGCCCAGCCATCGCCCGCCGCGGCGAGCGACAGCGCGCCGGCGACATCGGCGCGCGCGCGCTCGGCGGCCGGGCCCAAATCGGCCTTGGTGACGGCGATCAGATGCGGGATCTCGACGATGCCCGCCTTCATGAATTGCAGCGAATCGCCCGAGCCGGGCTGGACGCAGAACAGCACCGTGTCGGCAACCGCCGCCACGTCGGTCTCCGACTGGCCGACGCCCACCGTCTCGATCAACACGCGATCGAACAAGGCGCGCATCACGACCATGGCGGCGAGCGTCTGGTCGGCGAGCCCGCCCAGCCGGTCGCGCGCCGCCATCGAGCGCACGAAGCTGCCTTCGTCGGCGGCCTCGTGGACGATGCGCACGCGGTCGCCAAGCAGGGCGCCACCGCTCGCCTTCGACGACGGATCGACCGCGATCACGCCCACCGTATGACCGGCCTGACGCCACGCCGCGACCAGCGCCGCGCAGAGCGACGACTTGCCGACGCCAGGCGGCCCGGTGACGCCGACAACATGACCGCCCGGCGCGCGCCATGCCGCCTCGAGCAGCGCCTGGGACTCGGCGCTTTCCGGATTGCGCTCCAACCGCGCCAGCGCCGACGCCAGCGCGCGCTTGCCGCCCTGGCGCATCGCCCCGAGCGCTACATCGTCCGGCGTCGTTCCGCCTTGCGTCATTCCGTCTTGAGCGGGCCGCCCAAGGCCGCCTGCGCCGCGGCGAGGCGTGCGATCGGCACGCGATAGGGCGAGCACGAGACGTAGTCCAGGCCGGCCTTGTGGCAGAAGAACACCGAGGCCGGGTCGCCGCCATGCTCGCCGCAGATGCCGAGCTTCAGGCTGTTGCGCACCTTGCGGCCGCGCTCGCGTGCGATCTCGATCAGCTCGCCCACGCCCTCGATGTCGAGCGTGGCGAACGGATCGTGCTCGAAGATGCCGCGCTGCTGGTACTTCTCCAGGAACGAGGCCGAGTCGTCGCGGCTCAGCCCGAACGTCGTCTGAGTGAGATCGTTGGTGCCGAAGCTGAAGAACTCGGCCGTCTCGGCAATCTCGCCGGCACGCAGCGCCGCGCGCGGCAGCTCGATCATGGTGCCGACCAGATACTCGAACTTCTCGCCCGAGATTTGGCTCACCTCGGCCGCAACCTGGTCGATCACGGCCTTCATCAGATCGACTTCTTTGCGGGTCGCAACCAGCGGGATCATGACCTCGGGGATCACCGTCTTGCCAGCCTTCTTCTGCACCTCGGCCACCGCCTCGAAGATAGCGCGAGCCTGCATCTCGTAGATCTCCGGGAAGGAGATGCCGAGGCGCACGCCGCGGTGGCCGAGCATGGGGTTGTACTCGTGCAGCTTCTGGGCGCGGGCCTCGACCTCGGCGACATCGACGCCGAGATCCTTGGCGACCAGCTCCGCATCGGCATGGGTCTTCGGCAGGAACTCGTGCAGCGGCGGATCGAGCAGGCGAATGGTGACCGGGAGGCCCGCCATGATCTCGAACAGGTTGACGAAATCCTGGCGTTGCATCGGCTGGATCTTGGCGAGCGCCACCCGGCGCGCCTTCTCGTCGTCGGCCAGGATCATCTCGCGCACGGCGACGATGCGATCGCCGTCGAAGAACATGTGCTCGGTGCGGCAGAGGCCGATGCCCTCGGCGCCGAACCTGCGCGCCTGCTCGGCGTCGGCCGGCGTCTCGGCGTTGGTGCGGACGCCCAGCGTGCGCACCTGGTCTGCCCATTCCATGAGCTGAGCGAAGTCGCCCGACAGCTCGGGCTGCACCGTCGGCACGACGCCCAGCATGATCTCGCCGGTGCCGCCATCGAGGGTAATGAATTCTCCTGTCTTGACCGTGACGCCGCGCACCGAAAGCGTGCCGGCGCGACCATCGATGCGCACGTCGCCGGCGCCGGCGACACAGGGCTTGCCCATGCCGCGCGCCACCACGGCGGCATGGCTGGTCATGCCGCCGGTCGAGGTCAGGATGCCTTCGGCCGCATGCATGCCGTGGATGTCCTCGGGGCTGGTCTCGCGCCGCACCAGGATCACCTTCTCGCCGGTGCGCGCCTGCTTCTCCGCCTCGTCGGCCGAGAACACCACCTTGCCCGAAGCGGCACCGGGCGACGCCGGCAGGCCCTTGGCGATCACCTTGCGCGCCGCCTTGGGATCGAGCGTCGGGTGCAGAAGCTGGTCGAGCGAGGCCGGCACGATGCGCGCCACCGCCTCGTTCTTGTCGATCAGGCCCTCGTGCACCATGTCGACGGCGATCTTGAGCGCGGCCTTGGCGGTGCGCTTGCCGTTGCGCGTCTGCAGCATGTAGAGCTTGCCGCGCTGCACGGTGAACTCAATGTCCTGCATGTCGTGATAGTGCGTCTCGAGCGTGCGGCGCACGCCGTCGAGTTGCTTGAACACCTCGGGCATCACTTCTTCCATGGCCGGTGCGTCGGACTTCTGCGCCTCCTTGCCCTGGACCGTGAGATGCTGCGGCGTGCGGATGCCGGCGACCACGTCCTCGCCCTGCGCGTTCACCAGGTACTCGCCGTAGAACAGATTGGTGCCGGTCGAGGGGTCGCGCGTGAAGGCGACGCCGGTGGCGCAATCGTCGCCCATGTTGCCGAACACCATGGCCTGCACGTTGACCGCGGTGCCCCAACTTTCGGGAATCGCATGAAGGCGCCGATAGGTGATGGCGCGCTGGTTCATCCACGAGCCGAACACCGCGCCGATCGCCCCCCAAAGCTGCTCGCGCGGCTCCTGCGGGAACGGCTTGCCGGTGCGCTTCTCGACGATCTTCTTGTACTCAGCCACTACGGCGCGCCAATCGTCGGCCTTGAGATCTGTGTCGAGCTGGACGTCGAGGTCTTCCTTCTTCAGCTCCAGCGCCTCCTCGAAGTAATGATGCCCGACATCGAGCACGACGTTGGAGAACATCTGGATGAAGCGGCGGTAGCTGTCCCAGGCGAAGCGCTCGTCGCCCGACGACTTGGCGAGCCCGATCACGGTGCGGTCGTTGAGGCCGAGATTGAGCACCGTGTCCATCATGCCGGGCATCGAGGCGCGTGCGCCGGAGCGCACCGAGACCAGCAGTGGATTGCCGGCGTCGCCGAACCTGGCGCCGACGACCTTCTCCATGGCAGCCATCGCCGCGTCGACCTCGGCCTCGAGCTCCGGCGGATAGGCGTTGTTGTTGGCGTAGTACCAGGTGCAGACTTCGGTGGTGATGGTGAAGCCCGGCGGCACGGGCAGGCCGAGGCTCGACATCTCGGCCAGGTTGGCGCCCTTGCCGCCCAGCAGATTGCGCATCTCGGCGCGGCCTTCCGCCTTACCGTCGCCGAAACTGTAGACCCACTTGGCCATGTCAGCCCTCGATCTTTGAGAAGTCCGCCACCTTGTCCATCGTGGCGCGTATCTGGTTGAGCAATCTCAACCTGTTTAGCCGCAAATCGGGCTTGTCTGTGACATTGACTGTGACCTTGTCGAAAAAAGCATCGATCGGCGCGCGCAGATCGGCGAACGCCGCCATCGCGCCAGCAAAGTCTTCCGACGCGAGAGCCGGTCCGACCCGACGCTCGACCACCGCCAAGGCGGAAAATACGGCCTCCTCCTCGCTTTGTTCCATCAACGTCGAGTCGGGAGCGCCGGCGATCTTCGCCGACAATGTCTTGTCCTTGCGCTCCTCGGCGCGAACGATGTTGGCAGCGCGACCGTAGGCGGTGAGCAGGTTCTTTCCTGCTTCTGTCGCGAGGAAGGACTGCACGGCCTCGACCCGCGCCAGCAGGCGCACCAGATCGTCCTCGCCGCCCAGCGAGAGCACCGCGTCGACGACGTCGTGCCGCACACTCTTCTCGCGCATCTGGACCTTCAGGCGCTCGGCGAAGAACGCCATCAGATCGTCGGCCTCGAAGAACTTGCGCAACGGCAGGCGAATCTTGTTCTCGACGACTATGCGGATCACGCCCAGCGCCGCCCGGCGCAGCGCGTAAGGATCGCGCGACCCGGTGGGCTTCTCGCCGATCGACCAGAACGAAATCAACGCATCGAGCTTGTCGGCCAGCGCCACGACGATCGAGATCGGCGCGGACGGGCAGCGGTCGTTGGGTCCGGCGGGAGCGTAGTGGTCGCCGATCGCCTCGGCGATCGCCGCCGACAGATTCTCCTCCCGCGCATAGTAACGCCCCATGACGCCCTGCAGCTCGGGAAACTCGCCGACCATGCCGCTCACCAGGTCGGCCTTGCTCAGATGGGCCGCCAGGATGGCCTGCGCTGTATCCGCGCCCGGCACGTGCGGCACGATCTTCTCGGCGAGGATCTCGAGGCGCGTCACACGCTCGGCCTGCGAGCCGAGCTTGGCATGGAACACGATGTCCTTCAGCCGCGGCAGCCGCTCCTCCAGGGTGACCTTGCGGTCCTGATCCCAAAAGAACTTGGCGTCGCTCAGGCGGGAGCGCAGCACGCGCTCGTTGCCATCGACGATCGTGGCACCGCCGTCGCGTGCCGCATTGTTGGCGACGACGACGAAGCGGTTGGCGAGCGAACCGTCCTTGGTCGCGGTGGCGAAGTAGCGCTGATGCGCCTTCATCGAGACGATCAGCACTTCCGCCGGAACATCCATGAACCGCGCGTCGATCGTGCCGAGCATGGGCACCGGCCATTCGACCAGGCCCGCGACTTCGTCGAGCAGCCCTTCGTCCGGCTTGAGCGCGACCTGTGCATCGCCGCACATCCTCTCGGCGCCCGCGAGGATGATCTTCTTGCGCTCGGCCGCATCGAGCACGACGTGCGCCGCGCGGAGCTTGGCCTCGTAGTCGGCAAAGCCCGCGACGTCGATCGTTCCCTTCGACAGGAAGCGGTGACCGCGCGTGGTGGCGCCAAACCGGATCGGCGCCATCTCGCCGCCAGGCGACACCTCGCCCGCCACCACCTTGCCGTCGAATAGGGCGACGATGGAATGCAGCGGCCGCACCCAGCTCATGGTGCTGCTGCCCCAGCGCATCGATTTCGGCCACGATAGCGCCTTCATCGCCGCCTCGATGACAGTCGGCAGCACCTCGGCGGTCGGCCCGCCTTTCTTGCTTATGACGGCGAACCAGAACTCGCCCCGGCCGGTGTCGCGCTTCTCCGCCTGATCGAGCGAGGCGAGGCCCGCCCCTTTGAGAAAACCCTGAATCGCCTGGTCGGGCGCGCCGACGCGCGGGCCGCGCCGTTCCTCGCTGACATCGGCACGCATCGCCGGCAGGCCGTCGACCACCAGCGCCAGGCGGCGCGGCGTCGCAAAGGCGCGCGCCGAGGTGAAGTCGAGGCCAGCGCCTTTCAGCCCATCGCAGACCAGACGCTGCAGGTCCTCGGCGGCCCGCGCTTGCATGCGGGCCGGAATCTCCTCCGACAGGAGCTCGAGCAGAAGTTCGGCCATGTTACGCCGCCTTCGCCGTCTGCGTCGCCAGCCAGGCCTCGCAGCAGGCCTTGGCGAGATCGCGTACGCGCAGGATGTAGCTCTGGCGCTCGGTGACGCTGATCACGCCGCGCGCGTCGAGCAGGTTGAAGGTATGGCTGGCCTTGATGCACTGCTCGTAGGCGGGCAGCGGAAGGCGGCGCTCGATGAGGCGGCCGCACTCCTTTTCGGCATCGGCGAAATGGCGGAACAGCATCTCGGTGTCGGCATGTTCGAAATTGTAGGCCGACTGCTCGCGCTCGTTCTGCAGAAACACGTCGCCGTAGGTCAGCGGCACGTCGGAATCGGCGCGGTTGAAAGGCAGGTCGTAGATCGACTTCTTGTCGAAGAGATACA
The DNA here is from genome assembly GCA_046349335.1 of Reyranellaceae bacterium. Classification (GTDB taxonomy): domain Bacteria; phylum Pseudomonadota; class Alphaproteobacteria; order Reyranellales; family Reyranellaceae; genus Reyranella. The sequence goes on from JAXMCO010000004.1 coordinate 402,519, forward strand.
TGGCGAGCCGTTCCAGGCCATAGGTGATCTCGCCCGACACCAGGTCGACGTCGATGCCGCCGACCTGCTGGAAGTAGGTGAACTGGCTGATCTCCGCCCCGTCGCACCACACCTCCCAGCCGAGCCCCCAGGCACCGAGCGTCGGGCTTTCCCAGTCGTCCTCGAGGATGCGGATGTCGTGCAGGGAGGCATCGATTCCGATCGCCTCGAGGGAGCCGAAATAGCGCTCGAGGATGTCGGTCGGCGACGGCTTCAGGATCGCCTGGAACTGGTAGTAGTGCTGCAGACGCATGGGGTTGTCGCCGTAGCGGCCATCCCCGGGCCGCCGCGATGGCTGGACGTAGGCGGCGTACCAGGGCTTGGGACCCAAGGCGCGCAAGGTCGTCGCCGTATGGAAGGTGCCAGCCCCCATTTCCATGTCGAACGGC
>JAXMCO010000005.1:0-391879 GCA_046349335.1 Reyranellaceae bacterium
TGCGGGTCTCGTTGTCGCGAACACCCTGCAGCGCGCGACCGAACGGCGCATTCAGGAGCATGCGCATCGCCAACAGGGCCGACAGCAGGATCGCCAGCACGACGTAGTAGAAATTGGCGTCGCGCTCGAGCGCGAGAAATCCGAGCGACGGGCGTGCGCCAAGCGTGAGTCCGTCGTCGCTGCCCAGCACGCGCAGCGACACCACGAGGTAATACACCATCTGCGCGAAGGCGAGCGTGATCATGATGAAGTAGACACCGCGCGTACGCAGGCTGACGGCGCCGATCGGCAGCGCGAAGAACGCACCCATCAGCAGCGCCGCCGGCCATAGCAGCCAAGCCGATGCGACGCCCGCCGACATCAGCACGGCGACCGTGTAGGCGCCGGCGCCGACAAAGGCGGCGTGGCCGAAGCTCACCAGGCCGACATAGCCGATCAGCAGATTGAGGCTGGTGGCGATCAGGGCGTAGATCGCAACACGGGTCGCGAACACCACGTAGAATGGCTGGCCGACCGCCGACGCGACGGCCGGCAGCACCATCAGCACCACGACGGCAGCGACGGCCGGCCACGGCCTCAACGCTATGTGCAGCGTATCGCGCATCAGCCGCGCGCCGGGAACAGGCCGGTCGGCCGGAAGAACAGCACCGCCGCCATCAGCATGTAGATCAGCATCGAGGCGATCGCGGGGCCCGCTTCGGCAGCCACCACCGCGGGAAACATCTGGCGGAACAGGAACGGCAGGAAGGCACGGCCGGCGGTGTCCAGGAGCCCGACCAGCAGGGCGCCGACGAGGGCGCCGCGGATCGAGCCGATGCCGCCGATGGTGATGACGACAAAGGCCAGGATGAGGATGTTCTCGCCCATGCCGACCTGCACGGCCAGCAATGGCCCGAGCAGCGCACCCGCCACCGCGCACAGCGCGGCCCCGATCGCGAAGACCAGCGTGAACAAGGTGCGCGTGTCGACGCCCATGACCTCCGCCATCTCGCGGTCCGACGCGCCGGCACGCACCCACATGCCGGCGCGCGAGCGCGTCACCAGCAGGTAGAGCAGCAGCGCGATCGCGAGGCCCGCGCCGATCACCACCAGACGATAGGCCGGGTAGCGGAATCCGGCGAGCTCGATCGGACCCGACAATGCTGCCGGCATGTTGAGCAGGATCGGCTGGCTGCCCCAGATCATGCGCACGATCTCGTTGGCGATCAGAATCACGGCGAAGGTCGCCAGCACCTGCGACAGGTGAGAGCGCCGATAGAGCCGGCGCAGCAACGTCACCTCGAGCGCCACGCCGACCAGAGCGGTGCCGACGACGGCACCGACAATGCCGAGCAGGAACGAACCAGACGCCTCGACCACGGCGGCGGCGATGTAGGCGCCGATCATGTAGAGCGAGCCGTGCGCCAGGTTGATCATGTCCATTATGCCGAACACCAGCGTCAACCCGGCCGCCAGCAGGAACAGCATCAACCCGAGCTGCAGCCCGTTCAGAAGCTGCTCAGCGATCAGCGAGGGTGGCAAACGCACCTCCTCCCCAAGCTCCGCTTGGGGAGGTGTCGCCGTCTTACGGCGACGGAGGGGTCAAGGCTGGGAGCGCACCACTCCGGAGGCACCTCTTCGCCTGCACCAAAGGGCAAGCGCGCCACGGAGTGGCGCACTCCCAGCAATGAGCCATGATCCCCCTGTCGCCGTAAGACGGCGACACCTCCCCAGCCAAGCTTGGGAGGAGAACGATAATATCGTCGTCTGCTCACCTACTTCATCTTGCACTTGGCGGCGTGGACATCCTGGAAGTCGCTGAACACCTTGGCGATCGTCTTGTTGGTGATGCGGCCGCCGGCATCCTTGTAGACCTCGCGCAAGTAGTAGTCCTGGATCGGAAAGTTGTTCTTGTTGAAGCGGAACTTGCCGCGTGTCGCGTCGAACTTGGCGTCGGCGAGCGCTTTGCGCAACGCCTCCTTGTCCTCGACCTTGCCGCCGATCTGCTTCACCGCGGCGTCGACCAGCAAGGCCACGTCGTAGGCCTGCGAGGCGTACATGGTCGGCAGGCGCCCGTATTCCTTCTGGAATTCCTGCACGAACTTCTTGTTGACCGGGTTGTCGAGGTCGGCCGCCCATTGCGACGTGTTGAGGATGCCGATCATCGGCTCGCCGACCGCCTTGATCGTGTCCTCGTCGGCCGAGAAGCCTGGCGTGAATAGCTTGGCGTCCTTGTCGGCACCGGCGGCGACATACTGCTTGACGAAGTTGATGCCCATGCCGCCTGGCAGGAAGAAGAACACGGCGTCGGGCTTGGCGGCGCGGATGTTGGCGATCTCGGCGGCGAAGTCGAGCTGACCCAGCTTGGTATAGACCTCGTCGGCGATCTTGCCTTTGTAGAAGCGCTTGAAGCCCGCCAGGGTCTCGCGCCCGCCCGGGTAGTTGGGCGCGATCAGGTAGACGTTCTTCAGCCCGCGCTGGTTCATAACCTCGCCCATCGCGCCGGGAATATCCTCGTTCTGCCACGCCACGGCGAAGAAGCTCGGATTGCATTTCTCGCCGGCATAGTCTTCCGGCCCGGTGTTGGTGCTGAGATAGATCGTGCCGGTATTGAGGATCGCCGGCATGACCGGCAGCAGCACGTTGGAAAACACCATGCCGGTGATCAGATCGACGTTGTCGCGCTTGGTGAATCGCTCGATCGCCTCGCGGGCGACATCCGGCTTCTGCTGGTCGTCGACGACGCTGACTTCGGCAGGCAGCCCGCCCAGCTTGCCGCCACCGAGCTTCACCGCCAGCAAGAAGGCGTCACGCATGTCGACGCCGAGCGCCCCTCCGGGACCCGACAGGGTGCTGAGGAATCCGACCTTGACCTTGTCGGCTGCGCCGGCCGGCAGAGCTCCCGGCACAACCGCCACTGCCGACAGCAACAGCGCCGATATCAGTCTTTTCATGACGCTCTCCCCTGGCTCGTCACACCCACGCCTGCAGCACGTACTCGTACGGCCCTTGCGCATTCACCATATCGACGCGCTGCAGCTTGATCCGATGGCCGTTCCTGGTCTTTTTCAGGTGATGAACATAGGAACCCGCGAAGTGGCGGGTGGTGTCGTTGCGGAACTCCATCATGTGGAAGCGCGAGCGAACGACGAGATCGCCGCTCCTGGCGTCCTCCTTCTCGATGGTCACGTTGCCGACGAGGTGATTGGTGCCCCACGCTGTCCGCTGCGACCAGGCGCGCGGATGAGTGAGCCGCTTCAGCCGCACCGTCATCAGGTCGCGATCCTCCCAGAAGATCGACGGCACGCCGTCGCCGGTGGTCTGCTCGGGCGCCGCCGGCATCCAGTAGACACCGTCATCGGTGAACAGCTCGATGAAATCCTGCCAGCGCTTGCCGTCGAGACATTCGGCCTGGCGGTACAGGAGCTGCTCGACCTCGCGCAGCTTGTCGTGCCCGTTCGACGGCTTCGCCGCAGCCTTCGCCTTCGGCACAGCGCTCTTGCGCGTCGTGCCCTTCCGGGCCGCGCTGTTGGCGGCCGCCTTCGCTTTGCGCGCCATCAGTGCGCCCCGTTCATGTACTGGGTCCACGCCTTGAACTGGTTGCGCATCGGCTGCTCGGAGGTGCCGATGACCGAGGTGGTGACCTCGTTCGCTTCGAGGTCCTGGCCGGCATTGCGGTGGAAGCTCACCCAGTCGCCGCCTTCCGATTCGAGGCCCTTGTGGCACTTCCAGAAATTCCACAGATCGTCGGCGTTGACCATCGTCGAGGGCGAGTTGACGAGATTGTAGTAGCCGAGCGCGCGGCGGTAGATGGCCTCGGGCGCGCCCTTCAGGCGGAAATGCCAGATCTCGGTCAGCGTCTTGTCGACGCCGAGAGGCCGCACGGCGCGCAGTTGCTGCAGCGGCGACTGCACCGACAGCCCAGGATAAAGCAGCACATGGTGGATATTGACGCCGAGTATCTCCTCCATGCGCTGCTTGCCGTAGGCCTTCTCCATGACCTTTTCGTAGGCCAGCGTATCGGGGTCGCGCGGACGCAGCCCCATGTAGCCGGTGAGGATGCAATGGCCGTTCGGATAGCCCAGCGTCTGGAAGGAATCCCACTTGGTGATCGGCGTCGCGAAGGCGGAGAGGAAGTGATAGCCGAGCGGCGCGTGGCCACCCTTGCGGTTGATCTCCTCCTCGACCTCGCCGGCCGCCCGGCCGGTCGATTCGTGCGTCACCGCCGGATGCAGCGCGTCGAGCTGGTTCTCGAGGAAAATCTTCCAGTTCGACTGCTGGATCACGCGAAAGCAGGTCGGCACGACCTCGACCTCGCCCTCCGGCGCGCGGTCGCACATGTCGTCGAAGGCGATCTTGGCCGGCCCGAGCCACTCGACCAGCGACGGCCCATCGGTCGAAAGACTCGCAAAGACGAAGCCGCGGTAGGATTCGACGCGCGCCGCATTCTTGACGTTGCTGTTGTCGTCACCCGGCGTCAGGCGCGTGCCCTGGTAGCCCTTGTCGAGTGGGATCGCCTTGCAGACCCCGTCCGTGTCGAACTGCCAGGCATGGTAGGAGCAGATGATGCCCTTGCCGACATTGCCGCAACGGTCGCCGTAGAGCATGGCGCCGCGGTGCGGGCAGCGATTGTAGAGCACGCGCACCGAGCGGTCGGAATGGCGGACCATGATCATCGGCTGGCGGCCGATCTGGACCGCCCAGTAGTCGCCGACCTGCGGCACCTGGCTCTCGTGCCCGACATAGGTCCACACCTTGTTGAAGATGCGCTCCATCTCGAGCTCGAAGATCGCGGGATCGGAATAGACGCCGCGGTGAACGCGATCGGGCTCCACCACCCGAGCGACATCCAGACCGATATCGACTGCCATCGAGACCTCCTCCCGAGCCGCCATCCTCAGGGCTCGCACCAAGCTATGCAACGCCGGACGCCGCCACGGGGGCGCCGTCCGCACCAGATTTGCGCGTGTCGAAGTTCCGGCACATCTCCTGGACCACCCAGCGCGCCAGGCCGACAGCCGGTTCGGGCAGGTTCGCGGTCGCGCGTTCGTTGACCTCCCACACGGCGGGCCAGATGCGCGCGAACAACCGTTCGCCTGCCGCGGTCAAGGCGAGCCGCGTCACGCGGGCGTCGCTCGAATCGGTGAGGCGCATCACCCAGCCGGCCTTCACCATGCGCTCGACGACACGCGACAGCGTCGTGCGGTCGATCGAGGTGAGGTCGGCGAGCGCGCTCATCGACAGGCGATGCCGACTGTGCAGCGTGGCGAGCGTCCGCCATTCCGGCGCGCGCAGCCCGTCGGCCTTGAGCGCCGCGGCAAGCTGGCGGTCACGGCGATCGAGGACCTGGGTGAACCAGAAGAAGAGGTGTTGCTCGAGGACGAAGTCCGGCGCGGCCGCCAACGCTTCGCTCTTCCCGGACGGGCGGCGATCACTCGAAAGCGGCTGCACGCGTCGTGACATGTCGGCCCTTCCTCCGGCCTCGAACCCCAGGCAAGCCTCTCACCGATTATGTGCGGACGCAAGCAATGCTTCGAGGCGAGGTGCATCAGACAGTCATTGCTGCGTGCCAATTGCTCCAAAATCACTTGCATTTGCACGCTATGACGCTTGCGCTCCAAGAGCCTCGCTCAAGCCTTGCCCCATTGCGGCTTGCGCTTCTCCACGAAAGCCGCAAGTCCCTCGGCGCAGTCGGGTGTCCCGAAAACCGTCGAGACCAGATCGACCGCAGCGGCCGCCCCCTGACGGTAGCCGTTGTCGATGCCGCGCCCGAAGGCTGCCTTGCCGAGACGCGTCAGCTCGGGCGACTTGCCGGCAAAGACGGCGCCGAGCTTGCGCGCGCCGGCGAGAACTTCCTCTTGCGGTGCAAGGCGGCTGACCAGGCCGAGTTCCATCGCCTCGCGCGCCGCGAACACCCGGCCGGTGAACAGCAGGTCGAACGCGCGATAGCGACCCACGATCCGGTGCAGATGATTGAAATGGATCGACGGCAGCAAGCCGACGTCCATCTCCGGGTAGCCGAAGGTCGAGCTGTCCGCCGCCACGATCATGTCGCAGGTGATGGCGATGGACATTCCCCCGCCGCGGACGGCCCCTGTGACCGCCGCAATCACCGGCTTGGGCAGGCTGGATTGCAGCTCGTACAGCTCGACGTAGAGCTTGTGCACGATAGCGTGCGCCACCGAGGGCGAACTCTCGCGGAACCTGGCGAGATCGAGCCCACCGCTGAAGCGACCCGGCACCGCGCTGCCGAGAACGATGGCCCGCACCGTCTTGTCGCTTCCGGCCTCCCGCAGGCGCGCCATGAGCGCATCCAACAGCTCGTGGCCGATGCCGTTCACGGGTGGATTGTCCAACAGGATTTGCGCGATGGCGTCCTGCACCTCATAGCGGATCATCTCTACACATCTCCCGATAGGGCGTTTCGCCGGCTGCCTGCAGCACCTATGATCGCATGCACCGCGTCGGCTCGTATCGCCACGAAAATGCGCCGACCTGGCCCGTTCCGATTGGAGAAAGATCGTGGGGTAGGTCCAGCAATCGCACGGCGCTCCCTCTTGCCCATCCTGGCCGCGTTAGGGTGGCCGCGGGAGACTCTCTCCCAGCCGCGCGGGCCGTGGTTCGCAGGCTTGCAGCTCTACACCGTGCGGCACCAGCTCGGCGCCGATCTCGACGGCACGCTGCGAACCATCGCCGAGATCGGCTATCTGGAAGTCGAGACCGCCGGGTTCGCCGGTGCTACCGCCGACGTCGTGCGGAACAAGCTCAGGCAGCACGCGCTCTCCGCGCCGTCGATGCACGCAGGGTACGACGACCTCCAGCGAAATCTCGATGGCGTCGTCAAGGATGCCACCACCCTTGGATCGCGCTTCATCGTTTGCCCCTCGATCGACGCCGACCAGCGTCGGACCGCCGACGATTGGAAGCGGGTGTGTCGAACCTTGAACGGGATAGGGCGCACTGTCCGTCGCCACGGCTTGACGCTGGCCTACCACAATCACGACTTCGAGTTCGCTCCGTTCGAGGACAGGACTACCCCCTTTCAGTTGATGATGCGGGAAACCGATCCGGAAGACGTAAAGCTCGAGCTCGATGTCTACTGGCTGGCCAAAGCCGGGTTGAACCCCGTTCAAAGCCTGACGAACGCCAGGGACCGGGTCGTGCTGGTCCATTTGAAGGACATGGCGGCGGACGGCTCGACGGTGGAGCTGGGCGCCGGTGCGCTGGACCTCGAATCGATCGTCCGAGCCGCCCTTCTCGTCGGCACAAGGTGTCTGTTCGTCGAGCAGGACGAGTCGCAAAACCCGCTGCGCAGCATCGCGACCAGCCTGAAATTCCTCCAGCGTTTGCCTCTCGACGTGAGGCCACGATGGAGAGCCTAGCTCACTGCGGGAGCAGCTCGCCGACCTCCAACTGGGAAACCGCCGCATCGACCCGGCGGGCGATGGCGCGCATCGCATTCAGCCCGCGCTCGTTGCCGACATCCATGCCGCCGGTGGTGAAGACCGCGACGAACAGGCCGCACAGCACGGCGAAGCGGTAGGCGTTCCAGCATTCCTCGAAGCTGAACCCTTCGACGCCCGACTGCAGCAACATCTCGTGGTAGCGGTGCAGCAGGTCCTTTTCCACCCGCTGATGGTAGGCGATCGGCATGCTGTTGCAGATCAGATAGGCGACGTCGTAGAGCGCGCCGCCTTTGCCGGAGATTTGCCAATCGAGGGCGGCGACACCGTCCTGCCCCAAGCCCGCGCCGAACATCAGGTTGTCGGCGCGATAGTCACCATGCAGCAAGGTGCGCCAGCTCGAGGATACCTGCTCGACGGCGCGGGCGGCGACCGGCGCCAACCCTCGCGCGACCTTCTTGGTGTAAGGACTGAAGCAATCGCCGGCGTTCTCGAGCGCGGGCTCGAGAAAGCCCTGGTAGCCGGCCTGCACCGCCGCGCCGTACTCGGGGTTCGCGAAATCGAACAACGTCTCCATGCCGGCCGCATCGACCTTGCCCCACCAGGCGCCGTGTAGGCGTCCAAGGGCCGTGACCGCCGCTTCGGCCTGGGCCGGCGTGAGCCCGGTGATCTGGTCGCCGTGGGTGACGTCGCGCAGGTCCTCGAGCAGCAGCACGAAGCTGTGGTCGCTCATATCGATCTCGGCATGGAGCAGGCGCGGCGTGCGGATCGGCGAGTGCTGCGCGAGCTTCGTGTAGAAGGCGACCTCGCGCGGATAGAAGTAGAGGGCGCGGGCGACGCCGAGGTTGGTCGGATCGGCGGTCGGAAACTTGCCGACGACGGTCGCGGGAGCGCCGCCCGGCGTGTCGTACTCGATCGAGAGACGGGCGACTTCGCCCATGATGCCGACGCCCGTCCCGACATTGGCGGCGGTCACGCCGGTAACCTTGGGACCCGTCAACACGCCATTATTGCGCAGTACGCCATCGAGCCAGCCTGGCTGCACGGAAGCCGCATTTCTCGGCCAGTCACCCATCGGAGCCTCCCGTCCTTGTCGCTTCGTGTCTTGCCGACATCATCCTACATCGACGGTTCAGAGCCTATAGATCCTGGTGGCATTGGCATAAAAGATCGCATCGCGCTCCTCGATGGTGCATTCGTCGAGCGCGCGCGCCACGGCGTCGACGATCGAGCCGTAATCGGCCCACAGCTTCTCGATCGGGAAGTTGCTGCCGAACAGGCAGCGCCCGGCGCCGAACATCGCGACCGTCTCGCGAATGACGGGCGACCACGCCGCAGCATCGCAACGATGCATGAATGTGCCCAACCCCGAAAGCTTCACCACGACGTTCGGGCAGTCGGCCAGCCGCCGCATGCCGTCGCGCCATGCCGCCCAGCCGCGCTCGCTGGCATCCTCCAGCATGCCGGCATGCAGCAACACGAAGGTGAGATCGCCGAACGCGCCGGCAAGACGCGCCGCATCCGCCATCTGGCTGGTGAACACCTGCAGCTCGAACAACAAGCCACGATCGGCTACCGCGCGCAGGCCGCGGCGCCAGCTCGCCTCGTTCACGAGCGTTGGCTGTCGAGCGAAGCGGTACGCGGGATTGTCGTGCCAGTGGAGCTGCTGGCGGATGCCGCGCAGGCCGCGATGGCGACGCATGGCATCGAGCGTCGACGCGAGTGCGTCCGACTGCAGGTCGGCGTAGCCCACGAAGGCGTGCGGGAAGCCGTGCCGGTCGGCGACCTGCTGGACCCACTCGGCCTCCGCCAACTCCCCGCCCGGCGGCCAGTTGGTCTGGACATAGACCGACTTCTCGACACCATAGGGCTCGATATCGGCGAGATACTCCGCGATCGGATAGTCGCGCCGGATCGGATCGTAGGGACCGAAGATGCGCGGCTGCATCGGCCCCTGCAGCCAGGCGAGATCGGCCTGCCGCCAGATGTGGTGGTGGGCATCGACGATGCGCGCCGGTCGCGATGCGTCGGCCATCTAACGGAACGCCTTCGGCGTGGGATGCGGGTCCATCGCGACAGTGTAGCGGATCGCAGGGGCAATCGCGTGCCTGTCATTGTCCGCCGGTCGGCCCCCTCCGAACGGCTCACACGATGCCGCGATAGCCGATGCCGCCCCGTCGATTCGGCCGTCAGGCGGCGTCGGCCATCACCGCCTTGGGCAGGATCGGCGCATCGGCATCGAAGCGCTTTCCCGCACGCAGGCAAAACGCCGGACGCAATAGGCGCTCGGCCACGACCTGGGTATCCTCGTTGTCCTTCAGCACGAAGCGGCCGGTCAGGTCGTCGAGGACCGAGACATCGGCCTCGACGCCGGGCCGCAGGGTGCCGATCTCGGCCTGCATGCCGAGCATCGCCGCGCAATTGCTGGTCGCCATCGCCACCACCTGCTCGAGGCCGAGCCCCAGCGCCAGCATGCTGGTCATGGCCGAGGCGAGCGAGAAATTCTGCGCGCCCGCGAACAGATGCATCTCCTCCGTGTCGGGATGAACGTCGGGCGTGCCGTGCGGCTTGGGCACCGCGGTGTTGTAGCCATGCATGTCGGCGCCAAGCGTGTCCGGAACGACGCCGGCATCGAGCACCAGCCGCGCCATCTTGAAGGAGAAGTGGGAGCCATGGCCCACGTCGGTTTTGAGCCCGCGCGCCAGCGCCTCGCGCACCACGGGATGCAGCCGGCCCTGGCGATCGACGAAGCCGCCGGGGTGGCGGGTGAACGGGTGAGCGAGAACGTCGCCCGGACGCAGGATCTCCAGCATCTCCGGCGGGATGGCATCGGGATCGTGGGACTCCCGGTTCTCCGGCAACGGCCAGAGCTGGCCGAAATGAATGTAGAGCGGCAGATCGAGACCGCGCGAAATCCGGGAAGCCTGGCGCATCGCCGCGCTGCCCCAACGCGTGAAGCCGCCAATTTCGGCATGGCCCTTCACGCCACGCACCAGGTCGGCATTGTCGCGGCCCGACCGTATCGTGTCGTCGACCGCGATGCAGTCGGGCCGATAGAGCTCGGGGTAATAGTGACCTTCCAGGCCGCCCACCATGTAGGCGGAGATGAACGCCAGGACGCGGGTGGCCGCAGGCTTCACGACATATTCGCGGAAGCCCGGAAAGGTGAGCACCGAGGGACCACCCTGATCGACCACCGTGGTGACGCCCGAGCGGACCCCGACCATGTCGGCGTCGAGCCCGAACCGGCCGCTGACATAGCGATAGACATGGGCATGGGTGTCGATGAGGCCGGGCAGCACCAACTTGCCGCGGACATCGATCGTCTCGCGCGCCTGCCCCGGCAGGGCCTTGCCCAAAGCGACGACGCGACCATCGCGAACGGCGACATCGAGCAGGCCATCGAGGCCTTGCGCCGGATCGATGACCCGGCCGCCCCGCAGGACAAGATCATGAGGCGCTGATTGCACGATTCCTCCTCGGGGCAGGGCCATGAGTCGGCCGCGCCTCGGGGTGTGCAAGTCCCATGCCGCCTTGCCCTCCGCTGTCATCCGATCAGGCGATCGCCGGCCCCCGCTCTCCGAGCACCTCGAGACGGCGGCCGTGCCAGCCGCAGCCGCATGAAGCCAGAGGCCATCGGCCAAGCGGTGAGCTTGACGCTGACCCGGCCCGGCAGCACTCGGTCGCCGGGCTGCCCGTGAACATCCGACCGGAGTCCACGCTGTCGTCGGCGAGCCGACGATGTAAGCTGCAGGCCAAATAACGGGAGAAGGGTCGACATGGATCTCAATCTGCGCGGCAAGCTCGCCCTCGTCACGGGCGCTTCGAAAGGAATCGGTCTGGCGTGCGCCCGACAACTGGCCGAGGAAGGCTGTGATCTGCATCTGGCGTCTCGCACGAAGGCGGATCTGGAGCGCGCCCGGGAATCGATCCAGGCACGGCACAATGTTTCCGTGACGATCCACCCGTGCGACCTCAGCAACGGCGACACCGCGCGGTCGCTGGCGGCCGCCTGCAAGGACATCGATATTCTGGTGAACAACGCCGGCGCCATTCCGGCCGGCGACCTGCAGGCGGTCGACGAGGCGCGGTGGCGCGACGCGTGGAACCTCAAGGTGTTCGGCTACATCAACCTGTCCCGGGCGGTCTATCCCGCCATGAAGGCGCGCGGCGGCGGCGTCATCGTCAATGTTCTGGGCGTTGCCGGCGAGCGGCCGACCTGGGGCTACATCGCCGGAAGTGCCGGCAATGCCTCGCTGATGGCGTTCACCCGCGGCATGGGCGGCACCAGCCTCGGCGATCGTATCCGGGTCGTCGCCTGCAATCCCGGCCTCATCCGGACCGAGCGTATGGAGACGATGTTGCGCGCGACCGCGCAAGCCAAGCTCGGCGATCCGACTCGCTGGCAGGAGTTGATTCCCGTCGCACCTCCGGTCGGCACGCCCGAGCAGTGCGCCGACCTCGTCGCTTTCCTCGCCTCCGACCGGGCATCACACATCACCGGCACGGTGGTCACGATCGACGGCGGGGCGGCGCACTACGCCGGGGTCATGTGAGACGGTCGAACGGATAGCCCGGCGGCAGGCGTTTCGCGAGCCGATCAGCCATGCGGCGGGCGCGCCACTGCCCTTCTCGACAACGAGGCGGCGCTGGATGAGTATCGCCGCGTGCGATCTGCACGGGAGGAAATCATGGCCAACGCCAAGGACGCCAACACCAAGGATTGGGCATTCAGCCACGATGTCGTGACGTCCGCCAAGTGGACGCCGGGCTTGCGGGAGATATTCGAGTACCGCGACCTCGGTATCAAGGGTGCGACCAAGGGCGATTACGTCGCCCATCTCATCCGTCATAACGGCAAGAAGACCAAGGACGAGGTGCAGAAGTGGCACGTCCACGACTGCACATTCCAGATGGTCTACGTCATGAACGGCTGGGCCACGTTCGAGTATGCGGGCCACGGTCAGAGGACGATCCGCAAGGGCGATTGCATCAACCAGATCCCGGGCATCCCGCATCGCGAGATTGCCTGCTCCGATGATTTCGAGGTGCTCGAGATCGTGTCGCCGGCGGACTTCAAGACCAGGGTCGTCGAGGCACCAGCGGCGCAAGCCGAGGCTGCGGAGTAGCGCTTCGCCGACTCGGCGTCGCTGCCGTCGAGGGATCGAAAAGAAACAACAGGCAGGCCGCAGCCGCACTGCCAGGGCGGAGGAATGCACATGTCTGGACTAATCCACCCGTCGCGACGGGCAATGCTCAAGGTCGGCCTCGCGGGAGCGGCCACCGTCGCCTCGCCTGCCATCCTGCGTCTGACCGCCGCCGCGCAGGGCGGCCCGATCAAGATCGGCATGCCGGTGGCGTTGACTGGTCCGCTCGGCACGGTCGGGCAGCAGACCAAACGCGGCGCCGAGTTCTGGGCCAAGCTGCAGAATGCCAAGGGCGGCATTCTGGGCCGGCCGATCGAGCTCCTGATCGAGGACACCGCCGGCAACCCGGCCAACTGCGTGCGCAAGGCGCAAGAGATGGTCGAGCGCCGCGACTGCCGCCTGATCACCGGCATCACGCTGTCGTCGGAGGCGCTGGCGGTGGTCCCGAAGCTCGCGGAATGGGATTCGATCTTCATTTCAGGCATCAATGGCGACGGCCGCCTGACCGCCGAGAGCCTGGTGCCCAACTTCTTCCGTGCCAACATCTCGGGCCCGATGGGCACGCGCGCCGTCTCTCTCTACCTGCGCGATTCGAAGATGCAGAAATTCTTCGCCCTGGGGCTCGACTATGCCTGGGGACACAACAGCGTGGGGGTCTTCGAGCAGGAAGTGCAGAGAGCCAAGAAGGAATTCATCGGCAAGATCTTCGCACCGACCGGCACCAAGGATTATTCGTCCTACATCACCAAGATTCGCCAATCCGGCGCCGACGCTGTCTTCCTGGTGATGCAGGGCGACGACAACAACGCCTTTCTGTCGCAAGCGCAGCAGTACCGCCTGCCCGAGAAGGTGAAGCTGGTCACCGAGATCGTCGATCTCGCCAGCATCAAAGCGGTCGGCGATGCCTCACTCGGCCTGATCGGCTCCTCGCGCTACAGCTTCACCTACGATCACCCGCTGAACAACGAGTTCGTCGCTGCCTGGAAGAAGGAATACGGCACCTATCCCGACACGTTCGAAGGCGAGCAGTGGCAGGCCATGAAGGTATTCGAGGCCGGCATCACCAAGGCAGGCGGCATCGAGGCCGCCAAGCTGCGCCCCGCTCTCGAGGACATCGAGATCGAGAGCGTCAAGGGCAAGGTGCATATCCGCAAGTGCGATCACCAGGGCGTGCAGCAGGGCTTCATGGTCGAGGTGGTCAAGAAGGCGGGCTTCGACACACCGATCCCGCAGGTGATCGCCACGTTCCCGGGCGACAGCACGACACCCACGTGCAACACCATGACCTTCAAGGATTGATGCTCGAGTTCAGTGGATGTCGCTCCTTCAATCCCTCCCCCTATGGCGCTGTAAACAGCGCCCAATCGGGGGAGGTGGCCCGTCATACGGGGCGGAGGGGGAAGGCCGCAGGCAAGATGCCTCTGATTCCAACGTCAGGATCGGAGGACTCTTGACCATGGCCTTCCCCCTCCGCCCCCTCACGGGGGCACCTCCCCCGATGACGGGGGAGGGACATGAAAGAAGTGTCCTCGTGCGCTCGCGATGAGCACAGTCGCCCTCCTCCTGACCCAGTCTGTCAACGCGCTGTCGCAGGCCGCCTTGTTGTTCTTCCTCGGGGTCGGCCTGACGCTGATCTTCGGCCTGATGCGCATCGTGAATTTCGCCCACGGCGCGCTTTACATGCTGGGCGCGTTCGTCGGCTACTCGCTCAGCGGCTGGTCCGGCAATTTCTGGATCGCGCTCGCCGGAGCGCCGGTCCTCGTCGGGCTGTTCGGCGCGGCGTTCGAATTCTCCATCCTGCGCCGCCTCTACCGGCGCGACGCCCACGCCTTCCTGATGGTGACCTTCGGTCTCGCCCTGGTCGTCGGCGAGGCCGTCCGCCTGACCTGGGGGTCCGACGCGCTCAAGGTCGCGGCCCCGCCGCTGCTCTCCGGCGTGATCTTCCTGCTCGATGAGCCGTTCCCGACCTACCGGCTCTTTCTCGCTGCCACCGGCATCGTGGTGGCGGTGGCGATCTGGCAATTCCTCGAACGATCGCGGCTCGGGCTCCTGATCCGCGCCACGTCGCAGAACGCCGACATGGCCAGTGCGCTCGGCGTCGACATCAAGCTCATCCGTTCGTGCGTGTTCGGCATCGGCTGCGGGCTGGCGGCGCTCGGCGGCGTGCTGGCGGCGCCGCTGGTCACCGCCTCGAACGGCATGGCGGCCACCGTAATCATCGATGCCTTCGTGATCGTCATCATCGGCGGCATGGGCAGCTTCCTCGGCTCGCTCATCGGGGCGCTGCTGATCGGCTTCGTCCAGGTGTTCGGCAACTACTACGCGCCCGATTTCGCGCTGGCCTTCATGTACCTGGTGATGCTGGCTGTCCTCGTGGTGCGGCCCGGCGGCCTGCTCGGCAAGGAAGCCTGACCGGATGAAAGGCGCCACCTGGCTGATCTGGATTGTCGTCGCACTGGCGCTCGTGCTGGCGCCGCTCGGCCTGCCGCCGTTCGCCATGACGCTGCTCACCGAGGCGGTGATCCTCGGCCTGTTCGCCATGAGCCTCGACCTCATGTTCGGCTATACGCGACTGGTCTCGTTCGGCCATGCCGCGGCCTACGGCCTGGGCGCCTACGTGTGCGGCTGGCTGCTGCTGCACACCGGCACGCCACTGCTGTTCGCGGTATTCGCCGCCGCCCTGCTGACCGGAGTCGTGGGCATCGGTGTCGGCTGGATGTGCACGCTGGCGACCGGCGTCTCCTTCTCGATGCTGACGCTGGCCTTCGCCCAATTGCTCTACGCCATCTCCTTCAAGTGGACCTCCGTGACGGGCGGGTCGGATGGCTTGGCGGGCATTCCACGCACCGTCGGCCCGTTCGGCTTCGCGGCCCTGTCGAGCAAGACCGGCTTCTACTATCTGGCGCTCGCCTGCCTGGTCGGGGGATATTTCGTGTGCGCCGCCCTGGTGCGCTCGCCGTTCGGCGCCGTGCTGCGCGGCATTCGCGAGAACGAGGCCAAGACGACGGCGCTGGGCTATAACACCCGCCTCTACAAGATCGCCGTGGTCGCCGTCTCTTATGGGCTCGGCGGCCTGGCCGGCGCCCTCTACGCGCCGTTCGCCGGCTTCGCCAACACCGAGCTGCTGTTCTGGCTGCTGTCGGGCCAGGTGCTGATCATGGTGATCGTCGGCGGCGCCGGTACCCTGGTCGGACCGGTCCTCGGTGCCGCGTTCTTCATGCTGATGGAGCACCAGCTCAGCGCATGGACGGAAGCCTGGGCGCTCTATTTCGGCCTGATCTTCATCGCCTTCGTCCTGTTCGCCCCCCAGGGCATCTGGGGCCTGGCGACGACGCGGCTGCGGCGTTCCTGACCGTGGCGCTGCTCGAGCTCGACGGCGTGTCGCGACGCTTCGGTGCCCTGGCGGCGCTCGACCAGGTCGCCATGCAGGTCGAGGAAGGCGAGGTCCGCGCCGTCATCGGTCCCAACGGCGCCGGCAAGACCACGCTGTTCAACGTCATCACCGGCACGGTCAAGCCGACCGCGGGACTGATCCGCTTCGCCGGCCAGCCGATCGCCGGCCTGCCGAGCCACCAAGTCTGTCGGCTCGGCATCTCGCGCACCTTCCAGATCACCGCGCTGTTTCCCGAAATGTCGGCACGCGAGAATGCGCGACTGGCGGCCCAGGCGCGCAACAAGCGGCGCTGGCGGCCGTTCGGCGGCGCACGGATCTTCGAGGAAGCCCAATCGCTGGCCGACGCGGCGCTCGAGCAGCTCGGCCTCGGCACCATCGCCGACCGTCCGGCTGGTCTGCTCTCGCACGGCGATCAACGCCTGCTCGAGGTCGCCATGGCGATGGCGCAGCAGCCGCGTCTGCTCCTGCTCGACGAGCCGACACAGGGACTCTCGGTCGAGGAGACGGCCCAGGCGGTCGACACCCTCGCGCGCTTCCTGAAGGCATCCAAGATGACGGTTCTTCTGGTCGAGCACGACATGGAGGTGGTGTTTCGTCTCGCCCACAGGATCACGGTGCTGCATCGCGGCGCCGTCATCGCCGACGGCACGCCGGACCAGGTGAAGGCCGATCGAGGCGTGCAGGACGCCTACCTCGGAGGCTTCGAGTGATGCTCAAGCTCGAGGGCGTCAACGCGCATTACGGCGCCAGCCACGTCCTGCAGGGCGTCGACCTCGAGATGCCGCAGGGCCGCATCAGCGCCGTGCTCGGCCGCAACGGCGTCGGCAAGACGACGATGGTCAAGACCATCATGGGGCTGGTCGGTTCGAGCGGCGGGCGCGTGCATGTCGGCAGCACCGACATCACCGGCTGGCCGCCGCACCGCGTGGCGCGCGAGGGCGTGGCCTACGTCCCGGAGGGGCGGTTGATCTTTCCCGATCTCACCGTGATCGAGAATATCCGGGTCGGCCAGCGCGACCTTGGCACCGCCTGGCCGCTCGCCCGGCTGCTCGAGCTGTTCCCCTCGCTCCGCGAACGCGCCGCCAGCAAGGGCTCGCAGCTCTCGGGCGGCGAGCAGCAGATGCTGGCGATAGCGCGCGCACTGGTCTCCGATCCCAAGGTGATGCTGCTCGACGAGCCGAGCCAGGGGTTGGCCCCCCTCGTCGTGCGCGAGCTCGCCCGCGTGATCCGACTGCTGCGCGAGGAAGGCGTGACGATCCTGCTGGTCGAGCAGAACATGAAGCTTGCCGAGGCGGTCGCCGACGAGCTGCACATCATGGTCAAGGGGCGCATGGTCTACAGTGCCAGCCCCGCCGTCTTCCGAGCCGAGGAAGAGACGATCCGGGCCCGCTTCCTCACCGTGTGAGGCGAAGCGACGGGAACGGGCGCGGGCCGGTGGAGACGGTTGGCCAAAGCATGACCAGCGTCAGCGGAAGACACCAGGACAGCCAGGCGAGCGCCGTATAGGTGGCCTCGAACGGCCAGCCCAGGCTCATCGCCGCGGCCAGCAGAGCGCGCAGCACGATCGCGCCCAAGACGAGCGCGCTCACCCGCATCATCATCCGCACATGGCGTTGCCTGTCGTGCATCCAGATCGCCCGCACGCCGCCGACCAGAAACACCAGGCACAGGGCGCCTTGCGTGAAAAAGCCCAGTCGCGCCACCGGACCGGCCTCGCTCAGCAGCGCGCTCGGCAACGAGGTCGCGGCACCGACGAGCAGCAGCCCGGCGCCGACGCGTCCCAGCCCACGATGAAGGGAAGGTCGATGCCGTAGAAGCAGGATCCACGGCAGCAGGATCAACCCGAGCCCCGATGCCACCATGTGCAGTGCGAAGATGCCGGGGAGGCGTAGCTCGAGCTCGGCAAGCGGCTCGGGCAAAGGCGGCAGGCCGATGGCAGAGCTGAGAGCGAAGACGCCAACCGACGACGCGAGCCCGATGCCGGCTATCGCGAATGCTCGCTCCGTGCTCGTCTCGAGCAGCCGGCCCATCGCCTCAACTCGTGGTCCGAGACTGGCACGTCGCCTCTCCGACGCGCGTCAGCACCGCGCGGTACGGAAAAGTTCGCCGCATGGGGTGGGGTGCGACCTCGTCGCCCATGATCACCATGCTGGCAGGCTTCGCCGCGCTCGCCGTTGTGACGCTGACCGTGGCCTTGTAGCCGGAGCGAATCGCATTCGGTGGGGCGAAGTCGCCTTCGAATAGAAGCTCGGATGGCCGAAACGACGTCGCCTTGGTCACCACGGTCAGAATCGTTCGATCGCAACGATTGTCGGACGTCACGAGCCAACCGCAATACCCCTGGGCACATCGGGCGATGTCGAGCATGAGGTCTTTCCGGGCGGCCTCCCATCGCCCCTCGATCGCGGCATCGTCGCCTTCCGCCGCCGCCGGCGGCCCCGCGACGATCACGCACAGAGAGACGATCGAGGCGATCGTTCGGGGTCGGCGCGACCACGCGTTCGCTGCCCGTGTCATGCCCATCTCCTCCGTCCTGCTATTCGCCACAATGAACAGCGACCGTGGCAAGACGATGGTCGTCTTCCTTCGCGTCGCTGTCTCGATGTTGGCGCTGGCGATGACAGTGCCAGGCTCGGCGCAACAGCCGCTCCTTCTCGAGAGCGGCGGTCTCGGCAACGTGCGGATCGGCATGGGCGTTGCGCAAGCCGAGCACGCGATCGGCGCCCGCCTTCGCTCGCTCGTCCCCGGCTACGGCCCGAGCTGCTGGCTCGCGGTTCGCGCCGACGGGATGGAGCCCGGCATTTCCTACATGGTGGAGAATGGCCGGATCACGCGCATCGACGTCCAGACGCCGCCGGGCGGGAAGGTGCCTGCGATCTCGACGACGAAAGGCATCGGCATCGGATCGACCCAGGCCGACGTCGAGCGCGGCTACGGCAGCAGCGGTCTTTCGGCGCGAGCGCCGTACGGGCACAGCGACGACGACCGCTGGGTCACGGTGGAGGCGACCCCTGCCCTCGGCATCGTCCTGTCGCTCTCCGGCGGCAAGGTTGTCGGCCTCTGGGCCGGGCGTCGCGAGTCGATCGCCTACACCGAGGCCTGCTCGTAGGGTGTGGTGAGGCGGGGCGTGCCGCCGCCGCATCGGCCGATGCCGCTCAGCCCGTGACGTCCAACCGACGGCGCGCCAGCATCGCTTCGTCGACCACGAGGCCGAGCCCCGCTCCGTCCGGCACGACCATGCATCCCCCGTCAGGCTTGGGGGCGTTGACGAACGTGTCCGCCGCTCTCTGCCAGCCATCGGCGAGCTCGGCCGGCTTGGTCGCGTGCATGACGGTCGCGAGCACATGCAGGTTGGCGGCATTGCCGATGGACGGTTGCGTCTGGTGCGGCACGAACTCGACGCCGTGGGCGTGGCATAGGGCGGCGCACTGCATGAGGCCGGTCACGCCGCCCATCTTCACGATGTCCGGCTGGACCATCCGCACGCCGCTGTCGATCAGCGCCGCGACGGACTGCAACGTGTACGACTGCTCGCCGGCCGACACCGTGATATCCAGCCGCCGTGCCACCTCGCCCATGGCCTTGAGGTGGTAGAACTCCACCGGCTCCTCGAACCAGATATATCCGAGCTCCTCGAGCGCCCGACCGACCCTGATCGCCGCGCCGACCGAGTAGCGATTGTTGGCGTCGAAGGCCAACGGGAAGTCGTCACCCACCAGCTTGCGCACCGCCTTGGCCTTGGCGATATCGCCCTTGATGTCGCGATCGATCTCCGACCGCGTGCCGTCCCAGCGAATCTTGATCGCCGACGGTTGCTCTGCCTCGAGCCTGGCCTCGACCGTCCTCACCACGCCATCGACGTCGCGGGCGGCGTTGCCGCCGATCGACGCGTAGAACGGAATGCGGGTGCGCCACGCGCCGCCCAGCAGCTTGTAGATCGGCTGCTTGAACGCCTTCCCTTTCAGGTCCCACAAGGCGATGTCGATCGCTGCGAGCGCGCCGGTCACGATGCCGTCCGGGCCGAGCTTGATCAGCTTGTGCAACAGGCGATCGACGACGACGGCATGGTCGAGCGCATCGGCGCCGACGAGCGCTGGCACCATGTCGCGCGCGATGACGGAGAGCGACGCCACCCCGCCCTGCATTGGCGACGCCTCGCCCAGGCCGACGAGCCCGTCGGCGTGGATGGCGACGACGGCGGTCGCCGAGCCGAAGGCGGCGTCGACCGGACGAGCGATGTCGCCCCAACGGACCAGGAACGTCTCGACCTTGGTGATCCTCATGATGGCCTCGCAGGGGCGGCATGCCCACACCCCAACGATAGCCGTTCCAGGCGCCGCGCACGAACGCCGCCTTGCCGGGGTGCATCGACCGAAGGCGATCGAAAAGCCACGCGATCTCTCGACGAGAGCAGATATCGGTACTGCTGTAGCAGCACCCCGATGCGGTCACGCCGCCATGCGAATATCGTTGGCCGCCCCGATCATCGTCGTCGACAGCACGATGTAAGCAGTCGCCCACGCATCCTTGACCTCGGGGGTGAACGCTTCGCCGAGGCCCTTTTCCAAGGTCCACAATAGCGCCGCTCCAACTGGCCTGTAGTGCTCGGCCTTGACGCCGTAGCCTGCGTGCCGGCGGCCGAGCGCCTGCACGGCAGGAATCAAGGTGTCGAGACGGCTCAGGCCCCCGACGGCGGTCCCGAGCATCGCCATCAGCTTCTTCTTCTGCTCGGTCAGATCCTCGGCGAACATCGGGCGCAGGCGCGGCGCGATCTCGAACAGGCGGCCGTAGAAGAGGTCCGCCGCCGTAGCGGCGATCGGAACGACCTGGGCGAAGCTCGTCTGTACGAGCTCGATCTGGTGCGGTGTCATGGCACTTCTCTCGCTGGTGTTTTTCCGAGCGAGGAATACGCGCGGGCCGCCTCGCGGCGATGTCGTGTCGACGGTGTTTCGTATCGTGCGTATCGACACCAGAGCCGCAGCACGACGATCGGCAATGTCCGATCGGATCGGCAACGCCGCCGAGCGCACCCACGCTGCCGGCAACGGCCGAGCCCGGTCCGCGGGCTGCTCTCTCCCTGGCTGCCGACCCACCCTTCATCTCCGCGCCAATCTTCTGCATGCTGCCGATCGACAAGGAGCATGACGATGAACACTCTGCGCAACGCCCACCTGCTCGCGCGCTATCGCCAGTGGGCAGACCAGCTCACTTTCGATGCCGTCGCCGCCTTGCCGACTGGAGAGGCTACGAAGGAAAGGCCGACGCTCTTCAAGACGATGATCGGCACACTCAACCACAACTACCTGATCGACCTGGTCTGGCAGGCGCATCTCGAAGGTCGTGACCACGGCTTCCAGGCCCGCAACACCATGCTGCACCAGGATCTGGCCGCGCTCTGGCAGGCGCAGCAGGCCATCAATCGATGGTACATCGACTGGTGCAATCACCAGACCGAGCAATCGCTCGACGAGACCGTGCACTTTCAATTCATCGGCGGCGATCCCGGAGCGATGACGCGCGGCGACATCCTGCTGCACGTGGTCAATCACGCGACCTACCATCGTGGATGGATCGCCGAGATGTTCTTCCAGGTGCCGGCCCGCAATCCGACGACGGATCTGCCGGTCTATCTCAGGAGCCTCGGCCATGGCTCCGATAGCGGGCCGCGACATTCCGGCTGACACGATGCCGACATGACCGCACTGTGCAGACTGGAATGAGAAGGAGCGGGTGATGGAGTACAGGCCACTCGGCAAGACCGGCCTCATGGTGAGCGTCGCGGGGCTCGGCTGCGGGGGCAACAGCCGCCTGGGCCTCGGCCGTGGCGCCAGCTTCGACGACTGCGTTGCGGTCGTGCGCACGGCCGTCGATCTCGGCGTCAATTTCATCGATACCGGCGAGGCCTACGGAACCGAGGAGATCGTCGGCGCCGCCGCGCGAGCCTACGACCGGGACAAGCTCGTGATCTCGACCAAGGCCATCTTCAGGGCGGGCAGCGACACGGGCGAAACGGTTACCAGCCGCGTGGAGGCGGCGCTGCGACGGCTCGGCCTCGACTACGTCGACGTCTTCCATTTCCACGCCGTCCATCCGACGGCCTACGGGTTTCATCGCGACGCCCTGGCGCCGGCCCTCGTGAAGCTCAAGGAACAGGGCAAGGTGCGCCATGTCGGGATTACCGAGACCGGCCCCAACGACCCGGAACAGAAGATGGCGGCTCGGGCGATCCAGGAGGCCCCTTGGGAGGTCCTCATGCTGGCCTACAGCCTGATGAACCAGGGCGCGCGCCACAGGATCTTTCCGACGACGCGGCAGCGCGGCATCGGCACCCTCCTGATGTTCGTCGTGCGCAATCTGTTCAGCAACGCCGCCTACCGCCGCGACGTCTTCGCCAATCTGGTCGCGGAAGGCCATCTTCCCCCGTCGATCCTGTCCGACGATGACCCGCTCGCCTTCCTCGTCGCCGAAGGCGGTGCGGAAAGCATCACCGATGCGGCGTATCGCTACGCCCGCCACGAGCAGGGCGCCGATGTCATTCTCTTCGGCACCGGCAACAAGGCCCACGTCGAGGACAACATCGCCTCGATCCTCCGGCCGCCCTTGGCGCCGCCCATCCTCGAGCGGCTTCACGCCTCGTTCGGGCACCTGACCGGCGTCGGGCTCGATCGCCCCGGCCCCGTCACGAAGGGATAGGATCGAGAAGGGATCGGATCTGCCGGCACTCTCGATCAGCCGGCCGACCGGACCAGCTTGCCGGGCCTCGTGCCGGTCTCCTCGCCCTTCTCGAAGATCGGGATGCCCGAGCAGATCGTCATGTCGTAGCCGTCGACGTGTTGGACCAGGCGTCGTCCGCCGGCCGGCAGGTCGAAGATCATCTGCGGCGCATGAAGACGCAGGCCGTCGAAGTCGATGACGTTCACGTCGGCCTTCAGGCCCGGCTGAAGCCGGCCGCGGTCGTGGAAGCCGAAGAACGCCGCCGTCTCGCCGGCCTGCCGCTTGACCACGTACTCGAGCGGCAGGCGCGGCCCGCGGGTGCGGTCGCGCACCCAATGGCACAGCATCGTGGTGTTGAGCGAGGCGTCGCAGATCACCCCGCAATGCGCCCCGCCATCCGACAGGCCGAGCAGTGTGTGCGGGTCCTCGATCAGCTCGCGTACCACCTCGAGGTCGCCATGCACGTAGTTGGTGACGGGGAAATAGACCATCCGCCCGCCATCGCCGCCGACCAGATAATCGTAGCAGAACGCGGCCGGGTCGACGCCGGCACGCTCCGCCATGGCAGCGATGCTTCTCTCCGGCGGCGGCTCGTAGTCCGGCGGATCGCCGAGCAGATACATGCGGTCCCAGCGCGTCGCAATCTGGCGCGACAACGGCGGCAGGAGGTCGAGCAGACGCGGCGACGCTTCCTGCGCCAGGATTGTCCGGCGCACGTCGGGGTCGCGCAGCCTGGCCAGCATCGCAGGCAGCGGCAGCTTGGACACCGCCGCAAAGGCTTCGCGCAGCGCGAAGGGATTGAGCGAAGTGCCGAGGCCCAGCGTCAGTCCCACGGGCCGTCCCGCAACCTGCGCGGAGAGCGGCAGGTTGTCGGCGCGGGCGGCGCGCACGCCGCTCATCAGGCGGCGCCAGCGCTCGGGATCGTAGCTGCGGTCGGTCAGCAGGAACCACACCGGCCGGCCGCTGTCCTTGGCAATTTGGCGCATCCAGCGGAACTCGGCGGCTTCGTCCTCGAAGTCGGAGAGCATGCCGAACGCACCGCGACCGGCCCGGCCCATCGCCTTGCCGATGGCGAGCAGCTCCTCGTGCTCGGCATACCGGCCGGGCGCCAGGTCGCCGGCCAACGTCTTGTGCTGGTCGGTGCGGCTGGTGGTGAAGCCGACGGCACCCGCCTTCAACGCCTCCTCGGTCAGCCGGGCCATGGTCGAGACATCCTCGGCCGTCGCATGCTCGCGGGCAATGGCGCGCTCGCCCATGACATAGACGCGCAACGGATGATGGGCGAGTTGCGCGGCAACATCGATGGTGCGCGGCAGCCGCGACAGCGCGTCGAGGTAATCGGGGAAGCTCTCCCAGTCCCACGCGAGGCCTTCCGACAGCGTGATTCCGGGAATGTCCTCCACCCCCTCCATCAGATCGATCAGCGCCTGGTGATGGTGACGACGGACAGGCGCGAAGCCGACGCCGCAATTGCCGAACACGATGGTCGTGGCGCCGTGCCAGGACGACGGCGCGAGCACGGGATCCCACGTCGCCTGTCCGTCGTAGTGCGTGTGCACGTCGACCCATCCCGGCGTGACGATGCGCCCATCGGCCTCGACCTCGCGCCGGCCCGGTCCTGCCTTGCCGCCGACCTGGACGATCCGATCGCCATCGATGGCGACATCTCCCTGGAAAGCAGACACTCCCGTGCCGTCGACGATCCTGCCGTCCCGGATGACGATGTCGTGCATGTTGGTCCCGTTTCCCTGAGATTGGATTGCGAGCTTTCCACACATCATCAGGCGCCGGAAGCCGGATTTGCCCATGGAAGCGTTGCGCGAAGGACAACGGCGGATTGTTAGCGAGCGCCACGACATCCCGTTGCGTTCGGCGGCGCCATGACGCATGTCGATGGGACGGCCCATCGAACGCGGAGCGGCACATGCGCATTGGTTACCTCGGTGTCGGCAACATGGGGCAACCCATGGCCGGAAAGCTTCTCGACGGCGGCCATGAAGTCTGGGTCTTCGACGTTCGCGAAGAGGCGATGAGACCCCTGCTGGAGCGGCAGGCGCGCCGCGCCGAGTCGCCCAAGGCACTGGCCGACGAATGCGACACCATCGTCGTCTCGCTGCCGACGCTCGCGGTCTTTCGCGAGGTCGTGGGCGGCGCAGGGCTGCTCTCGGGCAAGGCCATCAAGACACTCGTGAACACCTGTACGGTCGGTGGCGCTTTCGTCGAGGAAATCGAGGCCGCCTGTGCCGCGAAAGGCATCGTGCTCATCGATGCTCCGATCAGCGGCGGGGTCGTCGGCGCGAGCGCCGGCACGCTGACGACCATGGTTTCCGGCGATCGGGCGACAGTCGAGGCGTTGCAACCGATCTTCCGGCTCTGGGGACCGACGGTCGTCAATGCGGGCGACAGACCGGGTGCGGCTCAGACCATGAAGCTCGCCAACAACATGCTCTTCGCGGTGGCGCTGGTCGCGACCTCGGAGGTGATGACATTCGCGAGCAAGAGCGGCATCTCGCCCGAGTCGATGCTGCAGGTCTTGAACAACAGCACCGGCCGCAACTTCGCCACGATGGTCCTGTTCCCCAAGGTCGTGGTCCCGCGCACCTTCGAGTTCGGCGCCACCCTCGAAATCCTGATGAAGGACGTCGACCTCGCCATCGAGCAAGGCGAGGATGTCGGCGTTCCCATGTGGGTTTGCCAGGCCACGCGCCTGGTGCTGAAGCACAGCGTGTTCCAAGGCCGAGCGCAGCAAGATCTCTCGCGCACCATCGAGGCCATCGAGGAGGGTACGCGAAGCCCCTGAGCGGGACCCGCACGGTCCAGCCCTGTCGAGTGCCGCCGTATCAGCTGCACGGCGCGTGCCCGAAAGGAGGACCAGATCATCGAGGTGGTCGAAGACATGCTTGCAGAGAACTCTCACATCGTCAGGCTTGGCTGGGTCCTGCGCACATGCGAATTGTGAAAGCAGTCGCCCTATCAGTGCCGCACCGCGCGGTCGCCAGCGCGTTCGAAATTCTGTGCGTCTACCACGGGCTGCAACGCCGGCCAGACATCCTTCAGCGTTCTCGCGCACCTTGCAGGCGACTGGGCGGATCGCCCAGCACCTCGTCCGTATGCTCACCGAGCTTCGGCGCGGGCCGTGCCGACTGCGGCCGCTCGCGATCGAAGGAGATCGGAATACCCACCACGCGCGGGCCACCGTCCGGCAATTGCTGCACCAGCTCCGACGCCGCGAACTGCTCCGTCGCAACCAGCTCGCCGATGTCGTTGACCGGGCTGCACGGCACGCCCGCCTCTTCCAGAATCCTCAGCCACTCGATCCGCGTCCGCGTGCGCATCGCCGCCGCGATCTGCGGCAACAGCTCGGTGCGGTTGCGCACGCGCTGCGCGCTGGTCGCGTAACGCTCGTCGGTCGCCCAGTCGGAATGGCCGAGGGCGCGCGCGCAGCGCGCCCACAGGCGGTCGTTGCCGGGTGCCAGGCAGAGCGGGTGGTCGGCGGTGTCGAACACCTGGTAAGGCACGATCGCCGCCCCGCCGGTGCCGTGGCGCTTGGGCACGACGCCGTCGACCAGGTAAGCATTGACCTGCCCCTCCACCCAGTGCACCGCCGAATCGAACAGCGAGGTGTCGACCAGGCAGCCCTTGCCGGTGCGGTCGCGCTGACGGAGGGCTGCGAGCGCGCCGATGGTGCAGAACATGCCGGTCGCCTTGTCGTTGATCGAGGCGCCGCAGAAGGTCGGCGGATCCTCGGGCCGGCCGGTCACGCTCATCATGCCGCCATAGGCCTGCAGCAGCGGATCGAAGCCGGGCTTCAGCCGCAACGGGCCCTGGTAGCCGAACGCCCAGATAGAGCAGTAGATCAGGCGCGGATGACGCTTCAGCATCGCCTCGGGGCCGATGCCGATCTCGTCGACCACGCCGGGGCGCAAATTCTGGATCAGGATGTCGGCGGTCTCGCACAGGCGGTGGAGCTTCTCGATGTCGGCCGCCGACTTGAGGTCGAGCACGACCGAGCGCTTGTTGCGGTTCTGGCCCTCGAAGTAGAGCGAGGTGACACCGTCCGGCCCGAACGGAGGACCCCAGATGCGGGCATCGTCGCCGCCCTCGGGCTTCTCGATCTTGATGACGTCGGCGCCCATGTCGGCGAGCAGCACGCCGGCCAACGGGCCGGCCAGCGCCTGCCCCACTTCGATGACGCGAACTCCTTCGAGCGGCAGAGTCACGGGATACCTTTCCTCACAGTGGGACGCATGACGGCGCTCAGACTGCTGGGCCGGCCATGTCGCGGTCAAGGGATGACCGCCCGGCACTTCGCGGAACGATCGCAGGCAAGGGCCGTCCTGCCTTCGAAGGATGGATTTGGCCGCCTCCGGGCGAAGCCGGACGGCGTCCGCCTGCGACAGCAACCCTTACCATCGTCCTGCTCATCCCGCCTCCGGGCGGCGGCGGATGTGGCGGTTACGCGCGTCGGGGCGGGCAGGACCTGGACGGCATGCTCGGCCTCGTCCCCGTGGCCTTCGTCACCGTCAGGGCACCGGCCCCGGCCACGGCAGGTGGACAGTGCGTCTCGCAACCACTTCCGACGGTCGTAGCCTTCGGACGCCGTAAAGGGATACGATTGCTCATTGCAGTACAGGCAGCGGAGCGACATTCGATGACGACGACCATGACCTTTGCACTGAGCCCCGCGCTCACGACGCAGCTCGCGGCCCAGCCCAACTCCTACGTCTTCGCGCTGCAATATGCCGGCGGCCAGTTCGTAGCCGGCTCCTCGACCGCCGCGCTGGTGGCCAACGGCCAGCCCGGCAACATGACCATCACCCTGCCGACCTCGTTCTCGAGCGGCCAGGTCTTCATCCTCGTCCAACAGAACGGCGACGGCACGCTGGGGCAGACGATCAGCACGCTGAACGGCGGCGACGTCAACGCGATCAGTCCGACCACCGCCCAGCAATACGGCTACCAGTACCAGCTCGTCGAGGCGACCCTGAGCAGCAGCACCGGCGACCTGGGCGACATCTCGTCGGTCAATACCTTCGCCTTTCCGGTCACCTATGCCGACTCCAACGGCGCGCGCGGCTTTGCCCCGGGTGTCGTCGGCAACACGCTGCAGAGCACGTTGAACACGATCGCGCCGGGCAGCCTGCAGAGCGGGCTCTCGATCGGCCCGGCCCAGGGCCCCAACATGGCGACCAACCCGTGGCCCGCGGCCGACTGGACGGCCTATCTCACGGCGCTCTCCAACGGATCGACGAACGCTACGAAGACCCTGCAGGACATGACGATCGTCACGTATTTCGGGCCGAGCGACACGGTGAGCCAGTACAGCGTGTCGTACAACAGCTCGACGCAGTATTTCACGCTCACCCCGAACACGACCAACGGTGCCACGAACACCGACTATATCCGCATCACCTACGCCAACCTGCTGAACAGCATCTACGCCCAGAACGGCGCGATCGAAATCTCGACCGACGGCGGCAACACGTGGTCCCCGTCGACCACCACCACGCCCAACACGGCCGATGGCACGGTGATGAAGTTCTTGGTCGCCGGCTTCGACGCCGGTTACTGGGGCGGCTCGGGCACCTCGGTCAATCCCAACGATCCCAGCATCTTCGACCTCAACGACACCTGGAACTGGAACTACAACTACGCCTACGACGCCACGTTCAACCCCGCCGGCAGCGCGATCGTCTACTCCAACATCCTGGGCAGCGGCCCCGGCACGGCCGGCGGCAACAACCGCTTCTACGATCCGTGGGCGCAGGCGGTGCAGAACGCCAGCAACACCTACGGCTGGTCGTACGGCGACCTGATCTCGCAAGGCGGCACCAACCCGCAGATCTCGCTGTGGAACGCGTCGGCGAACCAGCAGGTGTCGAACATCGCCGTCACGCTCTATTCCAACACCGAGACCATCACCTCGAGCGCCGGCTTCATCGGCGTGCCGCCCGCCTACGTCGCGCCGCCCGCGGTCAACCAGGGCTACGCCGCCGGGCTGCCGAACTATTACGCCGTCAATACGGCGACCAGCGGCGTCAACGTCCTGTCCTTCGCCACCTCGTTCGGCCCCAGCAATTCCCATTCGCCCAACAGCGCGACCCCGCTGTCGCTGCGGTTCTACGCGCCGAACGACAGCATGGCTGGCGCCGACGGCTTCGTGACGCTGTCGATCACCAACGTCACCGGCTCGGACTGGGCGGTGCTGGGGGTGCGCGGCGGACCCGGCACCTGGAATCTCCAGACCGTCGGCGCGGCGCCGCCGAACGGCCTTTTCACCCTCTACGATCTGCCGGTCACGGCCGGCGGCCAGACCGGCTGGTACCAGATCGTGTTCGGCGGCACGACCTACAACATCTACGCCACGTCGAGCGGCGGTGCCTTCCTGCCGATCGAGGGACCGTCCTCCAATCCGCTCAACTTCGTCGTCGACCACGGGCTGGGCTACGGACCCGGGCAGGGCGTCTCGCAGAATGCCACCGGTCTCTTCGGCTACAGCGTGAACTTCGCGCCGAGTGGCACGATCACCTACGACATCAGCGTCTTCAGCCCGCCCGGCACCCAGGTCGGCACCAACGGCATCGACACGTTCGCCGGAACCGCCGGCAACGATTTCTTCAACGGCGCCCCGGGCAACGACACGATCAATGGCGGCCTGGGCCATGACACGGCCGTGTCATGGCTGCCGTCCAAGAATTTCACCCTCGCCGCCTACGCCGACAGCGCCAGCGTGGTATCGCAGGCGCGCTTCGGCACCGACGGAACCGACGCGCTGAACAGCATCGAGAAGCTGCAATTCCGCGACCAGACCATCGATGCGAGCACGGTCGTCAAGACCGCCCATCTCACCGGCGACCAGATCGAGCAACTGGTCGACATGTACGCCGAGATCGGCCGCGCGCCGGACGCCCTCGGCTTGAGCTACTGGGGCAGCCAGTTGCACGATGGCCACTCCGTGGCGGAAATCTACAAGAGCTTCTTCCTGCAACCCGAGGTCGCCAGCATCTTCCCGGCAAGCATGACCAACCAGGAGTTCGTCACGAAGGTCTACGGCAACTTGCTGAGCCGCACGCCGGACGCCGCCGGCCTCGCCTACTGGGTCGGACAGCTCGCGCAAGGACAGGTCACGAAAGCCACCTTCCTGCTGCCTTTCCTCAGCGGCATACACGGCAACACCGCCGATCAGACGACGCTCGACAACAAGGAGGTCGTCGGCACCCACTTCGCCATCGACCAGGGACTGACCAACGCCGGCTGGGCCAGGACCGTGATGGCCCATGTCGATGGCACGGCCGCCAGCGTCGCCACCGCCAACGCCCAGACCGACGGCTTCACGGCCATCGCCTCCGCCGAGGCGACAACCGAGCTGATGGTGAAGATCGTCGGCGTCTCCTTCGATCACGGGCAGGGCTGAGCACGACGATCCCGAGGTCGCGCTCCCGGCCCGACGAGCTGTCCAATCAGGTCGCGAAAACCGCGAACTGTCGGACAGCTCTTCCGCCGATCAATTGGCGACCAGCGAGGCGCCGATTGCCTGAAGGAGCTTGCGGGCCGCCTGCGGGGCCAGGCGGACCTGCAAGCCGCGCTGGCCGGCATTGATGTAGACCAGCGCGTGGTCGAGCGCCGTCGCCTCGACCGCTGTCGGCACCCGACGCTTCTGTCCAAACGGACTGATGCCGCCCACCTTGTAGCCGGTGATCCGCTCGGCATCGGCCGGTCGCATCATCTCGGCCGACTTGGCCCCGAACGCTGCCGCGAGCTTCTTCATCGAGACCTCGCGATCGGAGGGAACGATGACGCACACCGGCTTACCATCGACAGTAGCCATCAGCGTCTTGAGCACACGTTCCGGCGGCTCCGAGAGAGACTGTGCCGCATGCAACCCGATGCTGTCGGCACCGGGGTCGTAGGCGTAGCTGTGGACGGTGAAGGCGAGCCCT
Organism: Reyranellaceae bacterium; assembly: GCA_046349335.1. Taxonomy (GTDB): domain Bacteria; phylum Pseudomonadota; class Alphaproteobacteria; order Reyranellales; family Reyranellaceae; genus Reyranella. The sequence continues at coordinate 30,578 of JAXMCO010000005.1, forward strand.
GCCTTCGTCAGCATGTCGATTGCACGCGTCTTTGACACAGCCATCTCCTACAGCGCCCCTCAATCGGCGTCGAGAGCAGCGCCAACAGTCGAACGTCCTCTTACACTCAATATGAAATACTCGGCGAACGCCGAATCATGATCATAAAATGCGCAGAACTCATGCGAAAAGGGCCTATCCAGATTATTGTCCGTAGGTTATTCTAATAATAACTGATGGATAATGAGGTTGCTTGCCATGTTGCGAAAGCTCTCTCTTCCTTTCGCAGCTTTTGCAGCGAGTTCGGCGCCTCTCTTCCTGGCTTTAGCCCCACCCGCCCTGGCGCAGACGTCGGCGGGCTGGAACACCTACACAGCGGACACCAATTCCAGCCTGGTCGTTACCTGGCGCCACAACGATACGCTGAACGCCAGGAATGCCGACGGCACCTTTTCCAACAAGGAAGTCCGCATCGATATCGCCGTCGGCGACGGCTCGAAGATCCCGGTGATCGTCGACACCGGCTCGACCGGCGTCGCCATTGCGAAGAAGGTGCTTCTCGACACCAATCCCGACGCGCTGAAGGGCCTGACATCGCTCGGCAAGGGAACGTTCAACTACGACAGCAGCGGCATCAACCCGACCGGCGATTTTTACCAGCTTCCCCTCAGCATCTTCGGGACGGTGAACGGCAATTCGGCGGTCGGCAACACGACGATCAAGGTGCTCGTCGTGACGAGCGACGACAACACGACCTATTTCGGTATCGGCAACAATCGAAACAACGTCTATAGCGGCACCGCCGTGGCGGGCAAGACGATCAAGGAGCAGGTCAAGGATGGCACCCTGACGCCGATCTCTCCCGTCGACATGAACCCGCTGCTCGACGTTTCCACGAGTGGCAAGCCGCTCACGAACCAGGGCTACGTGGTGATGAACGACCAGCTCGTGGTCGGCCTCACCAAGGCCAACAATGGCTATTCCTTCGTCAAGCTCGTGTCCGACGCGTCGGCCGGCGCCGCCAACCTGTGGAACGGCATCCCGGTGGCATTGTCGAGCAGCAAGGAGAGCACCTACAATGCGGGCACCGTGCTGCACGACACCGGCATCGGCAATGCCTACGTCAGGATCGTCCCCAAAACCGACGGGGGCGGCAGCGGCATCCCGCCGGTCGGCGGAACGATCGACGTGTCGCTGGCGGGACAACCGCAACAGGCCGGCTTCTACAGCTTCCAGGTTCCGCGGGAGCAGAGCGGAACGTGCGCCTCCGCAACCAGCGTGACGCCTTGCAAGGTCGAAGAATCGACAGATAAGACGCCGTTCATCAACACCGGGCGGCAGTTCTTCTCGGGCTTCAATTACCTGTTCGACCCGGTCAACGGTTACGTCGGCTATGCGCTCTCGAGCTCGGGCCTGTCGCCCGATTCGGTCGTCAATCCCCTGCTCGTGCTGCAGAGCACCGTCGACCTGCCGTCGGGATTCGTGACCAACCTGCCGGTCGCCCTGCTCGACGCAACCACGCTCAAGACGACCAAGGGTGCCACGGCGACGTTCGACTCGGCCTTCAGCGGCTATGGCAACAGCCTGACGGTGAGCGGCCACGGCAAGGTGATCTTCAACGGCGCGGTGAACCTGACATCGAGCGGCGGCACGTTCAGCGTCGACCGCGATGCCCACGCCGCGATCAACGGCACGCTCACCGCGGCCAGCATCGCCAACCAGGGAACGCTGAGCGGCAACGGCACGATCATCGGCGACGTGAACAATTCGGGCACGATCTCGCCGGGCAACTCGATCGGTACGCTGACGGTCGCCGGCAACTACACGCACACCACGGGCGGCGCGCATCTGGCGGAGGTCAGTCCGGCCGGCATCGGCGACAAGATCGTGATTTCCGGCAAGGCCGCGTTGCAGGGCGGCTCGCTCAACGTCGTGGCGCAACCCGGCGTCTACGCGCCGCGCACGACCTACACCCTGATCACGGCCGGTAACGGTGTCAGCGGCCAGTTCGCCTCGGCCACCACCGACACCTTCCTGCAACCGACATTGTCCTACGACGCCAACAACGCCTACTTGACCTTACAGATCGGCGGCTTCGCGGCCGCGGCGCAGACGCCGACCCAGGCTGCCGTCGGCGCCGCGCTGGACGCCGGCGCTCCCAACGCCACCGGAGATTTCGCCACCATCCTCGGCACCATCGCCAGCCTCAACAGCTCCCAGGTCCTGCCCTTCCTGACCGCTATCAGCGGCCAGAACTACTCGGCCTTCTCCAACTCCATGGTGCAGAGCGCCCAGCTTTTCATGAACAACTTCGCCCTCCAGGTCGGCGGCGGCAGCATCGGTCCGCGCACCACCGGCGGAGGGGCCGGCCGCGTGGCGCTAGCGGAAGCCTGCACGGTCGCCTGCCAGACCTTCACGCCGCCGCCGTGGGGCGCCTGGGGCGGCGCGCTGGGCGGCACCGGGACCGTCGGCGCCGGCACCGCCAGCGGATCGACAACCTACAATGTCGGCGGCTTCGCCGCCGGCCTCGATCGCCTGCTCACGTCCAACTTCCTGGCCGGCGTCACTGTCGGCTACACGACCGGCACACAATGGGTCTCCGGCTTCTCCGGCCAGAGCAGCACCAACACCTTCCAGGTCGGCCTCTATGGCAGCTTCTTCGAGGGGCCGTTCTATCTCGACGGCATGGCGAGCTACGCCTACAGCACCAACCAAATGTGGCGCAACATCGCCATCCCGAACCTACAGCAGCGCACCGCACAGGGCCTGACGGGTGCCAATCAATTCTTCGGCCAGCTCGAGGGCGGCTATCGCATCACGCTCGGCGGCACGGCGATGGCCTTCGTCACGCCGTTCGCTCGGCTGCAGGGCTTCACCGGCACGCAAAACGCCTTCACCGAGACCGGTGCTCAGTCGCTCAACCTCAGCGTCGAGGCGCAGACCACCAACTCACTGCGCTCGGTGATCGGCGCGCAGATCGGCGGCTCGATGGATTTCGGCTGGCGCGACCGGCTCTATGCCCAGCTCCGGCTCGGCTGGAGCCACGAGTACGCCGACGTGTCGCGCCCGGTAACGGCGGCGTTGGCTGGCGCTCCACGGTTCCTGTTCACGACCTTTGGCGCCACGCCGACGCGCGACGGTGCGGTGGTCGGCCTGTCGGCGACGACGGAAGTCGCCCAGGCCGCGGCGATCTACCTGCGCTACGAGGGCAACATCGCCGGCCAGGACAGCACCCACGCGCTGACCGCCGGCCTGCGGATGAGCTGGTGATTGTCCAATCCGATCGCGTCGACCGTAACCCGATTGGAAATACGGCCCGATCGACCCAGCCGAGCCTTTCACGCCACACGTTCAGGCGATCGTGACTTGCCTTTGCCACAGGCCTGCCCTCTTTGCCTGTCGTTAGTGGCTTGGCTCTGACAGACGACGACCTTCGATCAATCCAGGCCGGCAGGAGGAAGCGCCATGGCGCTCAGCGCATCGGCGAGCATCAGCGTCGTCCAGCTCGACGCGACGACCTACCGATACACGATCACGCTGGCCGATACCGGCACGACTCCGATCGGCACGTTCTGGTTCTCGTGGCTTCCCGGCCAAGGCTATCTGCCCGATCTGCCGACCTTCACGTCGCCGGTGGGCTGGTCGGCCCAGCTCACCGACGGCGCTCCGCCGCAGAACGGCTACAGCATCCTGTGGACGGCATCCACGGCCTTGCAGCCTGGTGAGTCGCTCGGCAACTTCTCCTTTACGTCGACCGCGACACCGTCCGTGCTGTTCGCCAACTCGACGATCCATTCACCGACCCCGGTGACGACCTCGGTCGTCTATTCCGGCGCGCCTTTCAGCGATGCTGGCTTCACGCTCGCGGCCACCACCCCCGTGGTTGCGGCGGTGTCGATCACCGTCGCTGTGGCAACCCGTTCGGAAGGCACCGCCGGCGCGACCGCCTTCACCTTCACCCTGACGCAAGCGGGCGATACCTCGGTGTCACACAGCGTGAACTACGCGGTGACCCCGGCGGCCGTATTTCCGGTGGATGCGGCCGACTTCGTCGGCAACGTCCTGCCGTCCGGGACGCTGACATTCGCAGCCGGCGAGACCACCAAGACGCTCACGGTGAACGTGGCTGGCGACACCGACCTGGAGGCATCGGAAAATTTCGTCGTCACGCTCTCCCATCCGTCGCCCGGACTCGCCATCGACATCGCCTCGGCGAGCGGCAAGATTCTCAACGACGACTCGGCACCGCCGGTGTCCACGACCGACGACTCCTATGTCGTCATCGAAGGCCACGCACTGACGGTCGGCAGCGCGGCTGGCGTGCTGGCGAACGACCAGGGCGGGCCGAGCCTCACCGCGACTCTGCTGACCAACCCCAGCCACGGCGCCATGGCCCTCGCCGCCGACGGCAGCTTCACCTACACGCCCGATTCAGGCTTCTCGGGCATCGACTCCTTCTCATACCGCGCCAGCAACCCCAGCGGCTTGGCCAACGAGCAAGGCCTGATCTACGTCGTGCCCGTGAACACCGGCGCGACGACCACGCTCGATCTGCTGGGCCTCGGCCCCGCTGAGCAGATCGCGGCAACTTACGTGGCCTTTTTCGGCCGCGGCGCCGACTCGGCCGGACACGCCTTCTGGGTCGATCAGTTCAATGCAGGCCTGCCCAGCCAGGGAGCGGCACAGCTCTTCGCCAACATCGCCAGCTCCTTCGGGATCAGCGCCGAGGCGAAGGCGCTCTATCCCTTCCTCGCCAATCCGTTTGGCGCCAGCGACCCCCAGATCAGCGGCTTCCTCGATCAGGTCTACAACAACATGTTCAACCGCTCGTCGGACGCGGCCGGGCTCGCCTACTGGACGGGACAGATCAAGGCGACGCTGCTGGCCGGCGAGTTCGTCGGCTCGGTGCTAGTCAACATCATCAGCGGCACGCAGAACTCGCCGGCCGGCCAGGACATCACCACCCTCATGAGCAAGGTGGCCGTCAGCCTCGAGTACGTCGAGGAGCAGGCACGGCTCGGCACCTCGTGGACGCAGCAGGACGATGGCGCCGAGGCCACGGCACTGCTCGATGCCGTGACCGATGCTCCTCAGAGCGTCCTTACGGGCATTGCCCAAGCGCACGCCCTGGTCGCCGCGGACGCTTGATCCTACATCGCCGCCCAACCAGCCTTGGCGGGAAGTAGGCCGGCTCGAAGGGCCAGCGGCTTGCCGTGCCTATTTGGGCAGGAGCTTGTTGACATCTGCCGCCATGGCCGCAAGAGCGGCATCTGGCGCCGCCGACTTGTCGACCACCGTCTGCAGGCGATCCTTGATCACCTGAATGATCTTGAGGTTGTTGTCGCCTGGGAAGGCGTACCACGCCGTCATCAGCGGCTGCTGGCTGAGCGACGTCAGGTGGTTCGGCTTCTCGGCATAGAAATCCTTCAGCATGGCCGGGTTGGTCGCCGGCACCGAGTTGGGCGGCATGTAGCCGGTGCCCTTGACCATGATGGTGGCGCCTTCGGGCCCGGTGATGAACTTCATGAAGCGCCACGCCGCCGCCTGCTTGGCGGGCTCGGTCGCGAACATGAGGGCCGACGCACCGCCGGTCGGCAGCTTGGCGTCGGGACCGGGCACCGGGAAACGCGCCGTGCGCCACTTGAACTTGCCGGCCACGCCCTCGTCGGCAACACGCAGCAGCGACGTCGATTCGGTCCAGATGGCGAGCTTGCCGCCGAAGAAGGCCGCGCGGCTCGCCTCGGGCGACAGGTTGGGCATGCCGACATCGCGCACCATGCGGCCCAGGAGCTCGATCGATTTCTTGCCCGGTTCCTTGTCGAAGGCGATCGCCTTCTCGTCCTCGCTCATCATCCGGCCGCCGTGCGAGAACACCAGCGCCTGCCACATCCAGTTGCCCGTGATGGCCCAGGAGTAGAACAGGCCGACATTGTCGTCGCCGAGCGCGTTGACCTTCTTGGCCAGGTCGAAGATGCCGTCCCAGGTCGCCGGGAAATTCGCCGGATCGCCACCCGCCTTCCTCAGCAGATCCTCGTTCACGTAGACGATCGGCGTCGAGACGGCGAAGGCCAGCCCATAGGGCTTTCCGCCATAGGTGCCGAGCGCCATCATCGACGGCGAGAAGCCCTGGCCCTGCCAATCCTTTTCCTTCTCGATGAAGGGCGTGAGATCGACGGCGATCTTGCGGTCGACGAACAAGCGCTGGAGGTTGATCGCCTGCAACGCCACGTCGGGAAGCTGCTTGGTGATCGCCTGCCGGAGCGCCGTTTGCGCGGCGTCCTCGTATTCCTTGTAGGCCGGCAGATAGTTGACCATGAGGTCGGGATTGGCCTTCTCGAACTCCGTCTTCAAGGTGGCGAAGACCTTGTCGAAGATGAAGCCGAGCGGGTACTGCACATTGATCGTGGTCTTGGTCTGCGCCCGGCTCGCTTGGCTCCCGGCGAGCAGGCCTGCCGCCAGCGCGGCGGCACTGGACTTGATGAACTGCTGTCGTCTCATGACGCGCTCTCCCTCTGTTGTTCAACCCTTCATTCCGGTGAAGACGACACCTTCGACGAAGCGGCGCTGGGCGATCAGGAAGGCCACGACCAGCGGCGCGATGACGATGGTGGCAGCCGCCATCAGCGGGCCGTAGGCGGTGCCCTCGCCGTTCAGCTTGAGATGGGCGATGCCGAGCGGCGGCGTGTAGAGGCCTTGCTCGCCGACCGCGATCAAAGGCCAGAAATAGTCGTTCCAGTGGGCGACGACCGAGAAGATGCCGAACGCCACCAGCGCCGGGATCGCCGCCGGCGCCATCACCGACCAGACGATGCCGTACTCGCTCATGCCGTCGATGCGCGCGGCGTCGATCAGGTCGTCCGGCACGCCGAGGAAGAACTGGCGCATCAGGAAGATGCCGAACACCGAGATCGTGAAGGGCAGGATCAGCGCCGCATAGCTGTTCAACAACCCGAGCCAGTGGAACAGGATGTAGATCGGCAGCGCCGTCGCTTGGTAGGGGATCAGCAGGCAGACCAGCACCGCGCCGAACAGCGTGGTGCGGCCGCGAAAGCGCAGCTTGGCGAGCGCATAGGCCGCCGGCACGTTTATCAGCACCTGCAGGGCGAAGATCGCCGCCGTGACGATGACGCCGTTCAGCAGGAAATGCAGCAGCGGCACCTGGGTCAGCGCCTCGAGATAGTTCTCGACCGCACCCAGGCGGCGCGGCAGCAGATGGAACTCGGGCGTGTAGATTTCTTCCTTGGGCTTCAGCGAGGTCGCCACCATCACGACGAACGGCGCCAGCATCACCACGGTTCCGAGGCCCAGCACGAGATGGCGGACAGCGCGCAGGGCGCGCGGCAGGCGATACCCGCTCATGGCGCGAGCCTCGTCATGGCGTGGACCTGCGCGCATCGAGAATGAAGACGCGGATCGCCGACAGCGCGAGGATGAAGACCAGGAAGACCACGACCAGCGCCGCGGCATAGCCCACGCGGAAGAAGCCGAAGGCCTCGGCATAGATGGTGTGCAACAGAACTTCCGATGCCTTGTTCGGCCCACCGCCCGTCAGCACCTGCACCGTGTCGAACACCTGGAAGGCGCGGATGGCGGTGATCACCACGGTGAATAGCGTGACCGGCGCCAGCATCGGCCAGGTGACGAGAGCGAAGCGCGACGGGCCGCGCCTCGCCCCGTCGATGGCGGCAGCCTCGTAGAGCTCGGCCGGAATGGCGGTGAGGCCGGCCATGAACAGCACCATGTTGAAGCCGACGCTCTGCCAGACGCCGATGCCGCACAGCGTGAACAGCACGAGAGTGCGGTCGTGCAGGAAGTCGAGCGGTCGCAGCCCGAGCCCTTTCAGGGCGAAATTCACCGCGCCGATTCGCGGATCGAGCATGAAGCCCCAGACAATCGACATCGCGATCAGGGTCGCCATGACGGGCAGGAAGTAGGCCGAGCGGTAGAAGCCGCGCAGCCCCCGGTCGGCCTCGATCAGCAACGCAGCACCGAGGCCCAGCGCCACCGACGCCGGCACCACGACGGCAACGTAGATCAGCGTGTTCGCGACGGAGATGCGGACCGTGGCGTCCTCCTTCATCTCCTCGTAGTTCGCCAATCCCACGATCGAGATCGACGGTGCGCCGAGCTGGTAGTCGGTGAAGGACAGCGCGATCAGGCACACGAGCGGCCCGATCAGGAAGACCAGCATCAGCAGCACGGCCGGCCCAGTCAGCAGCAGGACGTTGAACCGCCGGACGCGGCGCAAACCGGCTTCAGCCATCGCGCGCGATCCGTCGGCCATCGCCGTCGAACAGCAGCAGATGCTCGGGCGGGAAGACGATCTGCGCCGTCGCGCCGATCTCGGTCGACAGGCCCTCCGTCGACGCGAGCGCCGACGGGTCGCAGCGGACGATGGCCGGGCTCGGCGCGCCGTGCACGGCGACGTGCAGGAACAGGTCGGAGCCGAGATTCTCACGGAAGACGATCCGTCCAGGGAGGCCCGGGCCGGTCGTCACGGCGAGCCGCTCGGGCCGGATCGCCGCCTGCAGCCTGGTCCCGATCGCCAGCCCGCTGTCGCGGGCGACCGGCATCCCCAGCACCCCGATTCCGACCGGCGTCGCCACAGCCGGGAAGACATTGATGCGCGGCGTCCCGACGAACTGCGCCACCCGCAGATCGTCGGGATCGCTGTAGAGCTCGGCCGGCGAGGCGATCTGGCGCAAGCGGCCGTCGAGGATGACGGCGACGCGATCGGACATGGTCATCGCCTCGGCCTGGTCGTGCGTCACGTAGACGAAGGTGGCGCCGAGCTCGCGATGGAGCTGGGCGATCTCGGCCCGCATGTGGACGCGCAGCTCGGCGTCGAGGTTGCTGAGCGGCTCGTCCATCAGGAAGGCGCGCGGCTGGCGCACCATGGCGCGGGCCAGCGCCACGCGCTGCTTCTGCCCACCCGAGAGCTGCGCGGGCTTGCGGTCGAGCAGGCTTTCCAGGCGCAGGGTCGCCGCCACGCCGCGCACCGCCTCGGTAATCGATGCGCCGATCCGGGCGACGCCGGGCAGCATGCCGGCACCGGGCAGGCGTTGCAGACGGGTGAGCCGTCGCATGCGCAGCGGCACGGCAATGTTCTCGGCGACCGTCAGATGCGGATAGAGCGCGTAGGACTGGAACACCATGGCGATGTCGCGCCTGTCGGGTGCCAGGCCGTCCATCGACAGGCCGTCGATGGCGACGGTGCCGGCGCTCTGCGGCTCGAGCCCGGCGATGATGCGCAGCAACGTCGACTTGCCGCAGCCCGATGGCCCCAGGATGGTGATGAATTCGCCGGCGCGGACTTCGAGATCGATGTCGCTCAGCACCGAAACCTCGCCGAACTGCTTGGCGATCGCCGCAAGCGCAATGGCGCCGCGACGCGCCGGCCGCTCCGTGCCGATCACGCTCGGGCTCACGATGTGCATGTGACTGGCGCGCCCGGCGTGCGACATGGGCATTGCGCGCTCGACACGTCGCATGGTGGTCGCGCGCCCCAGGAGCCGCGAACGTCCAACTGTCGGCCCTCCCCCACATTCGTTCGGACCGATGGACGATAGCGCGCGCCCGGCAGGTTGAAAAGAACTCATTATTCGGCCATTTTGGCATTGAGTTTATTTCAAACAGATGTCACGGCGGGCCTGAGGAGCGGAAATGTCGGGAAAACAGCGGCTGGGGAGCGGCCGTACGATGGAGGGGGCGGAAGACAAAGCGTCGATTCTGGCCTTGATCCGCCAATCGATGCGCACCCTGCCGCCGACCGCACAGCGCATTGCCCGCACGATCGAAGAACAGGCCAACGACGTGATCCGCATGTCGATCACCGAGCTCGCCGAGCAGGCGCAAGCGAGCGAGGGCAGCGTCGTCGGCCTGTGCCGCCGGCTCGGCATCGACGGCTTCCAGGAGCTGAAGATCCTGCTGTCGCGCGATCTGGTCGATCCGGTGCGCCTGATCCAGGAGGATCTGCGCGAATCCGACTCCGTGGCGGACGTAGCCGAGCACGTCTTCGCCGCCCACATCGCCTCGCTGCAGCAGACGCGCCAGTTGCTGGCCTCGCCGGCACTCACCAAGGCCGTCGAGATCATCCGCGCCGCGCGACGCATCGAGGTTTACGGCATCGGCAGCTCGGGGCCGATCGCCCAGGACCTCGCCTATCGCCTGCTGCAGCTCGGCCGCGACGTCAAGGTGGTGAGCGACTCGCATATCCAGGCGGTGAGTGCGGCGATGACCGACTCCTCGACGGCGGTCATCACCATTTCCCATTCCGGCAGCACGACGGAGACGGTGCTGGCCACGCGCCTCGCGCGCGACGCCGGCGCGCGCACCATCGGCATCACGCGCCTCGGCAAGTCGCCGCTGGCGCGCTACTGCGACATCGTTCTGCACACCATCGCCAACGAGACGCGCTACCGGCCGGAAGCGATGAGCAGCCGCGTCGCCCAGCTCGCCCTGATCGACACGCTGGTGTCGTGCTGCGCCTTGGCCGACGCCAAGCGCTCGGTCGCCAAGCTCGAGCTCAGCGCCCGCATCATCGCCGGCAAGCGCTTCTGATGCGCGCCATCATCATCGGCGCCGGCCGCGGCAGCCGGCTCATGCCCACGACCGAGAACGCCCCCAAGTGCTTCGCCGAGATCCAGGGCAAGCGCATCCTCGATTGGACGATCGAGGCGTTGAAGGGCGGCGGCTGCACGGAGATCTGCTTCGTCGGCGGCTATCGCATGGAAGCGGTGCGGCACGACTATCCGCACTTCGTCTATCGCGCCAACACCGACTGGCCCAACAACAACATCCTGGTCTCGCTGATGTGCGCCGAAGACCTGATGGACCGGCCGTTCGTAACGGCCTACTCGGACATCTTGTTCACCCCTCAGCTCGTCGCCGGGCTGGTGCAGGCGCGGGACGAGATCGTGCTCGGCGTCGACACCGACTGGCGCGAGCACTACAGGCCGCGCACCAAGCATCCGCCGCACGACGCGGAGAAGGTCATCACGCGCGGCGGCCGGGTCGAGCGCGTGCATCGCGGCATCCCCTACGAGGACGCCACCGGCGAGTTCGTCGGCGTGGCGCGCTTCGGCGCGGACGGCGCGCGCTGCCTGCGCGAGTTCTATCACCGGCGCAAGGCCGAGTTCTGGGGCCAGCCCTATCGCGAGGTGCCGCTGTTCCAGAAGGCGTACCTGATTCACCTTTTCCAGGACATGATCGAGCAGGGCATCGCCTTCGGGCATGCCGACACGCCTGGCAAGTACCGCGAGATCGACACGCAGGAAGACATGGATCTCGCCCAGACCCTGTGGCGACCCTGACATGCCTTCCGGTGCGTCAAATCTCCGGCCTCTGCCGCTGTTTCCCGCCTCCATCGTCGGCTCGATCCCGCGCCCCCTGGTCGTTCGCGAACTGATCGAGAGGCCGCATTGGGACTCCGCCGACGCCGCGGCCATGGATGCCGCCGTGCGCTTCGTCGTAGCCATGCAGGAACGCGCCGGGCTCGACGTCGTGAACGACGGCGAATGGCGCCGCCGTTCCTATATCGGCGTGATCGCCGAGCTGGCGCACGGCTTTACCCTCGAGACCAATCCAGCCGATGGCCGGCCGTGGACCGTGGTGACCGAGCCGCTGGCACCCAAGCCGGCCGGCTTCATCGCCCGCGAAGCGGCGTTCGTGAAGAGCATCGCCACCGTGGCAACCAAGATTACGCTGCCCGCCCCCGCTCTGCTGGGCGAGCGCCTGTGGGATACCGAGCGTTCGCGCAAGGCCTATCCCAATCGCGAAGATTTCGTGCGTGCCTGCGTGGCGCCGCTCAGGGCCGAAATCGCCCTGCTGCGGGACATCGGCGTCGAGATCGTCCAGATCGACGATCCTCATCTCTGCCTGTTCGTCGATCCCAATACGCGCGCGCTATACGACGATCCGGACCGCGCCGCCGACTTCGCCGTCGACATGATCAACGCCACGGTTGCCGGCTTCACCGGCGTGAAGTTCGCCGTGCATCTTTGCCGCCGGGCAGGTGCGCGCGTGCGCGGCGAGAAACACCACGCCGGCACCTACGGACCGATCCTGCCCCAGCTCAACCGCCTCGAGGTGCAGCACCTCACGATGGAATTCACGGCAGCCGGCGCCGACGACCTCGAAAGCCTCGGCCGCCTGCGCGAGGATTTCGAGCTGGGCCTCGGCGTCGTCGACGTGACCCCCGGCGCCCCGGAAGCCGCGCCGATTATCGCCGCCCGCGTCGAGCGCGCGCTCGGGCGGATCGACAAGCAGCGCATCACCCTCAACCCGGACTGCGGCTTCGCGCCCGGCTCCGCCGCCAAAGTCGACACCGACGAGGTCTATCTCAAGCTCAAGGCCGAAGCCGAAGCCGCCCGATTGCTGCGCGAGCGATACGGCTGAGGCGTGAAGCGGAACAGCGGTTCGCCGGCCGACTACAGTAGGAAGGTATTCGTCCGGTCGAGGTAGTCGTGCATGTGCACGATCATCTGGTCCTGCTCGAGCAGCACCACGCCATAGGCCGGCGGCTCGTGGCTGCCCATGATGCGGCCCTCGACCACGAAATCGAGGGCCACCTGGTGGCTGGTCGCACGCAAGGTCGAGATCGGGATGCCGCGCCAGCTTCCCGCCACCGGCCGGTGAAGGTGCCCGAAGAACAAGTGCCGGATGTTCTCGTGCCCGGCGATCGCCTCGACGAAGAAGCGCGGTTCCAGCAGGGAAATGTCGTCCATCCGCTTCAGCCTGACCTTGAACGGCGGATGATGCATGAAGATGATCACGGGCCGATCGCCGCGTTTGGCCAGCACGTCCTCGAGCCAGGCGGCGCGCGTCTCGCAGAAGGTGCCCCAGGGCTTGCCGGGCTCGTTGGTGTCGAGACAGACACCAAGAACGCCTTCGCCGACATCGAAGGTGAATTGGACGAACCCGTTGGCGTCCACACGGGCGTCGGGAAAAGCTGCCCGAAGGTTGGCCCGGTCGTCGTGATTGCCGACCAGCAAATGATACGGGATCACCAGCTTGTCGAGTTCGCGCTTCAGCGCTTCGTAGGCGGCCGGCTCGCCCTTATGCGCGAGATCGCCAGTCAATATGGCGAACGCCGCATCGGGATGATGCGTGTTGACGTCAGCCACACAGAGCGCGAGTCGGTCGAGTGGATTGAGGCCATACAGGAGGTTGCCCGGCGGCACGAAATGCGTGTCGGTGATGTGGATGAATTTCTGCATTGCCTGCCCGCTCCAAGATCGGCGTTCAACGTCATTCTGCTTTGCCACAATCGACGGCAGAAGACGATATCGTCGCATCTTGCCAGAGCCGCGACACGCCCTCACGCTCGCGAGCGTCGACTCCGAAGACCACGCCCGAATGACTCACCCATCGATCTCGACCGGCCGTCTCGTGCTGACGCCTTACGATATGCGCGACGTCGATGAATTGCATCGGGTGATGAGCAACCCGGAGGTCATGCGCCATATCGGCAAAGGCGCTCTCTCCCGTGCGGAAGTTCACGACATCGTCGCGCGGGTCGTCGTGAGCTGGAACGAGACCGGAATGGGATGGTGGACCATTCGCCTGTCGGGAGGAGGCCACCTGATCGGACAGATTTCCCTCAGGCCGGACAGGGACGTTGGCGACGTTGCGGTCGGCTATGCCCTCGACAACGGCTACTGGCGACAGGGTCTTGCTCGCGAAGCCCTGAAAGCGGTCGTCGACTACGGCGTCGGGAGAAAGTCTCTGAAGCGGATCGTGGCGACGGTTCGCCCCGAGAACAGAGCCTCGCGCGCCTTGCTCGAGCGCTGCGGTTTCGTCCGCGAGCCGGACGTCTTCCTGCGAAACAAGACGCTTTGCCTATATGCATTCAAATCTACAGAGCCGACAGATCGATGACCTGGAGACGACCTAGGCTCATACCGACACGGCACTGATCACCGTACGTGATCCCACGGAACGATTCGCAGTCCCGGCCATAACGTCAGCCAGCGCTCTACCTTCGCCTCGTAGACCTGCCGGGATATCTGCTTCTTGTTCGGCCTCACGATCAGGCCAAGCAGATCGGCAAGGCCGAAGGGAGCGACAAGCTCGAGCCCATTCGTCCCAGGCCGAATGCCGACCGCCGTGGCGGTCGTCGGAAAGGTCGAGATGGCATCCGCCGTCGAGACGTAGGGCGTGAGCGGCTGGCCGAACTTGGCCTCGTACCAGAGATGGACGCGCGCCTCGTTCTTGACGTCGGTCCAGACGGACAAATCGGCGAATAGGTCCCTCACTCTTGCCGACTGCGCCGCCTCCGACTCGGCCGACAGGTCGTCGCCATCGAAATAGACGATATCGACATCGGCGATGCCGTGCTCCGCCGGCAGGCCGAAGCCGTCATTCCAGACCGTCTGGGCAATGGCACCGGCAACCAGCCAGGCATCGGGCAGACTGATATGGGACCATCGGGCAACGATGATGGACAGCAGCGGACTGCGTTGGAGCATGGCCTCCAACCGGTCGGTCTGTATCGAGATCGGGTCTGTCGACATCGCTCCGCTTTGCCACATCCAAAGCCGGGAAATGGCAGCAGCGGCCGTTCGGCCAAGGAGAGTGCCACTTCTACCCGAAATCGGGCAAAATGAGCAAATCTCCGAGTCGATTTGATAGAGATGCCTTTGCCCGACACCGAGCTGGACACCTTGGAAGAGCTGGTCGAGTACCTGACGCGAGCCTCGAGGCTGGATCGGAGCGAAGCGCGCCGCCTGGTCGACGAGGTCGTGTACTTCCTGGCCGAGCAGCCGGAGGCGTTCGTCCGGCGGCGTCACCTGGCGCTGCAACGCCAGGGGTTGGCCAACGCCAGCATCTTCGAGCAACTCAAGGCGGAGTTGGCCCAACGGCGCTTCCCGGCGCCGGCCTACACCACGCGGCAACTGCGCCGCATCATCTACGGATAGATCCCATGTGCGGCATCGTCGGTTACATCGGCAAGCGACAAGCGGCGCCCATCCTCATGGAGGGCCTGCATCGCCTCGAATATCGCGGCTACGATTCGGCCGGCATCGCGATCGGCCAGAAGGGCACGCTCAAGGTCGCCAAGCGCCAGGGCAAGGTCCGTGACCTCGAGGAACTGAAGCCCCAGCGCTTCAAAGGAATGCAGGGCATCGCCCACACGCGCTGGGCGACCAGCGGCGCGCCGAGCGACCGCAACGCCCATCCCCATTGCGACAGCAGCGGCCGCTACGCCGTCGTGCATAACGGCATCATCGAGAATGCCACCGCCCTCAAGGCGCAGCTCACCGAGCGCGGCATCGTCTTCGCCTCGGAGACCGACACCGAGGTCGTGGCCCACCTGATCGCGCTGATGGACGACGGCTCGCCGCTGGAGACCGTGGTCAGCGCCGTCCTGCGCCTGGTCGTGGGCACCTACGGCCTCGCCGTCATCGATGCCGAGCGCCCCGACCAGCTCGTGGTGGCGCGCAACGGCAGCCCGATCGTGTTGGGCATCGGCGACAAGGAGATGCTGTTCGCCTCGGACGCGGCAGCCTTCGTGCGGCATGCCGCGAGCGTGGTCCATCTCGACGACGGCGAGGTCGCCACCGTGCGTGCCGACGGCTACGAGACCCGCCGGCTCGACGGCACAAGCACGACCAAGACCCCGGCGGCCCTGGAGTGGAAGGACGAGGCCTACGACAAGGGCGCCTTCCAGCACTACATGCGCAAGGAGATCGCCGACCAACCCGAAGCGGTGCGGCGCACCTTGAGTGGCCGGCTCGATACGCGCTTCCAGACCGCCCATCTCGGCGGCATCGAGCTCGCCGCGCGCGACCTGCTCGACGTCGGCCGCATCCGCATCCTGGGCTGCGGCGCCGCCTATATCGCCGGAACGGCCGGTGCCCACCTGATCGAGCAGCTCGCGCGCATCCCGTGCCAGGCCGAGCAGGCATCCGAGTTCCGCTACCGCAATCCGGTGATCGAGAAGGACGCGCTCTACATCGCCGTCAGCCAGTCGGGCGAGACGTTCGATACGCTGGCTGCCGTGCAGGAGATCACGCGCAAGGGCGGGCGCGTTCTCGGCATCGTCAATGTCGTCGGCAGCACGATCGCCCGGGCGTGCGGGCGCGGCATCTACCTGCGCGCCGGTCCGGAGATCGCCGTGGTCTCGACCAAGACCTTCACCTGCAGCGTCGTGGCGCTCGCCCTGCTCGCCATCAATCTCGGCCGCCTGCGCGACCTCTCGCATGCCAGCGGCGCCCGCCTGCTGGGGGCGCTCGAAGCCCTACCCGACCGCATCGCCGCCGTGCTCGCTCGCGAAGACGAGATCGCTTCCCTGGCGCCGCGCTTCGCCCAGGCCGAGCACGCCTTCTATCTCGGCCGGGCGGCCGGCTACGCGATCGCCCAGGAGGGCGCGCTGAAACTGAAGGAGATCAGCTATCTCCACGCCGAGGCCTATCCGGCCTCCGAGCTGAAGCACGGCCCGCTGGCGCTGATAACGCCGCGGACCCCCTCCGTCATCGTCCTGCCGCACGACGACCTGTTGGCCAAGAATCTCGCGACGATCGACGAGATCAAGGCGCGCGGCGGGCCGGTCATCGCCGTGACGCACCCCGGAGATATCCCGGCCGCGCTCGACGGATCGTTCGCGGTGCCGAAGCTCGCCCCCGAGCTCGACCCTCTGCTGCTCAACATCCCGCTGCAGCTTCTGGCCTATCATGTCGCCAAGGCGCGGGGCTGCGACATCGACCAGCCGCGCAACCTCGCCAAGTCAGTCACCGTCGAGTGATCGCTTTCCAGCGCATGCCCGCCTACCGGATGTCGGCCAACGATTCGATCAAGGCCCGGTACTCGACAAGGGCAAGGTCCGCGAGGTCGCAGGCCTCGCCCCTCGACAGCCAGCGCATCTCGGAATGCTCGTCGTCCAGGATCCTCGGGCAGCCCGTCCACCGTGCGACGACATGCAAATGATAGACGACCTCCTCGTCGTCGACATTGGGATCGCGGATCGAGCCCAGGAAGCGGTGGTCACTCACCGCAATGCCGATCTCCTCCGCCAGCTCCCGCTTCAGGGCGTCGACGTCGCTCTCGCCCGCTTCGACGTGCCCGCCGGGAAAGCTCCAGCAATCCGGATAGGCCCGCCGGTGCGGCGCCCGCTTCATCATCAGCAGGGTCCCGTCCCGAACCAGGAGCCCGTTGACAATCGTTCGCATCGGCTCTCCCCCCGCCTGCATGGGCGATCCCCCACGTCGGACTCTACATATAGCGTGCCGATGCGCTAAGCTCCGCGCCGCATGGCCAGCTTGTCACCCTCCGATCAGGTGGCGCCCGACCTGACGGCCCTGTCGGACGCCCAGCATGAAGGGCGCCCGTCCCGTTTGCGCAGGACCTTACGCCATAGCCTGCCGGTGGCCGGCGTCGTGGTCGCGGTGGTGCTCGTCGCGGGCATGGCCTATTCGGCCTACGAGCGCAATCGACGGGGCGCCGCGATCCTGGGCAACGACCTGATCACGGCGATCGACCGGCGGGTCGCCGTCCAGATGCAATCCTATTTCGCGCCCGCCCGGCAGTTTCTCGAGCTGGCCGACACGGCCGGGGCCGGGCGCAGCGTGCCGAACGGTGCCCAGGAGGTGCAGCAATTCGTCCTGCATGCGCTGGGCACCGTCGCCGCCGCCACCGCCTTCAGCTACGCCGACGTCGAGGGAAACTTCCTGTACGTGATCCGCAACGGCAATGGCGGCTTCGACAGCAAGCTGATCGTGGGCCAGGGCGACAAGCGCAACGTCAGTTGGACCCGGCGCGATGCCCAAGGCGGGGTGACCGGCGTCGAGTACGACCCAGCCGACACGTTCGATCCGCGCACGCGGCCTTGGTACCAGGGCGCCGAGCGCAGCCGGAAGATGTACTGGAGCGAGACCTATCTCTTCTTCACCCTGAAGAAGCCCGGCATCACCGTGTCGATCCCGCACTTCGATGCCGACGGCAAGCTGCAGACCGTCATGGGCGTCGATATCGAGCTCGCCAATCTCTGCGCCTTCCTGAAGCAGCTCGATATCGGACAAAGCGGCAAGGCGTTCATCCTCGACCGCAACGGCCGCATCGTCGCCTATCCGAGCGACGACTGGCTGTCGACGGAACGGCCCGACGCCAAGGCGCCGATGCTCGACGAGCTCGGCGACCCGCTGATGACGCGCATCTTCAACCATCTGCGTGTCGCCGGAACCGGTCGCCAGGTGCTGGCGTTCGGCGACCAGCACATCATCGTTTCGTCGGAACCCGTGAGCACGATCACCGACCGCAACTGGGTCGTCGTCATCGTGGTTCCCGAGACCGACTTCGTGGGCTTCGTCGCCGACAGCGCCTATGCGACGCTGTTCATGTCGGGTCTCGTCGTCCTGGTCGTCGCCGGCCTGTCGGGCCTGCTGGCCTGGCGCAGCGTCGCCGCCGACCGCACGGTGACGGCGGCGGCGGCCCGGCACCAGGCGCTCGAGGCGCGCACCCGCACCTTCGTCGAGCTGGCGCGCACCGGCGGACCGACCGACGGCTCGCAGGATACGAGCCTGGAAGCCGCGCTCGAGACTGCCGCCACCGCCTGCGCCGCCAAGCGGGTCGCGGTGTGGCGGCTCAACGCCGACCGCACGTCGCTGCTCTGCGAGGATTGCTTCGACCGCACCGTGCACGACCATACGAGCGGCATGGAGCTGCACCGCGATCAGATGCCCGATATGTTCGCCGCCCTGGGCAACGGCGAGCCGATCGACGCCGAGGACGCGAGCCAGGGGCGGACGGCCGACCTGTTCGTCGCCTACCTGAAGCCGCTCAACACCACCAGCATCTATATCGTGCCGATCATCTCCAACAGTCGGCTCACCGGCATGATCACGGTCGAGGATCCGGCACGCGGCGAGCATACCGCCAGCATGGTGGCGTTCTGCGATGAGCTGGCCGTGGTGCTGGCGCTGCGCTACGCCGCCGCCGCCCCGCCGGTTCCCGTCGCCGTGCGCGCGGCGGTCGCCGCGGCGAGCGGCGGGTCGGGCGGCGGCGCGGAAAGCTTCGCCAGCCGCGAATCGCGGCTCGAGCAAACGCTGATGCTGCAAAACGCATCGCTCGACGACCTCGAGGACAGCGCGATCGAGCGGGCGACCATCGCCGTCCTCAAGCTGCCGATGTGGACGACAGTGGCCCAGCGCCCGGCCTCGTGCGAGGAAAGCACGGCCATGGAGGCGATCGTCAACGAGCTCAGGCGCTCGATCGAGAGCAGCGGCCTCACCTACGCCGCCCTGCTCGACGACCAGCTCGTGCTGGCGGCGTTTTCCGGCGACAAGTCGGCGGTCACCGCGTCGGCACGCTGCGTGGCCACGGCGATGCTCGACCTGCGCGACCGACTGCTCGAGCTCGAGGCGCGCTGGAACGTCAGCCTCGATTTCAGCTTCGCCATCGATATCGGCACCGTCATGAGTCTGACGGTCGGCACCGAACCACCGACCCGGCACCTGTGGGGCGGCGCGATCGGCGTCGCCAAGGTCCTGTCCACCAGCACCGCCCGGCGCACCATCGCCGCCTCGGAAACCGCTTACGAGCTGCTCGCCGACCGCTTCCTGTTCCGGCCGCGCGGCACCTACTTCCTGCCCGAGACCGGCGACATGCGCACCTTCGTGCTGGTGGACCGCCTGTGAACGCGCCGGCCGCACGCCGCGATCTCCCGCTGCCACGTCGGGCGCTGGCGGCGCTGGGCAGCGCGACGATCCTGACGATCCACCACTTGCTGCTCTACCTGTCGCTTGCCGCCACCGTGATCGTGGTGGCGCTGCGGCGCAGCACCTGGCAGGGCCCGGTGCGCGTCGAGTTCGGACGCGTGCTGCACGAGGTAACGGTGCGCTCGCTGCCGACCACCGTGGCGACCGGCCTGCTGATCGGCTTCGCGCTGGTGTCTCAAGCGGTCTACTGGCTGGCGCAGACCGGCGCGACCGGCCTGGTCGGCCCGGTGATCGTGGTGCTGCTGGTGCGCGAGTTCGTGCCTATCCTGGTCGGGCTCATCCTGTTCGGCCGCGCCGGCACGGCGACCCTGATCGAGCTCGGCGAGGCGCGCGGCCGCGGCTGGCTGCGCCAGCTCGAGATCCAGGGCCTCGATCCCTTGATGCTGCTGGTCGTGCCGCGCGCCTTCGGCTTCGCGCTCGGCGCCTTCTGCCTCGCCACCATCCTGCTGCTGTCGACCCTGGCGACCGGCTACCTGATCGCCAACGCGCTCGGGCTGGTCTCCTACTCGATCTGGGACTTCAGCGATCTCGTGCTGCGCGCCATGAAGATCAAGGACTTCATCGTACCGCCGCTCAAGTGCATCATCATCGGTTTCGTCGTGGCGCTCGCCTGCTGCGCGACCGGGCTGGCGCGGCGCGACCAGGCGGACGAGCTGCAGCGCCTGGTGCCACGCGGCTTCGTGCGTTCGGCGATCGCCATCTTCGCGGTCAACAGCCTGTTCGACCTCGTGCCCTGACATGCCGGCCCCCTGACCATGGCGCTCCGCCCCACCCGTTCGGTCTTGTCGTTGCGCGGCGTCACCTTGGCCGAGCGCCAGTTCTCGACCACGCCGATCAAGCTCGATCTCGAGCTGGGCCGTCGCAGCGTGGCGCTGGTCGAGGTCGATGACGACGCCGACGCCGCCGAGCTGGTCGATCTCAGCATCGGCCTGGCCGACCCCTATGCCGGCGAGGTGCAGTTCCTGGGCGTCGGCTGGACGACGCGCACGCCGCGCGAGCGCATGCACCGCCGCCGCCGCATCGGCGCCGTCGTCCAGAGCGACGTCTGGCCGACCCACATGTCCGTGCTCGACGCGGTGCTGCTGGCCGGCGCCTACCATTTCGACCGGCCGCGCCACGAGATGATCGATCACGCCACCCAGCTCGCCCGGCTGTTCGGCCTGCCCGGCCTGCCATCCGGGCGCAGCGAGACGACTCCCAGGCGCGCCCTGGTGCGGGCGGCCTGCGTGCGCGGCCTGCTCGGCGAGCCCGACCTGATCGTGGTGCACGACCAGGCGCTCGAGCACACACCCGACCTCGCCGTGCCGATGGCGCAGGCCATCCTGGCGGCACGCGACCGCGGCGCCGCGGTGCTATGGATAACCGGCAGCCTGGCGGCGCAGGCCGCGCAGTTCGTCGAGGCCGAGCTGGTGCTCCGGCTCGGCGAGCACGGGCTGATCCAGGGACGGAGAGCACGATGAAGCGGTCGATCTTCGGCGTCTTCCAGTTCGACGAGATCGTCGGGGCCGTGGTGCTGGCCTGCATCGGCGTCTTCATCGGCGTGCTGATCAACGCCGGCTTCCTCAAGGATTGGTTTCAGCCGTCGTTCACGTTGCGCATCCTGCTGCCCGACGAAGGCGTCGCCGGCCTGGCGCCGGGCGCGGAGGTGCAGGTGCTGGGCACGCGTGCCGGCGAGGTCCGCCGCATCGTCATCGATCCCAACCAGCGCATGCACGCGGTGGCCCGCGTCGAGGACCAGATGCGGCCCTTCATCCGGCGCGATTCGGTGGTCACGATCCGCCGCCAGTTCGGCGTGGCAGGGGCGGCCTATATCGACATCGCGCGCGGCACCGGCCCCGAGCTCGACTGGTCGTATGCCGTGATCGCCGCGACCAGCGATCGCGCGCCGACAGATACGCTCGGCCAGATGATCGACGAGCTGCGCGCCAAGGTCATGCCGCTGATCGACGACGTCAACAAGGCGGTGCAAGCCTTCACCGCAGTCGCCCATCGCGCCGTCGATCCGGCCGGGCCGCTCGAGCAGACGCTGAACTCGGCGGCCAACGTCGTGCGCAAGATCGAAGGTCCGCTCGAGCAGACGTTGAACTCGGCCGCCAACGTCGCTCGCAAGGTCGATAGTGGCGAAGGCGTCGCCGGCCGTCTCATCTCGAGCGACAAGATGGCCAACGAGGTCGAGGCCGCCCTGGTCAGCGTGCGCGAGCTCGCCGCCCAGCTCGAACGCACCTCGAAGGATCCGCGCATCGCCCAGATCCTGGTGAAGACGGACTCGATCCTGACCTCGCTGCAACAGACCACACGCAACCTCGCCAACACCACGCCGCGCATCACCGAGAATGTCGCCGCCACCACCGAAGCCTTGCCGAGCACCTTGCTGCAGGCCCAGATCGCTGCGCACGAGCTCGAGATGCTGCTCGGCCAGCTACGTCGCCACTGGCTGCTCGGCGGGTCGAGCACCCCGCCTGCCCCGGCCAGCCGACGGGCTCCGGCGATCGAGGTTCGCCCATGAGCGGGCGACGATCGATGACCGAGGGACAATCGTGAGGCTGCGTCTGCTGCCGCCGCTCGTCGCCCTCGCCCTCGCCGCCTGCGGCGGCGGCGGCCCGGCCGACCCCGGTCCGTCGCCGGACGCCAAGCTCGATCAGGCCAACCGCGCCGGCGGCCAGGCCTTGTCGATGGACATGCCGAGCCTGGCGGTGCGCCAGTACAAGACAGCCTTGCAGCGCGCCTACGAGCGTGACGATGCCGGCGCCATCGCCGATGTCTCGTACAATCTCGCCCTGGCGCAGATGCGGGCGGGCGACGCCAAGGCCGCGATCGCCACCGTGCAAGACGCCCAGCGCGACCTCGACCGACGGCGCGCCGCGATTCCGGCCGAGCTGTTCCTGGTGCTGGCGGCGGCGTCCTACCGCGCCAACGATCTCGCCGCGGCCGACAGCGCGGCACAGGAGACCCTGAGCCGGACGTCGAGCGACAGCGACACCGCCCCGCGCGCCTGGTTCATCCGCGGCCTGGTGGCCGCCCAGCGCGGCGACGGCCCCGCCCTCACCCAGGCGATCGCCGCTCTGCCGCCCTCGAAGCAGGCCGACCTTCAGGCCGACCGCGAGGAGCTGGAAGGCCGTGCCGCCCTGCTCGACAACCGCCCTGCCGAGGCACTCGCGCGGCTCCAACGCGCCGCCTACAACCGCCAGCAGGCGCTCGACTACCGCGGCATGGCGCGCGCCCTGGCGTCGGCCGCCGACGCCGCCCAGCGCTCGGGCCAGTCGACGGAGGCCGCCGACCTGCTGCTGCGGGCCGGCCGCAGCGCCCTGCTCCAAGGCGACACCGCGACCGCCCTGCCTCTCCTGCGACGCGCCGAGGAGACGGCGCGACAGACGGGGCAGAATGGCATCGTCGAAGAGGTTGCCAGACTGCGAAAGACGGCGGTGGAGCGCACGGCCGCACGGTGATCGACAAGAATCATGGGCTTGGTTTCGAGTCGATTTTCGTGGTGCACGCCTTGCCGATGTTGGGCACCGGCACTGATCGACTCTTATTCGAACTCGACGGTTATCGTGTACGTGCCGTCGTCGTTCCTTCGGATGGCAATCGACTTCGGGCCCGGGTCCTCGTCCATCGCCGTCTCGACCGCACCGACAACCTCATCCTTGGAAACGATCAAGGGAGGTCTTGCGATCAGCGGGTTCCTTGCCATGCCTCACTCCTCGTTAGTTGATGGGGACACTCCCCAAGTCTCTGAGCGCAGCCACACGGTCTTCCTCGTACTCGTCATAGTAAGAGAGATCGAAAGGACGAACCTTCTTGGTCGGGTACCGCTTGTTGAGCCATTCCCGCAGCTTGGCGGAGCGATTGGTGGAAAGCTTGCCGCCTGGCCTGAGCCAAGCCCGGAATTCCTTAGCGCTATCTGTCATCGATAAAGCCACCGGGCGTAGATTGACGACCTGAACGGCAACGTCAGGATGCTTCGCGACTTCTCTTGCGGCCGCGCCCGAAGCAAATTGGGTGTCAACCGTCAGGTCAGCATCGATCTTTTTGGGATCGAGATTGTTGTTGACCTCGAAACCAGCAAACATGTTGATGGCTTCACCATCGGGATGTCCATTTTTCTGGCCGGCTGGCGGAACGATGGTCCCGACTGTCCGGTTGAGGCCGAAATTGACTTCTACGGGTGTGTCTGAGGAGCCGTTCGCGCGGATCGCCAGGTTGACGCCATCGCTCTCGGCGAATACCAAAGTTCGTCCGCAGCCGCCCACTGAGGCCATGACGTAGCCCGTCGCGAGCAAAGTCATGACTTGGCGCAGTGTAATGAAGGGCATCATGGATTTGCTCCTCCCGCTTGGGCCGGCAAAGTTGGCTTGTTCTTAAAGCAATCGAAGAAATCCTTGACGGCGGACGGATCGTTCTTGTCGAGGTTTTCCGCGAACGTACGCGCCGCTGCGCCAGTGGCGATCGATTCCTTGAAGTGTTTGATCGTTATGCCTTTCACCTCCAACCTCGAGCAGGCAATGGAACTCATGGCATCCTTTCGCCCCTCGGGATCGTCAGCGCTGCGAGGAATGACGGCCGCAAAAGTGCGGTCATAGCCGATGACCAGCCAACCCTTTGTCTGATCTGGACTCACCGCCGCATTGACGCCGACGATGGTCTTGCTGCCCATGTAGAGTTGGCTAGCCTCGCATCCTGTGAGCAACGTGGAGAGGCCTATGAACGGAAGTGCCGCACGGATTCTCAGTCGCATGAGTCTTGCTCCGGGATCTGACTGAATTCGATTTTCGAGGGATCGTCCGGCGTCAGGACGAGGCGTCGAATGACCGACTCGTCTGCCCGGACCCGGCTGAGCATTGCGTCCTCGGAAAAGCCAAGCATGAAACCCAAGGCGCGGCGGTTGGTATCGATCGCCAGCCCTCCCTTGCGGCGCACGGCAGCAATCGTGGGCAGGCCAGCGGTCGAGATGCCGAAGCGGTACTTCCCAGCGCGCGGCGAGGCGGCGCAATCAGGCACCAACGTCAGCGTCCACGAATAGCCGATCGTGATGCCGGCATCCTCGGCCGCGGTGCGCACCGCGACACCATAGGTCTCGGTCACGACAGCGCGCGCGCCGGTCGCCTCGATCACCTCGGACGATGCGAAGCCTACCCCATTGATCGAACACGCCGACACGATCAATGCGACCGCAAGAGAAGGGACGATCACGGCGAGAACACTCCCCATGATGCAGGTCTTACGCTACCGCTTCGATCAACACGGCGACACCGAGCTACGCGGCAAACACTGGCTTTTTCGACGCAGGCGAGCGCCACCATCCTCGGGAACGAACATCGGCATCGCGTTCTCCCCCAAGAACCCAACGACGGGTTGCAGTACAACTCTGCAGACGACCCTAGCGTGCTCGTCCGATCGGGTCAAACCTACATGCGCGGATCGTGCATATGTCTTCATTGCGCTGCTCCACACCACAACTTCACGCGTCTTCCGTCGAAATCACTCCGACAAACGTGATAGTCGGACTCGATACCTACTGCTGCCGAATTGCCTCGACCGATACCAGCTCGTCGACCACCACCTTCTCCGGCAGCATGGTCGGCGCCGTCGAGACGAGGTGCAGACGCGCCCCGCGATCCAGGGTGACGAACTCGAAGACGTCGCTCATCTCGGGCGCATCGGCGATCTTCTCCTTGGGCGTGTTGGGATTGCTCACCCGATGGAAGAAGACCGTCAGCGCGCCCGTCTTGTCGGTGCGCGTGAGATAGCTCCCGGTCAGCTCGAACACGGTATGTTGAAGGGTCGGCCCGCGGCCGGATATGGCAATCACGGTCGAGGTCTGGCGCCCGATGATCTCGCCGTGCGCCAGGAACACGACGTAGCCGACACCGACGATGTGATAGGGCACACCATTGCGATCGCGCGAGTCGTTGGCGACGCGGGTGAAGCCGGCGAAGCGAAAGGCGTAGTGGCCGAATGGCCCATCCGGCGGGCGGGTGGGCGCGCGCCGAGCCTTGCTCCTTGACTTGGCCATTCGTGGTCCCCCGAAGTCTTTCGTCATCGTCGCGCCGAAGGACGACCGGTGGATGTGTCAAAAGTCACAAAGGCAGCCTGCGGCCCATCAATGCCTGCACGATGGATGGCGCCTTCGATCGCTCGGCGAATGAGGGCGCACCCGACGAAAGACGCTCCAATCGGAACCGATAGGACAATAAGGACGCACCTCCAGCGACAGAATGGGTCGGTTCCGACCCGCCCTGCCCTGTGCTAGGCCCATTCCCACGCTTGCGAACATCCATTCCTTGGAGCGAAAAAGATGTCCCTTCCCGCTTTGCTGCGCGACACCCTGTCGATCCCGGTGGTCGGCGCGCCGCTGTTCATCATCTCCAATCCCGATCTGGTGATCGAGCAGTGCAAGGCCGGGGTCGTCGGCTCGTTCCCGGCGCTCAATGCGCGGCCCAAGGAGATGCTCGAGACCTGGCTGCAGCGCATCACCACCGAGCTGCGCGAATACAAGGCCAAGCATCCCGATCGCAAGGTGGCGCCGTTCGCCGTCAACCAGATCGTGCACAGCTCGAACGACCGGCTGCAGCACGACATCGACCTCTGCGAGAAATACAAGGTGCCGATCCAGATCACATCGCTGCGTGCGCCCGACGACGTGGTGAAGTCCGCCAAGCGCTACGGCTGCCTGGTGTTCCACGACGTGACCAACGTCGCCCACGCCAAGCGCGCGCTGCAGGCCGGCGTCGACGGCCTGATCCTGGTGTGCGCCGGCGCCGGCGGCCACGCCGGCCGGCTGTCGCCGTTCGCGCTGGTGCCGGAAGTGCGCCAGTTCTACGATGGCTGCCTGCTGCTGTCGGGCTCGATCTCGAACGGCGCCTCGGTGCTGGCGGCACAGGCGGTCGGCGCCGACCTCGCCTATCTCGGCACGCGCTTCATCGCGAGCAAGGAAGGCGGTGCGAGCGAGGCCAACAAGCAGTGCATCATCGACTCCTCGGGCGAGGAGATCGTCTACACCAACCTCTTCACCGGCGTGCACGGCAACTACCTGAAGCGCAGCATCGCGGCGGCCGGGCTCGATCCCGACGACCTGCCGGTCGCCGACAAGAGCAAGATGAATTTCGGCTCGGGCGGCAACACCAAGGCCAAGGCGTGGCGCGACATCTGGGGTGCCGGGCAAGGCGTCGGCCAAATCTTCGACGCGCCGCCGGCCGCCGAGATCGTCGCCCGGCTCAAGGCCGAGTACGAGGCTGCGCGCGCCGCCCTGTTCGCCGGCGAGCCGGTGCCGACAAGCCTCGTGCAGGCGGCGGAGTAGGATCGACATTCCCTCACCTCCCCGCGCGAAGCTTGGGGAGGTATCGCGTCTTACGCGACGGAGGGCTCATGATTCATGAGGTCATGCCCCCTCCGTCGCCGTATGACGGCGCCACCTCCCCAGCAAGGCTGGGGAGGAGAACAAGAACCAGGGACGCACCGCATGTTGCGTGGACTCTATGACTGGGTGATGCGGCTGGCGGCGCACAGGCGGGCTCTGCCGGCGCTGGCCGTCATCTCGTTCCTGGAGAGCTCGGTCTTCCCGATCCCGCCCGACGTGATGCTGATCCCGATGGTGCTGGCCGATCGCGCCCGGGCGTTCCGGATTGCGCTGGTGTGCACGATCGCCTCGGTTCTGGGCGGCCTGCTGGGGTACGCCATCGGCTACTATCTCTTCCAGACGCTGGGCGAGTGGATCGTCCGGACCTATGGGCTGCAGACCGGCCTGGCGGCCTTTCGCGCCGGCTTCGAGGAATGGGGCCTCTGGATCATCCTGATCAAGGGCGCGACGCCAATTCCCTACAAATTGGTGACCATCGCCTCGGGTGCCGCCCATTTCGATCTGTTCACGTTCGTGTGGGCGTCGATCGTGACGCGTGGTCTGCGCTTCTTCGCCGTGGCAGCCTTGCTGTGGAGATTCGGCGAGCCGATCCGCGGCTTCATCGAGAAACGCCTGACCCTGCTGACATGGGCGTTCCTGATTGCGCTGGTGGGCGGTTTCGTCGCGTTTCGCTACTTGTTCTGAGGCACAGCCCTTGGCCCTTCTCGACCGTCATCCACTGCCCGGCGCGCTCGACCGCATTCTGCTGCCCAGTCAACTCGGCCTGATCGCGGCGATCGGCAGCATCGTGCTGCTGGGTGGCGCCTACTTCTTCCAATACGTCATGGGCCTCGCGCCGTGCGAGATGTGCCTGTGGCAGCGCTGGCCGCATATGGCGGTCATCGCGGCGGGGCTGGCGGCGTTCGCCTGCTACAAGACGCCACGACTCGCTGGCATCCTGCTGCTGGTAGCGATCGCGGGCCTCGCCACCACCTCAGCGCTCGGTCTTTTCCACGCCGGCGTCGAGCTGCGCTGGTGGCAGGGTCCGCAGGCTTGCTCGGGCACCATTCCCACCGGCTTGTCGCCCGAGGAACTTCGCAAGTACCTGTTCGCCACCAAGATGGTACGGTGCGACGCCGTTGCCTGGTCGTTGTTCGGCATCTCGATGGCTGGCTGGAACGCGATCCTGTCGGCCCTGCTGGCGATCGGGTTGGCGTCGGGGGCGGCGCGCTGGATGAAGGCGAGGTCATGAAAGCGACGGCTGAAACCAGGAATCCCGGCGATCCCGGGCTGCGGGAGACCGTCGAGCGTGCGATCCGCGTCGACCAGGCCGGCGAGCTCGGTGCCGTGCGCATCTACGAGGGCCAGCTCACGGCGCTGCGCTGGACTGGGCGCGCCAACAGCGAGGCCGGGCGCAAGATCGCGGCGATGGCGCGCGCCGAACGCGAGCACAACAAGGTGTTCGACCGGTTGCTGGTCGAGCGCCGCGTGCGCCCTACCCTGCTGTCGCCACTGTGGCATGTCGCAGGCTTTGCCCTGGGTGCGGCAACGGCCCTGATGGGCGACAAGGCGGCGATGGCCTGCACGGTCGCGGTCGAGGAGACGATCGACGGGCACTATGCCGAGCAGGCCGCGTCGCTCGGCGACGACGAGGCGGCGCTGCGCGACACCATCGAGAAGTTCCGCGCCGAGGAGATCGAGCACAAGGAGACGGCGCTCGCCGCAGGTGCCGAGGAGGCGCCGGCCTACGAGGCTCTGAGTGCCGCCATCAAGGCCGGCTCGCGGCTCGCCATCTGGCTGTCGACGCGCGTGTGAAAGGCGGTCAGGTCTGGTCGAGCTCGCTGTCCCAGTACAAGAAGTCGCGCCAGCTCTCGTGCAGGTAGCCGGGCGGGAACGACCGGCCGTTCTCCTGCAGCTCCTGGGTCGTGGGCTCGAGCGGCGCGCGTTGCAGATGCATGCCGATCTCGCGCAGGAGCCGGTTTCCCTTCAAGAGGTTGCACGGGCTGCAGGCTGTGACGACGTTGCTCCAGCTCGTGCGCCCGCCGCGCGACTTCGGCACGACATGGTCGAAGGTGAGCTCGTTGGTGGCGAAGTCGCCGCCGCAATACTGGCAATGGAAACGGTCACGCAGGAAGACGTTGAACCGCGTGAAGGCCGGGCGCCGCGCCGCCGGGACGTATTCCTTCAGGGCAATGACGCTCGGCAGCCGCATCTCGAAGGACGGACTGTGGATCTTGCGATCGTATTCGGAGATCACGCTGACGCGGTCGAGGAAGACGGCCTTGACCGCGTCCTGCCAGGACCAGATCGACAATGGAAAGTAGGAGAGCGGCCGAAAGTCGGCGTTGAGGACCAGCGCGTGACAGGACTCGAGGCCCGGCGCCACAGCTACCCCCGCACCCTTTGCAGGGGACTACTCGGAAAGTCGATACGGTCCGACATGCCGTGCATTGTGGCAAGGTTTTCGCGAAACACAATATGTCGGCCGGCGCGTCATCGACACATCATCCGGCCATAACAGGATCGTCACAGGAGGAACCGCCATGGACACTGCAATCTCGTCGCGCACCGGGTCGGACTTTCCACTCCCGGCAGCCGACCTGGAGTCGCTGGGCTTCCGTCGCCAGCAGATCGATCGGCTGGAGGCGCTGATCCAGCGCCACATCGCCGAGGGACGCTATCCAGGCTGCCAGATCGCCCTCGCCCGCCACGGCAAGCTCGCCCTGTTCAAGAGCTTCGGCCAGGCAGTGACGGACCCGGCGTCGCGTCCGGCCGGCGACAACACGCTATGGCTGCTCTATTCCAACACCAAGGTGGTGACCGCGGTCGCCCTGTGGGTGCTGGCCGAGCGCGGGCTGTTCTCCTTCTCCGACCGCATCGCCGACCACGTGCCGGCCTTTGCCAAGAATTCAAAGGGGCCCATTACGGTGCTGCAGACCATCACTCACCAGGCGGGCTTCCCGACCGCGGTGGTGGGCAAGGACGCCTGGGCCGACCACAAGCGGCTGCACGAGGTGGTGTGCGATTTCCCGCTCGAATGGTCGCCTGGCTCCAAGGTGCACTATCACGGGCTGACGGCGCACTGGACGCTCGGCGTGCTGATCGAGGCGGTCACGGGCCGCGACTTCCGCGACGTCATCCGCGAGACGGTGGCCGAGCCGCTCGGGCTGGCGCGCGAACTCTATGTCGGCTTGCCGGAGAGCGAGTTCGGCCGCGCCGCCGACATGCACGAGCCAGTCCCGCAAGGCAAGGGTGAGGGAATGCGGCGCGACGCCGATGCCAACTCGGCCGAATGGCGCAAGGGCGGCGCGCCGGGCGGCGCCGGCTACGGCACCGCGCGCGCCATGGCGGCACTTTACCAGATGATGCTGCAGGGCGGCGAACTCAACGGTACGCGGATCGTCTCGCCGCGCATGCTGCAATACGCCATCCGCAACCACACCGGCGACAGGATCGACGAGTTCATGGGCATGCCGATGCATCGCGGGTTGGGGCCCCACCTGCGCGGCACGACGGAGAACATCCGCGGCCTCGGCGCCCTGGCCAGCCCGCGCGCCTTCGGGCATGGCGGCGTCGGCACGTCGTACTGCTGGGGCGACCCCGATTCGGGCGTGTCGTTCGCCTACATCACCAACAACCGCATTCCCGATCCCTGGCACAGCAAGCGCCTCGACCAGATCGCCAACCTGGTTCACACCGCGATCGTGTAATCATCTTCTCCTCCCCAGCTCGGCTGGGGAGGTACCCCGTCACACGGGGCGGAGGGGTCATGAACTCATGAGCCACGACCCCTCCGTCGCCGTAGACGGCGACACCTCCCCGGCAAAGCTGGGGAGGAGGATGATCCCGCTACCGACTCAACCGCTCGCGCGCGCCGGCCTCCGAGCCGAGCGACGCGGCGGCGAGCACGAGGGCCGAGACCGAGAGGACCATGACGGCGGCGTAGCCGTCGGTCCAATCGTGCAGCAGGCCGCCCAACCAGGCGCCGAGAAAGCCGCCCAGTCCCATGCCGACGCTGATCAGGCCGTAGATGCGGCCGAAATGCGCGCCGCGATAGCGCAGCGTCGCCAGAGTCGAGATCATCGGCCCGCGGCTGCCCATGCTGCCGCCGAACAGCAACACGTAGAGCCACAGCCAGAAATCGTCGGCCGGGCCGCGCACCAGGGCGAGCGCGCCGACGCCGGCGATCGAGCAAGCATAAGCCAGGATGGCGGCGATCTTGCGGCCCCCGCGGTCGGCCAGCCAGCTAAAGCCGATCATGCCGAGCGGCGTCAGGAAGCCCGCGACAGCCAGCGCACGCGCCGCATAGGCGCCATCCAGTCCGCGCTCGAGCAGATAGACCATTGTCTGCGGCACCAGCGAGAAGATGCCGACCGAGGTGAGCCCAAAGGAGAAGGTGAGCGCCCAAAACGGCCAGCCACGCACCGCCTCGCCGGCCGTCGGACCGGGACGGTCGGACGCGCGCGCCGGCACCAACCCGACGGCGCCCCGCTCGATGCGCCGCCACGGCAGCACTAGCAGCAGGGGAATGAACACGGCGCTGGCGCAAGCGAACACAACGTAAGCGTGGCGCCAGCCTTGCGTCACGATCAGATGCTCGGCGAGCGGAAACATGACGATGGCACCGACACCGGAGGCGGACCAGGCGACGGCCAACGCCACGCCGAGCCGATTGGGCGGGAACCAGCGTCCGAGCAGTGTGGAGCTCAACACACCC
This sequence comes from Reyranellaceae bacterium, assembly GCA_046349335.1. Lineage (GTDB taxonomy): Bacteria > Pseudomonadota > Alphaproteobacteria > Reyranellales > Reyranellaceae > Reyranella. The sequence goes on from JAXMCO010000005.1 coordinate 62,322, forward strand.
GACAGCGACGCGCCACCGAAGCCCATGACGATGCCGAGGCAGAGGTAGAGATGCCACACCGCCGTCGCCAGCGAGGCGCCTGCGGAGGCGAGCGCCGCCGCGACGATGCCGACCACGGTGAGGGCGCGCAGGCCGAAACGGTCGACGATCCACCCAGCGATCGGCGCGCCAGTGCCGCCGACCAGCAGGGCGAAGCTGTAGACCAGGGTGATCGCGCTACGGCTCGCCTCGAAGTCGCTCTGCAAGGCCGGAACGAACACGGTGAAGGTGTCGCTGATCGAGCGGCTCGCCACGCCGAGCACGAAGCACAACGCCACCAGCGCCCAGGGCACGAATCGGCTCATCGCGACAACCCTTGGCCGCAGGCGGTGCCAGCGGCAAGCGGTTTCACGGCGGGCGAGGCTTGCATCGGTTGCAGGCTCGCGTCAGGTTCCGCGTCGCGGAGGAGTAGCGTGACCAATTCGATCATCATTGCGCCCGAGTTCAACGGCCCCCGCCTGTCGGGCAACGGCGGCTACGTCGCCGGCCTCATGGCCGGGCAGTTCAATCGGCACTTCAATACGGACGACGCCGTGGAGGTCACGTTGCGCGCGCCGGTGCCGCTCGACACGACGATGCAGGTCGTGCGCGACGGCGATGTCTTGCTGCTCAAGACCGACGAGACGCTGATCTGCGAAGCGCGCGCCGGCAGCGTCGACCATCTCGTGCCGCCGCCGCCGCCCGCCGACTGGGACGACGTCATGCGCCGCGGCGAGGAAGGCGGCAGTCCCGAGGACACCGACTTCCACTGGTGCATCGTTTGCGGGCGTGGGCGGGCGGTCGGCGACGGGCTGCGGGTGCTCGGCTCCGCCGGCCCGCAGAAGGGCCATTCGCTCTCCTGCTATGTGCCGCACGCCAACCACGCCGACGCCGCCGGCCGCATCAAGCCGGAGTTCGTGTGGGGCACGCTCGATTGCCCCGGCGCCTTCGCCGTGCAGGACGCGGACGACATGCGCCCAGCCCTCACCGGCCGCATGACCGCCAAGGTGATCGATCCGCCGCGCGTCGGCGAGCGTTGCGCCGTCGTCGGCTGGAGCCTAGGCGGCGAGGGCCGCAAACTCTATTCCGGCACGGCGCTCTACACCGAGAGCGGGCGGCTGTGCGCGATCGGCACCTGCACGTGGATCCTGCTCAGGGTCTGACCGATCGTGGCGATGCAGGCCGGCCCGCTGCTCAAAGATGTCGTTCTGGTCGGCGGCGGGCACGCCCACGCCTATGTGATGAAGAGCTTCGGCATGAAGCCGATGCCCGGCGTGCGGCTCACCCTGATCGGACGCGACATCGACACGCCATACTCCGGCATGATCCCCGGCTTCATTGCCGGTCAGTACACGTTCGATGAGTGCCACATCGATCTGGCGCGACTCGCCGCCTGGACAGGTGCGCGTCTGATCCACGCCGAGGCGACCGGCCTCGATCGCGAAAATCGGCGGGTTCTGCTGAAGGATCGCCCGCCCATGTCCTACGATTTCTTGTCGATCGATGTCGGATCGGCGCCCAATCTCGACACCATTGCCGGCGCAGCCGAGTGGGCCACGCCGGTCAAGCCGATCGCCGAGCTCGGCCGACGCTGGCTCGCCTTCCTCGAACGCATGAAGAGCAGGTTGGGACCGCTCAACATCGTGGTGATCGGCGGCGGCGCCGGCGGCGTCGAGCTGGCGCTCTCCGTCGACCATCGCCTGCGCCAAGTGGCGAAGGGCGCACAGATCCAGGTCACGCTGGCGACAAAGGGCGAAATCCTGGCGTCTCAGGCCGCGACCGCACGGCAGAAAATGCGCGCGGTGTTCCAGCGCCGCGATGTCCGGCTGATCGAGAACAGCGCGACAAGGCGCATCGCGCGCGGCTCCGTCGAGCTCGACGATGGCAGGTTGCTAGAGGCCGATGCGGTGTTCGTCGTCACCCAGGCGAGCGCCGCAAGCTGGTTCGCCCCGACCGGCCTGCCGCTCGACGAGCACGGCTTCATTGCCGTCGACGACACGCTGCGCTCGACCGGCGATCCCGCGATCTTCGCCGTCGGCGACTGCGCCACGGTGCTCCCGCATCGCCGGCCAAAGGCCGGCGTCTTCGCGGTACGCCAGGGCCCGCCGCTCGCGGCAAACCTGCGGCGCGCGCTGCTCGGCCAGCCACCGCAACCTTTTGCGCCGCAGAGCCGCTATCTCTCGATCCTCGGTACCGGCGACGGCCACGCCGTGGCGACGCGCGGCACGTGGGCCGTCGAAGGCGGCTGGGTGTGGCGTTGGAAAGACTACATCGACCGCAAGTGGATGCGCATGTACCGAGAGCCACCGGCCACGCCGATGGCGATGATGCGATCCTCCGCGCCCGATCCGGCGCTCGCGGACGCCGAGGCCAAGCGCCTGCTGGCCGACATCGGCATGCGCTGCGGCGGCTGCGGCGCCAAGGTCGGCGCCGGCGTGCTGGCCCGCGTGCTGGCGCGGCTCGGTCCGTCGCCCGGCTCCGACGTGGCGATCGGCCTCGATGCGCCCGACGATGCCGCGATGATCGAGGTGCCGGCGGGAAAAGCGCTGGTCCAGTCGGTCGACTTCTTCCGCACCTTCCTCGACGATCCGTTGCTCTTCGGCGAGGTGGCAGCGGTGCATGCGCTGGGCGACGTGTGGGCGATGGGCGCCAAGCCGCACAGCGCGCTGGCGCTCGCCGTCGTGCCGGCCGCGGCGGAGCGGCTGATGGAGGAAGACCTTTTTCAGCTCCTGGCCGGCGCGCGGCGTGTTCTGGACAAGGCGGGCTGCGCGCTGATCGGTGGGCATTCGGGCGAAGGCCCCGAGGCCGCGCTCGGCTTTTCCGTCAACGGCCTGGTCGAACCGGCACGGGCGTTGCGCAAGGGCGGCCTGCAGATCAGCGACAAGCTCGTGATCACCAAGAAGCTCGGCACGGGCGTGATCTTCGCCGCGGCGATGCGCGGCGCGGCGCGCGGCGCCTGGATCGCCGACGCGCTCGCCTCGATGCGGCAGCCGTCTGGCGACGCCGCGCAAGCGCTGGTGGCGGCCGGCGCCCATGCCTGCACCGACGTCACGGGCTTCGGCCTCGCCGGCCATCTCGCCGAGATGATCCGGGCCAGCGGTGAGGTCACGGTCGACCTCGACCTCGACGCCCTGCCCGTGCTCGAGGGCGCGACGGAGTTGTTTGCCCGCGGATTCGCGAGCTCGCTGCAGCCCGAGAATTTGCGCGCCCGTCACTTGATCGACGGCATGGACAAGGCAGCCTCGCATCCCAACCTGCCTCTGCTGTTCGATCCGCAGACCGCCGGCGGACTGCTGGCAGCGGTGCCGGCCGACCGGGTGGCGAACATTCCGGATGTAGTGGTGATCGGCGAAGTCAGGGCACGCGGACCGGCGGATACCTTCATCGACCTGAAAGGTCCCTCGCCACGCTGAGGATGACACCGTTACTGTCATCCCCAGCGTAGCGAGGGACCTTTCCTTCTCGCGCACCAGGAAGGAGCACCTCTTGACGCACGCACGGGCGAGCATCGGCACGACCAACTACCAAACGGCAATCGTCACCGGACACCACACGTTCACCGTCGACGAGGGGCCGACGCTCGGCGGCAGGGATGTCGGACCCGGCCCCTACGAGCTGCTGACCTCGGCGCTCGCCGCCTGCACAGTCATCACGCTGCGCATGTATGCCGAGCGCAAGCAATGGCCAGTGACGGCGGTGCATGCGGACGTCACCTTCGTGCGCGAGAACGGCAGGCAGAACATCGACCGCGTCATCGCCATCGAAGGCGCAGTCGACGACGAGCAGAGGAAGCGCATGGCCGATATCGCCGAGCGCACGCCCGTCACGCTCACCCTGAAGGGCGGCCTGGAGATTCGCACACGGCTCGCCTGACGACTCTTTGCCGTGAGCGCGTCACTCGAGCGGCGCGCTCCCGGCGAATGAGTTCAGCCCTGGCCCCGCTTCTTCTTCCACTCCTCGTAGTCGCGCTTGGCTTCGTCGCCGGCGACCGGGAAGAGGCCCTTGAGCGGGCGGCCGCGCGCCACCTCGGCTTCGCAGAATTCCTCGTAGTGGTAGGTGTCGAGCGCCTCCTGGGCGACCGCCTCGACGATATCGGGCGGGATCACCAGGATGGCGTCGCGGTCGCCGACCACGATGTCGCCGGGATAGACCGCCACGCCGCCGCAGGCGATCGGCAGGTTGAGGTCGACCGGGCGATGGACGATCGGGCTCGGCGGCGAGGACGGCCGGCGGTGATAAGCCGGCAGGCCGGTCTTGGCGACGCCATCGGTATCGCGAAAGCCGCCATCGGTGACGATGCCGGCGGCACCGCGCGCCTTCAGCCGGCCGACATAGAGGTCGCCGGCCGAGGCGGCGCGCGAATCGCCGCGCGAATCGATCATCAGCACGTGGCCGGGCGGGCACTCCTCCATGGCCTGCGGTTGGACCATGCTGCGGTTCTTGGAGGTCGGGCCGTCCTTGTCCTCGCGCGAGGGGATGAAGCGCATGGTGAAGGCAATGCCGACCAGGCGCGGCTGCTCGACCCTGAGCGGCCACACGTCGTACAGCGTCATGCTGCGCAGGCCGCGGCGATTGAGCACGCCGGTCAGGGTCGATGTCCCGACCTTGGCCAAGGCCTCCCTGAGATCGGACGATAATGCAGTCATGAGCGTCTCTCCCTCGATTTCGTCCCGACGTTAGCCGATAATCGACCCAACATGCGCGTAGAAATCCTCTGCACCGGCGATGAAATCCTCACCGGGAAGACCATCAACACCAACTACAGCCACATGGCGCGGCGGCTCGGCGATGTCGGGCTCACCGTCCATTGGGGCACCACCGTCGGCGACGACCGGGCAAGCCTCCTGCGGGCGTTCCACCAGGCCGGCGAGCGCGCCGACGCGGTGATCGTCAACGGCGGCCTGGGTCCCACCGTCGACGACCTTTCCCAGGAGGTCGCAGCCGAAGCCTGCGGCGTCGAGCTGGTGCTGAGCGACTACTGGATGACGCGCATGGAGCAATCCTACGCGCGGCGCGGCCGGGTGATGCCGCCCAATAACCGCAAGCAGGCGATGCTGCCGGCCAATGCCGAGTTCATCGACAACCCGATCGGCACGGCCTGCGGCTTCGCCGTCACCATCGGCAAGGCGCGCTTCTATTTCACGCCCGGCGTGCCGCGCGAGATGCGGCGCATGCTCGACGAGCAGGTGATCCCGCGCCTGCTGAAGCTCGGCGGCATCACCGGAGTGACGAGGCTGAAGCGCTTCCACACGTTCGGCATCGGCGAATCGCGCGCCGACAACATGCTGGCCGACATGCCGGCCTTCCAGGACGGCGGCGGCATCAAGCTCGGCTTCCAGGCGCATTATCCCCAGCTCGAGACGAAGCTCGCCGCGCGCGGCGAGAACGAGGCCGATCTCGCAGCGCTGCTGGCCCCGGCCGAGGCCGAGGTGCGCAAGCGCCTGGGCAACTTCATCATCGCCGAGGACGACCAGACGCTGGAGGGCGTGATCCTCGCCACCCTGCTCGAACGTGGGCTTACCCTGTCGACCGCCGAGATGTTCACCGGCGGCCATCTCGCCGCCCGGCTGGCGCCGCTCGCCGGCGCCGAGCACGCCTTCCGCCGCGGCGTCGTGGCGCGCGATCCGGGTGAGCTCGCGGTCACCGAGGTCTCGACCGTCGCGGCCGAAGCGGTCGCAAGCGACTTGCGCAAGACGAGCCGCAGCAGCCATGCGCTGTCCCTCCTGATCGAGCTCGACCAGGGCGCCGACCGGCCGGATTTCGGCGGCACTATCGCCATCGGGATCGCCGACGGCGATACGGTGGTGTCGCGTCAGGCCCGCCTGATCGGTGGTCGCGAATGGGTGCGCGCCGGCGCCGTCGAGCTTGGCCTGGATTGCCTGCGCCGCCACCTTCTCGGCCTGCCGGTCGACGAGCGCATAGACTTCGAGCGGCGTTAGATCAACGCGAACCTGTCGACGTCGACCAGCCCCTTGTCGGTGATACGCAGATGCGGGATCACCGGCAAGGCGAGGAAGGCCATCTGGAGGAACGGCTCGTGCAGAGGCGTGCCGAGACTGCGCACCGCCGCGCGCAGCGCCCGCAGACCCTGCTCCACCGTCTCGAACGGCTGATCACTCATCAGGCCGGCAATCGGCAGGGCGAGTTCGCCGACCACCTTGCCGTCGACCGCCGCCGCGAAACCGCCGCGCAGCTCGATCAGCCGGTTCACGGCCGCCGCCATGTCGGCGTCGGTGCAGCCGATGACGCAGACATTGTGACTGTCATGGCCGATCGACGAGGCGATGGCACCGCGCACGATGCCGAAGCCCTTGACCAGTCCCCGTCCGATATCGCCGCGATCGTTGTGCCGTCCCAGCACAGCGACCTTGAGGATGTCGCGTGCGACATCGGAGACCAGCTCGCCGTCGCGCACCGCGACGGCGAGCGTCAGGCGGTCGGTCAGGATCTGGCCGGGCCGGATGCCGATCACTGGCGGCGGCTCGCCGGCACCGAGAGGCATGCGGAAGTGTGCCGCCGTCACCGGCTTCAGCATCACCGAGTCGAGACCGACTGGCGGCACGTGCGGACGCGTGGCGAAGCGATCCGGCGTCACCGGCGTGCCACGGCAGATCACCGACTGGATCTTGCACGTGGCAAGGTCCTCGAGCAGCACCAGGTCGGCGCGCTGACCTGGCGCCACGAGGCCGCGATCGTCCAGGCCGAAATGGCGGGCCGCCGACCAGCTCGCGGCGCGATAGGCGTCGAGCGGCCGCACGCCGCGGGCAATGACGCTGCGAATCAGGTGATCGAGATGGCCTTCCTCGGCAATGTCGAGCGGGTTGCGATCATCGGTGCAGAAGGCGAGGAACGGGGTGCGGTCGGCAGTGATCAGCTCGGCCAGCGCCGCCAGGTCCTTCGACACGGTGCCCTCGCGCACCAGGATCTGCATGCCCTTGGCGAGCTTCTCGCGCGCCTCGGCGGCCGACGTCGTCTCATGGCAGTTGCGCACGCCGGCGGCGATGTAGGCGTTGAGGTCGTAGGACGACAGCAAGGGCGAATGCCCATCGATCTGCACATCGGAGAAGGCGGAGAGCTTGCGCAGCACGGCGGGGTCCTTGTCCAATACCCCCGGCACGTTCATAAACTCGGCGAGCCCCAGCACCTTGGGATGGCGCTTGAAGGGCAGCAGGTCCTCGACCTCCAGGCGGGCGCCCGAGGTCTCGAGATGCGTCGCCGGCACGCACGATGAAAGCTGGACGCGCAGGTCCATCACCGTGACCGCGGCGCATTCGAGGAAGTACTTCAGGCCGGCGACGCCCAGCACGTTGCAGATCTCGTGCGGGTCGCAGATCGCCGTCGTGGTGCCGCGCGGCACCACGCAGCGGTCGAACTCGAGCGGGGGCACCAGAGTGGATTCGCAATGGACGTGGCTGTCGATGAAGCCCGGCACCGCGACCAGGCCGCGCCCGTCGATCTCGCTCGCTCCCGTGTAGGTCTCGTGCGTGCCGACAATGCGATCGCCGGCGATGGCGACGTCGCCCGTGGTAATCTCGCCCGACGTGAGATCGAAGATGCCGACCGACTTGATCACGAGGTCGGCTGGCGTCGTTCCGCGCGCCTGGTCGATGATGTCGGCGAGGCGGGAGTCGCTCAGGCTTTCTCTCATCGGAATGAGGTAAGTCCGCCCCCGCGCTTTGGCAACAGGCGCCACGACGGCTTCGGGCTCGCCGACAAGGTGATGCTGCACCAGCGGTTAGACCAGAGTGGCGCGAAGCACATCGCCGCGCCGCACGGGGCAATGCGGGGCGCCTTCCTCGAAAACCCACCGGTCGGCCGCCCGACGAGGGGCAGAACGCATCCTCAGTCCGCGCGGGCGAGCGGCAGCTTGGTGCCGGCGGCGGCGCGTTAGAGGAGAATCTCGCGGCGGAAGCGGTAGAGCTTACCCGGCCGGCCGCCGGTGCCGGCAGTGACGGTCCCGGTTTCCTCGACCAGGCCCTGCTGATCGACCAGGCGGCGGAAATTCTGCTTGTGCAGTGGACGGCCGGCCAGCGCCTCGACCGCGCGCTGAAGCTGGCCCAGCGTGAAGTCGGGCGGCATCAGCTCGAACACGACCGGCCGGTACTTGATCTTGGCCCGTAGCCGCGCGATGCCGGTCGCAAGAATGCGACGATGATCATAGCGCATCGTCTCGCCCGGCACCGGATCGGCAACCGGCCGGCGCAGCCGCCCGGCCTCAGGCACGGCGCCCGCTTCGTGGAGCAGCTCGTAGCGTTGCAGGGTCAGCTCGTCGTTCCAGGTGCTCTGCTCGAAGCACTGCTCGACGCGCTGCCGCCGCTCGCGCTTGGCCGCCGCGTCGCGGGCCTCGTCGACCCACTGTCCGAGCTTGGGCAGGATGCTCCGCGCCACGATGGCGGGTCTGCCCTCGCGCCAGTCCTCCCAAGGAAAATAGCGGTACCAGCTCCGCCAGCCCGGCTCACGCCCGCCGTCGAGCAAGCGCTCGCGGGTCAGGCCGAGATAGGAGATCGACACGATGCGCCGCCCGCTGGCAGCGTCGATTCGATAGCGATCGGCAAAGGTATAGAGCTGCTCGACATAGCCCAACGGGTGATGGGTCTGCCGTTCGACCCAGGCTCGCAACCCGCTCTGCAAGGTGGGATGATCGCCCTCGAACGGTCCCGACGGCAGCAAGGCGCCGTCTTCCAAGGTCAGCACCTGCGGTTGGTCGGCGATGAGCGCCGCCAGCACGGCGTTGAGCTCGATGATGACAGAACGGGGTCCGGACGGCGGCATCGCCGGTCATTATGCCGGTTCTTTTCTCCGCCCGCCCGGTGCACAGTGACCGCCCGACGCGTAAACCGAGGCGAGCCCATGGCGAGACGGAAGACATCGGAGCACGACGAGAGCTCCGCCGAATACCAGCGCGGCATGGCGGAGATTCGCAAGCAGCTCGGCCCGATGGCCGACGGCTACATCCGCAAGATCAAGGCACTGGCGCCGGAATTCGCCTGGGTGAATGTCACCTTCCCGTTCGCCGAGCTTTACCCGCGCGATGTCATCGACCTCAAGACGCGCGAGCTCTGCACCGTGGCAGCGCTCACCGTGCAGGGTTTCTCCCTGCCCGAGCTCAAGCTCCACATCAATGCCGCCCTGCGCTGCGGCGCATCGCGGGGCGAGGTGGCCGAGATCATCACCCAGATGATCGCCTATTGCGGCTTTCCCGCCGCGACCAATGCGCTGATGACCATGAAGGAGGTGTTCGACGAGATCGACGCCCAGTCCTCGCCGGCCAAGGCGAAGCCGAGGAAGCGCAAGACGGCCGCCAGGACGAGGCGCACGTGAGCGGCGACGGGCGGAACGGCGCCAGGCTGCTGGTGCAGAATCTCGAAGCGCAGGGTGTCGAGTACATCTTCGGTATCCCCGGCGCCAAGATCGACCCGGTGTTCGATGCGCTGCTCGAATCGAGGATCAAGACCGTGGTCTGCCGGCACGAGCAGAATGCCGCCTTCATCGCCGGTGGCCTCGGCCGCCTGACCGGCAAGGCAGGCGTGGTGCTGGTGACCTCGGGACCGGGCTGCTCGAATCTGGTGACCGGGCTGGCCACCGCCAACACCGAGGGCGATCCGATCGTCGCGCTGGGCGGCGCGGTGCCGGTCGCCGAGCGGTTGAAGCAGACGCATCAGTCCATGGACACCGTCGCGCTGTTCCGTCCCGTCACCAAGTACGCCGCCGAGATCGATGCGCCGGAGGCCATCTCAGAAGCGCTGGCGGCGGCGTTCCGCGCCGCCGAATCGGGGCGGCCCGGCGCGACGTTCCTCAGCCTGCCGAAAGACGTCATGAAGGCGGGCGCGGCCGGCGACATCCTCCTGCCGGCGCGTTGCCCGGCGCTCGGTCCGGCCCATGCCGAGTCCATCGCCGAGGCAGCCCGCCTGATCGATTCAGCCGAACGGCCGGTCGTCGTGCTCGGCATGCTGGCGAGCCAGCCGGCCGCCACGGCAGCGGTCCGCCGGCTGCTGACGCACAGCAAGCTCGCCGTCGCCGGCACCTTCCAGGCGGCCGGCGTGATCCCGCGCGAGCATCTCGACTGCTTCGGCGGCCGCGTCGGCCTGTTCCACAACCAGCCAGCCGACCGGCTCCTGGATGCCGCTGACCTGGTGCTCACCATCGGCTTCGATCCGGTCGAGTACGACCCGGCGCTGTGGAATGCCGGCCGCAAGCGCACCCTGATCCATCTCGACTGCGTGCCGCCCGATCCCGACCGTCACTATCGTCCCAACCTCGAGCTGCTGGGCGACATCGCCGCCACACTCGGCGGGCTGGCGCCGCTGCTGAAGCCGCGGCCACGGCCGGCGCAAGCGGCCCTGCTGGCCGAGGTCGCGGCCGAGCGGGCCAAGCTGGCGGCCGACGCGGCAAAGCACACCGGCATGCCGGTCCATCCCTTGCGGCTGGTGCAGGCCCTGCAGGAGCTGCTCGACCACGACACCACGCTGTGCTCCGACATGGGCTCGTTCCACATCTGGATGGCGCGCCACCTGCTCGCCCATCGGCCGCGCCAGATCATGATCAGCAACGGCCAGCAGACGCTGGGCGTGGCCCTGCCCTGGGCGATCGCCGCCTGCCTCGCCGAGCCCAGCCGAAAGGTCGTTTCGGTGTCGGGCGACGGTGGCTTCCTGTTCTCGGCGGTCGAGCTCGAGACGGCCGTCCGCCTGAAGTGCAACTTCGTGCACATCGTCTGGATCGACGGCAGCTACGACATGGTGCGCTTCCAGGAGATGGCGGCTTACGGCCGCGAATCAGGCGTGCGCTTCGGCCCCGTCGACGTCGTCAAGTTCGCCGAATCGATGGGCGCTCGCGGCTTCCATGTCGGATCGCCCGACGAGGTGAAGCCCGTGCTCGCGAAGGCCATGGCGATGGACGGCCCGGTGCTGATCGGCGTCCCGGTCGACTACCGCGACAACCAAGGCTTGATGGCAGCACTGCATGCGGATGTGATTCACTGAGGCAAGAGATAAGGTCCCTCGCTGCGCTCGGGATGACATCCTCTTTGCCATCCTCGACTCGCTGTCATCCTGAGCGCAGCGAGGGACCTTTCTCTTGCTTGCAGTTCACCGCGGGGCGAGTTGCTCGATCAAGCCGTTCGCCGTCCCCGCCATTGCCGTGAAGGCACCGACATTGAATTGGTTGATCGCCGCGAAGACGCCGACGCCGCGCGTCGGGGCGAAGGCGGAATAGGTGAAGATGCCCTGCAGTCCACCCGCCTTCTGCAAGATCAGCGGCCGGTTGCCTTTGGGCGCCATGACGATCCAGCCGAGGCCCATGGCGTCCATGGGACCGGCCTCGTCGAAGCCCGAGACCGGCTTGAGGCCGTCCCTCGGCACATAGGCGGCGTGATCGAGCAGCCTGACCTCCGTCCCTTGCGGCGAGAAGCGATCGAGATGCCAGGACAGCCAGCGCAGGATGTCGTTGGCCGTCGAGTGGAGGCTGCTAGCGCCAGCCATCACCCCCGTCGCCGTGATGCTGGGCATGGGCTTGCCGTCGAAATTGTGGCCCTGCATCACGCGGGCGCCGTCGCCGTCGCGCAGCGCCAGCACCGTGTCCTTCAATCCCGCCGGATCGAGCACGACCTCCTTCAGGAGCTGGTCATAAGGTTTGCCGGCGCTCGATGCCAACGCGGCGGCCAGAAGATCGAAGGCGAAATTCGAATAGAGCCCGCCGCTGCCCGGCGTGAACAACAGCGGATCGGATTGCAAGCCCTTGATGTAGGCCTCCTGCGTCAGCGTGCGGAAGGGGTCGTCCGGCGGGCCCGGCGCCCGCTCGACCTCGCGCGGCAGGCCGGATGTGTGGGTGGCGAGCTCGATCAGCCGGATCGGCCGGCCATCGCGCTCGGGCACCTTGACCGGCCAGCCGAGCCGATCCTGCAGGCGATCGGTGAGCTTGACCGTACCTTGCGACACCAGCCCGGCGAGCACCTGACCCGTGAAGGCCTTGGTGATCGAGCCGATGCGCAGCATCGTGTTGGCGTCGGGCTCCTTGCCCGAGCCATCCGACATCTCACCGAAGCCGAACACGGCCGTCTGGTCGTCGCGCACGGCGCCGATGATCAGCGCTGGAACGCGGGCATCGAGAAACAACATGGCGCCGGTAAAGCTCACGATCTCGTCGAGAAGCTTGTCCGCCGCCCGGACCCGAGGTGGAGCCAACAGTGCGCCCGCCATCGACATCGACGTAAGAGCAAGCGCCCGGCGGCGCGTGGGGTTCATCATTGGCTCGATCCATGAAGCGTTTGCACGAAGAGACTGTACTCGCCCCTCGGCCCGCCACAACACTCAGCTCATGGCCCCTGCCATCTGCGTTAATCCGAGCGCCACGGACAGCAAGTCCGAGCCGGCGGCCAGACGGGCCGACGGCGCCGCCCGCGCAATCGCGGCGCGCACCGCCGGCACGCGGCTCGACCCGCCGGTGAGGAAGATCGTGTCGATGGAGGAAGGCCCGAGTCCCGCCGCAGCGATGCAATCGCGCGCCGTCCTGTTCAAGCGATCCAGCCTGGCCTCGATGGCGCCTTCGAATTCCGCGCGGGTCGCCACAGCCGCGAGGCTCGCCTCGAGAAAGCCCAGGAGGATGGCAACGCTATCCTCGGCACTCAGCGCGATCTTGGCATCCTCGACGGCAAATGCCAGGCGATGGCCAAGCCGGCGGCGCACGACCTCGAGCAGGCGTTCGACCTTCTCGGGTTCGCACGCCAGCGTGACCAGCTCGGCGAGCTCGCGCTCGTTCCTGTAGGTGTAGGCGAAGTTGATCGTCGCCCAGGTGGCGAGCTCGTGATAGAGCGCGTTCGGCATCGGCAGGCCCTTCTCGACGAGCTGCGTGCCGAGCCCCAGCAACGGCATCACCGCCACCAGGCTGAGCGCCGTGTCGAAGTCGGTGCCGCCCACGCGCACGCCGGCGTTCGCCAGCACATCGCCGCCGCGATCGGCACGCTGGCGCTGCCGCGGGCCGACACGGACGACGGAGAAGTCGCTGGTGCCGCCGCCGATATCGGCGATCAACGCCAGTTCCTCGCGCTCGACCGTCTGCTCGTAGTGGTGCGCGGCCGCGATGGGTTCGTAGACGAACGCAACATCGCGAAAGCCGATCCGCCGGGCGATCGCCTCGAGCACGCTCTGCGCCCGTGCATCCGCCTTGTCGTCGCCATCGACGAAGCGCACGGGGCGGCCATGCACGACCGCCGTGATCTCCCGCCCGGCGAAGGCCTCGGCCTTGTTCTTCAGATGCCGCACGAAGATCTCGACGACCTCGGCGAGCGCGACCTTGCGGCCGCCGATGACGGTCTCCTCCTCGATCAGCGAAGACCCGAGGATCGACTTCAGCGCGCGCATCAGCCGCCCTTCGGTCTGCCCGATATAGGCCGAGACGGCCTCGTTGCCGAACAGCACCCGGCCCTTTGTCTCATTGTCGAAGAATACCGCGCTCGGGATCAGCGTGCTGCTTTCCTCGATCGGCGCCAGCACGGCCGTCCTGTCGCGAAAGACGCCGATCGCCGAGTTCGACGTCCCGAAATCCAATCCACAAGCGATCATCTCTGTCCCCATCTGGCCCGAAGGGGACTTCATCTATTGCAACGCATCTCGGGTTGCCAGTCTGTTTCTTTTCTTCTATCGTGACCGCGATAGTGGGATGTCCGACAGACGTGAGGCATCCCTATTTCATGTCAGCCTCCGTGAATTCGCTCCTTGCGTCGGGACCGACTCTCTTGTGCCCTTCAGGCGGGCACCGTCAGGGAACGACGGTTACACCCATGGTCCTGCCGGCGCGTCGCAAATCTCGGTCCAGCGAGGCAAGGTCGACATCGAGACGAATTGCGAGCTCGAGGTAAGCAGCATCATACGATGTCAGGCGCTGAGCCCGAGCAAACAACATATCCCTCCACGTTTCTTGCCAGGGTCGATTTCAAGGGATATCGGCAAGGCGGCCATCAGCTCCAGGCACTCTTCCATCTGTACATTCCCAGACGGCCACGCCGTTCAGCCATCAGCAGGGCATTGGCAATCTCCAGCCGCCACAGGGCGGGCACGACGGCTCCTTCGAGATCGACGCTCGCTTCGACAACCTGGGTTGCAGCCGTGACCTCGTCCTCGAAGCACCAGGTCAATGGGATCGAGGCATCGACGACCAGCGCGATCAGCACTTGCGACCGGAGTCCCGCAGTTCCTTCCAATCGAGATCACCGAGCGTCGTTCCCTTGCGAAGCTCGCGAAGCCTCCGCATGGCAGCCGACACCTTGTCCTTGCGCGCCTCCGCAATCGGCATCAATCGCGCGACGGGCTTGCCGCGTCTCGTGATCAGGATTTGCTTGCCCTGCTCCACATGCTGCAGAAGCGCGGAGAAATGGGTCTTGGCCTCGGAACTTCCAACGGTCGCCATCTCAGGCTCCCACTCCCGACCAGTCTGCTCGTCGAGTCTATTCACCTGGACCGTTGCCATAATCGGCAAAGGGTCGACTGATTCCAATTTCGACTCGATCGTCCTGCAACACATCGGCCATCGCGAGGACCACCGCGCTCGCCAGCGCCGGCGTCACACTGGCCCCGCGACGACCTTACGATCGTGCAGGCGGGCGATCTCGTGGTCGGGCAATCCCAGGATGCCCGACAGGATCTCGTCGGTGTGCTGGCCGAGCAACGGCGCCGGTTGCGGCGGCTGGCGCGGCACGGCGCCGAACTGCAACGGCGAGGCGGCAACCGGATAACGGCCGATGCCAGGCTGATCGAGAACGGTGAACATCGGATTGGCGAGCACATGGACCGGATCGGCTGCGAGCTCGCGGAAGGTCTGGTACGGCGCCCACAGCGCGCCCGCCGTTTTCAGCGCCCTGCTCACTTCCTCGGCCGTATGCGCCGCCACCCAAGGCTCGATCACGGCGCAGAGCTCGGCGCGCGCCTGCCAGCGGCCGGCGTCGGTCTTGAGGTCGAGGCCCTTCTCGTTTTCGATCCGGGCAAACGCTTCGCTGAAACCGCCTGCCTTCGCCAGCGCATCGACATGACGATCCGAGAAGATGCAGATCATGACGAAACGCCCGTCGCGGGTGCGGAAATCGCGACCGAATGTGCCGAAGATCTCGTTGCCGAAACGCGGCCGATCGACGTCGTTGACAGCGGCCTCGCCGATGTAACCGAGCGCGGAGGTGGCGGCGAGCGCCATGTCCTGCAGCGGCAGGACGATCCGCTGCCCCTCTCCGGTCAGCCGGCGATGCCGCTCGGCCGCGAGGATGGCCATGGCGCCGGCGTAGGCCGTCGCGAGATCCCACGGCGGCGCCACGGCGTTGACTGGCCCCTCGTGGCCGACCGGCCCCGTCACCATGGGAAAGCCGGTGATGGCGTTCACCGTGTAATCGACATGCGCCGTGCCGTCGCGCGCGCCGACGATGTTGAGGGCGATCAGGTCGGCCCGCTTCTTCGCCAGCTCCTCGTAGGCCAGCCAGCCGCGCGCCGGCATGTTGGTGGCGAAGATGCCGGCTCCCTCACCGGGCGCGGTGATCAATGCCGTGAGCAGCGCCCGGCCCTCGGGCGAGCGCAGGGCGACGGCGAACGACCGCTTGCCCTTGTTCAGGCCGGCCCAATAGATCGAGCGGCCGTCCTTCGTGATCGGCCAGCGGTCACTGTCGAGGCCGCCCTCGATATCGTCGAAGCGGATCACGTCGGCGCCCAATTGGGCGAGCGTCATGCCGCCCAACGGGGCAGCAATGAATGCCGAGCCTTCGACGATGCGAAGGCCGGCCAGGATGCCATTCATTGTTCGTTTTCCGTGTCTTGTCTTGTTATCGGATGCCGAGGTTGTTCTTGCGCTTCTCCAGCCACCATCCGTATTCCGGCGTCCACATGTCGAAGTCGCCGTCGCAGCCCAGCTCCTGCGCGGCATGCAGAGCCCAGAACGGGTCGTAGAGCGCCTGGCGGCCGATCGCGATCAGGTCGGCGTCGCCGGCCTGCAGGATCGCCTCGGCCTGCGGGCCGTCGAGGATCAGGCCGACTGCCATGGTGGTGATCTCGGCCTGGCGCTTCACGGCGGCCGAGAACGGCACCTGGAACCCCAGCGAGCGCTTGACCGGCAGCGCCGTCGACAGGCCGGTGAGGCCGCCCGACGAGCAGTCGATGACATCGATGCCGAGCGCCTTCAGCGCCTTGGCATAGACGACGCTGTCATCGACGTCCCAGCCGCCCGCGCCATCGACGACGGAGAGGCGGATGAACATCGGCTTGTGCGCGGGCCAGCTCTCGCGCACGGCGCGGGCGGCAGCGAGCGGAAAGCGCATACGGCCGGCGCGGTCGCCGCCGTATTCGTCGTTGCGCTGATTGCTGACTGGCGACAGGAACTGCGCCAGCAGGTAGCCGTGGGCACCGTGAATCTCGATCACGTCATAGCCGGCGGCGTCGGCCCGCCGGGCCGCCTCGCCGAACTTGCGCACGAGGTCGTCGAGCTCGGCCGCCGCGAGCTGGCGCGGCACCATGTAGCCTTCGCCGGCGGCCAGCTCGGACGGACCGACGACCTCCCATCTTTGCCAGCCGGCGCCCTCGGGGCCGAGCTGACCCGGCTTGTCGAAAGAGCGCGGTGTCGAGCCTTTGCGCCCGGAATGGGTGATCTGCGTCGCCGCCAGCGAGCCTTCCTGCTTGAGGAAGCGGACCAGGCGCTTGTGGCCTTCGATCTGGCCGTCATCCCACAGGCCGAGATCGCCCTGGGTGACGCGGCCGCGCGGCTCGACGGCGCAGTTCTCCGTGAACACGATGCCGAACTTGCCCAGCGCGAACTTGCCGAGATGAACGAGATGGTAGTCGTTCACCTGACCATCCGTGGCGCGGTACTGCACCATGGGCGACACCACGGAACGATTGGGCGCGGTGACGCCGCGCAGTTTCAGGGGCTGAAAGAGAAGCGGTTTCTGCAAGGGTGGTCCCCCGGACGGGATGGCTTGTGCGGGTCGCGAACATAGACCGGACGGCGGCCCTCGGCCTATCCTTCCCGGCATGTTTGACCTCGTCATTCGAAATGGAACCGTGATCGACGGCTCGGGCCAGCCGCGCCGCATCGCCGATGTCGCCGTGCAGGACGGCCGGATTGCCGCCGTTGGCGCCAATCTCGGCGGCGGCAAGCGCGAGATCGAGGCCGCGGGACTGATCGTCGCGCCGGGCTTCGTCGACATCCACACCCACTATGACGGGCAGGCGACCTGGGACCCGTTCCTCACGCCGAGCTCCTGGCATGGCGTCACCACCACGGTCTTCGGCAATTGCGGCGTCGGCTTCGCGCCGGTGCGGCCGGGCACGTCGGGCTACCTGATCAACCTGATGGAAGGCGTCGAGGACATCCCCGGGACGGTCCTGAGCGAGGGCGTCAAATTCGCCTGGGAATCGTTCCCGCAGTACCTCGATGCGCTGGCGGCGATGCCGCGCGCCGTCGATGTCGCGGCCCAGTTGCCGCATGGTGCGCTGCGCTTCTACGTCATGGGCGAGCGAGGCGCCGACCACGCCGAGGTGCCGAGCGAACCCGAAATCGAGGCCATGGCCCACCTCACAGAGGAGGCGCTGCGCGCCGGCGCCCTGGGCTTCACCACGTCGCGCACGACCAAGCACAAGGCCAAGGACGGCCGCTTCACCCCCTCGCTCAGCGCCCGGGAAGCCGAGCTTTTCGGCATTGCCTCCGGCATGAAGCGCGCCGGGTGCGGCGTGCTGCAGGTCAATTCGGACTTCGGCCCGGGCGAATTCGAGGCGCTGGACGCCGCCGCCGACCTGGCCGGCCGGCCGCTCTCCTGTCTCTTGGTGCAGGTCGATGCCCAGCCCAAGCTGTGGCGCGAAACGCTCGACCAGATCCACGTCGTGCGCCGTGCCGGCCGGGCCGCCAATGCGCAGGTCGGCTCGCGCCCGATCGGCGTCATGATGGGACTGGAGACGACGGTGCATCCCTTCGCCGCCCATCCGGCGTGGCTCGAGATGCGGCACCTCACACCGGCCGAGCGCTATGCCCGCCTGGCGTCGGATGCCGAGCTGCGCCGCCGCCTGGTCGAGACGCCGACTGGCGACGGCCCGCGTGCCTTTCTCGCCGACGCGTTCCATAAGATGTTCCCGGTCGGCGAACGACCCGACTACGAGCCCGACGCCGAGAACTCGATTGCAGCGATCGCCCGCACGACCGGACGGTCCCCGCAGGCCGTGGCGCTCGACGAGCTGATGTCGAGGGACGGCAAGGGCCTGCTGATGCTGCCGTTCGAGAACTATGCCGGCGGCAATCTCGACGTGGTGCACGAGATGATCACCGACACGGCCACCGTGCTCGGTGTCGCCGACGGCGGCGCCCATGTCGGCGTGATCTGCGATGCGTCGTCGCCGACGTCGCTGCTCACCCTGTGGGCGCGCGACCGCCGGCGCGGGCCCAGGCTGTCGCTCGAGTTCCTGATCGCCAAGCAGACGCGCGGCACCGCCGAGGCCTACGGTCTCGCCGATCGCGGCCTACTGGCACCCGGCCACAAGGCCGACATCAACGTGATCAATTTCGACAATCTGGCGCTGAAACGTCCCGAGGTGGTCTACGACCTGCCGGCCGGCGGCCGCCGCCTGATCCAGCGCGCCATTGGCTACCGTCACACCTTCAACGCCGGCGTCGAGACGGTCTGCAACGACGAGCTGACCGGCGAACGGCCGGGCCGGCTTGTGCGGGGAGCGCAGCGGCGGTAAAGGCCGGCACTGGACACCCGGACGACGTGCTCACTTCCCTTTCCCCTCCTGTCCTTCTGCTCGTGCTGCTGGCCGGCGCGGTCGTCTCGTCCGAAGCCGGCTACTGGGCGGGCCGCGTCGCCGGACCACGCGGCGCGGATTTCGACGATCAGCTCAGCGTGGTGCGCGGAGCGATCTTCGCCCTGGTCGCCTTCCTGATCGGGTTCGCCTTCTCGGGGGCCGGATCGCGCCACGTCGATCGGCTCGATGTCATCGTCAAGGAAGCGAACGCGCTCGGCACGGCTTGGCTGCGGGCCGACACGTTGCCTCAGCCGGCGCGCTCCAAGCTCAAGGAGGCTCTCCGCGAATACACGGCCGACCGGCTTGTCATGCTCCAGAGCGACGACACGCGTGAAGTCCAGAGACGACTGGCGCAGGTGCCGGCGCTTCAGGACAGGATTTGGAAGGCCGGCCTCGAAGGCACTGCCGATAGTCCACAGCTCGCGCTTCTCGTCCTGCCATCGCTCAACGACGTCATCGACCTGCACACCATCCATCTGTCCGCGGCCCACCGCCACATCCCGGCGCCCATCGTGGTGGCGCTCCTCGCCGGCGCGGCGCTCTCCCTGATGGTCGCGGCCTTCGGCAACGGCCAGATCGCCAAGCGTCACTCGGTCCTGAACTTCATCTACGGCTTCATCCTCTCCATCGCCCTTTGGATGACGATCGATCTCGACTATCCGCGTTACGGCTTGATCCGCACCAACATAGCGCCTCTGGCCGAGACCCTGGCGTCCATGAAGGGTTGAGCAGGCGCCCGACGCGGCGCGTCGTGCCGGGAGAATCCGCGCAGTCGGTGAGCAGTAGAGGGCGCGTTACACCGTCATATGCCGGCGAACGGCCTCCTGATCGAATGTCTCGCGCGTTCCCGACATCACGATCTCGCCGCGGTCCATCACCGCGAAGTCGTCGGCCAATTCGTGAGCGAACTCGAGGTATTGCTCGACCAGCAGGATCGCCATGTCGCCGCGCTGACGCAGGAAGGAGATGGCACGGCCGATATCCTTGATGACCGACGGCTGGATGCCTTCGGTCGGCTCGTCGAGCACCAGCAGCTTGGGCCGCATGGTGAGCGCACGGCCGATGGCGAGCTGCTGCTGCTGGCCGCCCGACAGGTCGCCGCCGCGCCGCTTCAGCATCGATTGCAGAACCGGAAAGAGCTCGAACACCTCGTCGGGAATCTTCTTTTGGTCGCGACCCAGCGGCGCGAAGCCGGTCTCGAGGTTTTCCTTCACCGTCAGCAGCGGAAAGATCTCGCGGCCCTGCGGCACCATGGCGACGCCGCGCCGGGCGCGCTCGTAGGGCGGCAGGCGCGAAACCTCCTCGTCGGCGAACGCGATCGAGCCGGAGGCGATCGGCTGGAGCCCGACAATGGCGCGCAGCAGGCTGGTCTTGCCGACGCCGTTGCGGCCGAGCAGGCAAGTCACGCGGCCAATGGCGGCAAAGAGCGACACCGAGCGCAGCGCCTGGGCTGCGCCGTAGTAGAGATCGACATTGCTGACCGCGAGCATCTTGCCTTACCTGCCGAGATAGACTTCGACGACGCGCGGGTCGGCGCTCACCTGGTCGAGCGTGCCCTCGGCCAGCATCGAGCCTTCGTGCAGCACCGTCACCTTGACGCCGAGCGCGCGCACGAAGCTCATGTCGTGCTCGACCACCACCACCGAATGGGTGCGGTTGATCTCGCGCAGCACCTGGGCGGTGGTTTCGGTCTCGACGTCGGTCATGCCGGCGACCGGCTCGTCGACCAGCAAAAGCTTGGGATCCTGGGCGAGCAGCATACCGATCTCGAGCCACTGCTTCTGGCCGTGGCTCAGGCGGGCGCCCAGCATATGCTGCTGCGGCCCCATGCGGATGATCGACAGGATCTCCTCCAACCGCTCGTTCTCGGCCTTGGTCGGCCGGGCGATCAGCACGCGATACCAGCTACGCTGGCCGGCCAGGGCGAGCAGCAGGTTGTCGCGAACCGTGTGGTTCTCGAACACGGTGGGCTTCTGGAACTTGCGACCGATACCCAAGGTGGCGATGTCGGCCTCGTCGAGCTTGGTCAGGTCGGCCTTGCCGTCGAACACGACCTCGCCCTCGTCGGGTCGCGTCTTGCCGGTGACGACATCCATCATAGTCGTCTTGCCGGCGCCGTTCGGGCCGATGATCGCCCGCATCTCGCCGGGCTCGACCAGCAGCGAGAGGTTGTTCAGCGCCTTGAAGCCGTCGAACGATACGGTCACGCCGCTGAGATAGAGCAGCGCGGAGGTGCTGCGCGGCGCGTTCATGCCGCGGCCCTCGCCTTGCGGCCGACATTGCGGTTGCGGATCTGCGACCACAGGCCGACCACGCCCTTGGGCAGGAACAGGGTCACGGCGATGAACAGGGCGCCCAGCGCGAACAGCCAGACCTCGGGCAGCGCGCCGGTCAGCCAGGTCTTGCCCCAGTTGACCAGGAAGGCACCGATTACAGGCCCGATCAGCGTGCCACGGCCACCGACGGCGACCCAGATGACCGCCTCGATCGAGTTGGCGGGCGAGAATTCGCTGGGATTGATGATGCCGACTTGCGGGACGTAAAGCGCGCCAGCGATGCCGGCCATGCCGGCCGACAGCACGAAGACGAAGAGCTTGTAGCCCTCGACCCGGTAGCCGAGGAAGCGCATGCGGCTTTCGGCGTCGCGCACCGCGGTGAGTGCCTTGCCGAAGCGCGAGCCGACGATCGCGCCGGAGATCGTCAGTCCCAGCGCCAGTGCCAGAGCGGAGGCGAGGCACAGCACGGCGCGCGTGCTGTCAGCCTGGACCGAAAAGCCGAGAATGTCCTTGAAGTCGGTCATGCCGTTGTTGCCGCCCAGACCCATGTCGTTGCGGAAGAAGGCCAGCATGAGGGCGAAGGTCATGGCCTGGGTGATGATCGACAGGTAGACACCGGTGACACGGCTGCGGAAGGCGAACCAGCCGAGCGCGAAGGCGAGCACGCTCGGGACCACGATGACCATGATGGCGGCGAACCAGAACTGGTCGAAGCCATACCAGAACCAGGGCAGCTCCTTGTAGTTCAGGAACACCATGAAGTCGGGCAGGATCGGATTGCCGTAGACGCCGCGGCTGCCGATCTGGCGCATCAGGTACATGCCCATGCAGTAGCCGCCCAGCGCGAAGAAGGCGCCGTGACCGAGCGACAGGATTCCGCAATAGCCCCATACCAGGTCGACGGCGAGGGCGAGCAGCGCGTAGCACAGGTACTTGCCGATGAGCTGCAGCGCCCAAGCCGGCACATGGAACGGCTTGCCGGCCGGAACGACCTGGTTGCCGAGGACCAGCGCAATGCCGAACAGCACCACGAGGCCGATGAAAAGACGCAGGTTGCGGTCGATGCCCTGCAGCAGCATGCGCGTGATCATTCGACGGACCTGCCCTTCAGCGCGAACAGGCCGCGCGGACGGCGCTGGATGAACAGGATGATGAAGACGAGCACCAGGATCTTGCCCAGCACCGCCCCGGCATAGGGTTCGAGGAACTTGTTGACGATGCCGAGCGCCGTGGCGCCAACCAAGGTGCCGAACAGATTGCCGACGCCGCCGAACACCACGACCATGAAGGAGTCGATGATGTAGCCCTGACCGAGGTTGGGGCTGACATTGTCGATCTGGCTCAGCGCCACGCCGGCCAGGCCGGCGATGCCGGAGCCCAGGCCGAAGGTCAGCGCATCGACCCGCGGCGTGCGAATGCCCATGGCCGACGCCATCGGACGATTCTGGGTCACGGCGCGCATGTAGAGACCCAGAGGGGTCTTGCGCAGCAGAAGGATGAGGGCGACGAACACGGCCAGCGCGAACACCACGATCCACAAGCGACCGTAGGTGACGGTGATCTGCCCGACCTGGAAGGCGCCTGACATCCACGATGGCGCCCCGACCTCCCGGTTGGACGGGCCGAAGATCGAGCGCACGGCCTGCTGCAGGACCAGCGACAGGCCCCAGGTTGCGAGCAGGGTCTCGAGCGGCCGGCCGTAGAGGAAGCGGATGATGGTGCGCTCGATGACGATGCCGATACCGCCGGCGACCAGGAAGGCCAGAGGCAGCGCGATCACCAACGACATGTCGAAAAGGTGCGGCGCCGAGGTTCGGATGATGTCCTGGACGACGAAGGTCGTGTAGGCGCCCAGCATCACCATCTCGCCGTGCGCCATGTTGATGACGCCCATGGTGCCGAAGGTGATGGCGAGACCGATCGCCGCCAGGAGAAGCACCGAGCCGAGCGAGATGCCGTACCAGACGTTCTGCGCCGCCTCCCAGGCCGCCAGCGTCTGGCGGACCGAGACCGCCGCGGCATTGGCGGCCGCCTTGACTTCGGCATCCGACGCAGAGTTGGCGGCACCCTGCAGGATGCTGAGCGCATCGCGGTCGCCGCGATCGCGCAGCACGCCGATGGCGTCGAGCTTCTGCGGCGGGGGCGCGTCGGACGCCAGGACGACCGCGGCACGGGCCTCGCCAAAGGCGGCTTTGATGCGTGGATCCTTCTCGGCCGCGATGGCGGCATCGAGCGCCGCGAGCGCGGCCGGATCCGGTCGTTTCAACAGCGAGTCCGCCGCGCCACGACGCACCCGGGCGTCGGGGCTCATCAGGGTGAGCGAGCCGACGGCGGCCTCGATGACCCCGCGCAGGCGGTTGTTGACGCGCACCCGGTCCAGCTCAGCTTCGGAGCCGGTGCCGGCCGGTTTGCCGGAGATCGCCTCGGCGAGCGAAAGCTGGTTGCCGTCCGGCTTGCCGATGACGACGACATTGTCGGACTTGCGAATATAGAGCTGGCCGGCCGCGAGCGCTTCGAGGATCGGCGCCGCGCGGGCATCGCCGGAGGCCGCCAGAGCCCCCACCGCCGTCTCGCGATCGCCAAAGCCGCCGGTTGTGAGGTTGGCGACCAGGGCTGGAAGGTCGGCGGCCAGCGCCACGCCGGCGAGGGAGACCGAAGCCAAGGTCAGCAGAAACCTTGCAAGCAGGCGCAGAAACGGCATGTGTCAGGATTAACCCGGAGATCAGAACGGGGCGACTCGAAAGTCGCCCCGCCCTGTTGGTTACTGGTATCGACTTGCAATCAGCGGGACAGGCCTACTTGCCCTTGCCGCCGCACTTGCCGGTGGCGACGTTGAAGTTGCCGCAGTTCAGCGGCTTGCGCCAATCGGAGATCAGGTCCTTCGAATCGGGCAGGTAGTCGGACCACTCGTCACCGACCACCAGGCCGGAGGTCTGCCACACCACGTCGAACTGGCCATTGCCCTGGATCTCGCCGATCAGGACGGGCTTGGTGATGTGGTGGTTCGGCATCATGGCCGAGAAGCCGCCCGACAGGTTGGGCACCGCGATGCCGATCAGGGCATCGATCACCGCGTCGGAATCCGTCGTGCCGGCCTTCTTGACCGCCTCGATCCACATCTGGAAGCCGATCACGTGGGCTTCCATCGGGTCGTTGGTGACGCGCTTGGGATTCTTGGTGAAAGTCTGCCAGGTCTTGATGAAGGCCTCGTTGGTGGGGTTCTTCACCGACTGGAAGTAGTTCCAGGCGGCGAGATGGCCGACCAGCGGCTTGGTGTCGACGCCGGCGAGTTCTTCCTCGCCGACCGAGAACGCCACGACCGGGATGTCCTTGGCCTTGATGCCGGCGTTGCCCAGCTCCTTATAGAACGGCACGTTGGCGTCGCCATTGATGGTCGAGACCACCGCCGTCTTCTTGCCGGCCGAGCCGAACTTCTTGATCTCCGCCACGATCGACTGCCAGTCGGAATGACCGAACGGCGTGTAGTTGATCATGATGTCTTCCTGCTTGACGCCCTTCTGCTTGAGGTACGCCTCGAGGATCTTGTTGGTCGTGCGCGGATAGACGTAGTCGGTACCGGCCAGGACCCAGCGCTGGACCTTCTCGTTCTGCATCAGGTAGTCGACCGCCGGGATCGCCTGCTGGTTCGGCGCGGCGCCGGTGTAGAACACGTTGCGCGAGCTTTCCTCGCCCTCGTACTGCACGGGATAGAACAGGATGCCGTTCAGCTCCTCGAACACCGGCAGCACCGACTTGCGGCTGACCGACGTCCAGCAGCCGAACACCGCCGCGACCTTGTCCTTCTGCAGAAGCTCGCGCGCCTTCTCGGCGAACAGCGGCCAGTTCGACGCCGGATCGACGACCACCGCCTCGAGCTTGCGACCCAGAACGCCGCCCTTCTTGTTCTGCTCCTCGATCAGCATCAGCATGACGTCCTTCAGGGTCGTCTCGCTGATCGCCATCGTGCCCGACAACGAATGCAAAATGCCGACCTTGATCGGCGCGCCTTGGGCGAACGCACTGCTCGCCGCGCCGGCCAGCAGGCCGGCCGCGACGAGGCCCGTCCGCACGATTGAACCCAATTTCATCCCGCTCTCCTTGATATCCGACGGAATCTCCCCGTCGGGTTCGCGAGAGCGAAAGTCGTGCCAAACCCAAGCCAGGGCTCGGGATAACTCTCAGTTGGTCATCAAAACCAAGGTGCCGCCTGCCAGGACCAGGCCGCCAAGAGCGCGCAGGCCGACCTCGCCGACAGCCCGTCTCATGAGTGAGCCGAGGAGCATTCCTACCCCCTCCAGGACAGCCGTCGCGGCCATCAGCCCCAATATGTAGCTAACGGACGTGGAAGCGGGGGCTTCCATTGCGTGCGCATAGCCGTGGAAGACCGCGAAAGCACCGACAATCGCCATCGCCAGGGCGAGCGGCAGGCGCACGCCGCCGACGATCAGCCCGCCGATGACGAAAACCGATGTCACAATGGCCGCCTCCACAAGAGGCAGTTTTATGCCTCCAAATCCGGCAACTGCCCCGGCCGCCGTCATGATCAGGAAGGAGGCCGGCACGAGACTGGCGAGAGCGCGACTGCGACTTGCCAATAGGAAGGCCCATACGCCAACCCCGACGGCAGCCAGGACATGGTCGACCCCGGTGAATGGATGGAGGAATCCCGACTCGCCATGACCCGAATGGGCCATGGCCGGCCCCGTCAGGGCCATCAGCAGTACCGTGAGACCAATCGCTCGAATCATAGCTTACCCCTTGCTCATTGCTGTACGCCGGTCCGGCAGGCCGCCCTGCCGCACGATGAAAGCGACGACATCCTCGACTCCTTTGTTCTCCTTCAGATTGGAGAACAGGAACGGCCTCACCCCGCGCATGCGTCGTGCGTCGCGGTCCATGACGTCGAGATTGGCGCCGACCAGCGGCGCGAGATCGATCTTGTTAATGATCAGCAGATCCGAACGGGTGATCCCCGGGCCGCCCTTGCGGGGGATCTTCTCGCCGGCTGCAACGTCGATGACATAGATCGTGAGATCGGCCAGCTCCGGCGAGAACGTCGCGGCAAGATTGTCGCCGCCCGATTCGACGAAGACGACCTCGAGCTCGGGCCACTTGCGCACGATGTCGGATACGGCCGCGAGGTTGATCGAGGCGTCCTCGCGGATCGCGGTGTGCGGGCAGCCGCCGGTCTCGACGCCGACGATACGCTCGGGCTCGAGCGCGCCCGCGCGCGTCAGGAACTCGGCGTCTTCCTTGGTGTAGATATCGTTGGTGACGACGGCGATGTCGTAGGCCCCGCGCATCGTCTTGCACAGGCGCTCGACCAGCGCGGTCTTGCCCGACCCGACCGGACCGCCGACGCCCACCCTCAACGGGCCACGCATGCTCATTGCCGCTCCATCTCCCCTGCCAGCAGCGCAAGATAGCCGATCCCCGTCATGAGGCAGAACGGCGAATAATAGCGACGATCGCGCGTGGCAAACGGCTCGTCGTGGAACCGGCTGCGCCAGCGCGGGCTGTGGGCGGCGAGCCCGCGGACGACGAACAGCCCGCCGATGGCAAAGCTCCCGGCAAGGACGAGCGGATCGCCGCCGCGCCCCAGCATGTAGAACGGCCACAAGGCGACGAGCGCGAGCGCCAAGGCCACGGCGAAACACTGCCAGGCAGGCGGCATGCGCCGACGACCGTCGCCGACGACACCACGCGCCAAGGCCTCCGCGCTCGACTCCGGCCAAGTGCTGCCCAGCCCCCACAGGACGTGCACAGCCGCCACAGCGCCGACCGCCACGAACAGGAGACTTGCCAGCACCAGGCTCATGACCGGAACAGGCGCGTGTACTGGGTCTCGTGGCGCATCGAGCACCAGTCGAGCAGAGGCGTGCACGCGCCGACCTCGTCGAGCGATGTCACTGCGACAGCGTTCGCCGCCGCGTTCAGGACGGCCCCCTCCAGGGAGGCCAGGGCGATCTGCCCGTCGCTCTGGCCGAGCGGGACGGAGCGCACGGCTGCCGAGATCAGATTGGCGACGAAGGCATGCAAATAGGCTTCGAGCGCGCGCTCGAGGGCGATGGCGTGCGCGGCGGCGGCCAGAGCCACGGCCACCGGCAGGCTGATCTCGCCAGCCAGGCGCTGGTGGATCGTATCGAGCGCCGGATGCGGCCAGGCGACCCGCGTCATCGACAGGAACGAGCCGCCCTGCTGGCGCGATTCGAGCGCCATTTCCGAGGTGCCGCGCCAAGCGGCCGCGCGCTCGGCAACGGCATCGAAGGCATGCCAGTCCTGGGCCGCGGCGGCTCGCCAAGCCATCGCGAACAGGGCGCCGTCGACCGCTCCGGTCCCTCGCGCCAGGACGCTCTCCAGCCAGGTCACCAAGGTCGGCCGGTCCTTGACGAGGCCCTCCTCGACCGCCGTCTCGATGCCGTGGCTGTAGCTGAAGGCGCCGATCGGATAGCTCGGCGACAGCCAGGCGAGCAGACGGTAGATCGGATCGGGCATCGACTCAGCCATGGCGGTCCCTATGGCGCTCTTCGTGCAGAGGACCATGCCGATGCCCGAGATCGTGATTGTGCTGGCCGTAGGCGCCGCCCTCGGGATCGAACGGCGCACGCACCTTGCGCACGTCGGCGCCCAGCCCGCGCAGCATGTCGACGATCACGTGATCGTCGCGGATCAGAATCCTGTCGCTGTCAATTTGCGCTGGCAGGTGGCGATTGCCGAGATGCCAGGCGATCCGGGCAAAGGACGCGGCGTCCCGCCCGCGCACCTCGACCAGATCCTCGTCGGCCGCCTTGACCTCGACGATGCCGCCCTCCTCCAGCCTCAGCCCGTCGCCGGTGTGCAGCACGATCGGTTCGACCAGGTCGAGCAGGAAGTCGAGCCCGCCATCGCCCAGCATGCGCAGCCGCCGGCGATAACGATCGTCGAACAACAGCGTCACCGTGTCGGCGCGCTGCTCGACCGGCCAGCCACCGGCCCGCACGACCTCGACGGCGCGCTTCACGGCTGTCCCGCTTTCCCCGCTTCGCCGGCACGTCCAATCGATTGAACAAAAGCCTGCACCGGGAGCCCGACCCTACCCATTGGACAGCTACACAGCGACTCGCCGATGGCAACATGCGGTGAGTCGGATAACGTATTGAAAAATAGGGATTTTATGGCGGACCGGCCGCGCGGAACAGGGAATTGGAACAGGGAATTGCTCGCACTGGAACAGGGAATCTCGATCACCGGAGCAGGATATTCGAAGCACGACATCAGGTAGCTCGACATGGAAACTCGCGACATCTTGGAAGCGCGCACGATGGACACGCGTCGTGATCGAACACTAGCCGACAGCGGCACAGCGTCATCGACCCGCGGCCGACGGCGGCTCGGAAATGCCGCCACGTCGAACGACGCCGCTCGATGTCTCTTGCGCGCCTCCGCCGGAGCGGAGAGCTTGAAATGTGTCCACCACCGTCAAAACAGAAAATACCGCTGCGCCATCGGCAGCACGGTGGCCGGCTCGCAGGTCAGGAGCTCGCCGTCGGCACGCACTTCGTAAGTCTCGGGGTCGACTTCGATATCGGGACACAAATCGTTGTGAATCATGTCCTTCTTGCCGATCTTGCGAGTGTTCTTGACGGCCAGCAGCGGGCGCGTCAGGCCCCATTTCCTAGCCACGCCCTTGGTGATCGCGGCCTGCGACACGAAAAGCGCCGGGCTGGCAACCAAGCTCCGGCCCAGGGCGCCGAACATGGAACGATAATGCACCGGCTGCGGCGTCGGGATCGACGCGTTGGGATCGCCCATCGGGGCCGCCACAATGGTCCCGCCGATCAGCACTGCATCGGGCTTCGTGCCGAAGAAGGCCGGGGCCCAGATCACCAAGTCGGCACGCTTGCCGACCTCGATCGAGCCGACGTGACGTGAGATGCCATGGGCGATCGCCGGATTGATGGTGTACTTGGCGACGTAGCGCTTGACCCGGACGTTGTCGGCATCGCCTTGCTCCTCCTTCAGGCGGCCGCGCTGCTTCTTCATCTTGTCGGCGGTCTGCCAGGTGCGGATGACGACCTCGCCGACCCGGCCCATGGCCTGGCTGTCGGACGACATCATCGAGAACGCGCCCATGTCGTGCAGGATGTCTTCAGCCGCGATGGTCTCCTTGCGGATCCGGCTTTCGGCGAAGGCCACGTCCTCGGGGATGGAAGCGTCGAGATGGTGGCACACCATCAGCATGTCGAGATGCTCGTCGACGGTGTTGACGGTGTAAGGCATCGTCGGATTGGTCGACGACGGCAGCACGTTCTTGTCACCGCAGAGCCGGATGATGTCCGGCGCATGGCCGCCGCCGGCGCCTTCCGTGTGGAAGGTGGCGATGGCGCGGCCCTTGATGGCGGCGCGCGTGGCCTCGACGAAGCCCGATTCGTTCAGCGTGTCGGTGTGGATCGCCACCTGCACATCCATTCGGTCGGCGACCTTCAGGCAATTGTCGATTGCCGCCGGCGTCGTGCCCCAGTCCTCGTGCAGCTTGAGCCCGCAGGCACCGGCCTCGATCTGCTCCTTGAGGCCGGCCGGCTTGCTGGTGTTGCCTTTGCCGAACAGGCCGATATTCATCGGCAATCCTTCCGCCGCCTGCAGCATGCGGCCGAGATGCCAGGGCCCAGGCGTGACGGTGGTGGCCAAGGTGCCGTGCGCCGGCCCGGTGCCGCCGCCCATCAAGGTGGTGACGCCGCTGCAGAGCGCATCGTCGACCTGCTGCGGGCAGATGAAGTGGATATGGCAGTCGATGCCGCCCGCGGTGACGATCTTGCCCTCGCCGGCGTAGATCTCGGTGCCTGGCCCGATCACGATGTCGACGTTGGGCTGAACGTCGGGATTGCCCGCCTTGCCGATGCCGACGATGCGGCCGTCCTTGAGGCCGATATCGGCCTTCACGATTCCCCAATGGTCGATGATCAGCGCGTTGGTGATGACGGTGTCGACGGCGCCCTGGGCGCGGGTGCGCTGGCTCTGGCCCATGCCGTCGCGGATCACCTTGCCACCGCCGAACTTGACCTCCTCGCCGTAGGTCGTGTGGTCCTTCTCGACCTCGACGAACAGGTCGGTGTCGGCGAGCCGCACCTTGTCACCGACCGTCGGGCCGAACATGTGGACATAGGCCGAGCGCGAGATGCGCGTCGGCCCCTCGTTCGACGGCCCCACCTTGACGATGCGGCCGAGCTTGCCCGAGACCTTGGCCTGAAAGCCGTGGCTCTCGCGGGCGCCGAGATAGGGCGTGAGGCGCACGGTGCGTGACTGGCCAGGCTCGAACCGAACCGCGGTTCCGGCGGCGATGTCGAGCCGCATGCCCTTGGTGCGCGCGCGGTCGAACTTCAGCGCCTCGTTGGTCTCGAAGAAATGGTAGTGGCTGCCGACCTGGATCGGCCGGTCGCCGGTGTTGGCGACCTCGAGGGTGATCGGGTTGCTGCCCTTGTTGATCTCGATCTCGCCCGGGGCGCTGAGGATCTCTCCTGGTATCATCTGGGCTCTCCTCAGCGGATCGGCGCGTGGACGGTGACGAGCTTGGTGCCGTCGGGGAAGGTCGCCTCGACCTGGATCTCGGCGATCATGTCGGCAATGCCGTCCATCACCTGCTCGCGGCGCACTACCTTGGCCCCGTCCTGCATCAGCTCGGCGACGGTGCGGCCGTCACGCGCGCCCTCGACGACGAAGTCGGTGATCAAGGCCACCGCTTCGGGATGGTTGAGCTTGACGCCGCGCTCGAGGCGGCGGCGCGCCACCTGGGCCGCCATGGCAATCAAGAGCTTGTCCTTCTCGCGCGGCGTCAGATTCATCGAGCGTTTCCCCCTGGCGATCTGGCCCGACTATAAGTGGCTGCATCAAACATGCCACACTCTCGGCAGCCGGCAGCCACGGAAATCGGTGAGAAACCGGACGGTGGCGCGCCGCACCGCGGTCGCCTCGCCGAGCACGCGGACGACCATCACGCCGTTGACCAGGGTGACCGCGGCCCGCGCGTCGTCGACCGCGTCGAGCAGGGCGCGGGCCTTCTCGAAGGGCGGCTGCGGCTCGTCCCACACGCCGATCACGGTGGCCAGCGCGTTGGCCGCCCCGAAGCCCGCCCCTGCGGGAGTCTCGCCCTCGACGCGCAGGGCATCGGTCCAGACGAGCCGGCCGGTGCGGCGCACCGACCAGGTGTCGAGCAGCAGGCCCGAGACGAAGCGCTCGCCCGACGCGGCACGCCCCAGAACGACCATCTCGCAGGCCAGCAGCGCGGCGCCCGGCTCGACATCGGCCACGGTGCGGCGCTTCAAGCGGGCGCCCTGAAAGAGGATCGTCTCCTGCGGCAGCCAGTCGAGCGTCGCTCCCTCGGCGAGCCGCAGCGATACATCGATCCTGCAATGGCCTCCGCCGGGCGCCGCCCGATAGACTTTTTCTGCCGCCTGGGTCGTTGCCACGGCGGTCGCCCCCGGTCCGATCTCGATTGCCATCGTGAGCGCATCGCCGTCGGTCACGCCGCCGGAGGTGGTGAGCAGCACGGCTTGCGGCGGCTCGCCCGGCTCGGGCTCCGGAAACAACACCCGGCAAGGGTCGCGCTGATAGAGGTCGCCGAGGCGCGTCTTGCCGTCGCGCAAGTCGAAGGTGACGCGGCTTTCGCCGGAGGCGCGCTGCAAGCGCGGGCGTCCTGGGGAGAGCGGCGGTGGTGGGGTTGGCAAAGTCAGTCGTGCATCCTTCAGGATGCAGTTAGCGCACTTGGCGGGAGCGGCGCCACTCGCACGCGGCAAAGCCGGGGCCCGCCCGATAGCCGACGGTGCGGGAATGTCGCAGGATGGCGGCTCGGTGCATCGGGAATCAGGAAGGAATCCATGGCCCGGATCGTCTTGGGACTGGGAACGTCGCACAGCCCGCTGCTGAGCCTCGACGGGTCGCGTTGGGCCGAGCGCGCAGCCGACGACCTGCGCAGCCGCAGCCTCAACACGTCCGACGGACGATGGCTGACCTACGACCAGCTCCGGGCCGAGGTCGGCGACCGCTATGCTTCGGTGAGCACCCGCGAGCATTTCATCGCCAAGGCGGCGATCTGCCAGAGCGCGCTCGATCGCTTGGCGGCCGAGCTCGCCGCCGCAGCACCCGATATCGTGGTGATCATCGGCGACGACCAGGGCGAGCTGTTCAGCCTGTCCAACATGCCGGCCGTGTCGATCTTCTACGGCGACAAGATCGTCACCCGGCCACGCCGCATCGACGCCAGCTCGCCGTCCTGGCTGCCCACGGTGGCCAAGGGCTATGCGATGGACCAGGCGCACGCCTTCCAGGGCGCTCCCGCCTTCGCCCTCGACCTGATCGAGCGCCTGATCTCTAACGAGGTCGATGTCGGGGCAGCCGCCCGGGTCGACGATCCGCAGCAGGCCGGCTTCGGGCACGCCTACGGCTTCGTCGCGCGGCGCCTGTTCGGCGACAAGCCCATCCCGATCGTGCCGATCCTGCTCAACACCTACTATCCGCCCAACGTGCCGACGCCGGCGCGCTGCTACGATCTCGGCCGCCATCTCCGGTCGGCGATCGAGAGCAGCCAATCGGCCGCGCGCGTCGCCATCGTCGCCTCGGGCGGCCTCAGCCACTTCGTGGTCGACGAGCAGCTCGACCGGCAGGTCCTGGCTGCCCTGCTGGCGGGCGACAAGCAGGTGCTGCGCACCTTGCCGCCCCCTGCCCTGATCGGCGGCTCGTCGGAGATCCGCAACTGGATCGCGCTGGCCGGCGCCATCGACGGCCTGCAGCACCAATGGCACGAGTACCAGCCGCTCTACCGCACGCCGGCCGGCAGCGGCATCGGCGTGGCCTTCGGGACGTGGCGATGAAACGAGGGTTCTCTTGTCCTCCTCCCCAGCTTCGCTGCTACGGAGTGGACACACCTCGAATTCCTCCCCCTGTGGCGCTGTAAACAGCGCCTGATCGGGGGAGGTGCGCCGTCATACGGGGCGGAGGGGGCAGGCTACAGACAAGACGTTTCTAATTTCGACGTCGGAATCGGAGGGATCTCGACTGTGGCTTTCCCCCTCCGCCCCCTGCGGGGGCACCTCCCCCGATTACGGGGGAGGAATTCGAGGTGTGTCCACTCCGTAGCAGCGAAGCTGGGAAGGAGATTCCAGCCGTGCCTCGAAGCAAGCGAGCAGCAGGTGGCACCCCGCCGCCGAGCGGCTAGACTGGCCACGACATGAGCAAGGCTTTCACCAAGGAAACCGACGACGGCGACGAGGACGATCTCCCGGACGAGATCGCGGGCCTGCCGGCCGGCGCCAAGAACTACATGACCCCGGCGGGCTTCGCGCGCCTGCGCGAGGAGCTGATGACGCTGATGCGCAAGGAGCGACCCGAGGTGGTGCAGGTCGTGTCGTGGGCGGCGGCCAACGGCGATCGTTCGGAGAACGGCGACTATCTCTACGGCAAGAAGCGCCTGCGCGAGATCGACCGGCGCATCCGCTTCCTTTCCAAGCGCCTGGAACGCTCGGAGGTCGTCGATCCGGCCACGCGGGCCAAGACCGACCAGGTGTTCTTCGGCGCCACCGTGATCTGGGCCAACGCGAAGGGCGAAGAGCGCACCATCAAGATCGTCGGCGTCGACGAGGTCGATCCGGGTCAGGGCCATGTGAGCTGGATTTCCCCCATCGCCCGGGCCGTGCTCAAGGCCTACGAAGGCGACTTGGTGCGCCTGCGCACCCCGGCCGGCGAGGAAGAGATCGAGATCGTCAAGGTCGAGTACGTCTGACCTCACAGCCGACAGGAACCCCACGATGAAGATTCGCACCGAGGCCGACATCGTCGCGCTCGAGCAGGTGCCGTTTACCGAACGCATCCGCCATCACAACGTCGCCGATGTCCTGCGCGATGCCGCCGCCAGCCACGGCAACCGCACCGCCTTCCGCTTCCTGTCCGGCAGCGGCCCGAGCGATCCGGTGCGCGACGTCGCCTATGACGAGATGCTGCGTCGCGTGATCCAGGCGGCGAACCTGCTGCGTGCCCGGGGCATTGGCCCCGACGACACGGTGACACTGCTGCTGCCCGGCCTGCCCGAGACCTTCATCGCCCTGTGGGCCGCCGAGATCGCGGCCGTCGCCAATCCGGTGAACTATTTCCTCGATGCCACCCAGATCGCCGGCATCATGAAGGAAGCGGGCGCCAAAGCGCTGATCGCGGCCGACAGCTCGATCTTCCCCGACATCTGGCCGAAGGTGGAGGCGATCCGCAAGGCGATGCCCGCGCTCGAGGTGTTCCGCATCGGCAGCGACAAGACGGTGGCCGATGCCGTGGACTTCGAGGCCGCCTGCGCCGCCCAGCCGGACGATCGGTTGCTCGCACCCAAGACGCTGGCGCGCGACACCGTGGCCGCGCTGTTCCATACCGGCGGCACGACCGGCCTGCCCAAGCTCGCCAAGCACACGCATGGCGCGCTCGCGCTGATGGCGTGGACCAACACCCTGATGTTCGATCTCGGGCCAGGAACGGTGCTGCTCAATCCGTTGCCGCAGTTCCATGTCGGCGGCTCGCTGTTCGGCGGCCTGGCACCAATCGCCAATGGATGGACGGTGGTGATCCCGACGCCGCTCGGCGCGCGCAACCCCAACATCGTGCGCGACTATTGGAGCATCGTCGAGCGCAACCGCATCGCTGTCGCCGGCGCCGTGCCGACCACCCTGGCGGCGATCATGAACGTGCCGCACGCCGGCCACGACCTGTCGACGCTGAAAACCTTCGTCACCGGCGGCTCGACCGTGCCGGTCGAGCTGATCCGCCGCATCGAGCGCGAGATCGGCGTTCCGGTGGTCGAGGGCTACGGCATGACCGAGGTCCACTGCTACTCGACCATGAACCCGATGCACGGCGAGCGGCGCACCGGCTCGGTAGGCCTGCGCGTGCCCTACACCGAGGTCCGCATCGCCGACGTGGCGCCCGACGGCGCCATTCGGGCCGACTGCCCGGTGGGCGAGATCGGCCACGTGCTGATGCGTGGCCCCCAGGTCACGCCAGGCTATCTCGATGCGCGCCACGACCGCGGCGCCATGCTGGCCGACGGCTGGCTCGATTCGGGCGATCTCGGCCGGCTCGATGCCGAAGGCTATGTCTGGCTGACCGGCCGTTCCAAGGACCTCATCATCCGCGGCGGCCACAACATCGACCCGATCGTGATCGAGGAGGCGCTGACCCGCCATCCGGCGGTCGAGACCGCGGCCGCCGTCGGCCTGCCCGACAGCTACGCCGGCGAGCTGCCGATGGCGTTCGTCCAGCTTCGCCCCGACGCCAGCGCCGCGCCAGAGGAGCTGCGCGAATTCTGCCGCCGCGAGATCCCCGAGCGCGCCGCTGTGCCGGTGCAGGTGGTGCAAATCCCCATCATGCCGCTGACCGGCGTCGGCAAGATTTTCAAGCCGGCGCTGCGCTTGCAGGCGGCTCAACTCGCCTTCGAGGCGGCGCTGGCGCCGCTCCGCGCCGAAGGCGTCGCGGCCACCGTCGCGGTGCGCAATGATGCCACGCACGGCACCCTCGCGGTGGTGCGTATTGCCGGGTCTTCGGCCGGATCGCGCGATACCGTCGCCAAGCGCTGCAGCGAGCTCCTGGGCGGCTACCAGATCCGTCACGCAATCGACTTCGAGTGATGCTAGGCGATCCTTCAAGGGATCGCGGAAACACTCCTTGCTGGCGGAACTGAGCGCGTTGGGACTGGTCGTGGCGGCGGGCGCATTCGGCCTCGCCAGGCTGCGCCGGCGGCGTCTGTACCGTGCGCAAAGCGGCAAGGTCGCCGACATCGGACGATCGCCTCCGCTCGAGCTACGACTCGAGCGCCACGGCACGCCGGACTTCGACAAGGCGCTGGTCAAGATTCCCGACTTTCTGCCGGCGGGCGTGTTCGCCAGACTGCGCGCCGACATTCTCGGCCTCGACGCCCAGGAGCGCGCCCACGTGCCGATCATGCGCCGCGGCGCGACGGCCGCGTACGAGACCCTGATCGCCGAGGTGCCGAGCGTCGTCGCCTACTACCATTCGCCCGACTTGATGCGCTTCATCTCGCGCGTCGTCGGCGCCCCGGTCGAGCCGACGCCGATCAACGACCAGAGTTCGCTGTCGATTCTCCACTACGACAAGCCGCTCGACCACATCGGCTGGCACTACGATCACAATTTCTATCGCGGGCGACATTTCACGGCACTGCTGACCATCCTCAACGAAGGCAACGACAAAGGCGGCCTCAGCCATGCCGTCCTGACTGCGCGGCTGGACGGGCAGGCTGTCGCCATCCCGACCGAGCCCAACAGCCTGGTGCTGTTCGAGGGGGCGCGGGTCCGACACAAGGTGACCCCGCTGCACACGGGCGAATGTCGGGTCGTGCTCAGCATGACCTGCTGCACCGATCCGCGCGCCCGCCTGTGGCAAGGCATCGCCCGCCGCGTCAAGGACACCGCCTTCTACGGCGTGCGCGCGCTTTGGACGTGATGCGGAGGTCCCTCCATATTGGCATCGAGCTCTAATTGTCCTGGGACCCCTTACAGTCATGGCCACTGACCTGATGCATAGGATCGCGGAGGCCTATCGGTGGCAACGCCGACTAGGCAATTCGCACATTGTAGTGCCGGGCTGCTGCCTTGTGGTCGATCCGGCACATCCGGAGGTTTGGGATTCAAACCATGCCGATGATGTCACGGCTCGAACCGATGCCGAGGTCGACGCTGTATTTGCTGCGATGAATCGACATCTTGGTCACACTCCGTGGCGTGTGATCCATACCGATTGCTTCACGCCCGAGGCGTTTCTCGCCCGGCTTGCCTTCGACGATTTCGAAGAGTGTCCCGTCACCATCCAGATGGCTTTGCAAGGTGATCTCACCGATCGCGGTCCACCAATCCAACTGCGACCCGTCATCGACGGCGGCGACTGGAACGCATTGCTTCGGCTGGTGCTCGCCGATCATGCCGAGGGGCAGCGCACCAGCAATTCCAAGGTACCGCCGGAGGTTAGTGCCGACATAGTGGCTGGCTACCGCTCCAAGAGCGGTACTTATCATTTCAATCTTGCGACGCAGAATGGCGTTCCAGTCGCCTATGCCGCCCACGCGGCTGCGCCCAATGGTGTCGGCATGATTGAGGACTTGTTCACACTGCCGTCTGCCCGCAGGCAAGGCATCGCGAGCGCCATCATCGCGGCATTTACCGACCGCCTGCGAGTTGCCGGCTGCCACACCGTCTTTCTCGGGGCGCTCGCTACCGAACAACCCAAGCGCCTCTATGCTCAGTTGGGCTTCTCTCCGGTAATGCTTGCCCGCACCTGGGCGCGCAAATTGCCAAACATGCGATGATGGCGAAAGGTTCGCTTCAGCGATTCCGTGTAGTCAGCGGGATGTCACCGGCTATGCCAATCCTCGAGCCCGAGCCCACCGACGCGAGCGAATTCCCGAGCATTGTGGGTCACGAGCTCGAGTCCCCTCCGCAAGGCGCAAGCCGCCAGCAACAGGTCATAGGCTCCGATGGGCGTGCCCTGACGGTTCAGGCTCGCACGCAATTGCCCGGCCACGCGAGCGTCTTCGCGCTCGAACGGCAGGACGGAGATCGCCCCGAGAAGCGTCCGCATGGCTTCATGGACTCGCGGCGCCAAGCTGGGATTTCGCGCCAATCCATATTCGACTTCCATCTCCGTGATGACCGAAACGGCCAGTTGCGAGGGCGCTTCCTGACGAAGTCGCGTCATGACGCCCCGATCGCCACGCGCGAAGTCGCTTAGGACGTTGGTGTCGAGAAGATACTTCACAAAATGGCATCTTCGCGCGGCGGCACAAGCTCGTCGCGGTACGATTCGAACGCCGGCATGTCGGGAACGCCCCGCCATTCCAGGATCAGTGATGGCCAACCTGGACCGCCGAGCGTCTTCTTGTCCAGCCATTCGCGCAGCGCCTGGCGGATCAAACCGCTGCGCGTCTCGCCCAGCTCCTTGGCCGCGCGGTCCAATTCCTTGGCGGTCTTGTCGTCGAGATAGAGATTGAAGTTCACGAGAATCACGGGGCGTTATAATATATAACCTGCTTGAGGTTATATATGGAACGCACTGACTGCAAGGTAGCAGCAGCTACACCGCTTGCGGCCGGAAGAGCCGTGCAGGCGGCAACCCCGCGTCGACGAATTTGACGCGCCGGAGAGAAGCAGCAAGCCGGTCCGAGAGAGCCGACCTTGTTCGGTGGAATCGCTGATGGCGGCTCTGGGTCAGGTTCTGCTGGTAGCCGTTCCCCCCCGTCTCCAGAGCGGATTTCTCGGGAAATTCCGCCCATGAAAGCGGGCTCAGACGTCGAAGAACACGGTCTCCTTCGGGCCGCCGAGATGGATCGGCAGGTGCCAGGCCCCCGCATCGTCGCGCCTGGCGATCAGCGTGGCGCGGCGTGCCGGCTCGACCAGCGCGAGCACCGGGTCGTCGGCCAGCGCCGGGTCGCCGTCGAAGTAGAGCCGCGTCGCGAGGCGGTTCAGGACACCGCGGGCGAACACCGAGACGTTGACGTGCGCGGCCTGCAGGCCGCCTTGCGGCCACGGCACGCGGCCCGGCCGCACCGTGGCGAAGCGCGCCACGCCCTTGGTGTCGGTCGAGGCGCGGCCGAAGCCCTCGAAGCCGGCATCGAGCGGCAGGTTGCGGCGATCGTCGGGATGGCTGTAGCGGCCATGGCTGTTGGCCTGCCAGATCTCGAACACGCCGTCGGGGACGATGGCGCCATCGACGTCGTGCAGCGACAGGGCGAGCTCGATGCGCTCGCCGGCGACGCCCGGCGGCGCCAGCTCGGCGCGGCAGGTGCTGACCAGAGTGCCCCAGTAGAACGGCCCGACGGTCTGCGAGGGAGTCAATCCGCGGCTCACGGCGCTACTCCATCGGCGTGGCGTTGCGGCCACGCAGCACGATGTCGAAGCGGTAGGCGAGCGCCCATTCGGGCCGGGTCGCGTCCATGTCGAAGGCAGCCTGCAAGCGCTCGCGCGCCCCTTCGGGCACCGACTTGTAGATCGGGTCGAAGGCGAGCAGAGGGTCGTTGGGAAAATACATCTGCGTGATCAGCCGCGTCGCAAAGCCCGGTCCGAACAACGAGAAGTGAATGTGCGCCGGCCGCCACGCATTGTGATGGTTCTTCCACGGATAGGCGCCGGGCTTGATGGTGACAAAGCGGTACGTGCCGTCTGCATCGGCGCGCGCGCGGCCACCGCCATAGAAATTCGGATCGAGCGGCGCGTCGTGCTGGTCGCCGGGATGGTGATAGCGGCCGGCGGCGTTGCATTGCCAGATCTCGACCAGGGCGTTGGGCACCGCCTTGCCGTCCTCGTCGAGGACACGGCCGTGCACGATGATGCGTTCGCCCCGAGGCTCGGCCATGCGCTGACGCGTCAGGTCGTTCTCCAATTCATCGAGGCGCTCGCCCAGCAGCAACGGGCCGGTGATCTCCGACAGAGTGTGCGGCAGAACAACGGCTGGCTTGGCAGGCGAGCGACCGGGCGTCGACTTGTAGTCCTCGAACCGGTTGGGCGGATGCTGGCCGGGCAGCGGCCGACGGTATGTTTCCTCTTTCATGCCGCCAGTCTAGAGCGCTTTCCGATCCGGTGGAACCGCGCGCATCCGCGCGCTCGACCTCGCCTGCCCGGTCGGGTGGCTCGGGTTCCGGGCCGCCGCGCGCCGACCGCCTCAGTTGCTGTTGGCGAGGCGCGTGACGATGTAGGTGCGCGCATCGCGCTCGACCTCGAAGCGCACCTTGTCGCCCGGGCGCAGACCCTGCAGCGAGGCGGGCTCCTTGACCTGGAAGATGCGCGTGCCGCCTTCGAGGAACTTCTGCGGGATCGGGCGAAACTCCAAGGTGATCCGGCTCGCCGCGCGATCGACCGCAACGACGCGGCCGCTCGCGAGCGGCTCGTCGGACGGCGCGATATGGCCATGCGTCATGCCCACTTCGCCCTCGACCTCGGGCTCATCCGGCAAGGTCATGGCGAGCACCGCCCCCTGACCGACGAGGAGCACCGCCGCAGCGAACGAAAGAAATGCGAGAAGGTGCTTGCGGGCCATCGATCCACTCTCCGGCACCCCATCTGGGGACGGCCCGATCGATTTCCAGAGGCCCGTCCGTGACCAGGTTTCCGCCGATCAACCGCCCCGAGCGGTTGCGTTCACGATCGCGAGCGCCGCAGCAGCAGCCATAGGCGCGCGCACCGCGCGACGCCCGACGGCAACTCGCGCCAGCGCCGTCTAGGCGGCGCGCGTCTCCAGCCCGTTCGGCGTGGCGCGATAGCCGGTCAAGGTGCGGTCGGCGAAGCCCAGGCGCCAATCGAGCATGCGGGCCGCGTAATCGGCGAGATGCCTGGCGTAGGCCGGGTCGGCGGCGCGATTGACGAGCTGGCCGGGATCATCGCGAAGATCGAACAGCAGCGGAGGCAAGGCCGCGAAATGCACGTACTTGAACGCCTCGTCCTGCACCACGGCGAGCGAGCACTTGTCCATCGCGATGCCGAGCGCCGATTCGGGCTTGCTGTAGTAAATGTCGCGGAAGTCGAACTCGTAGTGCACCTCGCGGCGCCAATCCCGCGGCGTCGCGCCCTCGCAGAACGGCAGCAGCGAGAGACCATCGCACTGGCGCGGCACCGGCAGGCCGAGCCATTCGAGGATGGTCGGCATGGTGTCGATGGTCTCGGTGAAGCGTTCGACGACGGTGCCGCGCGTGCCGTTGGCTTCGGCGCGCGGGTCGCGGACGATCATCGGGATGCGGTAGGATTCGTCGGTGTAGCCGACCTTGCCCAGCAGGTGATGGTCGCCGAGCTGCTCGCCGTGATCGCACGTGAAGACGATCAGGGTGCTGTCCCACTGGCCAGTCTGCTTCAGGTAGTCGAACACGCGGCCGAGCTGGTCGTCGATCTCGCTCATCAGGCCGCAATAGGTGGCGCGCATCTGCGCCACCTGGGCCTCGCTCATCGCCGAGCCCAGGCCGTGGCCGTCCTGGAAGAAGCTCGCCTGGTTGATGGTGTTCAAATAGTAGGCGAGCAGTGGATGCTGTTCGGCCTCGGCCGCCGCGCTCGCCGCGCGCACCGGCGTGGGCATGTCCTCCGGCCGGTACATCGCATGGTAGGGCGCCGGCGCGACGAATGGCGGATGCGGCCGGTAGTAGCCGAGATGCAGGAACCACGGCTTGCCGCCGCGGCCGCGCAGGTAGGAAAGGCCACGCTCGGTGAACCAGGCGGTGTCGGACAGCTCCCTGGGAATGCGGGCCGGCCGGGCGGTCGCGCCGGCGCCCGCTTCGCCCGCCGGCACGGCGCCATCAGGCAGCCAGATATCCTCACGATTTTCCGGCAGCTCGTAGCCGTGGCTCGCCACCCAGCCGAAGTACGCTTCCTTGTAGGGCTCGAAGGCGCCGACTGGCCGGAAGCCGTCCATGATGTCGCCCAGCACCAGGAAGCGCGGATCCTGCGCGTTCGTGGTGCGCGGGTCGGGCGTCGTCGTGGTGTAGCCGACCAGCGCCGGATCGTAGCCGCCGCGCCGGAGCTCGTGCCCCAGATTGGTGAAGCGCGCGTCGAGTGGAATAGTGTTTTGCACGGCGCGATGGTTCATCAGATAGAGGCTGGTCAGCAGGCTGGCCCGCGCCGGCCCGCACGGCGCGCATTGGGTGAAATGGTTGCGGAAGGTTACGCCCTCGGCGCACAGCCGGTCGATGTTGGGTAGCTTCAGATAGTTCGCGCCGAGCTTGGGCAGCATCAGGCCGCGCCACTGGTCGACCACGATCAGGAGAACGTTCTTCACCGCTTGCATACCGAATCACCGTGATTGGGCGCGCGGAGACGCGCCGGATTGCGCTAGAGTGCCGTCAAACTCGCGGAGGAGACAACACGTGACCCGTTTCAAGATCGTGACGACCGGCCCCGGCGGCACCGACCATTCGCTGGAGATGGAGGCGCTGAGCGCCATTGGCGCGGAGATCGTCGAGGTGAGCGGCGGCGACGACGAGCTCGCCAAGGCGGTGGCCGATGCCGACGCCATCTACGCCAAGGGCCGGCCACGCATCACCGCCAAGGTCATCGAGGCCGGCCGCAAGCTCAAGGTCGTGTCGCTGGGCAGCGTCGGCGTCGATTCGGTCGATGTCGAGGCGGCGACCAAGCTCGGCGTGCCGGTCACCAACTGCCCCGACACCTTCATCGAGGAGGTGGCCGACCACGCCATGACCCTGATCCTGGCAAGCTGGCGGCGCCTCGTCGTGCAGGACCAGATGGTGCGCAAGGGCGAATGGACCAAGGCGCGGCCGATGCTCTACCAGTACCCGCGACTGCGCGGCATGACGCTGGGTTTCGTGGCCTTCGGCCACGTCGCGCGCGCGGTGGCCCAGCGCGCCGCCCCGTTCGGCTTCCACATGATCGCCTACGATCCTTACATCGAGGAGCTGGTGATGTCGGAGTACGGCGTCGAGCCGGTCGGCCTCGACGAGCTGATGCAGCGCTCCGACATCGTCAGCATGCATGCCCCCGGCACCAAGGACGCCCATCACCTGCTGAAGGAGAAGCACTTCCGGCAGATGAAGAAGACGGGCCTGTTCGTGAATACCGGCCGCGGCTCGACGGTCGACGAGACGGCGCTGATCAAGGCCCTCCAGGAAGGCTGGATCGCCGGTGCCGGCCTCGACGTCCTCGAGACCGAGCCGGTCGGTCACAACAACCCGCTGCTCGGCATGGACAACGTCATTCTGACAGCCCACGTCGCCTCGGCGTCGGACCGCTTCGACAAGGCCCGCCGCCGCCGCGTCGGCGCCGAGCTGTCGCTCGTGCTGTCCGGCAAGTGGCCGCGCGCCTGCGTCAATCCCACGGTGCTCGAGAAATCGAGCCTGATCCGCTGGCAACCCTTCTCGATGGAGCGCGGCCCGGGGAACTGAGGCCGGGTCGTCGCCGGAACAGCGCCGCTATCGCCTGAGGTCGCGCCCCTCGAGCGGCGCGGCCCCCCTTGTTGGGCTCGACGCTCGCGGGTGAATGCCCACGTCGGCTTCGGCGCCACGAGCGGTCACAGATGGCGTACTCGCACGGCGAGGGACTCCGCCGTGTCTCGGCTGCCTGTCGTCGGCGGTCTCGATATCCTCGCTCAAGTCTTGCCGGCCGACGATCTCTTGCCATGCGTCGGAGACGACACGGTCAGTCGGGCAATCAATCCGCTGCGGCTTTCGCCTGCGACCCGAGCCATGTCGTCAAGGCGCCGCAAGACCCGTCGAGGCAAGGTAATGTTGACTCTCTCGACAGTGTCGTCGAAATAGGAGTCCTCGACCTCGATGAGCCCGACTGCCCAGCCTTTGTAGCCGGGCAGCCGGCGCGCCGCCTGGAGGCTCGACGGCGTTGGCACCGACATTCCCTGGTCCAAAGCTGCATCGATCCATGCCGCGGCCGCCTCCTTGGCCGCTTCCACCGCTTCGTCGAGCGTGTCGCCGGCAGAGAAACACCCCGGCAGATCGGGAACCACGACGCCAAATGCCGTCGAGTCGGTTCCTTCCTCGATGAGGATCGGATAGCGCATCAAATGCCTGCCTGCTTGCGGATTTTCGCGACCAGCCCCTTGCCCAGGTCCTTCTTCGGATGCGGCACCACGACTATTTCCGGCCTCGAAGGATGGCGAAAGACGTGATGCGAGCCGCGCACGCGATCCAGAATCCAGCC
Source organism: Reyranellaceae bacterium (assembly GCA_046349335.1). Lineage (GTDB taxonomy): Bacteria > Pseudomonadota > Alphaproteobacteria > Reyranellales > Reyranellaceae > Reyranella. The sequence continues at coordinate 106,035 of JAXMCO010000005.1, forward strand.
GGCAATAGCCAGCTCTCGGATCAGGTCCGCGCCCTTCATGGTGTGTATAATACACACCGTATCCTGCTGGCGTCAATCGACGCCTCGATCACGCGTATCGCGCGAGCGGCGCCGTACCGTCGTGCCGGACGCTTTCGCGCGCCCTTCAACCGCAGGCACGCCGCGATGCTGCTACTGCAACTGCTGCCCAGCGGTGAGCAGCAGACCGCAGGCCGTCAGCCCTTCGCCCGATCCCTGAGCCCGCGCAACGCCAGCGCATAGCCGGCGATGCCGAAGCCGGCCATCGTGCCCAGGCAGCTCGTTGCAACGTCGGAATGGGTGCCGCGCCGCGCCGGGTTGGAGATGTGAACCTCGACCGTGGGAAACCCGACATTGCCGATGGCGGCAACCAGCGCCGGATAGCCGCGCGTGAAGCCCGCCGGATTGATGATGGCGCCGGCGATGCCTTCGTCGTGCGCCGCGTACAGGCGATTGATGACCTCGCCCTCGATGTTGGAATGGAAAATCTCGACCTCGACGCCGAGCTCGGCGGCGAAGTCGCGGATCTTAGCGTCGTATTCCGGCAGCTTCATCGGGCCGAAGATATCGACCTGCGACTTGCCGCGCATGTTCATGCCGGCGCCGTGGATGACCAGAATCTTCATGGAGCGGGCGTCTCCTGATAGAGCACGCTCCACCACTTGCCATTGCGCCGCACGTAGGTGCTGGACGACGCGACCTTCGTCGTCGTCGCCTTGCCGTCCTTGACGCCGCTCGTGTAGGTCACGCGGTAGAGGAGCGTGGCGACGTCGGGCGTCCAGATCTTGATCTCGCCGGCCGTGTCGTAGGCGATGCTGTCGAGCCTGAGGTCGGGCATGAACTTCAGGAACCCGGCCTTGTCGAAGCGCGTGCCGTCGCTGAAGATCTGCAGCCCGTCGTCGGCCATGTAGTTCCGCATGCCGGCGACGTTCTTGTCCTTGACGAACTGCCAGCTCTCCTTCTCCAGGTCCATCAAGGTCTTGAGCAGCGCCGCCGGATCGGCCGACTGCGCCATCGCTGCCGTGGACCAAGCCGCGACTCCGGCAGCCATGGCGAACAAGGCCCGTCTTCCCGAGGTCATTCTTCTTCCAGCAATCATTTTCCCGATCCTCACTTCAGTCGTTCAAATCCGATGACCCGCAGGACGCGATCGCGCATGATGCGGCGATCCGCACCCATCATCCCTACCATACCCGCAACGGCCCGGGCGACGGCCGCCCCCGGAGGAAACCGAATGAGTCCCGCCAAGAGGAAAACCGCTGCCGAGCTGCGCAGCGCCCGCTGGTTCGCACCCGACGACCTGCGCGCCTTCGGCCATCGTTCGCGCGCCATGCAGATGGGCTACGCGCCAGAGGACTGGGTGGGCCGGCCGGTCATCGCCATCCTCAACACGTGGTCGGAGGCACAGCCCTGCCACATGCACTTCAAGAGCCGGGTCGACGACGTCAAGCGCGGCATCCTGCAGGCCGGCGGCTTCCCGATGGAGCTGCCGGCGCTGTCGCTGTCGGAAAGCTTCCTCAAGCCGACCACGATGCTCTACCGCAATCTGCTCGCCATGGACGCCGAGGAACTCTTGCGCGGGCATCCCGTGGATGGCGTCGTGCTGATGGGCGGCTGCGACAAGACCACGCCCGCCCTGCTGCTCGGCGCCATCAGCATGAACCTGCCGGCGATCTATCTGCCCGCCGGCCCGATGCTGCGCGGCAACTGGAAGGGCAAGGTGCTGGGCTCGGGCTCGGACGCCTGGAAGTATTGGGACGAGCGCCGCGCCGGCAAGATCTCCGATTCCGACTGGGTCGATGTCGAGGCCGGCATTGCGCGCAGCTACGGCACTTGCATGACCATGGGCACCGCCGCGACCATGATGGCGATGGCCGAGACGCTGGGCATGAGCCTGCCCGGCGCCTCGTCGATCCCGGCGGCCGACGCCAACCACATCCGCATGGCCTCCGAGAGCGGGCGGCGCATCGTCGACATGGTGTGGGAGGATCTGACCCCGAGCAGCATCCTGACACGCGAGGCCTTCCTCAACGCCGTCGCCGTGGCGATGGCCGTCGGCTGCTCGACCAATGCCATCATCCACCTGATCGCGCTGGCCCGCCGCGCCGGCCAGGATGTCGGCCTCGATGAATTCGAGCAGGCCAGCCGCAAGGTGCCGGTGATCGCCAATATCCGCCCGAGTGGCGACAAATATCTGATGGAGGATTTCTTCTATGCCGGCGGCTTGCCGGCGCTAATGGCGCAAATCGAAGGGCACCTGCATCGCGACGCGCTGACCGTGACCGGCAAGACGTTGGGCGAGAACATCGCCGGCGCCGAAACCTACAATCCCGATGTCATCCGGCCGGTCAGCAACCCGATCTATGCCGAAGGTGCGCTCGCCGTGCTGCGCGGCAACCTCGCGCCGGACGGCTGCGTCATCAAGCCCAGCGCCTGCGCGCCGCGTTTCCTCGAGCACACCGGGCCGGCGCTGGTGTTCGACGATTATCCGTCGATGAAGGCGGCGATCGATCGCGACGATCTCGACGTCACCGAGGACCATGTGCTGATCCTGCGCAATGCCGGCCCGCAGGGTGGGCCGGGCATGCCGGAATGGGGCATGCTGCCGATCCCGGCCAAGCTGGTGAAGCAGGGCGTGCGCGACATGGTGCGCATCTCCGACGCGCGCATGAGCGGCACCAGCTACGGCGCCTGCATCCTCCACGTCTCGCCCGAATCCTACATCGGCGGGCCGCTCGCCCTGGTGCGCACCGGCGACATGATCTCGCTCGACGTCGACAAGCGTACCTTGAACATGAACGTGTCGGAGGAAGAGCTCGCCCGCCGCCACGCCGCGTGGAAGAAGCCCGAGCCACGCTACGAGCGCGGCTATGGCTGGATGTTCACCCGCCACATCAAGCAGGCAAACGAAGGCTGCGACTTCGACTTCCTCGAAACCGGCTTCGGCGCGCCGGTGGCCGAACCGTCGATCTACTGACATCGCCGCAATGCTGCCCGACCTGATCGAGATCGTCCCGCCGACCGGGCGACAGGACACGACGGTCGTCCTCCCCGGTTCCAAGAGCATCACCAATCGCGCGCTGATCCTGGCTGCTCTGGCAAGCAGCCCCGTGACGTTGCGCGGTGCCCTGTGGAGCGAGGACACGCAGGCGATGGTGGAATGTCTGGAACGGCTGGGCTTCGGTAGCCATGTCGAGCCCGATCCGGCGGAGCCCGCCAACCGCACGATCACGGTCGAAGGGCACGGCGGCACGATCCCCAATGCCGGCACGCCAGAGCGGCCGCTGGACCTCTTCGTCGAGAACGCCGGCACGGCGGCGCGGTTCCTGCCGCCGATGCTCTGTCTCGGTCACGGCAGCTATCGTGTGAGCGGCATCGCCCGCATGCACGAACGCCCGCAGGCCGCCCTGATCGGCGCCCTGCGTCAGCTCGGTTACCGCGTCGACACGCCCAACGATCGCCTGCCCGCCGTCGTTCACGGCACCGGCCCACGCCCGGGCGCGGCCTGCAGCGTCAGTGTCGCCGAAAGCTCGCAGTTCGCCTCGGCGCTGCTACTCAGCGCGCGCCTCGGCGGCTGGAAGGTCGCCGTGACCGGTGCCAACGAGGACGAGCTTCCCTATGTCGACATGACACGGCGACTGATCGAGGAATTTCCGTGGGGCGGCGGAACCTACGACATCGAGGCCGACGCCTCGGGCGCGAGCTACTTCTGGGGGGCGGACTGGCTGCTGCGCGGCGGCGGCAGCCATGTCGTCGTCGAGCCGACGCCCCGGAGCGGCATGCAGGCCGACCAGAAATTCCTCGATCTCGTTGCCGGACCGTCGTGGCGCCCCAGCTACTCGCGCCGCGCCGATCTCGCCGACAGCATCATGACCGCGATCGTGCTGGCGCCGTTTGCCGCCACGGAGACGCACTTCACCGACCTCGGCCGCCTGCGCGTTCAGGAATGCGAACGCGTAAAGGCGCTGCATGACGAGCTCGTCAAGTGCGGCGCCCGCGTCGAGGAGATCGGCGACACGCTGGTCATCCAGCCCGGCGCCCTGCACGGCGCCGAGATCGAGACCTACAACGATCACCGCGTCGCCATGTGCTTCGGCATGCTGGGCCTGCGCGTGCCGGGCATGCGGCTGCGCCAGCCCGCCTGCGTGCGCAAGACCTTCCCGAATTTCTTCGCCAAGCTCGCCGAGCTCGGTGCTGTCATAAAGGATTCGGCCAACGGCACGCCTCTCGCCGGCGACGCCCTGCTGGCCTAGCAAGACCGAACGAGAGGAAGTCCCCATGGCACTCAAGCCCGAAACCCGCGACAAGCTCCGCACCGTCAGCACGCCCACGGTGGCGACGGCGCTGTTCAAGCGCGGCTTTCGCAACCAGGCGATCCAGGGCGTGCGCCCCTTGTCGCCGGTCGAGCCCTCCATGGTCGGGCCCGCCTACACCCTGCGCTACATGCCGGCGCGCGAGGACCTCAACAAGCTGGAGGTGTTCCGAGATCGCGGCCATCCGCAGCGCAAGGCGATCGAGGATTGCCCGCCCGGCGCCGTGCTGGTGATGGACAGCCGCAAGGATGCGCGTGCCGCGTCGGCCGGCTCGATCCTGGTGACGCGGCTGATGAAGCGCGGCGCCGCCGGCGTGGTGACCGACGGCGGCTTCCGCGACTCCGGCGACATCGCGCGGCTGGGCTTCCCCGCCTACCACCAGCGGCCGAGCGCACCGACCAACCTCACCCTGCACCAGGCCATCGACATCAACGTGCCGATCGGCTGCGGCGACGCGCCGGTTTTCCCCGGCGACATCATCCTGGGCGACAACGACGGCGTCATCGTCATCCCGGCTGCCTTGGCCGACGAGATCGCCGAGGAAGCCGTCGAGATGACAGCCTTCGAGGACTATGTGGCCGAGCAGGTGGCGAGCGGCCAGGGCATCTACGGTCTCTATCCGCCGACCAACGAGCAGCACCTGGCCGACTTCGCGGCCTGGCGGAAGCTCAACGGTCGATAAGTCACGCTCCTCCCCGGCTTCGCGGCCAGGAAAGGAAAAACCCCGAGTTCCTCCCCCGTCATCGGGGGAGGTGCCCCCGCAGGGGGCGGAGGGGGAAAGCCGCAAGCGAGATGCTTCGAATACCGACGTCGGGATCGGAGCGACCTTTACTGAGGCCTTCCCCCTCCGCCTCGTATGACGAGGCACCTCCCCCGATTACGGGGGAGGGACTTGAGAACTATTCTTTCCCTGGCAGCGAGGCTCGCGAGGAAAATCTTGAACTCTCACACCTTCATCGGCGTCACTTCGCCGAGCAGGGAGACATGGGCGGCGACGATGCGCCAGCCGTCGGGCGTGCGCATCCAGGTGTGGCTTTGGCGGCCGGTGCGGTTTCCGCCATGGCGGCGGAACTCGCAGTTGGCGGTGCCGAAATCGCGGCCATAGGTGACGATCCACACTTTCAAGAGATCGCGATCGACGACGAAGCCGGGATCGCGGCCGGCGCGGAAGGCGGCGATCTGGTCGTGTCCGTAGAGCTGCTCGCCGACGCCGTAGCGCAGGGTGTGCGGGCTCTTCCAGAACAGCTCGTCGAGCACGGCGACGTCGTTGCTGTTCAGCGCCTTCTCGTAACGCTCGAAGGCGGCCGTCACCTCGGCCACCACCTCGGGAATGTTGATGTCCATGTCGTTCGTCCTCGTCACGCCGGCGGGGCGCTGGCGACGCCCTTCTTCTCGAGCTCGCGCGCCACGCGCAACGCCGCCGCCTCGTTGTAATGGTTGGCGATGATCTGCACGCCGATCGGCAGGCCGCCCGGACGCTGCAGCGGCGCCACCACCACCGGCAGGCCGACGAACGAGATCGGCTGGGTGAACAGGCCGAGATTGGCCCGCACCGGCAGCTCGACGCCGCCCAGCTTCATCATCACCTGGCCGAGCTTGGGCGCCGTGCAGGGCGTCGCCGGCGCCAGGATGATGTCGACCTCGCCGAACAGCTTCTGGACATTGGCGCGATAGCGCCGCCGGAAGCGCTGCGCCTTGACGTACCAGGCACCGGGCAACAGCGCGCCCGCCATGAAGCGCTCGCGCGTGTCGGGATCGAAATCCTGCGGCCGCGACCGGAGCCGCGGCAAATGAAGCTGACCGCCTTCGATGGCCGTGATGACATAGGCGGCCGAGCGCGCCGCGGCGGCCTCCGGGATCGTGACCTTCTTCGTCGCCCCCAGAGCCTTGGCCACGGTCGCTACCGCCTCCAGCGCTTCCGGCTCCGCGCCGCGCTCGAAATAGTCGTCGGCAATGGCGATGCGCAGGCCATTGACCCCTTCCAGCAAGGCCGGCAGCGTCGGCTCGGCAGGGCGGTCGGTGCACACCGGATCGTCGGGGTCCCAGCCCTGCATGGCGTCGAACGACAGCGCCAGGTCGTTGACCGAGCGCGCGAGCGGGCCGAGATGGTCGAAGGCGTCGACGAAGGGATAGGAGCCGGCGCGACTCAGCCGCCCGTAGGTCGGCTTCAGGCCGAACAGCCCGCACAGGGACGCCGGCACGCGGATCGAGCCGTTGGTGTCCGAGCCGAGCGCCAGCGGCACCTCGCCCGACGCCACGGCGGCGCCCGAGCCGCCCGACGAGCCGCCGGTCATACGCGACGGATCGCGCGGGTTGCGCGACGGGCCGTAATGCGCGTTCTCGCCGGTGAAGTCATAGGCGTACTCGCCCATGTTGAGGCCGCCGACCAGGATCGCCCCGGCCGCCTCGAGCTTGCGCACCAGCGAGCCGTCGCGCGTGGCGATCGGTCCGTCGACATTGATCTTCGAGCCGGCGAGCGTCGGCAGGCCCCTGATATCGAACAGGTTCTTGACCGCGAACGGCACACCGAGCATGGGTCCGCGATGCAGGCCGCGGTCGATTTCGACGGCCCGGATGCGCGCCCGTTCGGCGATGATGTCGGTGAAGGCGTTGACGGTCGGCTCGGCGGCGGCGATGCGCGCCAGGGTGGCGTCGACCACGGCGAGCGCCTTCGTCTTGCCCGCCATCACGGCGGCGGCGATCTCGGTCGCGGTGGCCTGCTTGGAAAGCGGATCGCTCATGGCCGGAAGACCGGCGCGGGCGTCAGCTCGTCGTCGAGATCGACCTCGAGCAAGGGACGCGCGATGGCGAGCGAACGTTCGTAGTTCACGATCACGTTGGCGCGATACGGCTCGGCAATGGGCAGGCCCAGCGCCTTGGCTGCCTCGTCGACCAGGCGACCGATATCCGGCTTGTCGTCAGCCACGTTGTACATCCTCTCTCAAGCGAAATGGCAGGCAACCTGCCTTGCCGGACCCACCGTGCGCAAGACCGGCATCTCAGCGGAGCAGCGCGGCTCGCCCTTTGGGCATCGGCCGTAGAACCGGCACACCCTCGGGTCGGGATCGATCGGGCTGCGCGGCTCGCCGGAGAGGCGCAGGCGGCCCACTCTCTTGTCGGGATCGGCCTGCGGGATGGCCGAGATCAGCGCCCGCGTATAGGGATGCTTCGGGTCGGCGAAGATCTCGGCCGCCGGTCCCTGCTCGACGATCTTGCCGAGATACATCACCAGCACGCGGTCGCACAGCAGACGCACGACATTGAGATCGTGGCTGACGAACAGGTAGCTCATGCCGAGCTCCTGCTTGAGCTGCTGGAGGAGCTGCAGAATGACCACCTGCACCGAGACATCGAGCGCCGCAGTGGGCTCGTCGAGAATCAGAAGCTCGGGCTCGACGGCGATCGCCCGCGCGATGCCGACGCGCGCCTTCTGGCCGCCCGAGAGCTGGTGCGGAAAACGCGTCAGCAAGTCGCGCGGCAGGCCGGTCATGTCGGCGAGCTTGTCGACCCGTTCGCGCAATGCCGCGCTCGACATCTTCCTGAGGCGCCGCAGCGGATCGGCGATGGCGTCTGCGGCCGTGTAGCGCGGATTGAGGGAATCGCCGGCATCCTGGAACACCATCTGGATGCGCTTGCGGTTGGCATTGCCGGCGAAGTTCCGCGCCTTCATGTCGGCCAGCTCGGTCTGCGCCAGCCGGATGCTGCCCGACGTCGGATCGAGCAGGCGGTTGATCAGGCGGACCAGGGTGGACTTGCCGCAGCCCGACTCGCCCACCAACCCGACCGTCTCGCCTCGGCCGACGGTGAAGCTAACCTCGTCGACGGCATGCAGCAGGCGCTTATTGCCGACGGCGAAGCGCTTGACCAGCTCGGCAATGTCCAGCAGCGCCTCGGTCATAGCGGATTCCAGCAGGCGACCATGTGGCGATCGCCGAGTTCGAGGCGTGGCAAGGGCCGGCTGCAATCTTCCAGGCGCCGTTCGCAGCGGCCGCTGTAGCGACAGGCCGGCAGATCGCCGCGCCGCAGGTCGGGCAGGCCGCCCGGGATGGACGCCAGATCGGCGAGCGAGGCGGTATCGCCCGGGGTCGCCGCCAGCAGCTTGGCCGAATAGGGATGGCGCGGCCGGGCGAAGAGGTCACGGCCGGGCGCCGTCTCGACGATGTGGCCGGCATGCATGACGACAATGCGATCGCAGTATTCCGCCGCCAGGGCGAGATCGTGGGTGATGAAGATCGTCGCCATCCCCGATTCGTGCGCAAGCTCGCCGATCAGGTCCATGATGACGGCCTGGGTGGTGACGTCGAGGCCGGTGGTCGGCTCGTCGGCGATCAGCAGCGCCGGCCGGCAGGCGAGTGCAATGGCGATCATGATGCGCTGGCACATGCCGCCCGACAGCTCGAAGGGATAGGCCTCGGCGCGCCGCTCGGGATCGGGGATGCGCACTTTCTTCAGCATCTCGACCGCGGCGCGCGGCGCGTCGGTCGACGTCGCCCCGCCATGGCGCACCAGCACGTCGGCGATCTGCTGGCCGACCCGCCGGATCGGGTTGAGCGCCGTGCGCGGGTTCTGGAAGATCATCGACAGCTCGCGCCCGCGCTGCTCGGCGAGATCGCGCTCGCTCATCGCCAGCAGGTCGGATCCGCCGAACAGGGCCCGGCCCGCCGTGACACGCCCCGCCGCGTCGAGGATGCCCATGACGGCAAAGGCGGTGACCGACTTGCCGGAACCCGACTCGCCCACCAGCGCAATCGTCTCGCCCTTGTCGACCGCGAACCCCACTCGCTCCAGCACCTTGACCGTGCCGGCACGGGTGCGGAACTCGACCGACAGATCCTCGACAGCGAGCGCCGGCACGGCCGTCATGTGCGCTGCCTCGGGTCGCTCATGTCCGTTGCCTCGGATCGATGATGTCGCGCAGCCCGTCGCCCAGCAGGTTGAAGCAGAACACCGCCAGCATCAGTGCCGCGCCGGGGAACAGCGCGATCCACCATTCGCCGCTCTGGATGAAGTTGGCACCCTCGGCGACCATGATGCCCCATTCCGGCGCGGGCGGCCGCACGCCGAGACCGATGAAGGACAGGCCGGCGGCGTTCAGGATGGCGTAGCCCATGGTGAGCGACATTTGCACCATCATGATCGGCATGATGTTGGGCAGGACGTGGCCCAGCACGACGCGCGCTTCGCCGTTGCCCGAGAGGCGGGCGGCTTCGACGAAGCCCGCGTCGCGCCGCACGTTCGCCTCGGCCCGGGCGACGCGCGCGTAGAGCGGAAAATTGATGATGGCAGTGGCGATCACGATGTTGATCACCTCGTTGCCGAGGGCCGCCACGATGCCCATGGCCAGCACGAACAGCGGGAAGGCCATGATGGTGTCGGCCAGCCGGCCGACCACGCGATCCGTCCAGCCGCCGAAATAGCCCGCCGCGACGCCGGACAGCGCGCCGAGCAGGAAGGCCAGGACGACCGAGGCGAAGGCAATCGACAGGTCGAGCCGCGTCGCCACCAGGACGCGGCTGAAGATGTCGCGGCCGAGCTGATCGGTGCCGAACCAGTGCGCCGCCGACGGCGGTTTCAACGCCATCGCGGCATTGCTCTGCAATGGGTTGTAGGGCGCCAGCAGCGGCCCGAAGATCGCCGCGATCAGGAACAGCGCGAACAGGCCGAACGCCAAGCCGGTGATCGGGTTCTCCGACAAGACGTAACGGGCATGGCGGAGCAGGGGAATCATGGCATTTCCTTCCTCCCCCGCTTCGCTGGGGAGGTGTCCGCGTAATCGCGGACGGAGGGGTCATGCTCATGCGGGCCACGAGCGGGACGCCCGCGGTCCAGAAGACCTTGACCCCTCCGTCGCCTCTGCGACTTTCGAGCTTCGCTTGAAAGCGCATAGACGGCGACACCTCCCCAGCAAAGCTGGGGAGGAGGATGAGCAGAGCGCATCATCCCCCCACCCATCGTCAGCTATCCAGACGCACGCGCGGATCGACCAGGCCGTACAGGCAGTCGATCGCGAGGTTGAGTGCGACGTAGAGCAGCGCCATGGTGAGCACGAAGCCCTGGACCGGCGCATAGTCCGAGGTGATCAGCGCATTCACCGCATAGAGCCCGATGCCCGGCCAGGCGAACACGGTCTCGACCAGCACGTTGGCGCCGAGCAGAAAGGAAAAGACCATGCCGAGCGTCGTGATGACCGGCAGCACGGCATTGCGGAAGGCATAGATGAATACCACGGTGCGCGGCGCCAGCCCGCTCGCCCGTGCGGTGCGGATGAAGTCGCTGCCCAGCACCGACAGCATCGAGCCACGGGTCATGCGCGCCAACGGCGCCAGGGAGAAGATCGCCATCGAGATCGCCGGCAGCGCGAGCTGCCGCAGCGCGCCCCAGAATGCCTCCAGGTTGCCGGTGAGGGCCGAGTCGATCAGGTAGAAGCCGGTGATGTGGGTGGGCGGCGAGAGAAAGACATCGAGCCGGCCGGTCGGTGCCGGCGCGATCTGCAGCAGGTAATAGAAGACATAGGCGAACAGCAGGCCGGTGAAGAACACCGGCAGCGACACGCCGGCCGTGGTGACGATGCGGCAGAGATGATCGATCCAGGTCCCCTGCTTGACCGCCGCCAGCACGCCGAGCGGAATGGCGATGCCGACGGCGAGGATCAGGGCGGTGAGCGTGAGCTCGCCCGACGCCGGCAAGCGCGTGGCAATCTCGGTCACGACCGGCTGGCCGGTGCTCAAGGAGCTGCCGAGATTGCCGTGCAGGAGATCGCCGATATAGGCCACGAACTGCTCGGGCAACGACTTGTCGAGCCCGAGCTTGATGCGTATCTCGGCGATCGCCTGCGGGCTCGCCGCCAAGCCGGCGAAATAGGCGGCCGGATCGCCCGGCAACAGGCGGGTCAGCATGAAGGTGACGATGACGACGCCGATCAGGCTCGGCACGGCAGTCGCCAGCCGCGACAGCAGCATCTTCAGCATGGGTTCCATTCATATTCCTCTCCCCCGCAAGGGGGAGAGGCTAGGTGAGGGGGAATCGAAGGCTGCGGCATCACCCGAACCCCCTCACCCAACCTCTCCCCCTAGCGGAGGAGAGGAGCATGATTCGGCGAGACGGCCGCACCCCTCACCCCTTCACGAGCTGGCGGTAGTCGAGCTGGCGGTGGAACCAGTAGCGGTAACCCGTGATGTTCTTCTGCATCGCCACGTTGAGCAGCGGCTGGAAGATCGGCACGCGCGGCACCTCGTCGAAGGCGATGTCGATGAAGCCCTTCACCGCCGCCTCGTACTCCGGGCCGGTGGTGAAGCGCGCCTTGTCGATCAGCGCGTCCATCGCCGGGTTCTTGTAGCCCATCGTGTTGAAGACGGCGTTCTGGCCGTGGTAGCACCAGAAAAAGAAATACTCCGGATAGTTCAGCCAGCCGCCGAAGGCGTTGGTGATCATCGGCATGTTCTTCTTCAGGAGCTCGCCGCGCCAATTGGCGCCGGGGATCTTGTTGATCGTCGTCTTGATGCCGATCTGCGCCAGGCTTTCCTGCACCAGCACGGTGAGCGGCTCGTTGGTGCTGGCAAGGCCGAGATCGAACGACAAGGTCGTCTCGAAGCCGCCGCCGTAACCCGCCTCGGCCATCAGCGCCTTGGCCTTGGCGATGTCGGTCTTGTAGCCGTCCTTCTGCGGCCAGTAGACGCCCTTGAACTTGTTGTCGGCGCCGCCGAACAGCGGCAGCGCCTGGCCGAACATCACCGAGTCCATGATCTGCTGATAGGGCAGCGCCCACGCCACCGCCTGCCGCACCTTCACGTTGTCAAACGGCTTCTGGTTGACGTTCATGCCGAGATACATCATCGCGTTCTCGATCGGCGTGCCGATCACGGTGAGCTTCGGCGAGCTCTTCAACTCCGAAAAGTCCTTCGACGGCAGATCGAACGACAGGTCGGCATCGCCTCGCTCGAGCAGCGCCCGCCGGTTTCCCGCCGACGGGATGATGCGCATGATGACGCGCTTGACCTTGGGCAGCGGCCCGTTCTTCCAGTCGTCGTTGCGGATGTAGACGACCTCCTGGCCGGGTTGCCAGCGCTCGACCTTGTAGGCGCCGCCCGAGGCGTGGTTGTTCTTGCACCATTCCATCGCCCACGGATCGGCCGCGGTTGCGTGCTTCTTGCACAGCTCGGAATTCATGATCACCGGCACCGGCACGCCGATGTCGGGCAGGGTGAGCTTGTCGGCGCGGATGAAGTCGACGCGGAAGGTGTGGTCGTCGACGACGACGAACTGGGCGGGCTTCTCCAGCGAGCCGGCCGCCATCTGGAAGGTCGGGAAGCCGCCCACCGTGACGGCGCGGTCGAACGACCACTTGACGTCCTTGGCGGTGATCGGCGTGCCGTCGTGAAACTTGGCGTCGCGGCGCAGCTTGAATGTCGCCGAAGTCGGCGTGACGTTCCAGTCGGTCGCGAGCTCGGGCTCGAGCTTGGTGTAGTCGTAATGATCGTTGCCGTTGGCGTCCTTCTTGACGCCATAAGTGATCAGCCGGTCGTGGGTGTTCCACGACACCTCGTAGGCCGGCCGGTTGGCACCGACGCCATGGATATCCATCGAGTTGGGCGGGCTTTCGCCGACGATAAGCAAGGTCTCGTTGCGCGCCTGCGCCTTGGCCGCCGACCAGATCGCGGGTGCCGCCGTCGCCGCAGCACCGGCGGCAGTGGTCTTGATGAAGCTACGGCGTTTCATTCCATTTCCCCTGTTCCCCAGACTCCCCTGCCGCAATCAAGGCAAGGACCATGCCAAATGCGGAGCGTGCGAGAAGGCTGATTTCGGAGGCGCGCTTGTCTACAAGCACGCCATGACCCTGCTTCTCGACCTTGGCCTCCATGCGCTGCGCAGCGCCTACCGCGCCGGCACGCTCGACGTGACCCAGACGATCGAGGAGGTTTTGAAGCGCATTGCCGCGTCGGGCGACGACAAGGTCTGGATCGCGCGCGCCACGGACGCCGCGTTGCGCGAGACGGCGCGCCGGCTCGACGCGCGTCGGGGCGACCTCGAGCGCCTGCCGCTGTACGGCGTGCCGTTCGCCGTGAAGGACAATATCGATGTCGCCGGTCTGCCGACCACGGCCGCCTGCCCGGGCTTCTCCTACGACGCCACAGAATCGGCCGAAGCCGTGCAGCGCCTCGTCGACGCCGGCGCCATCGTCGTCGGCAAGACCAATCTCGACCAGTTCGCCACCGGCCTGGTCGGAGTTCGGTCGCCCTACGGCGTGCCGCGCAATCCCTTCGACCCGTCCTTCGTCCCCGGCGGCTCGAGCTCGGGGTCGGCGGTCGCCGTCGCTGCAGGTCTGGTGAGCTTCTCGCTCGGAACCGACACCGCGGGATCGGGTCGCGTGCCGGCAGGCTTCAACAACATCGTCGGACTGAAGCCGACGCCCGGCCTGGTCGGCACGGTGGGTGTCGTGCCGGCCTGCAAGTCGCTCGATTGCGTCTCGGTCTTCGCCCTGTCGTGTGCCGATGCCGACGCCGTGCTGCAGGTCCTCGCCGAACCGCAAGCCTGCTCCGCCATCGGCCCGCACTTCCGCTTTGGCGTGTTGCGCGCGCAGGACGCCGAGTTCTTCGGCGACGAGGCCTACGCCGCCCTCTATGCCCAGACGATCGCGCGCCTCGAGGCGATGGGCGGCACACCGGTCCAGTTCGACTACGCCCCCTTTCGCGAGGCGGCGCAGCTTCTCTACGGCGGTCCATGGGTCGCCGAGCGCACGGCCGCGGTCGGCGCCTTCATCGAAGCCGCGGACGACGGAGCGGAGGTCTGGCCGGTCACCCGCGACATCGTGCTGGGCGGCCGCGACTACAGCGCCATCGACGCCTTCGAAGGCCAGTACGAGCTCGCCGACCTGAAGGCGCGTGCCCAGACAGAGATGGCCGACCTCGATTTCCTCGCCCTGCCGACCACCGGCACGATTTATCGTGTCGCCGATCTCGAGCGCGAGCCGGTGCTGTTCAACAGCCATCTCGGCCACTACACGAACTTCGTGAATTTCTTCGGCCTGTCGGCGCTCGCCCTGCCGGCCGGATTTCGGCCGGACGGCATGCCTTGCGGCATCACCCTGGTCGGCCAGCCGCACGCCGACCGGGCGCTGCTGGCGTTCGGCGCCCGCTGGCAGCGCGTCGTGCCGCTGCCGCTCGGCAAGACCACGAGCCAGTTGCCGCCGCCCAGCGCCGATCCGACGGTCGAAGAAGACAGGGTTTCGATCGCCGTTGTCGGCGCGCACATGAGCGGCCTGCCGCTCAATGGCCAGCTCACGGCGCTCGGCGGCCGATTCGAGCAGTCAGGCAGCACGGCCCCTCACTATCGCCTTTACGCCCTGCCGGGCGGACCGCCCCATCGGCCCGGACTATTGCGTGTCGCCACTGGCGGCGCGGCCATCGACCTCGAGGTTTGGAGCTTGCCCACCTCCTCGGTTGGCGCCTTCCTGCGCACGATCCCTGCTCCGCTCGGCTTGGGCACGGTCACCTTAGCGGATGGCTCGCCGGTGACCGGCTTCCTGTGCGAGAGCCACGCGACGGCGGACGCCCGGGACATCACCGCACTGGGCGGCTGGAGGGCCTACCTCAGGAGCCAGCCGGTCTGATAATGTCGGCGCCTTCGAGGAGAGGAACGATCCATGAGCGGTAAGATTGCAATCGTAACCGGCGCAGGCAGCGGCATCGGCCGCGCTTCGGCGCTCGCCCTGCTGCAGGTTGGCTACAAGGTGGCGCTCGCGGGCCGCCGCAAGGATGCGCTGGACGAAACGGCCAAGCTCGCCGGCAACAACGCACCCAACGCGCTCGCCGTGCCGACCGACGTCACCAAGCGCGACGACATCGTGGCGCTGTTCGCCAAGGTCAAGGCGACGTGGGGGCGGCTCGATCTGGTCTTCAACAATGCCGGCGGCGGCGCCCCGCCCGTGCCGCTCGAGGAGCTGCCCTACGAGACCTGGCTGTCGGTCGTCGCGGCCAATCTCACCGGCCCATTCCTGTGCACCCAGGAAGCCATGAAGATCATGAAGGACCAGAAGCCGCGCGGCGGGCGCATCATCAACAACGGCTCGATCTCGGCCCATGCGCCGCGGCCGTTCTCGGTCGCCTACACCTCGACCAAGCACGCCATCACCGGCCTCACCAAGTCGACCTCGCTCGACGGCCGCGCCTACGACATCGCGTGCGGCCAGATCGACATCGGCAATGCCGTCACGCCGATGACCGAGCGCATGACCAAGGGCGTGCTGCAACCCAACGGCACCACCGTGGCCGAGCCGCGCATGGACGTGAAGGCCGTGGCCGACGCCATCGTCTACATGGACAGCCTGCCGCTCGACGCCAACGTGCAGTTCATGACCGTGATGGCGACCAAGATGCCGTTCGTCGGCCGGGGCTGAAGCCCTCCATCTAGACCTCGATGCCGCCGCGCCGCAATTCGTCGACTAACGCCTTCATGTTCTCGTAGGAGCGCAGCGAGGAAGAGGAAAATCGTCGATGGACGGCGCCCGGCACCACCAGCCCGCTGCGGCCGACCCGTATGCAGATCCCGTCTTTCACCAGTGCATTGGCGTGCCGCCGCACGGTCTCGTACGGCAAGCGCAAGGAGTTCGCGATCGCGAGCACGCTCACCGGCAGGCGCCGATCGTCGGGCAGCACGTCGCGAACAGCCGCCGGCGCGGTATTGGTGACATGCTTGACGTTGGCCGCCCAGATCGCGGTGTAGACCAAACCGCGTAAGGGATCGTTGGGCCAAAGCTCGGCCAGAAGCGCGATGCCGACGAAAATCTGGCCGGTCGAAACCGTGGCGAGGACCCGTTGCTCCGGCGTCAGCGAGGCTCGCCGGTTCTCACGGCGCAGCGGCTTCGCGTAGTTGGCCATTCCGGCGCGGGTCAGGTCGAGCAGCAGCCGTTCGGCGTTGCGGCTGGTCGCGCGCAGAAAATCGATGGCTTTGCGGCAGCGCAAGAAGGCGGGATTGATCGCCACCCCCTCCGGCGTGGCGATGCACTGTCCGGCGCGCACTAGGGCGGCCACGTGGCGACGAACGGTCTCGTGCGGCAGGTGCAGCCGACGCGCCACCTCGCGCGCGCTCAACGGCCTGGCGACCGGGTTCTTCATCCACGCGTGCCAGATGGCCAGGAAGACCAAGCCGCCGACCAGGGTGCCGCCATGCAGGCGCGTCGCAAGGTCGATATTGCGGAGGAAGTATTCGGTCGAGACGCGGATGCTCGGATAGGTGTCGCGCGGCATCCGTGCCGGCCCATTCCGGGCACCGGACTGGCTCATCCGGGGAAGCTACACCTTCCGGCGCCAAGCACGAAGCCTCGCCTTGCCCAGTGACCGGCGCGGTTGCTCGAGCGCGGCCGGAGGAGCCGACATCCGGCCGACCAGCCGAGTCGATGGCTCAATTCGAGTGGTCGCCTGGCTCAGTTTGAGTAGCCGGCGGCTTTCCGGTCGGGCGCCCCGTGACCTAAGTTTCCCATGTGGGAGGCCGGGCGGCGGCGTTCGTCGCTTCGTCGCGTGGGAACGAAGCGATGTTCCAACGAGCTGCCGGTTGTTGCCAATCGGGTGCGTCGGGCAGCGGCGATGTCTTGCCGAAGAGAACGCGCGCCCATTCAGTCGGCACGTTCACGTCGCCCTGCCCGGTCCCCTTACAAGCGGTCGGGAGCGGGCGACGTGAATGCCCCGCTCCAATGGTTGAGCCCCGCGGCCGGTGACAGGAACACACTCGCAAGCCGCCGCGTGATGGCGGGGTCAGTAACCCTCGTCGGCCAGATTGAGCAGCGGGAAGGCGCTATGCACGCCGGGCAGGTTTGTCGGCATGGCCGGAGCGATGTAGCTCTTGTCGAGCTGAGCCAGGCTGGTGACGCCCAGCAGGCCCATCACTTCCTTCATCTCCTCTTCGAGCAGCTCGATCACGCGTTCGATGCCGGCGGCGCCGGCGGCAGCGAGGCCGTAGCAGTAGAGGCGGCCCATGCCGACCCAGTCGGCGCCAAGGCAGATCGCCTTGACGATGTCGCTGCCGCGGCTGAACGAGCCATCGACGCCGATTTTCGCCCGGCCCGCCACGGTCTCGACGATCTCGGGCAGGACGGCGGCCGAGCCGCGGCCGTGGTCGAGCTGGCGGCCGCCGTGGTTCGAGCAATACACCGCCCAGACGCCGTGACGACAGGCGATCTCGGCATCCTCGGCCGTGCCGATGCCCTTCAGCATGAACTTGACGTCGGGGAACTTGTCCTTGATCCGCTTGAAATTCGCCCACGAGAACGCCGCCTGATGATCCTGGCCGGTTGCCGCGGTGCGCCACGACTTGACGAAACGCTTGGCGATGTCGCGCTCGCGCCGCGAATAGACCTGAGTGTCGACGGTGATGCAAAAGGCATCGTAGCCGGCGTCCATGGCCTGCTTGACGCGATCGGCCACCCACTTGTCGTCGCCACGCACGTAGAGCTGGTAGATTTTCGGGCCGGCGCCGCCCTTGACGATGTCCTCCAGCTTCAGCGTCGTCACCGAGCTGATCAGCATGGTTACACCGCCGGCGCCCGCTCCCTTGGCGACGGTGATGCCGCCGCCCGGCTCGAAGGATTCGAGCGAGCCGACCGGCGCCAGCATCACCGGAATACGGATCCTGCGGCCGAGAATCTCCGACGACGGATCGATCTTGGACACGTCGCGCAGCACGCGCGGCTTGAAGGCGATCGAGTCGAGCGCCATGCGGTTACGCCTGAGCGTCGTCTCGGTCTCGGTGCCGCCGATCAGGTAGTCCCAGATGTTGGGATTGAGCCTGATCTTGGCCGCCTTGACGATCTCGTGCAGCGTCGCGAATTCGTTCTCCAGTCCGCTCGACATGACTCCCCCGCCCAATCCAATGAGCGGTTCTTGCGCGTCCCACCGCTCCCGTCAACGAAGGCCGTTTCGCAACGCAACCGGCGACGCTGTGGTCGCGGCAACAAGGGGAGGAATCGTGGCGACGCCGACGGCAGTGCCCGCGATGTGCGGCAGCATGGCGGAAATCCCGTTGGGCGATCGACGGCTTCATCGGCGCCGAGATCGACGGCGTCGATTTGCGCCGGCCGCTCGACCCCGCCGCGTTCGACGCCGTCCATGACGCCGTGATCAGGCGCGAAGTGATCGTGATGCGCGACCAGGACATCGTTGTCGATCGGCAGACGGCGTTCGGGGCGCCGTTCAGCGAGCTGTCGATCCACCTCGTCCCACCCAACCTGATCGACAAGCCCGAGGTCATCCTCCTCGGCTATTCGCAGGACAATCCGCCGGTGCCGACCGACATCAGGCATGTCGACGAGACGTTTCGCAAGGCCCCGCTGCTTGCCACCATCCTGCGTGCCAAGGTCGTGCCGGCGATCGGCGGCGATACGCTGCTCGCCAGCGATGACCACAGACCACCGCGAATCGTCGGAGCGCATGAAGCGCCACATTCGTAATCGTCGGGGCGGCTCGTCCGCTACGTCAACCGGCAATTCTGCGTGCGCCTTTGCGACTTCGAGGCCGATGAGAGCGACGCGCTGCTCGCTTTCCTTTATCGTCAGACCGCCATCCCCGAGTAGCGGTTGCGCGTGACGTGGCTGCCCAACGCCATGGCGATGCGGGACAACCGCTCGGTCCAGCACGACGCCGCCCACGGTTGCGGTCCGGCGCGGCGCACCATGGAGCGCATGACGGTCGCGGGCGACAGGCAAACCGGCCGCGGAGGCGACTACACGCCGGACAACGTCGCCGCCAGCAGGGCGATGAAGCCCGCGATCGCCGAGGGCACGAGGCCCGGTCCGAAGCGCACTTTCGACCGTTGCCGATGCCGATTTTCCACCGCCCGAATCTTGAACTAATTATGGCAGGGAGCGATTCGCCTGCAACAAGGCGGCGTGACGCCAACGCCATTGACGCTGACCGCGTTGGGCGATTTCATTCGCGACGACACCGGCCGTTGGGCCGGGCCGACGGGAATATTCGGCACAAAGCCGGATGACACAGCAGGGCAGGCAAACATGAAGCGACGCGTCCTCACCAAGGCATTCCTCCTCGGCATGGTCGTCGGGCCGGCATTCGCCGCCGATCCCCTGCCGACCCTGAGAGAGACCCCGATGTTGGTCGACCAGGTGAAATCGGGGGCCTTGCCGCCGGTAGACCAGCGCGTGCCGCGGCCGCCGTGGGTGGTGACGCGCTTCGCCGGCGACGACGGGCCGGGCCGGCCGGGCGGCCAACTCAACATGCTGGTGGCCAGCGCGCGCGACACGCGGCTGATGACGATCTACAGCTACACGCGCCTCATCGTGTACGATGACAAGTTCAAGCTGAGGCCGGACATCCTCGAAAGCTACGAGGTCAAGGAGGACCGAGAGTTCACCTTCCGCCTCCGGGCCGGCCACAAATGGTCGGACGGCCAGCCCTTCACCACGGAAGATTTCCGCTTCTTCTGGGAGGACGTCGCCAACAACAAGGACCTCGCGCCGTCGGGTCCGTCGGTCGAGCTGCTGGTCGACGGTCAGCCGCCCAAGGTCGAGATCATCGACCCGCTCACCATCAAGTATAGCTGGGACAAGCCCAACCCCTACTTCATCGAAAGCCAGGCGCGTGCCGCCCCGCTCTTCCTGTTTCGGCCGGCGCACTACCTCAAGAAGTTCCACGCCACGCATACCTCGCCCGAGGAGATCGCCAAGTCCGGCAAGGGCGGTCAGCAAGGCGGCAACTGGGTGCAGATCTATCGCCGTCACGACGTGATGTATGCGAACGACAATCCCGACCTGCCGTCGCTCAATCCATGGGTCAACACGACGGCCTCGCCGGCCCAGCGCTACGTGTTCGTGCGCAATCCCTTCTATCACCGCATCGACGCCAAGGGTCAGCAACTGCCCTACATCGATCGCATCATCCTCACCCAGGCGGCAGCCAATCTCGTGCCCGCCAAGGCCGGCCTCGGCGAGGCCGACCTGCAGCCGCGTTACCTCAACATGCGCGACTACACCTTCCTGCAGAAGAGCGCCAAGTCGTCGGGCGTCGAGGTTCGGCTGTGGGAGTCGGGATCGGGCTCGCAAATCGCCCTCTTTCCCAATCTCAACGCCAACGACGAGGAGTGGCGCAAGCTCTTTCGCGACGTCCGGTTCCGGCGCGCCCTGTCGCTCGCCATCGACCGCGAGGAGCTGAACCAGGTCGTCTATCTCGGCCTGGCAAAGCCGTCGAACAACACGATCATGGAGCGCTCCGAGCTATTCAAGCCCGAGTACGCCAAGAAATGGGCTCAGTTCGATCCGAAGCTAGCCAACAAGCTGCTCGACGAGATCGGCCTGACCAAGCGCGATTCGCAGGGCATCCGCCTGCTGCCCGACGGCCGGCCGGCGACCATCGTCGTCGAGAATGCCAGCGAGGAAACGGAGGACGCCGACGCCCTGCAACTGATCGGCGAGTTCTGGAAGAAGATCGGCATCAAGATGCTGACCAAGCCGCAGACCCGTGAGAATTTCCGCCTGAGAACGTTCTCGGGCGAGGCGCTCATGACGGCCTTTGCCGGTGTCGTGACCGCGGTGCCGACGCCCAACACCAGCCCGCGCGAGTTCGCGCCGACCATGCAGGGCGGCCTGCAATGGTCGCGCTGGGGCATGTACGTCGAGACGAAGGGACGCCAGGGCGAGAAATGCGACCTGGACAGCGCCTGCAAGCTGCTCGACTACGTGCGCGAATGGGAGACCGCGACCGACGTCGAGGGCCGGCGCAAGGCCTGGGAGAAGATCCTCAGCGCCAGCGCCGACGAGGTGTTTACGATCGGCACGGTGAATGGCATCCGACAGCCGCTCGTGGTCGGCCCCAAGATCCGCAACGTGCCGAAGGAAGGTTATTACGCCTGGGATCCGGGTGGATATATCGGCCTCTACCAGCCCGACACGTTCTGGGTGGCGCAGTAGGCGTTGCCCGCGCTTCCCATCTCTTCGCCTCCCCCGTCATCGGGGGAGGGGTGCCCCCGAAAGGAGGCGGAGGGGGATAGCCGCCGTCGAGATCCTTCAGATTCTGACGTCGGAATTTCATGGACCTCCCCTGAACCCTTCCCCCTCCGGCCCTACGGGCCACCTCCCCCGACGACGCAGGGCTGTCCGGGGAAAATGCGAGAGGCCTCGCAGAATACTTGCGCCGGCAACGATACATCGCACCGAGAGCGATTCCCGACTCAGGGATCTTGGCCCCGTTGGATCGGCCTGGCTTCACTCACATTGTCGTCCCGAGCGCAGCGAGGGATCTTTGTCGACGGCAAAAGAAGGGTCCCTCGCTTTGCTCGAGATGGCAATTTTTCCGTGCCTAATTTGGTGCGCGGTTTTCCCCGGACAGCCCTGCGTATGACGGTAGAGGCGCATGAAAGATGTGTCCGTTCCGTAGTCGGGCGAGGCAAATCGCACTCCTCACCACGTATCGATGTTGGGACGCTTCTTGTGGTCGTTGCGCGGGCGGCGCTTGGCGGTGAGCAAGGCGGTCGCGATCCAGCGCCGTGATTCGGCGGGATCGATCACTTCGTCGACCTCGAAATACGTCGCCGTGCTGAGCGCTTTGCCGCGGGCATAGGCGGCGGCCACCATCTTGTCGAACAAGGCGCGCCGCTCTTGCGGATCGGCGATCGCCTCGAGTTCCTTGCGGTAGCCGAGCTTGACGGCGCCCTCGAGCCCCATGCCGCCAAACTCGCCGGTCGGCCAGGAAATGGCGAAGGTGCCGGCATGGAACGAGCCGCCGGCCATTGCCTGGGCGCCGAGCCCGTAGGCCTTGCGCAGCACGATGGTGCCGAACGGCACCGTGAGGTTGGCGCCGACCACGAACAGCCGCGAGCAATGGCGCACCAGCGCCGTCTTCTCGACCTCGGGCCCCACCATCATGCCCGGCGTATCGCACAGGAACAGCACCGGCAGGTCGAAGGCGTCGCACAATTGCAGGAAGCGCGCCGCCTTGTCCGAGCCGTCCGAATCGATGGCACCGGCGAGATGCAACGGATTGTTGGCGACGATGCCGAACGGCTTGCCCTCGACACGACCAAGAGCGGTGACCATGCCCAGCCCGAAGGCTCGGCGCAGCTCCAGCACCGAGCCCTCGTCGCACAACGTGCCGATGACGTCGCGCACGTCGTAGACGCGCAGCCGGTTTTCCGGAATGGCACGGCGCAGCAGGCGCTGGTCAGCGGCCCGCCACTCCGGCACGGCGCCCTGGAAGTAGGACAGGTATTTCTTGGCGACGGCGACGGCCTCGGCTTCGTCCTCGACGGCGATGTCGACAGTGCCGTTGGGTACCTGCACGCTCATCGGCCCGACTTCCTCGGGCGCGAACACGCCGAGATTGCCGCCCTCGATCATGGCCGGGCCACCCATGCCGATCGACGAGTTCTTCGTGGCGATCACGACGTCGCAGCAGCCCAGCAGAGCGGCATTGCCGGCGAAGCAGCGGCCCGAATTGATGCCGACCAGCGGCGACACGCCGCTCAAGCGTCCGAAGATGTGAAACGCCATGGTGTTGAGGCCGGCGACCGACTGCACGTCGACGTCGCCCGGCCGGCCGCCGCCGCCTTCGGTGAAGAAGACCAGCGGAATGCGCTGCTCCTCGACGATCTCGAACAGCCGGTCCTTCTTGTGATGGTTGGTCTTGCCCTGCGTGCCGGCGAGCACGGTGTAGTCGTAGTGCGCCACCGCGACGCGGCTGCGCTCGGGGCCGAACAGCGAGCCGTTGACCCGGCCGATGCCGGTGATCAACCCGTCGGCCGGCGTCTTCTCGATCAGGTCCTCGCTGGTGCGCCGCGTACGCTGGCTGGCGATGGCGAAGGCGCCCCATTCGATGAAGCTGCCCGGGTCGACCAGGTCGTCGAGGTTCTGGCGCGCCGTACGCTGGTTGGTCTTGCGTCGGCGCGCCACGGCGTCGGGCCGCTCGGCGTCGAGCGTGAGCGCGCGGCGCTCGAAATATTCGGCCAGGTCGGGGCGGATGTGATCGAGGTCGATCTTCTCCTCGGCCGTCGTGCCCTCGACCTCGACATCGGCCTCCTCGACGAACAGCAGTGCGTGGCCTTCGTAGACCGTCTCGCCGGGCTCGACGGCGATCCGCCGCACGTAGCCGCGCGTCGGGCTGCGGATCTCGTGCTGCATCTTCATGGCATCCATGATCAGGAGCGGTTGGCCGGCCGCGACCGCATCGCCCTCCTCGACACCGACGCTGACGATGGTGCCCTGCATCGGCGCGGGCACCGGCACGGTCCCCTCCGGCGCATCGCTCGCGATCTCTTCCGCCGCCTGTGGCGCCGTCTTGCCGAATGTCAGCACGGCCAGCGGATCGACCGAGTCGACCCGCGCACCCGCCTGCCTGGCGCCCGGCGCGGCCGGCGCCACAGCCTGGAAATAGAGGCCAGGATTCATCTTGGCTGCGGCCTCGATCAGCGCGCCGGCATGCTCGTCGACGAACCGCGTATGGACCTTGTCGGCGCGGACGTCGCTATGGGCCAGCAGCGCGCGCAGGAAGCCGATGTTGCTGGGCGCTCCTTCGAGCCTGAACGAGGCGAGCGCGCGTTCGCTGCGCGCCAGCACGTCGGCGAACGCAGTGGACGGGCTGTGCACGATCAGCTTGGCGAGCAGCGAATCGAAGTTGGGATTGGTGCGATAGCCGGCATAGCCGTAGGTGTCGACGCGCACGCCGCGGCCGGACGGCGGCTCGAAGGCCGTGAGCGTGCCCCCGCCCGGCTTGGCCGAGCCGTCCGGCGTCATCGTCTCCATGTTGATGCGGAGCTGGATCGCCTGGCCGTGCGGCTCGGCGTCGAGAATGCCCGTGTCGGCCAGGCTCGCGCCGCCGGCCAGCAGAAGCTGTGTCTTCACCAGGTCGACGCCCCACACCTCCTCGGTGACAGTATGCTCGACCTGCAGGCGCGGATTTGCCTCGATGAAGAAGAACTCGCCCCCTTCGACCAGGAACTCGAAGGTGCCGAGGCTGCGATAGCTCGCGGCCTTGGCCATAGCGATCGCCGCGTCGACGATCTTCCGGCGCAGCGCCGGCACCAGGTTGGGGCTGGGCGCGAGCTCGACGATCTTCTGGCTGCGCCGTTGCAGGGTGCACTCGCGCTCGCCGAGGGCCGCAATGCCGCCCTTGCCGTCACCGACGATCTGCACCTCGATGTGTCGCGCCCGACGGATCAGGCGCTCGACATAGAGGGCGCCGTTGCCGAACGCCGACTTGGCTTCGGCCGAGGCTCGCACGAAGGCGTCGGCCAAGTCCGCCTCGGCAGTGACCAAGCGCATGCCGCGGCCGCCGCCGCCGGCAATGGCCTTTAGTGCCACGCCCGATTTGGCGTGCTGGCGAAAGAACACCGTCGCGCCGCCAACATCGACGATTCCGGTGCCCGGGAGCACCGGCACCCCGCAGGTCTCGGCATGGGCACGGGCCCGTGCCTTGTCGCCGAACAGCTCGAGCTGCCCGGCGGTCGGGCCGACGAACACGATGCCTGCGTCCGCGCAGGCGGCGGCAAAGGCGGCATTCTCCGACAGGAAGCCATAGCCCGGATGGACCGAGTCGGCACCGGCGTTCCGCCCCGCCGCGATCACGCCGGCGATATCGAGATAGGCGGCGGCACCGCGCCCGTCGAGCGCCACGGATTCGTCGACGCGCCGGGTATGGAGAGAGCTCGCATCGTCCGCGGAATGGATCCCCACCGTCGAAAGACCGAGCTCGTTGGCGCCCTGGGCGATGCGAATGGCGATCTCGCCGCGGTTGGCGATCAGCAGTTTCTTCAGCATGTCGATCTGTCTCGGGGTAAAACCCCCTCCATGTCGAAAAGGCTGCTCATTGTGGCGCACGCCCCGTCGGAGAACACCCTTTCGCTGCGGGCTGCCGTCGAGCGGGGTGCGCTCAGCGAAACGGAGATCGACGTCCGCTTGGTCGCGCCCCTGCAGGCCGGTCCCGACGACGTGCTCGCCGCCCAGGCGGTGATCCTCGGCACGACCGAGAACCTGGGCTACATGAGCGGCGCCTTGAAGGATTTCTTCGACCGCAGCTACTACCCCTGCCTGGAGCACACGCAAGGCCTGCCCTATGCGCTCTACATCCGTGCCGGCAGCGACGGCACCGGCACGCGCCGCGGCGTCGAGACGATCGTCACCGGCCTGCGCTGGCGCGCCGTCCAGGACCCGCTGATCTGCCGCGGCATTTGGCAGCCCGCTTTCGTCGACCAGTGCGAGGAGCTCGGTGCCGCGATGGCGGCCGGGCTGTCGGCAGGGATTTTTTGATCTCTCATCCTCCTCCCCGGATTCGCTGAGGAGGATGAGAGAAGCCTCTCAGTGGGCGGTCCAGCCGCCGTCGACCACCAGGCCCGCGCCCGTCATAAAGCTCGCATCGTCCGAGGCCAGGAACACGATGCCCTTGGCGATGTCGTCGGCGACGCCGAGCCGGCCGATCGGATGCAGGGCGAGCGTGGTCTGGCGTGCCTTCTCGGTGTCGTTGGTGCCCTGCGCCTGGGCTCGCATGACGAAGGTTTTCTCGCCCATGTCGGTCTGGATGAGGCCGGGATGGATCGAGTTGACTCGGATCTTGTAGCCCTTGCGACCGAACTCCAGCGCCGTCGACTTGGTGAACAAGGTCACGCCGCCCTTGGTCAGCGAGTAGAGCGGGTCGAGCTGCGAGCCGACCAGGCCGGCGACCGACGCCAGGTTGACGATGGCCGCACCATGCTCCCGCTTGGCGCCGCTCGCCTTGAGATGGGGCAGCGCTGCGCGCGTGCCCAGCACGACGCCGGTGAGATTGACGGCGACCAGCCGGTTCCAATCGTCGAGCGAGGCGTCCTCGACTCCCTTGCCGACGAAGATACCGGCATTGTTGACCAGCACATCGAGTGCGCCGAACCGCTTCACCGTGGCGTCCATGGCCGCCGACCAGCTCGCCTCGCTGGTGACATCGTGCGAGACATAGAGCGCCTGCCCACCAGCCGCCTCGATCTCCTTCGCGGTCTGTCGGCCGCGTTCGTCGAGCACGTCGCCGATCGCGACCTTGGCGCCCGCTTGTGCCATCAACTTCGCCGTCGCCCCGCCGATGCCGCGCGCCGCGCCGCTCAGGAACGCGACCTTGCCGTCGAGCCTGTTCATTCGCTTCCTCCCCCCCCCTCACTGTTGATCTGGCTGTGTCGATTTGCGCCTGTCCTGTTTGCAGCTATGCTCACCACAGAACAAGGAAAGAAACACTGGGAGGAACGCGGATCATGCGCCGAGGTCGGCTGGTCGCGACGGGCGCCATGCTGGCGTTTTGCCTGTTCGCGCTGTGGCAATCCCTTCTGTTGCCCTTGACCGATCGGCTAGGTCCCGGCCCCGGCTTCTTTCCATTCTGGCTTTCGCTGGTCGGCTCGGCTTTCGCCGTTGCCCTGCTGGTCTCGATCTATCGCGAGGCTCCCGATCCCGCCGACGCCGAGGTGCGCATCCTGCCGCACGGACCGGGCGGCCGCCGCTGGCTCGCCGTGGTCGTGTCGATGGCTGCCGTGACGGCGGCGATGGATTTCGTCGGCTTCCGCGTCGCCATGCTGGTGTTCAACGCCGCGCTGGTGATTGCGCTCGGCGAGCGGCGCTGGTGGATCGTTGCCGTGTTCGCCGTGCTCGGCAGCTATGGCGTGCACTACGTCTTCACGACCTGGCTGGATGTGCTGCTGCCCAGCGGCCGCTTCGGGCTGTAGACATGGAGGCGCTGTCACACCTGCTCGCCGGTTTCGCCGCCGCCCTGTCGGTGCACTATCTGCTCTATGCCTTCGCCGGCTGCATGCTGGGCACGCTGATCGGGTTGCTGCCCGGCCTCGGGCCGGCCGCCGGCACCGCCATCCTGATCCCGCTGACCTTCAGCCTCGACGCCACGGGATCGATCATCATGCTCTGCGCCATTTACTACGGCGCGATGTACGGCGGCACGATCACGTCGGTGCTGATCAACGTGCCGGGCGAGGCCGCGTCGGTCGTGACCTGCATCGACGGGCATCAGATGGCGCGCCAGGGCCGCGCCGGCTCGGCGCTGGGCATTGCCGCCATCGGCTCCTTCGTCGGCGGCACCCTGGCGACGGTGGCGCTGGTCGCGGTCGCCATGCCGCTCGCCAGCCTGGCGCTGAAGTTCGGCCCGGCCGAGTTCTTCGCCCTGATGGTCGCGGGCCTGTGCCTTGTCGTGGGCCTTGCCGGCCGAAACATGCTGGCGGCGCTACTCATGGCGTCGATCGGCCTGCTGCTCGCCATGATCGGCGTCGATCCGGTACGCGGCGCGCCGCGTTTCACCTTCGGCGTAGAGGAGCTGTTCGACGGCATCGGCTTCGTGCCGGTGGTGATGGGCCTGTTCGGCATCGCCGAGCTGCTGATCGCCGCAGAGGCGCGGCAGACCCACATGGTCGAGACCAAGCTCGCCAATTGGATGCCGACCCGCGAGGAATGCCGGGCCTCGGCGGGGGCCATCGGCCGCGGAACCGTCGTCGGCTTCGTGCTCGGCCTGATTCCCGGCGTCGGCGCCATCGTGCCGACGTTCATGGCCTACGTCCTGGAGAAGCGCGTTTCCAAGACTCCGGAACGCTTCGGCAAGGGAGCGATCGAGGGCGTGGCATCGGCCGAGACCGCCAACAATGCCTACGCCAACGCCTCGATGGTGCCGCTGCTCGCGCTCGGCATCCCGAGTTCTCCGACCATCGCCGTGCTAATGGGGGCGTTCATCGTCAACGGCATCACGCCGGGTCCCTTCCTGTTCACCGAGCGGCCCGAGCTGGTGTGGACGGTGATCGCGAGCTTCTTCGTCGGCAACGTGCTGCTCTTGATCCTCAACCTGCCGCTGGTCGGCCTGTGGGCCAAGCTGCTCAAGATTCCCTTCAGCTATATGTGCGCCGGCGTGCTGATCTTCTGCATCATCGGCGCCTACGGCTTGAAGCAGAACCTGTTCGACGTCTGGGTGATGCTGGGCTTCGGCATCCTGGGCTACCTGCTGCGCAAGCTCGACTTCCCGATCGCACCCGCCATCCTGGCGCTGATCCTGGGACCGATGATGGAACGATCGCTGCGCACCACGCTCGAGATTTCAGGCGGCAGTCTCGCGATCTTTCTCGACCGGCCGCTGGCGCTCGCCCTGCTCGCGGTGCCGGTGGTCGTCGTCGCCATGCTGATCTTGAAACCCGGCTCGTTCTCGAAGCTTCGCGAGAGCGACGCCGAATAGGGGACCGTCGAAGAACCTTCAGGGAGGAATCCATGTTACTGCGCCGCCGCACCTTGCTCGCAACCTCGGCTGCTGCCAGCCTCGCCAGCCCGGCGCTGGCACAGAACTATCCGAGGCGCAGCGTCCAGCTCATCGTCGCCTTTCCGGCCGGCGGCAGCACCGACGTCGGCGCCCGTATCCTCGCCGCGGCGGCCGAGAAGGCGCTCGGCCAGACGGTCACGGTGGTCAACAAGGCGGGCGCCGGCGGGCAGATCGGCTTCACCGAGTTCGCCCGCGCGCGCCCCGACGGCTACACGCTGGGCTTCCTCAACCTGCCGGGCATCAACACCATCGTGCTCGATCCCGAGCGCAAGGCTGCCTTCACCATGGACAGCTTCATCCCGATCGTGAACCAGGTGCTCGATCCGGGCCTGATCTGGGTGAAGGGCGACAGCCCCTACAAGACCCTGGGCGATCTTCTCGAGGCGGCCAAGAAGCAGCCGGGCAAGATCAGCGCCTGCACCACCGGCATCTTGAGCGACGACCATCTCGCCATCCTGATGATGCAGGAGGCGGCCAAGGTGGAATTCCGCATCGTCCATTTCGACGGCGGCGCCCAGCAGCTTGCCGGCGTCATGGGCGGCCACGTCGACGTCGCCTTCGACAATGTCGGCAGCGTCTCCAAGCGCATCCAGTCGGGCGAGTTGCGCGGTCTCGCGGTGACCGACAACGAACGCTCCAAGTTCGTGCCCAACGTGCCGACGACCAAGGAGCTCGGCTTCACCACCGTAATCTCGAGCTCGACGCGTGGCGTGGGTGCGCCCAAGGGCACGCCGCCGGAGATCGTCAAGGCGATCGAGGTCGCCTTCGTCAAGGCGGTCGAGGACCCCGAGCAGGTCAAGAAAATGAACGACGTCGGCCTCGCCCTGAAGCCGATGGTCGGCGCCGAGTACGCCAAGTACTACGCCGACCTGCACAAGCAGGCAGCGAAGTACACCGAGTGGGCGCTGAAGATGCGGTAAGGTGGGCAAAGCGACCCTCATGTTCCTCTCCCCCTATCGGGGGAGAGGAACATGAGGACGAAGCGCTTCGCTCCCTCAGCCCTTGCCGAGCTTGTTGAACGGCACGTCCTTGTCGACGCGCACGTCGCTCGGCAGGCCGAGCACGCGTTCGGCGACGATGTTGCGGAGAATCTCGTCGGTGCCGCCGGCGATGCGGAAGCCGGCGCCGGCGATCCATTGCGCCTGGAAGCCGGCGGCGTGCGGCACCTCCTCGCGCATGATGCCGCCCTGTCCCATCAGCTCCATGGCGAGAGCGCCCATGTCCTGCATCTTGGGTGCCGCCACGATCTTGATGATCGACGATTCGGGGCCAGGCGTCTGACCCTTGGAGAGCGCGGTGAGCGTGCGGTAGCGCGTCAGCTTGAGGCCCTGCTGCTGGACGTACCAGTCGGCGATCTTGCCGCGCACCTGCTGGTTTCGGATGGCCGGACCGTCGTCGAGCTCGGTGTCGCGCGCCAGCTCCATCAGCTCGTCGACGTCGAGACCGCCCGACGGCAGGCCGACCGCCAGGCGCTCGTTCATCAGCGTGGTAAGGGCGGCTTTCCAGCCGTCGCCGACCTTGCCGAGGCGCTGCGTGTCGGGCACGCGCACGTCGGTGAAGAACACCTCGTTGAAGTTGGCGCCGCCCGACATCTGCTTGATCGGCCGCACCTCCACCCCAGGGGTCTTCATCGACAGGAAGAACATGGTGAGTCCCTGGTGCTTCGGGACATTGGGGTCGGTGCGGGTAATGATGATGCCGTAGTCGCAATAGTGCGCGCCCGACGTCCAGACCTTCTGGCCGTTGATCACCCAGCCATCGCTCCCATCGGGTAGCTTGGCCCGCTCGGCGCGAGTGCGGATGCCGGCGACGTCGGAACCGGCAGCCGGCTCGGAAAAGAGCTGGCACCACACTTCCTCGCCGTGGAGCGCCGGCTTGACGTAGCGCTGAAGCTGCTCGGGCTTGGCATAGGCCATCATCGTCGGGATGCACATGCCGAGCCCGATGTCGAAGAAGCCCAGCGGCACCAGGTAGTTCGCCTCCTCCTGCTGGTAGATCACCTGCAGGATGGGCGAGCCGCCGCGGCCGCCATATTCCTTCGGCCAGGTGATGCGGGCATACCCGGCAGCGGCCTTCTTGGCCTGCCACTCCTTGGCCTTCGTCAGCAGATTCGGGTCGTCGTTGCGTGCACGAAAGCTCTGCTTGTCGTCGCTCTTGCGCGTGGCGTTAGCGTCGAGCCAGGCGCGCACCTCCTTGCGGAAGGCGGCTTCCTCGGGCGTATCGTTGAAATCCATGGGTTCCTCCTACCTTCCCCTCGCCCTGAGGAGCATCGCGAAGCGATGCGTCTCGAAGGGTGGGCAAACGTCGAGACTGAGGCCCATCCTTCGAGACGCGCCCTGCTGCGGGCGCTCCTCAGGATGAGGTAGTGCGTGTTACGCTGCGTTCTTCTGTTCGAGCCGGCTAACCAGCTTGTCCTTCCAGGCCATCGGCCCGCCGAGCGACAGCGCCATCACGCGCGCGCGCCGATAATGGAACTGCGTGTCGGCCTCCCAGGTGAAGCCGATGCCGCCGTGCGTCTGGATGTTTTCCTTGGAGGCGAAATCGTAGGCATCGGTCGCCGCGATCCGCGCCGCCGCTGCGGCCAGCGGCAGGTCGGCGCCGCCGTCGGTCAGCATCATGGCGCCGTAGTAGGCGTTGGAGCGGGCCAGCTCGAGCTTGACGTAGCAGTCGGCGAGCTTGTGCTTGACTGCCTGATACGAACCGATCGGCCGCCCGAAGGCCTGCCGCTGCAGGGCATAGTCGCGCGCCATCCACATCGCTGCCTCGGCACCGCCGACTTGAGCGAAAGCGAAGTACACTGCCGCCGCATCGTACAGGCGCTCGAGCAGGCGCCAGCCCTCGCCCTCGCCGCCCAGCAGCTCGGCCGCGGCACCATCGAACGCGAGCTCGGCATGCTTGCGCGCCGGATCGATGGTCTCGACGCGCGTGCGCCTGATCGATTCTTGCGCGAGATCGACCAGCGCCAGCGACACGGCGCGATCGCCGCTGCCGCCGGTGTTGGCGAGAACGATCGCGAAAGTCGCGGCCTCGCCATCCGCCACCGGCACCTTCTTGCCGTTGAGGCGACCGCCGCCGAACAGCGTGCGCGTGCTGCGCGGCTTGGCCGGCTGCGGGCCCTCGGCGACCGCCAGCGTGCCGATCGCCTCGCCGGCCGCGAGCTTCGGCAGCCACTTCTTCTTCTGCGCTTCGGAGCCCGCGAGCTTCAGCGCCTCGGTCGCCAGCACGACCGAGGTGTCGAACGGCACCGGCGCGGCCGCGCGGCCGATCTCCTCGGCGACGACGCAAAGCTCGAGCGGCGACAGGCCGAGCCCGCCATATTCCTCGGGAATGGCCGTGGCCGTCACGCCGAGCTCGATCAGGCCCTTCCACACCTCGTCGGCGTGGGTCTCGTTGCCGTCGAGCACGCGCCGCACCGTCTTCGTCGGGCATTTGTCGGCGAGGAATTTGCGAACCTGCTCCTTGAGCAGCTTCTGGTCGTCGGAGAAATCGAAGTTCATGATGGCCAGAGCCTAGCAAGCAAGCTCCCATCGGGGAACGGCTTTGGGTTCCGACAGGCGGGCTCGGCGATGTGGTAGGGTGAGCTATGGAAACGTCACACATCAAGGACTGGCACGCCCACGTCTACTTCGACGCCGCTTCGCGCGATCCTGCGTGGGCCTTGCGCGAGAGAATCGAGAGAGCCTTCGACATCCAGATGGGCCGCTTTCACGAAAGGCCCGTCGGACCGCATCCGCGCTTCAGCTACCAAGTGCATTTCCAGAACGAGCAGCTCGCCCCGCTGCTGTCCTGGCTGACGCTCAATCGCGGCGACCTCACCGTGTTCGTTCATCCCAACACCGGCGAGGATCTGGAGGATCATCGCGATCGCGCGATCTGGCTCGGCCAGCAGGTTCCGCTGGTCCTCGACATTTTCACCAAGAAGGATTGATCTACATGGATTCGCTACTGCCGCTCGCCAAGAAGGTCGGAGAGAAGCTGAAGGCGCGCAAGGAAACCGTCGGCGTGTCGGAGTCGTCGGCCGGCGGACTCGTATCGGCCGTTCTGCTCGCCGTGCCCGGCGCGTCGGCCTACTTCATGGGCGGCGCCGTGGTCTACACGCGCCCCGCGGGCGAAGCCTTTCTGACCGCGACCAAGGAGAAGCGCGCCGGCATCCGCTCGTCGTCGGAGCCGTGGGCAACGCTTGCTGCGGAGCTGGTGCGCGAGCGGTTGAACACGACGTGGGGCCTGGCCGAGACTGGTGCCTCCGGCCCGACCGGCAACTCCTACGGCGATCCCGCCGGCCACACGTGCGTCGCCGTCGTCGGCCCCAAGGGCAAGGTGGCGCGCACGCTGCGCACCGGCTCCAACGATCGCGTCGCCAACATGCGCGCTTTCGCGGCGGAAGCCCTCGAGCTGCTCGACGAGCAGTTGGGGTAGGTCCTGCCGAGTAGACCGACATTCCTCGCTACGCTCAGGATCTCTTGCCGCTCCGAACTGCCGTCGAGGCGGCGTCCTCACAGCAGGTTCCGAAGCTCGTGCCTGGTCAACTTGCAACCGCGCAGAATCCTTGAGAGCAACCCAGGGCCGATCTTTTTTCGGCCATGCACGGGCACAACGGT
This sequence comes from Reyranellaceae bacterium, assembly GCA_046349335.1. Taxonomy (GTDB): domain Bacteria; phylum Pseudomonadota; class Alphaproteobacteria; order Reyranellales; family Reyranellaceae; genus Reyranella. The sequence continues at coordinate 139,215 of JAXMCO010000005.1, forward strand.
GGTTCGGCCATCGGGATGGCGAAGCACATGATGGCTATCCCTCATCCGGATGACCTCGAAGTCACCTCGACCAAGACCTGCCACCAACTCCCGCCCTGAAACCGGCGGGTAACGGCTCATGCCGCCACGGATACGCGCCGAACGCCGACGAACTCCAATGACGTGGGAACGTTGCCCGCTTCGAGACAGGCTTCGATCGCCTCGCGAATCCGGGACATCAGTTCGTCGAGCGAGCGCACTTGAGTATGGTATCCTGGCAGAGTCGGCACGCTTGCTACGAACCAGCCCGCCTCGTCACGCTCTACCACGACATTGAATTCACGCGTCGCCGAGGGGGATGTCTGTCGTAGGTGAATTATGGCTCTTGGCCGCAGGTTCCACCAATCGCCTGCTCCCCGTGGAATGACTGCTGCCTTGTCGACATTCCAGGTCAGGGAGACCGCAGATGCCTCGGCCTCATCGTATGGCAAGCTGAGAGGCCGAACGACCACTTCCTGCGATCAATCGGCGTCGGACCTCAGCAGCGCCGCAAGCCCGAGGCTGAGCCAGCCCAGGATGAAGGCAGTGCCGCCGATGGGCGCTATCGCGCCGAACCATCGCGGGCCGCCGAACGCCAGCGCATACAAGGCGCCGGGAAAGAGCACGCTGCCGGCCAGGAACAGACATTGGGCGACGACGGCCCAGGACACGTTCACCAGCGCGCCGCGTGCCAGGGCGACCGCGGCCACGATCGTCAGCGCGTGGATCATCTGGTAGTGGCTGCCGGTCTGCAGCCACTCTCGCGCCTTGCGGCCCGCCTCGGTCGAAAGATCGAGGCCGTGGGCCGCGAAGGCGCCGACGGCGATGGCGATCGCACCGCTCAGCGCCGCAACGACAATCCAGCCCTTTGCTGCTGCGGCGGCCACGGACCTACTGCGCCCGCGGCGGCGGCCGGCCGCCGGCGGTGATGCCACCATCGATCACCAGCTCCTGGCCGGTCATATAGTTGGCGGCATCCGTGCACAGGAACAGCACGCCGTTGGCGATGTCCTGCGCCTCGCCGACGCGCGTGAGCGGCACGACGGCCGCCGCCCGCTCGCGCGGATCGATCGGCGCATTGCGGCGGTTGCCTTCGGCACCGGTCGGGATCTTGCCCCAGATCGGCGTGGCGATGATGCCGGGATGGACCGAGTTGCAGCGGATCTTGTCGGCGGCATGCTCGAGCGCCACCGACTTGGCGAGCAGGCGCACGCCGCCCTTGGTCGCCGAGTAGGCGGCGAGGCCGGGCGCGCCGCGCAGGCCCGCGATCGACGACATCAGCACGATCGAGCCGCCGCCCGCCCGCCGCAGCGCCGGAATGGCATGCTTGATCGAGAGAAACACTCCGTCGAGGTTGATCGCCTGCTGACGCTGCCAGTCGGCAAGCGTCATGCTTTCGATCGGCGCCATGATGCCGATTCCGGCATTGGCGACCATGATGTCGAGCCGGCCGAAGCGCTTCTCGGCCTCGGCGACGACGCCTGGCCACGCCGCCTCGTCGCGCACGTCATGGCGCAGATAGTGCGCCTTGCCGCCTGCCTTCGCGATACGCTCGACGACGGCTTTGCCGAGCGCGTCGTCGACGTCGGTCACCAGCACCGACGCGCCCTCGCGCGCCAGCGTTTCCGAGCAGGCCTCGCCGATGCCCGAGGCGCCACCGGTGACGATGGCGACCTTGCCCGATACCTGGCCCATCAGCGGCCCTTGAAGTTGCCGAGACGCTTCTCGGCGTAGGACTTGATGCCTTCCTTGAAGTCCTCGGTCTTGCGTGTCCAATCCTGCTCGGTGAGCTCGCGTTCGGTCGCCGCCTCGGCGGCATCGGCGAAGCCGCGGCGCATGGTCTCGCGCGTCGACTGCACGGCGAGCGGGCCGCCCTCGGCGATCTCGGTCGCCAGGCCGATGGCCGCCTTGCGCACGTCGGCCAGCGGCACCAGCACGTCCGCCAGCCCCCACTCGTAGGCCTGCTCTCCGCTGAGGCGCCGGCCCGTATAGAACATCAGGTTGGCGCGCTGCTGGCCGACCAGGCGCGGCAGCGTATAGGTCAGCGCGAAGCCCGGATGGAAGGCCAGCCGGGTGAAGTTGGCCGAGAAGCGCGCTTCGGCGCAAGCAACACGGAAATCCGGCATGACCGCGAGGCCGAGCCCGCCGCCGATCGCCGGCCCCTGCACGGCCGCAACGCTGGGCTTCTTGGCACGGAACAGGCGGGTCGCCTCCTTGTAGAGATGCTTGCCGCTTTCGGCCGAGCCGGTCTGCGGCCGGTTCTGGAAATCGGCGCCGGCACAGAACGACTTGCCCTGCGCACAGAGCACGTAGGAGCGGATGTTGATGTCGCGATCGAACGCCTCGAACGCATCGGCGATCTGGTTGATCAGCGAATTGTCGAAGAAATTGTGCGGCGGCCGCTGGATCTCGACGATCCCGACATGGCCCTCGGTGCTGACGCCGATATCCTTGTAGGTGCCGCTCATTCTCTTCTCCCTGGGCTATAAGTGAGCGGCGATATTGCCCCGCCATCGGGGCGGCCGTCGAGTTGGGAGGATCAAGAATGCCGCAAAGCGAACGCCATGCCCTGGTCATCGGGGGCGGCACCATGGGCGTGGGAATCATCGCCATGTTCCTGGGTGCCGGATGGAAGGTCGACGTGGTGTCGCGCTCGGCCTCGACGCGCGACGGCCTGCCGGCCGCCTGCGCGCGGGCCCTGGGTACCATGGGCAAGTCGACCGACACGTCGCGCCTGATGACGTTCGCGACGCTGCCTGAGGCATCCTGGCGCACGATCGAGATCGCCGTGGAGACGGTGACCGAGGATCTGGCGTTGAAGCGCCAGTTGTTCGCCGAGATGGAGAAGCTCGCCACGCCCAGCGCCGCGCTCACCTCCAACTCCTCGAGCTTCCCGATCAGCGAGATCGCCAAGGGGCTGGCAACGCAGCATCGCATGATGGGTCTGCACTTCTTCATGCCGGCCCATCTCATCCCGCTGGTCGAGGTCGTGCGCTCCGTCCACACCGATGTCGCCAAGGCCGAACGGGTCGGCGAGATCATGGCGGCGCTCGGCAAGCGGCCGGTGCAGGTGAAGAAGGATGTGATCGGCTTCCTCGGCAATCGCATCCAGGGCGCGCTGATGCGCGAGGCGCTTTGGCTGATCGAGCAAGGTGTCGCCTCACCCGAGGATATCGACGCCACGGTCCGGCTGTCGTTCGGCTTCCGCTACGCCGCTGCCGGTCCGATCGTGCAGAAGGAGCATTCGGGCTGGGACACGACCTGCGCGGTCGCCAAGATCATCTGGCCCGACCTCAGCAACGCCGACGGCCCGCCGCCGATCCTGCAGCGCAATGTCGACGAGGGCCGCATCGGCTTCAAGACCAAGCGCGGCTTCTTCGAGTGGGACGACCAGTCCATTGCAAAAGAGCGCGCCCGTTACGAGCGCGCCCTTCGCAAATGTCTGGAAATCTTCCGCGAGGAAGGGATTCTTTAGCCGGCCGCCTCAGGCAGCTCGGCCGCGACCGCCTCGGCCGCCGCCACCGTTGCCGCCGAAGCGACGACCGCCATTGCCGCGCGGCGGGCCGCCGAATGGCCGGTCGCCCTGGGGACGCGGCGTGTAGGGGCGTTTGGCATGAGCGCGGGCGGCAAAACCCGCACCCTCCGGCCGATCCCCGTGCGGGCGATCGCCATGTGACCGATCACCGTGCGAATGGTCGCCATGGTGACGCTCGCCGTGGTGACGATGACCGTGGAAGCGCTCGCCATGGGGGCGATGGCCGTGCCGCTCGCCATACGGACGATCGACGGGCGGCGCATCGCCTTGTGGCTGATCGCGGTAGTCGCCGCGCGGCCACTGATGCTCGCCCTGCGCACTCGGACGGTCGCCGCGCGAGCGCTCGCCGAACGCGCGATGACGGCCGTTGCCGCCGCCGGGCCTGCCCGGGCCGCGCGGCCCGCCGCGATGCTCGCGCGGGCTCTCGTCGCGCTCGTCACGCTCGTCACGCTCGGCCTTGGGACGCATCGGCGGGGCTGCCGGCATGTCCTCGTTGGCCGGCGTCGCCACGACGGCGATGCGCTGGTTGGTCAGGCGCTCGATGCTCTTGAGCTGGCCGCGTTCGCTGCCGTCGCAAAACGACAGCGCGATGCCCGAGGCGCCGGCGCGCGCGGTCCGGCCAATGCGATGGACGTAGCTCTCGGCGTCGGCTGGAAGCTCGTAGTTGATGACGTGCGTCACGCCGACGACGTCGATGCCGCGCGACGCCAGATCGGTTGCGACCAGCACGCGGGCGCGGCCGCGGCTGAAATTGTCGAGCGCCTTCTGGCGGGCGTTCTGCGACTTGTTGCCGTGGATCGCCTCGGACCGCACGCCACGGTCCTCGAGCGCCTCGGCGACACGGTTGGCGCCGCGCTTGGTACGGGTGAACACGATGACCCGCTCGAGCGTCTCGTCGGACAAGAGATGGCTCAGAAGCTGGCGCTTGCTGGCGGCGCTCACGAAATAGACGCGCTGGTCGATCTTCTCGACGGTGCGGCCCTGCGGCGCGATTTCCACCCGCTCGGGGTTCTTCAGGATCTCCGCCGCCAGCTTGGCGACGTCGCCCGGCATGGTGGCCGAGAACAACAGCGTCTGGCGCTGCTTGGAGACCGAGCCGACGATGCGCCGCACGTCCTTGATGAAGCCCATGTCGAACATGCGATCGGCCTCGTCGAGCACGAGGAACGTCACATGCGCCAACCGCACGTTGCCACGCTCGACCAGATCGAGCAGGCGGCCCGGCGTGGCGACCAGGATGTCGACACCGCGTGCCAGGGTCTCGATCTGGCGGCCGTACCCCAGGCCGCCGACGACGGTGCAGAGGCGCAGGCCGAGGCCTCGGCCGTAGGTGTCGAAGCTGCGGGAGATCTGGACGGCGAGCTCGCGGGTCGGCGCCAGCACCAGGGCCCGCGGGCTCTTGGGCTGTGGGCGCTCGCGGAAGCCGGAGAGGTGCTGCAGCACGGGCAGCGCAAAGGCTGCCGTCTTGCCGGTGCCGGTCTGGGCGATGCCGAGAACGTCGCGACCCTGCAGCAGCGCCGGGATGGTGCGCGCCTGGATCGGCGTCGGCACCGTGTACTTGGCAGCATCGAGGGCACGCAACAGCGGCTCGGCGAGGCCGAGATCCGCGAATGAAACATTACTCACTGAAATATAGTCCTTACGGCCGCGCCGGGCGCGCCCATCGGGCACGCCTGTTCAGGGCGGCTTTTAGCCCGTTCCCGCGCGCGGCTGGGACGGCCCTTTTTTTGGGGATTGTCTCGGGATGAAGCGCCGTCACAAGGAATGGGGCGCGTCGCGCGATCGCGAGAAACCTTTGTCAGCCCGCAAACCAGCGGACTGGCGCGTATATGATTGTGCGGCGCAGCGAAGTCAAGTGACGAAACTGTGGCTCCATCCCTTCGGACCGCGGGCGTCCCGCCCGCGATCCGGCGGAGAATGCGTTCAGATCATCGCCCGTTTGTTGCGGATGAGCTTGCCCGGCAGGTTGCCGGTCGGCTCGTTGTCGCGCAGCAGGACCTGGCCGTTGACGATCGTGGCGTGCATGCCATCGCACTTCTGCCTGAGCCGCTTGGCGCCGGCCGGCAGATCGTGGACGACCTCGGGCATGCGCGCGCCGATCGTGTCGGGATCGAACACCACGATGTCGGCCGCCATGCCCTCGCGCAGCAGGCCGCGATCGTGGAAGCCGAATTGAGTGGCGGTGTCGCAGGTGATCATCTTCACCGCCTCCTCGAGCGTGAAGGCCTGCTTCTCGCGCACCCAGTGGCTCAGCAGATGGGTCTGCAAGGAGCTGTCCATGATCTGCGAGACGTGCGCGCCCGAATCGGAGAAGGTCACGACCGAGCGCGGATGCTTCATCAGCTCGAGTGCCTCGGTCTGGTTCTCGTTGGCGATCGGCTGGATCATGAAGAATTTCATATCGCGCTCGAGCGCCATGTCGATCATCAGCTCGACCGGGTGTGTGTTGCGCTGACGGGCCAGGTCGGCCATCGACTTGTAAGCGCCCTTCATGTCGGTCATGGCGAAGATCCAGTCCCACTCCGGCGGGCGGGCCTCGGCGCCTCGGACCTGGGGTCCTTCGTAGGGCCGCGACGCGACCTCGACCAGCTTGCGGCGCTTGTCGGCATCGAGCAGCCACTGCTTCTGCTCGGCGAGCGGCAGCTTGCGCAGGTCGCGCCACACCTCCCACTTGTCGAACGGCAGATGCGTCTCGAAGGAGAGCAGCACGTTCAGCGCCCGGCTATGCACCTGCGCGAACATGCGGCCGCCCTGCCGGCAGGTGCGCTCGACGATGTCGAAGGTGGTGCGCCACGTGCCCGGGTTCGTGCGGCGACTGAACAGACCGAAAGTGAACGGACGCCCGCTCTCGATCGCGAGCTTGCTCATGTCCTCGTAGTACTGTCGCGCCTTGTGCCCATCCGCGCCGCGCGGCTCGCCCGCGACTTCCACCATGCCGCCGCCCATTGCCTTGACGAGAGTCTCGAATTCCCTCCAGGTCGCGAGCCGGCTCGCCACCGGCTTGTCGTCGGAGGTCTCGTGGCTGGCGCTGCGTGTCGTCGAGAAGCCGTGGGCGCCGGCGGCGATCGACTCCCTGGTGTGACGCACCATCGCCTCGAGGTCGTCCTCGGTCGCCTCGTCGGTGAAGGCGCGCTGGCCCATCACGTAGGTGCGCAGCGCGCAGTGACCGACATAGCCCGCGTAATTGATGCCCTTGGGCAGCGACTCAAGCACGTCGAGAAATTGCGGGAAGGTCTCCCAGCGCCACTTGATGCCGGCTTTCATGGCAGCGCGGCTGATGTCCTCGGCGCGCTCGAGGTTGCGGATCACGAGGTCGGCCTCGCTCTCCCGGCACGGCGCCAGGGTGAAGCCGCAATTGCCCATGACCACGCTGGTCACGCCCTGGAAGCAGGAGCTGGTGCCGATCGGATCCCAGAAGATCTGCGCGTCCATGTGGGTGTGCCCGTCGACGAAGCCCGGCGCCACGACGCGGCCTCCCGCATCCATGGTCTCCTTGGCCGCCGCTCCATCGATGCGGCCGATCTCGGCGATCTTGCCATCCTTGACGCCGACGTCGCCGCGAAAACGCGGCAATCCGGAACCGTCGACGATCATGCCGTTCTTGACGACGAGGTCGAATGCCATGGTCAGTCCTCCATTCGCCCTGCGAGCGTATGCCTGACGGATCGGCTCCTCAATGGCTGGTCAGTGCATGGCAGGCCCCGTAGGATCGCGCGTCGAAAGGCAGGGAACCATGGAATTCGGCGTTCTTTTCACATCGCATCCGAACCCCAAGGAAGAGCCCTACCCGCATCGTGACGTTCACGCCCGGACCACCGACGAGGTGATCGAGGCAGAGCGGTTGGGCTTCGATACGGCCTGGATCGCCGAGCACCATTTCGCCACAAGCTACGGCATCATGCCGGACTGCTTCGCCTACATGGCCTATCTCGCGGCCAAGACCAGCCGCATCAAGATCGGCGCTGCCGTCATCACGCTGCCGCTCTACGACCCGATCCGCGTGGTCGAGAACACGTCATTCGTCGACATCCTGTCCAACGGCCGCGTCCGGCTAGGCATCGGCTCGGGCTATCGGCCCTACGAGTTCGAGGGGCTCGGCAAGGATTTCGACGGCCGCCGCGACATCGTCGAGGAATCGGTGGGCCTGATGTTCGACGCGTTCCACCGCCACCGCTGGGACCATCAAGGCAAGTACTACAAGGGAACCGTCAAGGAACCCTACGAGATGCTGCCCCATCCCATCCAGATGCCGCATCCGCCGCTCTACATGGCGGGCGGCACCGATCGGTCGATCGGCTACTCGGGCCGCAACGGCTTCGGATTGATGCTGTCCACCTTGCCCGGGATCGAGACGCTGGCGGCGCAGACGGCGCTTTACAAGCGCGAGCTCGCCAACGCCTCGGAGGAGCGGCGCAAGAACCCGGCGGCGGGCGAGATCGACATCGCCCGCTGGGTCTATATCGCCGACACCGACCGGCAGGCCCGGGCCGAGACCGAGGAGGCGATCGTGCGCCATATCGCCCACTTCGGCGGCACGGGCACCAGCGGCTATCTCGGCTCGGTTTCCGAGAAGGGTAGCGAGATCAAGTACGACGACCTCGCCGAGACGCTGTTGCACGGCTCGGCCGAGACGGTGATCGCCCGGCTGCGCGAAATGCAGGCCCGCACCGGCATGACCTCGCTGCTGCTGCACTACCCGCCCTACTACGGGCGCGAGAAGACCATGAAGAGCCTGAAGCTGTTCGCCGAGCGCGTGATCCCGGCCTTCCGGCCGCCGGCGCAGCGCATGGCCGCGGCGGAATGACGGCCGCTCCGGCGGCCGGCTCTCGCAACAACACCTCTCTCGGCGCGGTCTATACGGTCCTGGCCATGGCGGCCTTCGCCGTCATGGACGCGATGAGCAAGTGGGTGGTGGCCGACTACTCGATCGGTCAGATCATGTGGCTCCGCTACAGCGTGTTCTGCGTGTTTGCCTGGTTGCTCGTGCGCCGCAAGGGGTTGCTGGCGACGGCACACAGCCGAAGGCCATGGCTGCAGGGCGGCCGCTCGATCCTCATCCTGGTCGAAAGCGCCGTCTTCGTGCTGGCGTTCGCTCATCTGCCGCTGGCCGACACCCACGCCCTCGCTGCGACCTCGCCGCTGATCGTGATCGTGCTCGGCGTCGTCTTCCTCGGCGAACGCGCCGGACCGGCACGCTGGCTCGCTGTGGCCACAGGCTTTCTCGGCATGCTGCTGATCGTCCGTCCCGGCTTGCGCACGTTCGATTGGCCGATGCTGCTGCCGGTGATCGGCGCCGTGATGTGGGCGGCCTACCAAGTGCTGGTCCGACTCTGCACCCGGACAGACTCAGCCGACACGACCTTCGTCTGGACCGCATTCACCGGCCTTGCCGCCACCACGCTCGTCGGACCATGGCAGTGGCAATGGCCCACGCCCACGGGTTGGGGGCTGCTGATCGCCATCGCGCTTCTGAATGCGCTGGCCAGCTACAGCCTGATCCGCGCCTTCGCCGTTGCGGAGGCCGGCGCCGTGCAGCCCTACAGCTACACCGCGCTCGTCTGGGTGACGATCCTGGGCCTCGTCGTGTTCGGCGACTTTCCCGACTGCTGGACGATCCTCGGCACCGCCGTCATCGTCGCGAGCTCACTCTACACGTGGCGGCACGACCGGCGTTCGACGACGCCTTAGCGCGGCCACTGCCGCAGGGCGACCAAACCGCCGTCGATCGGCAGCATCAACCCCGTCACCCAGCGAGATTCGTCCGAAGCGAGATAGACGGCACCGTGGGCGACGTCCCAGGCCGTGCCTTCGGTCTTCATCGGCACCATGTTGCGGCGGCGCTCGCGCGCCTCGTCGCCGAGATGCGCCACCATCGGCGTGTGCACGGAGCCGACGACGATGCAGTTGGCGCGGATGTTCTGGGTCGCATAGTCGGCCGCCACCGACAGGGTGAAGCCGTGCAGGCCGGCCTTGGCCGTCGAATAGGCGACGGCGCCCGCACTGCCGATCAGGCCGAGCACGCCTGCGATCGACGACACCATGATGATCGATCCGCCGCCGCCCTGCTTCATCTTCGGCAGGCAGTGCTTGGTGCACAGCATCGTCGTCGTGAGATTGGCCTCCAGCACCTTGTTCCAATCGGCGAGGCTCACCGTCTCGGGCGTGCCCGGCGCGCCGATGCCGACATTGTTGTGCAGGATGTCGAGCCGGCCGTATTGCTTCATGGCGAAGCCGGCCATCGCTTCGGCGGCCTCGGGCTTGGCGACGTCGGCGGCGAACACCGAGGCTTCGCCGCCCTCGTCCTTGATCTGCCTAGCGAGCTTGTCGGCCCGCTCGGCGCTGCGATTGACCAGCACCACCTTGGCGCCCTCGCGCGCGAACAGGATGGCCGTCGCCATGCCGTTGCCGACGCCCTCGCCGCGCGGCGCCGCGCCCGTCACAACCGCCACCTTGCCCTTCAAGCGGTCCGTCATGGTCTCCCCCCTCGTCGAATGCTATTGCCTCGCATCACCTTAGCGGGGAGCCTCGCGCCATGACCAGCCACTCCGAGACCTTCGACGGCGGCTGCACCTGCCGGCAGGTGCGCTATCGAATGACATCCAAGCCGCTGTTCGTGAATTGCTGTCACTGCCGCTGGTGCCAGCGCGAGACCGGCGCGGCCTTCGCGCTCAATGCCATGATCGAGGCCGATCGCGTCGAGTTGCTGTCCGGCGAACCCGAGCTGGTGATGACGCCGTCGGAGAGCGGCCGCGGCCAGAAGATCTGGCGCTGCCCGACCTGCCGCATTGCTGTGTGGAGCAACTATGGCGGTGCCGGCGAAGCCGTGCGATTCGTCCGCGTCGGCTCGCTCGACGAGCCCGACCGCCTGCCACCTGACATCCACATCTTCACCGCGTCCAAGCAGCCCTGGGTCGTCCTGCCCGAGGGCACCCCGGCGGTGCCGGAGTTCTACGACATCAAGGCGACGTGGCCAGCGGAGAGCCTCGCGCGTCGAGCCGCGCTGCGCGCCAAGTCGAGCTAGAAGCTCGCGAGATCGGCGACGGCTGCGGCGATCATGCGCGTGCCGACGGCCATCAGCAGGATGTCGTTGGCGACGCGCACGTACTCATAGCCTGCAGGGAGTGGCGAAAGCTGTCCGAGCAAGACCGGCGGCATCGGATAGTAGGCGACGCCGGCCGGCAGGGGCTGGCCGATCGCCCAGACCTTCTTGGCCTGGCCGGGCGGCAGGCAGCCGTTGCCCTTCTTGGCCAGGCCCGGCGGGCAGTTCCCCGCCGCGTACTCGGTTCGATAGTAGGAGTAGATCGCGTTGCGATCCCGATCGACGACAACGACGTTGCCTTGCTGCGGGCCACCGGGAGAGGCAGCCGGTCCGCCTTTTCCTTGGCCGGGTTGCCCCCGATCGACTTGGCCCGGCGGGCCGCCACCGCGCCCATGTCCGGGCTTGTCGTCCTTGTCTTTGTCCTTTTGGGCCAGAGCCGGCGCAGCCATGAGCGACAGCGCGACGAGGGATGCGAGAGCGACGGATTTCTTGATCATGGGAGCGACCTCTTCAACGCACCCAACGCCAAGATTGTGTCGGTTCGAGGGATAGGCGCCTACAACTTGCTGAGGTCGGCGACCAGCGCTGCAACGATCCGCGTGCCGATGCCGACCACCAGCAGATCGTTCTCGACGCGCAGGTAATGATAGCCCGCCGGCGACGGCGACAGCTTGGCGATCAGAGCCGCGGGCGGCGCCTCGCCCTTGATGCCGTCGGCGAGCGGCTGGTCGAGCCGCCAGGCTGCCTTGCCCGGACTGGGCGCCAGGCACGCGTTGCTCATCTTGACGAGCGGCAGAGGGCAGCGGCCGGCCGCCATCTCGGCGCGATAGTAGGCATAGACGGCTTCGCGATCGCGCTGCGGCACCGTCATGTTGAGTGTCGGCAGAGGAGACTGCGACGCCGGCGGCGCGGACGCGGGGTTGGCCGGGCGACCGGCGGGCGCTTGCGCGAGCGACGGCAGCGCGCCCACGCAGCCCGCGATCACCAACAGGGCAATCGATACGGCACGCACGTCAGCTCTTCCAGTAGTGGGGCAGCTTGGCGGCCAGCCACTTCGCCAAGGCGGCATTGACTGCTACCGGCTGTTCCTGAGCCATCCAATGGCCGGACTGAACCACGACCTCGGTGAGATCGGCGCAATCGCGGCGCATCGGCTCGGGCAGCCGCGAGGTCATCGTCTCGCAGGTCGTGTCGTAGGCGCCGTGCAGGAACAGCACCGGCATGGCGAGCTTGCCGCCATTGACCGATCGCTTGGCATAGGCGTCGTTCGCCTCGTGATTCATGTACCACGAGTCCGGCCCGAAGAAGCCGTTGCGGGCGAGCGCCGCCGTGTAGGCCTCGAGATCCTGCTCGGTCAGCACGTCGGCATCGCGCGGCACGTCGGGACACGCGCCGCCGCCGAACCAACCGCCGGCCATGCGCACCATGGCGGTCGGCGCCGGCTTGCCGACCCGCGTCGGATCGCCCTTGCGGAACATCGCCTTCACGACGTTACGGATGTTGCCCTCGAAGCTCTTGCACGCCTTGTCGAAATTCTCGAGGTAGAAGAACTGGTAGTCCCACTGCCCGGCAGGAAACTTGTCCTCGGGATAGACCGAGCGGTCGACGAGAGGCACCACGGTGTCGAGCGTGAAGCCCGCGGCGAGATAGGGCACGCAGAGGCTCGCCACGCCGACTGTCTTGTCGGGATGATGCGAAGCGACGTTCCACACGACAGGGCTGCCCCAGTCGTGGCCGATCCACACCGCCTTGTCGCGCCCGAGCGCGGCCAGGAGCTCGAGCATGTCGGCAACGATCAGCTCCTGGGCGAAATCCTCGTGGCGCGTGTAGGTATCGGAGCGGCCGTAGCCGCGCATGTCGGGCGCGACGCAACGAAAGCCAAGCGCGGCAAAGGCCGGCAATTGATGGCGCCACGAACGCGAGAGCTCGGGCCAGCCGTGGCAGAAGATCAGAAGCGGCGCCGCTTCCGCTCCGCAGGCGAGATAGCCCGTGGTGTGGCGCGCGGACTTGACGATGTGTTCGGTGATCGGGAATGTCATGGCAAGGGAGATTCACATGGAAATCGATACCGGCACAACCGAACTCTTGTGCAGCGTGAGGGACGGCGTGGCACTGATCACGCTCAACCGGCCCGAGGCGCGCAACGCCATGTCGGACAGACTGACGCCGGCCCTGCGCACCCAGATCAAGGAGCGCGGCGACGACCCTAATGTCGGCGCCATCCTGGTCACCGGCGCCGGCACTGCCTTCTGCAGCGGCGGCGACGTCAAGGGTATGGGCGGCCGCGGGCCGCGCGGCCAGATGAGCTTCGAGGAACGGCTGGGCGACCTGCGCTGGCGGCAAGCGGCCCTGACCGGCGCCTTGGTGGCCTTGCGCAAGCCCACCGTAGCTGCCCTGCCCGGCGCGGCGGCCGGCGCCGGTCTCGCGATCGCGCTGGCCTGCGACATCCGCATCGCCGCCAAGTCGGCCTTCGTCAGCACCGGCTATGCCCGCGTCGCGCTGTCGGGCGACTACGGCATCGCCTGGCTGCTCACGCGCACCATCGGCTCGGCGCGGGCGCGCGAGCTGATGTTCACCGCCGAGCGCGTCGATGCCGAGCGTTGCGAGCGCATCGGCCTGGTCAACCGCGTGGTCGCCGACGACACGCTGCAGGCCGAGTCGTTCGCCTTCGCCAAGTCGCTGGCCGAAGGCCCGCGCGTGGCCTTGCGCAACATGAAGGACAATCTCGACGACGCCCTGCACATCGACTACCCGACCGCGCTCCATCGCGAGGCCGAGCGCCTCGTGCAGGCCTCGCGGACGGAGGACCACAAGGAGGCCGTGCGCGCCTTCGTCGAGAAGCGCAAGCCGGTGTTCAAGGGGAAGTGATCTTACTCGCCTCCCCCGTCTTACGGGGGAGGTGGCCCGAAGGGCCGGAGGGGGAAAACCTCAGTCGAGGTTCTTCCGATGCTGACGTCGGAATCGGAAGCACTTTGTCTGCAGCCTTCCCCCTCCGCCCCGTATGACGGGGCACCTCCCCCGGTTACGGGGGAGGAAAATGATCCTCAAATCCTGACCGCCCGCTTGCCGCGGTTGTTTCCTTCGAACAGGCCGATCAGTGCCTGCGGCGCCTTCTCGAGGCCATCGACGATGTCGACGATGGCCTTGATGCGGCCCTCGGCGACCCACTGCGCCAGGCGCGCTTCGGCCGGCTCGCGCTGGCCGAAGAAATCCATCACGACGAAGCCCTCCATCCTCAGTCGCTTGGTGACGATCAGGCCCGGCACCGCCATCGGTCCGGGCGCCGGCTTCTCGACATCGTATTGCGAGACGTTGCCGCAACACACGATACGGCCGCGCAGATTCATCAACGACAAGGCGGCGTCGAGCACCGGCCCGCCGGTGTTGTCGAAATAGACATCGACGCCATCCGGGCCGACGGCCGCCAGCGCGCGGCGCACACCGCCTGCCTTGTAATCGACCGCCGCATCGAAGCCGAGCTCGCGCACCAGCCAGTCGCACTTGTCCTGGCCGCCGGCCGTGCCGACCACGCGGCAGCCGGCGAGCTTGGCGATCTGGCCGACCATCGTGCCGACGGCGCCCGCGGCGGCGGAGACCAGCACCGTGTCGCCGGGCTTGGGCTGGCCGACCTCGAGCAGACCGAAATAGGCGGTGAGCCCGGTGATGCTGAGCGGACCGACCAGGTGCTCCAGCGGCGCCTTGGTCGTCCGCTTGGTGAGGCGTCGCGGCGACAACGCGGCATAGTCCTGCCAGCCCCAATCCCCTTCGACGATGTCGCCCGGCTTCAGCCCGCTCGCATTCGACTGGACCACCTCGCCGATGGCGAAGCCGCTCATCACCTGGCCGGGCTCCAGCGCATCGCGATAGGTCTTGCCCATCATCCAGGCGCGGTTGGCCGGGTCGAGCGACAGCATGCGGGTGCGCACCAGCACCTCGCCGTCGCCAGGCACCGGGATCGCCGTCTCGGTCCATTGGAACGTGTCGGCACCGATCTTGCCGTGGGGCTGCTTGGCGTAGAGCCATTGACGGTTCATGTGACGGTTCCTGGGGATCAATCCTGGTAGTGGGCGGTGCGCTTCTGCAGGTTGGACATCACGGCTTCGATCTGGTTGGGCGAGCCGATCAGCTTCTGCTGCTCGACCGATTCGGCCAGCAGGCCAGCCTTGGCATCGGTCGCGACCGCGTCGTTGAGCAGCCGCTTGGCGGCGCGAACAGCGTCAGGGCTCTTGTCGGCAATCTCGCGTGCCGTGGCGAGTGCTGCCGCGCGCGGATCGTCGACCAGCCTCGTCACGAAGCCCAGCCGCAGGGCCTCGGTGCCGTCGAATACGCGGCCGGTGTAGGTGAGCTCGCGCACCACGTCCTCGCGCGCCAGATGGCGCATGAGCTGCGTGCCGGCGAGATCCGGCACCAGGCCCCACTTGATTTCCATCACCGAGAAGCGCGTGTCGGCCGTCGCGTAACGAATGTCGGCGCCGAGCGCGATCTGGAAGCCGCCGCCGAACGCCACGCCATGCACCGCGGCAATCACCGGCACCGGCAGGTCGCGCCACAGCCAGGCGCATTGCTGCGGGCGGTTGGCTATGCCGTGCGTGCGCGCCGTGAGATCGCGCGCGCCGGGCACACCGGCGCCGTTGTCCTTCATGGCGGCGAAGCTGCCCATGTCGAGTCCGGCGCAGAAGGCGCGGCCCTCGCCCGACAGCACCACGGCACGCAGGCCCTTCAGCCTGGCGAGCTTCGCCCCCGCCTCGATGATGCCCTCGAACATGGCGGGATCGAGCGCGTTCATCTTGTCGACGCGGATCAGCCGGACGTCGGCGACACCGCCCGCGACGTCGATCGATACCCTGTCCTTCATGTGTTGCTCTCCCCGTTCAACCACTGACGCAGGCGGCGCTTGACCTCGTCCTGCGATACCGGACCAGCCGGCTTCGGCCACATCAGCACGGCGATGCCGCGCTGCACGTCGGCATAGGTGCAATCGTCGGGCAAGCGATCGAGCAATGCCCTGACCTCGGCCTTCACGTCCGTCATCGCGTCACCACCATCCAGATACCCTGCCCGATATAGACCGTGCCGATCACCAGGATCACGCGCCGGGTCCAGTGATAGAATTGCCTGTCGGACATACGGTCGAGGAAGCGGCGCGACAAGGTCGTTCCGAGGATGGCGAAAGCCGCGGCATAGCCCATCACCAGCCATTGGGCGAGATCGCGCCCAGCCGGATTGTCGATCAGGCCAGCGAAATAGGTGACCTTGGTAAGGTGACCCAGCACCTGGGCGGCCGCCTTGGTGGAGACGTTGACCTGGCGCGTCATGCCGGTGCGGACATAGAAGATATCGAGAATCGGCCCCGTCACGCCCGACACGAGCTGCAAGGCGCCGCCGATCAGGCCGGCCAGGAAAGCCTGGCCGCCGCGCTCGATGTTGGGCGCGATCCGCTGCGGCACCGACAGCGCGACGAACGGCATCAAGCCGAGCACCATCAGCACCATCGCCTTGTCGGGCACGAAGTCGAGCGAGGAAAACGCCAGCAGCGCCACGCCCGAGCCCAGCCCGAAATTGAGGACCACGCGCCAATTGACGTGATGCCGCCACAGCCAGGCCCGCCAGGCATTGGCGGCAATCTGGATGACGCCATGGAACACCATGGCAACGGGCACCGGCAGCAGCGCCAGCAAGAAGCCGATCAACAGCATCCCGCCCGCCATGCCGAAAATGCCGGAAATGAACGACGTGACGACGGCAACAGCCGCCAGGGCGACCAGAACGGGAATGGAGAACATCTGCCGGCGGCGTAACCCAGGGGCGGCATGGTGTCGAGCGGCGCAGCCTCTTCTCCTCCCCAGCGTCTTCGCTGGGACGGAGAGCGCGTGCGTTCACAAAGTCCAGCGGGTCTGCTCTAACGGCAGCCTGCCCGTCCTGGAGTGACTCGACCGATGTCAGACGCCGACCTGCTGTTCATGCCCGCCACCCAAGCGGCCGCCTTGATCCGCACCCGCAAGCTTTCGCCCGTGGAGTATATCGACACCGTCCTGTCGGCGATCGAGCGGGCCCAGCCAAGGATGAATTGCTTTCGCCAGGTGTTGGCCGACACCGCGCGTCGCGATGCGCGCAAAGCCGAAGACGCGGTGATGCGCGGCGAAAAGCTCGGCCCGCTGCACGGCGTGCCGGTGAGCATCAAGGACCTGGTCGATGTCGCCGGCGCCCATACGCGGCACGGTTCGGCGATCTTCGAGGACAATGTCGCCACGGCGGACGACGTGCTGGTGCAGCGCTTGCGCACGGCCGGCGCCATCGTCATCGGCAAGTCGACGACACCGGAGTTCGGCGTCAAGGGCCTGACCGACGGCCCCTCCTTCGGCGCGACCCGCAATCCCTGGAACCTGGAGCGCACGTCGGGCGGTTCGAGCGGCGGCAGTGCGGCCGCGGTAGCCGCCGGCCTTGGCCCGATCGCCCTCGGCACCGACGGTGCCGGCTCGACGCGCGGCCCGGCCTCGTGCTGCGGCCTGGTCGGGCTGAAGGCGACGCTCGGCGCGGTGCCGACCGACACGGCCCGCGATGCGTTCGGAAACAACATCTATGCCGGGCCGATCGCACGGACCATCACCGATGCCGCGATCATGCATTCGGTGCTGACCGGGCCGAGCGGCAAGGACCCGTGGAGCCAGGGCGGCGAGGACAAGCGGCAGCTTTCGCCCTCCTTGATGGGCGAGGACCTGTCGTCCATTCGCATCGGCTACATCGAGCGCACCGCCAATCCGCGCGTTGCCGCCGATGTTCGGGTCAACACCCATGCGGCGCTCGATGCTTGGCGGACCCTGGGCGCCGAAGTGGACGAGGTGACCGACCGCATCGACTGGATCGAACCCGAGGGTCGCGTGCTCTACCAGGCAAACTTCTCGGTGTTCTGCGCCCAGTATCTGCCCAAATGGCAGAACCAGATGGACCCGGTGACGCTCGCCTTCATGGATCGCGGCGGCAAGTTCAGCCTGGCCGACTTCCGCAACGCCCAGTACGCGCGCACCGGCCTGTTCCGCGCCATTCAGGTGCTGTTCGAGCGCTTCGACTTCCTGGTGATGCCGACCAACTCGCGTACCGCGCTCGACGTCACGCACGACGCGGCCAACGACGAGGTCGTGGTCGACGGCGAGAAGTGCGGCATAACCCGGCAGGGTTGGACCTCCTACCAGTACCCGTTCAACCTGACCGGCCATCCGGCCCTCGCCGTGCCGTCGGGCTTCGGCACCGACGGCTTGCCGACCTCGGTCCAAATCGTCGGCCGCTGGGGCGCCGAGACCGATGTGCTGCGGCTCGGCGCACTGCTCGAACGGACGCGGCCGTGGGCGCAGCATCGGCCAAAAGATTTCTGACAGGGGCGAACCCTTGCCGCCGCGAGGCGCCTCTTATGAACGTGGCCAAGGGCGAACGTTGAGTTAGGCTGCGCCTCTCACACGGAGGAATTCCATGCGATCGTTGTCGGCGCTCGTCGGCGCCTTGGCCTTGCTTGTCGGCATCGGACCAGCAATGGCGGACTATCCAGACAAGCCGATCCGTATCATGGCGCCCTATGCGCCGGGCGGGAACATCGACGTCACCGCGCGCATCATCGCCGACAAGCTGAAGGACGTGCTGGGTGTGCCCGTGCTGGTCGAGAACAAGGCCGGCGCCAGCGGCATGATCGGCGGCGACATCGTCGCCCGCTCGGCGCCCGACGGCTATTCGTTGCTGGTCGCGGCGAACTCGCTGGTCGTGGTGCCGGTGATCTATGGCAATGCGCCGTACGACTGGAAGACGGCGTTCCAGCCGATCAGCCACATTCAGTCGGTGCCGGCCGTCCTCGTGGTCCCGCCGAGCTCGCCGATCAAGACCATGGCCGATTTCATCGCGCTCGGCCGCGACGGCAAGTTCAGCGTCGCCGATTCCGGCGTGGGCACGACCAACCATCTGGTGCTCGAGCTGATCGGCGAGGCGACCGGCGCCAGGTACACGCTGATCCATTACAAGGGCAGCGGGGCTGCATCGATCGACGTGATCGCGGGCCAGGTTCCGGCGCAGGTCGACCAGCTCAATGCCTCGCTGGGCCACATCAAGGCCGGCAAGCTGCGCGCCATCGCCGTGTCCTCGGACAAGCGCGTGCCGCAACTGCCCGATGTTCCGACCATGAAGGACTCCGGAGTCAAGGGCCTCGAGAGCTTCACCTTCGCCACCTACACGGGCCTGTTCGGGCCGGCCAAGATGCCGCCCGAGGTGCTCGCAAAGCTCAGCGCCGCCATGAAGACGGTCCTCGGCGACCCTGCGGTCATCCAACGCTTCGCCGACCTCACCGCGGAGACCTCGTGGAGCACGCCGCAGGAACTCGGCGCCAAGCTCGCCCAGGAGGAACAGGCCGTGGTGCCGCTGGTCAAGAAGCTCGGCATCAAGGCGGAGTAGCGCGAAGGATGACCTGGCTTCCGCCTTCCATCGCGCCGATCGTCTTGCTGCTCGTCTCCAACGTCTTCATGACGTTCGCGTGGTACGGCCATCTCAAGTTCACCGACCGGCCACTGTGGCTGGTGGTGGTGGCGAGCTGGGGCATCGCCTTCATCGAATATTGCTTCGCCGTGCCGGCCAATCGCTGGGGGCATGCGGTCTATTCCGCAGCCGAGCTCAAGACCATGCAGGAGGTGATCACGCTCACCGTGTTCGCAGGCTTCTCCGTGCTCTATCTCGGCGAGCGCATAAATCTCAATCACGCGGTCGGCTTTGCCTTGATCTGTGCCGGCGCGTTCTTCGTGTTCCGCGCTCCCCTGCCGCACTGACCCCGAACGATAATCACGGGTGTCGGCCGACTCTCGGCTGCTAAAACCCCCGGGATAATCGGCTTTCGTCCCGCGTAAGATCGTGGGGAGCTCTGGCGGAGACTGGCGATTGGTAGAGGCGAGTCGGCGACATTGGCGTGAATGGTTGGGACGCGAAGGGTTGGCGCTGGCTATCGTCCTGCTGATCGCCGCCACGCTTCGGCTGTGGCGTCTCGAGGACAACGGCTTCGGCACCGCCTACTACGCCGCCGGCGTGCGCAGCATGCTGCAGGGCCTGGGCCTCTTCTTCTACAACGCCTTCGACCCGGCCGGCTTCATCTCGCTCGACAAGCCGCCGGTCGCCTTCTGGATCCAAACCGCCTTCGCGGGCCTGCTGGGTTACAGCGGCTGGGCGATCCATCTGCCGCAAGCGCTGGCCGGCATCGTGTCGGTATGGTTGATCCATCGGCTGGTGCGGCGAGCGTTCGGTGTGCCGGCCGGCCTCGCAGCGGCGCTGCTGCTCGCGCTGTCGCCGATCGCCGTCGCCGCCGACCGGTCCAACAACACCGATTCGTGGCTGGTGCTGTTCCTGCTGCTGGCGGCGATGCTGGCCCTGCGCGGCCGCGGCCTCGCCCTGGCGGCCTCCATGGTGCTGCTGGGCATCGCCTTCAACGTCAAGATGATGGCCGCCCTGGTATGCGGGCCGGCGCTACTCGCGGCGTGGCTGCTCACCACCACGCTCGACTGGCGCCGACGCTTGGGATGGATGGCCGCGAGCGGCGCCGCGCTGATCGTCGTTTCGCTCTCGTGGGCCGCAGCCTTCGATCTCACGCCCAAGGACCGCCGGCCCTATGCCGGCAGCAGCCACGACAATTCGATGCTCGAGCTGATCGTGATGCACAATGCACTGGAGCGCTTCGTCCGCCCCGAGCGAGCGACCACGGCGGGAACGCCGCCGGCACCGGCACCACGCTTCCCGGCCTACGACAACGTGCCGGTCGGACCGCTGCGCCTCGCCCAGCCGACGCTCGCGCCGCAATTCGCCTGGATGCTGCCGCTCGCCGTGATCGGCGCCGTGCTCGGCTGGCGGCGACGACGGGCACCGATTGCCTTGTGGGCGCTGTGGGCGATCGCCTATGGCACGGTGTACAGCGCCGCCGGCGGAATCTTCCATGCCTACTACCTGTCGACCCTGGCGCCGCCGCTCGCCGCCCTGGCCGGCATCGGCGGCTTCGAGCTGTGGCGGCGCGGACCGCGGCATCTCGCCGTCGGCCTCGGCGCAACGGCGCTCTGGCAGGGGTACATTGGCGCGTCGGCCCTGGGGTGGGATTCGTGGTGGCTGGCCGCGCCAGCGACCGCCCTGCTCGCTGGCGGCGCCACCCTATGGCGGGACAAGCGGCCACCCGCGCTGATCGGCGCTCTCGGCCTCCTGGTTCTGCCGACCGCGTGGGCGCTCAGCGCCCTGTTCGCGCCTGGAAATCTGACGTTGCCCTCGGCGAGCCTGGTGCGCTGGCTCGGCCGCGACGACGGCAGAGGTCCCATCTTGTCGCGCGACTGGCGCGGCCTGACCGACGATCCCAAGCTCGCGAAGTTCCTGCAGGACAATCGCGGCAAGTCGCGTTTCCTGCTTGCCGCCCCCAACGCCTTGCTCGCTGCTCCCGTGATCGTGCGGACCGGCCAGCCAGTCATGGCATTCGGCGGCTTCTTCGGCACCGATCCGGTGATGGGCGTCGATACCTTCGCCAAGCTCGTCGAGCGCGGCGAGGTGCGTTACGCCGTTCTAGGCAGCACGCGTCGGCAGAGCGAGTTCGAGCGCTGGGTCGTCGCTCACGGCCGGCCCGTCGATCCCTCGCTCTGGCGCTCGTTGCCGCCCGAGCCGCGTCGCACCATCGTTCTGTTCGACTTGGCGGCAAAGTAGACGGGCCGTCGAGCCGCCAAGCCGGCGGCTATTCGGCCGCCTGGCCGGCGGTGCGTTGCAGGTTGCGCTTCGCCAGTTCGCCGATCCGGCGATTGCGCCGCTTCAGCCACCACATCAAGAAGCCGGTGACCGCAAAGATCGGAATGACCACTCCGGAGACGAAGACCAGGAACCTGTAGGTCCCCCCCAGGCCCACGCCGTAATGCAGCGCGCGCTGCCAGGCGATGATGCTCTCGCCGGTCGACATGGTGCGCGGATCGAACACGTCGACAACCGATTTGCGCCAGGGATCGACGATCACGGTGATGATCGGCGCACCCTCCTCGTGGCCCGGCCGGATCAGACCGATGCGGACTGCCTGGTCCGGACGGGTGGCCAGGAACGCATTGAGGAAACGGCCGTCGGGGACACGCTCCTGGGCGAGCACCAGCGCCTCGCCGAGCCCGATCGGAGTGGCGCCGCGAATCGGCTCGACCCGCGCCTGGAACATGGCCGCACGCATGTCGCGGCCCGGCCACACCGAGTTCACGACGGCCGAGATCTGTTGGGGGAAGGCGAGATAGACTCCGGTGAAGTTCACCACCATGAACAGCATCAGGCTCCAGATGCCGACCGCACCATGCAGCTCGCGATTGAGACGAATGCCTTTGGCCTTGCGACGGACCATGAAGGCCGCCTTCCATTGGCCGGGCCGTGGCCACCACAAGTAGAGGCCCGAGCACCCCAGAAGCAGTAGCGCCACGCCGAGCCAGCCGACCAGCTCGCGGCCGAGGCCACCGGCGATGAACAGATGGCCGTGCAGGTCGTGAAAGAAGCGAACCCAACCCGTCATCGCCTGCTGCGTCTCGAGGATCTGAAGCGACACCGGGTCGATTATGATCTGCAGGCTGCCGGCGAACGGGCTTTGCACCGGCACGCGCCCCTGCGCCACCCCGCCCTGCTGCTGTCCCTGCTGTCCTTGCTGGCCCTGTGCCGGGCGATCCCCTCCCCGGAACTGCGGGCGCTCGCCTGCCATGCCGGGACGCGACAGGCGGACGGCGGCAGGCTCGCCGACCTCGATCGGCCAGCGGATGGCGATCGGAACCCGCCCGGGCTCGCGGCTCGCGGCCCGGGCCGCTTCGATCAGCTCGACCGGCGAGCGCCATTCGCCGACCGTCGTCGCATGCGGCTCACCCTGCCCGAGCAGGTGCTCGATATCGTGCGCGTAGACCAGCACCGCACCGGTGATGCCCATCATCACCAGCGGCAGCAGCAGGATCAGGCCGACCCAGAGATGGATCTGCTGCAACCAATAGCGAACCGGCCGCCGCCGCGGCTTGGAAGTTCCGGACATCGC
The DNA here is from genome assembly GCA_046349335.1 of Reyranellaceae bacterium. Classification (GTDB taxonomy): domain Bacteria; phylum Pseudomonadota; class Alphaproteobacteria; order Reyranellales; family Reyranellaceae; genus Reyranella. Next base: position 161,838 of record JAXMCO010000005.1, read on the forward strand.
ACCCTCGCGCAATTTCCAACTGTTGGAGAGGGCTGGCGACGGCTGGCCCGGTAATATTGGCTCTCAACCCGCGCCCAGGGCGCGGGCAGTCTGGTTGGTCAGGAGCGCCGCCACGTAGGCGAGCCCCAGCATGTAGAAGAAGGTCACCCACATCCATTTCCAGCCGCCGGTCTCGCGGCGGATGACGGCCAGGGTGGAGGCACACTGCGGCGCGAACACATACCAGGCGAGCAGCGCCAGCGCAGTGGCGAGGCTCCATTGGCCGGCAATCGCCTGGCCGATCTTGTCGGCCGCACTCTCGCCGCCGCCGATGGCGTAGATCGTGCCCAATGCGCCTACCGCGACTTCGCGCGCCGCCATGCCGGGAATCAGCGCCACGTTGATCTGCCAGTTGAAACCGAGCGGCGCAGTCAGCGGTTGGATCAGCGAGCCGATCATGGCGGCCAGGCTGTAGCTGATGGCGGGCTCGGTCGCCCCTTCGGGCGGCTGCGGGAAACTGGCCAGCAGCCAGATCAGGACCATCATCGACAGGATGGTCGTGCCGGCGCGCTTCAGGAAGATCGTGGCCCGCGTCCACAGCCCGATCGCGAGGCTCTTGGCCTGCGGAATCTTGTAGTCGGGCATCTCGAGCATGAACGGCTCGCCCGGTGCGCCGCGCCAGATCAAGCGCTTCAGCACGAAGGAGACGGCGAGCGCGCCCGCGATGCCGGCGGCGTACAGGCCGAACATCACAAGCCCTTGCAGGCCGACGATACCCCAGACGTCACGATCGGGGATGAAGGCGCCGATGATCAACGTATAGACCGGAATGCGCGCCGAGCAGGTCATCAACGGCGCCACCAGGATAGTGGTCAAGCGGTCACGCCGGTCGTCGATCACGCGCGTTGCCATGACACCGGGAATGGCGCAGGCGAACGACGACAGCAGCGGAATGAAGGCCCGGCCGTGCAGCCCGGCGCCGCCCATGATGCGATCCATCAGGAAGGCCGCACGCGCCATGTAGCCGACGTCCTCCAGCACGAGGATGAAGAAAAACAGGATCACGATCTGCGGCAGGAAGACGATGACGCTGCCGACACCGGAGATCAGCCCGTCCTTGAGGAAGCTCCTCAGCAGGTCGGGCAGCGGCCAGGTTTCGACCAGCACGCCCAGGAAGGCGAAGCCGGCCTGGATCGCATCCATCAGCGGCCGCGCCCAAGCGAACACCGCCTGGAACATGACGAACAGGATGGCGAGCAGCACCGCGAGTCCGGCGACCGGATGCAGCAGCACCGAATCGGCCAGCGCCGTGGCGCGATCACGCTCACCCGAGCTCTTGACCGAGGCGCGCAGAATGCGGTCGGCTTCGCGCTGGCTGATCCGCAATTCGCCGGCGTCGGGTGTGCGCCAGTCGGCGGCGCTCGCCGCCGGCAGCGCCGTCAGCAGGCGATCGATCTCGGCAAGCAACGCTTCGGTGCCGCCGCGGCGCACCGCCACCGCTTGCACCACCGGCACGCCGAGCTCGCGCGCCAGCCGGCTCGCGTCGATCTCCATGCCGCGCTTGCGGGCGATGTCCATCATGTTGAGGGCGAGCATCACCGGCCGCCCGACCCGCTTCAGCTCGAGCGCCAGCCGCAGCGCCAGGCGCAGGTTGGAGGCGTCGCCGACGCAGACGATCAGATCGGGCGAGGCCTCGCTCGCGTGCCTGCCGAGCACGACGTCGCGCGTTATCTCCTCGTCGGGCGAGCGCGCACGCAAGGAATAGGTGCCGGGCAGATCGACGATCTGCAGGCTGTGCCCGCCGGGTGTGACCAACCGGCCGATCTTCTTCTCGACGGTGACGCCGGGATAGTTGGCGACCTTCTGACGGCTTCCCGTCAGGGCGTTGAACAGAGCCGTCTTGCCGCAATTGGGATTGCCGACCAGCGCCACCACCGGCGCGACGTTCGAGGCGGCCGTCATGCCGGCTCCGCGCTCACCAGGACCGCCCTGGCTTCGCGTCGACGGAGTGCGATGGTCGCGTTGGCGACGCGGACGGCAATGGGATCGCCGCCGAACGCGCCCTCGTGCAGGAGCTCGACATCGGCGCCCTCGACAAAACCCAGCTCGATCAGCCGCCGCTCGAGCTCATGGCCGGGCAATCCGGTCGCCGAGCCGGCGACCGAAAGCGCGCGAATTCGGCCGCGAAAGCCCACGCGCGCATCACCCAGTGCTATGGTGGATTCGGAAGTCATTGCGAGTAATTCGTAGTAGCATTGACAGACTGCGTTTGCCAGCAGGGAGGTACGAGGAGATGGCCAGGATCGTTCTGGCGCACGGCGCCTGGTCGGCAGCATGGGCCTGGAAGAAGATGCGGCCGCTTTTTCGCGCTGCCGGGCACGAGTTCTTTTCGCCGACCTACACAGGTCTTGGCGAGCGCGCCCATTTGGCGCACCAGGACATCGACCTGTCGACCCACGTCCAGGACGTGACGGCCGTGCTGGAATTCGAAGACTTGCGCGACGTCACGCTGCTCGGCCATTCCTACGGCGGCATGGTAGCGACCGGCGTCGCCGACAAAGCCGGCGCTCGCATCGCCCGGGTCGTCTATATCGACGCCTTCGCCCCGCGCGCCGGCGAAAGCCTGTTCGATCTGGTCGGCCCCAAGGCCGAGGCCAACATGCGCGCCGGGGCGACGAAAGACGGCAACGGCTGGAAGCTGCCGATCAATCCCATGCCGTCCGACACCGCACCCGAAGACCTCGCCTGGGCGAGCCCACGCCGCCGGCCCCAGCCGATCAAGACCTTCGAGCAGAAGCTGCGACTCGAGTCCAAGGCCGCGCCGCCGCCCCGTCATTACATCTATGCCAAGCGCAACGGGCCAGGTGACGTGTTCCGTCAGTTCGGCGAGCGCGCCAAGACCGAGCCCGGCTGGAAGTATTACGAGATGGACTGCAGCCACAATCCGCACATCACCTGCCCAGACGCCTTGATGGCGCTTCTCTCCGACATCATGGCAGGCAAATGAGCGGCGATCTCGCCCACTCGATCCTGGGGCAGCTCGGCCGCACCAGGCGCGCCGACGATTCGCTCACCTTCACCGGCGCAAGCGACCCGGTTTTCGTCACGCCGTGGCGCGTCGCCGAGACGGGCTCGGCCGCGCTGGGCGCTGTCGGGCTGGCGGTGTCGGACCTGTGGCGGCTCAAGACCGGCAAGCCGCAGGCGGTGACGATCGATCGCCATGCCGCTGCCGCCTCGCTGCGTTCCAACACCTACGTGCTGCGGAACGGCGAGAAGCCGGTGTCGTGGGATCCGCTGGCCGGCCATTACCCGACGCGCGATGGCCGGATCATGTTCCTGCATACCAACCATCCGCACCATCGCGCCGGTGCGCTCCGCATCGCCGGCGCCGCAGCCGAGACCCGCGAGGCGCTGGCCGCCGCCGTCGCCAAGTGGGACGGCTTCGCCATCGAAGCCGCGATCGCCGAAGGCAATTGCGTCGGCGGGCTGGTGCGTAGCCGCGAGGAGTGGAACGCCCATCCGCACGGCATCGCCGTCGCAGGCTTGCCGCTGATCGACATCGTCAAGATCGGCGAGGCGCCGGCGCAGCCGCTGCCCAAAGGCGACCGGCCGTTGAGCGGCGTGCGCGCCTTCGACCTCACGCGCGTGCTGGCCGGTCCGACCAGCGGCCGGGTGCTGGCCGAGAACGGCGCCGACGTGCTACATGTCGCGGCGCCGCACCTGCCCTACCAGACCGAGATCCTGATGGACACCGGGCACGGCAAGCGCTGTGCCTGGATCGACCTTCGCGAACAGGCCGGCGTGGAAACGATGACCGCACTGCTGCGCGACGCCGACATCTTCACCCAGGGCTATCGCCCGGGCACGCTGGCCGCACGCGGCTTCTCACCGGAGCGTGTGGCCGAGCTCCGACCGGGCATCGTCTGCGTAAGCATCTGCGCCTATGGTCACGCCGGCCCGTGGGCCGACCGCCGCGGCTTCGATTCGATCGTGCAGAACGTCACCGGCCTGTCGGCGACGCAAGGCACGCTCGCCCAGCCGCGCAACCTGCCGGTCCAGGCGCTCGACTATATCGCAGGCTACCTCGGCGCGCTCGGCGCCATGATCGGGCTGGCGCGCCGCGTCGAGCAGGGCGGCTCGTGGCAGGTGCGCGTGTCGCTGGTTCAGGTCGCGCACTGGCTGGCGAGCCTCGGCACGGTCGATGCCGGCAACGGCATGGCCGAGCTCGGCGAGGCCGAGCTGGCGCGCTTTCTCGTGGAAAGCGACAGCCCCTTCGGCAGGCTGCGCCATCTCAAGCCGGTGGTGCAGCTCAGTGAAACGCGACCCTTTTATGCCCGCCCGCCGGAACCGCTCGGAAGCTCGCCCGCCCGCTGGGCTTGAGTTAGCTAACTTAATTAGGGCCTGTCCTCAATTGAGCCAAATGGTAGCCGCCGCGAGGTGGATAGCGGCGAGGAAATTGGTAGCGGTCTTATCGTAGCGAGTTGCGATGGCCCTGAAGCGCTTGAGGCTACAGTAGAAGTTCTCGATGAGATGGCGGGCCTTGTAGATCTGTTTGTCGTAAGGGCGGGGCTTTTTGCGGTTGCTCTTCGAGGGGATGACGCAGGTCTTGCCGGCGGCCTCGAGAGGTTCGATGAGGCGCTGGTCGGCATCGAAGGCTTTGTCGGCCAGCAGGGTGTCAGCCTTCATGTCAGGCAACAGGGCGTCGGCGCCCTGCAGGTCGTGGGCCTGGCCCGGCGTCAGGAAGAAGCGGACAGGATTGCCCAGAGCATCGACCAGGGTATGGATCTTGGTGCTCAGCCCGCCTTTGCTTCGGCCGATCGCTTGATCTTCGCCGTCTTTTTTTTGGCGCCGGCGCTATGCTGATGAGCGCGCACGATGGTGCTGTCGATCATGGCGTATTCGTTGTCCGCATCGGCCGCAAGAAGCTCGAACAGCCTGCGCCATACACCGCTCTTTGCCCATCGGCTGAAGCGGGTATGGACAGCCTTCCAAGCGCCGAAGCGCTCGGGCAGGTCGCGCCATGGGATGCCAGCTCGATAGCGGTAGATCACGGCATCGACGAACAGACGATTGTCCCTGGCGGTCGCGCCAACGTGACCCTCGCGTCCCGGTAGAATGTCCTTGATCCGATCCCATTGGTCGTCGCGAAGGGCGTAACGGCGCATCAGTCAGCTCCCAGTGGCCGACTGGCAAGGAGCATGTCGCGGGTCAATTGGGTAGCTCAGACCTTGGAAAATGTAGCCTCGACGACAACAACGCAAGATCGATTCAAAATTCTCGCTCATTTGATTCTATTATTACGCGAATTTCTTCTTCAATAGAGGACAGGCCCTAGCTAAAATGAAATTATATCGACATACACGATCCATGCTGCCAAGACGAACCTGTCCAGGCTCGTTGCGCGCGCAGAGGCCGGAGAGGAGATCGTCCTCGCGCGCGGCAAGGATCCCGTTGCGCGGATCGTGCCCATGGCAACGGCCAAGCCACCTAAGCGCAGGTTCGGTGCCCTGAAGGGGAAAATCCGAATTGGTCCAGAATTTTTTGAACCGCTTCCCGAGGAAGAGCTGAAGCGCTGGGAGTGACGCGTGCGTCTCTTGCTCAATACACATGTCTTTCTCTGGTGGCTGGCTGGGCATCGCTCGATGTCGAAGCGTGTCCGTCGCGAGATCGATTCAGCCGGAACCGACGTCTTCGTAAGTGCCGCCTCGGCATGGGAAATCGCAACCAAGCATCGGCTCGGCAAGCTGCCCGAAGGCCAGCTCGTCGCAAGCAACGTTCTCGCCACCATCGAGAGCCAGCAATTTACGCCTCTGGCAGTGTCGGTGCTCCATGGACAGGCGGCCGGGGCCTTGCCCGGCCATCATCGCGACCCTTTTGATCGCATGTTGATCGCGCAGGCGATGATCGAAGACCTCACGCTGGTGTCGAACGAGCACACTTTCGATTTCTTCAGCGTGCGGCGACTATGGTGACTCGAGCGCAGTCGAGCTGAGGTGGCGTCGCGAAATGGCTACATATGCAGTTGATTCGGCAAGGCCGTCTCTCTCCGTTCTCGTCGCACGCGCTGAGGCAGGCGAGGATGTCGTCCTCACACGCGGCGCGAAACCCGTCGCAAGGATCGTAGCCATTCAACCGAAACCCAAGCGGAGGTTCGGACGCTTGAAAGGCAAGGGCTCAGTTGGTTCCGAATTCTTCGAACCATTGCCTCCTGAAGAATTAGCGCTTTGGGAATAGAGTCGGCCGTCGGTACGGCGACAGGGCGGCCTGTCTGGTGCGGGATGCACCCATCATCGACATCTCGAAGATGTCATGCCGCAGAGAAGACAGTGCCTTCACCAGGATGTTCCGGTTTCCCCTTCCAGGTCACCTGCGGAGCTGAAAGAGAGAACGATTGCACGTACCGCGCGACCGCATCCCAGGTAATGGCGGCCCTCGTGCAATTCGGGCAGCCGCCGCCGTCATTCATGCTATCAAGTCGACAGTCATCATCGCCCGAGGTCCCTGCCATGCTGCCCAGTCAACGCGCGCTGTTCGACATTCCGCGCGACGTCTGCTTCCTCAATGCCGCCGCCTGGAGCCCGCTGCCGCTCGCCGTGCAGGAGGCCGGCCGCGTCGGCGTCGGCCGCAAAGGCCAGCCGTGGAAGCTCGACGCCAAGTTCATGCCCGAGCAGCACGAGCGCGCGCGCAAGGCGGCGGCGGCCTTGATTGGCGCCGAGCCGGCCGACGTGGCGCTTATCTCGTCGGTCGGCTATGGCGTATCGACCGCAGGCAAGGTATTGGACGTGCCGCGCGGCAGCCGCGTTCTGGTGCTCGAGAACGATCACACCTCGCCGGTGCTGGAATGGATGAGCCGCGCCGCCGACGGCGGCTTCTCGGTCGAGCCGGTGGCGCAACCGGCCGACGGCGACTGGACGTTGGCCTTGCTCGAAGCGGTATCACGCCGCGGCGCCGCACCGCTCGCGCTGGTGTCGGTTTCCTCCGTTCACTGGTCGGATGGCGGCGCCCTCGACCTGCCGCGCGTTGCCGCCGCCGCCAAGGCTCAGGGTGCGGCGCTGCTGGTCGATGCGACGCACGATGCCGGCGTACGCCGCATCGACGTCAAGACGCTCGACCCGGATTTCCTGATCTTCCCGACCTACAAGTGGGTGCTCGGCCCCTACGGCCGCGCCTTCATGTACGTCGCCAAGCGCCATCAGAACGGCGTGCCGCTCGAGCAGACCGCGTCGGCGCGCAAGGGCGTGTCGGCCGAAGCCAAGGTCTATTTCCGCGACTTGTCCTATGCCGACGGGGCGCGGCGCTACGACATGGGCGAGCGCGATCATTTCATCACCCTGGAGATGGCCGCAGTCGGCATGGAGATGATGGCGGGCTGGGGCAACGATCCGATCGTCGAGCGGCTGTCGATGCTGACCGATCGGTTGGCCGACGGGCTCGCCAACTCGGGCGTGCGCGTGCTCGACCGCAAGCTGCGCGCCCCGCACCTGCTCTGCCTCGCCTTCCCCAAAGGCATGTCCGACGACCTGCCGCAGAAGCTCGCCGCCGAGAACGTCTACGCCGCGCCGCGGCTCGGCCGGCTGCGCATTAGCCCGCACGTCTACAACGACGAGCAGGATGTCGACCGCTTCGTCGAGGTTTTCAAGCGCATCGCGCTCTGATCGGTCGAACGGCGAAGGATCGATGCAGGCCCGCCCGACCGTCGATATCGGCAGCAGATCCACCGATGTCGTCCTGGAAACTGGCGGCGGCTATCCCTCATAGCGCGACCGGGACCAGGGGGCGCGACGTCGGCTTGTGACACGCCAGCGCCGCTCCCAGGCGAAGGCTGAGTGCGGACACGAAGGCGACCGAGCGCACTTCGCATCTCTTGAAGCGGCGAGCTTGATGACGAACCGGCGGCGACGGCTCCTGATCTGGTGGGCTGCGGCCACGTGCCTCTGGTTCGGCTTTTGGCTTCTGGCGCTCAGCGTCGATCCGGCGATTACGCGATGCTTTCCCCGCGCCGATCCGTCCGACACGGCGTGGTGCTATTCTCAGTGGCACGATTGGCCGACTCCCCTGGCGCAACTCGCGGGCTTTCCGTTCGTCGTGCTGCTGATCGGACTGGCCATCACGCGGTTGCTTCGCGGATCGGGAAGCTCAGACTGAGGCGCCGCCGAGCGATCGCGGTCGTGCCCTGCGACGCGGCTAGTGGACGGTCAGTCGGCTCGGACGACCCGGAACCCATAGCCATCGTGACGACTGTCAGCAGCTTCGGTGTCGCGAGCCGCGGCCCGCACCTCGTGAGGGTCGGCATACCATCCACCACCACGTGCCACGCGAAGGTTGCAATTGCCCGTGAGGCGCGCGCCCTGCGTCGCGGGCGCCCCCTCGTAATCGTCGTTCCCACAGTCCTCGACCCACTCCCAGACATTGCCCAGCATGTCGTGCAGGCCAAAGGCATTCGCCTGAAACTTGCCTACCGGCGCCGTGTAGACATGCTCATCCGAGCACTGAAACGTCTCTTCCGGGTCGGCGCTCCAATTCAAGAGCTGCGCTGCCGTGCGGTCCGAGAGGTTGGCGAACCGGCAGGCTTGGTCACGGTCGTCACCCCAATAGCGGCTGGTGCTGGACCCCGCCCGCGCCGCGTACTCCCATTCCGCTTCCGACGGCAACCGGTATTTCTTGCCGGTGGTCGTCGACAGCCACTGCACATAGGCTTGCGCGTCGTGCCAGGAAACGCAGACCACGGGGTCGGCCTCGGTTTGCGCGAAGCCGGGGGCCAGCCAAGACATGCCTTGGCGATCCCGCCACTTGCCGTCCGGGCCGAGGCTCCAGCAGCTCGGGCCAGCCGCCCGGCCGGTCGCGGAGACGAAAGCAGCATACTGGCCCCGCGTCACCTCGTAGCGGCCGAGGGAGAAGCGCTCCGTGATCGATACGGACCGCCGAGGCGCCGCCAGTCCTCGGTGGTCCCTTGGCACCTTCTCCCGCTCCTCTTCACCGGGCTCGGCGCCCATGACGAACGATCCCAGGGGGATCGGCACCATCTCCGGACACTGGTCACAGTCACGAAATCCCTGCGCCTGCGCACTGGCGACACATCCCAGCAGCAGAATCGACACGAGGCGCATCATTGGCTTCCCGATGTCCCCCGGCCTGCTTTCCGACCTGACGGAAGACCTGTCATCAAAAACCGCACTCGCCGGTGTTGCACCGAACGCAATTCGTCTTCCGCCTTGGCGGAAGCAGCCGTTGGTCCAGGTGCCTGCGTACGTGCCACCCTCGGTTACCGCCGTTCCTTGCCCATTGGGCTGGCCGTCTCGCGATGCTCCATCGTACCGATCGCCATCGCCAGAGATATAATGCCATTGCCGTTGCGTTCATCGTCGCGCCACTCGCCTTCGTAGCGACCGCCATTCGCATAGGAATAGACGCCACGCCCGTTGCGCCTGTCGTCGCGCCAGTCACCTTCGTAGCGATCGCCGTTTCGCTTCGTGAGGATACCACGACCGTCCATCCTGCCGGCGCGCATCGTCCCTTCGTAACGGTCTCCAGGCCTGCCACCCTGGAACCACATCGTCACGCCGCGCCTCTCGGCGAAGCCGCCGACGCAAGCGGCCGTCCAGGTCGCGCGCTCGTCAAGCTGCGGACAGCCGTTCCACAGTTTGCAGTGGGTGGTATTGGCGACGATCCAGTCCGGTGGACCGCCGGGACAATTGCCGGTCTGGGCCAACACCGGCAGAGCGGCAAACAGACTTGTCGCCAGCAACCACTGCCGGATCATCGGGCCTCCTCGATCTTCCTGTCCGTGCGATTCCCGAACAGCCGCCATCCGCCCGACCGACGATATGCTCGTCCCATGCCCGCGCGCCCTGCGACGCTCGCAGATGTCACAGCGAGCAACATTGGCCGAGGGGTGAGGTCAATTTGTGGCAGCCCTGCCAAAACGTGAGTCGCGAAAGGGTGCGCCTAGGCGCTAGTCTCGGCCCCGAAAAACGAGACCCGAGGAAACATCCATGTGGCAGTCCAACGAGCGTTATCCTGATTCTTCCGTGCGCGTGCTCGATGCGTCGTTCGCGCAGTACCGCCTGCCTCTGGCCTCGGTCGAGCGCCTGTACACCGGCTGCCGGTGGTCGGAGGGACCGGTCTATTTCGGCGACGGGCGCTATCTCCTGTGGAGCGACATCCCGAACAACCGCGTGCTGCGCTGGGACGAGGAGACTGGTGCGGTCTCGATCTTCCGCAAGCCGTCCAACAATGCCAACGGCCACACGCGCGACCGGCGCGGCCGGCTGGTCGCCTGCGAGCACGACGCGCGGCGCGTGGTGCGCTTCGAGTACGATGGCGCCATCACCGTGCTGGCCGACTCCTACGAGGGCAAGCCGCTCAACTCGCCCAACGATGTCGTGGTGAAGTCGGACGGTTCCGTGTGGTTCACCGATCCGACGTTCGGCATCCTGGGTTACTACGAAGGCCACAAGGCGGAGAGCGAGAATAAGCCGGCCGTCTATCGCCTCGATACGGCTACCGGCAAGCTGACGATGGTGGCCGACGACATCCCGGGACCCAACGGCCTCGCCTTCTCGCCCGACGAGAAAAAGCTCTATGTCGTGGCCTCGCGCGCCGAGCCGCATCGCGCCATCCTGTCCTACGACGTGACGGCCGACGGCACGAAGCTCGGCAAGGGCACGGTGCTGATCGATGCCGGGCCGGGCGGCTCGCCCGACGGCTTCCGGGTCGACATCCACGGCAATCTGTGGTGCGGCTGGGGCATGGGCTCGGCCGAGCTCGACGGCGTGCGCGTCTTCAACGCGTCGGGCAAGCCGATCGGCCATATCGATCTGCCGGAGCGCTGCGCCAACCTGTGCTTCGGCGGCCGCTATCGAAACCGGCTGTTCATGGCGGCGAGCCATTCCCTCTATGCCCTGTACGTCAATACCCAAGGCGTGGCGGGCGGCTGACGAGCGTAGCCGACAGAGCAAACGAACACATCGTGCACGGCATCGATTCCAGTTACGCGTGGCGGCGCCTCGCCGCCAGCGTCGCGCTGAGCACGATCGGCGGCATCGGCATGTGGTTCCTCGCCGTCGCCCTGCCGGCCGTGCAGGCCGACCTCGGCGTCAGCCGCGCCGACATCTCGTTCGGCTATACGATGAACATGCTGGGCTTCTTCGCCGGCGGCGTCGTGGCTGGCCGCATGGTCGATCGCCGCGGCATCGTCGTGACCTCGATCGTGAGCGCCTTGGGCCTGTCGCTGGGCTTCGCGCTCGCACCCATCACCTCGTCGCTGATGCTGTTCTCCGCCGCCCAGGTGCTGATCGGCGTCAGCGCCGCCGCCACCTTCGCGCCCCTGGTCGCCGACGTCTCGCATTGGTTCGAGAGACGGCGCGGCTTGGCCGTCGCCATCGCTGCCTCGGGCAACTACATCGCCGGCACCATTTGGCCGCCAATCGTCGAGCTGCTGATCCACGACCATGGCTGGCGCTTCGCCTACTTCGCCGCGGCTCTGTTCTGCCTCGTCGCCATGATTCCGCTGGCACTCACCCTGCGGCGCCGACCGCCCGATCACGAGGAAGCGCGCGCCGCCGCCGTGGCCAACCACTCGCGCGATGCGCTCGGCCTGTCGCCAAACGGGCTGCAAGTCCTGCTGATCGTGGCGGGCGTTGCCTGCTGCGTCGCAATGTCGATGCCGCAGGTCCATATCGTCGCCTACTGCGCCGACCTTGGCTTCGGCGTCGCCCGCGGCGCGGAGATGCTGTCGCTGATGCTGGGATTCGGCATCGTCAGCCGGGTAGCGACAGGCTGGATCGCCGACCGAGTGGGCGGCGTCATGACCCTGCTGGTCGGCTCGACCCTGCAATGCGTTGCCCTGGTCGTCTATCTCTTCGCCGACGGCCTGACCTCGCTCTACCTGGCGTCGGCCCTGTTCGGGCTGTTCCAGGGCGGCATCGTGCCATCCTACGCCATCATCATCCGCGAATATTTCCCGCCGCGCGAAGCCGCCACCCGCGTTGGCCTGACGGTGTCGTCGACCATCGTCGGCATGGCGCTGGGCGGCTGGATGGGCGGCGCGCTTTTCGATGTGACCGGCTCATATTACGCCGCTTTCCTGAACGGCATTGCGTGGAATGTCCTGAATGCGGTCATCGCGGCCTGGCTGCTGATGCGGCAGAGCCGGCGCACCGTCACTGCCTGAAGGAGTTGCCATGCGCATCACGGCCATCCGCGACATCGTCTCGCCGATCCGCTCCAACATCGCCAACGCCTACATCGACTTCAGCCAGATGACGGCAAGCGTCGTTGCGATCGAGACCGATCTGGTCGCCGAGGGCCGCAAGGTCGTGGGCTACGGCTTCAACTCGAACGGCCGCTATGCCCAGCACGGCCTCCTGAACGAACGGTTCATTCCGCGGCTGGCACAGGCCAAGCCCGACACCCTCCTGGGCGATGACGGCCTGCTCGATCCCGCCAGGTGCTGGGCGGCGATGATGGCCAACGAAAAGCCGGGCGGTCACGGCGAGCGCTCGGTGTCGGTGGGCGTGCTCGACATGGCGCTGTGGGATGCCGTCGCCAAGGCCAAGCGGGTGCCGCTGTGGAAGCTGCTGGCCGATCGCTACAACGGCGGCCAGCACGACGACAAGGCATGGGTCTACGCCGCCGGCGGCTACTACTATCCCGGCAAGGATCTGGCCGGGCTGCAGGACGAGATGAGGCACTATCTCGATCTCGGCTATAGCTGCGTGAAGATGAAGGTGGGCGGCGTGCCGCTCGCCGAGGATTTGGCGCGCATCGAGGCGGTGCTGAAGATTGTCGGCTCGGGCGATCGCCTCGCCGTCGACGTCAACGGCAAGTTCGATCTGCCAACGGCCATTGAATTCGGCAAGGCGATCGCGGGCTTCGGCTTGCGGTGGTTCGAAGAACCGCTGGACCCGCTCGACTATCTCGCGCACGCGGCGCTCGCGACCCAGTATGCCCCGCCGCTCGCCACCGGCGAGAACCTGTTCTCCATGCAGGACGCCCGCAACCTGATCCGCCACGGCGGCCTCAGGCCCGACCGCGACATCCTGCAATACGATCCGGCGCTATCCTACGGCCTGGTCGAATATCTCCGCACGCTCGACATGCTCAAGGCCAACGGCTGGTCGCCGCGGCGCTGCGTGCCGCACGGCGGTCACCAATTTGCGCTCAACATCGCCGTCGGCCTGCAATGCGGCGGCAACGAATCCTATCCGCAGGTATTCGCGCCGTTCGGCGGCTTTGCCGACGATTGCGCCGTGGTGGACAGCCGCGTTGCCCTGCCCGATACGCCGGGCATCGGCTTCGAGCGCAAGGCCGACCTGTGGGCCGTCATGAAGGACGTATAGCGGACCCCGCGGTACCGCATGAGGAGGGCGCTTCGGCGCGGGTGTTGCTGCGTCCGCCGTCGTGGGGCTGATAGCGGCCGTCCTGGGGGATGCCGGCGCATGCCGCCGCCAGCACGACGCCGGCTGCCGCGACGAGCCGCAGGCACAACCTTCTCATGTATCCTTCGACGGCTGTGGCGCTTCGGCGCGGAAATTCTCCCAGCCGGTGCCCGGGCCGCCACGCACGGTGCCGGTGTTGCTGCCGGTCGTGGTGCAGCCAGCCGTCAGCGCCGCCACCAGAATTGCGGCGAACGCAGTCCTCAGGATTGTACGTGTCATGATGCCATCGACGATGGCACCCGCTCACTCGGGCTTCAACAAGCCGGACTTCACAAGTTCGCCAACACCGACTTCCTGATCCTTCATATACGCTGCGAACTCCCCCCGGGTCGACGGCCTGACCACCGCACCGAGTTCGGCGAGCTTCTGCGAGACGACCTCGTCCTTGAGTGCGGCAACGACGGCGCCGTTCAGGATATCGAGGATCGGCGCAGGCGTTTCGACGCGGGCGAACAGGCCGGCCGTGGTGCCGCCGTCGAACGGTTGGCTGCCGATATCCCGGAGACTCGGCGCATCGGGCAACTGACTGACGCGATCAGGCCCCAGCACCAGCAGAGCCTTGAGCTTGCCGGCCCTGATCTGCGGCAGCGAGGTCGTGAGCTGGTCGGTGTAGAGATCGATCTGGCCGGCCATCAGATCGGCGAGGCCTGGACCCGAACCCTTGTACGGGATGATGTTGAACTGAACCTTCTCGTTCATTTGCAGACGCAGGATGCCGATATGGTTGGTCGTGCCGTTGCCGGCATGGCCGATGCTCACCGTGCCGGGCTTGGCCCTGGCTTCCGCCAGGACAGCCTTCATGTCGGCGAAGCGACCGTCGCTCTTGGCGACGATCGCCATCGGCACCGTCGTCAGCAGGCTGATCGGCGCGAACAGCGGCACCAGCGGCGGCTTGCCGGCGAGATAGGGTGCCACCCACTGCACGCTGAAGCTGCCCATCACCACGGTGTAGCCATCGGCCGGCGCATTTGCGGCCGCTTCCGTGCCGACGATGCCACCGGCACCGGGCCGATTGTCGGCCACGACCGTTTGCCCTAGCCGACGCCCCATCGTCTCGCCGACAATCCGCGATGTGACGTCGTAGTTGCCGGCCGGCGGAAAGGGGATGATCCAACGCAGCGGCTTGCTAGGAAAGGCCTGCGCCCAGGCAGACACGCCGGCCGACGCCATCGGCGATACCGCACCGGCGAGACCGCCGCTCAGAATGACCCTACGTCGCATCATCGTCTCCTCCCTGACCCTGCGGGGCCGCGAGCTTGCCGCCATGGCGCAGCATAGCCAAGTCGGCCTCCTTCGGATCGCCGGCATCTAGCTCGCTCGAATTCGATGAACGGGGTGACGCCCACGGTACGAGAATACTCCAGCCCGAATGGCGATCACGGCGTCGAAACTCGAATAGACAGTCCTTGAATCGTCATTTACATGCCGCCGCCATCCCGCCCCATTTGGGGCGCACGAAAAATTTCCGGCCGTAGCAGTCGCTATCGTCGCCGGCGCAGCGTTGGAGAACAATCCATGCCCACACGTCGTACCGCCTTGTCGATGGTGAGCGCCGCAATCGTCGGCGGCGTACTCGGATCGTTCGGTGCCCTGGCCCAGATGCAGGCCGGGGCGCAGACGCCCGCGCGCGTCGGCTTGAAGGGATACGACCCGGTCGCGTACTTCACGCTGTCCATCCCGACGCTCGGGGTCGCCCAGTACGAGTACGTCTACGATGGCGTGCTCTATCGCTTCGCCAATGCCCATCATCGCGAGCTGTTCAGGGCCAACCCCGAGAAGTATGCGCCACAGTTCGGCGGTTCTTGCGCCATGAACATGTCGTCGGGCGTACGCCGGGAGGCCGATCCGACGATCTGGGTGATCTCCAACGGCAACCTCTATGTCTTCGCCGGCACCGGCGGCCAGTCGAGGTTCCGACAAGACACCGCGGCCGCGGCCCGGGCGAGCGAGAACTGGAAGACGCTGAAGAATACGTCGAGCCAATAACGCCGTGCGCCTGCCCACAATGGCACGGGCGCGTCATCCGCCGACTCAGTCCAAGCCGGCCTTGCGCAGGCTGTCCTCGACCCTCTGCTGCAAGGCGAGATCCTGGAAACGCGAGCCGAAGGCCGTGAGCTCGAAATGCGGATTCTTGCGCCTCGCCCGATCGGCCGCGTCCTTGGCATCGGTGGCGCGACCGAGCTCCGCGTAGGCAGCCGCAAGCGGAAAGTCGAGCAACGGGTAGGTCGGATGACGCGCTCGCGCCGCCTCGAGCAGGCGCACGGCATCGACATAGCGGCGATTCAGGAGATAGGCGAGGCCGAGATTGAGCGAGGCCTCCGGACCGATATTGACGTTGAGGCGCATCGCCAGCTCGGCCGCGGCGATCGACTCCTCGATGCGTCCGGTCCACAGCAGGACAGCCGCCCGCGCCACCAGCACCTCGGAATCGCTGGGGTTGATCTGAAGTGCCCGCTCCGATTCGGCGAGCCCCAGATCGTATTTCTGGATTGCGGTGTAGGCGCGGGCGAGCACGCCATGGGCGAGAACAGACTCCTCGTCGAGCTCGATCGCCTTGTGGGCGAGGCGAATTGCCTCCTCGATGTCGTTGTGCGCGAACTCCGACCAGCCGAAGACGGCGCGTTGGAAATAAGCGTCGGCGAGTTCGGCATAGGCTTCGGCATAACCGGGAGCCATCGCGGTTACCCGCTCGAGCATCTCGCGCGCCATCCGGTTGCCGCCGCGCGATGCTTCGTTGGTGAGCGCGCGCGAACGCAACACGAGGTCGTAGGCATCGAGGTTGTCGGTCGGCTTGCGCAGGCTCTGCTGCAGCGCAATCTGCTGCAGGTTCGACGCCAACGTGCCGGCGACGCGACGCGCGATGCGCTCCTGGACGGCGAAGATATCGCTCAGCTCATCGTCGTACTGTTCCGACCACAGTTGCGTACCGTTGGCCGCGTCGGTCAGTTGCACGGTGACGCGCACGCGCTGGCCCATCCGGCGCACCGTGCCGCTGACAAGATAGCGTGCATTCAAGGCCTTGCCGATCTCGCCTGGCGGCAACTCCTTGTTCCGGAAGGGCAGCGCCGCGTTGTAGGCGATCACCGTCAGTTCCTTGAAGCGGCCGAGCGCGTGGGTGATATCTTCGGTCAGGCCGTCGGAGAAGTAGTCCTGGTTGGCGTCGCCGCTCTGGTTGGCGAAGACCAGCACGGCCACTGCAAAGCCCGCTTCTCGCGTCACGCGGCTACTGGCAGCGTGGGCTTCGTCGGCTGGCGTATTGCGGCCGGCGAAATAGGCGATCGTGCCGCCGAGCGCCATTGCCGCGACGAACACGGCGAGCACCGCGAGCAGAATGCGGCGCGACGACGACGGCGAAGCCGCGGGCGCCGTCTCCGACAGTGCCGCGCCGTCGAGAGAATAAATCGGCACCGGACGATCGATATTCTTCAGCGCACGCGAACCCTGGAAGCGGAACGGCAAGGCGAGCTTGTCGCGTACCTGTTCGTAGACGCTGGCGGACAGCACGATGGAGCCCGGTTCGGCGAGGCTGTGCAGGCGCGCCGCCACGTTCACGGTGTCGCCGAACACGTCCTCGTCCGACACGATGACGTCGCCCAGGTTCAGGCCGATGCGGAAGGCCTGGCGCCGGCCGGCCGGCACGTCGGCATTGCGCTCGCTCATGCCGCGCTGCAGCTCGACCGCAGAGCGCATCGCCTCGACCGCGCTGGCGAACTCCACCAGCACGCCGTCGCCGACGGTCTTCACGATGCGACCGCGAAACCGCTCGACCACCGGCCCGACGAGCTCGGCGAGGTGCGCCCGCAGATCGAGGAGCGTCTGTTCCTCGTCGGCGCGCATCATGCGGCTGTAGCCGTCGATGTCGGCGAACAGGATCGTCGCCAGTCTGCGATTCGGGGCCGGATCGGCCATCGTCCGTCCGTCAGCCTCCCGACGTGCGTCGGGCCGCCGGGCGGGCGGACAGGCGCGCAACATAGTCGTCGAACACCTTCTCGCCCTTTAGGCCAGGGGCACCGAACATCATGGCAAAGCGGATCTCGGAGCCGACATAGATGTCGGCGGCGCTGAACCTGTCGCCGAGCAGCCAGGGACCCGTGGAGAGCGCGGCCTCGAGCGCGGCCAGGACCTCGTCGTAGCTGCCCCAGCCGACCGCCGATTTCCGCTCGACCTCCGGTCGATTCATCATGCGGTCGAGCAGCGCCGGCTCGAAGCAGCCGGCGCCGAAGAACAGCCATCGGTAATAGGCGCCGCGCAGCGCCTCGCCGGGAGATGGTGCGAGGCCGGCCGCGGGAAACGTGTCTGCGATGTAGGCGATGATCGCCGCCGTCTCGGTCACCACGACGCCGCGGTGCACGATGGTCGGCAGCTTGCCCATCGGATTCAACGCCAGGAAGGATGGCGTCTTGTGCTCGCCCTTCTCGAAGTCGATCGGCACGATACGATAAGGCGCGGCGGCCTCCTCGAGCATCCAATGCACCATCTGCGAGCGCGAGCGGGGATTGTGATAGAAGACGATCTCGTCCGACATGTTCCGGCGCTCCTCGACAACGAAGACGGCGCCTGCTTACACCCGCCCAGCGAACCTGTCAGGTCGCCCCATCGGGCACCTCTCTGCCGCGGCAAGGTGTCATCATTGCGACGAATTGAGCTCCTCTCGACCGTTCGCGATCCGCAAGGAGCTGAACACCTCGTCTCAAATATACACGGCCTTCATCGCCGCTTCGGGATAGCGCGAGCCGGCGGCGGCACCGGGCGGGATCGCCTGCGAAAGACGCGCAACGTCCTCGGCCGTCAGCGTGACCGAAAGCGCGGCGAGGTTTTCGTCGACCCGTTCGCAGCGCTTGGTGCCCGGGATCGGCACGATGTCGTCGCCCTGGGCCAGCAACCAGGCGAGCGCCACCTGGCCCAGCTTGCACCTCTTGTCGCGGGCGACCGCTTCGATTGCCGCGACCTGCGCCAGATTGCGTACGAGATTGTCCGCGGCGAAGCGCGGATGGCGGCCACGGCCGTCGCCCTCGGGAATGTCGGACGCCTGCCGCACCGCACCGGTCAACAGGCTGCGGCCGAGCGGCGAGTAGGCGACGAAGGAAATGCCGAACGCCCGCGTCGTCGCGAGGGTCTCCTCGGCATGCACGCGATAGAGCAGCGAATACTCGCTCTGCACGGCGGCGATCGGATGAGTCGCGTGGGCACGGCGGATCGTTTCCGGACTGGCCTCGCTCAATCCGATCGCCCGCACCTTGCCGGCCTTCACCAGCTCGCCCATTGCCCCGACCGTCTCCTCGATCGGCACCGACGGATCGACGCGATGCTGGTAGTAGAGGTCGATCACCTCGACGCCCAGCCGCTTCAGGCTGGCATCGCAGGCCACCTTCACATAGGCCGGACTGCCGTCGACACCGTTGGCGCCGCCCGGCTTCTGCGTCTGGCCGAACTTGGTCGCCAGCACGACCTTGTCGCGCCGGCCGCCGCCGAGCGCCTTGCCGATCAGGGTCTCGTTGTGACCCCAGCCGTACATATCGGAGCTGTCGAGGAACGTGACGCCGTGATCGATGGCATGATGGATGACGCGGATCCCGTCCGCGTCGTCGCTCTTGCCGTAGGCGCCGGACAAGGACATGCAGCCGAGGCCGATCGGCGCGACGCCAATCCCGCTGCTGCCGAGCGTGCGGGACTTGGAGGATACGGCACCGGTCATCGAAAACCTCGCGTTGGCGGCCAGATCGGGGTGGTCAGTATTGCGGGCGGCCGGAATGAGTCATGATCAGGCCCAAAATCGCGAGCCAGTTCAAGGGAGGAAGATCAGCAATGACCGACAGACACGGCAGTCCTGTCGCGCCGACCCGGCGCTCCGCGCTCGCCCTCGCGTTGATGTCGTTCAGCCTCGGCGCCAGGGCGCAGTCGGGAGAGGCGCCCTATCCCAACCGCGCCGTGCGCTTCGTCGTGCCGGCCGCCCCCGGCGGGCCGACCGACGTGATGGCACGCGTCATCACGCCGGGTCTGCATGCCCGCTTCGGCCAACCCGCGCTGGTCGTCAACCGTGCCGGCGCCGGCGGCAATATCGGCGTCGTGCAGGTCAAGCAGTCGCCGGCCGACGGCTACACCTTGCTGATCGCCTCGACCGGTTTCGTCGTCAACCCGAGCCTGTTCCGCGATCCCGGCTACGACCCGTTCAAGGACTTCCTGCCGATCAGCGAGCTCGGCTCGTCGCCCAACGTGATTCTGGTCCCACCGTCCTCCAGCGTGACCTCGATCGCCGGCCTCATTGCCAAAGCCAAGGCTGACAAGGGCAAGCTCAACGTCATCAATCCGGGCCAGGGCTCGACGCCGCATCTGACGGCAGAGCTCCTGCAACTGCGCACCGGCATCGAGATCGAGAACATTCCCTACAACGGGGCCGGACCGGCGATCCAAGCGTTGCTCGCCAACACCGCGCCGGTGGGCATTACGGCGCTGCCGCCGGCGCACGCGCATATCCGCTCGGGCGCCTTGCGGGCGCTCGCGATCACCGCCGAGAAGCGCTGGTTCGACCTGCCCGACGTGCCGACGGCGGAGGAACAGGGCCTTTCCGGGCTGGTGTCCGAGACCTTCCAGGGCATGTACGCCGCTGCCGGAACGCCGGCGGCGATCGTCGAGCGCGTGGCGCGCGACACGCTCGACGTCCTGAAGGATCCGGCGATCGTCGACAAGCTGCGCAGCGTCGGCTTCGACGTGCGGGCGAGCGGGCCGGATGGCCTGGCCCACCGCGTCGCCAAGGAAGTGCCGATGTGGCGCGATATCATCGTCCAGTCGCGCATCGAGCTCCAGTAGGGCCTTCAATTCCTCCCCCGTTATCGGGCAGGGCATTCGCATATGAAGCGCCCATCCTTCCCCTCCCCAGCTTGCTGGGGAGGTGTCCGCGTCTTCGCGGACGGAGGGGTCATGAATCATGAAGCTCGACCCCTCCGTCGCCGTACGACGGCGACACCTCCCCAGTAAAGCTGGGGAGGAGAATGAAAAGGCATCCCTCAACGAGTGCTCGCCAGTCGAACTTGGCCGCGCGTTCGAGTTGACCGTGTCCCTGGCATTCCCGAAGCTCGCGGCAGCAAACGACGAAGGGAAGGTAGCCTTGGCCTGCGACGTCGAGAACCGTGGCGGCATGACGACCGCGCCGAGCCACGGCCAAGGCGAACGCTGATCTGGAGGGCACGACGTGGCGGCGAGCGAACAGACCTACGATTTCATCGTGACCGGTGCGGGCTCGGCGGGCTGCGCCGTCGCCGGACGACTGAGCGAGGACGGCCGGTTCCGCGTGCTGCTGCTGGAAGCCGGACCACGCGACACCTATCCGTGGATTCATATCCCGCTCGGCTACCACAAGACCTACGTCAACCCGCGCGTCAATTGGATGTTCGACAGCGAGCCGGAGATCGAGCTCAACAACCGTGTCATGTACCAGCCGCGCGGCAAGGTGCTGGGCGGCACCAGCTCGATCAACGGCATGGTCTATATGCGCGGCAATGCCGCCGACTACGACGAATGGCGGCAACGCGGTTGCGAAGGCTGGGATTACGATTCGGTGCTGCCCTACTTCAAGCGCGCCGAGGATCAGGAGCGTGGCGAGAACGAATTCCACGGTGTCGGCGGGCCACTCAAGGTGAGCGACCACCGCTGGAAGCCCCCCCTGGCACAAGCCATGCACGATGCGGCCGTGCAGGCCGGCATTCCCGCCAATCCGGACTTCAACGGCGCCACCCAGGAGGGCGTCGGCTACTACCAGACCACGATCGGCAAGGCGCGCCGCTGGTCGAGCGCCAAGGCCTACCTGAGCGACGCCCGCCAGCGCCGGAACCTGTCGATCGCCACGGAGGCCCACGCGACCCGCCTGCTGATCGAGGGCGGCCGTGCCGTCGGCGTCGAATATCGAACACGCGCCGGCCTTCAAGTCGCGCGGGCACGCCGCGAAGTGATCGTCTCGGGCGGCGTCTATGGCTCACCGCAACTGCTGATGCTGTCGGGGCTTGGACCGGCGGCACATCTCAACCAGCACGGCATCCCGGTCGTCCGCGACATGCCGGGCGTCGGCTCGCACCTGCACGATCATTTCAACACCTACGTCGCCTATCGCTGCACGCGTCCGCAGACGATGAACGATCTGGCGAACAGCCTGCCGCGCAGCATCCTGGCCGCCGCGCAGTACGCGATGGGGCGCACGGGGCCCTTGTCCGCGATGGGCCTGTTCGTCGGCGCGCTGGTGCGCAGCGACCGTCGGCTCGAGCGGCCGGATTTGCAGATCAACATGTTCGCCTGGGCGATCAAGGATCGCTCACGGCACGGCATCGTCCCCCAGCCGTTCTCCGCATTCAGCCTGAGCCCGGTGCATCTGCGCCCCGACGGCCGCGGCACCGTGCGGCTCAAGAGCCCCGATCCGCTGGCCGCGCCGGAGATCCGCTTCAACTTCCTGAAAAGCAGCTACGACTACGAGGCGCTGATCCAAGGCATGCGCATCTGCCGCGAGATCGCCAGCCAGCCGGCCCTCCAGCCCTACGTCGTCGAGGAGGTGCTGCCCGGGCCACAGATCACCGGCGAGGCCGAGCTCAAGGCCGACATCCGAGCCCGCGGCGTCTCAAACCTGCATCCGGTCGGCACCTGCCGCATGGGGCACGAGACCGATTCGGTGGTCGATGCGCAACTGCGCGTGCATGGCGTCGCGGGTCTCCGGGTCGCCGACGCCTCGATCATGCCGGTCATCGTCGCCGGCAACACCAACGCCCCCTCGATCATGATCGGCGAGAAGTGCGCCGACATGGTGCGCCAGGCTGCAGCGTGAGAGTCATTCCCCTCCCCAGCGTCTTCGCTGGGGAGGTGTCGGCGTCTTACGCCGACGGAGGGGTCATGAGTCACGCGGACCGCCTGCGCCCCACTTGTTCAAGTTCATCATCCCGTGCGGGTGGCACGCAAACGATTCGGAAGCTCATGACCCCTCCGCCCCGTATGACGGGGCACCTCCCCAGCGAAGCTGGGGAGGAGAATGCTCAGCGTAGCCCACGGAAGAACGCGCGCACGTCGTGGATGAACAAAGCGGGCTGCTCGAAGGCGGCGAAGTGGCCGCCCTTCGGCATCTCGCTCCAGTGTCGGATATCGGTGAAGCTACCCTCCATCCAGCGCCGCACCGGCGTGACGATCTCCTTGGGGAACACGGCGACGCCGGTCGGCACCGTGACCGTGTGGGGTTTCCGCCGCTTGGGACCAAAGCTTTCCCAGTAGAGACGGGCCGACGACGCTGCCGTCTCGGTGACCCAATAGAGCATGACATTGTCCAACAGCTCGTCGCGGCCGAGCACGTTCTCCGGATGACCGTTGCAGTCGGTCCACGCCCAGAATTTCTCCAGGATCCACGCCGCCTGGCCGGCCGGCGAATCGGTCAGGCCGTAGCCCACCGTCTGCGGCCGGGTCGATTGCTGCTTGGAATAGCCCGAGTCCCATTCGGCGTAGTACTCGGCGCCCTTGAGCGCCCGCACCTCCTCCGGCGTCGGCTGGCCTTCGACCTTTGGCCGCGTCCCCATGGCGAGTGTGATGTGGATACCAGCGCAGTGCTCGGGATCCTGCGCGCCAAGGGAAGTCGTCACCGCCGAGCCCCAGTCGCCGCCCTGCGCGCCGTAGCGCGCGTAACCCAGCCGCGCCATCAGCTTCGCCCAGGTCGCCGCTATACGATCGACGCCCCAGCCGGTGGTCGCAGGCTTCGCCGAGAAGCCGAAGCCGGGCAAAGACGGGCAGATCACGTGAAAGGCATCGGCGGCATCGCCGCCGTGCGCCGTCGGATCGACCAGCGGCTCGATCACCTTGTGGAACTCGACGATCGAGCCCGGCCAGCCGTGCGTGATGACGAGCGGCAGCGCGTTGGCGTGCGGCGACCGCATATGCACGAAATGGATGTCGAGCCCGTCGACCTCGGTCTTGAACTGCGCGAAGCGATTGAGGCGCGCCTCGCGCTGGCGCCAATCGTATTGCCCCGCCCAGTAGCGGCAGATGTCCTGGATCCAGGCGAGCGGCGCGCCCTGGCTCCAGTCGTCGACCAGCTCGGCCTCCGGCCAGCGCGTGCGTCGCAGCCGGTCCTTCAGGTCGGCGAGGACGTCGTCGCTGACGGCGATGCGAAAGGGCTCGATGTCGTTCATCATGAACGCTCCAGGCGATGAAATCGGCCGTCAGCGTCCCTCGCTTCGCGCGCCAATACAATGATGTTGTCATCTTTCGCAAAGCGAGGGACGCTTGGCGCAATCGAGGAGGACGACGTGTCGACTGCCGCAGCCATCAAGCCCACCGATCATGCGTTCGATCTGCATCCCCTGCCCGGCGGGCTCGGCGCCGAGGTCCGCGGGCTCGCCGCGTCGGCGGTCGGCGACGCGACGTTCCCGGCCATTTACGAAGCCTTCCTCGCCCACCAGCTCCTGCTGTTCCGCGATCACGACCTTCCGCCCGGCGACCAGGTGGCTTTCGCGCGCCGCTTCGGCGAAGTGCAGGTTCACGTCATGAACCAGTATCATGCCAACGCCCATCCCGAGCTCTACACCCTGTCGAACGTCGGGCCCGACGGCCGGCCGACCGGCAAGCATCCCGACAAAGGGACAATGGCCTGGCACACCGACGGCTCGTGGCAGCGCCGCGCGACCAAATGCACCATGCTCTACGCCGAAGTGATCCCGAGCCAGGGCGGCGGCACCAGCTTCGCCGACATGTATTCGGCCTACGAGGCCTTGCCGCCCGACGAGCAGCGCCACCTCGAGACGCTGCGCGCCGTCCACAATCTCGACTTCTCGCGCACCCGCCGCCACGGCGAGGACCCGATGACCGAGGCTCAGCGCAAGGCGGTGCCGCCGGTCGATCATCCGGTGGTGCGTGTTCATCCAGAGACCGGCCGCAAGGCGATCTATCTCGGCGATCACGCCGAGAGCATCGTCGGCATGGACTACGACGAAGGGCGCCGGCTGATCGAGGATATGAACGAACGTATCGTCGGCCTGTGCCGCGTCTACAGCCATAGCTGGCGGCCGCGCGACTTCATGCTCTGGGACAATCGCTGCCTGCTCCACAAGGCAGGCAGCTACGACACGGCCAACGAGCCGCGCATCATTCGCCGCTGCACCGTGCTGGGGGAAGTGGTGTAGCGTTGGCTATGCCGCGTCCTCGACTGCCGGGATTTCGGGGAATGCCACCATGTAGGTGTCCAGTGGCATCTGCGCGACCGCCACTCGGCTCGTGATCTTGATCACTTGCGGCTGATCGATGAACGCCTGCTGCATTTGCTGGCGAAGGCGACGAACCGCGTCGCGGTCGGTGCACATCACGCACAGCAAGCGCAGCTTGCCGTCGGCTTGGGGCAAGACCCGATCGGCGTTGATCGATCCGATGTCGTAGTGGTGTTCCTGGAGAAACTCGATAACGGGAAGCGCTTCGCGCGCCACCACGGCGCGGACCAGCGGACTGCTCATGGGTCGCGATCCTGCATCGCCTAGATGATCTTCCGCGCCCGCAGATCGGCGATCTCGGCCTCGCTGTAGCCCAGCTCCGTCAGCGCCTCGTCGTTGTGCTCGCCGAGCTCCGGGGCGATGCCGGGCTTGGCCGGCGTCTCGGAGAATTGCCATGGCGTGCCGTGCACCTTCAGCTTGCGGCCGAACTTCGGATAGTCGACCTCGGTCACGTAGCCGTTGGCGATCACGTCAGGATCGTTCGACGCCTCGAGCAGCGTGTTGATCGGTGCCGACACGATATCGGCGGCGCGCAGCCTTGCCACCCAGTCGTCGCGCGTGCCCGTGGCGAACAGCTCGTCGAGTAGCGCCAGCAGCTCGTTGCGCTTGGCATCGTTGTCGATGATCACGCCGAGGTCCTCGAAGCCTGCGTGCTTGATACGATCGTGGAAACTCAGCCCCTTCATCGCGTCGGCCCAATTGTCCGGGCCGGTGAGCTGGAACACCAGGGGCTTGCCGTCGCGGTCATTGAAGCTCGCGCTGATGCCAGGGCGCTGGGCCGTCCCGGTGATGCGTGCCTGACCGGTCACGGGGTTCTGGTTGCGCCACATCGTCGTGGTGAAAGTCCAGCCCATCAAGCGAACCAGCGAGCCCAGCAGCGACAGCTCGATCTTCTGACCGACGCCCGTGGCGCGGGCATGGGTGAGCGCCGCGAGCGCTCCGCCGAAGGCCAGCATGGCGGTGCTTTCGTCGGCGACGGAGGCGATGCCCGTCCGCATCTTCTGGCCCGGCATGGAATAGGCCTCGGCGATGCCGCCCAACGCCTGCGCCATCGAATCGGTGCCCGGCAGGTGGCCGTTGGGCCCTTTCGGGCCGTAGCCCGAGATCGAGACGTACACCAGCTTCGGGTTGATCTTGCGCAGCTCCTCGTAGCCGAAGCCGTTCTTCTCGGCCGCACCGGGGCGAAAGTTCTGGCCGAAGATGTCGGCGCGGGCCACCAGCTTGTGCAGGATGGCCCGGCCCTCGGCCGACTTGAGGTTGAGCGTGACGCTCTTCACGCCGCGATTGTTGGTCTCGAAGAAGGTGCTGGGCATGCCCGGCAGCACCGTCATGCGGCGCGAGCCGTCGCCGCCCTCCGGCACCTCGATCTTGATCACGTCGGCGCCGAGATCGGCCATCAGCATGTAGGGAACGGTGCCCGCCTGGGCGGTGGAGCAGGACACGACCTTGACGCCCTGCAACGGGCCGAACGGCTGACGCGACATCGCTACTCTCTCCTCTGCGGCAACGAACTATGCCCTGTCGAACAAGTGGCAGGCCACGGCATGGCCGGGCGCGACGTCGCGCAGAGCCGGCTCCTCGGCCGAGCAGCGCGCCGTGGCGTAGGGACAGCGTGTGTGGAAGCGACAGCCACTCGGCGGATCGAGCGGGGACGGCACCTCGCCCTCGAGCTCGATCTCGTTCTCCTGGCGGCCGGGCCACGCCACCAGCACCGCCGAGAACAGCGCCCGCGTATAGGGATGGCGGACATCGTCGAAGAGCTGCGCGGTCGGCGCGCGCTCGACGATCTTGCCGAGATACATCACCACCGTGTGGTCGGCCATGTGCCGTACCGTGGCGAGATCGTGCGCCACCAGGAGGTAGGCGACCTCGTCCTGCGCCTGGATGTCCTTCAGGAGGTTCATCATCTGGGCGCGGATCGACACGTCGAGCGCCGAGACCGGCTCGTCGAGCACGATCAGCTTGGGCCGCGACGCCAGCGCGGCTGCAAGCGCCACGCGCTGGCGCTGCCCGCCGCTGAATTCGTGCGGATATTGCTGCGCCTGCTCGGGGCGCAGGCCGACCTGCTGCAACAGCTCATGCACCCGTTCGTCGATCTTCGCCCGGTCGCTTCCGCCGTTGACGATCAACGATTCGGCGATGATGCGGCCCGCCCTCATGCGCGGATTGAGCGACGACCACGGGTCCTGGAACACTGCCTGCACCTTGGCGCGATAGGCGGCAAGCGCGGCCCCCTGGAGATCGTGGATCGGCTCGTCCTCGAGCAGGATGCGGCCCTCGGTCGGCGCCTCGAGGTTGAGGATCAGGCGCGAGGTGGTGGTCTTACCGCAGCCCGACTCGCCCACAAGGCCGAGCGTCTCGCCGGCACGGATGTCGAAGGAGATGCCGTCGACCGCTTTGACATGACCGAGCGTGCGGGCAAGCAGGATGCCCTTGGTGAAGGCGAAGTGCTTTCGCACGCCTTCGACTCGCAACAGCGGCGCGCCAGTCATGACAGCCCCTTCATGGCAGCCCGATCATGACGAAACCAGCTTCCAGCAATCGGCGGTGTGCGTCTCGCCGATCTGCACAGTGGACGGATAGGCTTCGAAGCAGCGACGCTCGGCCTCGCTGCAGCGCGAGGCGAAGCGGCAGCCGACCGGCAGGTCCATCAGCGACGGCGGCTGGCCCTCGATCGTGGCGAGCCGGCCGATCGGACCGTGCATCTTGGGCACCGAGGCAATCAGCGCGCGGGTATAGGGATGCGAGGGCGCCTCGAAGATTTGCCGTACCGGCCCGCATTCGACGATGCGGCCGGCATACATCACGGCGACGCGATCGCACATGCGACCGACCACGCCGAAATCGTGGGTGATGAACAGGATCGCCATGCCGGTCTCGGCCTGCAGGCGCTTCAGCAGCTTCAGGTACTGGAGCTGAATGGTGACGTCGAGCGCCGTGGTCGGCTCGTCGGCGATCAGCACCTCGGGATGGCCGGTGATGGCGATGGCGCCGACGACGCGCTGCTTCATGCCGCCGCTCATCTGGTGCGGGTACTGGCCGAGGCGCTGCTCGGGGGCGGCGATCTCGACGCCGCGCAAGGCGGCGACGGCCTCGCGCGCGAGCTCGGCGGCCGGCGCGCGCCGGCGGCGGCGCTGGATCGCCTCGCGCAACTGGTCGCCGATCGAGAACACCGGGTTGAGCGAGGTCTGCGGATCCTGCAACACCATCGACAGGCGCCGGCCGCGAATCTCACGCATCTCGGCCGGCGTGCGCTCGAGGATGTTCTCGCCACGCAGCAGCACCTCGCCCTTGATCGTGCGCGCCCCGCCTTTGGGCAGCAGGCGCATCAGCGACAGGGCGGTCAGGCTCTTGCCGCAGCCCGACTCGCCGACCAGGCCGAGCACCTCGCCGCGGCGCAGGTAGAAGCTCACGCCGTCGACTGCCTTCACCACGCCACGGCGCAGGAAGAAGTGCGTCTGCAGGTCACGCACCTCGAGGACGACGTCATCCGTCATCGCTGGGTCGCTCACAACTGGCGCAGCCTCGGGTCGAGCCGGTCGCGCAGCCAGTCGCCGAACAAATTGACCGATAGCACCATCAGGGTTATGGCGATGCCCGGGATCAGCGCCACCCACCAGGCGTCGGCGATGCGGCCGCGTCCCTCGGCGACCATCAGCCCCCACGATGGCGTGGGCGGCGGGATGCCGGCACCGAGGAAGCTCAACGACGCCTCGGCAATGATGACGACGCCGATATTGAGGGTCGCCAGCACCATGAAGGTGTTGACCACATTGGGCAGGATATGGGTCAGCATGATGCGCGTAGGCGAGCAGCCGCGCACCCGGGCGAGGGCAACGAAGTCGCGTTGCCGCAAGACGAGCACTTCGCCACGGATGACGCGGGCGAAGCTCGCCCACAGGATCAGGCTGACGGCGATCACCAGCGTGCCGAGGCCCTGCCCCATGGTGACGGCGAGCAGCAGCGCGAACAGGATCGCTGGAAAGGTGAAGGCCGCATCGACCAGGCGCATCAGGATGTTGTCGACTGCGCCGCCGACATAGCCTGCGACGACACCGACGATCAGGCCGACGCCGCCGCCGACACCGAGCGCCAGCAGGGCGACGAGCAGGCTGACCCGCGCGCCGTAGATCAGGCGGCTCAGCACGTCGCGGCCGAACGCATCGGTGCCGAGCAGGTATTTGTCGCTGCCGCCCGCCATCCAGGCCGGCGGCAGGAGCTTGTCGCGCAGGGTCTGGTCGATCGGCGAATGCGGCGCGATCAGCGGTGCGAACAGCGCCATGAACACGATCGCCGACATGATAGCGATCGGGATCCACGGCACCCGCGACGTCCGCCGCACACCCGCGGCAGTGCCGAGCCGCAGCCGCCAGCGCCACCAGTTGGCGGCTTGCGGACGCTCAATGATGGCCATGGGCAAAACCCGCGATTCTTATCTCCTCCCCAGCTTTGCTGGGGAGGTGGCGCGTCATACGCGACGGAGGGGTCATGAGTCTCATCGGGTGGCGCGCTCCCGCTGAAGGCTCATGACGCCTCCGTCGCCGAAGACGGCGACACCTCCCCAGCAAAGCTGGGGAGGAAGATGAACGCGCTTACGCAAGGCGGATCCTCGGATCGACGTAGGCGTAGAGGATGTCGACGCCGAGATTGAGGACGAGAATCAGGATCGCCTTCAGGATGATTACCGCCTGCAGCAGCGGAAAGTCGCGATAGATCACCGCCTCATAGGTCAGCCGGCCGATGCCCGGCCAGGCGAACACGGTCTCGGTGACGATCGCACCGGTGATCAGGTTGCCGACGAACACGCCCCACAGGGTCAGAACCGGAATCAGGGCATTGCGCAGGCAATGCTTCCAGATCACCACGCCCTCGCTCAGTCCCTTGATGCGGGCGAGCTTGATGAACTCGCTGTCCATCACGTCGAGCATGGCCGAGCGGGTGATGCGCATGAAGCCCGCCACCAGGAAGGCACCCAGCGTGATCACCGGCAGGATGTAGTGTGCCGGACCGCCCATGCGGCCCGACGGCAGCCAGCCGAGCTCGACGCTGAACACGAAGATCAGCAGCACGCCGAGCCAGAAGCTCGGCATGGCAATGCCGAGCACGGCGACGGTGCCGGCAGCGCGATCGAGCATGCTGCCGCGATTGAGCGCCGCCACCACGCCGAGCGGGATGCCGAGCGCCATGCCGAGCAGGATCGCCCAGGGGATCAGCAGCAACGTGTTGGGCAGCCGGTCGAAGAACGCCTCGACCGCCGGCTGCTTCATGCGGATCGAGTTTCCGAGATCGCCCTGCAGCGCGTTCTTGACGAAGATGACGAGCTGGTCGAACAGCGAGCCATCGAGCCCAAGCGTGCGGGCGAGCGCGGCACGATCCTCCGCCGTCGCATCCTCGGGCAGCATCAGATCGAGCGGATTGCCGGTCAGGCGGCCGAGGAAGAACACGATCATCGCCACCAGGACGAGCAGGACCGCGCCCTGCATCAGTCGTTGGGCGATGTAGCGTTTCATAGCGCCGACCAGACAGTGGCCGCCGACCTGCCGGCGGC
This sequence comes from Reyranellaceae bacterium, assembly GCA_046349335.1. Classification (GTDB taxonomy): domain Bacteria; phylum Pseudomonadota; class Alphaproteobacteria; order Reyranellales; family Reyranellaceae; genus Reyranella. Next base: position 192,026 of record JAXMCO010000005.1, read on the forward strand.
GAGCGTCACTTCTTCCACGGATTCTGTTCGGGCCGCGGGATGCGCTCGAACACATCTCCGAGCTCGTGGCGTCCGGGGATCGCCTCGAACTGGCCGACCTTCTTGGTGTTGATGGCGTAGTAGCCCATGCCCTCGATGATCGGCATCACCGTCCACGAATTGGCGACGATCTCGACCATCTTGTCGGTCAGCGCAGTGCGCTTGGTGCGATCCAGCTCCGCCAGCAGGGCGCGGTAGGTCGACTCGAATTCTTGGCAGGTCTGCGGGCAATTGTCCTTGTCGCCCAGGAGGCGTTGCAGGCTGTCGGGCGAGAACGCGCCATTGTAACGCCACGGCGCATCGGGCCGGCCGGCGGTGCGGTACATCGAGGCCCAGCCGATCAGCGGCGCCTGATCGCCGCGCTCGAGCGGGGCGAAGGTGCCCCATTCGTAGTGCTTGAGCGTGACCTTGATGCCGACCTTGGTCCACATGTCGGCGATGGCCGTGCCGATATCGACCATGAACTGCGTGCCCGGCAGGGCCGTGTTGGCGAACTTGAGCTCGAAGCCGTTGGGGTAGCCCTCCTCGGCCAGAATCTTCTTGGCGAGCGCGGGATCGTAGCGATACGCCTCGGCCGCCCACTTCTCCCAGCGATCGGCGCTGAAATACTCCGTGTAGCCGAAGGTCGAGAACGGATAAGGCACCCGCGCCTTGCCATTCATCACATGCTCGATCACCTGCTTGCGATCAATCGCCAGCGACAGGGCCTGACGGACGCGCGTCTTGGCGAGGGGCTGGTCCTTGACCTCCGGCTTGTAGCTTCCATAGACCTGAAAAATCGCCTGCATGGTGCCGGGCACCGACAGGACCTCCAGGCCGGCACGCGAGGCGCTCAGCATGGTCTCCGGCCCGATCGAGGCGATCGCCGCCTCGCCGGTGCGCACCATGGCGACGCGCGTGCTCTCCTCGGGCACCAGCAGGACATGCAGGTCCTTGAAGTGCGGCCGGCCGCGCCAGTGCGGCGTGGTGGCGGCGGTGAACTCGATGCGATCGCCCGGCACGTTGCGCACGAATTTCCATGGCCCGCTGCCGATCGGCTTCTTGCGGAACTCCTCCTCGCCGACCTTCTCGATATAGGCCTTGGGCATGATCGCGCCCTCGGGCGCCACGGCGCGCGACAGGCTGGCCGGCAAACCGAGCTGCGGGCTGGTCGTGTTTACCTTCACGGTGAGATCGTCGACCACCTCGATGCTCTTGATGGTGCGCCGCATGCTGGCGGACGCCGAGGCGACCGAACCGGGCCCCATCTGGCGTTCGAGGCTGAACTTGACGTCGTGTCCGGTGAGCTTGTCGCCGTTGTGGAACACCTGACCGGGGCGCAAATGAAACGTCCAGGTCAGGCCGTCGGGCGACAGCTCCCAGCGCTCGGCGACGCCCGGCCCGACGCCACCCTTGGCGATATCGAAGCCGACGAGGGAATCGTACATGATGGCCTGGTTGACGGCATTGCCCGGTCGACCTTCGAGAATCGGATCGAGCGTTTGCGCGCCGAGCGACTCGACAGCGAAAACGAGGGTGCCCTTCTGGTCCTGGGCATGCGCCGGCGACAGGACGGAGACGATCGCGGCGACGGCCCACGCCGCCCCCTTGGTAGCTTGCCGAAACATGGAACCTCCTCCCAGAGGGTCACGCCGCGTTGTTGTTCTCTGCGCGCCGTGCACGGCCGCTGAACTATCCGTTGCGCTTCGAAAACTTGTCAATAGCGGCGGCCTGACGTCACCGTCAGGGCTCCAACTCGAGGCGCATTGCGCAAATCCCGTGACCTTGTGGTGATCGACGAGTCTCTTGGCGTCCGCGATGTTCAGACGCCGTCGGCATTGCGTTAGGTGTAGGCGACCATCGAGAAGGATCACTCCCATGGCGACCGTAACGATCGAGGGCACGAACTATATGTATGGCCAGGCGATCATCGGCAGCGACGCTCTTGCCGATACGCTGACCGGGGCCAACGACCTTGTTCGCTACTACATCGCCGGACTTGGCCTGAACGACAGCCTGACCGGCGCCGGCGACGACGACATCCTGGTCGGCGGTTTCGGATCCGACACCCTGAAGGGTCGCGCCGGCGACGACCTCCTGATCGGCGATCATCTGCAGGCGGACGGCTCGATCGCTTCCGAGGCCGGCTTGGTGGCTATCGCGCAGGGTTCGGTCAGCCCGCCCGGCGCCAATGCCAACTGGAAGGCCTGGGAGAATTACGAGAACCGTCTGAAAGAATTCCTCGACCACCTCGATCCCACGCTCACCTACAAGCTGAACGGCGTCGTGATGTCGGCGCAAGAGCTGTCGGCCGACTGGGCGGCCTACAACGACGACCTGACGATCCACGATGTGCACGTGATCACCGGCAAGAAGATCGAGAACACCAACGGCAACGACACGGCGAACCACGACATCACCGACAATCTGGCCCTGTGGGCGCATCTGACCGGGAGCGACGACGGGCAGATCGAGGCGGCCGCCTTCCTCGATTTCGGCACCGTCCAGGCCTTCCATCCCGGCGACCATGTCGTCGCGATCGACACCGCCGTCTTTTCCGGCCCGTCGAGCGACTACACGCTCGTGATCGCCCCGGACAGAGTGTCGGTGCGCGACAATGTCGGCACCGACGGCGTCGACACCCTCGTCGGCATCGAGCGCATGAAGTTCTCCGACGTGACGCTCGAGACCGACTGGTTCTGCGCCGTGTCCTCCCTGCCAGGAGCCCAGCTCGACGACCTCGTCGACATGTACATTGCCTACTTCGATCGCGCCCCCGACGCGATCGGCCTGTGCTACTGGGCAAGCCGACTGGCCGACGGCATGGGCCTGCAGCAGATCGCCAAGAGCTTCTTCGTCCAACCCGAGACGTTGGCTACCTTCCCAGCGGGCCAGTCGACCGAGGCATTCGTCGGCAAGGTCTACGAAAACGTGCTCGGACGAGCGCCTGACGCGCCAGGCCTGCATTACTGGACGCATGACCTGGAGGTTGGTGCGGTCAGCCGCGACGTCTTCATGCTAGCTGTGATCTACGGCGCCCAGGCGTCGACCGGCAGTCCGGCCGACGCCCAATACCTCGCCAACAAGCATGCCGTCGGCAAGGCCTTTGCCGTCGATGCCGGGCTGAGCGACTCCGCCTGGGCGCGCGCCGTCATGCACGGTGTCGACGGCTCCACGGCCAGCGTCACTGCTGCCCAAGCGCAGACCGATCACTATGCAACCATCGCGAGGGACGCGGCGCACGCCCACCTGGTCGTGGACCTGGTCGGCATCGCAGGCTAGCAGAGGTTCGCCTACCTTCGGGGCGACCCCGTTAGATCGCTTCGGCTTGGAGGGCGGCGCACCAATAGGCGCTCCGCTCCTTGGCCGTCCGGTCGCGAACGAACGCCGACTCCTCTTCGTCCAGGCGTTCGACTTCCTCGAGCACGAAGCTCTCGCCGCCATGCTCGGTCCAGGCCGCCTGGAGCGTGCGATGCGGGCTGGTTCCCAGGCGCAGGGCGAACCACAGGCGGTTCTGGATCGTCGACAGGTTGGGCGCCCAGCCGATCCATCGCCGATCCGTGGCGCGGCAGCGCACGGCATAGATGCCGCCGATCACCTTGCGCTCCTTGTAGGCGGCGATGGCCGCCTTCCTGTCCTTTGCCTGCACAATCCCACCCTCCAGCTTGACGCCGCCCCTGAATATCATCCGGGTGTTATTGACTCAAGGCTTTTTACCAGGGTATTATTTGTGATGCTCAACGCTCTATCGGGTCCCGTCACCGCGTTCGACGGCGTCAAGCGCCTGGCACGAGGCGCGCTCGTCGATGTCGCGCTCGCGGTGAAGGCTGCCTCGTCGGCATCCCCCGATGCATCGGTGCTCGTTTTCGACGATGCGACGGGCGCCGTGATCGATCTCGACTTGAGGGGCACGCCCGTGGAGATCGTGGAGCGGCTGGCCGCCCAGCACGGTGAGCGGCAACCTTCCCTGTCGGAGCCGCATTCCATCGACGAGAAGGAGGACCAGGCGGCGACTAGAGGCCGAGGCCGTCCGCGGCTCGGTGTCATTGGCCGCGAGGTCACCCTGCTGCCCCGCCACTGGCAGTGGCTGGCGCAGCAACGCGGCGGAGCCTCGCAAGCCCTGCGCCGCCTGATCGACGAGGCACGCCGCGCCGACGGCGACCGCACGCGCACACGCGCCAACCAGGACCGCGCCTACCGATTCATGTCGGCCATGGCGGGCGATCTGGCCGGTTTCGAGGAGGCCTCCCGCGCCCTGTTCTCGGGGAATCGCGCGGCATTCGACAGGTGCACACAGACGTGGCCGCTCGACGTGCGCGTCCATGCCCACGAGCTCGCCTGGACGTCGACCGAGACGGCACCAGCCGACGACGCCAACGCGTAGGATCGCGGCGTCGGCCGGGTTTGTGTTTGTCGGGGTCCAACCCTATCGTGTCCTCCACGAGAGCGGTCACCAGCATCGCTCCAACAAGAGGAGAAAGCGGCCATGCGTCCGCTTGGCGTCGTGCTGTCGCTCTTCTGGGTCGCCTTCGTCGGCTTCGGGTCATGGTACGGCTTGATCCTCGGCTCACCTTATCTCGACTGGCTGGTTCGACTGGTGTCCGTGCCGATCGACAAGCTACCCAACACGGCACCGATCAGCGGATTCGGCCTCTATTGGCAGTTGGTCGACCCAGTGCCGCTGGCGCTGCTGATGCTCATACCGCTGATCGTCGCCTGGGTCCTGGCTGGGCTGGTAACCTGGCTCGCCAAGTGAGCCATTCGGCCGACGGCGTCCGCGCCTCGTAGAGGCCGGGACCAGCGTCAAGCGACCCCAACGGCCTCCAACGCCGATCATTTCGCGAGACTTCGCGGGGCGCGCTGCTAATCTATCTTTTCTCACTTGAACTGCAGCGATGGGACAATCGTGTCTACTCCCCTTTCCATCTTTGCCGTTGCCGTCGGCAATCTGCTGAAGCTCAGCAATGGCGGCTACACCGCCTATACTTACGAAACCATCGGTAACGGACCCAACGACCAGCCGCTCGCCGATCTCACGGCGTCGACGCCGACCCTGTACACGGACTGCTCCGGGTGGGTGAACTACGCGCTCAACACCGTTGCGCCGATCCATCAGGCGGTGGAAGCAGCGGCCCGCCTGATACCATTTTTCAATCCCGGCATGGTCAACGCCGACGGCACCATGGTCAACGTGATGGAGAGCCTGCAGCCGTGGGCCCGGGCCGACGTGCTGTCCTATTTCTTCGACAATCTGGCGACCGGGACCAACGGCTTCACCGAGGTCGCCAACTTCGCCACCCTGCAGGCCGGCGACATCATCGCCTACGCGACGGGCATCTATACCGATCCCATCAACCCCAACTCCGGCACCAATCCAACGCTGATTGCGACCAAGGATACCGGCCACACGATGGTGGTCATCGGCGCGCCGGTCGCGGTGCCGCAAGCCGATTGGGGAACGACCGCCGTCAACGGCTTGGCGGCCAACGTCGCCCAAGTCTATGCCGTTCCGGTCGTCGACAGCAGCAATCTCAACCACTTCGTCAACATCACCACGCCGGTCCCGTTCACCGAGCCGCAGGCCGACAGCCGCAACTACGCACCAATCGTTGCCAACCCGCCCAACCTGCCCGCCAGCATTCCGCAATCGAGCCTGCAGGTCGGCGGCCTCGGCTTCGGCACGATGTGGTTCGCGACCGACGCCAACGGTGACCCGCTGCAGTTCCGCTTCGATCTGGCCGACCCCTGGTTCCCCAACAACCTCGCCTCGGTGCAGAACGGCAATTCCGCCGTCTCGATCGCCGCCGGTCGGCTGACCAGCACGATCGAGCTCTCCGGCAGCATGCTCAATGCCGACAATCAGCTCGTCCTGACCGCCTTCGAGAATGCGGCACAGACCCTGAACGGCGTTGCCTACAACACCCAGGCCGAGACGCTGACCGGCACGGGCGGATTGCTGGTCGAGGGCGGTGGCTTGCTGCAGCTCGGCGCCGGCAACAGCTTTACCGGGGGTGTCAGCATCGCCAACGCCACGGTGTCGCTGGCGGGTGCCGACGCGGCGGGCGGCGGCATCGTCACTTTCGTCGACGACTTCGATTCGATTCTCCAGTTGCAGAACGCTGCCGCCGTACCGGCGTCCACCCTGCTGGGCTTCTCGGCAGGCGACTCGATCGATCTCGGCTTCGATCCGTTCACGGCCCTCGATCATGCCGTCTGGATCCAGGCCGGCGGCGCGGGCGGAACACTCGCCATCGTCAGCGGCGCCGGCACGCCGATCGCGAAGCTGAGCCTCAACGGCCTCTACTCGAGCAGCCAGTTCGTCGTGAGTGCCGACCATACCGGCAACAGTGTCGTGACCACGACCGCTACGTCGCCTGTCACCGTTCACGACGATGCCTACATCGTCCTGCAGGGCCAGGCGCTGTCGCTCGCCGCCGCGACCGGCGTGCTCGCGAACGACGACAACGTGTCGTCGGCCGCGCTGGTCACCAGCACGACGCATGGCACCTTGCAGCTCTCCGCAAACGGCGGCTTTTCCTACACGCCGACGGCCGGCTTCACTGGAGTCGACACCTTCTCCTACGATGGCAACACCAACGGCTCGGCCGACGCCCAGGCGCTGATCTATGTCATTCCCGTCTCGACAGGCGCCACGACGACCCTGAACCTGCTCGCGCTCAACGCCCAGCAATTGGTCGCGGCGAACTACGACGCCTTTTTTGGCCGCGCCCCCGATGCGGCCGGCTTCAACTTCTGGGTCAACCAGTTCAACACCGGCCAAGGCGGCGTCGCCACGGTGCTCGCCAACATCGCGAGCTCGTTCGCCGTCAGCAGCGAAGCGCAAGCGCTCTATCCGTTTCTCGCCAATCCGCAGGGCGCGACGCCGGCACAGATCGGCGCCTTCATCGACAGCGTGTACGAAAATCTCTTCAATCGCTTGTCCGACTCGGCCGGCGTGACCTATTGGACGACCCAGATCCAGCAAACCCTGGCATCGGGTGGCTTCATCGGATCGGTGCTGGTCAACATCATGGCGGGCGCCCAGAACAGCTCGGCAGGGCAGGACATCACGACCTTGACGAGCAGAATCGCGGTCGGCCTGGAGTACGTCCACGATCAGACACTCTACGGGTCGCCGTGGTCCGCCGCGAACGACGCAGCGGACGCAACCGCCTTGCTGCAGGCCGTGACGTCCAGCCCGCAGAGCGTCCTGGTCGGCATCGCCCAAGCGCAGAATCTCGTGCTCGGCGATCTGAGCTGACGACAGGGAAGCGCCCCCCGTGCTACGGCACGCGACAATGAGACGTCGATCGATTATCCCGCTCGCCGCAGCCTCGCTGATGACACCGGGCTTGGCGCGAGCCCAGTTGGCCACCCGGTTTGCCCGGCTCGCCGTCGTCCATCCGCTCGCGGCAGTGGACAGGCTCACGACGTCGGGTTCACCGCGCTATCGGGCACTGTTCGATCAGTTGAGCCGTCGGGGATTTGTCGAAGGCAAGAACCTCGAGGTGCGCCGCTGGTCCGGCGAAGGTCGTTCGGATCTGTTTTCCGCGCTGGCCGGCAAGGTCGTCGAAACCGGGCCCGACGCGATCCTCACGACCACGACACCGCTCGGCCGGGCATTCCAGGCAGCGACACAGACCATTCCTATCGTCGCGATCACGGCCGATCCGGTCGCCATGGGCTTCGCCGCCAACCTCGCTCGACCAGGCAGCAACGTTACCGGCATCAGCATCGATTCCGGCCTCGCGATCGTCGGTAAGCGCGTCGAGCTCATACGCGAGCTCGTGCCGTCCATGCGTCGTCTGGGCTATCTCGCCCGCGCCGGCTCCTGGGGCGAGCCAGACGGTCTTTTCTTTCGGGAGCTCTGCGCGCAATATGAACTACTTCCAGTCGACACATCGGTCACCGCGCCATTCGACGAGCCGGCCTACGGCAAGGCGTTCGCCGCAATGGAGGGACGGGTCGACGCGTTGTGCATTGCCGCGCAGGCCGAGAACGCGATCAACCAGCAACTGATTGCGACTCTTGCCCTGAAAGCACGACTCGCGACCGTCTTCGATACGGCCGACAATGTCGAGGTCGGGGGATTGATATCGTATGGAATCGATTTTGCCGATGTCTACCGGCAAGCTGCCGACCTGACTGCCAAAATCCTCGCGGGAACGCCGCCGCAGCAGCTTCCATTCCTCCAGCCGACGAGGTTCGAGCTGTCGATCAACCAAGCAACGGCTCGACAGCTCGGGCTCACGGTGCCCACCTCGTTGCTGGCTCGCGCCGACAATCTCGTCGACTAGGCACCTTCTCGACTGAACCGGCGCCTGGCCCAATCGCAAGCCGCTTCCATCGCCGTGTCGGCACCGCCCACGATGCCGACCCAGAACAGGAAGCCGTGATTCATGCCCGCGCAGCGCACGATCTCGACTGGCACGCCGGCGCCGCGCAGCCGCTCGCCGTACCGCTCGGCCTCGTCGCGCAACGGATCATACTCGGCGCTCACGACATAGGCCGGCGGCAGCCGTGCCAGGCTCGTCGCACGCAGCGGCGAGGCGTGCGGGTTGTCGGCCTCGGCAGGGTCGCCGAGGTAATGATCCCAGAACCATTCCATGGTGCTGCGGGTCAGTCCGTAGCCTTCGGCGTTCTCGGCATAGGATGGCGTTCCAGGCGTATGGTAGTCGGTCACCGGATAGAGCAGCATCTGGCCGCACAGGTTGGGCCCACCCTCGTCGCGCAGGCGGAGGGCGGTGACGGCCGCCATGTTTCCGCCGGCGCTGTCGCCCGCCACCATGATGCGCGACGGATCGGCTCCAAGCTCGACAGCATGCGTCGCCAGCCAGCGTGTCGCCGCAAGGCAATCGTTCGGGCCGGCCGGAAACTTGTGCTCGGGAGCGAGGCGATAGTCGACTGAGGCGACGATACAACCGATCCCGGCCGCAAGATTGCGGCACATGCCGTCGTGCGTGTCGAGGCTGCACAGCACGAAGCCGCTGCCGTGAAAGAATACCAGCAGCGGAAACGGTCCCTTGCCGTGCGGCGCGTACAGGCGCAGGGCAAGCGGACCGTCCGGCCCGTCGATGCGGCGTTCCGCGACCTCGGCCACCGCAGCCGGCGGCGCCATGACCGCGATGCGTGCCTCGTAGAGCCGGCGCGCCTCGGCAACCGGCAAGGTGTGCGTCGCCGGCACACCGCTGCCGCGATCGAGCAACATCTGAATCTGGGGATCGACAGGCATGGTATTCTTCTCCTTCGGCGTTGCGGCAGCTTCTAGCGACCCGGTGCGCGATTGACCACGAACAGCAAGGCGAGTGGCACCGTCGCCATCGGAACCAAGGTCAACAGGTGAAAGGCATTGATGAAGCCGATCATGCTGGACTGACGCTGGATCTCCGATGCCAGCCGGGCAAGCACGTCCCGGCCGCCCGGGTCGCCGAATATCGCGATCCATGGTCCCAGCAGATCGCGGGTGAAGAGGGTCACCGAGCTGGCGAGATGGACACTCGCTTCCGCCGTCGAATGGGCGAACACGATTAGCGTCAGCGAGACGAAGATGCTGCTGCCCAGCATACGAATCAGAGAGAACAGGGCGTTCCCCTGGGTCATGAGCGGCACCGGCAAGGTGGAGAAGGAAAGCACGGCCATCGGCGTGTAGCAGAGGCCGAACCCGAAGCCGTGCAGGATGTTGCTCCACATCACGTCCTGCGAGGAGAACGTCATGCCGAGCGAGCCCATCCACAGTCCGGCGATTGCCTGGATGCCCAGGCCAAGGCAAAGGCAGAGCCGCGGGTTGATGCGCGTGAGCTGAGCCACGACACAGAACGAAGCCAGGTTGCCGAGACCGCGCGCAGCGATCAGGTAGCCGATCGCCGCCTCCGGGTAGCCCATCAAGTCTTGCAGGAGCGGCGGAAACAGGACCATGGGCGTGTATTGCAGCATGCCCATGACCAGGACGAGCGCGGTGCCGACCACGAAGTTCCGGTCGCGGAACAGCGACGGCTGGAAGATCGGCGCGGGCGCCGTGGCTAGGTGGATCGCGAACATGATCGAGAACACCGCGGCGACGAGAGCTTCGGCGATGATCTCGGGCGACTGGAACCAGTCGTTGCGCTGGCCGCGATCGAACATGAGCTGGATACCGGCGATCGCCAATCCGATGAAGACGAAGCCGACATGGTCGAAGCGCTGCGCCGTGCCTTTCTCACGATCGGTCAGGGCGAGAACGACCATCAGGCCCGCGATCACGCCGAGCGGCAGGATGAGGAAAAACGTCCACCGCCAGTTCAGCAGCTCCGACACCAGGCCGCCGAAGGTCGGCCCGAGGATCGGCCCCATCACGCCACCGACGCCCCACATCATGATGATGAAGGGGTGCTGGCTGCGGTGAAAGCTGGCCAGCAGGATGGTCTGGCCCATCGGAAAGATCGGCGCACCGAATGCGCCTTGCGCCACCCGGAGCGCCAGCATGGCTTCGAGCGAATCGACCAGGCCGCACAGCATCGAGGCCACGGTGAAGCCGATCACGGCGAAGACCATCAGGGTGCGCCAACCGAGCGTGGCGGCGAGCCAGCCGGTGAGCGGCGTGGCAATGGCCGTGGCGACGAGATTGAAGGTCAGCACCCAGGAAATCTGGTCCTGAGTGGCGGACAATGCGCCTTTGAGCTGAGGCAGGATGACGGTGACGCTCGTCGCCGTCAGCCCGAACAGGATCGTCGTGAACTGCACCGACAGCAGAACCAGCCACTGCCGTGCAGAGAGAGATCCCATGATTCTACGTTAGGGTTCCGGCGCCCTGCGGCAACTGGCAAAGACTGGTTGCGAAACCGCCGTTTGCTCTTCGATACTGTCGTGCGCTGCAACATCGCCTCTCGAGGCCGATCCGATCCCGCACGAGGCGCATCGCTCCCCTGTCGGCATCGTCGTCGCCGTGATCGGCAGACGGCCGTGAGGCGGGGGATGGAACGCATTCCTGGGACTCGTGAGCACTCCACCTGCGACGTCATCCGGTCGGCGCCAACCTCCGCAGTTGCCACCGTGATCGCCTGTGGCTAGTTCTATAAATTCGATGCCCGACAACGCCTCCGCCCTTCAACTCGTGCTGAGCGGCGATCCGGCGCTGTTCGCGATCGTCCTGCTGGCACTGATCGTCAGCCTGTCGGCGGTGTTGCTCGCCGCGCTGATCGGCGTGCCGGTGGGGGCCCTGATCGCGCTGACATCGTTTCGCGGCCGCGACGGCGTGATCGTGCTGCTCAACACCATGATGGGGTTGCCGCCGGTCGTGATCGGCCTCGTGGTCTATCTTGCCCTCTCCCGCTCCGGACCACTCGGTGCGTGGGGGCTCCTGTTCACGCCGCAAGCCATGGTGATCGCCCAGACCATCCTGGTCGCGCCGATCATTGCCGCGCTGTCGCGCCAGACGATCGAGGATCTGTGGCACGAGTACCGCGACGAGCTCACGGCGATGAACGTGGGCCGGTTGCGCCGGGTCGGCACGCTGATCTGGGATGCCCGCTTCAGCCTCATCACCGCCCTGCTGGCGGGCTTCGGCCGTGCCGCAGCGGAGGTCGGCGCCGTCATCATCGTCGGCGGCAACATCGAGGGCTACACGCGCACCATGACGACGGCGATTGCCCTCGAGACGTCGAAGGGCAACCTTGCGCTGGCCATCGGCCTCGGCATCGTGCTGATGGCGATCGTGCTCATGGTCAACGCGCTGGCCTGGGCGGTGCGGCGCGCCGCCGAGCGCCTCGCCGGATGAGCGGCGCCGACCTGCCCATCCGGTTCGATAACGTCACCATTGCCACGAGCAATGCGACGATGCTCGACCGTGTCACCCTCACCATCGCCGCCGGCGCACCGACCGTCGTGATCGGACCCAACGGTGCCGGCAAGACGACGTTGCTGCGCGCCGCCATGGGCCTGGTCGCGCCGGCGCGCGGTACGATCACCTGGCAAGGTCGCGAGCATGTGCCGCCGGTTCGACGGGCCATCGTCTTCCAGCGTCCGACGATGCTGCGGCGTAGCGCCGCCGCCAACATTCGCTATGCGCTCCGCGCCGCGCATAGCGAGAGCAGCGGGCACGACACGGCCGTCGACAGGTTGCTCGCCCTGGTCGGGCTCGAGCACGCGGCCGAGCGGCCGGCGCGGCGCCTGTCGACCGGCGAGCAGCAGCGCCTCGCCCTGGCGCGTGCGCTGGCGCGCGAGCCCGACGTGCTGTTTCTCGACGAGCCGACCGCGAGCCTCGATCCCGCCTCGACCAAGGCGATCGAGGACGTCATTCGCGCGGTCAGCCAGCGCGGCATCAAGGTGCTGTTGTCGACGCACGATCTCGGCGAAGCTCGCCGCCTTGCCGGCGAGGTCGTGCTGCTGCATCGCGGCCGCGTCGTCGAAACCGGCACCGCGCCCGATTTCTTCGATGCGCCGGTGACCGACGAAGCGCGAAGATTCGTTGCCGGCGAGCTGCTCGTCTGACCAAGCCGAATGGAGCCCCATCATGAACATCGTCCGTCGATCGTTCGCCCTGCTGGCCATCGCCGCACTGTCGTCTTTCGCAGCCCCGCCGACGCCCGCCCAGGACACGTCCATCCTGGTCGCCTCGACGACATCGACCCAGGACTCGGGCCTGCTTGGCCACCTGCTGCCGCTGTTCAAGGCGGCAACGGGCATCGAGGTCAAGGTGGTGGCGCTCGGCACCGGACAGGCGCTCGACGTCGCCCGGCGGGGCGACGCCGACGTCGTGTTCGTCCATGCCAAGGCCGAGGAGGAGAAGTTCCTCGCCGAAGGCTTCGGCGTCAGGCGCTATCCCGTGATGTACAATGACTTCGTGCTGATCGGCCCGAAGAACGATCCGGCGGGCGTCAAGGGCCTGACCGACATCGCCGCGGCGTTGCGCGCCATCCGGGACAAGAAGGTCTCCTTCGTCTCGCGCGGCGACAGGTCGGGCACCCATGTCGCCGAGCTGCGCCTGTGGAAGGACGCCGGCATCGACATCGCGACCGACAAGGCCGATTGGTACAAGTCGATCGGCCAGGGCATGGGCGCCGCGCTCAACACGGCGGCGGCGGCCGACGCCTATCTGCTGGCCGATCGCGGCACCTGGCTGTCGTTCCGCAACAAGGCCGACCTGGCAATCGTCGTGCAGGGCGACAAGCGGCTGTTCAACCAGTACGGCGTCATCCTCGTCGATCCGGCGAAGCATCCGACGGTGAAGAAGGAGGCAGGCCAGCGCTTCATCGACTGGCTGATCTCGCCGCAAGGCCAGCGCGCCATCGCCGACTACAAGGTCGGCGGCGAGCAGCTCTTCTTCCCCAATGCCGGCGACCCGAACGCATGACGTCCAATCGATTGGACAGCGACACGGCGTTTCCCCGACGACAAGAACCGGCACGTCGGAGACGGCATCGGAAAACAAGGCTTTTCGGCCGGCCGGCAGCGCGGAACAGGGAATTGGAGCAGGCAATTCGTGTCACCGGAACAGGGAATTTGCGTCACCGGAACAGAAAGCCCGAGACACGGCATCGGGGAATTCGACATTCGACCTCGCAGCGCTCGCACAAGCTCGCGCGATGGACACGCGCTCTCGATCGAACACTAGGCGACATCGGCGCTTCGTCGGCATGGCTCCACCGAAGGCGGCTCGAAAGTGCGGCCACATCGGACGACGACACACAAATTCTCCTCCCCGGCAGAGCTCTATGGCATCCACACATCTCGAATCCCTCCCCCGTAACACGGGGGAGGGATTCGAGATGTGTGGATGTCCACGCGGCAGAGCTGGGAAGGAAATACGAGTACAGTGGTGACGACAGGCGGGTGACTGGGGAAAGCGATGTATAAATCTATTCTTGCGATATCCGAGGGCGGGCCGGATGCTACGGTGTCGTTCGGCCTCGCCGCCCGGATCGCCCGGATGTTCGGCGGCACGGTCGACGCCATTCATTTTTCCGAGACCCATCAGGGCGACCTCGATATCGCGTCTCAGGCCATGCCGTTCCTCAAGCGGCTGTCCGACGACAGGCTGAAGTCGCGCGCCGCCGAGTCCGAAAGAGCGTTTCGCGAGCTGATCGAGCCGCTCGCCGATTCGACCTTCGCCGGCGGCGACGATATGACTCGCGACCGGCTCATCATGCTGGGCCGCTTCGCCAGCCTGGTCCTGCTCGGCCGGCCGGGAGGCGATGCCGAGAACATCGCCCCATCGACGGTCAAGCACGTCCTCTACGACTGCGCCCGCCCAGTGGTGATCGCACCGCCCAATCTGCCGTCCCATCCACCGTCCTCCGTGGTGGTCGCCTGGAACGGCAGCGTGCAGGCGGCGCGCGCGGTCGGTGCCGCCCTGCCCTTCCTCGAGAAGGCGCGCAAGGTCGTCATCATGGCCGGCGCCGAACCAAACGCCGTCGGCGCGCCGCGCCTCGTGCGCTATCTCGCGCGCCGCGGCATTGCCGCGGCGGCCGAGGCGATGGATTCCGGCGCGCTGTCCGGGCGCGCGCGCGGCCGCGCCCTCCTGGGCTATGCTCGCGACAAGGAGGCCGATCTCCTGGTGATGGGCGCCTACGGTCATGGCCAGTTGAGCAACTTCCTGGGCCTCGGCGGCGCCACCGCCAAGGTGATCTCGTCCTGCCCGATCCCCCTGCTGCTGGCTCACTGAGGGAAGCACCGATGGCCAACGAGAGCGACACGCTGCCCACTGCGACTCGCGTTGCCGATCCTGGCATTCGCGCCCTCTATCGGCTGGAGAATCGATGGCAAGCCTGGCTCGACGTCGAGGCTGCCCTGGCCCGCGCGCAGGCCGAGCTCGGCATCATCCCGACCGACGCGGCCGAGGCGATCGCCGCCAAGGCCAGGCTGGGGTTGATGGACCGGGCACGCATCGACGAAGGTTTCTCTCGTACCGGCCATACGCTCGTCCCGCTGGTCTGGGAGCTGGGGCGCATCGTCGGCGACCCGCACGGCGGTTGGGTCCATTGGGGCGCCACGACCCAGAACATCACCCAGACCGGCGATCTGCTGGTGCTACGCCAGGCCCATGCGATCTTCCTGCGCCAGATCGGCGAGGTGCTGGCGGCAATGGCCGATCTGGCGGAGCGGACAGCCGACATGCCGATGGCCGGCCGCACGCACGGCCAGCACGCAGTGCCGGCCACCTTCGGCTACAAGGTCGCCGTCTGGATCGACGAGCTGTTGCGCCACGTCGAGCGCCTGCAGCAGCTCGCGCCCCGGCTGTTCGTCGCCATGTTGGGGGGTGGTGCCGGGACCTTCGCCTCGCTCGGCAAGCAGGGGCCGCCGGTGCAGCAGGCGATCGGCCGGCTGCTCGGCTTCGGCTCGATGACCGTGCCTTCGCGTGCGCTCGGCGATCACCTGGCCGAGAACATCTGCGTGCTCGGCCTGCTCGCCGCCACCTGCGGCAAGATCGGCCGCGAAATCTATACGCTGATGAAGACCGAGTTCGGCGAGGTCGAGGAGCCGGTGCCGCCCGGCACTGTCGGCAGCTCGACCATGCCGCAGAAGCGCAACCCGAAGCTTTGCCAGGACATCATCGCCGCCGCCGCCGAGGTGCGCACCCAGGTGCCGCTGGCCCTCGAAGCGATGACCACCGAGCACGAGGCCGACCGCACGACCAGCCTGATGATGGACAGCGCCGAGCAGCGCGCCTGCGTCGCCACCGGCGACATGCTGGGCCGGCTGGCCGAGGTCATGCGCGGCTTGCGGGTCGACCCTGCGCGCATGCGGGCCAACCTCGACCTCGGCGGCGGGCTGATCATGGCCGAAGCCGTGATGCTCGATCTCGGCACGGCGATCGGCCGCCAGCACGCGCACGACATCGTCTATGACGCGGCCCAGGCGGCGTTCGTCGAAGGCAAGCCGTTCTCGCAAATGTTGGCCGCCGACGAACGCCTCACTGCACACGTCGATGCGAAAACCATCACCAAGCTACTCGACCCGACCGCCTACACGGGCCTGTGCGCCGACATGGCCAGCGAGGGTGCGGCGCGAGCGCGCAAGCAGGCGGTGCTGCTTCGATGATCATTCTCCTCCCCAGCGAAGCTGGGGAGGAGGAAGATTCAATGAAACGTCCTGCCTGAGTCGATCACCAACGTCTGACCCGTCGTGGTGTTGGTGCGGCACATCGTGACAACCTGGTCCGCAACATCGTCCTTGTCGGCCGCCTTGCCGAGCAGCGATAGCCGACGGCCGGTCTCGATCGCCTCGGGCCGCAGGTTGGCAGTTGCACGCGTGCCCTCGAGCAGGCCCGGCGCGACGCAGTTCACCAGCACCTCGGGCGCCAGAGCCACGGCCATGCACTTGGTGAGATGGATCAACCCCGCCTTGGAGACGGCGTAGGCGATCGACGAGCCGGTCGGCCCGAGCCCCGCGACCGACGAGATGTTGACGATCCGCCCGCTACCCTGGCGCTTCATCACCGGGGCGACGGCCTTGGTGCACAGCATCGGCCCGGTCAGGTTGATGTCGATGATCTTGGTCCATTCCTCGTAGGTCATGTTGTCGAGGTCGGTGAACGGGATCGCCTTGTTGTAGGCGGCGTCGTTGACCAGGATGTCGAGCCGGCCGAAGCGCTTCACGACATCGTCGACCAGCCCTTGCACCTGGTCGCGCTTGGTGACGTCGCAGGCGAAGGCGGCAGCGCCGACCTGGTGCTTCTCGAGATCGCGGGCCACCCCTTCGGCCTGATCGCGACTCTGGGCATAGACGACGGCGATGTGGCAGCCCTGGGCCGCCAGGGCGTGACAGATGCGCTGCCCCAGCCCGCCGTTGCCGCCGGTAACGACGGCGACCGTTCCTTTGAGATCCATGGACATTCCCTCCGACCGATCGTCGTCGATCGGCCGGCGGACGATATCCGATCGTCGGGCCCCGCCAAAGCCGGACGACGAGGCGTGCGGTCCGCCGCGATCGAAACTCGTGTAGGATGCCGCCATGCATGCCCTGATCGAATGGCTGAAGCCGCTCTTCGCCGCGCCCGAGGCGCCGGTGCGCCAGCCGCTCAAAATCGCGCAGTTCGGCTTGGGCGTCTGCCCGGGCTGTCGCGGGCTGCGCGGCGTGGCGAGCCCACGATGCGAGGCCTGTGGCAATGCCGCGCCCGTGACCGAGGACGCTTGAGTGCGCTTTCGCTCCGCCGCGTTGCGGCGGCCATCCCTGTAGAGCATCGGCATCGTGGCGAGCCCCCTGTCGCCCGGCATCAATCCCGATCGACGGCCCGCGCTTGACGCGTGCTCGAGCGCATGGCCCCATGGCGACGTTGGGGGGAGTTGCCGTCTGTCTGCGCTCGTAAGTCGTTTGCCGGCGATCGCATGTACGTCTGGTCTTCATAGGACATCCGACGCGACGTCACGGCGGCGTGGATCCCGGTAAGCCGTCGCCGACATGTGGATCGTCAAGCTCGCCCTTCTGAGGCCTTACACGTTCGTCGTCATGTCGCTGATGCTGGTCATCGGCGGCGTCGGCATGACCATCAAGCTGCCCAAGGACATCTTCCCGGCCATCAAGGAGCCCACCGTCACCATCCTGTGGCAGTATCCAGGGTTCTCGGCGCCCAAGATGGCCAGCGAGATCACCGAGTGGAGCGAGTTCATCACCTCGCAGTTCGTCGTCGACATCAAGCGCATGGAATCGCGCAACATCTTCGGCTTCGGCATGATGCGCCTCTATTTCCATCCGAATGTCGACATCGACCGGGCCCTGGGGCAGGTGACGGCGATCTCGCAGACGATCCTCAAGAGGATGCCGGCCGGCACGACGCCGCCCTACGTGGTGATCTACGATCCCTCGAGCGTGCCCGTGATGCTCGTCGCCCTGGCGAGCCAGACCTTGACCGAGACGCAGCTCTTCGATTTCGGCCAGTTCACCGTGCGTCAGGCGATAGCGCCGGTCGAAGGGGCGCAGCTACCGCTGCCCTGGGGCGGCAATGCCCGTGTGATCATGGTCGACCTGGACCCGGTCGGGATGATGGCGCACGGCGTGACGGCGGACGACATCAACAATGCCATGCTGAAGCAGAACGTGACCCTGCCGACCGGCTCGGTGCGTATCGGCCGGACCGAGTACCTGCTGCAGATGAACAACAGCCCCGCGACGATGGAGCTGCTGAACAGCGTCCCGATCAAGAGCAGCAAGGGCACCACCGTCTATCTGCGGGACGTCGCCCATGTCCGCGACGGCTACCAGCCGCAGACCAATCTGGTGCGGCTCGACGGTCGCAAGTCGGTGTTCCTGTCGGTCGGCAAGAGCGGCGAGGTCTCGACCCTCGACATCATCGCTCAGACCAAGGAAGTCCTGAAGACCATCCCCACGCCGGGCGACCTGCAATTCACCATCCTGTTCGATCAGTCCGTCTACGTGCTGCAGGCGATCCAGGGCGTCGTGGTCGAAGGCATGATCGCGGCCGGCCTGACGGGGCTGCTGATCCTGGTGTTCCTCGGTAGCTGGCGCGGCACGCTGATCGTCGTCATCTCGATCCCGATCTGCGTCCTCACCTCTATTCTTCTGCTCGGCATCACCGGCAACACGCTCAACCTGATGACCCTGGGCGGTCTCGCGCTTTCGGTCGGCATCCTGGTCGACGACGCGACGGTCACGCTCGAGAACATCCATCGGCACCGCGCCCTGGGGAAGAATCTGGTCCGCTCGATCCTCGACGGCGCCCAGGAAATCGCCATCCCGGCGTTCGTCTCGACCCTGTGCATCTGCATCGTCTTCCTGCCAGTCGGCCTGTTGACCGGCCCGCCACGCTTCCTGTTCGTGCCGATGGCGCTGGCCGTGCTGTTCGCCATCGCGACGTCTTATGTGCTCTCGCGAACCCTCGTTCCGGTGCTGGCCAATTACCTGCTGCGCGGCGAGCTCGACCACGCCGCACATGGGGGAGACGCGCCGAGCCGACGGCCGAGCCTGTTCAGACGGTTTTTCCAGGCATTCGAGCGAGGCTTCCTACGCCTGCGCTCTCGTTACGTGGCGCTCCTCGGCTGGGCGCTCCATCATCCACACGCCATTCTCGCGATTTTTGCCACGGCGACGATCCTTGCAGCCCTCGCCGTGCCAGGGATGGGGCGCGACTTCTTCCCGCCGGTCAATGGAGGCAGCCTGCGCCTGCACGTCGCCGCCCCGACCGGCACCCGCATCGAGGAAACCGGGGTCTATTTCAGCAAGGTCGAGGAGACGATGCGCGAGGTGATGGGCGACGACATCGCCGTCATCCTCGACAATATCGGCATCCCGCAGCCCAACAACATGATCTTCAGCGACAACATCACCGCGAGCTCGGCCGACGGTGAAATCCTGGTGGCGCTGAAGCCGACGCGGCGCCACGGCTCGCTCGAGTACGCACGGCGTCTGCGGCAGGTGTTGCCGGAGAAGTACCCCGAGCTGGTCTTCTATTTCCAGCCGAGCGACATGCAGACCCAGATCATCAATCTCGGCCTGCCTGCGCCCATCGACATCAAGGTGTTCGGCCTCGCCAAGGTCGAGATCCTCCACGCCATTGCCCAGAAGATCGAACGGCGATTGCTCGCGGTGCCGGGCGCCGTCGACATCCACATCCAGCAGCGCATGGACCAGCCGGCCTTGCGCATCGACGTCGATCGCGATCGCACGGCCAAGATGGCTTCGAACGAAGGATTGTCCGGCTTCTCTCAGCGTGACATCGCCCGAAACGTGCTGATGGAGGCGAGCTCCAGCATGTTGGTGAACCCGAATTTCTGGACCGACCCGGAGAGCGGGCACACCTATTTCCTCGTCGTCCAATCGCCCCTCGACAAGCTGAGCCGCCTGGAAGATCTGACGAACATGCCGATCCGCGGCAGCGGCGGCGCGCAGACCCAGTATCTCGGCAATGTCGCCGAGATCAGCCGCACCCACATCCCCGCCCAAGTGGACCATACCAACGTGCTGGTCACTTTCGACGTCATGGCCAACGTGCAGGGCACCGACGCCGGCTCGGTGGTGTCCGCCGTGCGCCGCATCATCGCCGAGGAATCGGTCGGGCTGCCGAAGGGCGTCGTCATCGACATGGCCGGGCAAGGCCGCACCATGGATCTCGCCTTCGATCAGCTCGGCCAAGGCTTGCTGGCGGCGACCCTGCTCGTCTACCTCATCCTGGTCATCAACTTTCAATCCTGGACCGACCCGTTCATCATCATCATGGCCCTGCCCGGCGCCTTCTGCGGCGTCGTCCTGATGTTGCTGCTGACCAAGACCACGTTCAGCGTGCCTTCGCTGATGGGCGCAATCATGACGGTGGGCGTGGCGACGGCGAACAGCATCCTGGTGATCTCCTTCGCCAAGAGCGCCCTGAACGAAGGCCAGACGGCGATCCAGGCGGCCCTCAGCGCCGGCGAGGCGCGCTTCCGGCCGGTGATCATGACGGTGATCGCCATGGTGTTCGGCATGGTGCCGATGTCGCTCGGCCTCAGCGAGGGCGGCGACCAGAACGCCCCGCTCGGCCGCGCGGTGATCGGCGGCATGCTGTTCGCTTGCGTCGCCACCCTGGTCCTGGTGCCGGTGATCTTCAGCCTGATGCGCCGCCGCTGGCGGCCGGCCACACCGCAAGAAGGCGCCGAGCTGCTGAGGTCGTGATCACGCCTCCTCTCCAAGGCCGCAGATACGGAGCGGACACATCTCCAGCTCCTCTCCCGAATGACGCTAGGGCATCTACACATCTCGAATCCTCCCCCGTCATACGGGGGAGGTGGCCCGTAGGGCCGGAGGGGGAAGGCCGCGGTCGAGGTCCCTCCGATTCCCACGTCGGAATCATGAACATCTCGCCTGTGGCCTTCCCCCGCCGCCCCGTATGACGGGGCACCTGTACCTTTTCCACGCGGTTCCTTGCAGGAGACGGCGAGGGACGAGCGGAGTGTAGCGTAGCGGAACTCCGTTCGTCCCTCGGACGACGGTCCGACTGTCGTATTCTGCCGGGACCGAGCCGGTCCGTCGGGAGCACCAACGGCACCTCGTGACGAGATCACCTGGGGAGGACATGTGCCCCAACGGATTGGCTGCGATCGATGCCCAGTGGGGAGTCTGCGCCGGTCTTGCCTCGAGCGGACCGAGCGCCCGTACAGGTCTTGGCAGGGGTCGCAGTGGCTCGCCGTTTGAAAGGAGTACGAGCGTGAACAGAGCAAGGCAATGGTATGCCGGCGTCGATTGGGCCAGAGACAGTCATCTCGTGCGGCTCATCGATGAGCAGGGCCGCGACATCGGCGAGAAGATCTTCGAGCATTCCGGCCAGGCGCTGGCCGCCATGGCCGACTGGCTGATCGCCCAAAGCGGGGCCGACGATCCCGGCCAGCTCCACATCGCCATCGAGGTGCCGCATGGCCCGGTGGTCGAGGCGCTGATGGAGCGCCAATTCAACATCTGGGCCATCAACCCCAAGCAGATGGACCGCTTCCGCGACCGCTACAGTCCGGCCGGCGCCAAGGACGACCGCCGCGACGGCCTGGTCATGGCGTCGGCCTTGCGCACCGATCCGCATTGCTTCCGCCGTCTCGGCGCCACCGATCCGGTCATCATCGAGTTGCGCGAATGGTCGCGCATTGCCGAGGAACTCGGCGCCGAACGCACCCGTCTCACCAATCGCATGCGTGAGCAGCTGTGGCGCTACTTCCCGGCCTTCCTCGACCTGGGCGCCGACATGGAAGCGCCCTGGCTGCTCGAGCTCTGGCAGCTCGTCCCCACCCCGGACAGGGCCAAACGTGTCCGCCAGGGCTCGATCGCCGCCATCCTCAAGCGCAACCGCATCCGCCGCCTCGACGCCGCACAGGCCCTCGACATCCTGCGCCAAAAGCCGATCACCGTCGCCGACGGCACGACCAAGGCCGCCTGCGCTCACATCACCACCCTGATCGACCGCATTCGCCTGATCAACCGCCAGATCAGCGATGCTCACCAGACACTCGATAGCCTCACCGCAAAGCTCGGCGACGAACAAGAGGCCCAGCCGGGGCAGCCAAAGCAGCGTGACGTCGACATCCTCGCCTCCTCGCCAGGAATCGGAACGACTGTCCTCGCCACGCTGCTGGCAGATGCCACTGATGCCCTGCAGCGGCGAGACTATCACGCCCTGCGATGCCTGACAGGCGTCGCTCCCGTCACTAAGCGATCCGGCAAAAGCTGCTTCGTCGTCCGACGATATGCTTGTCACCGACGCCTCGCCAATGCCGTCTTCCATTGGGCTCGCGTCGCCGTCCAGCACGACCCCGCCAGCCGAACCAAATACGCCGCATTGCGCGCCCGAGGACACGGTCATGCCAGAGCCCTGCGATCCGTCGCTGACCGTCTCCTAAGGGTCATCTGTGCCATGCTCAGAAACGGAACGAACTTCTCCCAAACCCTCGCCCTTAATGCCGCTTGATAAAGGGTGGGGAGTCCTCCCCCGTATGACGGGGGAGGATTCGAGATGTATCCGCTCTGTAACCGCCGCGCCGGGGAGGAGAATGAAGAGCGGGATCACTGCTTGAGCGGTGGCGCCCACATGCTGCGCAAGCCCTCGGGCATCTGCTGTGCGCGATCCTGCCAGCCGCCGCCGAGCGCCTTGATCAGGGCGACCGTCGTCATCAACTGATCGTTGGTGATCTGCAGTGCGACGGTGCGCGAGGTCAGCACGGCACGCTGTGCCGTCAGGACATCCAGCATCGACACGAGACCTTGCTGGAAGCGCTGGCTCGCCAGCGTGGCCGTGCTGCCGGCGCTGCCCACGGCAGTCTGCTGGAGGCGTGCCTGCAGGGCGAGCTGACGCAGCCCGGCGAGCGCGGTCTCGACCTCCTGGAAGGATTTCAGCAGCAGCGCCTGGTAGAGCGCCACGTGCTCCTCGTAGGCCGCCCGCGAGCGCTCGACATTGAGGGTGGTGCGGCCGGAGTTGAACAGCAATTGAAACAGGCTGAGGCCGATGCCCCAGATGTTGCTGGTCGGCTGGGTCAGGGTCGACAGGGCAAAGCTCTCGAAGCCGACCGCCGAAGTGAGCTGGATGGTCGGGAAGTAGGCCGCCACGGCGACGCCGATCCGGGCATTGTAGGCCACGAGATCACGTTCGGCCTTGGCGATGTCGGGACGCCGCTGCAGCAGGTCGGAGGGCAGCCCGACCGGAATTGCCGGAATGGTCGGGCGATAGAGTTCCTTGCCGATCGTCAGGGACTCCGGATTGCTGCCGATCAGCACGGCAAGCTTGTTGACCAGCCGGATGCGCTGCGCCTCGATGGGCGGGGACTGGGCCTCGATGGTGCGCAGCGCGGTCTCGGCCTCCGACAGCGGCACGTCTCCCGACAAGCCGTTGGCGCGGCGCGCCTTGACCAGCTCGAAGGTGCCGCGATACAGGGCGATGCTGTCGTCGATGATCCGTTGCAGCTCGTCAGTCGTGCGCAGCTCGAAATAGGCTTGGGCGATCTCGCCGTTCAAGGTCAACAAAGCTGTCTGATAGGCGGCGACGCTGGCACCGAGTTCCGCCATGGCCGCTTCCATCTGCCGGCGGATGCGCCCCCAGAAGTCGATCTCCCAGGTGGCGTAGAGCGGAACGGCCTTGAAGCCACTGCTGATGCTCGCCGTGTTGGCCGTGACCGTGGCCGGATCCACGAGGGTGGCGAAGTTGGAGTTGTTGGCGAAGCGTTGGGCGAGCGCGCCGACCTGGAGCTCCGGGTACATGTAGCTCTTCGAGATGCCGGCGATGGCCTGCGCCTGCAGGACGCGATTGGCGGCAGCCCTGAGATCGGGGTTCTGCCTCACTGCCTCGGCCTGCAGTCGGTCGAGCGTCGGATCGCCGAACACGGTCCACCAGTCGCCGCGCGCGATCGTGTCCTGTGGCACCGCCTCTTTCCACGGTCCGGCCTCCACGAACTGCGTCGGCACCGGCGGCTCGGGACGGACATAGTTCGGCCCCACCGGATCGCAGCCGGCGAGTCCCGCCAGGACGGCGAAGCCCATGCCGAAAACGCGACGGCGGCGCACCACCCTACGGGTTGTCGGGTCGAACACGAACCTTCGCACCGTTCTTCAAGAGAGCACTCGGATTGACGATGACGCGATCGCCTTCGTCGCATCCCGTCAGGACCTCGATCGACCTGCCGTAATCCTTGCCCAGCCGGACCTTGCGAAACTGGACGACATCGTCCTTGTCGACGATGGCGATCTGCGGAGCGCTGTCGAGCACGATGATGGACGAGTCCGCGACGACGATCGGCGGCGCCGGATTGACCAGCCGGAAATGCACGGTCGAGTAGAGGCCAGGCAGCAGGATACCGTCGGGATTGGGCACCTCCACCTCGACCAGCATGGTGCGCGATAGCGCATCGAGGGAAGCGGCATTGCGCACGACCTTGCCGGCGAAGGTGCGGTCGGGGTACTCGCGGACCAGGACATCGGCGGCGAGGCCGTCCTTGATCAGCGGCAGATAAATCTGCGGCATGGTCACGTAGACGCGCACCGGATCCATTCGATAGATCTTGTAGAGCCACGCCTTGGCGTCGCCGCTGCCGAGATCGATCAGCGCCCCCGTCGTCGCCTTGGCGAGGTTGCGCGCCCCGACGATGCCGTCGAATGGCGCGTAGATCTTCTGGAAGGCGACCATGGCACTGATCCGGCCGACCTCGGCCTCGGCGGCGGCGACATCGGCCAACCGCGCTTCGTGGGCGGCGCGGCTGTTGTCGACATCCTGCTGCGACACGGCATTGGTCTTCACCAGGCCGAGATAGCGGTTGTAGGTGATGCGGGCGATCTCGGCATTGGCTTTGGCCTGCAGCACCATGGCCTGGGCTTGCCGGAGCGACTGATGGAGCTCGGGCGTCTCGATCTCGGCGAGCAACTGCCCCGCCTTGACCCGCGCCCCGATATCGACGGTCCACTTGCTGACGTAGCCGTTGACGCGCGCATAGACCGGCGCTTCCTCGAAGGCGGTGATGTCGCCGGGCAGGGACAGCGGCGTCTCGCGCGCGCCCCGTTCGGCCGGGGCGACTCGTACCCACGGCGGGCCGCTCGCCGCCTCGCTGATCGGGATGGATCGCTCGCCGACCGTCTTCAACCCTTCGAACCCGACGCCGACGATAAGGATCGCGACCAGCCCGATCAGAATCAGGCGCAGCCAGGATCGGCCCTTTGGCGGAGGAAGAGAGGGCGGCGGTGGCCGGGCCGACGATTCCTCGGGTCGGCTGGTCTCGACAGGATCCGTCACGTCGTGCGGCTCAGGGTGCGATCGGGCGTGCGCTCCATGGAGGATTTGTCCCCGGCAACGAAGATGGCGTCAAGGATGGCCTGCGGCGCGACCAGGCGAGATGATATGGTGGCTGGTAGTTCTTTGCGAAATGGGGACAGGACTCTTCCGTGCGCTATTGGAACCGCTGGTTGGTGGCTTGCCTGGTCCTGACGCCGGCCTGGACGACGAGGGCAT
Organism: Reyranellaceae bacterium; assembly: GCA_046349335.1. Taxonomy (GTDB): domain Bacteria; phylum Pseudomonadota; class Alphaproteobacteria; order Reyranellales; family Reyranellaceae; genus Reyranella. The sequence continues at coordinate 217,419 of JAXMCO010000005.1, forward strand.
TGGCGGGCGTCGTCGACTTCGTGGCGACGTGCCTCGCCGACGACGCGACCTTCGAACGTCTTCCCGCCCGGCTCGCCGCACAGGGATGGGTCGAGCGCGATCCGGTGGACGGCGCGCAGGGACCTGCGCTCGCGGCGGCGGCGCCTCGGCGACATCTTTGGTCTTTGCCGGGCTGGAACGGCGGCGCCGGCGACGCCTTCGTCGGCCTTGCCCAACAGACCACCGATCGCCCCCTGGAAGTGTGCTGGCATGTCAGCCGGCCGGGTGAAAGTGGCGCCGAGGCATTGGCTGAGTTGCGTCGGCGCTATCCGCCGACCGGCGCCGTCGAACGCGGCCCCGAATTCTTCAATGGCGGCCTCGAACGATGGTCCATCGACCTGGCCGGCCAGACCGCATCGTTGTCGGTAAGCTGGCCGATGTTGCAACAGCCCGAGCTGGGTGCCTCGATCCTTTCGATCGTGCGGGCGCCGGCTGCAGCCGGTAAACGATGACGGGACGGACGAGGAGATCGATGTGAGCGGCAACGGGTTCAGGGCGGCAGGCCATTCGTGGCGCCTGCATTGCGGCCATCAGGCTCTCGAGCTTGGCCTCGGGGAGGCCGTGCGGCGGGCCGGCGCCAGGCGCGCCTTCGTCGTCTGCTCGCCGTCCGTCAACCGGCGAACCGGCACGGTGCGCCGCATCGCGGCGGCGCTGGGTGAGCTCTATGCCGGCGTCTTCGATGCGATCGAGAAGGACTCGACCTACGCCTCGGTGACGGCGGCCAAGGAAGCCGCGGCCGCGGCGGGCGCCGACCTGCTGATCGCGGTCGGCGGCGGCAGCGTCATCGTGGCGACCCGCGCGGTGGCGATCTTCCTGGCGGAGAAGGACGATCCCTTCCGCCTCATGACGCAGTATCCCGAAGGCAAGCCCGCCTACAGCCCACGCCTGATGGCGCCCAAGCCGCCGATCATCAACGTGCCGACCACGCCGACCAGCGCGATGAACCGGGCGGGAACCGGGCTGAAGAATTCCGACCTCGACCATCGCATGGAGTATTTCGATCCCAAGACGCGCCCGCAGGCGATCTTCCTCGACGAGGAGGCCCTGCTCGCCACGCCATCCGATCTGATCCGCTCGACCGCCACCACGGTATTCTCGGGCCTGGTCGGCGCCCGTGCCCAGCTCGACGCCAATCCGCTGGCGGCAGGCGACGAGGATCAGGCTTTCCTGCTGGCCCATCGTGCCTACCGGCGGCTCGCCGACGAGCCCGAGGCGGCAGCGTTGCGCATCGACCTCTGCCTTGCCGCCTTCCTGCAGAACCGAGCCGAGGACGACGGCCTGCGTCGCTTCCGCGGCGGCGTCTTCTCCGGTAGCTACGCCGTGTCGACCGCCCTGCATGTGCGCTATCCGCGCGTCGGACAGGGCGAATCGACAGCGGTGGTCCAAGCGCCGAAAATCCGCCTGTCCGAGGAGATCGACGGGCGAGCGGCGCGGCGTGTCGCCGAATCGCTCGAGGTGTGGCGCGACGGCATGGCGGCGCGCGACGCAGCCCTCGCCGTGGCCGATCGGCTCGAGCAGCTCTATGACCGCATGGGCATGCCGACGCGGCTCCGTCAGCTCGACATCCCGCGCGAGGACTTTCCGAAGATCGCCGGCGAGACGGTGAAGAATTTCAACGCCAATGCCGGCGCCCGCTCGCAGGAGGCGCAGATCGCCGACGCGCTGCGCCTGCTCGAAGTGGCCTACTGAGACGGGGACCCAGCCGATGTTTCGATCGACCTTGTTGCTCGCGGCGATGCTCGTTCTGGCCGCCGCCGGATCGGCTGCCGCTGGCCCTCTCGAGGACGGCCAGGAGGCCTTTCGGCGCAAGAACTACTCGCAAGCCTTCGGCCTGCTGCGTCCCGAAGCGGAGCGCGGCCAAGCCCGGGCTCAGTATCTGGTCGGCCGCATGTACGAGGACGGCTACGGCGTCGAGCAGAGCTACGCCGAAGCGGCGCGCTGGTACAAGGCGGCCGCCGAGCAGGGCGATCCGCTCGCCCAGCACGCGCTCAGCGTCTTCTATGCTGTCGGCTGGGGCGTCACGGCCGATCCGGCCGAATCGGTGACGTGGCTGCGCCGCTCCGCCCAGCAGGGCTACTACTATGCGCAGAACGACCTCGGCTCGCGCTACCGGATGGGCCGCGGCGTGCCGCAGGACAACGGGCTGGCCTATGTGTGGCTCGACCTTGCCGCCGCCGACGCGCCCGAATCCGTCAAGGGCGTGATCGCCAAGGCACGCGACGAAGTTGGCCAAGCGATGACGCCACAGGCGATCGCGCGCGCCAAGGAGCAGGCCGTGCGCTGCAAGCAGTCGAGCTACAAGGGTTGCGAGTGAACAGACCCTCCTCCCCAGCGAAAGCTGGGGAGGAAGACGGCGCTCTCACGCGACGCAGCAGCTCATCGTGCTCTTGGCCGGCGGGACGTCGAGCGCAGGATTCTCGCTGAAGAAGCCGACGGGTTGCAACATGAAGCCCGCGGTCACCACCGGCTGGACCGGGAAGTCCTCGGGCCGCGGGATGTGGTGCAACCCGAAGCTGTGCCAGACGACGAGGTCGGTATCGACCAGCGGGCGATCGGCCATGGTCCATGCCGGAAGGCCGTCGCCGCCCTTGCTCTGGTTGGGATAGCGCCCGGCCGCATGCATCTCGTCTCGGTCGTAAGCGGTGACCCAGAGATGGCGGGTCATGAAGGCAGCGCGCCTAGCCACGCTCGACTGCGGGTGAGAGAAGACCGGCACCGGGCTGGTCGGCATCAGCTTGTAGGCTGTGGGCTGGCCGAGCGCATTGCACCGGTCGGCGCTCTCGATTTTCCAGTAGCGCGCGGCATTGAAGTCGACATTGCGCTGCGCGCCCTGCTCGCTCGCCAGCACCGTCTCGCGCACTGTGAAGGCATTGCCGTGCGGGTTGTCCGACCCCATCGGCAATGCCACCGTATCGACCTCGACGACGCGGTTGCGCTCACCGTCGACCGCCATGTCGAGCCGCATGTTGAAGATATGCTGGTGATAGTGCGCCAGGACGCCGGGCGAGACGACGGTGCCGTAGCGCGCCGGCTCGCCGGCGCGAATGCCAGCGGTGTTGAGAATGCCAGTCGCCTTCATCTCGAACTGGATCGAGCCGTCCTGATAGAGATACCAGAAGGAGCCGTACTCGTAGTTGCCGACGGTCGAGATCGACGACACGACCAGACGGCGGGCGCGCCGCACATCGACCTCGCCGGTGAACAGGTCGGTATGCTTCCACAGGATCCCGTAATCTTCCTCGTGCAGGCAGATCGCGCTTTCGATGCAGTAGGGATCGCCCTTGCTGTCGGCCAGCCAGGCGTCGAAGTAGCGAATGACGCCCAGGCAGTCGCAACCGAGCTTCAACGAGTTGGCGAGTACGCCGATACCGTACTCGCCGACGTCGAAGGCGTTCTTGCGGAAATGCCCGCCGCCGGGATGGCCATACGGCACCACCATCTCCGACAGCGCCGCGCGATGCAGCACCGGCCGCAGCCGGCCCCCGTCCTCGTAGCCGACGGCATGCAGCACCAAGCCCTCGCGCGCATTGAAGCCGACCCGGAAGCGCCATTTCTGCCAGCGCACCTCGTTGCCGTCGACGGCGAAGCTCGGCCCCTCGGCCTGCACGATTTCCAGGGGCTTCACGTCGTCGCGGAAGATCGTGCGGTAGCGCGCCGCGTAGTTGCGGCTCGTCATCGGCACCTCGGCCACACCGTAGTCGTCGATCCGCAGCACCTCGGCCCGATCGAGATCGATCACCGCGCACAGCCCTTCGATCGGATGCGCGTAGCCGTTGTCGTTCTTCTCGTTGCGGTACCAGCAGAACGTATGGGAGAGCCGGCGGCCCTCCTCGTCCGGCAGGCCATAGTAGCCGGCCGACCAGGGATCGACCTGGACATTGTCGATGTCGGTGATGCCGCGCTTGGCGAGCGCCGCCCGGAATCGCGGATCGGCGCGGGCGACCTCGCCGACCAGGAAGACATCGTCGATCAGGATCCGCGGCCGCACGCCGGGCACGTGCCGCCAATCGACGACCTGACCGGCGACCAGATCGACCAGCGCCTCGTAGACTTGTCCGTTGGTGCGGTCGAACGCGCACACGAAGGCCTCGCGCGGAAACGCAGCGCCCGGCCGGGCGCTCTGCACGACCTCCTTGTCGGGCTCGCGCAAGGCGACGGTCTCGAACATCATGCCCGCCCCCAGATCGTGCGCGGCACGCACGAGAGCCGCGGCACGGCCGATCTCGTCCGGCGTCAGGGGGTCGAGAGGATGACCTGGCGCCGGCACAGTTCGCGCCTCGGCGATTGCATCGAGCATGACAGCACTCCAGTCGGCTACACCAGCCAACCGTGGCCGAAGGCGCTGGTGAAGTCGAGGCTCACCACGAGATCGTTGTAGTCCTGGTCGCCGCCGCCGAACGTGTCCTCCCAGCCCCAGGTATTGAGCCCGTAATTCCAGATGTGCCCGACATTCTGGCCGCCCACGACCTCGTTGGCCTGTGAGAACGCCCAGTAGGTCTTGCCCTGCGTCGTGTCGACCAGCTTCATGGCCACGATGTCACCCGAGTCGATATTGTTCAGGAGCGCTCGGGAGTGTTGTCCGTAGCCCGGTCCATCGATCGACGTTGCCCCAGTGGTCGTCTGGTAGGTACGGAGCTGCGCGGCAGCCTCATAGCTCGCCGCGCCTGGCGCAACGCCGCCAATGCTGCCCGTGAAATCGTCGACCCGGTAAAAGCTGAGCTTCAGGTTGTCGACGCCGCTCTGGCGGATATGAACCACCACCGTCTGATCGCTCAGCGCATCCACCGTTTCCGCCACCGCCACCGGCCTCGCCACCCGCACCAAGCCCGCCGCGGCCTGGAAGTCGACAAAACCAAACTGGCTGGTAAGCGACGCCGTGGTCGCCTCGGCGGCCACACCGTCGATCGCCACGGCAAAAGCATCGCCCTGCGCCATCGCCACCTGCCCAACCGCGCCCTGACCGTATCGGTCGAACAGTCGGACAAGGTCGGCATCGAAGTCCGACTGCTCGGACTGTCCGGCAAACCGCGCCGTCCAGGCATAGGTCTCGGTCGCCGCGCTCGACAGGCCGAGCCTGGTCGATCCCGCCGTGACGTCGACATGCGCCTTCACCGGCGACACGGTCTGGATCAGCAGGCTTTGCTGGGTGCCGCTGGTCCAGCCGCCGGCACCGTAGCTATTCAACACCTGCGGCACGGTATCGTCGTACGACAGCTCCGAATGGGCGATCGCCGTCAAGGTGCGCGCCAGCAGCAACCCGTTCGGCGAACCCAGTCCGCTCGTGAGGTCGTATCCCCAGCCGGCGGCGTAGCCGTAGCCGGTCGGGCTGATGTCGGTGCCGTTGGAGAGGTATTGGCCCGGCTCGAAGAACGACGATGTGTTGTCGCCTAGCGTGACGTCGTTGAACGACGCCGGCGCAATCATGGCCGCCGTGTACAGGAGGTCGTTCATGTAGCCGAGGTTCGGCAGCTTCTGGTCGGCGAAGATGGCGTTGAGCTGAATTGCCAGTGACGCCCACAGCGGCGACGCCGCGCTGGTGCCGCCGCTCGCGTCCGTCCCGACCATTTGCGGCGTCGGCACGATGTAGTCCAGATTGCCGCCGGCATCGGCCGAGACATCGGGCGTGCCACGGCCCGATAGATGTTGCGGATCGGCCGTCACGGGATGAAGCCCGAAGGCCATCTGGTAGGACGGGATCGGTTGGGTCGTGTCGACGCCGCCCGATCCGGTCGAGTTGACGAGATAGCCGGCATCGAATGCGTAGCCGGGCGAGGCCGTGATCTCGAGCTGTCCGGTGTCGTTCTCGACGTAGTAGGCGTTCCACACCGTCTCGACGAAATTCGAGGCGCTGCCGGCCTTGGATGGCAGGTCGGTCAGGCCGCCGGCAACCAGACGCCAGATCGTTGCCGGATCGCCAGCCATCGCCGAAGCGACCAGCGAGCCGAGTGTCGGATCGGCTTCGGCAACGCCGGTCGTCGACAGCGACGTGCCGCCGACCAAGACGTTCCACGGCTGGGTGTCGATGTCGCGGACATTGGGCAGGCCGTTGGCCGTCTCGTCGCCCGACCCGCCGTCGCCAAGGGCAATGAAGGTCGTCTGGTTGGCGAGCACGGCGTCGACGAAGAGCTCGGTGTAGGCACGGTAGAACGGCGAGCCCGGCCTCAGGCTGTTGTCGTCGTCGTAGGAGTTCGACGTCACCGCCGCCTTGGCCGTCGTGTTGCCGACCGCGGTTGCCACAGTGTCCCAGATCGCGCTCTGGATCGCCGTGAAGACCGAAGCGTTGGCGTCGCCATTGCCGCCCGAGCCGACATAGAGGCCGATGTTGCTGTTGGGATTGACGGACGAGACCACGCCGACATCGAGCGAGCGCTCCCCGGCATAGTCCCTGTTGTAGACTTGGCCGTCACTGCCCTGCGTATAGACAGTGCCCGTGCCGCTGCGGCCGACGGCGGTGAGATAGTCGGTCAGCAGGCTCTGGAACGACGCGGTCTGGGACGATAGCAGGGCCGAGCCGATGAGCGGTTCGATCAGCCCGATCGTCCCGGTCTGCACCGTCTGGCCATCGAGTGGAAAATCGTAGAGAGCGGCGATGACCTGCGGATCCTGGTCGACCTGCTTCGAGGTCGACGCGTTACCGGGGCTCTGCGAGCCGAGCGTCAGCGTGACCGGCATTGCCGTCGACAGGTTTGTCGCCGGCGGGATGGCGTCGTAATCGATCCACAGTCCTGTGACGTTCCAGCCGGTCGGCAGGGAAAGGTTGCCGTTCCAATAGAGGAGGTCCGCCGACTTCGAATACATCAGCGGGGTATTGAACAGCGTCTGAAAATCGGCCGCGGTCGGGATGTTTACCCAGATCGTGCGCGCCTCGGCCGACGACACATAGTTGCCGTTGGTCGGATTGTCGTGCAGCACTTTCAGGCCGAACGGCGCGCTTTCAAGGTTGCCAACCAGGGTGTTGTACTGGCTTTGGCTGGCACCGTAGGTCGACCACAGCGTGCCCTTGCTGTTCAGCTCTTCCAACGTCTGCTGCCTGGTGCCCCAATCCTGCGCCAGGAAGCCCGATGGATCGGTGACCCGTGGCAACACCAAGGCCACATTGACGCCGAAAGGCGAGGTCACGCCATCGCTGATTCCGTAGGCGCTTTCCACCGTCGGCACGCTGGTGATGCCGTATCCGGAATAGTCGAGGTAGGTCGAATTGGCGACAGGCTGATAGGCGATGGCCATGCTCGATACCCAAGTGAGACAATCACTGTGACGGGCTCGTTGGTAGCGCAGCCTGGACAAGCCGTCGACCGGATCGGTGGACCCGGCGTCGACCGATCGAGGCTCATGGCACGGAACGCGCTATGCGTACGAGAGTTGCATCAACTCGCATGATCAGGCAGCCTGGCGCCAGGGCACATGGCCGCCCCCGACACGGCGCGATTGGGAACTACACCAGCCAACCGTGGCCGAAGGCGCTGGTGAAGTCGAGGCTCACCACGAGATCGTTGTAGTCCTGATCGCCGCCGCCGAACGTGTCCTCCCAGCCCCAGGTATTGAGCCCGTAATTCCAGATGTGCCCGACATTCTGGCCGCCCACGACCTCGTTGGCCTGTGAGAACGCCCAGTAGGTCTTGCCCTGCGTCGTGTCGACCAGCTTCATGGCCACGATGTCACCCGAGTCGACGTTCTTCAGCATCGCCTGCTCGAACTGGCCGTAGCCGGGGCCGTTAATCGAGGTCACCCCCGTGGTCGTTTGGTAGGCGCGGCCCTGAGCGGCCGCCTCGTAGCCCGCCGCGCCCGGTGCCAGGCCGGCAATCTTGCCGGTGAAGTCGTCGACCCGATAGAAACCGAGCGTCAGGTTGTCGACGCCGTTCTGGCGGATGTTCACCACCGTAGTCTGATCGTTCAAGGCATCGACCGTCTCCGCCACCGCCACCGGCCGCGCCACGCGCACCAGGCCCGCCGCGGTCTGGAAATCGACAAAGCCGAACTGGTTGGAGAGTGCCGCCGTCGTCGCCTGCGCGCCGAGTCCGTCGATCGAGATGGCAAGATTGTCGCCCTGATTCAGGGACACTTGGCCAATGCTGCCCTGTCCTTGCTTGTCGAAAAATTTCACGAGATTTGCATCGTAGTCCGACTGCTCCGATTGACCGGCAAAGCGGGCATCCCAGGCGAAGTCGGCGGTTCCCTTGCTCGACAAGGAAAGGCTGCCGGAGCCCGCGGTGACGCCGACGACAACCGCCGTATCCGACACGGTCTGGATCAGCAGGCTCTGCGCGACGGAACTGGTCCAGCCGCCGGCGCTTGTCGACTTCAGAACTTGCGGCACAGTGTCGTCGAACGACATCTCGGAATGGGCGACCGCCGTCAGGGCTCGTGCAAGCAGGAGCCCGTTGGGGGATCCGAGACCTGTCGCGAGATCGTAGTCCGGCCCGGCGGCATAGCCGTAGCCGGTCGGGCTGACGTCGATGCCGCCGGTCTTGTAGCTGCCGGGCTGGAAGTACGACGACGTGTTGTTGCCCAGCGAGACGTCGTTGAACGCGGCCGGCGCGATCTTGGCGACCGTGTAGAGGAGGTCGTTCATGTAACCCAGGTTCGGCAGGCGCTGATCCTGGAAGATGGTGTCGATCTGGTTGATCAGCGCAGCCCACAGCGGCGAGGCTGCGCTGGTGCCTTCGCTTCCACCCGTGCCCACCATGTTCGCGTTCGGCGCCGTGTAGGTGAGGTTGCCGCCGGCGGCGGCGGACACGTCCGGAGCCCCTCGGCCGGCCAGGTGCTGGGAGTCCGACGTGACGGGATGAAGCCCGTAGTCGGCCTGATAGGACGGCACCGGCTGCGTGACGTCGACGCCGCCCGATCCGGTCGAGTTGCTGTTGTAGCTCGCCGAGTAGCCGGAGCCTGGAATGCCCTCGATCACGAGCTGGCCGTTCCTGTTGGCCGCGTAATAGGTGTTCCACACCGATTCGACGAAGAACTGCGTGCTCGCGGCGTCGGCCGGGAGGCTGGTCAGGCCGCCTGCCGCCAACTGCCAGATCGTCGCCTGGTTTCCGGCCATCGCCGACGACACGATGCTGCCGAGCGTGGCGTCCTTGCTCGCCGCCTGGGTGGACGACAGCGATGTGCCGCCGACCAGGAGGTTCCACGGCTGCGTGACGTTGTACTCGACGTTTGTGAGTCCGTTCGCGGTCTGGTTGCCCGACCCGCCGTCGCCGAGCGCAATGACGTTGGTCTGGTTGCTGAGGGCCGCGTCGACGAAGAGCTCCCAGTAGGCACGGTAGAACGGCGAGCCGGGCGACATGCTCTGACTGTCGCCGAACGAGTTCGAGGTCACCGCGGCCTTGCTGGTCGTGTTGCCGACCGGCGAGGCCGCCGTATCCCAGATCGCGCTCTGGACCGCCGTATAGATCGAGGCATAGGCGGTGCCGTTGTTGCCCGAGCCGTTGTAGAGGCGGATATCGCTGTTGGGGTTGACCGCCGCCACGACACCGACATCGAGCGACCGCTCGCCGGGGGAGCCGTCCGAATAGGATTGGCCATCGGCACCCTGGGTGTAGACCGTGCCCGTCCCGCTGCGCCCGACTGCGGCGAGATATTCGCCGAGCAGCGTCTGAAACGACTTGGTCTGGCTCGCCGGCAATGCCGAGCCCGTGCCGGGCTCGATCAGCCCGATCGTTCCGGTCTGCACGGTCTGCCCGTCGAACGGGAAATTGTAGAGGGCGGCGATGTCTTGCGGATACTTGGCCGTCTCGCCGGGCGTCGAGTTGCCGACGCCCTGCGCCCCCAGGGTCAGCGTGACTTGCGCGCCGCCCGAGAGATTGGTCGCCGGCGGACTGGTGTCGTAGTCGACCCACAGCCCGGTCACGGTCATGCCGGTGGGCAACGAAAGACTGCCGTTCCAGTAGATCAGATCCTGCGACGACGAGTACATCAGCGGCGTGTTGAACAGCGTCTGGAAGTCCGCCGCCGTGTCGATGTGAACCCAAATGGTGCGCGATTCGGCCGATGACACGTAATTGCCGTTGGCGGGATTGTTGTGCAGCACGTGAAGGTTGTAGGGCGCGCTTTCGAGCGTGCTGACCAGGGCGTCGTACTGGGTCTGGTTCGCGCCGTAGGTCGACCACAGCGTGCCCTTGCCGTTCAAGTCCTGCAGTGTCTGCTGCCGGGTGCCCCAATCCTGCGCCAGCAGCACCGACGCGTCGGTGACCCGCGGCAGGACCAGCGCGACGTTGATGCCATAAGGCGAGGTCACGCCATCGGTGATGTTGTAGGCGCTCTCGACGGTCGGCGCGTTGGTGATACGAAAGCCGGCGTAGTCGAGATAGGTGGAATTGGCGATCGACTGATACGAAATGGCCATGCCCGAACCTCGCTGAAGCGACTGTGATTGCGTGATGTCCATTGTGACCGGCCCGACAACGGTCGCTCGGCCGGCACAGGTTTGCTCGCTGCGTCGAGGGTGTGCTCTCCGGTTGCGCACCCATTGCCCGACGACGCGGCCGCCACCGGCGGCATCTGGTCTCACACGCGAGTGAACTTACAGGCAGAGATTTGGACACGGCAACGTTGCAATTCACCAATATGGGTCACCGAGCGAGAATCGCACGTTCGCTCCCGTCGGTCGCCGTCTCCGACTCGAGTGGGGCTGGACTTGTTGCCCGGCGCATCGTCGACGCCATAGAGTGCGCCCCTTCCCGTTCAGGCATCGCACATGGCTCGAATGTCAGAGGATAGACGGGGTCGGCAATGAGTCGGGTCGATACCCGGAGCAAGGCGGCGCTCCATCGCGATGCCTATCCCGTCGGGCGCGTGGCCGCGGAGTTCTTCCTGCGCAGCTTCGAGATCATCGGCCAGTTGCACCGCAACGTCATGAGCAGCCTGATCCTCCTGACGCTGTGGCACGAGGCGCTGGCCGAGCCGACCGCGGCAAGGCCAATGAGCGTCCGCGAGCTGTCGCGCCGGCTCGATCTTCCTTTCGAGACGGTGCGTCGGCACATTCGCAGGCTGGCTCGGAACGGCTCCTGCCTCAGCGGGAGGAATGGGATCACCCTCGCCCCGACAGTGCAGCGCAGCGCCCGCGCGAGCGCGATGCTGCGCAAGATCCATCGCCATGCCGTGCGCATGCTCGACGACCTGGGCCGCATCGATGTGGCGCGCTACCGACCACGTCGCCCGCCGACGGTCCAGTCACGACAGCTGGAGGGCGAGCAGGCCGTCGTCGTCGTGGCAGCGATCGGCGTGCTGCTCGCCGCGATGAAGGTGCTGCGCCGTTTCTCCGACGGCGACCTCGTGAGCGGGCTGGTGTTCACGGCGATCCGGACTGCCAACGTCAAGCACATCACCGACGACGCTCGCGCAGCCAATCGCGGCATCATACCCGACACCGATCGGCTGCCTGTCAGCATGCTGGCGATCGCCGACTCGATATGCGTGCCCTACGAGACAGTACGGCGGCACGCCAAGGCGCTGGTCGGGCAAGGCAAGTGCGTGCGCGTCGGTCGCCGAGGGCTGATCGCGCCGGCACGGGTGTTTCGCCGAATGGACGTCGAGTCCGCCGCGGTCCACGCGCTCGTGCTGGATTTCTTGGCGGAATTGAAGGCTGCCGGCGTGAGGGTCTGATCGCAGGCGACGCCCGCGGCGTTCGACGTTGCCCCTTGTCTTGCTCGATGCTGGGGCCCTCGCGGCTCACATCGGCACGGCGGATGGCCCGATACGCGTGCCGACCACTCTGCGGCGACGGGCCAGGCTATCGAACGCCACCTGTCGGCTCGACCGTTCCCGGCCATTGCCTTGGGCCAGTGCGCTGATCCACTCTGCCACGGCGCTTCGCGCCAGCACAGGGAGACACGGATGCCGCTCACGCTCGTCAGCAACAGCTTCAAGGAAGGCGAAACCCTCGGAACCGATCACATCTTGTCGGCCAACTACGGCTTCGGCTGCGCAGGCGGCAACAAGTCGCCGCAGCTTTCGTGGTCGGGCGCGCCGGCCGGCGCCAAGAGCTTCGCCCTGACCTGCTTCGATCCCGACGCGCCGACCGGCAGCGGCTTCTGGCACTGGCTGGTGGTCAACATCCCGGTCGGCACGACGTCCCTGGCGCTCGGCGCCGGCAATCCTGCCGCAAGCCTGCTGCCGGCCGGCGCGCTGCAGACCCGCACCGACTTCGGCACCCCGGGCTACGGCGGTCCCTGCCCGCCCGAGGGCCATGGGCCGCATCGCTATGTCTTCACCCTGTTCGCGGTGAACACCGACAAGCTGCCGGTCCAGGCCGACACGTCGGCCGCCATCGTCGGCTTCAACCTGCACTTCACCACCATCGAGAAGGCGATCCTGACCGGCCACTTCCATCGCTGAGCGCGGGCATCCGCATGACCCACCCGCTCGCCGGCATCAAGGTGCTCGAGATCGGCCAAGCCTATGCCGGCCCGCTCGCCGGCATGATCCTCGCCGACATGGGCGCCGACGTGATCAAGGTCGAGAAGCCCGACGGCGGCGACGATGCCCGCCAGTGGGGCCCGCCCTTCGTCGGCGACGACAGCGCGATGTTTCGCGCCAACAACCGCGGCAAGCGATCGGTCGCGCTCGACATCAAGGACGCGACGGCGCTCGCGCGGCTGAGGGAGCTGGCGACGGATGCGGACATCCTGATCCAGAACCTGCGGCCGGGCGTGGTCGAGCCGCTCGGCCTCGGCCCCGACGCGCTGCTCGCACTGAACCCACGGCTGATCTACTGCTCGATCTGGGCCTTCGGCTACACTGGACCGATGCGGCTGGCGCCGGGTTTCGATCCCCTGCTGCAAGCCTATGGAGCGGTGATGACCCTCACCGGCCGGCCGGGCGATCCGCCGACCTTCTGCGCCCCGGCAATCAACGATGCGGCGACCGGCATGTGGTGCGTCATCGGCGCGCTCGCCGCCCTGCAGCAACGGCACGTCACCGGGCGCGGCTGCGTCATCGACACCTCGTTGTTCGAGACAGCGGTGCACTGGGTGTCGGGTGCCTTGCACGGTTACTGGCTGAGCGGAAACGTCCCGCAACGCCACGGCACCGCCAGCCCGGCGCTGGTGCCCTATCAGGCCTTCGAGACCGCCGATCGGCCGATCGTGGTGGCGGCCGGCAACGATCGCCTGTTCGTCAAGTTCGCCGAGGCGATTGGCCGACCCGAATGGCAGCACGACCCACGCTTCAGCGACGGCCGAAAGCGGGCCGCCAACCGCCCTGCGCTGATCGCCCTGATCGAGCCCCTGCTGCGCGCCAAGCCGCGTGACCTCTGGCTAGAAGTGTTCGGCGACGTAGGCGTGCCATGCTCGCCGATCAACGACGTCAGCGAGCTCGCGCAGTCGGCGCAACTCGCAGCGATGGATCTGCAGCGCATCTTGCCCGGCAGCGCCATGAAAGTGGTCGGCCTGCCGATCTCGTTCGACCGTCAACGCCCGCACCCGCAAGGCGACTCTCCCGCACTGGGTGCCCATAAAGGCGAGAGCTTTGGCGACAAGCGTTGAAGTCTAGCGGACCACAGGTGTCCCATCCGCTCGAGCTCGCGAGCAGGCATTACGTGGTCCGCAGGAATATGACTCACGCGGCGTAGTAGCCACCGTCGATCACGTGCGAGGCGCCGGTCATGAACGAGGCGCGGTCCGAGCACATCCACACCACCGCCTCGGCGATCTCCTCGGGCACGCCGAGCCGGTTCATCGGCACCTTGGTCATCAGCCGCTCGTAGCGTTCGGCCATGCCGGGATCGGTCATCGGCGTCTTGATGTAGCCTGGATTGACGCAGTTCACGCGGATGCTCTCCTGCGCGTACTCCATCGCCGCCGTCTTGGTGAGGCCGACCACGCCGTGCTTGGCCGCGACGTAGCTCGCCGCCGTCGGCAGCCCGACCAGGCCCGCCACCGAGGCGGTGTTGACGATGGCTCCGCCGCCCTGCTTCAGCATCTGCACGATCTCGTGCTTCATGCACAGGAACACGCCGGTCAGGTTGATCGCCATCATGCGGTCGAACGATTGCCGGCTCATTTCGTGCGTGCGTTGGCCGGACGGGCCGGCATGGCGCGGCGCGATGCCGGCATTGTTGAAGGCACAATCGAGCCGGCCGAAGGCGGCGACGCTGCGCGCCACCATAGCCTCGATCTGCGCTTCGTCCGAGACGTCGGCGCCGATGGCGATGGACTGGCCGCCCGCTGCATTGATCATCGCCACCGTCTCGGCGGCTCCCGCTTCGCTCTGGTCGGCGACGGCGACACGCGCGCCCTCGCGCACCATGGCGAGCGCCGTGGCACGACCGATACCCGAGGCGCCGCCGGTCACCAGCGCGCTCTTGCCGTCGAGAATTCCAGCCATCGTCTTCTCTCCAATCCGTTCAAGCCATTTTCACAACAGGCCGGTTGGCCTCAAGGAACAAGCGCCGGACGACGCCAGTTTCGTAGGTCGGCTTGGCAAGCTTCTTCCTTTGCCATCGTGTCACGCACGAATCGCAGGCTCAATAATGGGGCGCCACTACCGGGCACCCCAGACTCATCCAGCGAAAGCGGCCATCACCAAGATCAGCGAGCCTATCTTGCAAGCGCAATCGAACGGACCCCAGGTCTCACGAGGCGTGGCCGAACAGCAGCCCGAAAATGCGCGCTTCCGCCCAAGTGCCTCCACTCGCTTCGCCTCGCGTCCGTAGCCACGCTCGCGCATGCAGCCATTGAAGGCGGCAGTCACGGCGTTGGCGCGCTCTGTGTTGTCGCGTTGTTGCGCCATGGCGAGGCCCGGGCCGCTCAGCATGGGGCTGGCGAAGCCGCGCGGGTAGCGCAGCTCGGCCTCCTGCTCGGCGGCGTCGCGACACTCGGCCGTGTCCTTGGCGATGGCGGCTTCGCCGGCGCCCGGCTTGTGCCACGACGACGGTGCCGGCGCCGCGCAGGACGCGACACCGGCCGACGCGAGCAGCAGCAGAGCGGTCCGGATGGCGACGATGCGATGCATGCCGTCCTTCAATGAACCCGGCGCGATCGCGTGTCGAGACATTGAAGCGCGGCCGTGCAACCATCCGGGCACGAAGGGCGCAGTCGGGAGGAAGCGATGATGCAGCGCCGAGGCGTGCTGGCGACGGCGGCGGCGGCCGGCCTGCTGCCGCGGGCGACGCGGGCCCAGACCTTCCCCTCCAGGCAGCTCCGCTTCCTGGTCGGGGCGGCACCGAGCGGCGGAGTCGACACCGTCGCCCGGATCGTCGGCCAGGAGCTCAGCCGGCGCGATGGCCTGTCGGTCATCGTCGACAACAGGCCCGGCGGCGGCGGCAACATCGCCACCCGCGAGTTGCTGCGGGCACCGGCCGACGGCCACACCATCCTGCTGGCCAGCGTCGGCGTCCTGGCGATCAATCCCTTCGCCATGAAGGACGTCGGCTACGCGCCGCAGGATTTCGCACCGATCACCCTCGCCGTCGATTTCTCCAACGTGATCGTCGTCCACCCGAGCGTGCCGGCAAGGACGCTTGCCGACTATCTCGCCCTTGCCAAGGGGCCGGACGGCATGACTTACGGCACCTCGGGCGTCGGCAGCGCAGGCCATCTCGCCGGCGAGCTCTTGAAGTCCATGACCGGAGTGCGGCTGACGCATGCCCCCTATCGCGGTGGCGGTCCGGCCATGAACGATCTGGTCGCCGGCCACGTGCCGTCGGTGATCGCCAGCGCTCCCACCGCCACCGGCTTCATGCGCGACGGCCGCATACGGGCGCTCGCCATGACCGCCGCCCGCCGCTCGCCGTTCGACCCCGACGTGCCGACCGTGGCCGAGCTGGGCTTCCCGGGCTATGCGGCGACCAACTGGTACGCATTCGTGGTGGCATCGAAGACGCCCCCGCAATACGTGACGACACTCAACACGCTGCTGACCCAGGCGCTCGCCTTGCCCGAGGTGCGCAGCGCCTTCGCCCAGCAGGGCATGGAGACCCTGCCCGGCACGCCGCAGGAAGCGGCTGCCCATTTCGAGCGCGAACGCGCCGTGTGGAAAAAGGTCATCGCCGACTCCGGGCTGCGGCTGGAGTAACCAGAGATCGCAGGCAGCCGGTGAATTTCTGCGTGATGCCAGCCATCCGTGGCCCCTTGGCGGGTCTCCCGCGGCACCCCGCAGACCCCGGGTGGTTTCCGTGGCGCCATCCGCGACGCGGGAAACTGGCCTCGGCGGACCGCTAGACCACACACCCGAAATGCGCCGACGACACGAGCTTGATGTACTTGTCGTGGACCGATCCCGGCCGCACCCGTCCTGACTTTTCGGGTGCTTGCCACGCCTCCATGCGCCGGGCGATCTCTTCGTCTGGGAGTTCGAGGGTCAGCGTCCGCTTTCCCGGATCGATGACGATCGTGTCGCCGTCGCGCACGGCCGCGATCGGGCCGCCGCGGGCGGCCTCGGGCGAGATGTGACCGATCAGGATGCCGTGGCTGACGCCGGAGAAGCGACCGTCGGTGATCAACGCCACGTCCTCCCCGAGGCCGCGGCCCTGGAGCTGGATGGTGAGCATCACCATCTCGGGCATGCCGGGACCGCCGACCGGGCCGACATTGCGCACGACGATCACGGTGCCGCGCTCGATCTCGCCGGCGCGGATCGCCTTCATCGTGTCGGCCTCCGAGTCGAAGACGCGCGCGGTGCCACGGAACTCGCCTTTCTCCAGCGTCTTGCCGGAGAGCTTCAGCACGCAGCTCTCGGGCGCGAGATTGCCCTTGAGCACGCTGATGTGGTTGTTGGGCGGCGCGATCGGGCCGCCGACAGGACGCACGATGTCCTGCTTGCCGAGCTGATCGAGGGTCGGCACCGCGGCGAGGTTCTCGGCCACGGTCTTGCCGGTGACGGTGGGCGCGTCGCCGTGCAGGAAGCCGTGCCGCAGCAACTCCTTCATCACCACCGGCACGCCGCCGATGCCGTGCAGGCTGGTCATCGCAAAGGGACCGTGCGGCTGCAGGTTGGCGAGCAGCGGCACGCGCTCGCCGATCGCCTGGATACGCTCGATGGTGAGCGGCACCTCGGCCTGCCGGGCAATCGCCAGCAGATGCAGATACATGTTGGTCGACCCGCCCATGGCATAGACGGTGGCGATGGCGTTCTCGAAGGCACGCATCGTCATGATGTCACGCGGGCGGGTGCCGGCCTCCATCAGGCGATAGAGCGCATCGACACTCGCCCGCGCCTGCGCGCGGACGTCGGCGTGGAGATCGCTCCTGGCGTCGTAGTCGGCGGGGTGCGAGGCGCCGCGCGGCAGCATCATGCCGATCGACTCGGCGATGGTGCTCATGGTGTTGGCGGTGAACATGGCGCCGCAGGTGCCGCTGCCCGGCATGACGTTGCGCTCGAGCGCGGTAAGCTCGTCGGCCGAGATTCGGCCGGCCTCGTGGGCAGCTCGGCCTTCGGCATAGTCCATGATGGTGAGGTTGGTGCCCTTGGCCGCCCACGGACCGAAATCGACCCGGCCCGGCGAGCTGGTGCCGGGATAGAGCACCAGGCCGAACGCGTTGGTGCGGGCGAGCGGCATCAACGCGGCGGCGCCGGTCTTGTCGCAGCCGGAAATGACGATCATGGCGTCGCCGTGATGGGCGTAGTGGCCGATCTCGAAGCAGTCGGCGACGACGTCGCGCGAGACCAGGCTGTAGCCGGCGGTGGGCGTGCCCTGGGTCAGCGCGTCGGACACCGCCGGCGCGCCGACGATCAGCCCCTGCCCGCCGCGCTCGGCCACGATCTCGACCAGCAGATCGGCGATCGAGCGGACACGATTGTTGCAGCGATGAGCGTTGGTCCAAGCGGCGGCGATGGTGACGACGGCGCTGGCGTCGGCGGCGCGGTCCGGCTCGAAGCCGGCGGCGCGCAGCTCGACACGCGACTTCTTCCAGTAGGTGCTGCTGTCTTGAGTCATTGAATTTCCACCTGATCAGCCTCGCGGCAATTGGTGCTTCAGGACCTTGCCGGTGGCGTTGTGCGGCAGCTCGTCGATGAAGCGGACTTCCTTGGGTACCTTGTAGCGGGCGAGCTGGGTGCCGCAATGCTCGATCACGGCACCCTCGTCGAGATTGGCGCCGGGCTTCAGCACGACGAAGGCGCGGCCGATCTCGCCCCACTTGTCGTGCGGCACGCCGACCACGGCGTTCTCCAGCACGCCGTCGAGCTGATAGATCACGTTCTCGACCTCGACCGGATAGACGTTCTCGCCGCCCGAGATGAACATGTCCTTCCAGCGGTCGACGATATAGTAGTAGCCGTCCTCGTCCTGGCGCGCGGCGTCGCCCGTATGGAACCAGCCATCCGCCGTGAACGACGTGCGGTTGGCCTCCGGCCGATTCCAGTAGCCCGGCGTCACGTTCGGCCCCTTGATCATCAGCTCGCCGGTTTCGCCCGGCTTCACCGGATTGCCGTCGGGATCGCAGATCGCGAGCCGCACATACAAAGGCGGCAGACCGGAGGAGCCGATCTTCGCCATCGCCTTGTCTGCGGATAGGAAGAGGCCCATCGGCCCGGTTTCCGTCATGCCCCAGCCCTGGCGCAACGCGATGCCCTTGCGGCCGAACGTCTCGAGCAGCGACAACGGCGAGGCGGCGCCGCCCACGCCCATCGAGCGGATGTGCGAGAGGTCGGCGGCGGCGAAGCCCGGCTCCTGGGCCAGCATCAGGAAATTGGTCGGCACGCCCAGCAAGTCGGTGATACCGAGATCGCGATCGGTCAGCAGGGCAAGAAAGCGGCCGGGCTCGAAGCTCCGCAACACCACGTTGCAGCCGCCGGTATGGAAGGTCGGATTGGCATAGACGTTGAGGCCGCCAGTGTGGAAGGTCGGCAGGAACACCAGATTCTTGGTGTGTGCCGTCAAGCCCACCGTCATGGCGCAATGGACGCTGTTGAACACGCACATCTGATAGGTGATGCGCGCGCCCTTGGGCCGGCCGGTGGTGCCGGACGTGTACATAACGGTCCAGGTGTCGGCGAGATCGAGCGTCGGCGGGGCAAGCGTGCCGCGCGCGCCGGCGAGACCCGCCTCGTAGGCACTCGGCTTGCCGTTGGCCAAGTTGGCGGTGTGCGGCACGGAAGCGAGCTTCGCGACCTGGAGCGCGGCGTCGGCGAACTCGTCGCCGTGAACCAGCACGACGGGCGTTGCGTCCTTGCAGATGAACTCGAGCTCGGGCACGGCGAGCCGCCAGTTGAGTGGCAGGAAGATGGCGCCCAGCCGCCGGCAGGCGAACTGCAGCTCGAAGACATCGGTGTCGTTCATGCTGAGCACGGCGACACGATCGCCGGGCTGCACGGCGAAGGCGTCGCGCAGCCACAACGCGGCGCGGCTCACGCGCTCATCCATCTCCGCGTAGGTGAAGCGCCGGCCGGAGGCGAGATCGTGCGCCGCCTCCGATGACGGCGCGAAGCGGGCATGATGGGCGATCCAGTCTTCCGCGGGGATACCCGATGTCATGTATTTCCTCTCCATTCGTTCGCCTCCCCCGTCACCGGGGAAGATGCCCCCGAAGGGGGCGGAGGGGGAGAGCCGCAGTCGAGATGCCTCCGATTCCGACGTCGGAACCCGAAGCACCTTGTCTGGAGCCTGCCCCCTTCGGCCCTCCGGGCCACCTCCCCCCCTACGACGGGGGAGGCCCATGAAAGATGGGTCCACTCCGTAGCCGTCCTACGGACGAGGAATGAGTTTAGACCAGCGGAATCACCTCGGCGGCGAAGCGTTGCAGGCGCTCGATGCTGGCGGCAATCGACTCGCCGCGGCAATCGAAGATCAGCTCGTGCACGCCAATGGCGGCAAAGGATCGGATGTCGCCGGCGATCTCGTCGGGACTGCCGGAGAAGCTGCGGCGTGTGCCGTCGCGGTCGGGGATGCCGACATCGTAGAGCGGCGCCTTGTAGGATACGAGGAGCTTGGAGAAATCCCGACGCTCGCCCTCGCACAGCCGCTTCAGCGTGTCGATGTGAGCGCGCATCTCCTGCGGCGGCAGTGGCGAGGCGGCAATGGCTCCGACCGGATGCCAGCCGTCGCCGTGGCGCGCGGTGCGGCGCAGCGCGGCACGAGAATGGCCGCCGACCCAGATCGGCGGATGCGGCTTCTGCAGCGGGAACGGCTCGCAGCGGATGTCGGCGTAGCTGTAGTGCTTGCCCTGAAAGGTTGCCGGCGAGGTCGTCCAGAGCTGCTTGAAGATCGCCAGCCACTCGTCGGTCACCGCGCCGCGATGCTCGAAGTCGGGACTGCCCAGCGCCTCGAACTCCTCCTTCAGCCAGCCGACGCCGACCCCCAAGGTGACCCTGCCGCCCGACAGCACGTCGAGCGTCGCCACCATCTTGGCGGTCAGCACCGGGTTGCGATAGGGCAGCACCAGCACGGAGGTGACCAGACGCAAGCGCTCGGTTGCGCCTGCCACCACGCCCAGGATGGAGAAGGTCTCGAGCGCATCGCCGACGCCGGGATGCTTCCCATCGACGGTGTAGGGATACGCGGACTTGCTCTCGACCGGGAAGACGATGTGGTCGGCGATCATCGCCGAGTGGAAACCGAGCCGCTCGCCTTCGCGCGCGAGCGCCAGGATGCCGTCGCGCGTCGCGGTGGGGCCGCGGGTGGGGAGGTAGAAGCCGTAGCGCATCGAGGAAGCTCCGCTTTGGATCGGCGGGCATCGTTCTTTGATGAGGGGTGGTCGTGTCAAGGGCGCTGGCGGCGACGGCCAGCATTCCTTGGCCCGAATTGACCGGCAATTGGCCTGTCGGCCAAGCCGCTCCCGATGTAGGGAATGTCACATGGTCGTGCCGCGCACCATCCTGATGCTCGCGTTTCCCGGCAGCCAGTTGCTCGACATCACCGGCCCGCTGCAGATGTTCGCCGGCGCCAACGACGAGCTCGGGCGCGAAGCCTATCGTCTGGAGATCGCGGCGCCGGACGCCGGCGCCTTCGCGACATCCTCGAGCCTGCGCCTGGTGGCCGACCTATCGTTCGAGCAGGTTACGAACCGGCGGCTCGCGCGCACTCACACTCTTCTGGCTGTGGGCGGCGAACCGGGCATGCGGGCCGAGCTCGCGCGAGGCGCGGTGACGAAGATCGTTGGCCGAGCGATCGGCCGGGTGCCGCGCATCGGCTCGATCTGCAGCGGCACCTTCTTCCTCGCCGCGGCGGGCGCGCTCGACGGCAGACGGGCGACCACCCACTGGAGCGAGGTGGATGCCTTGCGGCGCTTCCGCCCGGCGGTCGCCGTCGAGGACGACGCTATCCATGTCGAGGACGGCGGCGTCTGGACCTCGGCCGGCGTCACCGCCGGCATGGATCTGGCGCTGGCGATGATCGAGGCCGATCACGGCCGCGCCGTCACGCTAGCCATCGCTCGCCGGCACATCGTGTTCCGCATCCGACCGGGCGGGCAGAGCCAGTTCTCGACCGAGCTCACCGCGCAGTCGGCCGGCAATGCAAGGCTGCGCAAGCTCGCCGAGCACATCACCGCGCGTCCGAACGCCAACTGGAACACCGAAGTGCTGGCAACCGAGGCCGGCGTATCGCAGCGGACGCTGAGCCGGCTGTTTCGCGCCGACTTGAACGTCAGCCCGGCCGACTTCGTCGAGCGGGTGCGCATCGATCTCGCGCGCTGCCGCCTGCTCGACACGGACGAGGCAGTCGAGACGATCGCCGCCGGCTGTGGCTTCGGCTCGCTGCGCCGCATGGACCGTGCCTTCGCCCGCACCATCGCCGTATCGCCCCGGGAATTCCGCGCCCGCTTCAAGACCAACGGAGAGTCGCCATGTCGTCCTTCACCATCGGCTTCGTCATCTTTCCCGATCTGACCCAGCTCGACTTCACCGGGCCCTTGCAGGTGCTGTCGCGCCTGCCTCAATCGACGACCCATATCGTCGCCAAGACGGCGGCGCCGGTGCCGAGCGATTGCGGCCTCGGCCTCGTCCCGACATGCACGTTCGCCGATTGCCCGCCGCTCGACCTGATCTGTGTGCCCGGCGGCAACCAGGGTGTGATCGACGCCATTGGCGATCGAGAGACCGTCGAGTTCGTGCGTCGGCAAGCAAGCCGCGCCAGGTACATCACGTCGGTTTGCACCGGTGCCTTCATCCTGGGAGCCGCCGGCCTTCTCGAGGGGCGGCGGGCGACGACGCATTGGGCCTTCACCGACTTGCTGCCGCTGGTCGGCGCCACGCACGAGAAGGCGAGAATCGTGAAAGACGGCAACGTGATCACTGCAGGCGGCGTCACCTCGGGCATCGATTTCGGTCTGAGCGTCGTCGCCGAGCTGGGCGGTGAGACCGTCGCCCGCACGATCCAGCTCGGCATCGAATACGACCCGGCACCGCCTTTCGACTCGGGCCATCCCGACCGCGCGCCGGGCGGCCTCGCTTCGACGCTGCTGACCAGTCGCTACGACAAGTCCCGCTCGGCCTACCGGGCGGGCCTCGAACGAGCAAGGCAGCCGACTCCAGCCGCCGCCGGTTGATCCACCGCGGCTAGTGCCGGCTCATCTCGGCGCGGCCGACCACCATGTGATGGACCTCGTCCGGTCCGTCGGCGAAGCGCAGGTGGCGCTGGTTGACGTACATCTCGGCGAGCGGCGTCCACTGCGAGATACCGGTGGCGCCGTGGATCTGGATCGCCTGGTCGATGATGGTGCAGACCTTCTCCGGCACCATCGCCTTCACCATGCTGACCCACACGCGCGCCTCGCGGTTGCCCAGCACGTCCATCGCCTTGGCGGCCTTCAACACCATGAGCCGCATCGCCTCGATCTCGATCCTGGCGCGCGATACGGTCTCGAGGTTCTTGCCGAGCTGGATCAACGGCCTGCCGAAGGCGACGCGCTTGGAGCCGCGCTTGACCAGCAGGTCGAGCGCCTTCTCAGCCTGGCCGATCGAGCGCATGCAGTGATGGATACGACCCGGACCGAGCCGCATCTGCGAGATCTCGAAGCCGCGGCCCTCGCCCAGCAGGATGTTCTCGGCTGGCACCCGCACGTTGTCGAACTTGATGTGCATGTGGCCGCGCGGCGCATGATCGTGGCCGAACACATGCATGGGACCGAGGATATGGACGCCGGGCGTGTCCTTCGGAACCAGGATCTGCGATTGCTGGAATTGCGGCGAGGCCTCGGGGCTGGTCTTGACCATGCAGATCATGATCTTGCAGCGGGGGTCGCCGGCGCCGGAGATGTAGTATTTCTCGCCGTTGATCACCCATTCGTTGCCGACCAGCTCGGCGCGCGTCGAGATGTTCTTGGCGTCGGACGAGGCGACGCCCGGCTCGGTCATGGCGAAGGCCGAGCGGATCTCGCCGTTGAGCAGCGGCTTCAGCCACCTCTCCTTCTGCTCGGGCGTGCCGACGCGCTCCAGAACCTCCATGTTGCCGGTATCGGGGGCCGAGCAGTTCAGCGTCTCCGAGGCGAGCGGCTGCTTGCCGAGCTCGGCGGCGATATAGGCGTAGTCCAGGTTGGTCAGGCCGCGGCCGATGTCGTTATGGCTGGGCAAGAAGAAATTCCACAGGCCCGACGCCTTGGCCTTGTTCTTGGCGACCTCGAGCAGCTCGAGCTGGCCTGGCGCCCAGCTCCACGGATCCTTGCGGCCCTCGCCCAGGCGGTAGAATTCGTCGGCCATCGGCGCCACGTTCTCGTCGATGTGCTTCGTCACCGCATCGAACAAGGGCTGCGCAGCCTTCGACATGGCGAGGTTGTTGAGCTCGGCGTCGAGGTCGGGACGCGGCGCGGCGGGGACGGTGGCGGCTTTCTGTCTCATCGGGCTTCCTCTTTTCTCGTTGGTCCATCCCTACAGACACGGCGAGCCGGGTCAATCGGGCAATGCCGGCAGGCGGGCAATTGACAAGCGAGCGAACGGGCGGGAATGGTCGCGCCAGCGATGAAATTCAAGAGGCTGACGACGCTTGCCCGGGAGGCACCCGATCATTGGCGCGACTGGGTGCTCGCCGGTTTGACCCCCCTGCTGCTGCTCGACCTGTTCGTCGTGGCGCCGCTCGGCGCGGCCAGCCTGGTCAATGTCCGGCCATTCAGCGTCATCCTGCTCATCCTGCTGTCGATCGGCCTGCTGTTCCTGTCGCGCAGCATCCTGCCGGTGATCGGCATCGTGGCCGCGATCGGCCTCAACGTCGTGGCCTTCATCCTGCGCCTGCGCGGGGGTGCGGCGAGCTTCGACATCTGCCTCGAAGGGCTGGGCCGGCTGCTGATCGGCGCCGTCATCATCTGGGTGGTCGGTCGCGCCGTGATCTCGCCGGGGCGCGTCACCTATCACCGCGTGATCGGCGCCGTGCTGCTCTATCTCGCCATCGGCCTGCTGTTCGTCGGGCTATACACGCTGAACGACGTCATTCATCCTGGATCGTTCAGCGGCATGATGGCAAAGGACGAGCTGCCGCTGCCCAGCGACTTCATCTATTTCAGCTTCACCATCCTGACCACGGTCGGCTTTGGCGACGTGGTGCCGGTTCATCCGATCGCCCGCAGCCTCACCAACATCGAGGCGATCATCGGCCAGCTCTATCCGGCGACCCTGCTGGCCTATCTGGTCTCGCTCGACGTCGCCGCGCGGCGGTGAGCCGACCCGTCACCCATTGCGCCCTCGCCAAGGATCGCGTTCGAGCACGCAGTTCCGCGGATCGGCGGGATCGTAAAACACCTCGACGATGGTGCCGACGGGGTAGCGCTCGAGGGTTGCGTCGGTGTTGGCGCTCTCGCCGAGACTGACCCGGTTGCCGCGCCAGGTGCGGCCGGCGACGGTGAACTCGTACTCGACCACCGCGACCTTCGTCACCGTCACCTGGTCGCCCTCGTTGGTGTGACGCTGCTCCTCGTCCCGGGAGCGAACGATGCGGCCCATCGTCGATGGCCAGCCGGCGGCACGGCGAATCTCGATCAGCTTGACCAGCACGGCGACGGCGACCAGCACGAAAAACGGCAGCGCGATCAAGATCACCCAGAAGAAGTCGGAATTGCCGAGCGGCAGCGCCTCGCGCCATGCGTTGTCGCGTCCTTTCAAGAGCATGACGGCGAGCACGACGGCGGCGACAGAACCGACGATGACGGCGAGCGCCCAGGCGGGAGGCCTCGACATGCGGCCGGAGGGTGGCGTGGTGGATGGCAGCTCGTCCCAGAACGGCGCCGCTGCCCAGCTTCGATCGCCGGACCGCATCTTGAGGAGGATGTCCTCGAGCTGAGCGCCATCGATCGGGGTGCGGGCAACGAGATCGCGCCCTCCGTCGACGGCGCTGACGTCGAACGTGCCGTCAGACCGCACGTCGGCGTCGATCACCGTGCCATCCTGCGAATCCAGGCAGAGGTACCAGTCTTCGGGGAATGGCATGCCAGCAATGGCGCGGCGGATGGCATCGGCCGATGGATTGGCCGAGGTGACCCCATAGACGCTGAGTTCCATGCTCGACGATCCCTCGACACCACTCTACTCCCGCCAGGGGCGGTGCAGTATGCGTCCGGGGCAATTGTGTGCCCCGGCCGGGCCCAGTAGCGTGCCGGCTCGACAGGCGGCGGAGCGCAGCGATGCAGACCCACGCAGTGAAGGTCTCCGGCCAGGCTGATGTGACCGGCAAGCGAACGGGCGCGCGCCGGTCGATTCGCACGACCGCGCACGATGGACTTGCGATCGGCAGCCTCCCGCTCGGCGCAAGCCTCGCCGACATCCCGATCCTGCCTGGCGATTCGGCCGGCTCCTCCTCGGCGCTGCACCGCCATGCCGCCGGGCCGGGCCCTTCGGCGGTGCCGGCGAGCGTGCGCGAGGTGCTGCGCCGCCCAGGGCAGCCCCTGCCTGCTGGCCTGCGCGGCGAGATGGAGACGCGGCTCGGCTGCGATTTCAGCGACGTGCGGCTGCACACCGACGAGGACGCCGGCAAGTCAGCGGCCGCCGTGGCAGCGCAAGCCTACACGGTCGGCCGACACATCGTGTTCGGCGCGGGCCACTTCGATCCGGGCTCTCGGGCAGGCCACCGCCTGCTGACGCACGAGCTCGCGCACGCCGCGAGCCTGCCGCGGGGCACCGCTCTGCCGGCGGGCGAGCTGCGCATCAGCACGCCGGGCGAAGCGACGGAACGCCACGCCGTCGCCGTGGCGGAAGGCGTCCTCACGCCGCCGGCCATGACCACCATCGCGCCGCCGGCGCTCTATCGGCAGCCCGCCCAGCCCGCGCCGCCGGTCGCGTTGAATGGCGTGAGTGTCAACCATGACCGGGTGTCGGTGCCGCCGCCGGCCGGCCACGGCCTGAAGGCCATTCTCGATCCGCCCAATGCGACGGGTGTGACGCTCGCCGTCAGCGGCGGAACCGCGACCATCGCCGCCGGCACGACGATCAACAGCACGACCGGCAAGGTCACGATCGACGCCAAGCAGACCGGCGGCAGCGCCGACGTCAAGGCGACGCAGGTCACGCCTGCGGCCACGATCACCGCAACTGCGCCGTTCAACTTCACCGCTATGCCGGGGAAGATCACCGCCACCAAGGCCTCGGCTCTCGGCACGGCGGGCTTCTATGGCGGCAGCTTCATGCATACCTTCGCGCCGCCCAAGGGAAGCAGTCCATCGGCGCTCGAACTCGCGCATGTCAACGAGAAGTTCGCCGCCGGAAGCGGCGACAAGCTCACCATCACCGGTACGCTCGGAACGTTCATCATCACCATCAACGAGCCCGACTTGCCGGACAAGGGCTGGGATCTCGACTCGTCCGGAACGATGGGCGCAACCGACAATCTCAGTTGGGATCAACCCACGGCCGACGCTCGGCCGTTCGTCGCCAATGCCTCGAACAAGACACCGGCCAACACCCTGCCACAAGCGCTGACAGTGACCCAGAGCCTGCGCAACCTGAACTTCCCGGCACAGACTTACGGCGCCACCGTCGCCACGACGACACATCGAAGAGCGATCGTGGACCGTGGCGGCAAGCTGAAGGCGGTGACGAGCGCCAACGCCACCGGGATCAACGAGGAAGTGGTCGAGGCCTACGCCGGCCCGACCGTGTTCCGTAATGCCAAGGCGACGCCCGCCTCTGTCCCTGCGACGGCGACGGCACCGCCTGGTGGCGCGGCGCCGGCTGCCACGACCTCGACCATCTCGGTCGACAGCGAGGGTGACATGCCGACGCCGACCTTCAGCATCAACGCGCCCGATCTCGGCTGTACCATCGATTCGACGACCGGCGTGCTGACCCCAGGCACGAACAAGGGCACCGTCACCGTGCAGGGCGGCGACGGCACGAACTTCGACGAGGCCAAGGTGACAATCACCTGAGGCTCCGCCGATAACCGCCGCGAAGCCGTCCTCGACCATGTTGTCGAGTGCCATTCGGGCGTGACATTTCACGCGAGGCGGTCGAGCAGAACTCGGCTTCCACCCGCGCTGCGTTGGCTGTCGAGAACCAATGCGCTGCGAGAGCCAAGGGACCGTCTCAATCGTCAGGATGCGGGTCCAGAAGAATCGGCGTATGGTGCCGTCGTTAAGCGTTGGTCCCGCGAACCCGCTCCCGGCTGGACGATCCGGCCCCGAAGCCCCGCGGCAGGCGTCCAGTTCGAGACGCAGTAGTCCAGTTCGAGACGCATAGTGGCGTTCAGCTTCTCGGTACGCCGAGTTGCGCGACCGAGAGCACGTAGTTCCAGCAAAAATCGTCGATCGGCAGACAAGCTTGACGGGAGGAACTCATGACTCGCATTGCGCGGCGTCGTCTTCTGAAACTATCTGGATCCGGCGCCGTCGCGGCGCATGCCGGCGGCATGGCCGCCATCCTGGCCAGCGGGCGAGCGCCTGCGCTGGCCCAGGAACAGACGGTGCATTGGCTGAGATGGACGGACTTCGTGCCGGCCTCCGACGCCTTGCTCAAGGGCAAGATCACCCAGGATTGCAAGAAAGCGACCGGCATCAATCTCAAGCTAGAGACGGTCAACGCCAATGACCTGCAATCGCGGATCACCTCGGGAATCCAGTCCGGAGCCGGGGCCGACATCATCATGGCCTTCGGCAACTGGACGCAGCTCTACGCCGACAGCCTGGCCGACGTCGGCGACGTCGCGGAGGAGATCGGCAAGGCGCAGGGCGGCTACTACGAGGTCTCCAAGCAGATCGCCAAGGTCGGCGACAAATGGATCGGCGTGCCGTGGTCGGCCGGCGGCGGGCTGATCGCCTGGCGCAAATCGTGGCTAGAGGAGGCTGGCGCCTCGACCTTCCCCGGAGACTGGGACACCTACCGGGCAGTCGGCAAGAAGCTCAAGGCCAAGAACCGGCCTTTCGGCCAGACCGCCGGTCACACTTTCGGCGACGCGCCGGGCTGGTGGTATCCCTATCTGTGGTCGTGGGGCGGCAAGGAGGTCGAGGCCGACGGCAAGACCGTGGTCCTGAACAGCAAGGAAACCGTCGAGTCGATCAAGTTCGCTGTCGCGCTGTGGAAGGAAACCATGGACGAAGGCGGGCTGGCTTGGGACGACACCAACAACAACCGCGCGTTCCTGTCGCAAACCGTCAGCGCCACGCTCAATGGCGCGTCGATCTACATCGAAGCCAAGCGCAAGCCCGACACCTACAAGACCGAGAAGGGCACGCCGATGTTCCAGGACATCCAGCACGCTCACATGCCCAAGGGGCCGGCCGGCCAGTACGCGAGCCCGGGAGTCTTCACCGACATGCTGATGGGCTACTCGAAGAACCAGAAGGCAGCCAAGGACTTCATGCGCTGGATTCGCTCGCGGCCGGTGTACGATGAATGGTTCACCTCGCAGCAAGGCTACACCTGCGGCGCCACCCTGGACTGGGAGAAGCACAAGGTGTGGGACGCCGATCCGGTGATGCGGCCGTTCCACGATCTGCCGCGCGTCGGTCGCCTGGTCGGCTATGCCGGACCGCCCAATCGCAGGGCGGCCGAGGTGGTGACCAAGTACATCATCGTCGACATGTATGCCAAGGCGATCCAGGGCATGTCGGCGGAGGATGCCGCCAAGTGGGCGCACTCCGAAGTCGCCAAGGCATACGCCTGACCTGCGGCACGGCCGGCTGATTGAACGCCGATCAACTGCTCCGAGCACAGCGCGGGATGACAACGAGAGAGTCATCCCGATTACGGCCGCAGAATCCTCGATTGATGTGTGACTGAAAACGATTTGCAGTCCAATCCAGTCGCGCCGCAACAAAGCTGGCCATCGCGCGGCGACCCGCTACGATACCTTGCCGCTAACCGAAGGACTCGTCGCGATGGTCGAACCGCTGCCCGCTCTTTGCCTGATCGCCATGCCGGGGCGACGCCGCCGCACCATCGAGCTCAGCCAGGAGACCGAGCGACGCGGCTTCGCCGGCATCTATGTCCCGAGCCCGACAGGCAACATGTCGATGTGCGAGGCGTTGTCGTGGCAGACGACCGCCATCCCCTTCGGCACCGCCATCGCGCCGATCTACCAGCGCACCATCGTCGACTTCGCGCAGAGTGCGGCGATGATGCACGAGGTGTCGGGCGGCCGCTTCCGGCTCGGCATCGGCATCGCCCATGGGCCGTCGCATGTCCGCATGGGCGTGACGCCCGGCAAGCCGCTCGCCGACACCCGCGCCTTCATCGAGAAGTTCCGGGCCCAGGATGGGTTCGGGCCGCTGCCGCCGATCATCGTCGCGGCGTTGCGCAAGCGCATGGTGGCGCTATCGGGCGAGCTCGCCCAGGGCGTCGTGTTCGCCAACGCCTCGCGCTCGCACATGGCCGAATCGCTCGGCGCCCTGCCGGCGGCCAAGCGCAACGATCCGGACTTTTTCATCGGCAACATGATTCCGACCTGCATCAACGACGACGTCGATGCCGCCCGGGCGGTCAACCGCCGCACCCTCACCCATTATGCTCAACTTCCGAACTACCGGAATTATTGGAAGGAAGCCGGTTACGTCGAGGAAATGGATGCCATCGAGAAGGCGATCGCCGAAGGACGCCGCGACGACGTGCCGAAATATCTCACCGACAAGTGGCTGGCCGACAACACGCTGTTCGGACCGGCGGCCAAGGTACGCGACGGAGTTGCCGCCTGGCGTGCCGCCGGCGTGCATACGCCGATCCTCGTGCCGTCGTCGGCCGCCGGCAATCAGATGACAGCGATCGAGGAAATCTTCGCGGCCTTCGGTCGATAGCCGCACCATGGCGATACGATTGACCATCGATCACGCCAGCAAGCGGGTCGTCGCAGTCGCCGACGGCGACGTGACGCGCCGCGATCTCGAGGAGTACCTCGAGGCCATGGATCGCGAGAATGCCATGGCCTACTGCAAGCTGTTCGACGGCTTGAATGGCGACACCCACATGGACGCTTACGACCTGCTCGCCATCTGCGTGCGCATCAGGGCTTATCACCGCAATCCTGTCGGCCCGCTGGCCATCGTCATGACGGCGGAGAAATATCACCTCGTCCTGCGCATCCTGGGCGCACTCGCCGCGGCGAAGCGGCCAATGAAGATTTTCTACAGCCTGAAGCCCGCGCAACGATGGCTCGACAGCTTCGCGACGGCGACGAGCGAGGTGTGCTGATCGATTCCCCGTAAGCTTCGCCGCTCCGGAGCGGACTCACGTCGAGTCCCTCCTCCGCAATCGAGCAGGGCATTCGCCTCTGACACGTTCATCCTCCTCCCCAGCCTTGCTGGGGAGATGTCGCCGTCTTACGGCGACGGAGGGGTCGAGAATCATGATTCTATGACCCCTCCGTCCGCGAAGACGCGGACACCTCCCCAGCTTCGCTGGGGAGGAGAATGTGGAGGCCGCCACCTGCAAATGCCCCGCTTCATCATGGGAGGCGCATGAAGATGCGGCTTGGCGCGCCGATCAGGCCCGCACGTGGCGTCCGACGAATGCCACCATCTGCTCGAACATGTCGCCGGCCTTGGACAGGTCGGGCGAGGCGCCGGCTTGGCGTTCCATCTCGAGGTACTCGAGGGCGATCGAGCCGCCCGCCGCGCGGTAGCGGGCGCAGAAGCGATGCGGCTCGTTGCCATCGAAATCCGACTCGACGTCCTTGTAGTCGTGCATCGTATCGGCCTGGCCCTGGAACCAGATGGCGGGCGGCGTCAGCACCTTCTCGCCGCGCTCGAGCGCCATCGTCGGATTGCCCTCCGCCATGTTGGCTTCGCTCTGCCAATAAGAGTCCTGACGGGCGATGATCGATTTCGGCCAGGCCGGCGGATTGGCGCTCGCCTCGGCACGCTTGGCGTGGCGGTAGCGGCTCAGCGGATTGATCACCGGCCACGTCATGATCACGCAGCGCACCGTCGCATCGTGCGCCGGCGACCCGGCCGGCAAAGGGATCGCGGCGTAGCGCGGGTCGTGCGGGCGCATGGCCACCAGCATCGCCAGATGCCCGCCGCTCGACTGCCCCGACAGGCCGACCAGGTTGGGCCGGGTCTTGAGCTTCGCGGCGTTGAGCTTGGTCCAGCGCACCGCGTAGTTGATATCCTGCACCGAGGCCGGATAGGGATCCTCGTTGCCCGAGCGGAAATCGAGCGCGACCGACACCACACCGTGCGAGGCCATGTACTCGTGGCGCAGCCGCTCGGTCATGCGATCGCTCATGCACCAGGCGCCGCCATGGCACTCGACCATCGCCGGAAACGGTCCGGTGCCGCGCGGTATGTAGAGGCGCGCCAGCAACGGCTTGTCGCCGTGGCGCAAATATTCGACATCCTCGACATCGTACTGGGTGGTGGGGGACTCGAGAATCGCAGTCGACATGGCGCGTTTCCTCAGTCGTTGTGGTCTTGAGGCGACGAGCCTAGCGCAAGTCCGGCGGCGGCGAAATCCGGCCGGCAACGCCGGGCGACCTTGTGCAACCGCCACCCGCCGCGCCAAGATCGCTCGCGCGTAGGGAGCAGACTGGGAATCCATGGCGATCGAGCATGTCGACACGCTGATCGTCGGGGGCGGCCAGGCCGGGCTGACGGCGAGCCATATGCTCAGTCGGCGAGGCCGAGCGCACATCGTGCTCGAACGCGCGCGCATCGCCGAGCGCTGGCGGACCGAACGCTGGGATGGCCTGCGCTTCCAGTTCCCCAACTGGTCGGTGCAGCTCCCCGACTTCCCGTTTCGCCACGACGATCCCGACGGCTTCACTACCAGCGCCGACATCGTCGACTACCTGACCGCCTATGCCGCCTTCATTGCCGCCCCGGTGCGAAGCGGCGTCGAGGTCACGCGCTTGCAGCGCGGCGGCGGCGCCGGTGCCCGCTTTCATGCCCTGACTTCGGCCGGCCCGATCGCGGCCAACAATGTCGTGGTGGCGACCGGCCCCTACCAGCGACCGGTCGTGCCGGCGTTGCTACGGGACCAGCCCGGGCTTTTCCAAGTTCACGCCGCCGGCTATCGCGCACCGGACCAGTTGCCGGCCGGCGCCGTGCTGGTCGTGGGAGGCGGCGCGTCGGGCGCCCAGATCGCCGAGGAATTGGTGCGCGCCGGACGACGCGTCTTCCTGTCGGTCGGCCATCATCGCCGCATGCCGCGACGCTATCGCGGTCGCGATCTCATCTGGTGGCTGGCCGAGATGAAGCTCGATCAGACGCCGGTCGAGAAGCGCGGGCCAGACCGGGCGCTGCCCCTGATCACCGGCGCCTATGGCGGGCACACGATCGACTTCCGCGATTTCGCCGCGCAGGGGATCACCCTGCTTGGCCGGGTGGTTTCCCATCGAGGGAGCGTGCTGGAGATCGCACCCGACCTCGCCGCCAGCCTGGCGTCCGGCGATGCCGCTTACGGTGCCTTCCTCGACCTGGTCGACACCTATGTCGCACGTCGCGGGCTCGACGTTCCGACGGATCCCGCGGCCCGTGCCCGACTGGCCGATCCACGGGAAGTGCGCGAGCCGCTGCGCCGCCTCGATCTCGCCTCCGCTGGCATCTCGTCGGTGATCTGGTCGACTGGCTATACCTGCGACTTCGGCTGGATCGACCTGCCGGTATTCGACGCCGAAGGCCAGCCCGTGCATCGCGGCGGCGTCACCGACGTGCCCGGCCTCTATTTCCTGGGGTTGATGTGGCTGTCGAAAATGAATTCGTCGTTCCTGTCCGGCGTAGCGAGCGACGCCGAGCGCCTGGCCGACCACATCGTCAGCGAGAGCGCCGGCTGAGCGGTTGCGGGACACGCGCAGCTCCATCCCTCCCCCGTCTGCGGGGGAGGTGCCCTGTCATACAGGGCAGAGGGGGAAGGCCGCAGTCGAGATGCTTCGAATTCCGACGTCGGGATTCTCATGAATCTCGGCTGCGGCCTTCCCCCTCCGCCCCCTTGCGGGGGCACCTCCCCCGATTAGGCGCTGCTTAGAGCGCCACAGGGAGAGGAATATGAAAGATGATCGAATGTCCAGCCGAACGCTCGTTCTGACCAGTGTGGCCATCCTGTGCTTCTCGGCGAACTCGATCCTCTGTCGGCTCGCCCTGGCGCCGGACCTGATCGACCCGGCGACCTTCACCAGCGTGCGCGTCGTGTCGGCGGCCGTGCTGTTGAGCGTCGGCGTGTGGCTGAAGAACCGGCACCTGCCCCGCCTCGTCCGCGCCGATGCGCGATCGGTGGCCGCGATATTCCTCTATCTCGTGTTCTTCTCCTTCGCCTATACGCGACTCGGCGCCGGAACGGGCGCGCTGGTCCTGATCGTCGGCGTGCAGCTCACCATGTTCTGCATCGGCCTGCTCCAGGGCGAACGATTCTCGTTCCTGTCATGGACGGGATTCGGCCTGGCGGTCGGCGGAGTCCTCTACCTGCTGCTGCCGGGCGCGACCGCGCCCGATCCGCTGGGCGCGGCGCTGATGGCGATGTCGGGGGCAGCCTTTGGACTCTTCACGCTCTCCGCGCGTGGCGTCGGCGACCCCGAGGAGGCCAATGCCGTCAACATGCTGTGGTGCGTGCTGCCTGCCCTTCTGGTCAACCTCGTCTGGCTCGGTGACGTTCACGTCACGTCGACCGGCCTCGTCCTGGGGATCGCCTCGGGCGCCGTCGCCACGGGCATCGGTTACATCGTCTGGTATCTGGCGCTGCAGCACCTGTCGGCGACGCACGCCGCGACCGTGCAGCTCGCGATGCCGGCTATCGTCGCCCTGGGCGGCGTGGCGTTCCTGGGCGAGGCGCTGACCGCACGGCTGTTGATCGCATCGGCGGCGATGCTGGGCGGCGTCGCGCTGGTGATGACGCAACGCGCGACGCGCCGGTGACCAGACCGGCCTCCCTGGCATCGGCCTTGCAATCGTCTTCGACAACGAGAGAAGCTCAGCCATGACCGATCCAATCACCGACGACGACATTGTTCGCCTGGCGCGCCAAGCCGGCCTCGATCTTCCGGCTGCGCATCTTCCGGAGCTGATCGAGGCCTATGGCCATGTCCGCCGGATGGTCGCGCGCCTGCCGAGCGGCCGGCCGCACGGCGACGAACCGGCGCACGTGTTCGTGCCCGCCGTCTTCGGGCCGGGGAAAGCGTAGCGTGAGCGCCCTCCCCTTCCTCACGATCGCCGAGGCATCGCGGCAGATCGCCGAGCGCAAGCTCTCGCCGGTCGAGCTCACCGAGGCATACCTCGCGCGCATCGCCGCGCTCGACGGTCAGCTCGACAGCTTCGTCACCGTGACCGCCGAGCGCGCCCGCGCGGAGGCACGACAGGCCGAGGCCGCCATCATGGCCAGCGGCCCGCGCGGGCGCCTGCATGGCATTCCGTATTGCCTCAAAGATATCTTCGAGACGGCCGGCATCCGCACCACCGCCATGTCGAAATTGCTGGCCGACAACGTGCCGGCGCGCGATTCCGCCTGCCAGGAGAAGCTCGCCGCGGCCGGCGGCGTCCTGCTGGGCAAGAACGCGACGTGGGAGTTCGCCCACGGCGGACCGTCATGGGACATCCTATTCCCGCCGGCACGCAATCCGTGGGATCGCACCTGCTCGCCCGCCGGCTCGTCGTCGGGTTCGGCCGCCGCCATCGCGGCGGGCTTCGCGCCGGCGACGCTCGGCAGCGATACCGGCGGCTCGATCCGCGGACCGGCCGCCGCCTGCGGCATCGCCGGCCTCAAGCCGACCTACGGCCTGGTCAGCCGGCGCGGCGTCCTGCCCAACTGCTTCAGCCACGATCATGCCGGCCCGCTGGCCTGGACAACCGAGGACGTGGCCATCCTGCTGCAAGCCATTGCCGGCCACGATCCGCAGGACCCCGCGTCCGCCGACGTGCCGATCCCCGACTACACGGCGGCGCTGGCCGGCGGCGTCGAAGGATTGTCGATCGGCGTGCCGGCAGGCTGGCTGGAGGACGAGGTGCCTCTCACCGCGCCGACCCGCGCGGCCTTCGAGGCGGCGCTCGAGGTGTTCCGCGGGCTCGGCGCCAGCGTGCGTCCGGTGACGCTGCCGCCGCTGCAGCAGTTCGACGATTGCAAGAAGACCATCGCCATCGCCGAGCTGTTCACCATCCACGGCAAGGACCTGCGGACGCGGCCCGAGCTGTTCGGCGCCAGCCTGCGCTACCGCATCGTCGCCGGCGGCCTGGTTCGCGCCGAGGAATACATTCTCGCCATGCGACTCAGGGCCGACCTGGCGCGCAGCCTGCAATCGGTGCTGTCGACGGTCGATCTCCTGATGCTGCCGACCGGCGAGCCGGCGGGCAAGTTGGAGCCGGTGCCGCCGTCGACCCTGTTCACCCGTCCCTCGCTCACCACGCCGTTCAATGTCGGCGGCAATCCGGCCCTTTCGGTGTGCAGCGGCTTCACCGAAGCGGGCTTGCCGTTCTCCCTGCAGATCGTCGGTCGGCTGTTCGACGACGCGACGGTGCTGCGCGCCGGCGACGCCTACGAGAAGGCCACGCCGTGGCGCGACAGGCGTCCGGTTCTCTGACGCCGACGGCATGCTAAGGTCGCCGCTTCGAACTTCATCGCAAGACGAGGCGAAGACAATCATGGCCATCCGCCGCCCGCTCGACGGGATGCTCGTGCTCGATCTCGGGCAGATCTACAATGGACCTTACTGCGGCATGCTGCTGGGCTTCATGGGCGCGCGCGTGCTCAAGATCGAGCCGCCGGAAGGCGACGTCGTGCGCCGCCGCAAGCGCGATGTCGAGCCCTATCCGCTGGTCATGCTGAACACCAACAAGGAGTCGGTGGTCCTCGATCTCAAGCAGGAGCGCGGCAAGCAGATTTTTCTCGATCTCGCGCGCAAGGCCGATGTCGTGGTCGAGAATTTCGCCGTCGGCGTGATGGACCGGCTGGGAATCGGCTGGGACGTGCTGCGCACGATCAACCCGCGCCTGGTCTATGGCGGCAGCTCGGGCTATGGCCTCGACGGGCCGTATCGCGACCTTGCCGCCATGGATGTCACCATCCAGGCGATGAGCGGAATCATGAGCGCCACCGGCCAGCACGACGGGCCGCCGACCAAGGCCGGGCCCGCGGTCTGCGACTTCATGGCCGGCATCCATCTCTGCGCCGGCATCCTGGGCGCGCTGGTCCAGCGCGAGCGCACCGGCCAGGGCCAACGCGTCGAGGTCGCCATGCACGAGGCGGCCGTGATCGGGCTCGCCTCGGCGCTCGGCGCGATGATGGATGGCGATGCCAACGTGCCCGAGCGCACCGGCAACCGCCACCCGGCGCTCGCCATGGCGCCCTACAACACCTATCCCTGCGCCGACGGCCATGTCGCGATCTTCACGTCGGCGGAACGCCACTGGCATGCCATGTGCCGACTGCTCGGCCGCGCCGAGCTGATCGACGACCCCGGTTTCGCGTCGATGATCGGCCGGGCCCAGCGCATGGCCGAAGTCGACGACATGATCTCCGCCTGGACCATCGGACGGACCAAGGAAGAGGTGATGCGCCTTCTCAACGAGGCGCACGTGCCCGGCTCACCGGTCAAGACGGTGCGCGAGGTGGCGCGCGATCCGCATCTCGAGGCGCGCGGCTTCTGGGTCGATGTCGACCATCCGCGCCGCGGCCGCACGCGCGTGCCGATCTCGCCGATCCGCCTGCATACCGGCGGCCGTGCCGAGGTCCGCGCACCGGCGCCGACGCTCGGTCAGCACACCGACGCCGTGCTGGCCGAGCTGCTCGGCCTCGGTCCGGAGGAGCGCGCCCAGTTGACCGCGTCAGGGACGACGACCCCGGTGCGCTGACCGGGAGCCCAGTCTGCGCGAAAGCTCGGCGTAAGGTCGTCGCCACACAATCGGCCCGTTCGAAAGCGAAAATCTCGCCGTCACGAGGTTCGTTCGATGCCGATTCCGTTCTATCTGCTCGGCTTGGTGCTGCTTGCCATGGCGGCCGGCGCCGCAGTGGGAATTCAGTGAGCCCGCCTTTGCCGATGCTCGTGCTTGGGCGCTCGCGCGCCGACGGCATTGCCTGGATCGGGCACCCACGCGCCTCACATCCCCGTTGATCGCCTCGGATCATTGGCCGGCGTTGCGTCGGCGCGAAAATTTTCTCGGCCGCCGGACGACGGCGCGCCGTGATCGGCCGACGGCGCCTCGGCGCGAAAATTGTCCCAGCCGCCGCGGCTGGGCGTGGCATAGCGGCCATCGGCTCCGGGGACGCTCTGGCATCCCGCCAGGCTCAGCATGCCCAGCACGACCGGCCATCCCGATCGCATCGCTTTCACCATGACTTGTCTCCAGTGGTTGCGCGGCGCCACCGTCACCGTTCACCCAAGGAGAGTGAATCTCGAGACTCGGCGCATCGATTTCATTTGGCACGTCATTCGTGTCAACTCGGCGGCGCAGGCTCGGTCAATGTGGCACGCCGATCAGGCGCCGAGGGCGCGCGCCAGCGCGACGAAATCCTCGGCATAGATATCGAACCATGGTTCGGGAGCGACGTCCGCAGACGCACCCCGACCGAACTCGAGCGGACGTGGCACGAACGCCGTGCGCATGCCGAAGGCGCGTGCCGCCTCTAGATCGTACTTGTGGCAGGCGACCATCATGATCTGGTCGGGCCGGTAGCCGAGGAAATCGACCGCAAGCTGGTAGACGGCGGGCGCTGGTTTGTAGGTATGGGCGAGCTCGGCCGTCAGCACGGCGTCGAATGGCAGGCCGGCATGCTTGACCACGGCCACCATGGTCGCCATCCCCGCATTGGACAGGGTCGAGACGACGAAGCGCCGGCGCAGCCGGGCGAGGCCTTCGACGCTGTCGGGCCACGCCTCGAGCCGGCTCCACACGCGATTCATCTCGTCCCGCTCGGCCGCCGAGAACAGAGGCGCCAACGCGTGCCGCTCGAGCAGGACGTCCAACGTCTCGCGATAGATGCGATCGACGCGCAGCCACGGCCGCTGGCCGGCGATGATCTGGTCGAGGGCGCTACGATAAAGGCCGCGCCACGCCGCCGACAGCGCCGCCCAGTCGATCGCGAGGCCACGGGCCGCGTTGATCGACTCCCCCATGCGCAGCAGCGGCTGGCAGAAATCCGCACAGGTGCCCTGGACGTCGAACGTGAGCGCACACACGCCGGCC
This sequence comes from Reyranellaceae bacterium, assembly GCA_046349335.1. Taxonomy (GTDB): domain Bacteria; phylum Pseudomonadota; class Alphaproteobacteria; order Reyranellales; family Reyranellaceae; genus Reyranella. The sequence continues at coordinate 255,848 of JAXMCO010000005.1, forward strand.
AGGGACTGCTTTGCTCCAGCCTGATGTTCCATCGTCATCCTGTTCAAGCGTGGTCAGTCGACGATCGCGCCGTTGACCAGCGCCTTGACCGTCTGCCGGTGGCGGGCATTCGCGGCGCTGTTCGGGCTCGCCGTCATCCACACCACGGCGAGGCGCTCCGAGGGATCGGCCCACCAATAGGTGCCGAAGGCGCCGGGCCAGGAGAATTCGCCGACCGATCCCGTGCCGCGGGCGATGCCCGGCGTGGTGCGCACCGCGACGCTCAGCCCATAGCCCCAGTCGGTGAAGGTACCGCCGAGCAGGCTGCGCGCGCCGGGTGCGAGCTGATTCGACACCATGTAGTCGACCGTCTTGCGCGACAGGATGCGCGCCTGCCCGAGCGTGCCGCCATTCAGCAGCATCTGCGCGAAGTTCAGGTAGTCACCGGCCGTCGTCACCGCGCAGCCGCCGCCGCACTCGAACTTGGTGGGCTCGAGCGGCGATGGGATCGATTGGGGCTTGCCAGCGGGATCCTTCGCCAAGGCACGCGCATAGCGCGGCACCCGGTCGGCGGAGACCACGAAGCCGGTATCGGTCATGCCGAGAGGACCCCACAGGCTGGTATTCATCGCCTGGCCCAGCGACTTGCCTTCCAGGCGCTCGACGGCCAGCCCGAGCACGTCGAGGCCGAAGCCGTACTGCCATTGCGCGCCGGGCTGGTGATGCAGCGGCAGGCCGGCGAGCGTGTCGAGCAGCTCGGCGCCGGTGAGGCTGCGCGCCGAGGCGTTGCTCGACAGCGGGTAGAGCTTGTTCACCGCCGTCGTGCCGGTGTTGCCGTAGGCGAGGCCCGAGGTGTGACGGAACAGATCCTGCATCAGGATTGGCCGCGTGGCCGGCACCTTGCCGACAATGGCATCCTTGCTGTCGTCGAGCACGGCGACCTTCTGGTCGGCGAATTTCGGGAAATGCCGCGACAGCGGGTCGTCCATCAGCAAGCTGCCCTGCTCGTAGAGCTGCAGGGCGACGACGGCGGTCATCGGCTTGGTCATCGACGCGGAGCTGAAGATCGAATCCGTGGTCATCGCCACGCCGGCGTCCTTGTCGCGATATCCGAAGGCCTTGAAGTAGACGACCTTGCCGCGACGGGCGATGGCGACCACGGCGCCCGGCAGGATGCCGTCGTCGATCTCGCCTTTCACGAACCGGTCGATCCCGGCCAGGCGCTCAGCCGACAAGCCGACATCCTCGGGCTTGCCTTGGATCGGCGGCTCGGCCGCAATCGCCAGAGGCGACCACAACAGGCTTGCCGCCACGGCGGCGAGAACGCTTCGCGACATCGTCATCCCCCCTTTTTTCCCGGCGAGCGCGCCGGCCCATCGGCTTGCGCCGTGGGACATGCCGCGCATCTTTGGCCTGTCCGGGGACAATGTCGACTGTAGACCTCAGTCGGAGAGGCGGTAACGGATCCTGACAGTGCGCGTCACATCGGTTCCGGGTGGCGGCACCTTGGCGCCGCGCAGCATGGCGACCGCCGCGCCGTCGAGCGCGCTCGATCCGCTTCCGGCCGTGATCGCGACATCGGTGACCCGACCATCCGCCGCCACCGAGAAGCGCACCGTGACCTCGCCCTCCACGCTGCGCCGGCGCGCCTCCTCGGGATAGCGCCGATTGGCGGCGAGCCAGGCGACGAGCAAGGCATTCCAACCAGGCGCGACAACCGGAGCGCCGCCAGGTTGGGTGGAGGCGGGTGGCGCCGCGCTGGCAAAACCGCCGTGGGGCGACGGCGCCGTCGAGGGTGCCGGGAGTGGCGCAGGAGTCGGGGCCGGCGCAGGGGCGGGTCCCGCGGCGCGCGGTGCCGGCTTGGGTTCGACTCTCTGTTGCTGTGGCGGTGGCGGCGGAGTCGGCTTGCGCGGCTCGGGCCGCGTTTCCGGCTTGGGCGGCACGGGAGCGGGCGGGCGGAAATCGGGAATAGCCGCTTCCCGGGCCTCTGGCGTCGGCACGGCGTCGCCGAGATCGCGCATCTGCTTCTTGAAATCGGGCGCCTCGGCCTCCCTGACCTCGGGCACTGGCAGCGAATCGCGCAGTTCCGGCGGCGGCGGCGCGGGTGGCCGAAAGTCGGGCAACGACCGAGCGTCCTCCGGCTCCGGTGACGGCACCGCGTCGTCGAGCGGCCGCTCGGGCGGCGCCTCCCTGGTCGTCGCCGCAGCCGGTTGACTGGATCCGGCGGCCTCGCTCGCCGTCGCCACGGGTGCGCCCCCCGGCTCGACGAACACGGTGATGGCCGCCTCCTCGAGGGCCGCGGCCGGAGGCGTGCCCATGGTCAGCAAGGCGGCGAGCGGCAGCGCGTGCACCGCCACGGCACCCGCGAGCGCGCTCGCGCCGATCCAGCGCGATACGCGCGATGGCCCGATCGGACGATCCAGTTGATTTCGCACTACGTTATAATGTAACACTAAGGCGAATTTTAGACGGCCGATCCGGCGGCTGACAAGGGGGAGTAGCATGCGGCGGCACATTGCAGTCTCGGCGGCGCTCGGCAGTTTGTTGATGTCATCGACCGCGCTCAGCCAGACGCCACCGAACGAAGCCCCGATCGATCTCGACGTCACCGCCAAGCGGCTCGACCAGGCGCGTGGCTCGATCCAGCCGAGCCTCGGCGCCACGGTCTACGACTTCTCCAAGCCCTTCATCGAGAACGTGCCGCTGGGCGAGAACGCTCCCCTGAACCAGGTGCTGCTGCGCGCCCCAGGCGTCGTGCAGGACAGCTTTGGCCAGATCCATGTGCGCGGCGATCACGGCAACCTGCAATACCGGCTCGACGGCGTGCAGCTCCCCGAAGGCCTCTCGCGCTTCAGCCAATTCCTGATGACGCGTTCGGTGAGCCAGATGTCGCTGCTGACCGGCGCACTGCCCGCGCAATACGGCCTGCGCACCGCCGGCGTCGCCGACATCACGGTGAAGTCGGGCACGACCGACCCGGGCGCCGACCTCTCGATCACCGGCGGCTCGCGCAACTACGCCCAGCCGGCCTTCTCCTATGGTGGGCGCAATGGCAAGGTCGACTACTTCGTGACCGGGCAGTTCCTGCACAACAGTCTCGGCATCGAGAATCCGACGCCGACCTTCACGCCGGTGCACGCCGACACCGACCAATGGGTCGGGCTGGCCAAGATTTCCGCCCTGATCGACGACAACACGCGCCTGAGCTTCATCGCCGGCGGCATGAATGCAGGCTTTCAGATTCCCAACGTGCCCTTCCAGGTCCCCAACTTCAACGTGCTCGGCGTCGGCAACTGGAACAGCGGCGCCCTCGACCAGCGCCAGTGGGAGAAAAGCTACTTCGCCATCGCCTCGCTGCAGAAGAGCTACGACACGCTCGATTTCCAGCTTTCGGGCTTCGCGCGCTACTCCGCCCTCTACTATCAGGCCGACCCGATGGGCGACCTGCTGTACAACGGCATCGCGCCGTGGACCAATCGCAAGAGCTTCGCGGTCGGGGTTCAGGGCGACGGTAGCTGGAGGGTGGCGAAGGATCATACGCTGCGCGGCGGCTTCCTGGTGCAGCGCGAGCGCTCGACCGCCTTCACCGCCGGCAACACCCTACCGCTGGTGCCGGACCCGGACGACCCCGACGCCGAGCCGATACCGTCGGACCAGCCGCTGGGCTTCACCGACGGCTTCGACATCACCGGGTGGACCTACAGCGTCTACCTGCAGGACGAATGGCGCATCGTTCCGACAGTGACCCTGAATTTCGGAATGCGTTTCGACGCGATCAGCGGCCCCACCAACGAGTACCAATTCAGCCCGCGCGTCAACCTGGTGTGGCAGCCCGCGCCCAGCTTCACCTTCCGGGCCGGCTACTCGCGCTACTTCACGCCGCCTCCGCTCGTTCAAGTCAGCACCAACTCGCTCGCCGTCCTCGCCAACACGGTGGCGGCGGCGGAGGTGCTGCAGAATGACCCGGTGCGAGCCGAGCGCGCCGACTATTTCGACGTCGGCGTCACCGTGAAGCCGATGCGCGGCCTGACGCTCGGCCTCAGCGCCTACTACAAGATTGCCCAGAACCTGCTCGACGAAGGCCAGTTCGGCGCTCCCGTCATGTTGACGGCGTTCAACTACGGAAGCGCCATCGTCAAAGGCGTCGAGTTCAATGCCAGCTACGACGACGGGCCGTGGAACCTGTACTTCAACGGCGCCTATGGCAGCGGCCTCGGCACCAACATCAACTCGGCGCAATTCAACTTCGGCGCCCAGGAGCTCGCCTACATCCGCAACAACTACATCTTCCTCGACCACAGCCAGGGCTGGACCTTCTCGACCGGCGCCGCCTACACATTCAATGCCGAGACGGAATATGCGACCCGATTGTCGACAGATGTGCTGTTCGGCAGCGGCCTGCGCACCTCCGTGGTCACGCCCAACGACTTGTCGCTGCCGAACTACGCCGTGGTCAACGCCTCGGTGGCGCAGAACATTCCGATCGGCCTCGGCAAGGGCACACAACTGCGCTTCGACGCCATCAATCTGTTCGACAACAGCTACCAGATCCGCGACGGTCAAGGTGTCGGCGTGGGCGCGCCGCAGTTCGGCCAGCGCCAGACCTTCCTGCTCACCCTGCGCCAGAAATTCTGACCGGCCCGCCCTGAGGTGAAGCGAGGGCCGCACGATGTGCAGCCCTCGCCTCGACTTCGACCTTTCATCGCCCGTCGGGTCGGGCCGACGATCGATGATTCGCCGGCCTCGTCTCAGGGACGCCGCTTGCCCGGCTTCGGGGGCCTGACCAGCCCGTTCGCCCGTTCGGCCCGCTTGAAGTCGTCCTCCAGGATGACACGGCCGGCAAGCTGCGGACTGCCGACATCGAGGTCCAGGATCAACTGGCCGCGGCTACCGAGCCACGACGACAAGGCGAAGTGAGTCTCGCCGAAGACGATCTGCTGGTGGGCTATCTCCAGCGTCCGTCCATTCTTCAGGATCGCCGTGAGGGCAAGGCGCGCGACCTTACTCAGATCGGATCCCGCTGCCTTGCGGGCGGCAAGGGACGGGCGGAACACGAGTTGTGTGGGATATCTCTGCATCGGCACCTCCAGGCCACGGCAGGACGCGCCGAAATGGCGCGCCGGTGCCGGGAAGAGGTGCGAAAAGAAGTCAATGCATGCTGATCATGTACTGCGGGCTTGTGACGACATCAAGGCGGTGAGCGATCCGCGAGGGCTCCCGCCGCGCCAACCGACACGCCGCCCCGTTCAAGCGACTGGGCGACGCTCGCCGATCATCCAGGGCGCCTCGGCCATCGTACAGAGGGCATGATCCGCCTTATCGCTTTCGCCACGATGCTCGTCTCGATCTGCTCAGCCGTCGCCGCGGCCGAGCCCCTGGCCTACGGCAGCCAGCTCACCTTCGCGGCGTACCGTAACGGCCAGCCGATCGGCAGCCATCGCCTCAGCTTCGACAAGGATGGTGATCGACTGGTCGTCACGACCTCGATCGAGCTTGCCGTGAAGGTCGTCGGCATCACGGCGTATCGCTACACGTATCGCGGCCGCGAAATCTGGCTCGGCAAGGAGCTCGTCTCCTTCGACTCGTCGACCGACGACGATGGCAAGCCCTATGCCGTGCGGGCGAGCCGCGACAACGGCCAGCTCCGGGTCGAGCGGACAACTCCCGGTACAGCCGGCCAGGCGCGGGAGTCGTTGCCGGCCGACTTGCTGCCATCGACCCACTGGAACGTCCGCCAGGCATCGCAGGGCTTCCTGCTAAATGCCCAGAAGGGCACCCGGGAGCGGATCACGGTGGCGGCTGGCGGCCGCGAGAATGTCCGCACTCTGTCAGGCGTGATCGCGGCGACGCGCTATCGTTACGATGGCGATGTCCGCATGGATCAGTGGTTCGACGACCGCGGCCGCTGGGTCAGGTCGCGCTTCGTCGTGTTCGACGGCTCGACGATCGACTACGTCTTGCAGGAGTAGAGCGGTCAGCCGCGCGTGCCGGGAGCACAGGCGCGGATTGCAGCCTCGAAGCGCGCGACGGCGCCCGCCCCGCGCGCAAACGGACTGATGATCGGCAGGTCGAAGCCCGATCGACGGTAGGCCTCGATCTTCACCCGACATTGTTCCGGCGTACCGACGACGCTGGTGGCGTCGATCATCGCGTCGCTTACCGTGCGTTCGGCGGCCTGCCGGTCACCCCGCTTCCAGGCTTCGGCAATTGCCGCCGCCTCGTCGGGAAAGCCATGTTCGGCCATCATGCGATTGTAGCGCGGGAAGAAGCCGAGATAGAACGCCAAGCCTGGGCGCAACGCAGCGAGCGCGGCGTCCCGCGTGTCGCCGACCGACGTCGGCAGCAGGGTCGTGAGCTCGATCCTGCCAGGGTCGCGGCCTGCACCGCGTGCCGCCTCGTCGAGTTGCGCGCGTACCCGCACCGCGGTCTGCAGGGTGGAGCGCGTCAGGATGAGCCCGTCGGCCACTTCGCCGGCGAGCGCGATGCCCTTGGCGAATACGGCCGACAGGTAGACCGGGATGTCGCGGTGGCGCGGCGCATACCACAGGTCGAAGCTTTCGACGCGGATCGTCTGGCCTTCGAAATGCACGCGGCCGCTCTGCACCAGTTCGCGCACGATCGCCACGGTCTCGCGCGTCCGGGTCAGCGGCTTGCCGTAGACGACGCCGTGCTCGGGCTCGACCTGCGCCTTATGGCTCGAGCCGAGCCCCAGGATGAACCGTCCATTCGACAGGTCAGCGACCGTCGATGCTGCCATGGCGATGGTGGGCGCGGTGCGCACGAAGACGCTGCTGATCGCGGTGCCGAGGCGGATACGCGAGGTCCGAACGGCGCAAGCGGCCAGGATGGCGAACTGATCGCCACCGTGGCCTTCGGCGATCCATGCCGAGTCGTATCCGAGGTGCTCGGCCAGAACGACGAGATCGACGATCTCCGCCGGGCCGGGGCCGCCCGAGATGGCGACGCCGATCTTGCTCATCGTCGCCTCACCGTCCCCTGAAGATCGGCTCGCGCTTGTCAACGAAGGCCTTGGTCGCCTCGCGATGATCCTCGGTCTGTCCGCAATGGATGTGGTGGGTGGCCTCGAGATCGAGACAGTCGTCGACCTCGCCCGCCATGGCACGGTTCAGGTTCTCCTTCATGTAGCGATAGGCGACTGTCGGCCCAGTCGCCAGACGCCGGGCGATCTCACGAGTCTTTGCGGCAAGCTCGTCGGGAGCGCACACCCAGTTGGCGAGGCCGAGCCGCAGTGCTTCGTCCGCGCCGATCCGGTCGGATAGGAAGTAGAGCTCGCGTGCTTTGGCCGAGCCGACGAGCTGGGTCAGGAAATAGGTGCCACCATAATCCCCCGAGAAGCCGACGCGGGCGAAGGCCGTGGTCATGATCGCCGTGCTCGCCATGATACGCAGGTCGCAGGCCAGCGCCATCGACAGGCCGGCGCCGGCAGCGGCGCCGGGCAGCGCCGCGATGGTCGGCTTGGGCATCTTGAACAGCTTGCCGGCGGTCGCACGCTGGCTGATGCGTTGCAGGTGGATCGCGCCGTCGATGGTGTTGTCGCCCACCGTGCCGTCGCCGCGCGTCGCCATGCCCTTGACGTCGCCGCCGGCGCAGAAGCCCTTGCCGGCGCCGGTCAGCACGAGGCACTTCACCGAAGAATCGACCTCCGCCGCGGCGAGCTGGGTGGCGAGCGCGCCGACCATGGCGCGCGACATGGCGTTGCGCGCCTCCGGCCGGTTCAGGGTCAGGGTCAACACCCCCTCGTCGAGCGAGGCGAGCAGGTCATCGGTTCCGGTGTCGATATCGCGAGCGGTCATGGGTTCTCCTTCTCCATCCGCTCACCCTAGCCCACGTCGGCGCTATTTTCGCTGCCCTCCTGGCCTCGGCGACCGAGCCACGAGGTTCGCGCGCTCGGCCCGCCTCAGCTCCTCCTCGAGAATGACGCGGCCGGCAAGGGCGCAATTGCCGACGCCGCGCTCCAGAACAAGCTGGCCGCGATCGCCGAGCCACGAAGCAGGGCGTAGTCGACCTTGCCGTGGACGATCCGCTGAGGGACGACCTCGAGGGATCGGCCGTTCTTCAGCGCCCTTTCCAGGGCAAGATGGGCGATCTTGCTCAGCGCGGATCTCGCTGCTTTGCGCGCAGCGGCGGACGGACGAAAGACCAGTCGAGACGGATAACGCTGTATTGGCACCTCCAGACCACGGCAAGGCGCGCCAGGGCAGCGCACTGGTGCCAGGATCGAGATGCAGAAAAGTATCAGTCTATCTCGTCCCGGTAGGATGACACTGCGGCGACATCAAGGCGAGGAACGGAGTCGACAGGCTTGGCAACGTCGCCATTTTCAGTCCCAACTGTGCCAGCGGAAATCTCGGCGGAATCACATGGCGCGCCTGGGTAACAAGATTTCGTCCTTCCCAGTCAAGATCGCGGCGGCCGCCTTGGTTGGCGTGCTGACGGTAACTGCGCTCACCTTGGGCAGGGACCATCTGCGAATCTTGCTCGACCCGAGCAGCAAGGACATCGAACGCGCCATGCAATCGGCGCGCGAGACCCCGCTGGTCAGGCTGGTGCTGGCAGATAATCCTGCGCTGGAGCAGAAGCTGCGCGCAGCGGTGGAGGAGGAGATCCGGAATCCGCTGAAGAGACCCTTGCCCAGCCTACAGTTCGGAGCCGAGACGAGAAAGCAGTACATCTTGCCGGCCTTGCGCAACGCCGACGACGCCAGCGCGCTCATTGCGGTCAGGGAATTGGCGGATGTCTTGAGGTATCTGCAGACTGCCGACCCCGCGCTATGCCGCGACTACGGCATTTCCGGTCTCCAGGATCCCTCCCGCCTCGACCCACGCGCCACGGAGCTGATCAAGAAGGCCTTCGCATCGCAGGAAGACGCCTATCGTGTCGGCAAGTCCGCCCCACCTCAGCCCACGCTCAGCACCAATGAGCTCATCGATCTTCTGGTCAGTGCCGGATACAAGGACGAAGATCTCGACCGGCTCTTCAAGTACGAACAGCTTGGGATCAAGGACGCCTGCACGGCCACGGTCAAGATGTACACCGCCCCCGCCTTGTTGCCGCCAGCGAAGGGCGGCGCACTCGCAAGATGGTTGCTACTCGCCGCACAGTGACGGATCGAACGCCCCGCGCACTCATCACCAATCCATGTTGCAAGCCTGCGCGAAGTCGGTTGCTCCGAAGCCTACGACCTGCCTCAATGGAACGATGACGCTTTACGCTCTCAAGCCGCGCTTTCAGAACCTGCTGCGGCCGATCGCAGCCCGGCTGGCCGCCGCGGGCGTCACGGCCAACCAGGTGACTCTCGCAGCAGCGATCCTGTCGGTCGTCGTCGGCGGCGTTCTCATCTTGCCGGATCGCCCGGCGGCGCTGTTCCTGCTGCTGCCGCTTTGGCTGTTCGTGCGCATGGCCCTCAACGCGATCGACGGCATGCTGGCGCGCGAGTTCGGGCAGAAGAGCCGGTTGGGCGGCTACCTCAACGAATTGTGCGATGTCGTGTCGGACGCCGCCCTGCTGCTGCCGTTCGCCTTCGTGGCCCCGTTCGCCGCCTGGGCTGTCTTCCTCGTCATCTTCCTGGCGGCGCTCAGCGAATATGCCGGCGTCATGGGCCCGCTGGTCGGCGCGTCGCGCCGCTACGACGGGCCGCTCGGCAAGAGCGACCGGGCGCTCGTCGTCGGCGCCTTGGGGGCGTGGATCGGTTGCGGCTTGCCGCTGCCTTCCTGGTTCTACTGGCTGATGCCGGTCCTCGCGGTCCTGCTGATCGCGACGTCCGTCAATCGCGTCCACCGCGGATTGCTCGAAACCTGACTCCGGGCTATCCGCCTATCCTCTGACCGAAGGTTCGAACCGTGCCGCGCCCTGTCGAAGAACGACACTTCTCCACCCACGACGGCGAGTCGCTGTTCTATCGCCGTTGGCCGGTGACGTCGGGAAAGCCACGCGGGGCGATCCTATTATTCCATCGCGGCCACGAACACAGTGGCCGCATCGGCCATCTGGTCGACGAGCTCGACCTGCCCGACTTCGAGTTCTACGCCTGGGACGCGCGCGGCCACGGCAAGTCGCCGGGCGAACGCGGCTACTCGCCATCGTTCGCGACCAGCGTGCGCGACGTCCAGACCTTCCTCGACCACCTCGGCGCCGAGCACGGCGTCGATCCGGAGACTACGGCCGTCATTGCCCAGTCGGTCGGCGCGGTGATCGCGTCGACCTGGGCGCACGACTATGCGCCGCGGATACGCGCGCTGGTGCTCGCCTCGCCGGCCTTCGAGGTCAGGCTCTACGTGCCGTTCGCCCGCCCCGGCCTTCGCCTGCTGCACAAGATCCGCGGCAAGTTCTTCGTGCAGTCCTATGTGAAATCGCAGCTCCTGACGCACGACCTCGCGCGCCGCGCCTCGTTCGATGCCGATCCGCTGATCACGCGCGCCATCTCCGTGAACATCCTGCTCGAGATGCACGACGCGGCGCGGCGGGTCGTGCGGGACGCCCGCGCTATCACGATCCCGACCCAGCTCCTGATCTCCGGCGCCGATTTCGTTGTCAACCAGCGACCGCAGCACGAGTTCTTCGTCAATCTCGGCACGCCGGTGAAGGAACGCCACGTCTTCCCGCGCTTCTTCCATGACACGCTGGGCGAGTCCGGCCGAGAGGTCGCCGTCGGCCATGCCCGGCGGTTCATCCTCGAGCGCTTCGCCGCTCCCCTCGATCGCCCCGACCTCGGCAACGCCCACCGCTTCGGCTATACGCGCGACGAGGCCGACCGGCTGGCCTCGCCGCTGCCGCTGCTGTCGGCGCGTGGTCTGTTCTGGGCTAGCTATCGCGCCAACCTGCGGCTCGGCGGCCTGCTGTCGGACGGCATCGCGCTCGGCCACAAGACCGGCTTCGATTCGGGCTCGACGCTCGACTATGTCTATCGCAACCAGGTCGGCGGCGTCGGCCCGATCGGCCGGGCCCTCGACCGCACCTATCTCGATGCCATCGGCTGGCGCGGCATTCGCCAGCGCAAGATCCACGTCGAGGAACTGATCCGCGCGGCCCTGAAGCGCCTCGTCGCGTCCGGTCAGCCGACGCGCATGCTCGACATTGCCGCGGGCCACGGGCGCTACGTTCTGGAAGCCCTGGCGGCCGAGGCGGACCGGCCAGAGTCGATCCTGTTGCGCGACTTCTCGCCGATCAATGTCGAAGCCGGGCAGCGTCTGATCGCCGACAAGGGGCTGGCCGAGATTGCCCACTTCGTGCAGGCCGACGCCTTCGACCCCGACCGCATTGCAGCCATCCGGCCGCAACCGACGCTCGGCATCGTGTCGGGCCTCTACGAGCTGTTTCCCGACAACGAGATGGTGTGCCGCTCGCTCGCCGGCCTGGCGGCGGCGATCCCGGCGGGAGGCTACCTCGTCTACACCGGCCAGCCGTGGCATCCGCAGCTCGAGATGATCGCGCGCGCGCTCACCTCGCATCGCCAGGGCCAGGCCTGGGTCATGCGCCGGCGGACGCAGGCCGAGATGGACCAGCTCGTCGCCGACGCCGGTTTCCACAAGCTCGAGCAGCGGATCGACCAATGGGGAATCTTCACGGTCTCGCTGGCGGTACGAGAAAGCGATGGGCGCGACGAGGGCCGGGATGGCTGACGGTGGTGCTCATTCTCCTCTCCAGCTTGGCTGGGGAGGTGTCCGCGTCCAAAGCCTTTGGCCGCCTTGCGGCCAAAATGCCGATGCGGACGGAGGGGGCATGAGTCATGCCCCCTCCGTCGCCGTAAGACGGCGACACCTCCCCGGCGACGCTACCACGGAGTGGACACACCCTTCTCGCCTCCCCCGTAATCGGGGGAGGTGCCCCCGCAGGGGGCGGAGGGGAAAGCCCCAGTCGAGTTCCCTCCGATTCCGACGTCGGAATTGGACCCATCTCGTCTGGGGCTTTCCCCCTCCGCCCCGTATGACGGCGCACCTCCCCCGATTACGGGGGAGGGATTGAAGATGTGTCCACTCCGTAGCGGCGACGCTAGGGAGGAGAACAGGAAATGCGCCCATGGCGGCTGACTTCGCTTCACGCGCACCATCCACCACGACGGCCGGCGATACCCCGTCGTGGCGGCGAGCGGCCGGCTGGCTGGCGCTGCTCGGAATCTTCTTCTATGCGAGCTACGGATTCTCGAACTGGCTGGCGAGCCAGCGACGCGACGTGCCGGTCGTCGTCTTCGACTGGGAACGCGGTATTCCGTTCATCGCCTGGACGATCGTTCCCTACTGGACGACCAACCTTTTCTTTGCCCTGTCGCTCTTTCTCTGCCGCAACCGCACCGAGCTCGACGCCCACGCCAAGCGGCTGCTCACGGCCCAGGTCGTCGCCGTAGCCTGCTTCATCGCCTTTCCCCTGCGCACCTCCTTCGCCAAGCCGCAGATCGACGGCCTTCCAGGCTTCTTCTTCGAGGCGCTCGGCGCGTTCGACATGCCATTCAACCAGGCGCCGTCCCTGCATGTCGCGCTCACGACCGTGCTCGTGGCGCTTTATGTCCTGATCCTGCCGCGCTGGGCGGCTGTCGCCTTCGTGCTCTGGTCGGCGCTCGTGGCCGCCTCCGTGCTGACGACCTTCCAGCACCATTTCATCGACATTCCGACCGGCCTGCTGCTCGGCCTGCTGTGCATCTGGATGTGGCCGCTGGACGGCGGCAACCGCCTCGCCGCCTGGCGGACGACAACCGATGCGCGGCGGCGGCGGCTGGCAGGACGCTACGCCGTCGCCGCTGCGGGATTTGCTGTCGCCGCCATCGTTCTCGGCGGCACCTTCCTGTGGCTGTTCTGGCCGGCCGTCGCATTGCTGGCCGTTGCCGCCGCCTATCTCGGCTTCGGTCCGTCCTTGTTCGCCAAGAGCGCCGATGGGCACGTCGACACTGCGACCCGGATGATCCTCCTGCCCTATCGGCTGGGTGCCGGGCTGAACGTGCGCCTATGGACACGCAACGACCCGGCGAGAGTGGAGATCGCCGAAGGCGTCTGGCTCGGACGTTTTCCGACGACAGCCGAATGCCGAGACGTCGGCACCGTCGTCGACGTGACCTGCGAGTTTCCGCGTCGCCCCTTCCAGGGCGACTGGCAGTGCGTGCCGATGCTCGACCTCGTCGCGCCCGAGGCGGCGGCGCTCGGCACGGCGGCTGACAAGATCGAGAGCGCGCGACGACAGGGGCAAGGGCCGGTCCTGGTGTGCTGCGCGCTGGGTTACGGCCGCAGCGCCGCCGCTCTCGCCGTCTGGCTAGTGCGTAGCGGCCGGGCGACCGATCCCGTGGCTGCGCTGGCACACCTGGCGCAGGTACGGCCGCGCCTCGCCGTCACCGCGCAACAGATGCAGGCCGTGACGGAGGCCATCGATGGGCGCTGAGCCGGCCCCTGCCACCGAGGGCGCCTGGTCGGCCACCATCGCCGCGGCTGTGCTGCGGCGCGGTGCCATGATCCATACCCTGTCGCTACTCCTGGCAGGCGTTGCCGTGCTCGTGGGCGGTGTTGCCCCGCACGGCACCGCGTTCCTCGCCGCCGCCGGCGCGATCGTCGTGCTGGCCGCCGTCGAGTTCTGGCTGGCCTCCCGGGTCGCGCTCGATGCCGACCTGTTCGATGCCCTGGCAGCGCGACACACCGATCTCGCAGGCTTCGATCGCGCCATGCGGGGACTGGGCCTGATGCCGCCGGGCAAGACCGGCAGGCCGCTCGACGCGCGCATTCGCGGCGCCTTCCGCCTGCTCAAGCTGCAGGCGCTGACGCTCGGCCTGCAGATCGCCGTGCTCGTCGTCTTCCTGCTGTGGGCTTGAGGACCGTCATGCTCACCCGCACTGCCGCCCGCATCGTCGCCATGGCCGTCGCCGGTTTCGCCCGCGTGCTGACCGGCGTGCTGCCCAACTGGCGCGGCTGCCTGCCGGAAGCCAAGCAGCGCGTCTACATTGCCAATCATACCAGCCATGGCGACTTCGTGCTCATCTGGACCGTGCTGCCGCATGCACTGCGCCGCCAGACGCGGCCGGTCGCGGCGCTCGACTACTGGGGCGGCACCGGCGTTCGCGGCTTCATCGGACGCGAGGTGTTCAACGCCGTGCTGATCGATCGCAAGACCGCGACGCCCGGCCGGGATGCGCTCTCCGTGGTCATAGATGCCGTGGGCGCTGGCGCCTCGCTCATCTACTTTCCCGAAGGCACGCGCAACACCACCGAAGAGGTGCTGCTGCCGTTCAAGAGCGGGCTGTTCCGGCTCGCCAAGGCACGGCCCGACATCGAGATCGTGCCGGTGTGGCTCGACAACATCGCGCGCGTCATGCCCAAGGGCGAATTCCTGCCGGTGCCGTTGCTGTGCAGCGTGACCTTCGGCGCGCCCTTGCTGCTGCAGCCCGACGAGGACAAGGCGGCGTTCATCGCCCGGGCGCGAGACGCCCTGCTGGCGCTCAAGCCGGAGGAGCGCGATCGATGAGCATGCCCCAGGAAGCGGTCCCGTTGTTCCTCGGCCTCGGCGCGGTACTGGTCGCCGCAACCCTGGTCGGCCAGATCCTCAAGTGGCGGAGCGAAGGCGCGCCTAGCCCGGTCGTCGAGAACCTCAACGAGCGCGTCTTCGCCTGGTGGGTGATGGTGGCGCTGATCGGCGTCGCCTTCCTGGTCGGCAAGGCAGGCGTCATCCTGCTGTTCGCCTTCGCCTCGTTCGCGGCCCTGCGCGAGTTCGTCACGCTCACCTACACGCGGCGCGGCGATCACTGGGCGCTGATGCTGGCGTTCTTCATCGGCATTCCCGTCCAGTACTATCTGGTGTGGATCGAATGGTACGGGCTCTATTCGATCTTCATCCCGGTGTACGGCTTTCTCATCCTGCCGATCGTCGCGGTGATACGCGGCGACACCACCCACTTCCTGTTGCGAATCGCCTCCCTGCAGTGGGGCCTGATGATCTGCGTGTTCTGCGTCAGCCACATTCCCGCGCTGCTGACGCTCGACATTCCGGGCTTCGAGGGCAAGAAGCTGTTGCTGGTTGCCTTCCTCGTCACCGTCGTGCAGGGCTCCGACGTGCTGCAGTATGTCTTCGGCAAGCTTTTCGGCCGTCACAAGGTCGCGCCCTCGCTGTCGCCGTCCAAGACCTGGGAAGGCCTGGTCGGCGGCGTCGCCAGCGCCACGGCACTCGGCGCCGGCCTGTGGTGGCTGACGCCCTTCTCTGCCGTACAGGCCGGCGCCATGGCCCTGGTGACCTGCCTGATGGGCTTCTTCGGCGGGCTTGTCTTCTCGGCGATCAAGCGCGACCGCGGGGTCAAGGATTGGGGCCGCATGATCGAGGGCCATGGCGGCATGCTCGACCGGCTCGACAGCGTGATCTTCGCCGCGCCGATCTTCTTCCACCTGACACGCTACTGGTACGTGCCGTGAGGCCATCAGTGCTGCCATGACACGACGGGTTTCTGGCGTGACACGATGACCGACGCAGCGGCGTCCCGTAGCGCGATGGGCAGTTGGCCGCCGCATCTCGGCGTCATGCTGGCCGTTCAGTCGCTGACCTCGGTCAGCGCCGCTTCCGTGCCCGTGCTCGCGCCGCTGATCGCCCCCCAGGCGGGGGTCGCGGCCGCCGATGTCGGCCTGTTCACCATGGTGCTCTATGCCTGCGGGATGGCCTCGGCGCTGATCGGCGGCACGCTGGTGGCGCGCCATGGCGCGCTGCGGGTCTGCCAGGTCGCGATGCTGTTCTGCGCGGCGGCGCTTGCGCTGGCGACCACCGGCCATGTCGCAGGCTTGTTGGCGTGCGCCTTCGTGCTGGGCTGCGGCATGGGGGCTCCGACACCTGCCAGCTCGCACGTGCTGGTTCGCGTGACGCCGCCGCGCCTCTTGAACCTGGTGTTCTCGATCAAGCAGACCGGCGTGCCGCTGGGCGGCGCGATCGCCGGTGCCACCTTGCCGGCGCTCACCTTGCTGCTCGACTGGCGCGGTGCCCTGTTCGGCACGGCGCTGCTGTGCTGCGCCGGTGCCATCCTGCTGCAGGTCTGGCGCACGCGCACCGACGACGACCGCGAGCTCAAGCGCCATGGCACCGGCGTGCACGGCGTCCTCGCCACCATCGGCCTGATCTGGCGCGACCGCGAGCTGCGCCTGGTGGCGCTCGCCTCTGCGATCTTCTCGGCCGGCCAGGTCTGCATTTCGGCATTTTATGTCACCTACCTGGTCGAGGCTGTCGGACTCAGCCTGACGATCGCGGGCCTGGCGCTGGCGGTGGCGCAGATCGGCGGCGTCGCCGGCCGCATCGTCTGGGGCGCGGTCGCCGATTGGCTCCGCCGGCCGCTGCTCGTCCTCGCCGGACTGGCCGCGGTCGCCGCCGTGGCAATGGTGCTGGTGAGCCGGCTCGCACCGGGCGGCCCGATCCTGGCGATCCATGCGCTCAGCCTGGTGCTCGGCGCCTCGACCATCGGGTGGGCGGGCGTGGTCTACGCCGAGGTCGGCCGCCGTGCGCCGCCCGGGCGCACTGCCGAGGCGAGCGGCGGCGTCACCGCGATGATGTTCGCGGGCATCGTCATCGGCCCGGCGATCTTTGGCGCCCTGGTGCGCCTGAGCGGCAGCTTCACCATCGCCTTCATCGCCACGGCGGCTTGCCTCGCGGCCGTCGTCGTCGCCCTGGCCCTGCGTTTGGCCCGAGGCGGAGTGCGCTGATCGCCATGGCCAGGAAGAGCCGGAAGACCACTGCCAAGAAGAAGGCGTCACCCGGCGCGGCGAAGCGGCCGCCGCGGGGACGCCCGGCACGACCGCAGCCGCCCCCGCCACCTCTGCCCTACGATCAGCAATTGAGCCAGGCGGCCCGCAGCCTCGCCGTGCCGATCTGGCAGGTGCTGAACGGCATCATCGTCGCTGCAGCCTTCGTCGGCGTGCTACTCGGGCTGTGGTTGCTGCGACCGACGCCGACATTCACGTCGGTGGAGGTTGCGACGGGCTCGCCTTTCGACGTCCGCTTCCGGGTCGTGAACGAAAGCAGCTTCGCCACGCTGGCCAATCTCAGGATCGGTTGCGTGCTGGCCAGCCTGCGCGGCTCCGGCCTGACCGACACCATGGTGGCGGCGACCGACCTCACCTTCGCGACGCCGGGCGCCGACCGGCTCGCCCCCGGCGAGGCGGCGACCTTCACCTGCCCTTTCCACGCCGGCATCCCGCAATTGGGCCGCAACGATGCAGGCGCGGCACAGCGCGCCGAGATCTACTTCCACAGCACGTACGACCTGCCGCCCCTGCCGAGCTGGCTTCCGGTGACCGCCAACAGTGCGAAGTTCATCGTCAACACCCAGTTCCTGCCGCCGCGTTGGACCGCCAAACCGTCGAAGTAAGATCGTGTGACGCCATAGGGAGGTCGACTTGGTTGCGCTCGCCCTACTCCAGCACCCGGCGGCCAAACGCTGGCTGGACGGCATCGTGCCTGCCTGGACGCTGCTCGACGGCGAAAGCTTCGACGCGCTCTATCGGCCCCCGCGATCCGCCGAGGGCGCGCTTCGACTGGCGGACGACGTTACGCCCGACGAGTCGCCCGTCGCTCGGAACGCCTTGCTCGTGCTGCAGAAGGCTTCTTCCGGGCCCGGACTGAAGCTGACCCAGACTGGCAATTTGTCCCGCAGCGTCGTCGCCGAGATGATCGATCTGCTTTGCTGGCCCAGCTTCGACAAGGAAAGGATGCTTGCCATTTGCAAGGTGGTCAACGAGCCGGACTACCTGCCGCTGTTCTTCCTCCACGATCTCCTGCGAAGTGCCGGCCTGGTCCGGCGCCATCGCGGCTTCTTGAAGGCCAGCAAGGCCGGCCGCGCCGTCCTCGAAGAGCCTGCGCGTCGAGGTCTTCAAGGCCTCCTGTTCCATGTTGCGTTCTGGCAGCTCGATCTGCGGATTCCCGGCGGCCTCTCGCTCTCGGGATGGCCGCAGAATCACATGGGAGTTCTCCTGTGGTCGCTGTCGGTCGCCGCTGGCGATTGGCAGTCCGCCACGCGGCTTGCCCGTTTGTGTACGCCTCCCACCGTCGACGTTCTGGAGAGTCCGTGGGATCGGGGCAGCATCGAGCTGGAATACGGAATTATTCGGCCGTTGATATGGTTCGGCGTGATGGAGGAGGATTGGTTGAATCCCGCCAAACGGCGCCCTGGCGATGCGAAATGCTATCGCAAGACAGCCCTGTTCGATCGTTTCCTGTCTTTCGACGTGAAGCTCGAGCGCACCGGCGAACGGCGACATTAGAGCTGGACGTCGCACTCGGTATCGCTCGGCCGACCGGTCATTCCGAGCAGCGGAGAGCTACCGCAACGAGCCAGCTCGCCTGTCGGCACGTCGTCGACGCTCTGCCATTCGTGGCACCGGTTTTGCCTGATCCGATCGGTACGATTGTTGTAGCCTTGCCATTGGGTCGATGCACCGGCCCTGCTTGTCCCAACCGGAGTGAGACACGACCGATGACTGACGATGCTCGAGCCAAAAATGACCGTGCGCCGGAGACCGGCGCGCGCTTCGATGCCGTCGTCGTCGGCGCCGGGTTTGCCGGAATGTACATGCTGCACCGCCTGCGCGAGCTCGGGTTCACGGTGCGAGTCTACGAGGCGGGCGGCGGTGTCGGCGGCACTTGGTACTGGAATCGCTATCCGGGCGCGCGCTGCGACGTCGAGAGCGTACAGTATTCCTTCTCCTTCTCGGAAGAGCTCGACCAGCAATGGAACTGGTCGGAGAAGTATGCGCCGCAGGCCGAGATCCTCGCCTACGCCGACCATGTCGCCGACCGCTTCGATCTGCGCCGGGATATCCGGTTCGAGACGCGCGTGACGTCCGCCACCTTCGACGAGCAGGCCAAGCGCTGGCAGATCGAGACCGATCGCGGCGACAAGGTCTCCGCCAGGTTCTGCATCATGGCCGTCGGCTGTCTGTCGGCAGCCAACCGTCCGCCCTTCGAGGGAATCGAGACGTTCGAGGGGCCGATCTACCACACCGGCGAATGGCCGCACGAAGGGGTGGACTTCACTGGGCTGCGTGTCGGCGTCATCGGCACCGGCTCGTCGGCGATCCAGTCGATTCCGATCATCGCCCGGCAGGCCTCGGCCCTCACCGTGTTCCAGCGCACGGCCACATACTCCGTGCCGGCGTGGAACGAGAGGCTGACCCCGGAATATCGCGATTCCATCAAAGCCGACTACCCCGCCCTGCGAGCCAAGGCGCGTGCCCGGCCGACCGGCTTCTACTTTCCCTTCAACATGAAGTCCGCGTTGGAGTCGACGCCGGAGGAACGCGAACGGCAATACGAGGAAGCCTGGCAGCGTGGCGGCCTGCCCTTCCTCGGCGCCTTCGGCGATCTCCTGTTCGACAAGGCTGCCAACGACACGATCGCCGAGTTTGCCCGCCGCAAGATCCGCGGCATCGTCGAGGACCCGGCGACAGCCGAGCTGCTGTGCCCGGACAACGTCTTCGGCTGCAAGCGGCTGTGTGTCGATACCGGCTACTTCGAGACCTACAATCTGCCGCACGTGAAGCTGGTCGACGTGTCGAAGAAGCCGATCGAGCGCTTCACGCCGCACGGTATCGAGGTGAACGGCGTCGCGTATCCGCTGGATGCGGTCGTCTGCGCCACCGGCTTCGCAGCCATGACCGGCTCCTTCGACAAGATCCGGATTACCGGGCGCAACGGCCTCACTCTCGCCGAGAAGTGGAAGGCAGGCCCGCGCACCTATCTCGGCCTGGCAACGGCCGGGTTCCCCAATCTGTTCACCATCACCGGGCCGGGCAGCCCGTCGGTCCTGGCCAGCATGATCCAGGCCATCGAGCAGCATGTCGACTGGCTGGCCGACTGCATCGCCCATCTGCGCGACATCGGCGCCGCGACCCTCGAGCCGATCGAACGATACGAGGACGACTGGGTCGCGCATGTGAACGAGGTTTCGCAGGTCTCGCTGCGCTCGACCTGCAGCTCCTGGTATGTCGGCGCCAACATCCCGGGGCGCCCGCGCGTCTTCATGCCCTATATCGGCGGCTTTCCGATCTACGTGCAGAAATGCAACGAGGTGATGTCCAACGGCTTCGAAGGCTTCGTGATCGACGGCACGACAACGCGCAACGACACGCCCCGGGTGCGGTTGACCGAACGGTGGCGTGTTCCCCTGGATATAGAGGTGATTTCGCCGGCGGCGATCGCCGCGCGTCGCGTTCCGGTCGTCTGAGGATAGGGGCGAATGCCGTCAGCTCACACCCCGAACCGGGGAGCACGAGTTGTGTCCGCGCCCTACTTCGCCTTACCCTCGATCCCGGCCAAACAGCGCGAGACGGCGCGAATATTGCTCGCCATCGCATGACGATTCCAAGAGCGGGCTGACAACGGAGGGCACCGTGAAGAAATGGCTCTATCGGATTCTTGTCTCGGCCATCATCGCGGGGTGTTCCCTCGCCGCCCAGGCGCAGTCGCTCAAGACGCTGCGCGTCGTCATGCACTCCGACGTCAAGGTGCTCGACCCGGTGTGGAGCGGCGCCTACATCGTGCGCAACCATGCCTACCTGATCTACGACACTTTGTTCGCCCTCGACGACAAGTTCCAGATCAAGCCGCAGATGGTCGATACCTGGTCGGCGAGCGAGGACCGCAAGACCTGGACCTTCACCTTGCGCGAAGGTCTCGAATGGCACGACGGCAAGCCGGTGACGGCCGACGATTGCGTCGCCTCGATACGCCGCTGGGGTGCGCGCGACCCGATGGGCCAGAAAATGATGCTGTTCCTGGAGGATATCAAGGCGACCGACGCGCGGACCTTCGTCATCACCATGAAGCAGCCCTATGGCCTGGTCGTCGAATCGCTCGCCAAGCCGAGCGTGGTGACACCGTTCATGATGCCGCGGCGCGTAGCAGAGACCGATCCGTTCAAGCAGCTCGGCGAATATGTCGGCTCCGGCCCGTTCATCATGAAGCAGGACGAATGGAAGCCGGGCGAGAAAATCGTCTACGTCAAGAATCCCAAGTACAAGCCGCGGCCGGAGCCGGCCTCGGGACTGGCGGGCGGCAAGGTCGCCAAGGTCGATCGTGTCGAATGGATCTGGATCTCCGATGCGCAGACCGCTGTCAACGCCCTGACGGCAGGCGAGATCGACATCATTGAGCAGGCCTCCTACGACCTCCTGCCCCTGCTCGAGAAGGATCGTAACATCACGCTGGTGCGTGCCGCGACCGGCAACCAGTACGTCTTCCGGCCCAACTGGCTGCACCCGCCGTTCAACAACGAGAAGGCGCGGCAAGCCGTCATGATGGGCCTCAATCAGCAGGACTTCCTGCACGCCATCGTCGGCGACCCGCGCTACTACCGCGTCTGCAAGTCGATGTTTCCGTGCGGCTCGCCGCTCGAGTCGACGGAAGGGTTCGAGGGTCTCATCGAAGGCAACATCGCCAAGGCGCAGGCGCTCTTGAAGGAGTCGGGCTACGACGGATCGCCGATCGTGCTGTTGCAGGCGAGTGACACGCCGGCTCTGTCGAATCTCTCGCCGGTCGCAAAGTCGATCCTCGAGCGCATCGGCTTCAAGGTCGACATGCAGGCGATGGATTGGCAGTCGCTGGTCAACCGCCTGCTCACCAAGAAGGGGCCGCCTTCCGAGGGCGGCTGGAACGTGTTCCTGACCTACTGGTCGATGGCCGATCTGTTCGATCCGCTGATGACGCCATTCCTCCAGGCCAATTGCGAGAAGAGCCGGGCCGGCTGGCCGTGCGACGAGCCTATGGAGAAGCTGCGCGAGCGCTATGCGCTGGCGACGGACGCCGTCGAACGCAAGGCGATCGCCGTCGAGGTCCAGAAGCACCAAGCCAAGATCGTCACCCACGTGCATCTCGGCGAGGGCTTCAACGTCACCGCCATGCGCAAGAACGTCACCGGCTGGATCAACTCGCCGGTCATCGTTTTCTGGGGCATCGACAAGCAGTAGGCCGGCGACAGGCTCTTCGATCCCTCCCCGGCTTCGCTGCCACGGAGTGGACACATCTCGCTTGCCTCCTCCGTAATCGGGGGAGGTGCCCCCGCAAGGGGGCGGAGGGGGAAGGCCGCAGGCAAGACGCCTCTGATTCCGACGTCAGGCTCGCAAGGATCTCTACCGCGGCCTTCCCCCTCCGGGCCTCCGGGCCGCCTCCCCCGTGTGACGGAGGAGGAGCTGGAGATGTGTCCACTCCGTGGCAGATTCGCAGTTGTGTGCGTCAAGTTCAGCAAGAAGGGCGATGTCGATGAAGTCGGGGTGCGGGCGGCGCGGCGCCCCGCGATCGCGCAGCGCCGCCCGCCCCCGCCGCCGTCAGGCGGCCATTCGGAGAGTTATCTTCTTGTGCTCCTTGAGATGGTCCATGTTGAGATAGCGGATCGCCTCGAGCCAGTTTTCGTGTGTCTCCACGGCCAGCGCCCGGACCAACCGCAGGCAACTGGCAGCGTTGGGGAAGATGCGCACCACATGGGTCCGGCGTTTGAGCTCCTGATTGAGCCGTTCCAGCATGTTGGTTGATTTCATGTGCTTGTGATGGGCCAGCGGCAGCCGGTAGTAGGTCAACGTCTCCTCGATGTTGTCCTCCACCCAACTGCATAGCTTGGGATAGCGGTCCTGCCACTTGCCGAGCCAGGCTGCGAGGTCACGCCTGACCTCGGCCAGCTCTCGCCGGTCGTACATCCAGCGCAGTTCCTGCAGGCAATCGTCCTTGAGCCGGCGCGGCACATAATCGAGCGCATTGCGCAGGAAGTGCACGTAGCAGCCTTGCCAAGACGCCTCCGTCAGCACCTCGCGGATCGCCGCCTTCAGCCCGGCATGGTCGTCCGAGACGACGAACTCCACCCCGTGCAAGCCGCGTCCTTGAGCGCCAGCAGAAAGTCCTTCCAGCTCGACCGGCTCACGGTTGGCCAGCTCCACTGCCAGAACCTGGCGCCGGCCCTCCCAGTCCACCCCGATCGCCACCAACACCGCCTGGTTCGTGATCACTCCGCCCTCGCGGATCCGCTCGTAGCGGGCATCCAGGATCAGGTACGGATAGGCCTCTGACAGTCGGCGCTCGGCGAACGCCTTCAGGTTCTCGTCCAGGCTCTTGTTGATCTGGCTGATCGACGAGGCCGAGAAGCTGTGCCCGCACAACACCTCCATTACCGCCTTGACCTTGCGCGTCGACACTCCCTGCACGTACATCTCTGCCAGCGAGGCCACCAGCGCCTTCTCCGACCGCTGGTAACGCTCGAACAGCTCCGTCGAGAACCGACCAGCCCGATCCTGCGGCACTCGAAGCTCCAGCGTCCCAACTCGCCTCACAAGTGTCCGCCCATAGTATCCGCTGCGGTACGACAGACGACCTTCCGTCCGTTCCCCTTTCGACGCTCCAATCGCCTCCGTCATCTCCGCTTCCAGCGCTTCCTGCACAAACCCCTGAACCGCCGTCCGCACAAAATCCTCGTCCCCCTCCAATAGCCCTTTCAGCCCTACAATCGACGAACTACCTTCGCGCTTGGTCATGGCGTGGTCCCTTTCCACGGGGAGCGGTGACTTCGAACATCACCAACATGCCATGACCACACTCTCTGGGCTTTTGCTGAACTTGACGCACACTATCAGATTCGCTGGTAAGAGGCGCGTGGAGACCACCTACATGCGAACGCCCGGCGCAAGATAGGGAAGGCGAGCGGACGACGACCGGGCTACTTGAAGCGGTAACGAAAGTCGCGATAGGGCGCGCCCTGCATGATGGTCTGGGTTCGCTTGAACTCGACGTTTGCACCGCCGACGTCGGCGATGTGGAAGTCCGAATCGCAAAGCAGGATGCCGCCGAGCTCCGGCTCGCCGAGGCTCTTGAAGAATTCGGCGTACCGGCACCGGGTGACGTTATAGTCCCGCACCGTGCCGTCATCGCGCAGCATCTCGCGGTCGACCGCGTCGCCGATGCGCGGGCGCATGTCCTCGGCCCAGACGGCGTCCCATTTCTGACGCGGCGTGCCGGGCTTGGCCTCGCCGATGCGATGGTAGAGATCGCGCGCCCACTGGCGCAGCGCGTCGCCGACGATGGCATCGGCGCGTGGCTTGCCGAGCTCGGCACGGAGCGCGCGCAGCACCGGCAGGATCACCTCGGCTTGCAGCTTGACTTCGTCGAGCAGAGAAAGGGTTGCGGGGCTGGACATGGCACGACCTCCGTTCGCGGCGCGAAAGCATACACGCGAAAACGCGGGCGCCGCAGAGGATCCTGAGCTACCCGACTCGCCTGGTCCTCATTCTTCTCCAAGGAACGATTGTCATGACCATCGCTCAGCTCGACTCCCTGGTTTCCCTGTTGCGTTCGCGGCCCGCGCCCGCGGTCCCGGTCGTCGCCGACATGCGTGCGCGGTTCGAGAAGACTGCCGAGTTTCTCGGCGGCGCCCCGGATGCGAAGTGCGAGAAGGTCGACGCCGGGGGCGTGCCGGCGGAATGGGTCGCGGCACCGGGCCACGACCCGCAGCGCGCGATCCTCTACTTGCATGGCGGCGGATACGTCATCGGCTCGGTGGCAACGCATCGCCGTCTCGCCTACGACATCGCCGCCGCCAGCGGCGCCCGGGTCCTGCTGATCGATTATAGGTTGGCGCCCGAACATCCGTTCCCGGCTGCGGTCGAGGACGCCGCCACAGCGTGGCGCTGGCTGTTGCAGCAGGGTTTCGCCCCCAACCGGCTGGCGATCGCCGGTGACTCGGCGGGCGGCGGGCTCACCATCGCCACCCTGGTCAATCTGCGCGACCAGAAGCTCGGCCTGCCGGCCTGCGCCGCGGCGATCTCCCCCTGGGTCGATCTCGAAGGCCTCGGCAACAGCATGGTGACGCGCTCGGCCCAGGATCCGATGGTGCAGAAGGACAGCCTGACGTGGTTTGCCGCGCAGTACCTCGGCAACACCTCGGCGACCGCACCGCTTGCCGCCCCCTTGCACGCCAACCTCCAAGGCCTGCCGCCGATCCTAGTTCAAGTCGGCACGGCCGAGACCCTGCTCGACGACGCGACGCGGATCGCCGAGAAGCTGCACACCGCAGGTGTCGACGTGCGGCTGGCGATCTGGCCCAACATGCTGCACGTCTTCCCACTATTCGCGCCGGTCTTGTCGGAGGGGCGCGACGGCTGCCTCGAGATCGGCGGCTTCATCCGCAACAAGTGCGCCTGATAGAGCGTGCCCCCTCTTCCCGGCGTGCCGCTTCACTTCGGTCCGCTGGCCTCGACCTTGCGTAATGTGAGATCGATGGATTTGCCGAGGTCGGCGGCAGCGACGGGGTGTGGCTCGACGAGCTTGAACAGGACCTGACGCCCGAGCGCCAGACGAGCGGTAAGCACGAACTTGCGATCCGCCACGGCGCTGTCCTTCGGCAGGCGCAGCGTGAACGGAATCGGCACGGACCAACCGGTGCGCACGACCTGCTCGGCAACGACCTCGCCCGGCGACCCTTTCGTCACATCCAGCAACTGAACCTGCAACTCGACACCGCGCGGCGGCTGCACCTTCTCGGTATAGGTCGCCGACCCCGTGACTGCGACCGCGGGCGGCAATTGATCGCCCAGGCGAGGCAACAGATGGCTCGTGTGGAAGACTACCGCCGCACCGTTCTCGTTGATCATGCAGGTGAATCGGAACGGCACCGAAGAGCCGTCGCGCCGCTGCCGCATCCCCGTGCCGGTCACTGTGGTCACGATTTGCTGGTTGCCCACTTTCTCGTCGACCCGTTCGATGGTCGCCCACGGCATGCCATCGAGCGCCACGAAGCCGAATGCCGGATCGGCCTGGCGCGTGTCGAAGCCGATCTTGCCGGCGCAGCGGGAAATCGCCGCTGACGAGATGCCGCCGCCGTCCTGAGCAAAAGCTGGCAGGCTCGCCACGCCGGCGAGCAGGATCAAAGTCGCGTACGAAAACTTCATCGGTGGCACAACTCCCGACACGACTTTGCCACGAGCAAGTAGCCGAGGAAACAGCATGCGGGCGGCCGACGGCAGCGGCCAATTGCCGTCGCCGGCCACTCAATCGATCGCTCCCGCTCTCGATCTCGATGAAATGTTCGGCTCTCGAACCGGCACCAGGGCGCGCAGCGTCGCTCGCCGTTCCGGTCGCTGCGCTAGATGGCGAAGTCTTCGAGCTTCTTGCCGCCTTTCAGAGCCGCAACCATCCAGCGCGGCTTCAGGCCCCGCCCGGTCCAGGTTTCGTTGCGATCGGCGGGATTGCGATATTTCGGCTTCACCTTCTTGCCCCTGAGCGCGCTTCCCCGGCCACCCTTGCCCCGACCGTCCATGGCCTGCTCGACGTCGGCCGCCGAGAGCTTGTACTTCTTCACGATAGCCCTGAGCTGCTTGATGCCGGGCTTCTCCGTCTGCTTGAGCTCCTCGGCCTTGGCCTGAAGCTCGCGAATCTTCGCTTCGATCGTTTTCAAAGAGGCTCGACGCGGCATGTGACGACTTTCTCGTTTTTGATAGGGGCTGGGTGGAGCGGATTATCTGCAGGGGTCAATAAACCGGCACGCGACACGCCTATTACTAATTTCATCAGGGCCTCGTCAAACGACGATTATGGAAGCCGAGCAAATTCCCCCGCATTTCATCTTCTGCGCACGCTGGCGAGAAATCACGGCATGTGCGAGCGAAGTAAAATGTTTTCAGGCTCTTCGGGGAATCGAGTGGGTGGATTCGAAGGATCAAAGGGGCAAGAGTCCTTTTGAGGAGTACATCGTTCGGCCTTCTCTCAGAGTCTTTTTCTGGCACGCTGAGATCAGGACTGCGGCAGGGGCGGTGGGTATGTGGGCGAAGGCGAGCATTTCCCCGCGTTCCCTTGCCACAAGCCGACCGAGGCACGGAACGCGGGGGAAGCGCAGCCGCTCCGCGAAGCGGATCGTCCACATATCCACGGCCTTCTTCGGTGTGCCCCTCGTGAATGGTGGGCTCGAGCGGTGCGCAGAGGTCAACGCGCTCAAGTTCACGCCTCGCGGGCAAAGAAGCTCAGCGCGACCACTCCGCCCCTCGAATCTACCCACTCGATTCCCCGAAGAGCCTGTTTTCAATTATGGGGAGTATTCTCGACGGCACCGACCGCGAATCGCCGCGACGAGCCCGCAACTACATTGACGGGACCGTCAAAACGGTCTCCAATTTGCAACGGGGGAGACGAGAGTCGAATCGGTCGTTAGGGGAGCGGCAGCGCGCGCTGTCGGCGGGAAGGTGCATTCGATGACCACTACCCTGTTCTTGCGCAACGAAGGTCGGAACGGCGAATCGCCGACCGACCGCTATTTGGGCTAGGGACCGCCATGACGACATCGCTGGTCAACGGCCTCGGCGGCGCTTCGGGGTTCGGCGAAGGCGCCATGCCGCGGCTCGACGATTCGCCGTCGTTGTTCATCGACCTCAGTGCGGTGATCCCCGGCGGCCTCAATTTCTTCGGGGTCACCTATTCGGGCCTCTATCTCAACTACAATGGCAGCGTGACGTTCGGGACTGCGCTGACGCAGTACAGCCCGGTCTCGATCACCGCCTTGACCAATATTCCGATCATTGCGCCCTACTGGGCCGACACCGATACGCGTGGCGGTGTCACGACAGCGTCACCCGGCGGGACGTCCACCGGCTCGAACCTGGTCTGGTACGATCTCGATTCTGCCGGTCACACCTTCACCGCCACCTGGGACGATGTCGGCTACTACGACCTGAATGTCGACAAGGTAAATGCATTCCAGCTCCGGATGATCGCTGTCGGCACGACAGGCGATTTCGACATCCAGTTCCGCTACGAATCGATCAATTGGACGACCGGCGACGCATCGGGCGGCGACGGCGGCCTCTTCGGCCAGGTGGCCGTCGCCGGATACTCCTCGGGAGACGGTCACAATTTCTTCCAGCTCGCGCAAAGCGGCAATCAGGCTGCGATGCTGGCGCTGCCGACGGACAGCAATGTCTCCACGCCGGGCCTGTTCACTTTCAGCATTCGCAACGGCGTGCCCGTGGTCGCGCAGATCTCGATCGCGGCGACCAGCGCCGACAAGGTGGAAGGCAATAGCGGCCTGACGCTGTTCACCTTCACCGTGAGCCTGACCGGCGACACCTCGGTCGCACGAACCGTCTCTTATGGCGTTACAGGAACGGGCACCGATGCGGCAACGGCCAGCGATTTCGAGAACGGCACGCAGCCTGCCGGGACCGTCAGCTTCGGCGTTGGCGACACGACCAAGACGATCACCGTCGCAGTGCAGGGTGACACCGAGACGGAAGCGGATGAAATGTTCCTCGTCACGTTGTCGAATGCAACCGGCGGCGCCACCCTTGGAACTGATGCCGCTATCGGCACGATCCGCAACGACGATGCCCGGGTCGGCATCACGGCTGCGGGTGCCGACCACGCCGAAGGCGACAGCGGCTCCACGAGCTTCACCTTCACGCTGATGCGCTCGGGCGATACCTCGGTCGCGCACAGTGTTTCGTACGCGGTAGCCGGCTCGAGTGCCCATGCCGCCTCGGCGGCCGACTTCGTCGACAGCGTGCCGCTGTCGGGCACCGTCACGTTCGCCGCTCACGAAACGTCGAAGACGATCACGGTTTCGGTGAAGGGCGACACCGTGGCGGAATTCGACGAAGAATTCACCCTCACCCTGTCGAACGCGTCGACGGGCGCCGCGATCGACACGCCGTCCGCAATCGGCATCATCCGTAACGACGATCGTTCGGTGGCGTCGATTGCCGCCCAGTCGGCCAGCAAGCCCGAAGGCAACGGCGGCCCGACGGCCTTTACCTTTACCGTGAGCCTCGATCAGGCCGCCGTGACGGACCAGACCGTCGTGTGGGCTGTCGCCGGCGCCGGCACGCACGCCGCCGATGGAGCGGATTTCGACGGGGCGCTCCCGGGCGGCATATTGACCTTCGGTGCGGGTGAAACCAGCAAGACAGTGTCCTTGCTGGTATCGGGCGACGCGATCGTCGAATTCGACGAAGGATTCTCGGTCACCCTGTCGAATGTCTCGCCTGGCCTCGCGCTTGGCACGACGGTAGCCTTCGGCATCATCGCGAACGACGACAAATCGACCGTGTCGATCGCGGCAGCCATCGCCTCGCGGCCCGAAGGCGACAGCGGCACAATATCTTACGATATTCCGATCGTTCTCGATCAGGCGGCCGTCACGGCCCAGACTGTCGCGTGGGCCGTCACCGGCTCCGGCGATCATCCGGCCGATGCAGCCGACTTCAACGGCTCCCTACCCTCCGGGATCCTGACCTTCGCGCCCGGCGAGATCAGCCAGATCGTTACGGTGACGGTCTCCGGTGACACGGCCGTGGAGTTCGACGAAGGCGCCGTCCTGACACTGTCCAGCCCGGCGGCCGGCCTCACGCTCGGCACGTCGACAGCGTTCGGCATGATCCTGAACGACGACATGTCGATTGTGTCGATCGCTCCCCTATCGGCCGTCAAGCCCGAGGGCAACGACGGCGCCACGTTCTATACTTTTTCGATCTCGCTCGACCGTCCGGGCGTGGCGGCCCAGTCGATCGATTGGACGGTGGCGGGCTCGGGCGCCCATGCGGCCGACAGCGGCGACTTCGGCGGCCTTCAGCCGTCCGGTTCGGTGAGCTTCGCCGCCGGCGAGACCATTCAGACCCTCTCGATCGCGGTCACCGGCGATTCGACCATCGAGTTCGACGAGAGCTTCAAGGTCACGCTCTCGGCCCCGACGTCGGGCCTCGCACTGGGCGTCGCCACCGCGACCGGCCTCATCCAGAACGACGATTCCTCGACAGTCTCGATCGCGGCCGTGACGACCGCCCTGGCGGAAGGCAACAGCGGCACCACCACCTTCGATTTCAAGATTTCGTTGAGCCAAGCGGCGACCGGCGGCGAAACGGTCGCCTGGTCGTTGTCGGGAACCGGCGCCCATCCGGCCAATGCCGCCGATTTCGGCAACGGATCGCCGGGCGGCAACGTGACGTTCGCGGCCGGCCAGACCAGCGCAACGCTGAGCGTTTCGATATCCGGCGATACGCTGGCAGAGTTCGACGAAGGGTTTGCCGTCGACCTTTCGAGCCCATCGCTCGGGTTGACGCTCGGCACGTCGACGGCCGTCGCGACCATCCTGAACGACGACACGCCTGTCGTTTCGATCGCCCCTGCCGCTGCGAGCAAAGCCGAGGGCAATGCCGGCTCGACGACATTCACGTTCACGGTATCGCTCGATCAGGCGGCAACGACCAGCCAGTCGGTCGATTGGTCTGTCGCCGGCGTCGGCACCCACGCCGCCAATGCGGCCGATTTCGGTGGCTCACTGCCTACTGGCAGCATGACCTTCGTCGCCGGCGAGACCAGCAAGACCGTGAGTGTGCCGATCGCCGGCGATACCGCCGTCGAATTCGACGAGGGCTTTGTCGTCGCCTTGGCGAATGCCTCGGCCGGGCTCGCGGTCGGCACTGCATCGGCCAATGGCACGATTCTCAATGATGACAAGTCGGTCGTCTCGATTGCCGCCGCGGCCGCCACCAAGTCCGAGGGTCATGCCGGAACGACGGCTTTCACCTTTACCGTCTCGCTCGACCAGGCGGCGACGACCGCCCAATCGGTCGATTGGCTGGTCGTGGGCTCCGGCGTCCACGCCGCCGACGCTACGGACTTCGGCGGAACGCAGCCCACCGGCAGCGTGACCTTCGCCGCCGGCGAGATCAGCAAGATCGTGACCGTGCTGGTTTCCGGCGATACCGCCGTCGAATCCGACGAAGGCTTCGAGGTCGCCTTGGCGAATGCCTCGTCGGCGCTGGTTCTGGGTGCGGCAACGGCCGAGGCAACGATCCTGAATGACGATGCGTCCGTCGCCGTGGCTGCCGTGGCGGCAAGCCGGCCGGAAGGCAATTCCGGTCCGACGGCCTTCACCTTCGAGGTGACGCTGACCGGCGACAGCTCGGTGCCGCACAGCGTGTCCTACGCCGTGTCCGGCACAGGCGGAAATCCGGCAGTCGCCACCGACTTCATCGGCGGCGCGTTTCCCGCCGGAACGCTCGCCTTCGCCGTCGGCGAGACCGCAAAGACCATCGTGGTGAACGTCGCGGGCGACACGTCCTTCGAGCCGGACGACACCTTCGCTCTCGGACTGTCGGCCCCGTCGACCGGGCTCATCATCGCCACCGGGTCGACAAGCGGAACGATCCTCAATGACGACGCATCCGGCCCGCCGCAACGAACCATCGTATACGACGATGCCTATGTCGGGCTATCGGGGCAGCCCATACACATGAGCGCCGCGAACGGCGTGCTTTTCAACGATTCCGGAACCGACCTGACGGCGATCCTGGGCAGCGGGCCGACGCACGGCACGCTGACGATGGCTGCCGATGGCAGCTTCGAGTACGCCTCGACGCCGGGGTTCGCCGGCACCGACAGCTTCCGTTATCTCTCCACCGGTGCTGCCGGCGGAGAGTATCGCACGGTCGACATCCACATCGCCCGCCTGACGCCAAGCGCGACCCTCGATCTCTTGTCTCTGACGGTGGAGCAGCAGACTGCGCTCGCCTACGCGACCTTCTTCGGTCGTGCTCCCGACGGCGCCGGTTTCCACTTCTGGGTCGACCAGTTCAACGCCGGCCTGTCGCGTCTAGGTCCGGCCGCCTTGTTCTCGGCGATTGCCGATTCCTTCGCGATCAGTGCCGAGGCCAGGAATCTCTATCCGTTTCTCGATCACGCGCAGGGCGCGAGCGATGTCGAGATCGGCGGTTTCCTGGACGGTGTCTACAACAACCTGTTCAATCGTTCGGCCGACGCCGCGGGGATAGCCTATTGGACCGGGCAAGTCCGCGCGACCATCGCTTCCGGTCGGTTCGTAGGCTCGATCCTGGACGACATCGTGGGCGGCGCCCGCAATTCGGAGGCCGGTCAGGACATCACCACGGTGCTCGGCAAGGTCGCCGTGGGCTTGAGCTATGTCCACGACCAGCAACAATACCATGCGCCATGGACAGCGGTCGACGATGGCGCGGCAGCCACCGCCCTGTTGCACGCCATCACCGCCGAACCCCAGAGCGTGCTGATCGGCGTCGTGCAGGCCTACAACCTGGTCATCGCCAGCCTGGCGAGGATCGACGGCTTCGGCGAGGTGCCCGGCACCACCTTTTAGGCAGACTGCCCAGGCAACTGCACACTTGGTGCAGCCGCCGTCATCAACAGAGTCATCATAAATCCACCACTTTATAGGTAGATTGACGTGCCCGCGCTGACTTGGACAGACGGGACGTTCCTACTGTCGATCGCAGACCGCCGCCGCATCTTAAGCGGAGAGCGCGAACGACTGGAGAACGGCCCGGCTGCAATTGGCCTCGAATCGGGGTTATAGTCAGGCAGTCTAGGGGTTGTTCTTCAACTATGACATCCACTGTCGTTTTCATCGATTGGCGGGTCGAAAACCCGCGATCGATCGTGGCAGGCCTGCCGGCCGATAGCACGTGGTTCCTGCTGACATCCGACGAGGATGGGATAAGCCAGATTCGCCGGATCGTAGCGGGCTATTCGGACCTCGATTCCATCCAGATCGTTTCGCACGGCAGCGCAGGCGCCTTGCTGCTGGGCGACGCGATGATCGATGCGGCGAGCCTGACGGCTCAGGCGTCCGCCCTGACGGACATCGGGGGCGCCCTTTCTGAGGGCGGCGACGTTCTCCTCTACGGCTGCGACGTCGGGCAGGGCGAGGCCGGCCGCGCCTTCGTAGATACATTGGCAAACTTGATCGGCGCCGACGTCGCCGCTTCGTCGGATGCGACCGGAGCGACGGCACTGGGCGGCAACTGGACTCTGGAGGTCACCACCGGCCCGATCGAGGCTGCCGGGCTAACAGGCGGCGCCTATGCCCACCTGCTGCCGTTGATCGTGACGACGGCGTCGATTGCGCCGACGATCGCCTTCAAGCCGGAGGGCCTGACGGGAACGTCGGCGTTCAGCTTCACGGTGACCCGGATCGGCGACCGCTCGACCGCGCAGGATGTGAGCTGGATCGTTTCCGGTATCGGCCTCAACCCCGCCGACGGCGCCGACTTCGCGGGTGGCGTATTCCCCTCCGGCACGCTCAACTTCGCGATCAACCAGGCCTCGGCGACGATCACGGTCAACGTCCAAGGCGGCTTCGCGCCGGAGCCGGCCGAAGGCTTCGTTGTGACGTTGTCGAACCCAACCAACGGCTTGGTGATTGGCGCTGGAACTGCCGACGGCACCATCATCGACGGTACCGGCATCGTCTACCGCGCGTCGATCGATTCGCAGGCGACGGAGGCGAATGACCAATCCCGAGAGCCCACGCTGGCGCCCGGCATGGTGGCCTTCACCAGCCGCGCCGACAATCTCGTGGCCGGCGACTTCAATGAACTGGAAGACATCTTCGTCAAGGATCTGACGACGGGTGTCGTCCAGCGAATCTCCATGGGCATCGGGAGAGCCGAGGCCGATGGCGCATCGTTTCGGCCGGTATTCGCACCGACGGGCGGAAAAATCGCGTTCGTCAGCCAAGCAAGCAACCTAGTCCTTGGCGATTTGAATTCTACGCAGGACATCTTCGTCTGGAGCAACGGCACCATCACGCGCGTGTCGACCGATTCGCTTGGCAACGAGGCGAACCGCTTCTCGTCCGCGCCGACTTTTTCCTTCGATGGTACGAAGATCGCTTTTGTCAGCGACGCCTACAATCTCGTCGCCGGCGATACCAATGGAACGGGAGACATCTTCGTCAAGGACTTGACCACCGGCCTGATCGAACGGGTCAACACGACGGCGTCGGGGCAAGAAGCACAAGGTGACGGCGAGAGTGGCGGCTATTCCTACGAGCCCATCTTCTCGCCGGACGCCACGAGAGTGGCCTTCGTCAGTGTCGCCGACAATCTGGTGACGGGCGACACTCTTGGCTTCGCCGACGTCTTCGTGAAGACCCTGACCGGCGGCGCCATCGCCCGCGTCTCCGTGAGCGCCAGCAACGCCGAGGCGAATGGCGATTCCTATAGCCCCGTCTTCTCGCCGAACGGCGGCAGGGTTGCCTTCACCAGCAACGCGTCCAACCTGATCGTCGGCGACCTCAACAACGAGTCGGACATCTTCATCAAGAACCTGTCCGACAACTCGATCACGCGCATATCGACCGACGCCGCGGGAACTGAGGCAAACGGAAGTTCCTGGGGGGCGGTGTTCTCGCAGGACGGCGCGCGGATATTCTTCGTGAGCGCCGCGTCCAACCTGGTGGCCGGCGACACGAACAACGCAGCCGACATCTTCGTCAAAGACCTGTTCACCGGGGCAATCGCGCGCGTCTCGACCAATTCGAACGACATCCAGACGAATATTCTCGGGGACTCCGGCGAGATCGCCCTGTCCTCCGACGGAAACCGGCTCGCTTTCTACAGCTCGGCGACGAATCTGGTAAATGGCGACGGCAACAACGTTGCAGACATCTTCATCCGGTCGGTCAGCACCATCGTCGTCTCGGCCACGGATGCGGTCAAGCCCGAAGGCCAGTCCGGCACCACGCTCTACACCTTCACCGTAACCCGGTCGGGTGACATCAGCCGGGCCCAAAGCGTCGCCTGGTCTGTTGTCGGTACGGGCGGGATGCCGGCTGACCCGGCCGATTTCGGCGGCTCGCTGCCCTCCGGCATCATCGCTTTTGCTGCAAATGAGGCCAGCAAGACCGTCGATGTACCGGTGTCCGGCGATACCGGCCTCGAATTCGACGAAGATTTCACCATCACCTTGTCGAATCCGTCGGCCGGCCTCTACATCATGGGGCCGTCGGCAAACGGCACGATCCAGACCGACGATGCATCGATCGTCTCGATCGCACCACTGTCGGCCACCAATCCCGAGGGCGACAGCGGCACCACGGCTTTCACCTTCACGGTGAGCCTGGACCAGCCGATCGCCAATTTCGAATCGGTCGACTGGGCGGTCACCGGGATTGGCGGTTATCCGGCCGATGCCGCCGACTTTTTCGGCGGGGCGCTGCCGTCCGGCATCGTGACGTTCACGTACTACGATACCAGCGCGACCGTGACCATCTTGGTAGCGGGCGACGTCACGGCCGAGCTCGACGAAGGGTTCACCGTCACGCTGTCGAACGCCTCGTCCGGCCTCGCACTCGGCACCTCGACGGCCAACGGCACCATCCAGAACGACGATGCCTCGATCGTCTCCATCGCGCCCGCGTCGGCGAGCAAGCCGGAAGGCAACAGCGGTCCCACGACCTTCACCTTCACGGTCAGCCTCAGTCAGGCCGTCGGGACGACCCAGACGGTCAATTGGGCAGTCACAGGTTCCGGGGCGCATCAAGCCGGAGCGGCGGATTTTGGCGGCTCGTTGCCGGCCGGAACGTTGACGTTCGTCGCCGACGACACCTCCGAGACGGTAACCGTCTCGGTATCGGGCGACACCATCGTCGAGTTCGACGAGGACTTCACCGTCACCTTGTCGGATGCCTCGTCGGGCCTCGCGCTCGGCACCTCGACGGCCAACGGCACCATCCAGAACGACGACGTCTCGACGGTTTCCATCGCGCCCTTGTCGGCAGACAAGGCCGAGGGCAACAGCGGCACCACGGCCTTCACCTTCACGGTCAGCCTCGACAAGGCCGGCGTCATCGCCCAGACGGTCAATTGGGCGGTTACGGGTTCGGGCACCCACGCTGCCGATGCCGCCGACTTCGGAGGCTCTTTCCCGGTCGGCTCTTTGACGTTCGCCGCCGGCGAGACCAGCAAGCCCGTCACCGTCCTGGTCGCGGGTGACGTCGCGGCCGAGCTCGACGAAGGCTTCACCGTCACGCTGTCGAACGCCTCGTCCGGCCTTGGTCTCGGCACCTCGACCGCGAGCGGAACGATCCGGAGCGACGATCGCGCCACCGCGTCGATCGCCGTCCAATCGGCGACAAAGGCCGAAGGCGACGCCGGCGTAACCGCCTTCACGTTCACGGTATCGTTGGACCGAGCCCTGCTCGTCGGGCAGTCGATCGACTGGGCCGTCGCTGGCTCCGGCGCGCACGCCACCGACGCTGCAGATTTCGGCGGCCTCCTGCCCGGTGGCAGCGTGAGCTTTGCCGCCGACGAGACGATCCAGACGATCACCGTGTTCGTGGCAGGCGACGCCGCCGTCGAGTCCGATGAGAGCTTCGTGGTCACCCTGTCGAACGCAACGCCCGGGCTGACCCTGGGCACTGCGTCGGCGACGGGGACGATCCTGAACGACGACGTCTCCACCGTCTCGGTCACATCTCTGTCGGCCAACAAGGCCGAAGGCAACAGCGGTATCACGTCCTTCACTTTCGTCGTGAGTCTCGATCAAGTCGCCGCAAGTTCCCAGACGGTAAATTGGGCCGTAGCGGGAGTCGGTGTGCACGCAGCCGATTCGGCGGAATTCAGCGGAGCGCCACCCTTCGGCAGCGTGACCTTCGCCCCCGGCGAATCCAGCGAGATCGTGACGGTAGCCGTCTCGGGCGACTTGACGGTCGAGTTCGACGAACAGTTCATCGTCACCTTGTCGGACGCCTCCTCCGGCCTAACGCTCGGCACATTCACTGCGGCTGGAACGATTCAAAACGACGATCGCTCGACCGTCTCGATCGCGGCCCTGTCGGCCGTCAAGCCCGAGGGCAACAGCGGCCCCACGTCCTTCACCTTCACGGTCAGCCTCGATCAGGCGGCTGTCACCGGCCAGACCGTCGACTGGATCGTGACGGGTGCCGGCATTCATGCCGCCAACAGCGGCGATTTCGGCGGAGCGCTGCCCTCCGGCAGCTTGAGCTTCGCCGCGGGCGAATCCAGCAAGATCGTGACCCTGACCGTCTCGGGCGACACCACGGTCGAGTTCGACGAAGCTTTCACGATCGCTCTTTCGAACGTGTCGGCCGGTCTTACGCTGGGAACCTCGTCGGCCAGCGGCACGATCCAGAACGATGACCGCTCGATCGCGTCGATCTCGGCATCGACCACGAACGTGATCGAAGGCGATGCCGGAACGACGCCCTTCACCTTCAAGATCACGCTCGACCAGGCTAGCGTAACCAGCCAGTCGATCGACTGGTCAGTCATCGGATCAGGAAGCCACCCGGCCAACTCCGCCGATTTCGGCGGCGCGTTTCCTTCCGGCGCCGTCACATTTGCGCCGGGCGAAATCGCCAAATCGGTGACCATCGACATCTCGGGCGACACGGTGCTCGAGTTCAGTGAGCAATTCTCGGTCGCTCTCGCCCATCCCTCGAGCGGGCTGACCCTCGGCACCGCATCGATCGCGGGCACGATCGTCAACGACGACGGCCTCGTCGCGTCGATCGCCGATCTGTCGGCGACGAGGCTCGAGGGCAACGACGGCACGACCGAGTTCAGCTTCACGATCCGGCTCAATCAGCTTCTCGAGATCGATGGGCTGACGGTCGATTGGGCGGTGACAGGGTCGGGTGACCATCCGGCCAATGCCGCCGATTTCGGCGGCACCCTGCCGTCGGGCACGGCGACCTTCAGCCCGAACCAGCCGGTCGTGGTCGTGACGGTCTTCGCCTCGGGCGACAGAGCGGTCGAGTTCGACGAGACCTTCACCGTCACCCTGTCCAATCCGACTCCGGGACTTTCCCTCGGCGTGGAATCGGCGAGCGGGACCATCGAGAACGACGATACGGCGGTCGTGTCGATCGCCGCCGCCTCGGCGGTGAAAGCAGAAGGCAGCGGCGGCGGAACCACCGCCTTCACCTTCACGGTGTCGCTCGATCAGGCGAGCGTGACCGCTCGGACCGTCGACTGGTCGGTTGCCGGCGTCGGCGCTCACGCCGCTTCGGCCGCCGATTTTGCCGGTGGCTTGCCCTTCGGAAGCGTGACCTTCGGCGCGGGCGAGACCAGCAAGCTCGTGACCGTGCTGATCGCTGCCGATGGTGCGGTCGAGTTCGACGAAGGCTTCGCCGTCACGCTGGCCAATGCCTCGTCGGGACTGGTGCTCGGCACGACCTCGGCCGCCGGCACGATCCTCGACGACGACAAGCCCGTAGCGTCCGTCGTCGCACTGTCGGCGAGTCAGTCCGAAGGCGACAGCGGCACCAAGTCCTTCACCTTCGCGGTAAACCTCGATCAAGCCAGCCTCGCGAGCCAGACGCTCGATTGGGCGGTCAGCGGATCGGGCATTCATGGCGCCAATGCCGCCGACCTCGGCGGCAGCCTGCCGTCGGGGTCGCTGACCTTCGCCCCCGGCCAGACCAGCCAGATCGTAACCGTGACGGTTTCCGGCGACACCGCGGTCGAGTTCGACGAGACGTTCGCGCTCACCCTGTCCAATGCCTCGGCGGGCCTGACGCTCGGCACCGCATCGGCCAGCGGGACGATCGTGAACGATGACCGATCGGTGGTGTCGATCGCTCCGGTGTCGGCGACCAGGCCCGAAGGCAACAGCGGCGCTACCTCGTTCACCTTCATGGTGAGCCTCGATCAGGCCGGTACGACGGACCAGTCGGTCGCGTGGTCGGTGACAGGTTTCGGCTCGCATGGGACCGATGCGGCGGACTTCGGCGGTCTCTTGCCTTCCGGAGCGATCGTCTTCGCCGCCGGCGAGACCAGCAAGGTCGTGACCGTGGCGGTTTCCGGCGACACGACGGTCGAGTTCGACGAAGAATTTGCCGTCGCCCTGTCGAATACTTCACCGGGCCTTCAGCTCGGCACGGCGAGCGCGCACGGAGTCATTCAGAACGACGACAAGTCGGTTCTCTCCGTCGCCGCCCAGACAGCGACGCGATCCGAAGGCAATGCCGGCTCGACCTCCTTCGCCTTCACGTTGTCGTTGAACCAGGCCGCGGTGACGAGCCAGACTGTCGCCTGGGCCATCGCCGGTGTCGGCGCGCACCCGGCCGACGCCGCCGATTTCGGCGGGGCGTTGTCGGCGGGGATCGTGACCTTTGCGCCGGGCGAGACCACCGCGACCGTGATCGTGGCCGCGTCCGGCGATACGACCGTCGAAGCCGACGAAGACTTCTCGCTCACCCTCTCGAACCCATCGACCGGCCTTGCTCTGGGCGTGTCGTCGGCAAGCGCTACCATCCTGAACGACGACATCGACATCCCACCCCCTGTGAACTCGTCTCTCACGATCGCTCCCCTGAATGCGGTGCGGGCCGAAGGCGACAGCGGGACGACGCCTTTCACCTTCGCGCTGACTCTCGATCGCGCGAGCGGCCAGCCAGCGACGATCGACTGGGCTCTCTCGGGCAGCGGGTCGCACGCTGCCAACGCCGCCGACTTCGGCGGCGCCTTCCCCGGCGGCACGGTGACATTCGCGCCCGGCGAGACCAGCAAGGTAATGACCGTGCTGGTGTCGGGCGACGCGTCGGTCGAATTGGACGAGGACTTCCAGGTCACGCTGTCGAACCCCTCCGGAAACCTCGTCCTCGTCACCGCGACGGCGACTGGAACGATCCTGAACGACGACAAGTCGAAGGTGTCGATTGCCGCCCTGTCGGCCATCAAGCTGGAAGGCAACAGCGGCTCAACCGCCTTCACCTTCGCGGTGTCGCTGGATCAGGCCGGATTGACCCCCCAGACGGTCGACTGGTCGGCAGTGGGCTCTGGCGCCCACGCCGCCGACGCTGCCGATTTCGGCGGTGCGTTGCCCTTCGGAAAGCTGACCTTCGCCGCCGGCGAGACCACAAAGACCGTGACGCTGCTTGTGTCGGGCGATGGCGTCCCTGAGTTCAACGAGAGCTTCGACGTGACCCTCGCCAACGCCTCGGCAGGACTGGCGCTGGGGACGGCGTCGGCGACGGGGACGATCCTGAACGACGAGCTCTCGGTGTCGATCGCAGCCCTTTCGGCGACCAGGAACGAGGGCAACGCAGGCACGACGCCTTTCACCTTCCTCGTCACCTTGGCAGGCGAGACCTCGGTCGCCCAAAGCGTCGACTACGCC
This sequence comes from Reyranellaceae bacterium, assembly GCA_046349335.1. Classification (GTDB taxonomy): domain Bacteria; phylum Pseudomonadota; class Alphaproteobacteria; order Reyranellales; family Reyranellaceae; genus Reyranella. The sequence goes on from JAXMCO010000005.1 coordinate 295,706, forward strand.
GTTTCCATCTCGGGTGGCGACCCGGCGGTCTCCTCGGACTTCTCCGGCAATGCGTTCGGCAATGGCACGGTCAGCTTCGCGCCGGGCGAAACATCCAAGATCATCGTGGTGAACGTCGCCGGTGACGTGGTGAAGGAGGCAAACGAGACTTTCGCCGTGACTCTCTCGAATGCGTCGGCCGGTGTGACCATCGGCACGGCGAGTGCGACGGGAACCATCCTGAACGACGACTCGCTTCCGTCTCTGCCGCCGGTGGCGCACGACGACGCCTATGTCGATTTCCCCGGCCAGGCGCTGCACATCGGCGCGGCGAGCGGCGTGCTGTTCAACGACGTCAGCGCCGTGCCGTTGACCGCGAGCCTCGTGACCGGCCCCGCCCACGGCACGCTCAGCCTCGCGGCCGACGGCAGCTTCGATTACACGCCGGACGCGGGCTTCGTCGGCATCGACAGCTTCACCTATCGCGCCTCCGGCGGCGGCACTTCCGGCGACGAGCAGGCGTCGATCTATGTCACGCCTCTGGCCGTCGGCCCGGCGGCGACGACGCTCGATCTGACGCACCTCACGATCGAGGAGCAGGTTGCCGCCACCTATGTCGCCTTCTTCGGCCGCGGCGCGGACGCGTTGGGATTCCATTTCTGGGTTCACGAATTCGCCGTCGGTGCGGCCAGTCAAAGCGCCACCGCGCTGTTCGGCAACATCGCCAGCTCGTTCGCCGTCAGCGACGAGGCAAGGGGCCTGTACCCATTCCTCGCGCAGCCGCAGTCGGCCTCCGATGCGCAGATCGGCGCCTTTCTCGACAGCGTCTACAATAATCTGTTCAACCGTTCGACCGACACTGCCGGCCTCTCCTACTGGACCGGCCAGATCAGGGCGGCCCTGTCGTCGGACAAGTTCATCGGTTCGGTGCTGACCGACATCATGAGCGGTGCTCAGAACACGGCCCAGGCCCAGGACATCACCACCTTGATGAGCAAGGTGACCGTGAGCCTGAGCTATGTCCACGACCAGGATCGCTTCCACGTGCCGTGGACGCCGGCCGACGACAAGGTCGACGCGACCGCGTTGCTGCACGCCGTCGCGTCCGACCCGCAGACCGTGCTGGTCGGCATCGTTCAAGCCTACAATCTGGCGTTCGCCAGTCTCGCCCGCACCGACGGATTCGGCGGTACCCCGAGCGGCGTCGCCTGAGCCCGCGGGCGACGTCAGCCCGCCATCACCGGCTCACGGCCGACGATTGTCGTGCGATGCATGACGCGACGCTCGTCGGGATCGTGCGGGGTGACGGCGTGAACGGTGCATCGATTGTCCCACATCAGGACGTCGTCGGGCTGCCATACGTGCCGGTACATGTATTTCGGCTGGGCCGCGAAAGCCGAGAGATCGGCGATCAAGCGACGTGCCGCCGTGTCGTCCAGGCCCTCGACGGCATCGTTGTAGATCGAGCTGATGAACAGCGACTTGCGGCCGGTGACCGGATGACGGCGCACCATCGGATGCCACACCGGCGGCATGGCCGCCTGCTCCTCGGGTGTCGGCGCCGGTGAGCCGACGACCCGGTGCAGCATGCTGAAATCGTGGCGCGCTTTGCGGCCCTCCACGGCGCGCCGCAGACTTTCGGGCAGATCGTCGTAGACCATGTACATGTTGATGAACTGGGTGATCCCGCCAGTCCGGCTGATCTCGATGCCGTGCAGGAGCGCGCCCATGCTCGGCATCGCCCGGTAGCTGCTGTCCGTATGCCATCGTTGCGAGGACGAAAGCTGTTTCTGGGTCGGATTCGACGGGCGCATCAGCCGCCCGTTCTCGTCGACGTTCGAGACGAGGAAGATCTCGGCGACACGTTCCGACCTCAGATGGAGTGAGGTCTGATGGAAAATCTCCGCTTCGCCGAAGTTGCGCGTGAAGTTCACGTGCTCGCGATCCGTGATGCGCTGCTCGGGAAATACCAGGACGAGATGATTCATCCAAGCGTCGTTCACCGCCTTCAAGGTCTCTGCATCCATGGGCAAGCGCATATCGACGCCACGGACTTCCGCGCCGAGAGCAGGATGTCGCGCCTTGACCGCAATCGCCATGATGACCTCCTGGAACCTCACGCCGTCGCAACCACGACAGAATATGCCGACCGGTGCGCGGGGTCGAGCCGCGGGCAGTGGGCAGGTCCCGAACCGGAGTATCCCTCGCTGCTGATGCCTGGCTCCCGAGCACTCCCGCCGCGACGAGGGCATTGTCATGTCGAGCGCCGCGAGAGATTCTTCGCTCAGTCGCACGATGCGTCGATCGGAGCACGAGATGAAAGTCAAAGAATACGCGGTCTTTCGGTGTGATGCCGGCTGGCGGACCTTCTCATTCCTGAAGCTGGTCACGGACGACGGTATCGTCGGCTGGTCGGAATACAATGAGAGCTTCGGCAGCCCCGGGCTGACGGGCGCCATCGAAGTGCTGATGTCGAGCGTCATCGGCATGGACCCGATGCAGATCGAGCTGGTGAACGCCGTCCTCGGAACGCGCTCGGTCCAATCGCGCGGCGGCATCGCCCGCCAGGCGATCGGCGCAATCGAGAATGCTCTGCTCGACATCAAGGGCAAGGCCCTGGGCGTGCCTGTATATGAGCTGTTCGGCGGAAAATTGCGCGACCGAATCCCCGTCTACTGGTCGCACTGCGGCTCGTACCGGCTGCGCAATCCCGATCTCGTCCGCACGCCGGCGGTGCGGACCTACGACGACATGACGAAGCTCGGCGCCGAGGTGAAAGCCCGTGGCTTCACCGGCTTGAAGACCAACATCGCCCTCGAGGTGGACGGCAAGTTGATCGCCTATCGTCCGGGCTTCGTCGTCGGTCGCGGCTTTCCCGAGCGGAACTGGGACGACTTCATCGCCCGTAGCGCGGCCAGGACGGTCGAGGCGTTTCGCGCCGGCTGCGGCCCGGACGTCGGCATCATGCTCGACACCAACTTCCACTTCCGCACCGAAGGGTTCCGGCGCATCGCCGAGGCGGTCGGCCCGGCCCGCCTGACGTGGCTCGAGCTCGACATCCACGACCCGAAATCGATCGCGCTGCTGCGTCGCGATTCGCCTTGCCCGATCGCCTCCGGCGAGACCTTGCTCGAGCGACGCGATTTCCGGCCCTATTTTGAGAACTATGCCTTCGATACGGCGATCGTCGACGTGGTGTGGAACGGCTTCGTCGAATCGCTGAAGATCGCCGCCATGGCCGACGTCTACGAGGTCAATGTCGCACCGCACAATTTCTACGGCCACCTCGCCAGTGCCATCAGCGCACATTTCTGCGCCGCCGTGCCCAACTTCCGGGTCATGGAGATCGACATCGACGGCGTGCCCTGGCGCGACGACATCGTGACCGTGGCGCCCGTGTTCGAAAACGGCGACTACATCCTGCCCAAGGGACCCGGTTGGGGAGTCGAGGTCGATGAAGCCGGACTGCGCGCTCACCCGGTGAAGCAGCACGGATAGGCACAGGTACTTCTCTGCTCCGACTCCACCACTCCGGAGAGGACCCAGCTCGAATTTCTCCGCCGTCATCGGCGAGGGAGTGGCCACGACTTGCTCGCCTCCCCCGTCAGTGGGGAAGGTGCTCCCATAGGGGGCGGAAGGGGAAAGCCGCAGTCGAGCTCCCTCCAAGTCCGACGTCGGACTGCGAAGCGGCTTGCCTGCAGCCCTCCCCCTCTGGCCCTTCGGGCCACCTCCCCCGCCGACGGGGGAGGCAAATAAGGATGTGTCCACTTCGCAGCCCTTACGGGCAAGGCAAGCAAGATGTGCCCCTTCATCGCCTCAGCTTCGCTGGAAAGGAGAAGGATCGGTGCCTCGCGAGGTCCCCGTTTCCAGACGCGTCCTTCTACGCCGAGCGCAGACCTCGTACGACAAGCGAGTTCAGGCGCTTGGCAAAGGCGGCCGGATCGGCTGGCATCTCGCCATCCAGGATATGAGCCTGGTCGAGCAGTAGGTAAGCGATATCGGCCGCCTCCGCCTCGCGCTTCTCGGCGTGCGCGCTGGCCATGGCGCGTACCAGATCGTGCCCCATGTTCAGCTCCAGGATCGGCTTGTCGCCGCTTCCGCGATTCTGGCGAGCGAGCAGGCGCTCGAGCTCGCGATCCCGTCCCTGCGCGGCTGCGACCAGGCACGCCGCACTGTCGGTCAACCGTTGCGACGCGCGCACGTCGGAGACCTTGTCGCCGAGCATCGCCTTCACGGCCGCCACGAGAGCATCGTCGTCCGCCTTCGCGGCCTCGCGCTCCGGCTGGTCGCTCCCCGCTTTGTCGAGCAGCGGGATCAGTCCGAAATCGACATCGCCCTGGCTGAGCGACTTCAGCTTCTTGCCGCCGAACTCCTGCGGCATCACCGTCCAGAAAGCGTCGATCGGATCGGTGAGCAGCAGAACCTCGATACCGCGGGCACGCGCCGCCTCCAGCTTGGGATTGGATCTGATCCGCTCGGCGCCTTCGCCCACCAGGTAGTAGATCTCGGTCTGATTGGGCTTGAGGTCGGCGGCATAGGCTTCGAGGCTGCGCAACCCGCCGCCGGCCGTGGTCGAGAAGCGCGCCAAGGCGAGGAGCTGGTCGCGCCGCTCCCGATCCTCGTACAGCCCCTCCTTCAGAACCGGGCCGAAAGCCTCCCAGATCTTGGCGTAGGCATCCGCATCCTTCGCCGCCGTGCTCTCGAGCTCGCCGAGGACCCGGCTGGTCAGCCCGCTGCGAATCTGCGCGACCTGCGGATTGTTCTGCAGCATCTCGCGCGAGACATTGAGCGGCAGGTCCTCGCTGTCGACGACGCCGCGCACGAAGCGCAGCCAGCCCGGAAGCAAGTCGGCATCGTCGGTGATGAACACGCGACGGACATAGAGCTTCACGCGGCCCTTGCGGATGGGATCGGCGAGATCGAAGGGCGGCGTGGTCGGCACGAACAGAAGGACGGCATAGGACTGCCGGCCTTCGACCTTGTAGTGCAGCGTGAGCGCCGGCTCGTCGAACGCCATGGCGAGCGAGCGATAGGCCTGCGTGTAGTCCTCGGGCTTCAATTCCGATTTCGAGCGCTGCCACAGCGCGCTCGCGGCATTGACCTGCCGCGCTTCGCCCTTGTCGTCGACCAGCTCGATCGGGAACAGGATATGGTCGGAATAGGCCCGGACGATCCGCTCGATCTCGTACGGCTCCAGATAACGCTTGGTATCCTCCTTGAGGTGGAGCACGACCTCGGTGCCGCGCGTCACGCGGGCCGCCTGCTCGGCGCTCGCCGGAGCGACCTCGAAGCCCGAGCCGCCGGAGGAAGTCCAGGTCCAGGTCTCGCTCGCACCGGCGCGGCGGCTGGTCACCACGATGCGGTCCGCGACCATGAACGCAGCGTAGAAGCCGACGCCGAACTGGCCGATCAGCCCGGTTCCTTCCTTCGCCTCCGACAGCCCCTTCAGGAACGCCTTGGTGCCGGAGCGGGCAACCGTCCCGAGATTGTCGATCAGCTCCTGACGGTCCATGCCGATGCCGCTGTCGGCAATCGAGAGCGTGCCGTTCGCTTTGTCGGGCGTAATCCGAATGGCGAACTTGTCGGCGCCGGCCAGGAGCTCCGGTCGGGCGATCGCCTCGTATCGCAGCTTGTCGCAGGCGTCGGATCCGTTGGAAATCAGCTCGCGCAAGAATATGTCGGTCTCGGAGTAGACCGAATGCACCATCAGGTTCAGGAGTTCGGCGACTTCCGCCTGAAACGGATGGGCCTGAGACTGGGCCGCCCCTTCGGGTCGGCTCGCCGATTCGCCGGCGTCGTCCATTCTCGTCCTCTCGTTAAGGTGTGCGAAACGGTTGCTGGATATACTGAAAGCGGGGTTATAGGCCAAGATCGTACCCCGGAAAGAATTTACTAGCAGGCGCGCTGAAAAATCACCATTCAGGGGGCGTGGGGTGGTCACGGGAGTCGGTGGCTCGAAACGGGGCGTCTGAATTGATATTCGAGCTCAACATTCTGCATGGCATGCTGGCCCTTGCCGCCGCCGCCTGCGCCTACCTGGCGCTTCGCGAGGTCCGTCGACAGTACGTCTCGATCTGGCGCCTGTTCGTGCCCCCTATCCTGGGCTGTGCGATCGCCTTCGGCCTAGTGCTCATTCAGCTTGCCGCGAACAAGCCAGCCTGGCAGTTCGGCGTCGCCATGCTGGCCGGCCTAGCCGTGGGCGCTGCCCGCGGCTTCACGATGCAGGTGCAGATCGACGCCTACCGGCCCCGCTTTCAGGCGCGGCCCGCCACCAAGCGCGTCATTCTCTGGGTGGCGATCGTTCTCGTCCTCTGCGTTGCCGTGGATGTCGTCGGAGCCGTCCGATCGCCGAGCATCGACCCCATGCGCTTCTTCGCGGCGCTGCTCGCGACCGTCTGTGCCGGCATTCTTGTCGGCCGTGCGTCCGCCGTAACGGCCCGCCTTCGCTACGTGCACAGGAATTGAGCCCATCTGCCGGCCCATGACGACGGGGCTCGATTGAAGATCGATAGACCGGCCGTTAAGAAATCCATCCGCATTCGCTCTCGAGGTGGTCCTTGAGCTCCATTGTCTTGGTCATCGTCGCCTTCGCTCTCATTCTGGCCGGCACCATCGGCGGAGCAATGCTGAGATCGAGGCTTCCCGAACCGCATCTGACCGGCGATTCCAAGGAAGTCATTCGCCTGGCGACCGCCTTGGTCGGCACCCTGACCGCGGTGGTCCTGGCGTTGCTCTTTGCTGCAACCCGAACCTCGTTCGAGCACACCAGCGGCTACGTCAGCCGACTGGCGGCCGACGTCAGCGAACTCGACGAAATACTCCAGGATTATGGGCCCGAGACAACGCCGATCCGCACGCAGCTCCGCGCCGAGGTCGGTCTGTTGATCGATTCCATCTGGCAGGAACAGGCAGTGAAGGCAGGCCGCCCGACCAACCAGCGCGTGGCCTACGACGCCTCGGCCTCCTACGCGTTGCGACAACTTCAACCGAAGAACGCCATACAGGCATCCCTGCAAGCGCGCGCGCTGGCTATCAGCTCCGACATCGCCCAGACCAGGCTCGCCTTGTTCGCCCAGCCGCCCGACTCGGTGTCGCATCCCTTCATGATCGTGCTCGTGCTGTGGCTCACCTTCATCTTCACGACGTTCAGCATGTCCGCGAAGCCGAATACCACATTGACCATCGTGCTCGGCGTGTGCGTGCTGTCCGCGTCAGCGGCGATTTACTTGATCCTGGAGCTCGGTCAGCCGTTCGACGGCCTGATGCAGATCTCGAACGAAACCCTGCGATCGGCCCTCAAACCCATCTGACCGGGGACTATTCGACCAAGAGGTCGCTCGGCGCGATACACCGCTACAGTCCCCGGCTGTCCATCGACGGGGCGAAACCGACCAGCACGAGCCGCCGGCCGACCGAACGGCGACAATCTGTCGAGTCCGGCTTGATGGCGATACCAGCCAGCGTGCATGCTGTTGTCGTGGCGGCGCGGTGACCACCCTTGGCGTGTCGGTGCAAGTCCAGGGCCGCCGCCGCTGGCATGCCAATTCCGGGAGAAGTGAACGAACATGGTGCTGCGCAATTTCAGCCGTGACCGCGTGGCCCTCGTTGGCCTGCTGACCTGCTTGGCAATGGCCGGGCTGCTATCGCATGCGGCTGCCCAGGACAATGTGGCGGCCTGGCGCGTCGAGTGCGCCGGCGACGGCAAGACCCTGGATTGCCGAGCCATCCAGCAGATGATCAACCGAGAAGACAAGCAGGTGGTCGTGGTGGTGTCGGCGAGGATTGCTCCGGACACCAAATCCCCGGTCCTCACCATCCAGCTACCGCTCGGGATCAATCTGGTGGAGCCGATTCAGCTCAAGATCGACAATGGCCCCGTCGAACGCCAATCGGTGCAGACGTGTACCGCCGTCGGCTGCATCGTGAGCATCCCTTTGAAGGACCCCCTGCTCGCCGCCCTGCGCGGCGGCACGTTGCTCAAGATCACGATCCAGGACACCAACAAGCGCACGATCAACATCGACGTCCCGCTGCTCGGCTTCGGCGTGGCTTTCGACAAGATCAAGTAGGTGCCGGCGCGGACGAGATTGTTTCTACAGCTTCAACAGCCATGCCTCGACGTGACCCTTGCCCTTCACCTCGATCGGGCCGCGCTCCTCGAACGCGAACTCGCCCTTGAGCCGCTCGTAGACGGGGCGAGTCACCTGGATCATGTCGGGGAGGCCCCCCGATTCCATCCGGCTCGCCAGATTCACGGTGTCGCCCCACAGATCGTAGATGTACTTGCTCTTGCCAATGACGCCCGCGACCACGGGTCCGCTGTTGACGCCGACCCGCAGCTTCATCGACACACGATACTCCAGCGCGTGCTCGCGCGTGATGTGGACCATCCGAATCGCCATCCGCACCATACGGGCGGCGTGGTCGGCGACCGGGTCGGGCAGGCCGCACACTGCCATGTAGGCATCGCCCACCGTCTTGATCTTCTCGATGCCGAGCTCTCGTGCCGCCTCGTCGAAGCGGCTGAACAGCCCGTTCAGCAAGGCGACGACCTTGGCCGGCGGCATGTCCGCCGACATGGCGGTGAAGCCGACCAGATCGGCGAAGGCGACCGTGACCTCGGCGAAGCCGTCGGCGATGCTCTGCTCGCCCACGCGCAGCCGGTTGGCGATCGGCGCCGGCAGGACGTTCAGCAGCAGTTCCTCGTTCTCGCGATTCTTGCTTTCGATGACCCGACTCTTTTCGCGCAGCTCGTCGACCATGCCGTTGAAAGCGAGGCAAAGCTGGCCGATCTCGTCCTTGGTTCGCACCGTGACCTTGGCCTCGTAGTCGCCTGCGGCAAACCGCCTGACCCCCGAAGTGAGATCGCGCAGCGACGAGAGCAGCGAGCGCGACAGCCAAGCAGCCGTCAGGGCGACCACCAGCAGCGCCAGGCCGCCGACGATCATCAGCTCCCGTTCGAGCCGATGGACGGGTGCGAACGCTTCTGACGAGTCGATCTTGGCGACCAGCGCCCAGTTCACGCCCGACACCCGAACTGGTCCCCACGAAGCGAGCGTGGCGAGGCCGCGATAGCCGATGATCTCGCCCGTGCCCTCGACACCGCCCAAGGCAGCGCGCGTTGCCTTGGTGTCGATGCGCTGATTGAGAACCGGAGTCGCGAACTTGCGGATGTCGGCGATATCCTGTTCCGTCTGGTCGCCCTGGAGGCTGGCGAAGTAGGCATCGCGGTTCTCGAAGAACAGACGCGGCGACGAACGCACGTAGAAGTCCGGCCCGACGAGATAGGCCTCGCCGGTGGTGCCCAGCCCCTCGTGGCGCCAGCGCTTGCCGCTGGTGACGATGTTGTCGATCTCGTCGATCGAAAGCTGCGCGACGAGCACGCCAAGGACGACGCCCTGATCGATCACGGGTGCTGCCATGAAGGCCATCGGCTTGCCGTCCGCCGGCAAATAGTCGGCGAAATCCTCCAGGCACGTCGCCGTCGCGTTGGGCGATTCGGCGCACCGCGCCGCGGCCGCCGCGACATTCGACTGACGATAGGGGCGGGCATGCAGCGAGACGCCGAAATCCGGCTCCTTCTCGACCGAATAGATGACTCGGCTGCTCTTGTGATCGACCAGCATGAAGTCGGCAAAACCAAGGGTGGTCGCCGCGGTGCGCATCAGCGGATGGTAGATCGCGTGAATTCGGCTGTAGGCACTCCCGTCGCCCGCATCGTCGAGCAGCCTGCGGCGCGCCGGTGGGTACGGATTGGAGACGATGTACCAGTCCTGAAGAAAGTTCAGGGCGGGCCCAACCGGAAGAAAGTCCTCCGCCGGAATCTCGTTGCCGACTAGACGACGCACCATTGGAATATACTGCCGATCATACCAGTCGACGACGCGCGTGCGCACGTCGGCGGGGAGCGGCTTGCGGTCGAGCTCCTCGACAGACTCGCGAAAGGCGCGCAGGGCGTCGACCGCCATCTTGGTGCCCGCCAGCACGCGCATCTCGTTGCGGATGCCGCGAAAATAGGCCTCGACCTGATGCGCCTTGGTCTCGCGCATCGCCGTGAGCTGATTGAAGATCGTCTGCTCGAGCGCCTCGCGCGACCGCAGATAGCCCAGGACGCTGGTGATCAGCACGCCGGTCGCGCCGATCAGCAGCAGAACGGCAAACAGCTTCGCGGCCAGCCCGAATCGCGCCGGGCGGAGGCTCGCCGGCGACGGGTCGGACGCCATGCGAGCCGCTACTTTTTCTTCGGCGTGTAGGCGCCGCCGGAGGAGGCCGCGCGCACCTCGGCGGCCGTCCGAGCCTTGCGCAGCAGGACGAGGCGCGCCGCCTCGTCGTCGAGCATCGCGCGTGCGTTCTCGACGATGGCCGGCGCATGAACCGGCGGGAACTTGACGGCGCCGTTCTCGTCCATGTGGATGAGATCGCCCGGTGCCACATCCATGCCGCCGACCGAGACCGGCACATTGACGGCCTGGACGGCCATCTCGCCGTGGCCCGCCGTCACGCCGCCGAGCAGAAGCTGGAAGCGCAGCTTGCGGATGGCGTCGACGTCGCGCGACGGTCCGTTGGACAGGAGGCCAACGCAGCCCACCGCCATCATCGAGCTCACCATCATCTCGCCGGCGAGGCCCGCCTTGTTGTGCAGCTCCGGTGGCCATTTCTGCTGAATGATCAGGATGGTCGGCTTCTTCATCGCATCGAGCGCATCGATCACGTCCATGAAGGACAGCCGGCCGCTGAAATTCGGATCCGGCAGACCATAGACGCAAGTCACGGCATAGCCGACGACCGGTCCCATCTCCGGATAGACGCAGCGGATCGAGGTGTCGGTGTACCAATTCTCCGTCCACGGATTGTAGAGCCCGAGGCAAAGCGGATTCTTGGGGTAGGTCGCGACCACGTTGGTGATGGTCGGCGTGTCGATCTTGCGCAGCTCGGACAGGATGCTGTCGTCGAGTGCGGCGGACGGTTCGGTCATGGCAATTTCCCCCTTTTACGGAACGAATATCATGAAGACGAAGATCGCGAACAGCACGAGATGCACGAACCCTGGCAGGATGTTGGTGCGACCGCCGACGAACGTGACCAGGCTGACGCCGAAGGTGAGTGCCAGCAGCGCCGTGTCGTGCTGGTCGATGCCGAGCTCGATCGGCTGCTTCAGCAGGATGGCCAGCAGGCTGACGGCGGGAATGGTGAGCCCGATGGTCGCCAGCGAGGAGCCTAGCGCGAGATTCAGGCTCTTCTGCAGCTCGTTGCGCCGCGCCGCGCGCAGCGCCGCCACGGTCTCCGGTAAGAGCACCAGAAGGGCGACCAGCAAGCCGACGGCTTCGGTCGGAGCGCCGACCTTCAGGACCATGGCCTCGATCGACCCGGCGACGCCCTTGGCGAGCAGCACCACCGCGATCAGGCCGACGACGAGCAGGATCACGCTCTCCCAAACCTGGCGCAATCCTGGCGGGACGTCATGATCGTCTCCGCGGTCCCCCAGGTCGGACAGGAAGTAGTCGCGATGACGCACTGTCTGGACGTAGAGGAACACCGCATAGAGCGCCAGGGTGGCGACGCTGACGAAGCCGAGCTGGGCATTCGAATAGTAAGGCCCGGGCACGCTGGTGGTGTAGCTCGGCAGGATCAAGGTCAGGGTGGCGAGCGGCATCAGCACGACCAGATAGGAATTGGTGCCGGACAGGCGGAAGCCCTGCTCGCCGTAGCGCAGGCCGCCCATGACCAGGCACAGCCCGACCACGCCGTTGCACACCACCATGATGACGGCATAGACGGTCTCGCGGGCGAGGCCGGGCTGGCCCTTGCCGGCCAGCATGATGGACAGGATGAGGGCGACCTCGATCACCGTCACGGCGACGGTCAGCACCAGGGTGCCATACGGCTCACCGGTGCGGTGGGCGATGACATCCGCATGGTGCACGGCTGCGAATACGACCGCCAACAGCACACCCAGCCCGCCCAGCGAGAGCACGGCGCCAAGCGTCGGGGATGTAGCGGCTGCGTCTGCGGCCCAGGTGACCGCCAAGGCCGCCGCGAGACCCGCAAGGGGGATCGCCCGTCCAAGGAAACGCCTGCGCGTCGCCGCCATCACCGCCCTCGCCAAACCAACCGAGCCATCGGTATAGCAGGTCGGTGGGTCAATTGGGTCTCGAACCGGTGACCGCTGCCGCCCGCCGATCGGCGGGCCAGCATCGGTCAGTCGTCGCCCGCGGCGGGTCGTGGCGACGTGCGCCGCTTCCACCAGTCGGCGAGCTCGCCGACCAGACCCTTGCGGAAGGCGATGACGATGACCACGAAGATGACGCCCTGAATCACCAGCACGAACTCGCCGGCCGAAGCCAGGTAGTTCTGCATGGTGATGATGACGAAGGCGCCGACGACCGGTCCGACAATGGTGCCGAGCCCGCCGACCAGCGCCATCAGCACGACCTCGCCCGACATCGCGGCACTGACGTCGGTGAGGGTGGCGAACTGCAGAACCAACGCCTTGGTAGCGCCGGCCAGGCCCGCCAAGGCCGCAGACAGCACGAAGGCCAAGAGCTTGTAGCGGTCGGCTTCGTAGCCGAGCGACAGGGCACGCTGCTCGTTGTCGCGGATCGCCTTCAAGATTTGGCCAAACGGCGAATGGATGAAGCGATAGATCGCGCCATAGCCGAACAGGAAGATCGCCAGCACGACATAGTACAGCACACGGTCGTTCTTGGTCGGGATCAGGCCGCCCAGCAGCGCCTTGCGCGGGATGCCCTGCAGGCCGTCCTCGCCGCCCGTGAAAGGCGCTTGCACACAAAAGAAATAGATCATCTGGGCGAAAGCGAGGGTGATCATGGCGAAGTAGATGCCCTGGCGCCGGATCGCCAGCGCGCCGGTCACCAGACCGAGGGCCGCCGCGCCGCCGACGCCAGCAACGAGCCCCAGCTCGGGCGGCAGGTCCCAGGCCTTGACGACGTGGCCGTAGAAATAGCCTGCCGTGCCGAAGAACATGGCATGGCCGAAGCTCATGAGGCCCGCGTAACCCAGCAACAGGTTGAAAGCGCAGGCGAACAGCGCGAAGCAGAGCGCCGTCATCAGGAACACCGGATAGGCGACCCACGGCGCCGCCAGGGCGGCGGCAGCGATGACCACGGCAACGAGGGTACGCTGGCTGCTCATTTGGCCACCATCACTTGGTTTGGCCGAACAGGCCGGCCGGCTTGACCAGCAGCACGATCGCCATGACGACGAAGATCACCGTGTTGGCGGCGGGTGGGTAGTACACCTTGGTCAGGCCCTCGATCAGGCCGAGCCCGAAGCCGGTGACGATCGAGCCCATGATCGAACCCATGCCACCGATCACCACCACGGCGAACACGACCAGCACGAGGTTGGTGCCCATCAGCGCCGACACTTGCTGGATCGGCGCCGCCAGCACGCCAGCGAGAGCGGCGAGCGCCACGCCCAGCCCGTAGGTGAGCGTGATCAGGCGCGGCACGTTGATGCCGAAGGCACGCACCAGTGTCGGGTTCTCGGTGGCCGCCCGCAGATAGGCGCCGAGCTTGGTCCGTTCGATGCCGTACCAGGTGGCGAGGCAGACCACGAGCGCCGCGACGACGACGAACAGCCGGTAGCTCGGCATGATCATGAAGCCGAGATCAGTGCCACCGGTGATCGGCGCCGGATAGGGCGCGCCCGACGAGCCCCATTTCCACTGGAACAGCCCCTCGATGATCAGCGCCAGGCCGAACGTCAGCAGAAAGCCGTAAAGATGGTCGAGATGGTAGATGCGTTTCAGCAACAGCTTCTCGAGCACGACGCCGAACAGGCCGACGATGATGGGCGCCAACACCAGAGCAGCCCAGAACGGCACGCCGAGGATGCCGAGCAGCAGCCAGGCCGCGAAGGCGCCCATCATGAACTGGGCGCCGTGCGTGAAGTTGATAACGTTCAGCATACCGAAGATCACGGCGAGCCCCAGGCTCAGCATGGCGTAGAAGGCCCCGTTGACGAGACCCAGCGCGACCTGTGCCATCCCTAGACCCCGAGATAGGTCTGGAGCTTGCCGATGTTCTGCTGAACATCGGCCGAAGCGATCATGTCGACCACGCGACCGTCCTCCATCACGTAGTGGCGATCGGCCACGGTGGCGGCGAAGTGAAAATTCTGCTCGACGAGAAGGATGGTGAAGCCGCGGCCCTTGAGCTGGCGGATGATCTCGCCGATGCGCTGCACGATCACCGGCGCCAGGCCTTCGGTCGGCTCATCGAGCAGCAACAGGCTCGCGCCCGTCCGCAATATGCGGCCGATCGCCAGCATCTGCTGCTCGCCGCCCGACAGCTTGGTGCCCTGGCTGCGCCGTCGCTCGAGAAGATTGGGGAATAGCTGGTAGATCTCGGCGAGGCTCATGCCGCCTGGCCGCACGACCGGCGGCAGCAGCAGGTTCTCCTCGACGTTGAGGCTGGAGAAAATGCCGCGTTCCTCGGGACAGTAGGCGAGGCCTAGCCGGGCAATCTGGTCGGACGGCTGCCCCACCGTCTCGCGCCCCTCGAACGTGATCGACCCGGAGCGCTTCTCGACGATGCCCATGACCGACTTCAACGTCGTCGTCTTGCCCGCGCCATTGCGGCCGAGCAGGGTCACCAGCTCGCCGCGCGCGATCTCGAACCCGACACCGTGCAGGATGTGCGACTCCCCGTACCACGCCTGCAGCGCGTCGACTTTGAGCAAGGTCTCAACCATGACCGGTTCCGACATACGCCTCGACGACGGCAGGATTGGTCGACACGGTGGCATAAGGTCCTTCGGCCAGGACCTCGCCGCGCGCCAGAACGGTGATGGTGTCGGACAGATCGGCGACCACGGACATGTTGTGCTCGACCATCAGCACCGTGCGATCCTTGGCGACCGAGCGGATCAGGGCGGTGATGCGCTTGATGTCCTCCTGGCCGAGGCCGGCCATCGGCTCGTCGAGCAGCATCATCTCCGGCTCGAGCGCAAGCGTCGTGGCGATCTCGAGCGCTCGCTTGCGGCCGTAAGGCAGCTCGACCGCCGGCAGCCGGGCGAAATTGGTCAGACCAACCGCGCCGACCAGCTCATGGGCGCGTGCATCGAGTTGGCTCAGCACCTTCTCCGAGCGCCAGAAATGGAACGAGTTTCCCAATTTGCGCTGCAGCGCGACGCGCACGTTCTCCAGCACCGTCAGATGCGGGAACACCGCCGAAATCTGAAACGAGCGGGCGAGCCCCATGCGCGCGATCGTCGCGGGCGAGCTGCCGGTGATGTCGCGGCCGTTGAATTGGATCCTGCCGGCCGTCGGAACCAGGAAATGGGTGAGCAGGTTGAAGCAGGTGGTCTTGCCGGCGCCGTTCGGACCGATCAGGGCATGGATGGTGTGCCGCTTGACCCGCAGATCGACATTCTTGACCGCGACAAAGCCCTTGAATTCCTTCGTCAGTCCCCGAGCTTCCAGGATTGTTTCGTCTTGCGCCATTCACCTCCCCTGCACCTCGGCGAATTAATCGAAGCGGGACGCTGCTGTCCAGCGCTGGCGCACGCCTTGACCGATCGTTAGATTTCGGGCCCTTACGCGGGGAGTTGCTTTGGGAGGGTTTGTATGAGTTTTGCGAAATCGGTTCGCTATGGCGGCGCGGCGGCGGCCGTGATCGGCCTCACGGCGATGGGCCTGATTGCCGTCGCTCAGGCGCAGGCACCGGCCCCGCTCAAGATCGGCGTCATGGAGGGCTTCTCCGGCGTCTATGGCGACCTGACGGCCGGCGAGGTCGAGGCCATGCAGATGGCCATCGAGGACGTCGGCGGCAAGGTTCTGGGGCGTCCCGTCGAAATCCTGTCGGCGGACCACCAGACCAAGCCCGATGTCGGCGCCCAGATTGCCCGCCGCTGGTACGACGTCGACGGCGTCAAGATGATCACCGGCCTCGGCACCTCCTCGGTCGCCTTGGCAGTGCGCAAGATCTCCCAGGAAAAGGGACTGATCGACATCATCACCGGCGCTGCCTCGGCCGACCTGACCGGCCCCGCCTGCTCGGAAACCGGCGCGCACTGGGTCTACGACACCTATGCGCTCGCCCAGGTCACCGGGTCGGCCCTGGTGAAGTCGGGCGGCGATTCCTGGTACTTCCTGACCGCTGACTACGCGTTCGGCCATGCCCTGGAACGCGACGTCACCGCCGTGGTCAAGGCCGCCGGCGGCAAGGTGCTGGGCGGCGTCAAGCACCCGCTCAGCACACAGGACTTCTCCTCGTTCCTGCTGCAGGCCCAGTCTTCCAAGGCCAAGGTCATCGGCCTCGCCAATGCCGGCCAGGACACGATCAACTCGATCAAGCAGGCGGGCGAGTTCGGCATCACCAAGGGCGGCCAGAAACTGGCCGGCCTGCTGGTGTTCGCGACCGACGTCCAGTCGCTCACCCTGCCGGTCGCGCAAGGCCTGGTGCTGACCGAAGCGTTCTACTGGGACCTCAACGACGAGACCCGCGCCTGGACCAAGCGCTACCGCGCCAAGAAGGACCGTTTGCCGAGCATGCTGACCGCGGGCGTCTACAGCTCGACCCTGCACTATCTCAAGGCCGTGCAGGCGGCGGGAACAGACGACGCCAAGCCGGTGATGGCCAAGATGCGCGAGCTGCCGGTCAACGATGTCATGACCAAGAACGGCAAGCTGCGCGAGGACGGCCGCCTGGTGCGCGACATGTACCTGTTCGAGGTGAAGTCGCCGGCCGAGTCCAAGAGCAAGGACGACATCTACAAGCTGATCTCGACGGTGCCCGGCGACCAGGCGTACCGCCCCCTCAAGGACGGCAAGTGCCCGTTCGTGAAAGGCTGAGCACTTTCACGGCAACGAGAAGGGCGCCCGCGGGCGCCCTTTTTTGTGTGAAGATTTCCTCTCCGGATTCCGGCTACGGAGTGGACACCCTTGTTCGTCTCCCTCGTATTCGGGGGAGGTGCCCCGGCAAGGGGACGGAGGAAGACAACCGCAGGAAAGATGCTTTGAATTCCGACGTCAGACTTGGAGGAATCTCGGCTGCGGCCATCCCCTCCGGCCCTTCGGGCCACCTCCCCCGAATACAGGGGAGGCGAGCAAAATCGCAAGGAAACGCGACGTGATCGATCAAAAGGGCGCCCCACCCGGGGCCTGGGGCATCACTGCCCTGGTCTTCCTCTTCATGCTCATCAACTTCGCCGACAAGGCGGTGATCGGCCTCTGCGCCGAGCCGATGATGAACGACCTGAAGATGACGCCAAAGCAATTCGGTCTTCTCGGCTCCGCCTTCTTCCTGCTCTTCCCGGTCTCCGCAGTGCTGGTCGGCTTCTTCACCAATCGCGTTCAGGCGCGCCACACGCTGCTCGCCATGGCCGTGCTGTGGTCGCTGATCCAGTTCCCCATGCTGGGCACCGTCACCTTCGAGGTCCTGCTCGCCAGCCGCATGGTGCTCGGCGTCGCCGAGGGCCCGGCCTATCCGGTGGCCATGCACGCCATCTACAAGTGGTTTCCCGACGCGCTGCGCGGGCTGCCGACGGCGATCGTCGCCCAAGGATCGTCGATCGGCGTCATCGTCGCCGTGCCGCTCCTGAACTGGGTCATCGTCCACCATTCCTGGCATTGGGCCTTCGGCGCCCTCGGCATCGCGGGCCTCGGCTGGGCGGTGCTATGGGCGCTGTTCGGCCGTGAAGGTCCCCTGGTCGACGGGTCGCAAGATGAATCGACTGCCGGCGGGACAAGCCTGCCGGCAGGCGCCATCTCCTATCGCCGCCTTCTCCTCAGCCCGAGCATCGTGGCGGTGTGTTGCGTCGGCTTCGCCGGCTTTTGGGGCCTGTCTCTCGGCCTGACCTGGTTCACGTCCTATCTGGTCGATGGCCTGGGTTTCAGCCAGACCATCGGCGGCGACCTGAGCGTGCTGCCCTGGCTCGCCGGCATGGTCATCGTACTGGTCGGCGGCTGGTACTCCCAGCACCTGACGAGGAACGGCGCGTCCAGTCGCACGGCGCGCGCACTATTTCCCTGCCTCACCATGGCGATCGGCGGGTGCATCCTGCCGTTCATTGCCCTGGCGTCCCAACCCGAGCTCAAGATCGCCATCCTGGTTGTCGGGCCGGCGATCGGCAGCACGACCTTCGTCATCATTCCCCTGATCGTGAGCGAGCTCACGCCGCAGCCGCAACGCGCCGCCATGCTCGCCATCGTGAACTCGATCATCACCCTGGGCGGTGTCGCGGCGCCTCTGGTCATGGGCAGCGTCGTCCAGGCAGCCGCCACGCGCCTCGAGGGCTACGACCGCGGCTTCGTCATCCTGGGCTGCCTGCTGCTGGCGGGAAGCCTGATCGGCATGATCTTCATCCGCCCCGAGGCCGATCGGCAAAGGCTCGCCAACCACGCCATCGCCGCAGGGACCATGCGGCCGAGCCGACCCTGATCGAGGCGGCGCTTGCACGACCTCCATCACTCCTGTCTCATGGCCGCAATATCGGGAGCAACGCCCAAGTGACCAGTCAGGATCGGCCCCTCAAAGGGGCCTGGGGCATGACGGCCCTGCTGTTCTTCTTCATGCTGATCAACTTCGCCGACAAGGTGGTGGTAGGGCTCGCCGCCCAGCCGATCATTGCCGACCTGAAGCTGTCACCCGAGCAGTTCGGACTGATCGGATCGTCCTTCTTCTTCCTGTTCGCGATCTCGGCGGTGGTGGTCGGCTTCATCACCAATCGCGTGCAAACGCGCTGGACGCTCCTCGTCATGGCGATCGTCTGGTCGGTCGCCCAGTTCCCGATGTTGGGCACGGTGAGCCTCGAGGTGCTGATCGCCTGCCGCATCGTGCTTGGCGCCGGTGAAGGGCCGGCAGGCCCAACCGCCACGCACGCGATCTACAAATGGTTTCCCGATTCGTTGCGCGGCATGCCGACCGCCATCATTGCGCAAGGCTCGGCGCTGGGCGTGATCGTGGCCGTGCCGGCGCTCAACTACATCATTGTCCACTATTCGTGGCACTGGGCGTTCGGCGCTCTCGGCATCGTCGGACTGCTGTGGGCAGTGGCTTGGCTGTTCCTCGGCCGCGAAGGCACGCTGGTCGATCCGCCCGTCAGCGACAACGCCCAAGGCGGTCTCGAGCACGTGCCCTACCGCTACCTGCTGACCTGCCCCAGCATCATGGCGATGTGTTGCGCCGGGTTCGCCAGCTACTGGGGCTTGGCGCTCGGCCTCACCTGGTTCACCTCCTACCTGGTCCAAGGATTGGGCTACAGCCAGGAGGTCGGCGGCAATCTCACCATCCTGCCGTGGATCTTCGGCATGTTCATCGTGCTGAGCGGCGGCGCCATCTCGCAACGCCTCAAGCGAAACGGCGCGTCGAGCCGAGTCTCTCGCGGAGCCTTCGCGTCGCTCACCGTGATCCTGGGCGGCTGCCTCCTACCCTTCGTCGGTAGCATGCCGAGTCCCGAATTGAAGCTCGTCACGCTGGTCATCGGCGCAGCGGTCGGCAGCACGATCTACGTCGTCATCCCGATGGTCGTGAGCGAACTCACGCCGCAGCCGCAGCGCGCCGCTATGCTCGCCATCACCACTTCGCTCGTCACCCTGGCCGGCGTGGTCGCGCCGCTCGCCATGGGGGCGGTCGTGCAGAACGCGACGACACCGATGCTTGGCTACGAACGCGGCTACGTCATCCTCGGACTGCTGCTGCTGGCCGGCGGCGTGATCGGCCTGCTGTTCATTCGGCCCGAAGCCGACCGCAAACGACTGGCAGCACACGCCATCGCGCTGCCGCCCCTGCAGCCAGCGCGCGCCTGACCAAGGAGAGAGCCATGTCCGATGCAATGTTCCGTCGTGCCCTTCTCGTCGCCTGGTCGATCGTGCCCTTCCTGGCCGGGAGCCGGGCGAACGCCCAAGGACCTCTGACCAAGATCGAGAAGCGCAACTTCACGACCAAGAACTTCAAGCTCGAGAGCGGCGCCGTGTTGCCCGAGCTGACGATCGCCTACGAAACGTACGGCACGATGGCACCGGATGGCCGCAACGTCGTGCTGCTGACCCCACGGCTACACGTCGAGCCAGCATATGGCCGGACGCTATGGCGAGAACGGCGCCGAAGGCTCGTGGGACGGCCTGGTCGGCCCGGGCAAGGCGATCGACACCGACCGATTCTATGTCGTGTCATCGAACATGCTGGGCTCGTCCTATGGGTCGACCAGCCCGGCCTCGATCAATCCGGCAACCGGCAAGCCCTACGGCCCGGATTTTCCCGACATCACCCTGGTCGACATTGTCGCTGCCCAGAAGGCGCTGCTCGACAACCTCGGCGTGAAGCACCTGATCGCCGTCGCCGGCCCCTCGTTCGGCGGCTACCAGACCTTCCAATGGGGCGTCACCTACCCGGACTTCATGGATGGTCTGGTTGCCGTCGTGAGCGCACCCAAGGGCTCGGGCGGTGAGGCGGCCGTCAAGTCGCTGGTCGACGTCCTGGCCAAGGATCCCAATTGGAACGGTGGCCGATATTACGAGAACGGCGGCATTACCAAAGTCCTGACTGAAATGCGCGTGACTACTCTCAAGCGCTACGGCATCGATGAGCAGTTGGCCGACAAGTTCCCCGACAAGACGGCGCGCGAGGCTGAGATCGTCAGGCGGGCCGAGACCTGGTCGAAAGTGTTCGACGGCAACTCGCTGGTCGTGTTGCGCAAGGCGAGCGTGCGTTTCGACGCCGAGAAGGACATGGCCAAGATCAAGGCCAAGGTGCTCTACGTGCTGTCGCGCACCGACAAGGTGTTTCCGCCCTCGATCGCACCCGGCGTGATGGCCAAGCTCAAGGCCGCCGGCGTCGGCGCCGATTACTTCGAGATCGACAGCGATTTCGGCCATTCCGCCTCTGGCCTCGACGCCGCCAAGTGGGCGCCAAGGCTGAAAGCGTTCATGGCGACCCTGGACAAGCGGAGCTAGCCCTTCACCGCACCGGCGGTGAGGCCGGACGACATGTACTTGCGGAAGGCGTAGTAGATCGCCGCCGGCGGCAGGGCGTAGATGAAGCCCGCCGTCATCAACAGTTCCCACGGCGAATCGTCGGCCGAGAGGAAGTTCCCGAGCGCCACCGGCAAGGTGATCGCCGTCTCGCGCGACAGGAGCAGGAAGGCGTAGAGGTACTCGTTCCAGGCCAGCAGTAGTGCGTAAGTACCGACCGCGATCAGCGACGGCACCATCAGCGGGATGTAGATCATGCGGAACAACTGGAAGGGCGAGGCGCCGTCGATCAGGGCCGCTTCGTCGAGCTCGACCGGCAGCTTGTCGGAGGCTTGGCGAAGGATCCAGATCGCGTAGGGCGACGCCACCGTCACCATGGCCAACACCAACGCCCAGTCATTGTTGAGCAGGCCGTACATGCCCATGGTCTTGTACATCGGGACGGCGAGGAAGGCGGCGGGAATGAAATAGGTCAGGAGCGCCAGGTTCATCACCAGGCGGCCGCCCTTCATGCGCAGCCGGCTGATGGCGAAGGCGGCGGCGCTGGCGATCAGCAACGTGAGCAGCGCCGTGCCGCACGAGATCACCAGTGAATTGAACATCTGCAGCCAGAAATTGTAGAGAAAATGATGCTTCTGGCCGAGCACGATCTCGAAATTGCGCAGGGTCGGCTGGGCCGGCCAGAGCTGGCCGGAGAATGCCGCGTCCTTGGGCGAGATCGCGAACAGCAGCATGTGGTAGATCGGAATCAGCGCCCACAGCAGGACAGGAATGCCGACCAGGAGCAGCGCCGCCTCGGTGCTGACACCGCGCATGAACTTGCGCAGGGTCATTTCGACAACCGCTTCATCATGAAGAACACCAGCGGCAGGATCAGCGGCAACGCGCAGACGATCGATGACATGGCGAGCCCGACCTGGTCGAGCCGCAAATAGCGGATGCCGAGCGTCGCCAGCACGTGCGTCAGGTCAGCCGGCCCGCCGCCGGTCAGCAGGTAGACGCTGTTGAAGTCGCCGACGGTGAAGATCATCGACAGTAGCGTGCAGGTTACATACAGTGTGCCGATCGACGGCCAGGTGATGAAGCGGAAGCGATGCCAGGCGCCGGCGCCGTCGACCGACGCTGCTTCGTAGAGCTCGCCCGGGATGGCGAGCCGGCCGGCGAGCAGGATCAGGGTCCAGAACGGCAGCGATTTCCAGATGTGCACCGCCATGGAAAGCGACAGTGCCAGGGTCGGGTCGTTGAGCCAATTCGGACCGTCGTCGCCTGTCAGCTTGAAGATCAAGGTGTTGATCACGCCCCATTCCGGATTGAGCATGAAGCGAATCGACAGGATGGTCGGGATCGACGGCACCGCCCAGGGCAGCACGAACAGCACCGCCAGCACCTTCACCCACCAGCGCTTCTGAGCGAAGAATCCGGACAGGAACAGGGCGAGCACCATCTTGATGTTGATCGCCACGACCAGGAAGACCAGCGTGTTGATCACCGTGCGCAGGAAGATCGGATCCTGCATCAGCTCGACGTAGAGATGCGGGCTGCGCGCCAGCCAGAAGGCGTAACCCACCGGAAAGACGACGAAGCCCACGAAGATCGCGACGTAGGGCGCGGTGAACAGCAGGCCCCACACCTGGTTCGGCGACAAGGCGAAGCCAAAGCGCTGCTGCCTTGCCCGGCGTGACGCGGCCGAGGTATCCGGGTCTGGGCTGAGTGGATACGCGGCCTCGACGTTCTGACTCATGCGCGACTTTTATGATGGGCGGAAGGACGCTTTCCTCATTCGCCTCCCCAGCAGAGCTGGGGAGGAGAACGACTTGCCTCAGCCGGCGACCTGCTTGATGCGGGCGATCATCTCGTCGACCGCCTTGTCGACCGGCACCTTCTCGTTGACCACGCGGTTCATCGCCTTGGCCCACACGTTCTCATTATTGAGGATCGTGAATTTGTAGTTCTTGGTGAATTCGAAGGGCAGCGTGCCGGCCTTGAACTGGTCGTACACCGCCTTGCGATGCTTGTCGGCCTGCCAGAACGGGCTCTCCTGGCTGGCCTTGGTCACCGGGAACCAGCGGCCGAGCGCACCCTCGACATAGGGGCGAAGGTTCTCCTCCTCGAGCATGAACTTGAGGAACTCGCGCGCCCGCGCCTTGTTCTTCGATCCTTCGAAGATCACGCCGACCTTCACCGCGGTCCGATAGACCATCGGCGAGCCGTCGGGCTTCTTGGGAAAGCCCGCAGTGGCGATCAGCTCGTCGTAGGCCTTGCGCCCGGCGGCGCGCTGCTCGTCGGTGAGCGCGGGATTGTTGGCGTCGTCGAGCCACTTGGCGGCGATCGAGATGGTGTAGTTGTGGGTCATCACGATCGTCCGATTGTGGAACGCGACGTTGTTGTCGGGATCCTTCCACGTCGTCGAAGACGGCGGCGTGCATCCCTTCACGTAGACGTCGGTATAGTCCTTGAGTGCGGCAATGAGCCCTTCGCGCACCTTCGGATCGTCGACCAGCAGCTTGCCCGAATCGTCGACCAGCTTGACGTTGTAGGCGTCCACCCAGCTCAGGAACGACTGGAACGAGTCGGTCGATTCCACGCCCATCGGGCTGCCGATGCCGTAGACGCGCTGGCCGGTCGCCTTGCGGATGGCCGGCTGCACCTTGTCGCACCAGAAGGACCAATATTCCTTCCAGGTGCCGGGAATGTCGTTCTCCTTGAAGCCGGCCTGGCCCAGCATGTCCTTCCAGTACTGGATGTGCAGGGTCTGCTGCTTGAGCGCGAAGCCGTAGTAGGCCTTCTTCTGCGCCTTGTCGTTCCACAGATAGGCGGTCTCGATGGTGACCGGCGCGAAGCGATCCTTCATCGGCCCGATGACGTCGGAGATATCCTCGAGCTTGCCGTCGAATGCCCACTTTCCGGCGGTCTGCACGTCATAAGTGTCGGAATAGGCGATGTCCGGCGGCGTGCCGGCGTCAAGCGCCGCCACCGACTTGGCGTTCATGTCCTGCACGGCGTACTGCGACAGCTCGACCTTCACGCCGGTCTTGGCTTCGTACTTCTTGATGGCGGCATAGAGCGCATCGTCTTCGGACTTGTAGAAGCCCTTCACCCACCAAACCGTGAGCTTCTCCTGGGCAAAGCTCGGCGTGCCAGACAAGGCGATCGCCAATGCGGCAGCAGCAGCCAATACGCGGCGTCTCATTGTTCCCTCTTTGATAAGTAGCCGTCCTCCCCGGGACGTAGGCGCGCACGGATATCAGCGGACCTTGCGAGAGTCGAGGAATGTCCGCAGCAATCCGGCGCACTGCACGGCATGAGAAAAGGGCAGACCATGGCGAGCGCGTCCGATCACATGGAGCTCGGCGTCAGGCAGCAAGTGGTGCAGCTCCGCCATGACGGGAACGGGGATGAACGGGCTGCCGTCGGGGTGCAGCAGCAGCGTGGGGCAACCTATGTGCTTCAGCCGTGATGAAAGATCGGTGCCGACCAGAACCTCGAGCGCATTGAGGATCGACTCGCGCGGCCATCGTTCCTGCTGCATCGCGAACCATGCCAGCCGCTCGGGCGATAGCGCGCCGTCATGGAAGCGGCCGGGCAGGAACGCGTCCGACCAGGCTTTCACGCCGCCTTGGTCGAGCTGGCTCTGCCAGGCCTCGACGCTTCGGATCGACGCGCCGAGATGGGCGCCGTTGCTGACGGTGAGCGTGACGATGCGGTCGGGCCTTGCGATCGCCGCGGCCAGCGCGACCGTGCCGCCGATCGATTCGCCGACGAGATGAAATCGTTGCAGCCCCGCCGCGTCGGCAACGGCAAACAAGTCGTCGACCAGCAGATCGAGCGACCAGGCAAAGTCGGGTCCCGGAATGTGCGACTGCCCGCACCCGCGCATATCGAACGTGACCAGGCGATGGGCGTCCCCCAGCGCCGGCACCCACCCTGCCCACATTGCTGCGCAGGCGCCGATCCCGTGATGGAACAGGATCGGCGCGCGCGCTTCGCGCCACGGCGCGACTTGATCGACCACGTCGTAATGAAGCGAGCCGTGCTCGGTTGATGCATGCATGTTCTGCTCTTGCTCTTCCCGGACCGCAGGCGCTCGCCTCGAGCTTACCGAAGCGTCTCGCCCGGCGTCCGCAAGAAGTCGAATCTATGGTCGGTTCAGTCCGCGCGCATGCCCGCGGACTGGATGACATCGGCCCACTTCTTGCGATCCGCCACGATCATGGCCTTGAGATCGGCCGGCGACCCGATCAGCACTTCCATCCCGTTTTCGGTGTAGCGCTTCTGAAGATCGGGCTTGGCGGATGCCGCGCGCAGCGCCTTGTTCCACAGCTCGGCGAGATCGGCCGGCAAGCCGCGCGGGCCGAACACGGCGAACCAGTTCACCACCTCGTACCCCGGCAGCCACTGCGAGATCACCGGCAGGTTGGGAAACATCGGCGCAGGCTTGAGGCCTCCGAAGGCGATCGGGATCAGTCCGCCGCCGCTGATCTGGCCCAGGAACTCCGGCATGTTGCCGAACATCACGTCACAGTTGCCGGCGACGATATCCTGGATGGCCGGCGCGCCGCCGCGGTAGGGCACGTGCAGAAGATTGACGCCAGCCAGCTTCTTGAACAGCTCGCCGGCGAGGTGCTGTGAGGTTCCGTTGCCGGCCGACGCGTAGGTGATCTTGCCGGGATTCTTCTTCGCCTGCTCGATCAGCTCGGGAACGGTACGGAACGGCACGTGCTTGCCGAACACCAGGATGTTGGGAACATTGGCGACGCTGGCGATCGGCGTCAGGTCGGTGTCGACATTGATCGGCAGCTTCTGGCCGGGCATCACCGGGGCCACGCACATCGCCGCCATCGCAGCCAGTCCGATCGTGCGTCCATCCGGCGCCGCGTTGGCGACGATCTCGTTGGCGATGAAGCCCGAGGCGCCCGACTTGCTCTCGACGATGACGTTCTGGCCAACCTCCGACTTGACCGCCTCGGCTAGAAGACGACACAGCAGGTCGGCGTTGCCTCCAGGCGGAAAGCCGCAGAAGAACCGGACATCGCCGGGCACCTTCTGCGCCAGAACCTGCGGCGCGGACAACAAGCCGAATGCGGCGACGGTGCCGCTCATGAATTTTCTACGATGCATTTATTTGCCTCCCTGAGCACGCCGAACCTAAAGCACAATTCGGCTGGCTGGAACCAGCCGGCCGAATTGTGCTCCGTGAAACCAGCAATTTCGGGGCGCGCGTTTCCGGTCAGGCCGAACCGGGAGCGGTTTCACCTGACCGGAATCCGCTCTAGCATGTTCCATATGTCCATGCTTACCCGCCGTGCCCTGTCGGCCGGCCTCGCCGCCCTCCCCTTCACCGATATTCACGCCCAGGAAGCGGATTTTCCCGACCGGCCGCTGCGCTTCGTCGTCGGCTTCCCACCAGGCGGCCCCAACGATCTGCTGGCACGCATCGTGGCGCCCGGCATCGGAGAGCGGCTGAAACGCTCTGTCGTGGTCGAGAACCGGGCCGGCGCCAACGGCGAGATCGCCGCCGCCTCGGTCGCCAAGGCGCCGACCGACGGCAGCGTCTTCATGCTGGGCTCGAACGGCTCGACGACGGTCGCCGCCGCGCTCAATCGCAACCTGCCCTACGACGTGCGGACCGATTTCGCCGCGGTGGCGCCGGTCGGCATCAATCCCATGCTGCTGGTCGTGCGCAACGATCTGCCGGCCAAGGACGTCACCGAGCTGCTGGCCCTGGCGCGCGCCCAGCCGGGCAAGCTCAACGGCGCATCGGCCGGTGCCGGCGGCGCCACGCATCTCGCGCTGGAGCTGTTCAAGGCCCTGGGCAAGGTCGACATCGTGCACGTTCCCTACAAGGGCGGCGGGCCAGCAATGGCCGATCTGATGGCCGGCCTGGTCGACGTCTATTTCGGCGGCCTGTCGACGGCGCTGCCGCATGTCAAGGCGGGCAAGATGCGGGCACTCGGCCAGACCTCGACGACACGATCGGCGGCGGCACCCGACATTCCGACCATCGCCGAGGCTGGCTTGCCCGGTTACGAAGCGGCGATCTCTTACGGCATCTTCCTGCCGGCCGGCGCGCCGCCAAGCCTGGTCAACCGACTGCACGCCGCCGTCGACGCCACGATCCGCTCGCCCGAGGTCGCGCACAAGTTCACCGACCTCGGCGCCGACCCGCAGTTCGGGACGCCGACGGAGTTCGCGGCCTACGTGGCAGCCGACCTCGCGAAATGGTCGGCGCTCGCCAAGCAGGCCGGGCTGAAGGCCGAGTGACGAAGGGCACGCCAGCTGCGCCCTTTGTCATCCTGACTTCGACGCTAGCGAAGGATCTTCGGTGCCCGAAAGACGTTTCGCCTGGCTCGACTTCACAGCATCGCTGTCACTTGACCGACGAGAAGGCGGTAGGCGACAGGAACTGGTTGGCGACGTTGGCGACGATGGCGCCGTCCTTCTCGGTCTCGGCGCGCTTGGCCAGCCATTCGGGATCAGCAGCGAAGGCGTTCCACTTCTTCTCGCGATCGGCGAGCGATTCCCACGCCAGCAGGTAGTAGAGTTCCTGGTTGGATTCGCCCACTAGCGTCGTCCAGAAGCCGGCCTGCTTGATGCCGTGCCGCTCCCAGATCTTGAGCGTGATCGTGTTGAAACGATTGAGCAGCGCCGGCAGGCGGCCGGGCACGCATTTGTAGACACGCAGTTCGTAGATCATTTTCCCCTCCGATTTTCAGGACCTAGAAGCCGCCGTCGAAACGCGGCACGAAGCCTGCCCCCTTGTGATCGATATGGCAGGTGAACGGTGCGCCGAAGTGGCACGGCATCAGCCGGGCGCCCGAGCCGGCGCAATGCTCCAGGGCCTCGCGCCGGCTCTTGCGCGCGCCGACCGCCTCGCCACAGGCGAAGCTGTTCCACTCTGGATGATAGACCTGCAAGGCGTGATGCAGGATGTCGCCGCAGAACAGGGCCTTCTCGCCGCGCGATTCGAGCCTGATGGCGATCGTGCCAGGCGTGTGGCCGGGCGCCGGCACGATCTCCATGTTTTCGTCGAGGCGTGCCGCGCCGTCGATCATCTGGGTCAGCCCGGCCTCGACGACCGGCAGCACGGAATCACGGAACGAGCCTGCGTTGGCCGGCCCGGTCTTCGGGTCGCTGTCGACCTTCAGATAGTGGTCGTAGTCGGTGCGGCTGAATACGTACTTGGCGTTCTTGAAGGTCGGTACCCACTTGCCGTTCTCGAGCCTGGTGTTCCAGCCAACATGATCGACATGCAAATGCGTACACATCACCATGTCGACCTGGTCGGGCTCGACGCCGGCTTCCTTCAGTCGCTCGAGATACTTGCTCTCCATCAAATGCCACTTGGGCCGGTGGGGGCGCGACTTGTGATTGCCCACGCAGGTGTCGATCAGAATCTTCTTGCCGCCGATCGAGAGGAGCCAACTGTGCACACTGAGCTTCAGCGAATTCGTGGCTTCCTCGTAGTGGGCAGGCATCAACCAGTCGCGATGCCGCTGAACGACCTCGGGCTGCCAGTCGGGGAAGAACATCTTGGCGTCGAAGTTCGGCTCATACGACTCTTCCACGCGCCGCACCGTGGCGGCTCCGATCTTCACTTCGACCATGGACTTCCTCTCGCTTGCCGGCACCTTAGCCCTGCCCAGCAGCCGACGGGAAGTCCGCCGTTCCGGCAAGGCGCATTTCCAATCCCACGGAACCGCCATGCGGTTCCGTCGATTCGCAACGCGCTTCTAGAACGGCAGGCGGCGCGCCTCGAGGCGCTCGAGATGGCGATGCGCGAACACCGCGACAAAGGCCGAGGCGATCGGCGTCATCGGCAGCAGGACGAGGAAATGAATGCCGAGTTGGCGCGGATCGAACGTGTCCGGCACCATCATGCCGATGCCGACGGTCATGATGAAAAACACGAGCGCAAACGCCAAGCCGCTCGCGCCACCCGCCATTGCCGCGACGGTCGTGTTGGTGGCGATGTGGTAGCCCAGGTAATAGCTCAACGAGAATGCAGCGGCACAGGCGACCAACGCCGTGATGCTCTCCATGGGACTGCCCCTCAAATACGCGCTCGACTCGGAAGAACAATGAATTGAAACTGTTTCAGTGTGGAATAGTTCACACAACCCCGAAATCAACAAAAACGCATGACTCGGCCCGATTTTGCCTGGCTTTCCGCAGTCGAACTCCAAATACTTTATGCGCGTGGCGAGGCGTCGCCCGTTGACGTTCTCGATACATTCCTGGCACGGGCGGCTGCCCTGCAGCCCCATCTCAACGCGCTGGTCCTGATCGACGAGGCCGCCGCGCGCGTCGCCGCCAAGGAATCGGAAGCCCGCTGGCGCAACAAGGCTCCGCTGTCTGTCTTCGATGGCGTTCCGACGACCATCAAGGATACGACGCCCGTGAGGGGCTGGCCGACCCGCGTTGGCTCGCATGCCACCGACGAAACGCCGGCGGCGGAGAGCGCGCCCGTCGTCGAACGGCTGCAAGCAGCCGGCATGATCGTGTTCGGCAAGTCGACGACGCCGGA
This sequence comes from Reyranellaceae bacterium, assembly GCA_046349335.1. Classification (GTDB taxonomy): domain Bacteria; phylum Pseudomonadota; class Alphaproteobacteria; order Reyranellales; family Reyranellaceae; genus Reyranella. Next base: position 325,144 of record JAXMCO010000005.1, read on the forward strand.
ATTCGGCTGGAAGGCGCTGACCGACTCGCCCCTGCAGGGGACGACGCGCAACCCGTGGAACCTCGGGCACACGCCCGGCGGCTCGTCGGGCGGTGCCTCGGCGCTCACGGCGGCGGGCATCAACCCGTTCAATCACGGCAATGACGGGGGCGGCTCGATCCGCATTCCCGCGGCGCATACCGGGCTGGTCGGCCTGAAGCCATCCTTCGGCCGCGTTCCGCAATATCCCGCCGATAGTCCGTTCGCCGACGTCGTCTCGCAGGGCGTGCTGTCGCGCAGCGTGCACGACACGGCACTCGCTCTCAACCTGCTGGCCGGCCCCGATTCGCGCGACTGGCGGTCGCTACCCGCCGATCCGCGCGATTATTCGGTGGGATTGGAAGACGGCGTGCGCGGGCTGAAGCTCGGCCTCAGCCTCGATTTCGGTCACATCGAAGCCGACGCCGAGATCCGCACGCTTGTCGCCGCCGCCGCCCGGTGGTTCGAACAGCTCGGCGCCGTTGTCGAGGACGTCGGCCCGTTGATCGAGCCGCTTCGCCCGTCGTTCGAGGCGTTGTGGATCGGCAGCTTCGCCACGCGCCTGCGCCAGATCCCGACGCAGCTTCACGCCAAGCTGGACCCCGGCTTTCGGGCCGCCGCCGAGAAAGGCCTCGCGATCACGCTCGCCGACTATGCGAAGGCCTACGAGGCCAAAAGCAAGCTGGCCCGCGACATGGCGCTCTGGCACCAGAGGTACGACCTGCTGCTGACGCCGGTGACACCGACCGCCGCGCCGCCGGTCGAGACGCTGTACAATGCAGAGGCGTTCCCGCGCTGGACCAAGGGGGCGCCGTACACGCTGCCCTTCAACCTCACCGGACAGCCTGCGGCGTCGATGCCGGCTGGAGTCACGTCGACGGGCCTGCCGGTCGGCTTGCAGATCGTCGGCCCCGCCCGCGCCGACGCACTCGTGCTGCGGGCGATGCGCGCCTACGAGAGCGCATCGGGCTGGACGTGGCCGCAGGCGAGAGTGGTGGAGACGCTGGCGCGGCCGTGAATGGGTTGGCCAGCACCGTCATACGGCTACGGAATGGACACATCATTCATCAGCCTGCCCGTCTGCGGCTGAGCAATTGTCAGGGGGTGAGGGGGCAGCGCCCAGCCCCCAGGGCACAGGATATGCCACTCGTCGCCGAGACATTCCCGCAGATGCACTCTTCTTCTCCGGATGCGTGGCTTTGCCGTCATTCATCGCATTGCCACGCCCGAACGCACCGCGCGATTTGAGGACGAATACAGTCGCGCTCACACGACGTGGAAGTCGGAGGACAGCAGCGAGGTCACGCCCAGCAGCTTGACCAGCGCCACCGCATCCGCCCCGCTGCCGCCATTGGCGTCCCAGAACACCGTCCCGGCATCCACTCCGGCGTTGTCGAAGATGAAGGCACCGTTCGTCCCCGGCGTCGACGCCGTCGTATGGTCGGCGGCCGTGGCGAGTATCACAGCGGCATTGGCGACGAGCCCGTTGCCGAAGCCGGCCGCAGAAATCTGGAGGAAGTCCGTGCCGGAAACAAAGTCCCGGATCGTATCGAGGCCGTCTGTCGCAAAATCGAAACCGAACGCATCCGCCCCGCTTCCTCCCGTCAGCGTGTCGAGGCCGGCTCCGCCGATCAACGTATCGGCCCCGGCCCCGCCATTGAGCGCATCGGCGCCCGCAAGGCCCAGCAGGATGTTGTTTCCGCTCGTGCCGGTGAGCGTGTCGCCAAAGGCCGAGCCGGTCACGTTCTCGAACCCCGAAAGCGTGTCCGTGCCCGCCCCGACCGTGTTTTGCGCGCTCGTCGTCGCGAGAGTCACCGTCACCCCAGCGGTCGCATTGGCATAAGATGCCGTGTCGCCGCCCGCGCCGTTCGTGCCACCGACCAGGACATCGTTGCCAGCGCCGCCTTCCAGCACGTTGTCTCCCGAGTTTCCGGTCAGCTTGTCGTTGAATTGCGAGCCAATCAGATTCTCGATGTCGACGTACAGATCCAACGTCGCCTCGCCTCTGTTGCTCAACGGATTGCCGAGATTGGCCGTCACGCCGGCGCGGGCGGAGGCATAACTCACTGTGTCGTTTCCGCGAAGTCCTGCGAAAAGCTCGATATCGCCACTAGCGAAGAACGTATTGTCGCCGTTGTCGCCAATGACCACTTCGGGGCTGCTATCGACAACGCGGACCGCTATCGCTTGCGTATCGGTTCCGCCCCGGCCGTCCGAGACCCCGACCACGACGTCATAGACGTTGTCGATGCCGGCATCGCCCGGTCGCTCGTAGTCGGGTGCCGCAACGAACGCCAAGGCGCCCGTTGTCGCGTCGATGGTGAACTTGTCGTCGTCGGCGCCGCCGACGATCGCGTAAGTCAGGCTATCGCCATCGGAGTCGGTCGCCTTGACCTTGGTCACGAAGGTGCAGTTCTCGTAGACCGATTCATTGGCCGTGGCGCCGCCGCCGTCCGACGTGATGACCGGGGCGTGATCTTGCGACACGGCGTTGTTGATCGTGGCCGTGTCGGTGCCGCTGAGGTTGCCACTGCCAGTATTGCCGTTGTCGTTCACGGTGAGCGTCAGGGTCGTGCTTGGGCTCGGCGTGCCGCTTGCCGCGTAGGTCAGTGTGCTCGAGCTAGCGGCCCCGAGGAAGCTGTTGATCTGCGCCACCGTGCCCGTGATCGTCAGCGACGACGTCCCGCTGCCGCTCACCGTCGCGCCGCTGTCGCCGGCGGTCGCTGCAAGAGCGCCCTCTCCAACAGCCAGCGTCACGGTCATGCTTCCGGCGCCGGCGTCGATGTCGCTGATGGAGAGCCCTGTCCCCTTGAGGACGAGCATGCCGTCGGCGCTATAACTGGTGGGCACAATTGTCGCCACAGGTGCGTCGTTGACGCTGGCGATGGGAGCGGTAGCGGCGGACGTCGCGCTCTCCGCCGTGCCCGCACCATCGATGTAGGAGACGACAACCCTGATCCTGGCGCCGACATCGGCATCGCCCAGGGTGTAGGTCGCTTGATCGGCACCGACATCGGCGAAGCCGGCGCCCGTATCCCGCTGCCACCGGTAGCTCAGCGTGCCCAGGCCATCGGCGTCGGCCAATGTCGAGGTGTCGGCCGTGAGGACCTGGTCTTCCGTCGCTGTACCGGTGATGCCAACGCTACCGGTTGGCGCGTCGTCGACATTGGCGATGGGCGCTGTAGCGGCGGACGTCACGCTCTCCGCCGTGCTTGCCCCGTCGGTGTAGGAGACGACGACCCTGATCCTGGCGCCGACATCGGCATCGCCCAGGGTGTAGGTCGACTGATCGGCACCGACATCGGCGAAGCCCGCGCCCGTATCCCGCTGCCACTGATAGCTCAGCGCGCCCAGGCCATCGGCGTCAACCAGCATCGAGGTGTCGGCCGTGAGGACCTGATCTTCAGTCGCCGTGCCGCTCAGGCTGACACCCCCGGTCGGCGCGTCGCCGATATTGGCGATGGCGGCAGTGGCGGCGGACGTCACGCTCTCTGCCCTGCCCGCGCCGTCGGTGTAGGAGACGACGACCCTGATCCTGGCACCGACATCGGCATCGCCCAGGGTGTAGGTCGCCTGATCGGCACCGACATCGGCGAAGCCCGAGCCCGTATCCCGCTGCCATCGGTAGCTCAGCAAGCCGAGGCCGTCGGCGTCGGCCAGTGTCGAGGTGTCGGCCGTGAGGACCTGGTCTTCCGTCGCTGTGCCGGCGATGCCAACGCCACCGGTTGGGGCGTCGTCGACATTGGCGATGGCGGCAGTGGCGGCGGACGTCACGCTCTCCGCCGTGCCCGCGCCATCGGTGTAGGAGACGACGACTCTGATCCTGGCGCCGACATCGGCATCACCCAGGGTGTACGTCGACTGATCGGCACCGACATCGGCGAAACCGGCCCCCTTGTCCCGCTGCCACCGGTAGCTCAGCGTGCCGAGGCCATCGGCGTCGGCCAGTGTCGAGGTGTCGGCCATGAGGACCTGATCTTCCGTCGCCGCGCCGCTCAGGCTGACACCGCCGGTCGGCGCGTCATCTACATTGGCGATGGCGGCAGTGGCGGCGGACGTCACGCTCTCCGCCGTGCCCGCGCCATCGGTGTAGGAGACGACGACCCTGACCCTGGCGCCGACATCGGCATCGCCCAGGGTGTACGTCGCCTGATCGGCACCGACATCGACGAAGCCCGAACCCGCATCCCGCTGCCACTGATAGCTCAGCGTGCCGAGGCCATCGGCGTCGGCCAGTGTTGAGGTGTCGGCCGTGAGGACCTGATCTTCCGTCGCCGCGCCGCTCAGGCTGACACCGCCGGTCGGCGCATCGTCTACATTGGCGATGGGGGCGGTGGCGGCGGACGTCACGCTCTCCGCCGTGCCCGCGCCATCGGTGTAGGAGACGACGACCCTGACCCTGGCGCCGACATCGGAATCGCCCAGGGTGTACGTCACCTGATCGGCACCGACATCGACGAAGCCCGAACCCGCATCCCGCTGCCACTGATAGCTCGGCGCGCCCAGGCCATCGGCGTCAACCAGCGTCGAGGCGTCGGCCGTGAGGACCTGGTCTTCCCGTGCCGTGCCGGCGATGCTGACGCCACCGGTCGGACGGTCCTGACCGACCTCCGCCGCCGTCAAGGTTCCGTCGGCGAATCGGAAATTCTCAAAATTGATGAGCGTGTCGATGCCGTCGGGGCCGATGACGGTGTAGGTCGCCCCCGAGACATTGACCACGTACGCGGCGCGATTGCCGCCGTAGACCGCCGTGTCCACGCCGTCGCCGGCGTTCATGGTGTCGCTGCCAGCCGAGCCGGCGATGGTGTCGCCGAAGGCGCTGCCGGTGACGGTGAAGCCTTCGCTCTGCGCGCTCAGGCCGATATCGACGCCGGCGCCCGCGGCGGCGGCCGTAATCACCTCGACATTGACGATCCGAGCATTGCCGGCGCTGTTGAGGTCGCTCGATGTCGCCAGCAGCACGATCGTGTCGGCCGTCCCGGCGCCGCCATCGACACTATCAGCACCGACGAAGCCATTGACGGTATCGTCGCCCGCGCCCGCAATAATCGTGTCCGCGGCAGCGGTGGCGGTAATGTTATCGCCGAAGCCGCTGCCGGTGATGGTGAAGCCTTCGCTCTGCGCGCCGAGATTGATGGTGACGCCGGAGGCGGCGCTTGCGGCCGACACGGCTTCGACATTGACGATCCGCCCGTTGGTGGCACCGTTGAGATCCGCCGAGGTCGCCGAGAGCACGATCGTGTCGGTGCCCGCCCCGCCATCGACAGTGTCGGCACCGACGAAGCCACCGATCGTGTCGTTCCCGCCACCTGCATTGATCGCGTCTCCCGCGGACCCGCCGGCGATGATGTCGCCACTGCCGCTGCCGGTGAGGGTGAAGGCTTCGGTCTGGCCGGAAAGGTCGATGGTAGCAGCACCGGAAAGGATAATGACCTCGACGCCCTGAATGGCTCCGTCGGTCGAGCCGAGCGTGTTCAGCTCGGTCGAGGTCGTGGTGAGCGTGATGGTGTCGCCGGTCCCGGCACCCAAGTCGATGGTTCCAGCGCCGATGAGCATGGCGTCGAGCTGCGCGCCGGTGAGCGTCACCGAATCCGTGCCGGTCGAGCCTACGAGGTTGCCGGTTGCGACATTGCTGATCGTAGGCAGCGTGGAAGCCGAGATATTCCCGCTCGCGACCGTGTTGAGCGTATTGGTACCGCCAGCGAGATCGAAGGTGGTGAAGCCGGCGAGCTGCGTGGCGGTGAGCCTGATCGAGTCGCCGCCGCTGCTGCCATTGAAGATTTCGACGCCGCTGATCGTCGCGTCCGTGGCGAAATCGAGCGTGGCGGCGTTGGTCAGTTGAATGGTATCGGTATCGGCGCCGCCGGTGATGGCCTCGAAGCCGGTGACGGTATTGTCCAGGTCTCCATTGGCCATATAGAAGATGTCGTTGCCGGCGCCGCCGTTCAACGAGTCGAGCCCTCGACCACCGGTGAACGAGTCGTTGCCACCGCCCAAGCTCACAATGTCATGGTACGCGGTGCCGAGGAAAGTGTCGTTACCGCCGAAATTGTTTCCGAGCACGCTGATGCGATTGCTGCCGGTCACTGCCGAGCCGTCGATCTTCACGTCGTTAGTGAGTGCGACACTCGAGGAGAGTTGAACGCTTCCGAGATTCCCACCGCCCTCTTGAGCGGTGGACACGAGATCGGTCGTGAGAACGAGATTCCATCCGGCAGCGTTTTGACCGAGCGCAATCGCTTCGATGCTGGTGACGTCATAGGTCGAGAAATCGTACGTGCCCGCTTGATTGAGCCGCAGCTCGTCGCCGGTGCCGTCGCCGCCATCGATCACATCGCCAGCAAAATCGGCAAGAGACCCGATAATGAAGGTGTCGTCGCCGCTCCCGCCCGACACGATGTCGGCGCCTGCGCCGCCGGTCATGGTGTCGAGGCCGACTCCTCCGGTGATGGTATCGGCCCCCCCACCGCCATTGATCGTGTCGTTGCCATTGCCGCCATCGATGATGTCGTCGCCAGAACCGCCGGTCAGCGTGTCGCCGGAATTCGCGGCGCCAACGGCGTTGCTGCCCAGGATGATGAAGCCTTCCGTCTGATTGCCCAGATTGATGGTCAGCGGACTGCCTGCGCCCGCACCCGACACCGTCTCGACACCGACGATTTGCGCATCGATGGCGCCGTTCAGCCCGGAAGAGGTCCCAGTGAGCGCAATGGTGTCGCTGCCGGCCCTACCATCGATGGTGTCGGCCCCGTTGAATCCGTTGAAAGTGTCGGCGCCGGCGCCGCCAGTGAGGGTGTCGGCACCGGCAAGATTGGCGCCATTGACGACGATGCGATTGGAGCCCGTCAGCCCCGACGCGTCGATCGTCACCGGCTGTGCGATCGAGATGTCGGCACTGAATCGGAGGTCGCCTGTCGTGCCGTCGCCATTTTCGTCGGCGGTGGAGACCAGCGCATCGCCAACGATGACGCTGAAGCCTGCCGCGTTCTCGCTGAGGACGATGGAATCGATATTGGCGATGCCGAAGGTGGTGAGATTGTAAGTGCCGGCGTCGTCGAGCTGAAGCGTGTCGATGGTTCCAGCCTCGGCCGTGCCATCGATGGTCTCGCCGGCGGCGAGATGACCCGCTGTACCGACGACGAAGGTGTCGGCGCCGAGTCCTCCGGTGAGCGTGTCGGCACCGGCTTGGCCGGTGATCGAGTCGTTTCCAGCGCCGCCGTCGATCGTGTCGGCACCGCCCTGGCCGTTGATGCTGTCGGCCTGGCTGCTGCCGGTGAGCGCGTCGCCGCTGCCGGTGCCGGAAATCGAGATGGTGTCCGTCCCACTCGTCCAATTGACGAAGGTCCAGGCAGCCGCCGAGAAGCTCGATGCGTTGCTGACGACGATCGCCTGGGTGCCGGTGTTGCCGGTGATCGTCGCCGAATTGGCGATGAGCCCGCTGCCGAACTGCGCGGCGTTGAAGGTTACTGTCGCCGTACCCGACGTCGCGGCAAAGGTGAGGCCCTCGTAATTGTGGAAGCCATGCGTGGCGTCGGTCCCCGCCACGCTGAGATCGATGCCGGTGCCGGCCCCGGCGACGCCGACGACAATGGTGTCGGTGCCGGCCGCACCGTCGAAGAAGTCGGTGACGTCGACCTGGAGGATCGCGGTGACCCTCACCGTGTCGTCGCCGGCGGTCTGCGTCACCGTGTCGGTACCGGTGGTCGCGTCGTAAATAGCCATCAGCCCGCCATAGGTGGCGATGCCGCACGCGCTGAGCGGCGGCAGGGCTGGCGCATCGAGCTTCCACGCCGCACCCCGCGCCGCCGACCCGATCAAGCCCGATGCGGCGACGACGCGGGCGCCGGTGGCGTCCGCCAAAGATTCGATGAAGGACCGGCCACGCGCGCCGGCGCCGGTCTCGCAACACCACAGCAGCACTGCCGAGTCCGGGGCGAGCGCCTTGCCGATTCGCGACAAGTCGGCGGCGCGGCCGTCGACCGCGGCGTGCGTGAAAGCGCCGGAACCGAAGCGCATCTCCCCAGGTGCGCCATGGGCGACGACATGAATGGCGTCGAACTCCCCGCGACCATCGAGGGAACTCGCGATCTGCTCGATCGCGTCGGCTGCCGGCGAAAGCACGACGGCTTCGATGCCAGGGCGAAGGTCCGAGAGAAACGTCTCGAGCTCGGAGATCGTCGTATCGACGAAGAGGATTTCGCGAACCATGGCCTGAATCTCCCGGATGCCGTGCATCGATGGCGGGAGAATGAGGCTGGCGCGTTGCCCCGGGATTGCGTGAAGCCGCCCTATTGTTGCGTAGGTTTCGTCCAAGGCGCTGTCGGCCCGGGTGGCAGCCGGGATCGCGCACCGGCCGCAGCCCGAGACGACGAATGCGCCGCCACCCCGGAGGGCAGCGGCGCGATGTCGTGCGGTTTGCAGTACGCAGGCGACATTACCGAGACGATGTCAGGACAGTGCCGCTATGCCCCTGCCCCGCCCCGCAGAAAGCGGAACCGGCCGCCATGCGCCGCCAAACCACACCTCCCACGATCCGTCGTCGCGCGGCCGCGCCTGGATGGGTCGGCAGCCGCCCGGCTCGGCATGGAAGATGTGTCCACTCCGTAGCCGGCTAAGGGAGAGGTGTGGAACGGCGCGCCGACTTCGTCTTCTCAGTCGAGATCCATGCCGTCCATGCCGGCGTTCTTGCGGGCCTTGCGGGCGAGCTCGGTCAGAATCTTGCCGGCCTGGTACGGGTCCATGACCTGCTCGGCGGTCGGTCCCTTGTGCCAGCCCTCCGCCACCGCGAACTGGCCGCTGCCGGCCTGGAACACGCGTCCGGTGATCTCCCGGCTGTCCTCGCTCACCAGCCAAGTCGCCACCGGAGCGATCCACCGCGGATCGCGCCGCTTCTTGTCCTCTTCCGTGTACTCGCGCAGGTCCTCGGTCATGCGGGTATAGGCCGACGGCGAGATCGAGTTCACGGTGATGCCGTAGCGGCCGAGCTCGCGCGCGGAGATGACTGTGAAGGCCGCGATGGCTGCCTTCGCCGCGCCGTAGTTGGTCTGGCCGATATTGCCGTAGATGCCCGACACCGACGTGGTGGTGATGATACGAGCATCGACCGATCCACCCTTCAGCTTCGCCTGATCGCGCCAATAGGCGGCGGCATGCCGTGCCGGCGCAAAAGTGCCCTTGAGATGCACCTTGATGACGGCATCCCATTCGTCCTCGGTCATGTTGACCAGCATGCGGTCGCGCAGGATGCCGGCATTGAGCACCACGGCATCGAGCTTGCCGAAAGCCGACACCGCCTGGTCGATCATGCGCTTGGCGCCGTTCCAGTCGGAAACGTCGTCGCCGTTGGCGACGGCCTCGCCGCCCTTCGCCTTGATCTCGTTGACCACCTGCTGAGCGGGGCCGACGTCGTTGCCCTTGCCGGCGCGATCGCCGCCCAGATCGTTCACCACGACCTTGGCGCCGTGCTCCGCCAGCATCAGGCAATGCTCACGGCCGACGCCGCGCGCGCCGCCGGTCACGATCGCCACTCTGCCTTCGCACAATCTTGCCATTGCTCCCTCCCGTTTCTGGTCTGTCTGGCCGTGTCGTCCTGCGCTAGTCTAACGACATATCGAGGAGGATCGCCATGGACACTCTGCCGCTCGTTGCCCCCGAACAGGTCGGCCTTTCCGCAACGCGGCTCGATCGGGTGCGCAAATGGATGCATCGCTGGGTCGACAGCGGCCGCCTCGCCGGCATGGTGACGGTGGTGATGCGCAAGGGCGAGCTCGCCTTCGCCGAGACGGTCGGCAAGGCCGACGTCGAGCGCAACCGGCCGATGCGGCCCGACACCATCTTCCGCATCTACTCGATGACCAAGCCGCTCACCTCGACGGCGATCATGATGCTCTACGAGGAGGGCCACTTTCAGCTCGACGACCCGATCTCGAAATTCATTCCGGCCTTCGCCAATCCGCGCGTCTATGCCGGTGGCAGCCGCGGCAAGATCGACTCGGTGCCGGCCGAGCGCGAGATCACCTTTCGCGACCTGCTGACCCATACCTCCGGCCTGACCTACGGCTTCATGGAGAGCAACCCGGTCGATGCGCTCTACCGCGCCAAGACCAACGGCGTCGACTTCCAGACCGGCGACACCAGCCTGAAGGACATCGTCGAGCGGCTCGGGACCTTCCCGCTGATCGCCCAGCCGGGCAAGGCGTGGAACTACAGCGTCGCCACCGACGTGCTGGGCTATCTCGTCGAGGTCATCTCCGGCCAGCCCTTCCAGACCTATCTCAAGGAGAAGGTCCTCGTGCCGCTCGGCATGGTCGACACCGATTTCCATGTGCCGGCCGACAAGCACGGCCGCTTCGCCGCCAACTACCAGCCGGGCGCCGGCGGCAAGCTCGAGCTGATCGACGATCCGGGCAAGAGCCGCTACCTGGCGCCGCGCCGTGTCAATTCCGGCGGCGGCGGCCTGGTGTCGACGGCGGCCGACTATCTGCGCTTCTGCAAGCTGATGCTGAACGAGGGCGAGCTCGACGGCGTGCGCCTGCTCGGTCGCAAGACGGTCGAGCTCATGACCTCGAACCACCTCAAGGGCGACATGGCCGACATGGGCATGCCGCGCTTCTCCGAATCGACCTATTACGGCGTCGGCTTCGGTCTCGGCTTCTCGGTGATGATCGATCCGGCCAAGGCGCACATCCTGGGAACCCCCGGCGAGTATGCCTGGGGCGGTGCCGCCTCGACCGCCTTCTGGTGCGATCCGCAAGAGGACATGGCAGTGGTGCTGCTGACCCAGCTCATGCCGTCCTCGACCTACCCGATCCGCCGCGAGCTGCGCGTGCTCACCTATCAGGCGATCGTCGACTGAGGCCGCGATGCGCAACACCGGCCCCCTCACCATCACCAAGCTGCATCCGTTGTTCGGCGCGGAGGTCAGCGGCATCGACATCACGCGGCCGCTGTCGCCGCGCGAGTTCGGGCCGATCCGCGCCGCTTTCGAGGAGCACTCGGTCCTGCTGTTTCGCGACCAGCCGATGGATGATGAAAAGCAGGTCGCATTCAGCGAGAATTTCGGCCCGCTGGAGATCACCGGCAGCTCCAATCCCGCCGCCGGCACCCAGTTCCAGCGCCAATCGAATCTCGACATCCTGACGGGCGAGCCGATCCCGCCCGACGACATGCGCATGATCTATCAGAAGGCCAACTACTTCTGGCATTCGGATTCGTCGTTCAAGCGCGTCCCGTCGCTGTGCTCGATCCTGACGGCGCGCATCTGCCCACCCGAGGGCGGCAATACGGACTTCCTGTGCATGCGCGCAGCCTGGAATGCTCTGCCGCCGGCGCTGCAGGCGACCATCGAGCCGCTGATCGCCGAACACGCGCTCGAGTATTCGCGCAACCGCGTGCAGAAGGGCATCTTGAGCGCCAAGGCACTGGCCGAGCTGCCGCCGGTCAAGCAGCGCCTCTTCCAGGACAATCCGATCAACGGCCGCCGCTCGCTCTTCATCGGCGCTCACGCCGGCTTCATCGTCGGCTGGCCCAGGGCGACTGGCGAGGCGTTGCTCTACGAGCTGTCGCAACGTGCCGACCAGCCGGAGTTCAGGCTTTCGCACGCCTGGCGCGAAGGCGACGTGATCGTGTGGGACAATCGCGCCGTCCTGCACCGCGCCACCTACTACGACACGGTCAAGTACAAGCGCTTCATGCAACGCACGACGATCGGCGGCGATGTGATGACGGTGCCTCAATAGGAGATGGCCCAACCGCCTCAAGCAGCACAAGCGCCTCCCGACGGAATGCCCGCGGGCTGGCCGCGCCGGTTCGCGGTAGCGACGATCACCATCGGGCTGATGATGTCGGTGATCAGCAACTCGATGACCAACCTGGCGCTGCCCTTCATCGCGCACGACCTCGACATCTCTGCCGAAAGCTCGATCTGGATCGTCAATGCGACCCAGATCGCGCTCATCATCTCGCTGCTGCCGGTGGCGGCGCTGGCCGACATCGTAGGCTATCGCCACGTCTATCGCTTCGGGCTGGTGCTGTTCTCGCTGGCGTCGATCGGCTGCGCCCTCGCCCCCTCGCTGTCGTGGCTGCTGGTAGGGCGCACGATTCAGGGACTAGGGGGTGCCGCCATCATGTCGGTCCAGCCGGCGCTGGTGCGGGCGATCTATCCACGAAGCATGTTGGGCCGCGGCTTGGGCTTCAACACCACCGTGGTGGCCACCTCGCTGGCGGCCGGCCCCTCGATCGGCGCGGCGCTGCTGTCGATCAGTAGCTGGCCGCTCCTGTTCGCCGCCTACGCGCCGCTCGGCATCATCTCCTTCCTGCTGTCGGAGCGCTACCTGCCGCGCACCACGCACACTCATCGCCCCTTCGACATCCTCTCGGCGGTGCTGTCGGGCGCCACGTTCGGGCTGCTGATCTTCGGCATCGACGGCATGGGGCATGGCCATGCGCGCGCGGTCATCGTGACGGAGCTGGCGCTGGCGGCGTTGTTCGGCACCCTGTTCGTCTGGCGCCAGAACAGGCTCGCCGACCCGATGATGCCGGTCGAGGTGTTCAAGCGGCCGATCTTCTCGCTGTCGATCTCGGCCGCGACCTGCACCTTCACCGCCCAGGGGCTCGCCTTCGTCAGCCTGCCCTTCTTCTTCCATACCGTGCTGGGCAGAAGCACCGCCGATACCGGCATCCTTCTCACGGCCTGGCCGCTGGCGCTGGCGGGCATCGCCCCTCTCGCCGGTCGCCTCGCCGACCGTCACCACCCGGGCCTCCTGGGCGCCATCGGCCTCACCAGCATGACCACGGGTTTGGTCCTGACGGCGCTGCTGCCGCCCGATCCATCGAGCCTCGACATCATGTGGCGCCTGGTCCTGTGCGGTGCCGGCTTCGGCATGTTCTCGGCCCCCAACAACCGTCTGATGATGAGTTCCGTGCCGCGCGAGAGGAGCGGCAGCGCCGGAGGGATCATCGCCACCGCGCGCACGCTCGGACAGACCATGGGCGCCGCCCTGGTCGCCGTGATGTTCGGGCTGTTCGACTTCTCCGCCGGCGGCACTGCCGCCGCCGATGCCGCCCGTGCCGCCCTCTGGCTGGGCGCAGGCTTCGCGGGGACCGCTCTGGTGATCGGCAGTCTCCGGCTGCGGCATTGAGACGGCGACGCGCGAGGGCAGCCGCCCGGCCGTTCAGGCAGAGGCACGCTTTTCCTCGGGCTGCGGCGCGCGTTCCTTGTCGATCAGGGCGGCCATGAGCTGCCGGAACTGGTTGAGCGCGACATCGGCGGTGGTCGCCAGCATGCGCGGCTGCGGCGTGAGATCGATCACCCGCTGTTGCGCCTCGATCATGACGTTGTCCTCGTCGAAGGCGCGGCGGAACAGGTCGATCTGGGCGTCCGCCTGCAGGTCGTTGGCGCGCGCCCGCTCGATGCAGCTCGAGAAGTAGTAGATCGACTTCTTCTCCGAGATCGGCGTGATCGCCTGGCTGGTCATGGACGTCCAGAACGGCGTGTGGGAGTCGTCCGGCGCCTCCCTGTTGCAGGCGGCGGCCGTGCCTGGTCGGTAGAACTTGCTGGTGAGCAGGAACACGCCCGGCACCATGTAGTCGTAGGACTGCCAGGCATCGGTGCGGGTGCCGGGAGGCTCGCCGATATAGGGCGCCACCGGATTGTCGACGACCCAGCGCGCGATCCGCAGGCCGCGCTCGAGGTGAGTCGTGCGGGGCCGGCTGTTGGCCCACGCCATGCTGCCGCGTCCCAGTGTCTTGGCGTGAACGTAGCTGAGATGGGTGAGATCGAGCAGGTTGTCGTTGATGAGCTCGTAGCTCGCCTCGTAGGCGAGCTCGCCCGTGCGCATGATCCAGGAATCGTCGTGGCCCAGCGCCGACGGGATCAGCGCCGGATCGGCCAGCGCCGGGTCGCCCATCCATAGCCAGATCCAGCAATCGCGCTCCACTACCGGATAGGCGCGCACGCCGGCACGCCCCGGCACGAAGGTCTGGCCGGGAATCTCGATGCACTTGCCGGACGGCGCAAACTTGAGCCCGTGATACAGGCAGCGCAGATCGTCGCCCTCCAGCCGCCCGAGCGACAGCGGCGCGAGGCGATGGCAGCAGCGATCCTCCAGGGCGACGACCGTGTCGTCGGCCTTGCGATAGAGGACGATTGGCTCGCTCAGCATGGTGCGCCCGACCAGCGCCCCCTTGGGAAATTGATGGCTCCAGCCCGCCACGTACCAGCAATTGCGCAGGAACATCGCGATCATCCTCCCTTGGCCTGTCTTCGCGGCAGGCAGGCAAAAGGCTGGCGCCGTTTCATTGACTTGTCAACGATCGTGCCGGCGCCCGCGATTGGCCGTGCATCTGTCGAAACAAGGAAGGTGCCATGCCGAAGCGCCGCTCGAATGCCTGGCCCAAGCGGGACGGCGACGACAATCCCACCTTTCCTGCAATCGCCTTTATCGGCAGGTCGCCGGCGAGCAACGTGCGGGCGGCGTCGAGGCGCAGGCTTTCGACGAAGTGTGCCGGCGTCTTGCCTGTCGCTTCGGTGAACCGGCGATAGAAGCTTCGTTCCGACAGGCCGGCGCGCGCCGCCAGCTCCGGCACGTCGAGCTTGCGATCGAGATGGGCTTGCATCCATTCGATCAGCCCGGCGAACGGCGCCTCGGCCGCCGTCTGCGCCTGCAGGAGCGGGCTGAACTGCGACTGGTAGCCGGGCCGTCTGGCATAGAGCACGAAGTCCCGCGCGATCAGATTGGCGAGCGCGCCGCCGAGATCCGTCTCGACCAGCGCCAGCGCCATGTCGATCCCGGTCGTGACTCCGGCCGAGGTCCAGATCTTGCCGTCGACGACGTAAAGCGATTCGGCATCGACCTCGAGAGACGGAAATCCTCGGGCGAGCCGCTCGCAGCTCGCCCAGTGCGTGGCCACCCGCCGGCCGTCGAGCAGGCCCGCCGCGGCCAGCACGAACGCGCCGGTGCAGACCGAGCCGAAGCGTCGCGTCTTGGGTGCGACCCTGCGGAGCCAGCGTCGCAGATCGAGGCGCGTCATGGCGGCCTTCAAGCCGCGCGAGCCACCGGCGACGAGCAACGTGTCGGGCTGACCGCCGATCTTTCTGCTGTCGAGCGCAACGCCGCAGTTCGAGCTCACCAGCCCGCCGTCCGGAGAAACGATGCGCAGATCGTACACTGGCCGGTCGGCGGCCGCGTTGGCGGCCCCGAACACGGCGGCAGGACCGGCGACGTCGAGCAACTGGCAGCCGTCGTAGGCGAGGATGTCGAGGCGATGCGGTCTGGTCATTGGCAGAAAATAGCGCTTCTTTGTCATTTCTGCCAAGCTGCGGCGAGGCTACATCCAACCTCGACACGACTTCGCCGACTGCAGGAGACGACAATGGCCGCGCCAATCGACATCGGCATCCTGCTCTATCCCAACGTCACCCAGCTCGATGCGACCGGGCCCGCCCAGGTCCTGTCGCGGGTTCCGGGCGCCACCTTGCACATGATCTGGAAGACGCGCGATCCCGTGCCGACCGACGCCGGCTTCTCCATCGTCCCCACCACGACCTTCGCCGATTGCCCGGCGCTCGACGTGATCTGCGTGCCCGGCGGCGGCGGCCAGGTCGAGCTGATGACCGATTCCGAGACGCTCGACTTCCTGCGCAAGCAGGCCACCGGGGCGCGCTACGTCACCTCGGTATGCACCGGCTCGCTGGTGCTGGGTGCCGCGGGCCTGCTCGCGGGCTATCGCTCGGCCTGCCACTGGGCCTGGCGCGACATGCTGAAGGATTTCGGCGCCATCCCGGTCGCCGAACGCGTGGTGCGCGATCGCAACCGCATCTCCGGCGGCGGCGTCACGGCGGGTATCGATTTTGGGCTCACGGTGGCCGCCGAGCTCGCCGGCGAGGAAATCGCCAAGTCGATCCAGCTCGTGCTGGAGTACGATCCTCAGCCACCCTTCGATTCCGGCAGTCCGGAGAAGGCCGGCGCCGAGCGCGTGGCCCGCCTGCGCGAACGCCTCGTCCCGATGCTCGAGAGCCGGCGCAAGGCGAACCTCGAGGCCGCCGCCCAGATGCGATGATGCTGGAGCTGCGTCCCACTTGCGAGCACTGCGCCAAGCCGTTGCCGCCTCAGTCGCTGGAGGCGCGCATCTGCAGTTACGAGTGCACGTTCTGCGCCGCGTGCGTCGACACGGTTCTCGGCAACGTCTGCCCCAATTGCGGCGGCGGCTTCGCCGCGCGGCCGATACGGCCGGCGTACAACTGGAACAACGACAATTGGCTCGGGAAGGACCCGGCCGGCACGACGATCAAGCATCGCCCGGTCGATCCGGAGACTCATGCGCGCTTCGCGGAGAAGCTGCGGACCATTGCGCCTCAGGAGCGCTAGATTTCCTCCCCAGCTTTGCTGGGGAGATGTCGCCGCTTTACGGCGACGGAGGGGTCATGAGTCACGTGAGGAGGCTTCTGACCCCTCCGTCGGCGATTACGCCGACACCTCCCCACGCAATTGCGTGGCGAGGAGAGCCGAGTCTCACCCAGCGCCCGCCGTGGCGCTTTCGATGGTGATGGCCTTGCCGGCGGCTGTGTCGAACTTCAGGCGCTGCACGTAGTCGAGGTCGCGACCGGTCACGCGCACGAAGCGGCTGCCGTCGGGATAGTCGATGGCATGGATGGCGCCGACATCGTAGACGCCGGCGCAGCCGGGCTCGAGGCGGTAAGCCTTGACCCGCTCGAGCTTGGCGTCGCCGGCGCCGTTGCCGCCATCGACCCTCCGATACTCGCTCATGTCGGTGTACTTCACGGCCTGGCCATAGACGGCCCACGAGCTGCCGTGATCGTGCGGCGGGCTCTTGTGTGGCTTGGGATTGCAATGCGCGAGGACCACGAAGCCGAGATCCTTGTCCTCGTGGAGCTTGCGCGTGCCGGTTGGCGCCGCCGGCCCGACCGCCTCGTCGACGAAGGCCGGGTTGGCCAGCAGCTTCTCGAGCAGCACGCGCACCTTCTCGCGTCCTGCCGGACCGCTGGTCCCCTGCAGCGCCGCCTGCGCGTCCTTGATGAAATGGTCGAGGGTGTAGGTCATGGAATACCTCGCTTCGGGCTGGACGAAATGATCTGCCTCGCACCGGCTTTCTGTCAACGACCGCCCAGCACGCGACGCGCAATCACCATGCGATGGACCTCGGAGGGGCCTTCGTAGACGCGCATGGTGCGAACCTTCTGCGCCAGCCAGGACAGCGGCAGCTCCTGGGTGACGCCCATGGCGCCGAACGCCTGCTGGGCATGGTCGATCACCTCGGTCGCCATCTCGGTGGCGAAGACCTTGATCATCGAGGCTTCCATGCGCACGTCGCGGCCCTCGTCCTGCTTGACCGCCGCATCCATCACCATCAGGCGGCAGGCATGCAGCTTGGTCGCCGCATCGGCGACCCACCACTGGATGGCCTGCCGGTCGGCCAGCCGCTCGCCGAACGTCACCCGCTGGTTGGCGTGCTCGACCAACATGTCGAGCGCACGCTGCGCCATGCCGATGCACCACGAGCCCATCTGCAGGCGGCGCACGGTGAGGCGGAGCTGCATGGGCGCGAAGCCCGCGCCGATGCGGCCCAGCACCTGCGTGTCGGGCACGCGGCAATCCTCGAACACCACCTCGTAGGTGCGCTGGCCGGCGAGCATCGGAATGGCCCGCGCGACGACCAGCCCCTTGGTGCCTTTGTCCACCAGGAACGCCGTAATGCCGCCGCGCGCGCCGAGATTGGGATCGGTCACCGCCATGACGATGGTGAAGTCGGCCTTGGCGATGCGGCTGATCCAGATCTTGCGGCCGTTGATCACCCAGTCGTTGCCATCCTTGACCGCGCGCGTCTTCATGCCGGCCGGGTCGCCGCCCGCGCCGGGCTCGGATATGGCGATGGCCGAGGTCGTCTCGCCGGCGGCATAGGGTTCGAGATACTTGCGGCGCTGCTCCGGGTTGGCCGTCTTCAGCAACATGTGCAGGTTGGGCGAGTCGGGCGGAAAGGTGAAGGGCACGGCGCAATAGCCCAGCTCCTCGTTGACGCCGACCAGGGCGACCGCCGGCAGGTTGGCGCCACCCACTTCCTCGGGAACGTCGAGCGCCCACAGGCCGAGCTCCTTGCACTGCTTGAACAGCCGCGCATTCTCCTCGTCCGACAGCGCCGCCGGCTGGCCGGCAGCGAACCGATCGAGGATGTTCTTCTCGAGCGGCATCAACTCGTTGCGCACGAACTTCTTGACCAGATCGCGCAGCATTTCATGTTCTTCGCTCACCTTGTGCATCCCGCTCTCCTATGGCTTTCCAATTCCCTTGTTCACGAATTCCAGCGAGTAGGCACGGGTGACGTCCAGCCCCTTGGGAAGCACGTCGACCTCGGTCATCAACTCGTAGAAGCTCTTCCACCGCTCGGCGCTCATCGCCCCAATGCCGCCCCGCAGGGCATCGCCCGACAGCACGATGCCGCGCTCGTTCAGCACCTCGATCGCATACTCGATACGGTCGTCGGTTTGTTCGGGGTTGGCCTGCTTGATCAGCGCGTTCGCCGCGGCGATGCCCGGGCCGCCCTTGAGATACTGCGACCAGCCCTCCAGCGAAGCGTCGACGAAGCGTTGCACCAGGTCCCTCTTCTCGTTCGCCATGCGGCGCGAGATGGCGATGGTCGTCTGGTAGGCGCTGAAGCCGGCGTCGGCGATCAGCAGCACCACCGGCGGCCGACCGAGCGCCTGGGCAATCGAGTACGGCTCGGACGACAGGAACCCTTGCTGCACGACGTTCTTGTCGGCGAGGAAAGGCGCCATGTTGAAGGTGTAGGGCCTGACCTGGCTGTCGGAGAGACCGTACTTGCGCCGAAGAAACGGCCAGTAGGTCACCCTGCCGCCGGCGCCGATCAGCAAGGGGCGGCCCTTGAGCTTGTCGAAGCCGTCGAGCCCGGTGTCGGGATGGCCGATCAGCACCTGCGGGTCCTTCTGGAAGATCGCCGCGATGGTGAAGAACGGGGCATCCTCGCGCACGTACGTGAACGCCTCGAAGCTGTTCGACATGATCATGTCGACACGGCCAGCGAGCAGAAGCTGGCTGATGTTGAGGCTCGGTCCACCCTGGCGCAGGTCGCATTCGATCCCGGCCTGCCGGTAGAGACCCGCCGCGATCGCCTGGTAATAGCCGCCGTGCTCGGCCTGCGCGCGCCAGTCGGTCTGGAAGATCACCTTGTCCAGGGTCTGGGCACGCGGCCTGCTCGCCGCCGGCGCCAGCAACGGTCCGGCGAGGGCGAGGCCCGCAGCGGCGCGGATTGCAGCGCGCCGTTCGAGGCACCAGGACCGACCAGCCATCCTGTCATTCCCTTCCACGTCGATCGAACAGTAGCGCCAAATACTCGCGCAAGGCGACCGCCGACCAGCCCAGCGCGGCCGCGTTGGGCGCCCAGTTCTCCCACCAGGGCCGTGCCGCGGCCGGCGCATGAAAATCCGTGGGAAATGGCGCTGCATCGAGACCGGCGCGCTGGGCGATCCTCATCGCCCGCCGCATGTGAAAGGCCGAGGTTACCAGAGCCACGCGCTTGTCCTTCACCATCTCACGCACGCGTTCGATGTTCTGGATGGTATTGAGCGACCTGTCCTCGGAGACGATCGCGCGATCCGGCACGCCGAGGTCGTTCAGAAAGCGACGCATGGCCTCGGCTTCGGTCGTCGCCGGTCCGCCGTTGTTGCCGGCCAGGAAGCCGCCGCCGCTGACGATGATCCGCGGTGCGACGCCACGATGAAACAGTTGCGCGGCATACCACATGCGATCGGCGCCATCGCCGAGGTCGGGTTCCAGCGTATGGGGCGGCGCCGCCGGATTGATCCCGCCGCCCAGGACGACGATCGCGTCGTAGCAACAGGCCGGCACACTGGCATTGGCGCGCGCCTCGCGCTCGAGCGGCTGGATGAGCGCATCCGAGACCGGCGGCCACGCGAATGCGAGGGTTTCGAGCACGGCAGCCACGGCTGTAACCCAGGCGAGCCTGCGCCAGCGCAACAACGCCACCATGCCCGCGATAACCAGACCGACCGCCATCGAGGCTGGCGGCATCGCCCATTGGGCCAGGACTTTCAGGACGAGAAATGTATCCATGCCGATCTGGGTCGGAAGCGGCTATACAAGGCCGCGTCGCGTCGGGCAAAGCCTTCGACGCTCATCGCCTGCTCGCCTTTTGCCTGCCAGAAGAAGGGCACCAGACAAAAGAAGAGCGGGCCCGACTTGCGTCGCGGCCCGCCCGGTCTTCCCCGTCGAAACGGCTGGTCGACTAGATCGCTTCCTTGAGATCCTTCGCGACCCGGAAGGCGACCTTCTTCGACGCCTTGATCTTGATCGCTTCGCCCGTCGCCGGATTGCGGCCCATGCGCGCCGGACGATGGCGGACCTGCAGGATGCCGAGACCCGTGATGCGGACCTTGGCGCCCTTCTTGAGATGCTTCACGACCAGGCCGATGAACTCGTCGAGGGCGCCCGTGGCATCCTTCTTGGTCATGCCGGTCTTGTCGGCCAGCTCGGCCGCGACCTTGGAAAGAGGAATGGTCGGAACAGTGGTAGTCTTGGTTGCCATAGTGAGGGGTCCTTGCATTTCTTGTTTCGCCAGTGTCTTCCTGACGCCCCAGGGCAGCGCTGGCGAGAAATAGGTTTATCCACGAATCGCCGTCCCGCAAGTCCCCAATCAACGAAAAAAGTCGATTTTTGGGGCTTTTTGGGCCATTTGGGTCAACCATCCACAGATTGCAGAGAGCGTTTGGCGTGTCGAGTCCTGGCCTGATCCCGACTTTCAGCACCGCGGTCAACACCTGGCAGTGCGACGAAAACGACCATTTGAACGTCCAGTATTACACCGAGTTCGGCCACGAGGCGTCGGCCCACCTGATGGTCAGCCTGGGGCTCGGGCCGCGGGCGCAGCGCGACGCTGGGCTCTCGATCGCGGCGGCTCACGATCACGTTCGCTACCTGCGCGAGTTTCGCGTCATCGATCCGGTCGAGGTCCGATCGGCGCCTGCCGAGGTGGGCGAGCGCGATCTGCTCGCCTACCACGAGATTCGCAATCCGGCCGACAGCAGGATCGCGGCGACGCTCAGCCGACGCATCGTCTGCGACAAGCCGTGGCCGACCGCCTTTCGCGCGCGCGCGCAAGCGGCTTGCCTGCCCTTGCCCATCGCCGCGCGCCCACGCAGCGTCGGCAAGCAGGCTCTGCCCGACCTGTCGCTCGCCGACGCATCGCGCGTCGGACTGATCGAGATCGGCCGCACCTCGATCACGCCCGCCGAATGCGACGAACGCGGCGAGCTCCTGCCGCATCATCAGTTCGGTCGCTATTCGGATGGCGCACCCTTCTTGTGGAACCATCTCGGGTTCGATCGCGCCGCCATGCAGGACCGCCAGGAAGGAAGTGTCGTGGTCGAGATGCTGAACCACTATCGGCAGGCGCTCCGCGCCGGCGACCTGATCGTCGTCATGAGCGGGCTGGCTGCGTTTACCGACAAGGTGCTGACCTTCACCCATTTCCTGTTCGAGGTCGAGACCGGCACGCTCGCTGCATGCGCCGAAGCGGTCGGCATGAAGTTCGATCAGAAGAGTCGCAAGATCATGACGTTTAGCGAGGAGGACCGGGCGCGGCTCGGCGATCTCCGGCTTCGCCTCGCCGCCTGAGGAGGTTCCATGGACGACAAGACACGCTTGGCCGCAGCGATCGCCCGACATCTGCAAGGTCTTCACTACGACGATGCCCGGCTGGCCGAAATCGCCGCCGAGGTCGAGATTCTGAACGGCGCCGTGCGCAAGGCGGCGGCGCGTCTCACGTTCGACGACGAGCCCGCCGCGTTCGCCAGCTTGATGTCGCGGGAAGCGAAATGATCGGCGCGGACCTCGCCCTCGACGACCTCAGCGAGATCGGCGACGCAATCGCCGCCGGCAAGGTGACATCGGTCCAGGCCACCGAAGCCTGCCTGCGCCGCATCGAGACCTGGCAGCCGCGCACCAACGCCTTCCTGAGGCTCGGGGCCGACAGGGCGCTCGCGCGGGCACACGCCATGGACAAGGAGCTGGGCGCGGGCCAGCGGCGCGGCCGCCTGCATGGCGTGCCGATGGCGCACAAGGATATGTACTACCGCAAGGGCGAACTCTCGACCGGCGGCAGCGAGATCCGGCGCAACTGGACGGCGCCGGTGACGGCGACCGTGCTCGAAAGACTCGATGAAGCGGGCGTGGTCGAGCTGGGCTTTCTCAACATGGCGGAGTTCGCCGCCGGGCCGACTGGCCACAATGTCCATCACGGGCACTGCCGCAATCCCTGGGACGGCACGCGCGTCACTGGCGGCAGCTCGAGCGGTTCGGGCGCGTCGGTCGCCGCGCGCATGGTCTACGGCGCGCTCGGCTCCGATACCGGTGGCTCGATACGACTGCCCGCCTCGGCCTGCGGCGTGGTCGGCATGAAGGCGACCTACGGCCGCGTCAGCCGGGCCGGCGCGGTGGCACGCTCGTGGAGCCTCGACCATGTCGGCCCGCTCACCCGCACCGTGCGCGACAACGCCCGCATCCTCGGCGTCATCGCCGGCCACGATCCCAACGATTCGACGACCAGCGAGAAGCCGGTGCCGGATTACGAAGCCTCGATCGACGGCGGCGTGCGGGGGTTGACGATCGGTCTGGCGTTGCCGGAGGCGCTGGCGCCGATCGACGCCCAGATCGGCGCCGCCGTGCAGGCCGCAGCCGACGCCCTCGGGCGACTGGGCGCCGCGATCGTGTCGGCCAGGATGCCCGACTTCACCGACCTCTACCGCTCGGCCGAGGTTATCGTGAAGTGCGAAGCTGCCGCCATGCACCGGCCGTGGATGGAGGCGAACGCGCCCTATGCCAACCAGGTGCGGACGCGCATGGAAGCCGGCTTCTTCATTCCGGCCACGCAGTACATCGATGCGCTGCGCCTGCGCGCCTATTTCGTGCGCGAGTTCCTCGACACCGCGATGGCGGGCGTCGACGCCGTCATCCTGCCGGCGATCCCCTTCCCCGTCCCGACGATCGAGGAGACCGACGTCGAGGCTTCGGGCGGACCGGCGACGCTCGGCATGGTCGCCCGCTTCACCGGGTTGACGCGGCCGTTCAACACCCTCGGCGTTCCGGCACTCTCCCTGCCGTGCGGCTTCGATGCCAACGGCATGCCGATCGGCCTGCAGCTCGTCGGCCGTCCGTTCGACGAGGCGCTGCTCTATCGCATCGGCCATGCCTACCAGGGCGCGACCGACCACCATCGGCGCGTGCCGATGTAACCGAGCGAGATCCCTCGCGACGCAGAGCGAATAGCGCGGGACCTTCCTTCGGTGAATGGGCTCTCAGGTTCGCCGCACGTCGAGGTTCACCGTCACGCTCTTGCGCTGCGTGAAGCTGTCCAGCATGCCCTCGAGCGAGAACTCGCGGCCAATGCCGCTTTGCTTGTAGCCGCCGTAGGACATGCCAGGCACCTGGCCGAGGCCCTGGTTGACCTGCACCCAGCCCGATTCGATTGCGTGCGCCGTCTTGAGGCCGGCGCCGATATCGTGGGTCCAGACATAGGCGGCGAGTCCGTAGTGGCTGTCGTTGGCCATGCGGATCGCCTCCGCCTCGCCGCTCCAGCGGATCGCCACCAGCACCGGACCGAAGATTTCCTCACGCGCCAGGCGCCAGTCGTTGGAACGGTCGGCGAACACCGTCGGGATGGCGAAGTAGCCTTCGCTCAACGGCCCGGTCTTCGGCGGCAGGCCGCCGAAGACCAGCTTGGCGTCCGAGCGCTTCAGGCCTTCATCGACGTACTTGCAGACCTTGGTGAACTGCTTGTCGTTGATGATGGTGCCGATGTCGGTCGCCTCGTCGAGCGGATCACCGATCTTCAACGCCGTGGTCTTCTTCTCGAGCTTGCCGAGGAAGGAATCGAAGATGTCCTCGTGCAGGAACAGGCGCGAGCCGGCAGTGCAGCTCTGACTCTGCCGGGTGAAGCGCATGGCGGCGATGATGCCGTCGACCGCCCAATCCTCGTCGGCGTCGGGATAGACGATCGAGGGACTCTTGCCGCCAAGCTCGAGCGATACAGGCACGATGCGCTCCGCCGCCGCCCGCATGATGATCTTGCCGACCTCGGTCGAGCCGGTGAAGGAGAGCTTGGCGATGGCGGGGTGGTTGGCGAGCGGGCCGCCGCATTCCTCGCCGTAGCCAGTGAGCACGTTGAGCACGCCGGGCGGCAAGAACTCCTGGCAAATCTCGGCCATCAGCAAGACGCCGAGCGGCGCGTCCTCGGCCGCCTTCAGGACCATGACATTGCCGGCGCACAGGGCAGGCGCGATCTTGAGTGCCGCCAGCATGACAGGCGCGTTCCACGGGATGATGGCCCCGACCACGCCGAGCGGCTCGCGCCGCGTGTACGACAGCACGTGCTCGCCGAGCGGCAGAGTCTCACCTTTGAGCTCGCTCGCCAAGCCGCCGAAATAGCGGAAGATGTCGGCCGTCATGTTGGCCTCGCCGCGCGCCTGGGTGCGCAGCGCATTGCCGGTTTCCAGCGCGATGGTTCGCGCCAGCTCCTCGGTGCGGGCCTCGATGGCCTCGGCGATCCTGAGCAGCGCCTTGCCGCGCTCGCGCGGCACGATCTTGCGCCACGGCCCATAGGCCTTGCTCGCCGCGGCGACGGCGCGTTCGACGTCGGCGGCGTTGGCGCGCGGCACCTCGCCGATCGGCTTGCGCTTGGCCGGATTCTCGACTGCAATGCGTCCGCCCGAAGCGCTGTCGACCCACTTGCCGTCGATCAGCATGCCTTTGGACACAAGCGTCGCGGCGACGGGCTTCGTCTCGGCGGCGGTCGACATGGGGCTTCTCCTCAGGCTGGCAAAAATCGGCGCGGAGTGTGGTCCCCATGCCGAGCAGCGACAAGGTTCATGCCGCCGCAGCCGGCGGCGCGACGGCGTCGTAGTCCTCGCAATGCTCCCCGATCGGTTGACGATGCGTGCGGCCTGCTCGATTAGAGCCCAAGCGCATCACAGGCTTTCGGGAGCATCCGGAATGGACCACGCGACCTATCTCGAGAAGCTCGTTGCCGCCTACCAAGGCGAAGTCCGCGGCGAGGCCGGCTTCGCGACTCTTGCGGATCACGCGGCGAACGACGAAGAGCGTGAAATCTGGCTGACCCTGGCACGCCTCGAACGAACGACGCGCGAGCGCTTGAAGCCGCTGATGGTGAAGCATGGGCTCGACACGACTCCCGACGAGACGCAACGGCGCCTCGGCCAGGAGCGTGGCACTGCCCGCATCGCCGCGGGATTCGCGGCAACGGTCACCTCGATGACAAGGACCCTTCAACCGTATCTGACGCTCTATGCGCGACTCGAAGCGGAAGGGCCGCCTGGCGATCGGGCGGAACTCGCCTTTCTCAACGCACACGAGGTCGCACTGCACGAATTCGCGATTCGCGCCTCGGCCGGTGATGGCCGCGCGGCGCTGGAGCCGGTCCAGACATTGCTCGGCGAGTAACCTCGGCGAGTAGCCCCTTGAAGCGACGGTTCGCGTCGGCCACGCTGAGGCACTGCCCTCAGACCCTCGGAGACCGCCGTGAAATCAGCCCTTTGTCGCGACCTCGGCATCGAGTTTCCGCTGTTCGCCTTCAGCCATTGCCGCGACGTGGTGGCCGAGGTGACGCGGGCCGGCGGCATGGGCGTCCTGGGGGCGGTCGGCCACACGCCGGACTCGCTCGAGATCGACTTGCGCTGGATCGACGAGCGCGTTGCCGGCAAGGCCTACGGCATCGACCTGCTGGTGCCCAACAACATGGAGGCAAAAGCGGGCGGCGTGACCGCCGAGGACCTCGAAGCGCGCGTGCCGCCCGAGCATCGTCGCCATGTCGCCCAGTTGCTGGAGAAGCACGGCATCGACACGGCCGGCTTGTGGGAGGAAGGATTTGCCAACTCGAGCGGCGAGAACCTGCGCGAGGCGGGGGCCGAAGCCCTGCTCGACGTTGCCTTTGCCCATCCGATCGGCTTCGTGGTCAACGCGCTCGGCGTGCCGCCGTCCGGCATGTTCGCTCGCGCCCGCCGCAAGGGCATTCCGGTCGGCGCCCTGACCGGTGCGCGCGAGCACGCGCTGCATCATGCCCGAGCCGGAGTCGACATCCTGGTCGTCGCCGGCACCGAGGCCGGCGGCCATTGCGGCGAGGTCTCGACCATGGTCCTGGTGCCCGAGGTCATCGAAGCGATGCGGCCCTACCCCAACGTCCGGGTCCTGGCGGCCGGCGGGATCGCGACGGGTCGGCAGATGGCCGCCTGCATGGCGATGGGCGCCGAAGGCGTATGGACCGGCTCGGTCTGGCTCACGACCGCCGAGGCCGAGACCACCCCGACGGTGAAGCAGAAGATGCTGGCCGCTGGAGCGCGCGACACGGTGCGCTCGCGCAGCCGGACTGGGAAGTACACTCGCCAGCTCCGTTCGCCGTGGACCGATGCGTGGCAGGCCGACAGCGCGCCGGTGCCCTTGCCCATGCCCTTGCTGGGCTTGATCTCCAAGCGCGCGCTCGCGCGAGTCGATCGGCTGGCCGAATCCGGCCATCCCGGTGCCAAGGCATTGGCGACCTACTATGTCGGTCAGGCCGTCGGGCTGATGAACGCCGAGCAGTCCACGCGCAGCGTCGTCTACGACTTCATGCGCGACTATGCCGAGGCGGTGGAACGCCTCTCGGGCACGCTGGCGGAGTGACCGCGCAGACGTAGGAGAATGAGGCCGGCGAGGGCACGTCGCCACTTCGCTTGCCTGTCGAGCCTCGACGCGCTTTCAGCCGCCGGCTCGACGCTTTCCGCTCTGGTGCGCGCTCTTGGATCGGCATGACCGAGCAAGCGGTCTATGCCTTGGGCCGCGAGACCGACTGACGCCTGTCGCGCTGCCCGGCTCACCATGCGATCGCGTGCTCAAAGTAGCGGATGCCGTTGGGCCACGCCCCGTGATGATGGCTGAAGGCGCGCTTGAGCGGCATCGAGAGCGCGTTGGTGGCGCCGGCCTGGGTGACGTCCGGGCCTTCCTCGGCCAGGCGTGCCGCGCTCGGCGTGCCAGGGCGGACGATGGCGATGTGGCCCGGCTTGTGCGGATCGGGATTCTCGAAGGCCGCGACGACCAGGTTTCCATAGTTGACGCTCTGCTGGGCGGCCGTGGAGTCGGCGAGCCGCCGCCAGCCCGACGAGGCGCTGTCGAACGACAGCCAGCGCATCTGGGCGTTGGCCAGCAGCGTCGGCGAATGCTCGGGCGGACGCAGGATGTAGATGCCGAGCCGCTTGCTGAAGGAGGCGACAAACGCGCTGCAATGCGTCGCCGCCGGCCGACCGTTGGGATCGTTGTCGATCTCGCCGGTCTCCCAGTTCACGTGCTTGTAGGGCAGCCACAGATGGTCGACGCCCGAAGCGTCGAGTTGCTGACGCAGGCGTTCGCCATTGGGCGTGACGGGGCCGCAACAGGATTGTGCAGCAGCCGGCGCGCTCCCCAGCACGGGCGCCAGCAGGGCGACCGGCAGTGCGGCCAGAAGCAAGCGACGAGAAGGCTGCGCGTGGCATTGCGAAGAAGTCATGGTCACCCCCAGTTGCACGCCATCCTAAGGTCAGGGGCGCGTCATCGCCACATCCGGCGGCGTGTTCCACTCGGCCGCGGAGAGAAACAGGGGACAACGGTCGTTTTGCAGCTCGGTGGCGCGAGCCTCTTGCGGGACGCGAGCGCCTTGATGATCGCGAGACGAGTCTCATACGGTGTGCGCCAAGAAACCAGGCAACGGAGGAAGTATCATGCGATCGCAGGTCTCTCGGATTGCCGCCATGCTCGTCGCCCTGGCGCTCGCCGCGATGGTGCCACGGCTGGCCGAGGCACAGCAGGCGACTTTCCCCGATCGCCCCATCCGCATGATCTTCGGCTTTGCCCCCGGCGGGTCGGGCGATCTCGCGGCACGGCTGCTCGCCGATGTCGCCAGCCGGGTCCTCGGTCAGCGCGTGGTGGTGGAGAACCGCACCGGGGCCAACGGCATGATCGCCGCCGAGGCGATCGCCCGTAGCCCGGCCGACGGGTACAGCGTGCTGTTCTGCACGACCGGCAACATGACCATCATCACCGAGCTGCCGGGCACCAAGCTGTCGGTCGATCCGGCGACCGAGCTCGCCGCGGTGGGCCAGCTCCTGCGCTCCACCTTCGGCCTGGTCGTCCGTCAGCAGAGCCCGTGGCGCACCACGCAGGACGTGATCGACGCGGCGCGCGCCAAGCCGGGTACGCTCACCTTCGCGAGCGCCGGCGTCGGTTCCGTCCAGCATCTGTCGGGCGAGCTGCTCGCCCAGAAAACCGGCACCAAGATGGTGCACGTGCCCTATCGCGGCTCGCAGGCGGCAATGCTCGACATCACCAGCGGCCAGACCGACTTCATGATCACCAACCTCGGCGACGTGATCCCCCACATCCGCCAGGGCACGCTGCGCCTGATCGCGCTCGGCGATCCGCTCGGCCGGCAATTCTTCCCGGATGCACCGATGATCGCCGACACCGTGCCAGGCTTCGAGACCTATGCCTGGTTCGGCCTGTGCGGCCCGCGCGGCCTGCCGACCGCCGTCGTCAAGCGCTGGGAGGAAGCCATCCACGCCGCGGTCAACGATCCGGAGGTCAGCCGCAAGCTGCTCGACAACGGCCTGGTGCCGGCCTTTCAGGACGCCGCCGGCTTGGCCCGCACCATGGAGGAGAACCGGCGCGGCTATCGCGAGGTGATCCGCGCCGCCAACATACGGGCGGAGTGAGGCCCTGCGTCGTGGCGCGCTTCAGATGAACATGTCGAGCTGGTTGTAGTTCCTGAGGACGGTGGCGCGCGTCGCCTCGTTCCAACGGTTCTCGTCCTCGCGACCGGCGAGCGGCCGGTAGACGTAGCTCTTCTCCTGCGGGAAGCGCTGGCGGCGCGCATCGATCGCGATCTGGAGGATGCGCGTGCGCGCGTCGATGCGCGCCCGATCGTAGGTCTCGATGGCGCCGTGCAGGCGCCGCGCCGTGACGTTCAGCACGCGCCGACGCGGGAAGAAGCCCTCGTTGAGCGTGATGCGCCGATCGGGCGAGCTGTTGGCGAACGAGCCGTGCACGAGCTGGCGGTTGGTCACGATCGTGTCGCCGGCATCGCACAGCATCGGCACCGCGCCCTCGAGGCGATCCGATCCGCACTCGGCCACCATCTTCTTGATGTCGGCCTTACCGTGCTTGTGGCTACCGGGCAGCACCCAGACGCCGTTACCCGCCGTGCTGGGATAGAGCTGGGTCATGAAATTGAAGCCGTGCGCGCCCTGGTCCCAGTCGGGCGCGGTCCAGTGCGTCGTGCCGTCCTGATGCCAGGCGACCGACGGGCCGAGGCCGGGCTCCTTGACGAAGGTCACTTCGTTGTACGGAACGAAATCGTCGCCGAGGATCGACGCGGCGACGGTCAGCAATCCGGGATGGCCGTAGAGGCGCAGGCAGGCATCGCTGAGGTGAAGATTGCCGTCGAGCAGCTCGACGGTCCAGGCCGGCGCATCGTCGTCCGGCTTTGGTTGAAGCATGGCGGCGGGATGGCGGCCGTTGTTCTTGTCGGTGCCGCCGACCGGATCGCTGAGCGGCCGGGCCCATTTGTAGGCCGGCTTGATGATGCCATTGTCGGATGTCGGCCTGCCATGGCGATCGACCGTCGCGTCGGGCGCCACCGGCGCGCGCGAGAGCACGGCATCGATGTCGGCACGGAGCTCGGCCAGCTCCTCGGGCCCGACGACGCCCTGGAACACGTAGAAGCCGTGCGTCCAATAGGAGTCCAAGATTTCCGGAAGGAGCTTGCCGTCGGCGCCCACACGGATCGGTCCGCGATTGCCGAGTGCGTAGGCGCGCGCCTCGGCCCGGCGGCCGTAGTCGCGCATGACGCGCTCATGGTCGATGGCGCTGAGCGGCAATGCGGCAGAGGCAAGGCTCATGACGGGGCTCCCGACGATGCCCGCTCGCAACACGCGGGCGTCCAAGAAGGATATCGCAGACCGCGACCGGCGACCAAGCCGGCCGGCGCGGGCTGTCGTAAGCACGAGAGTTGTCCGGGTTAGGTAGCACACGAGTTGTCCGGTTTTGAGGTCCCCCTGTAGGGGGTGCGGATGAACCGGGCACAATGGCTACAGGACCGTAGGATGCAGAAGTTTGTGGACGTATTGAGCCGCTGGGAAGCGGGCTGTCTGTCGATGCTGGAGGCAGGCGAGTTGCTGGGTGTTTCGGAGCGCCAGTTCCGGCGCTACCGGGATCGCTACGAGGATGACGGGCTTGAGGGGCTTCGCGACGGTCGGCTGGGCAAGCCGTCGGGGAAGCGGGTTCCGGCGGGGGAGAAGGACAGGGTTCTGAGGCTTTACCGTGAGGCGTATCGGGGCTGGAACGTGAAGCATTTTCACGAGCATCTTCGGCGCGATCACGGGTTCCGGTGGGGCTACACGTGGGTCAAGGCGCAGCTGCATGGGTCGGGTCTGGTGGTTCGTGCGCCGCGCCGCGGGGTGCACCGTCGCAAGCGCGAGCGCAAGCCGTGCGAGGGCATGATGCTGCATCAGGACGGGTCGCGTGCGGCGTGGCTTGCGGGCCAGAGCGAGGTCGAGGCCGCCAACCGGTGGATCCGGCAGGTCTACCTGCCACGCCACAATGCCCGCTTCGCGCGGCTGGCGACGCTGGCCGACAGCGGCTTCGTGCGGGTGGCCGATCCCGGCTCGCTTGCCGAGACCTTGTGCATCGAGGAGGAGCGCGTGGTCGATCGGGCCAACACGGTGAGCTTCGGCCGGCTCAAGCTGCAGTTGCCGCCCAGCCCGCTGCGCGCGCACTACGTCAAGGCTCGCGTGCGCGTGCGCCAATACTGCGATGGCGGCCTGGCGGTGTTCCATGGGCCGCGCTGCGTGGCTCGCTTCGACGACGAGGGCCGGCACAGGCCGGACGCCCCGACCTGCGCCAGCGCGACATCGTGCTCGCCCCGGTCAAGGACGCTGCGCGCCGCCTGCGGCGGTGGCCTACGGCCATCCTTGACCGCGGCTGCGCGCGATGTCCCGGAGCAACGGCAGGTCGGGACGAAGAAACGGCCTCCAGGTCGAACCAAGAAACTGACCTTGCCGCGGTCCCGTCAGCTCCAGACGACCGCCCCATAGGCGCCGTACCCGGCCGGCGCGTCCACCGCTTCCAATCCGGCCAGGTCAAATCCCAGAAGCGGACAAGTGATGTGCTACCAAAACCGGACAACTTGATTAGCTACCGACAGCCGGCCGGCCCGCAGTATCCGCCTGGCGGGCGGAAGGCCCTCAGCCGCGCCGCACCAGGCGATGCAGCCGACCTGGCAAGCCGGTCGCGGCACTGTCGTCCGGGTAGCAGCGCGCGAGGGCCACGCGCGTGCCCGCGAGCAGCATGGCCTCGCTGGGGAACCACGGATACCAGCCCGCCAAGCCAGCGAAGAAAGGACTCGGACAAGTCTCCTTCGCCGGCAGGATGTCGATCTCGATGGTTGGCCGCAGTGCCTCGCCCGAGACGGCGGCATGCCAGATCACACTGTTCTCGAACACCATCCAGATCGGCTTGTCGCTCTCGAGCTCGAACTGCATGCCGTCGCGCTGGCGGAACCAGGTCGTGCCCGTCCGCCGGCCGCAGCCTCGCGGCAGGACGAACATCTTGCGGATGGCGACCGGCCAGCCGTCGAGATGCCGGCCCGAGGCGATGCGTTCCGGCACGAGCTGGAACTGCCGCATCGAGCCGATCCGGAAGGCGTGGCCCAAGGTCCGCTCGAGCTGCGGCCCGATCATCCGCAGGAACTCGGCCAGCAGGGCCATGCCATCGGGCGTGAACGCACGATATTCGTTGCAGGCATTCAGGTAAGTGCACTGCGCGCCGGCAGTGCCGACATAGCCCATGGCGAAATCGTCGCGCCGCATCTCGGTGCGCGGACTGGCCAGCAGCGTCGCGGCGAGCCGTTCGGCCAAACCTTCGTCGATCGGGAAGGTCAGGACGCCGGTGTCCGCCAACGGGCCGTTGTCGCAGTCGCCGAGCCCGGTCACATAGGAATTCCACGACATGCGCGACAGATCGGCGCGCACGACATTGAAGCGACCTCGAACGGGATCGTCCTCCGGTCCGTATTTTTCGATCTCGTGGATCTTCTGGGCGAGCTGCAGGTCGCTGAGCTTGAGGAGGTTACGCACGGTACGACATCGCGGCTGGTTGACGGGCTTCCCTGGTGATCGCTGCAGCGACCGACACAGGTTGCCGGCAGGCTACAGGGATCGCCTGTTTCGGGGAAGATTGAACCGGACGCCCGCCAGCGCGGCTGACGGATCAGAAGTCGTCCTCGATCTCTTTGGGGCCGGGAGGCGGCGGCGTAAATTTCTTGGCGACCAGAAGACGTTCCATGACGGCGATGCCCTGCGCATAGAGCCCCCGGTTGCAATCGATCTCCGCCGAAATGCGCGTGTGATTGCGTCGGCCGTCCGAGTTCGTGCTCCGCCCGACGCCGAAGCGGTCGTAGTAGGCGATCAACTGCGAGCAGCGCGCCTTCAACGCCTGATCCGACTGAGCGAGCGCTGGCGTCGCAAGAAGGAGCGGCACGGCGATGGCGAACACAGAGACCATCAGATGAAACGGTAGGGATCGGCCGCAGTCGAGCATGCACGGCACTAAACATACCTCCCCATGTGAAGCAATTCCGCTCAAGCCTTTGTCCCTGCGGGCCTCCAGAGCCTGAGGCGGCAACTCCCCGGTCACCTCCCTTGCAGCGCAGCTACGGAGTGGACACATCTCGAATTCCTCTCCCACGCTGGAGGAGGCGAGCAAGATGTGTCCACTCCGTGGTTACAGCGCAGGACTGGAGACACGCTTTCCTTTTCCTCGGCCCGGCAAACCTGTAGCCTCTGCTTCCATGCGCGCTGGCGAGATCGTCTTTACAGGAATGGACCGCGTGGTGTTCGGCCGGGCGGCCGCCGACGCGGTGGTCGAGGCCGCCGATCGGTTGGGTGCCAAGCGGGTCTTCATCCTGGCCGGCAAGACGCTCAACCGCGAGACGGACGCCGTTCGTCGGATCGCCGACGCACTCGGCGCGCGCTATGCCGGTGTGCACGACGACATGCCCGCACACAGTCCGCGCGATGCCGTGGTCGCCTGCGCCAACAAGGCGCGCGATGCCGGCTGCGACCTGCTGCTGAGCGTCGGAGGCGGCTCGACGACCGACGGCGGCAAGGCGGTTACCATCTGCCTCGAGCACGACATCCGCGAGCCGGACGGGCTCGAGCCCTTCCGCACCGTGGTCGACGAGATCACCGGCAAGCGCAGCTTCCCACAGTACCGTGCGCCGCGCGTACGTCAGATCTGTGTGCCGACGACGCTGAGCGGCGGTGAATTCAACGCCCGCGCCGGCGTCACCGAGCCGCGGCTCAGGCTGAAGCAGGCCTATATTCATCCCGGCCTCATCCCGATCGCCGTGATCTTCGATCCGGCGATCACCGTGTACACGCCGGAATGGCTGTGGCTGTCGACCGGCATTCGCGCGGTCGATCATGCCGTGGAAACCTATTGCTCGATCGACGGCAATGCCTACACCGACAGTACCGCCCTGCAGGCGCTGCGCCTGCTCGGCCGCGGCCTGCCAGCGGTCAAGCGCGACCCGACCGACCTCGCGGCGCGGCTTGACTGCCAGATCGGCGCCTGGACCTCGATGGCAGCCATCGTCAGCGGCACGCGCATGGGCGCGAGCCATGCCATCGGCCATGTGCTGGGTGGCAGTGCCGGCGTACCGCACGGCTACACGTCATGCGTCATGCTGCCGGCCGTGCTGGCCTTCAATGCCGCGGTCAATGCCGATCGCCAGGCCGAGATCAGCACGGCACTGGGCGCTGCCGGCCAGCCGGCGGCCGAGGTGCTCGACCGCTTCATCGGCGGGCTCGGCCTGCCGCGCCGCCTGCGCGACGTCGGCGTCGAGCGCAACGACCTGCAACGCATTGCCACCAACTGCATGCTCGACGACTGGACCTTCAGCAACCCGCGCAAGATCAATGGTGCGCAGGAGATCGTGCCCATTCTCGAGTCGGTGTACTGAGACGCCGACTCCTCCCCTGCAATCGGCCAGAGCGTCTACACATCTCGAATCCCTCCCCCGTCATCAGGGGAGGAAGATGAACAGACCCTATGCCCCCTTCAGCGGCTGCTTCCCCATATCCTTGCGGATATCGTTGATGATCTGCAGGACGCGCTGACGGAACGGCGCGTACTGTAGACCGAACTCCTGCACCAGCCGGCTGTTGTCGATCAGGAAGTTACCGGAACGCTCGCGGCCGCCCGTCTCGTTCTCGAAGCTGATTTTCGCATCGGGAAGGAACTCGCGCACCATGTCGGCCAGGTCACCCAGGCTGATCGTGTGGCCACCGGAATTGTAGAGCCCGTGTTTCGGCTTGTCCGACATCAGCACGCGCGCGAAGACCTCGGCGATGTCGTCGACGTGGATGGGAATGCGCATGGCATCGCGATAAGGAAACGACACGGGTTCGCCGCGCGCCGGGCGCGTGATGCAGTTCACGTGATCGACCGAGCCGGCCACCTTGTCCGGTCCGGTGACATTGGCGGGCCGCACGCCGGTTATGACCATGCCGTACTTGTCGTGATAGTCCTTGGCCTGCCATTCGTTGAAGATCTTGTTGGCAGCGTATTGATTGTCGCCGTGCTTCAGGTCGTCCTCGGTCGTCGCGCGCTCACCGAAGTGGCTCTGCTGACCGCTGACGGCGAGAGAGCTGGCGTACACCGTGTGCTTGACCCCGCAGAGCCGCGCCGCCTCGAAGCAATTGTCCATGCCGAGCACGTTGAGCTTGGTGGCGACACGCGGCGGCAGATCGCTGCCGATATAATAAGAGAGGTTGATCAGCCGGTCGGGCTTCGCCTCCGACACCACGGCCATCACCTCGTCGAACTGGGTGACGTCGCCACGCACCATCTTGACCCGCTCGCCGAACGAGGCGGCGCCAGGGTTGATATCCATGCACACGACCTGCTCGCCCTGCTTCTCCAGGATCGGAATGAGGCGGCGACCGATGAATCCGGCGCCACCGACGACCACTATCGACATTTGCTCCCTCCCCCGCGAAATCGCCACGGAAAGGGAAATCATGCAGCACTTTCGCCGCCGTCGCCGCAAAATCCTCGCGTCGCCCGAGGCGTCCAGAAGGCGCACGCGGCGTCGGGACCGAACGTCGCGGACGCTTCTCCTGCCCGATCTCGAATAGCCGATAACGAGTGGGCGTAGCCCATTGCCGGTGGCCAGTGGCCCATAATGGCTCTTCGTCTACTTCGTCAGCCGATCTGCCAGCTCGCTCCAAAAGCGCGGAATCGTTCGACGTCGCGTTTGAGGCAGAGGCCAGCCCCGGCCGGCCTGCCGCGCGGCGCCCGCGATCGTCGCCTTGCCTCGATGGCGGCACTCCGGTGCGCCGTTCTGCAGCGCAGGCTCTCCGCGAGCCGCGTGCTTGCTGCATCGTGGACTCCGCCTTACGTTTTTCAACGAGGAGCAGCGCGATGGAACCCATCCGATACGTCGATGCCCTGGCGAGGAAATATGGCGCCATGGGCTTCCCGTCCTACGATTGGAGCCGTTACGACGATGCGCCGTTCACGCCGCTCGCCAAGCCGTTGGCGAAATGCACGGTGAGCCTGCTCACCAGCGGCGGTGTCTCGCGTTGCGCCATGCCGCCGTTCGATCCTGACGCGCGCAACGATTTTCGCCTCGACACGATCGAGCGCGACGCGCCGTCCGACCAATTCCAGATCCACGACAGCTATTACGACCATTCCGATGCCGACCGGGACCTGAATTGCATCTTCCCGATCGACCGGCTTCGCGAGATGGCGCGCGACGGCGAGATCGGTCGCGTGTCGCCGCGCCTGTGGAGCGGCTTCATGGGCCGCATCTACAAGCGCCAGGCCGTGCTCGAGGACAAGGCGCCGGCATTCGCCCGCGAGCTTCGGCGCGACGAGGTCGATCTCCTGATCGCCGTCCCGGCTTGACCGCTCGATCACCAGACCGTGGGTCTGGTCTGCCGAGTGGTCGAGGAAGCGGGCATCGCCACGGTTTGCGTCTCGACCGGGCGTGACATCACGGCGCTGGTGCGCCCGCCGCGCAGCTATTTCGTCAATGCGCCGATGGGCAACAATTTCGGCGCCGCCGCCGACGTGACGACCCAGAGCCGCGTTCTGCGGGCCGTCCTGCGACTGGCGGTCGAGGCGCGCGAGCCGGGTCGCATCGTCGACGACCCTCTGCAATGGCCCAGGCCCTTCGCCTTCGATCCGGCCCCGCCGTCACCCGAGGCCCTGGCGAAGCAACTCAGGAAGTGAACAGGGAGAACACCATGAGCGAGCTGCCGCCGGATGCACCACGGCCCTACGTGCGCTACATCGACAAGACACGCGCCTACTACCTCTCGCAAGGCTACGAAAAGCCGTACGGCTGGGCGCGCAACGACGATGCGCCGTTCACGCCGCTCACCAAGCCGCTGGCGGCGAGCACGCTGACGCTGATCTCCACCAGCGAGATCGCCGTCCGCGACGATCCGCGCTTCGACGAGGATGCGGAAACCAAGGCGGTCGGCAATGTCTACACCGTGCCGTCGGATACGCCGTCGGCTCGGCTCTACAGCCGCACGCAGAGCTACGACCGCTACGCCACCTCGCTCGACGACCCGAATGCCTACTTCCCGATCGACCGCCTGCACGAAGCCGCAGCGCGAGGCCGGATCGGCCGGATCGCTCCCCAGTGCCTCGGCGTCTACAATGCCTACAGCCAGCGCAAGACCATCGAGCGTGATGCGCCGGAGGTGCTAGGCCAATGCCGTGCCATGGCGGTCGATGTCGCCTTGCTGGTCCCAGTTTGACCCGTCTGCCATCAGACCGTGAGTCTGGTAGCCCGGCACCTCGAAGCCAACGGAATTCCCACCGTGGTGATCGCCACGGCCCGCGACATCGTCGAGTCGGCCGCTGTGCCGCGCCTGCTGTTCGTCGATTTTCCGCTCGGCGCGCCGTGCGGCGAACCGTTCGACGCGGACCAGCAGCGCGCGGTTCTGGAGATGGCATTCGCCCTTCTGGAGACCTCGACGGCACCGCGCACGACGCGCGAGGCCGGCATCGCTTGGAGCAAGGGCCAGCGCTGGAAGGACCTCATCTTCACCGAGGCACAACCCTTCCTGCCCGGCGAGGCGGGCGAAGCGTGGCTTCGCAAGAAGGAGGCCTACCGGCGGCTGAAGGCCGAGGGGAAGGTCTAGAATGCCGGCGATCGTCGTCTACACAACGCCACTCTGTGCGCCCTGCGAGGCGCTGAAGCGGGCGCTCGCGGCGCGCGGCCTCGCCTTTCGCACCGTCGATCTCCTGATGGACGAGGAAGCGGCGGAGCGTCTGGAAGAGCACGGCATCCGCAGCGCACCGGCACTCGAGATCGACGGCCGCCTCTACGCCGGTGCCGCCTTGGCGCCCGATCGGCTCGACGCCGTGCTGACTCCGTAGAGAGGTTCGGCCACTCCCGGATCGGCGGCGACGGCGCTACGGTTCCGTCTCCGCCGACGTCCGATCCGAGGAGTTTCATGCCCGCCGAGAAGCCGACCGACATCGCCTTCATGCCGTTCGCCGAGAGCGGCGGTTTCATCGCCCACAACGGCCCCTATTACTGGGGCCGCGAAGCGTCGGGTGAGCTCGTCTACGGATTCCAGAGCGACGCGCGCCACGGCAATCCCAACGGCGTGCTGCACGGGGCCGCCGTCACGGCCTTCGTCGACACCTTGCTCGGTCACGCCGTGGTGACGCGGACGGCCCGCCCATGCGCCACCGTGGCCTTGAACGTGCAGTTCGTTGCCGGCGTGCCGGCAGGCGGCTGGGTCACCGGCAGGGCCCGCTTGCGCAAGCTCACGCGCACCATGGCCTTCCTCGATGCCGAGGCCAGTGCCGGCGACGACCTCCTGTTGCTGACGGCGACGGCGATATTCCGGTTGTTCGACGTGCCCTCGACAAGGTCCGCCGGCAAGCCTTGACGGGCCCGGGGCGTTCCGGCCCGCGCCGCCTACTTCGTCAGCCGCTCTCCCAGCTCGCTCTGAAAGGAGCGGTAGCGTTCGACGTCGCGCTTTAGATAGAGGCCCGTGTCGGCCGGCGTCGCCGGCGGATAGACCTCGATGCCGGCCTTGAGCATCCGCTCCTTCACGTCGGGCTCGGCGATCGCCTCGTTGATCGCACGGTTCAGGCGATTGACGATCTCGGTCGGCAGTCCCTTAGGGCCGATCATGATCACCCATGAGGTCAGGGTATCCTTCATGCCGAGATTGGCGAGCAGCGGCACCTTGGCCACCAGCGGCGTCGCGCTGGGCGCCGCCAGGCCGAGCGGCCGAACCGCCCCGGAGCCGATCAACGGCACCGCCGAGGCGAGCACGGCTACGCCGAAATCGGCCTCGCCCTTGGCCAGCGCCTCCATCATCGGCGCTCCGCCGCGATAAGGCACGTGCACGGCCAAGAGGTCGCCGGCGCGCTTGAGGTAGACCTCGGCACCGAACTGGGCGATGCCCGCCGGCCCCGACGACGCGTAGCTTGCCCGGCTGCCGTTGGCCTTCAGGTAGGCGTCGAGCTCCTTCGCGGTCATGAACGGCTTGCTCGACGGCACGACCAGGATCAGCGGCGACTGGCCGACCAGCGCGATCGGCGTGAAGTCGGCCAATGGGTCGTACTTGGCATTCTGCGGCTGCATGATCGGGTTGATGGCGAAGGCGCCAGGATCCGACAGCATGATGCGATAGCCGTCGGGGCTCGCCGCCGCGGTTGCCGCCGCCGCGATCGAGCCGCCCGCGCCTGGCTTGTTGTCGACCACCACCGCGACGCCCAGCGACTTGGTCAGCCGCTCCGACAGGATGCGGGCGGCGACGTCGCTGGTGCCGCCGGGCGCGAAGCCCACCGTGATGGTGATCGGCCGGTCGGGGTAGTCGGCCAGAGCCGCGCTCGCGGTCGCGAGCAGCAGCGCCAGCGCGCCAAGCATACGGGTCAGGACGGTCATCGTGTACCTCTGCATCGCCAGTCGCTTCATCGGTGTCAGTTGAACATCTCGGGCAGCGTGACGATTCGGCAATCCGCGGCCTCGAGGCCCTGCCGCACATAGCGTGCCAGGGCGACGGCAGTCGGCTCGTCGCCGTGCACGCAGATCGTCTCGACCTCGACGCCCACGCGCTTGCCCAGGCGTGACGTGAGACAGCGGTCCTTGACCATGCTGAGGCATTGCCGCAGCGCCTTGTCGGGATCCTTGAAGACGGTGCCCGGGATGGAGCGCGGGCTCAGATTGCCGTCATCCTCGTAGTGACGGTCGGCAAAGCCTTCGCGCGCCAGTCTGAGACCTAGCGTGCGCGCCGCCTTCTCCATCTCCGAGCCGGCCAGCGCCACATAGATGATGCGGTCGTCGACCGTCTGGATCGCCCGGCCGATCGCCAGCGCGTAATCCTCGCGCACCGCCGCCATGTTGTTCAGCGCCCCGTGCGGCTTGAGATGCGTCACCGGCAGGCCGGCATAGCGCGCCATCGCCTGCAGCGCGCCGATCTGGTAGGCGACCATCAATTCGAGATCGCGCGGATCCATCTCGATCTTGCGCCGGCCGAAGCCCCAAAGATCGTTGAAGCCGGGATGGACGCCCAGGCTCACCCCGTTCTGCTTCGCCAGCATGCCGAGGCTGTGCATGGTGTTGGCGTCGCCCGCGTGAAAGCCGCAGGCGACGCTCGCCGACTTGATCACCGTCATCAGGTCGGCATCGTTGCCGATGTCGTAGGCCCCGAAGCCCTCGCCGATGTCGGCATTGAGATTGATCCTGTAGGTCATGCGGCTTGGTCTCCGTAGGCTCGAATTGACGTTGATGGAGTGGTCCCGGGCAAGTTCCGCGCCTAGCCGAGCGGCGACACTCGCTCCGCCACGACCCGTTCGGCCAGGGAATTGTCGACGGCTGTCTCGAACGGCGTGCCCGGCGCGACGAAGCCGCCCGACACCAGGCTGGCGTGCAGCCGCTCGTAGCCCTCGCGGGGCAGCACGGGCGAGCGACCCCAAATCTCCAGGCCCTTGTAGCGCGCGCAGGCCCTTTCGAGGATGGCGCGCGGCACGTCGGGAAAATAGGGCGCAATCTCACCGGCGACCTCGACCGCGCCGACGCGCGCCACCCACTGTTCCGTGCGGGCGATGGCGCGCACCATTCGCAGAAGCTCGTCGCGCCGGTCGTGGAGCGTGGCTCGCCGCGCGTAGAAAGTCGTGTAGGAGGTCGGCCCGCGACGCGCGGCGGCGTACCAGACATGGCCGGCCCCCTTGGACTCCAGCAAGCTGGCGAACGGCTCGAAGACCTGCACGACATCGACCGCGCCCGTCTCGAGCGCCGCCACGTTGTCGGCCATCGATCGGTCGGCGATGCGGGCGACGCGATCCGGGTCGAGGCCTGCCAGCCGAAGATCGTGCTGCAGGCACATCCAGGGCGTGGGCACCTCGCTCACCGTCGCCAGTCGCAGGTCCGCGAGGTCGGCCAAGGCAAAGCCGGGATCGGGTCGACGGCCCAGCAGCAGGAACGGATCGCGCGTCACCACCTCGGCGAAGTTGACGAGGTCGCAGCCGGGCACAGCCTGGTATGTCTCCATGACGCGCATCGGGCCGCCCCAGCACACATCGACGCTGCCCTCCATCAAGCGACGGGCAGCATCCTGCGGACGCGGCGAGCTCACGAACGCGATCTCGACGCCTTCGGCGGCGAACGCACCGCGCGCCAGCGCGACATAGAACGGGGCATAGAAGACGGCGCGCAACGATTCCTGAAGCTTGATCGACATGACGGGCACGATGCGCGCACGTCTTCCCGGCGCGCAAGCGCAAGTTGGTCGGGGTCGTCGAGAACAGGCATCCTGTCGCAGGAGAGCTGGACAGGCTGCTCTCCCAGCGCTGCGCCGTCGAGCAAGGCGCGCGGATATGCCTCGACGCCGGCACCGTCGAGGCAGCGCGACACCCGCTCGCCAAAGCGCCAGCGTCGAGCTTCGCGGTTCCGGCGGTCGCGGCCCTGGCCTCGATCCGGTCCGAGCAGGCTCGACCCGCGCATGGCAGACCCTTGGCAAGCCGCGGCGCGACGTGCGATGCCCGACAGGACACGGAGCACGGAGGACGCGCATGGCTCACGATCGTTTTCGCCGCTTCAACACGATGGGGCGCTGGCCCAACCAGTCGATCGACTACGACGTGTCGCTGATGGTGCGTGCGACCGGGCGCAGCCTGTTCATCGCCGGCCTGACCGGCTTCGATCTCGACGGCACCTTCCACGGCAAGGGCGACGTGGCGGCGCAAGCCGACCAGGCGATGAAGAACCTCAAGATCCTGGTCGAGGAAGCCGGCGGCACGCTCCAGCACGTCTGCAAGATCACAACCTACCTGCTCGACCGCGCGCACCGTGACCCGGTCTACAACACCGTCGCCCG
The DNA here is from genome assembly GCA_046349335.1 of Reyranellaceae bacterium. Lineage (GTDB taxonomy): Bacteria > Pseudomonadota > Alphaproteobacteria > Reyranellales > Reyranellaceae > Reyranella. The sequence goes on from JAXMCO010000005.1 coordinate 366,647, forward strand.
CCACCTGAAAGGCGTCGCTCCCTGCGGCACCGGCCTGATCATTTCCGGCCTCGCCATGGCCGACATGCTGGTCGAGTTCGACGTCGACGTCGTCATTCCGGACTAGCCGAGGCGAGGCTCTCCTTCCCCCGATTCGGGCAGGGCAATCGCATTCGAGCGGCCCGAGGCTGATCGGCTCGGCGTCGAAGTCGGAGAGGATCGGCGGCGCCTCGTGCCGGCGGCCCGCTCGCCCGCAACCCCGCAAGCAATTGGTCAAATCTCAAATGTCGCCCTTGCCGGATCGTGATCCAGATCCGGCGAAGCCCGCATGGCGCACAGTTTGCGCCCGGCCATCGTAATCGAACTGCAACTCGATTTCCCGGACGGTGCCGGCGCGACCTTCGAACGTCGGCTCTGGGTCGGCTCGCGGGTCGCTCTGGACCACCCAGACACAATGGCGCCGTATCGAGAGGCTGTCGCACGTCAGCCTGAAATAACCCGGCGACGACTGCGGCGTCGCGCCGAACTCCAAGGGATCCTGCTCCTTGTTGAACAGGCATCGCACGTTGCGGGGCTGCTCGGCGTCGCCACTGCGCACCCAGTCGAACCCACGCCACGTCGTGGGCCTCCACCACACAGGTCGCCTCTCCACCCTGCGCTCTGTGCTGAACTCGAAACCCGCCTCGTGAAAGAACACCAAGCGGGTCCGGATGGTCGAGACGATCAGACGATCGCTGCCGTCGTTTGCGAGGAATACCCAGGTGGCCATGGTGCGTCGCGCCAAGCTTCTCATGGCGGCGAAGACCTCTCAAGAGCGGCAACGGATGGCGGGCAGCAAGAGCGCCAAGTGGGCGACGCGACCGGCACGGTGACGCTATGGCCCTGGCTCAAGTGCGGGCGCCGGCCCTTGCGCTGGACCTATGTCAGGTCTCGGCGACAGCTCGAGCCTCGCTCGCTGGCCGACGAAGTCGGCTCAGCGCATGTGCTCCCACAGATCGCGCTCGTCGTCGTGCCTGGCCTGCTCGAGGCCCTTGAAGTCGCCGCGCGAGACGACGCCCAGGATCCGGCCGTTGGATACCAGCGGCACGTGCCGGAAGCCGCTGTCCCACATCAAGCGCAAGGCGTCGATCGCGGTCTGCTCCGGCGACAAGGTCGCCGGGTTGGTCGTCATCACCTCGCGCAAGCATGTGCCCACGGCATCGCGGCCCTCGGCCAGCACGCGGCACACCGCGTCGCGACCGGTGAAGATGCCGACAAGCCGTCCGCCATCGCCGGTCACCAGAACGGAACCTGCCTGGCTGTCCCGCATCCGTTGGCAAGCGGCGTTCACGCTCGCCGTCTCGTTCATGACCAGCGGGTGCTGCTCCAGGATGATGTCGCGAAGCTTGCGCATGACGGCCTCCGCAGAAGGACGATTTGATCCTTCTGCCCGCTCGCCGCCGCCGCCAGCTTGATCGAGATCAACTACTGCAGGAATTTCAGGTATTGGCCGACGAAGTCGCAGCCGACGCTCTTCGAATAGGCGTCGATCAGCTTCTTGGTAATCGGTCCGGGCGTCTTGCCGTCGGCAACGGGGGCGCCGTTGAAGCTCTTGACCGGCAGGATGCACAAGCTGGTCGACGTCAGGAACATCTCCTCGGCGTTGGCGGCATCGAACAGATCGATGTCGCCCGCCGTGCAGGCGATGCCGAGCTGCTTGGCCATGTCGATCGTCATCTGGCGGCTGACGCCCGGCAGCACGTAGCGTTCCGACGGCGTGAACAGCTCGCCCTCGCGCACGATGAAGATGTTGCTGCCCAGACCCTCGGCCAGGTTGCCGTGCTCGTCGAGCAGGATCGCCCAGGCATCGGGGCGCATCGCCTTCACCGGCTTCTCGGCCATGATCATGTTGAGGTAATTGTGCGTCTTGGCGCGTGGCGACAGCATCGAGGGCGCCGTGCGCCGCGTCGTCGTGGTGATGACTTCGGCGCCGTCGCGGTAGAGCGGCGCGCGCTTGGCGAGCGGCAGCGGGAGGACCTCGATGACGACATTGGGGCCGGTGTGCTCCCAGCCTTCGTCGCCCACCGCATCGACGCCGCGGCTGACCCGCTGGCCGACCCACCAGTCGCCGACAGCGGGACGCAGATGCTCGTTGCGCGCCACCACTTCCTCGCTATGCGCTACCATTTCCTTGGGTCCGATGCCGGGATCGATCTGCAGGTAGCGCAGCGAGCGGTAGAAGCGGTCGATGTGCTCCTTCAGGCGGAACGGCTTGCCCTCGAAGGTGCGCGTCATGTCGAAAGCGCCGTCGCCGTACTTCCAGCTCCGGTCGCGGAACGGGATCATCACCTGGCCTTCGGGCATGAACTTGCCATTGAACCAGGCGATGCGTTGATTGCTGAGCTGCTGAGCCATGTCGTTTCCTTTCTCGATCAAGCAAAGGCGATGCCGCCGACAGGCGGCGCGGAGGCCGGCCGGCGCCGGCGCTTGACGGGAACCAGTCGGGCGGGCGCGATCCTGCCCGAGGAGTCGGCAAGGCTCGCGACGTAGGTCAGTGCCCCGCCGATGTCGGCTTCCATCTCGCGTCGCGCCGCGGCCGTGTCGTGCATCTCGAGGGCCTCGATCAGCCGCAGCCGGCGCGCGGGGCCGCGCGGCGACGCGACGTAGTCGGGATAGAGCAGGTTGAGATACGGGCCGGTCTGCAGCCACAGCCCCTCGACGACGCGCTGCAGCGCCGGCTGGCGGGCGATGGCCGAGAGGGTGAAATGGAATTCGCGGATCTTCGCGCGGTCGGCTGCGAAGTCGCCCCGGCTGCGCGCCGCCAGCAACTCGTCGGCGATACGGCGCAGCCCGGCGACCTCGTTGCGCGTCGCCACCGCCGCCGCCTTCTCGGTCGCCAGGCCTTCGACCGCCATTCGGAGGTCGCGCAGCTCGAGCACCCGGTCGCGAGTCATCAGCGGCACGCGCACGGAGCGGTTGGGCTGCATCTCCAAGGCGCCTTCGGCAACCAACCGCCGGATCGCCTCGCGCACCGGAGTCATGCTGACACCGAGCGAGGCCGCGATGGTGCGGAAGGTGAGCTTCTGGCCCGGCGTGAACTGGCCGGCCGACAAGGCATCGCTCAGCCGGTCGTAGACCTGGCTGCGCAGCGACGTGTCGGCGCGGGCTTGCGGGCTCATCAACCAACAGCATAGCCGACGGCGCGGCAATTTGTGATCACAAATTTGAATTGCCGTCTTGCAAACGGCAAGGCATCGTTCTTGCTGAGAGCAGGGGGTGTCTTCGTCATGCCCCTTTAGAATGCGGGCATCTCGCCCGCTCATGATTCATGAGCGGGCGAGATGCCCGCGGTCCGGAAGATGCGTGGCTCCGAGGAGAAGCATGCGATCCTACGCCAAGTCGATCGCGCTCTACGAGCGTACCAAGAAGAGCCTCGCCGGCGGCGTCAGCAGCAACGTCCGCTATGCCGCGACGCCGGTGCCGCTGTTCTTCGTCCGTGGCGAAGGCGCTAGGCTCTACGACGTCGATGGCAACGTGCATATCGACTATGTGCTGGGCAACGGACCGGCCATTCTCGGGCACGCACCGGCAGCGGTGATCGAGGCCGTGGCGGGCTCGCTGGCCGAGGGCCAGGTATTCGCGGCGCAGCATCCGCGCGAGACGGCGCTGTCGGAGCGGCTGGTCAAGCTGCTGCCGGGCGCCGAGGTCGTGCGCTTCGCCACGTCGGGCACCGAGGCCGTGCTGATGGCCATGCGGCTCGCCCGCGCCTTCACCGGGCGCGACAAGATCCTGAAGTTCGAGGGTCACTATCACGGCTGGAGCGACCAGGCCTATATCAGCGCCCGGCCGCCGCTGAACGAGGCCGGCCCGGCCGACGCCCCGGTGCCGGTGGCGGGCTCGCCCGGCATGCCGGCGAGCGTCCTGGACGATGTCGTCGTGTGCGGCTGGAACGATCTCGACCTGTTGCGCGAGGCGTTGGAACGCCACAAGGGGGAGGTCGCGGGCGTCATCATGGAGCCGATGATGGTGAATGGCGGGGCCGCCGAGCCCCAGCCGGGCTATCTCGCGGGCGCGCGCGATCTCTGCCGCCAGCACGGCGCGCTCTTCATCTGCGATGAGGTCATCACCGGCTTCCGGGTCGGGCTGCGAGGCGCGCAGGCCAGGTTCGGCGTGACAGCCGATCTCGCCATCTATGCCAAGGCGGTCGCCGCGGGCTTCCCGCTGGCGCTGGTCGCCGGCCGTCGCGACGTGATGGATACGCTGCTCGACAAGGGCGTGATGCATGGCGGCACCTACAACGGCAACGTCCAGAGCATGGCGGCGGCCCTGGCCGCGCTCGACGTGCTCGAGGCGGACGACGGCGCCGTCTATCGCGACCTCGAACGGCGCGGCACGCGCCTGATGCGGGGCCTCGGCGAGCTTGCCGCCAGACACAAGGTGCCGGCGCACGTGCAGGGCGCTCCCGCAATCTTCCAGGTGCATTTCACCGACGGCCCGGCGCCGCGCAATTACCGCGACGCCGTGACCTGCGATCGCGACCGCGCGCTCGAATTCCATCGCGCGCTGCAGGAGGAAGGCATTCGCGTCAATCAGCAAGCCAAGTTCTTCCTGTCGACGGCGCACGACGACGCGGTCATCGACGAGACTCTGGCGGCGGCCGACAAAGCGATGGGCCGCTTGTGAGCGACATCCGCCTCGAAGGCGTCAGCAAGCGCTACGGCCCGGTCGCCGCGGCGGACAATGTCGATCTGGCAGTGGCGCCGGGCGAGTTCGTCACCATCCTGGGCCCCAGCGGCTCGGGCAAGACGACGCTGCTCTCGCTGATCGCGGGGCTCACCGCGCCGACAGGCGGCCGCATCTTCATCGGCGGGCGCGACGTCACCCAGGCGGCGGCGCAGGAGCGAAACATCGGTCTGGTGTTCCAATCCTACGCCTTGTTCCCGCACATGAGCGTGCTCGAGAACGTGCTGTTCCCGCTTGGCGTGCGCAAGATCGGCGGCGCCGAGGCGCGCCGCCGTGCGCTCGACGCCTTGAAGCAGGTACGCCTCGAAGGCTTGGAGAACCGGCGCCCGTCTCAGCTCTCCGGCGGCCAGCAGCAGCGCGTGGCGCTGGCGCGCGCCATCGTCTTCAAGCCCGACATCCTGCTGCTCGACGAGCCTCTGGGGGCGCTCGATCGCAAGCTGCGCGAGGAACTGCAGGTCGAGCTGAAGCAGCTTCAGCGCACGCTCGGCATCACCACGATCCTGGTGACGCACGATCAAGAAGAGGCACTGTCGCTCTCCGACCGCATCATGGTGCTGAACCATGGCAAGACACAGCAGGTAGCAGGGCCCGCCGAGGCCTATCTCAAGCCCGCCAACCGCTTCGTCGCGGAGTTCTTGGGCATTGCCAACTTCGTGGCGCTCGCCGACGGCCGCCAGGGCGTGGTGCGCCCAGAGCGCGTCAGGCTTTCGGCCAATGGCACCGGCGGCCAGCCGGCGCGCGTCGTCGAGGCGATCTATCTCGGGCAGATGGTACGCTACCACTTGGCTCTGAATGGAGCTCCGGACGGAGCAACGTCGATGGTGGCGGCCGCGCCGTTCATCGGCCCGGCGCATAGCCCGGGTGCCGAGGTCGTGGTGTCGTGGGATTCGGCCGATGTCTGGCCGGTAAACTGAGCGGAGGGGGTTCACATGAAGAGGCGTACATTCGTCGGCGCGGCGGCAGCGCTGCCCGCGGTCGGCATTCTTTCCGGGACGGCGCACGCGCAGTCCAAGGAGATTCGCATGATCGAGTCGGGCGGCGCGTCCGGCGAGTCGATCGAGAAGGGCTATATCGAGCCCCTCTTCAAGAAGACGGGCATCAAGGTCGTGCGCGAGAATCCGAGCTCGCTTGGCAAGCTCCGTGCGATCGTCGAGAGCGGCCAGACCAGCACGACGCTGTTCGAGCTCGGCTCGGGCATCGTCCTGCAGGCCAAGAAGCTCGGCCTGATCGAGAAGGTCGACTGGGCGGCCGTCAATCCGGCGCCGATGTTTCCCGAGGCGAAGAACGAGTACGGCTTCGGCTATCAGTACTTCTCGACCATCATGGCCTGGCGCAAGGGCGCCAAGGAGCCGAAGAACTTCGCCGAATTCTTCGACACCAAGGCCTTCCCTGGCAAGCGCACCCTGCCCGACTTCCCGCACTATTGCCTGCCGTTCGCCTGCCAGGCGGCGGGTGTACCGATCGACAAGCTGTTCCCGCTCGACGTCGACCTCGCCTTCAAGAAGCTGAACGAGATCAAGAAGGACGTGGCGGTGTGGTGGAAAGCGGGCGCCCAGCCGCCGCAGCTCATGAAGGACAACGAGGTGCAGTACGCGATCTGCTGGTCGGGCCGCGTCGTCGGCGATCCGGCTTTCGGGCTGAACTTCGCCGGCGGCAAGGCCGACCTCTCCTTCATCGCCGTCGTCAAGGGCTCGTCGGCCGAGAACAAGGCGGCAGCCTACAAGCTGTTCCACGAGATGTCGCTGCCGGAGAACCAGGCCAAGGCGGCCGAAGTGATCTCCTACACCGGCCCCAGCCCGGACCTCGATGCGTTGCTGCCCAAGGACAAGCTCTGGCAGTTCCCGACCTCCAAGCAAAACAAGGAGGTGCAGTATTTCGAGAACGCCCAGTGGTGGGCCGACAACGGCGAGGCGGTGAACAAGAAGTGGGAAGCCTTCAAGCTCAGCCTGTGAGCGAGGCCACTTCTTTTCCTCCTCAGCGAAGCTGGGGAGGTGCCCCGTCATACGGGGCAGAGGGGTCATGTCATCATGAGCATGAGAGCCATGACCCCTCCGTCGCCGTAAGACGGCGACACCTCCCCAACAAAGTTGGGGAGGCGGCCTGATGCGCGGCAACGGCTTTGGCTTCATCGCACCGCTGCTGGTGTTGATGCTCGTCGCCTTCAACGCGCCGATCGCCTACATGCTGGGCCTCGCCTTCTGGGAGAAGGGGCGAGGCTTCACGCTCGAGCACTACGAGGGGCTGATCGAGGCGCCGGTCTATCTGCGCGTGCTCGGCAACACGCTGCGCATCTCGCTGATCGCCACCCTCGCCAACATCGCCATCGGCTATCCGCTGGCGCACTGGATGCGCGGGCTGGGCGGGCGGGCGCGCATGATCGTGCTGGCGCTGGTCGTGCTGCCCTTCTGGGTGTCGATCCTGGTCCGCACCTACGCCTGGATCGTCGTGCTGGGCAACGGCGGCATGGTCAATCGCGGCCTGATGTGGCTCGGCCTGACGGACGCGCCGATCTCCTTCCTCTACAACGAGCTCGGCGTGACCATCGGCATGGCCAACGTGCTGCTGCCGTTCCTGGTGCTGCCGTTGTTCGCCGCCATGATCCGCATCGACGACCGCCTGCTGCAGGCGGCGGCCTCGCTTGGCGCCGCGCCGCGCACGATCTTCTGGAAGATCTATTTTCCGCTCACCCTGCCCGCCCTGGCGGCGGGCGCGCTGCTGGTCTTCATCCTCTGCCTCGGCTTCTACGTCACGCCGGCCGTGCTGGGCGGCGGGCGCGTGCCGATGATCTCCAACCTGCTCGACACGCTGATCAACCAGATCCCGCGCTGGGAGCAGGCCTCGGCGATCTCGACCCTCCTGCTGATCGTCACCCTGCTGATCTTCGCGGCCTACCGCCGCCTCGACCGCAAGGCTTCGGCATGATCGGGGGCTCGGCGTGGACGCGCCGGCTGCTGGCGGCCGCCGGGATCTTCGGCCTGGTGTTCCTGACCGTGCCGCTGCTGATCGTCATTCCGATGTCGTTCTCCTCGGCCAAGGCGCTGACCTTTCCGCCGCCCGGCTTCTCGCTGCGCTGGTACGAGACCTTCTTCGGCGATCCGCGCTGGATGGACGCGATGTGGACCTCGACCTTCGTCGCCGTCGTCTCGTCCGTCGGCTCGCTGCTGCTGGGCGGGCTGGCCGCCTACGGGCTGCGCCGCGGCACGTTCCTCGGCCGCGACTGGGCGGAGGGCAACTTCATGGCACCGCTGATCGTGCCGACCATCATCTCGGCGATCGCCTTCTACCTCGCGCTGGCGAAGACGGGCCTGCTCGGCTCCATGGTCGGGCTGCTGCTGGCGCACACGGTGCTGCACATCCCCGTCGTCATGATGGTGATGGGTGTCGCCATCCGCGCCTTCGACCTGCGCATTGAGCAGGTGGCGTGGAGCCTCGGCGCCTCGTGGTGGTACACGGTCCGCAAGGTGATGCTGCCCAATCTCGTGCCGTCGGTATTCGCCGCCTGGATCTTCGCCTTCATCGGCAGCTTCGACGAGGTGATCGTCACCTCCTTCATCGCCGGCCGATACGACACCGTGCCGAAGAAGATGTTCACCGAGCTGATCCTCGAGGTGAACCCGACCATCACCGCCGTCGCCACCCTGCTGATCGTCTTCACGGTGCTGTTGCTGGCGGCGGTCGCCCTGATCCTCGCCCGATCGGGAAAGCTCCGGCAGACGCTCGAGTCGTAAGAGCTGGGAATTGATCACACTCTGACGCGTTGACTTTTGCGTCGCAGCATAAATAAATGCTGCACCGCACCAAACGGGATCAAAAGCCCGATCCCGACAGCATTCCACCGTTGCTCGGAGCGTTCGTGCGCTCCCTGTCATGAAGGAAGTTTCATGAGTTCATTTCAAGCCGCCTCCAGCTTCCCGTTCGCCGGTCCGGACCTGACCAAATTCCCGTCGCTCACCATCGCGACGCTGATCGAGGCTCAACACAAGAATGCTGCCGCCCTGGGCAGCGCCAACCAGGCCGCCGTCGATGGCCTGCAGACGTTGGTTCAACGTCAGGGCTTCTTGTTGACGGCTTCCGTCGACACCTACACCCGGGTGACCAGCGACCTCCTGGCGGCCCAATCGTTCGAAGAAAGGGCGACCAAGCAGGCCGACGCTACCCGAGATGCCTATGTCTCGATCGTTGCCCGCTTTCGCGAGTTCTCCGATATCCTGATCGAGACCAACGTCACGGCAATGGGCATCGTGAACGCCCGCATTGTCGAGGCGTTCGGCGAATTGAAGGCGCTGTTTGCGCCGCCGGTTGCCGCCGCACCCGGCGAAGTGCCGGCCCCAGCCGTTGCCGAACCCGCTGCCGACTTTGAAGAAGCCGTCGCCGTCGAGACGGCAATCTTCCCGGTCGAACCCGACGCAGCGACGGTGGCTGCCGCTCCGACGCCCACACAAGAGGTGGCTGTCCAGGAAACGGAGATCACTGCCCCGACGGCCTCGCCAGAGACGGTTGACCAGGAGGTTGCCACTGCTGCTCCGACGATCACGCCAGAGACGGCTGCACCGGAATCAAAGGTCGCCGCTGCCCCGACGCCTCCGCCAAAGAAGGTTGCACCGGCCGCAAAGGCCGCCGTCAGCCCTGCCCGGAGCACGGTGCCTAAGGCCCCACCGCCGAGGCCACCGCGCCGTCCGACATCTCGCGGCTAACCCGAGGCCCCTGGCTGGGAACACCACAGAATGGTGCGCTCCCAGCCATGAGCGGAACGGTGCACGCCGAGCCCCGTGGTCGGGGCCGGATCGGCGACTGGACCGGCGCGGACGGCCTCCATAAGCTGTCGCGCGATGCCGACGGCACGACTACTTCTGCTTTTATTGTTATCGGCATGTACCACCATGCCGCCGATGGCTTCGGACGAGTCTGACAAAGAGGGCAAGCGCTTCTCGCCGCCTGGCAAGCAAGCCGCGCTGTACATCTATCGCGACTTCGCCCTTGGCGGCTCGCGCCTGGTCGCCATAGGGATTAGCGGACAATTCGTCGGCAATCTGGCGGCCAGCACCTGGATGCGCGTGGACCTGGAGCCTGCCCAGTATGTTGTTCGCTGCGCAACGAAGGACAGCGTCGACGCTGTTTCCATCGACCTTCCGGCTGGACAGCTTCAATTCGTCGAAGTGGCGATGGACGCGGGGCGAGGCTGCGCCGTACGGGAGGTTAGAACTTCACAGAAATATGGAGCGGTGATCACAGGAAGTCGGGTGATGGCGGCGGCGGTCCAGCGACCTGATCCACCGCCGGCCAGTCAGGCCATCCCGGAATCGAGTCGGGTCGTCCTTGATTATCGCGACAGCGAAAGCAACGAACGGCGCATAAACCTCGTCATTCGTTACGAGGCTCCCATGGGCCGCAGTCGCATCGTTCCATTCACGATTGAAAACCTGGAGCAACAGACGGCATGCCGCGGCACCTTGGTGGCCGACAGCCCCCGCGGCGGCAGCTTCACCCTGTCGTGCGGCTTCCTGGAGGGAATCGGCTCCTACGAGGTAGCGCCGGGAGACCGCAGTGATCAATTCGTGGCCCGTGGCCGAAACCCAAAGGGGCAGCCGATCGTGCTGATCGTCGGCAATCCGACGGGTGCTCCAAGGCCTGGCGCCCGAGGCTGATCGACGCCCCGAGTGCATGCCGCGCGCGCACTCCGATCGGCGGAATCGGCCGAGCGGAAGGCGCCGCGCGCAAGTCAAGCGATCGACTGGACCGGCGCAAGCGACCTCCATAGGGTGGCTACCCAATGCCGACGGCACGCCTGCTTCCGCTGTTCCTCGCCTGCTTCGCGTCGATCGGATTCGAGATCGGGCTGACTCGGTTTTTCGCCCTGTCGAGCTGGTCGGAATACGGCTACTGGGTGATCTCGCTGGCCATGCTGGGGCTGGCGGCGAGCGGCACGGTGGCGGCGCTGGCGGCGCGTCCCTTGTTGCGGCTCGGCCAGACGGTGCTGGCACTGCTACCTGTCCTGGCGATGGTCGCGGCCACCATCGGCTGGCACTGGACGACCGTGGTGCCGTTCAATCCGCTCGAGCTGCAGAACCCGCAATTGTGGAGCGGCCAGTTCGCCAACATCGCCCAGTATTATGCAGCCCTCTTCCCGTTCTTCTTCTTGATCGGCCTCTACGTCTCGCTGGTCTTCGTCGTCAACGCGCGCCAGATCGGCCGTGTCTATGCTGCCGACCTCGCCGGCGCCGGGCTCGGTGCCGTGGCCGTGCTGGCGCTGATGTTCGTGATGCCGCCATTCGATCTGGTCGCCGGCCTGCTGCCGGCGCTCGCGCTCGCCGCCGGGCTGGAAGCCTGGGCGCACCCGGCGCGCCGTCGCTGGAGCCTCGCCGCACTGCTCGTCTTCCTGGCTTGCGAGGCGAGCCTGGTGCTGGCCAACCAGGCGCGGGTCAACGAGTTCAAGGACATCTTCGCGCCGCTCAACACCAGCGGCAGCCAGGTAGTGGCTGAGATCCGCTCGCCCAAGGGCAGCTACAAGCTGGTCGACAGCTTCGTCGAGCGACAGGAGACGGACCTCTCCAACAATGCCGGCCGGCTCGGCGTGAAGGGCCTGCCACGCGCCTACGGCCTCTACCATGACGGCAATCGCATCGCCGCGCTGCCGCGCGAGGGCGAGCCGGACACCGCCTACTTCGCCGCGACGCTGGATTCGCTGCCCTATCGGCTGCGGCCGGGCGCCCGCACGCTGCTGCTCGGCGCGGCCGGCGGCTTCCGCATCCACGAGGCACGCGGCGCCGGCGCCTCGACCCTCGAAATCGTCGAGCCCGACACGGTGCTGCGCAATGCGCTGATCGCGGGCCTCGGGCCGGTCGGGCCGATAAACGGGGCGGCGAAGCAGCGCGTGCTCGACACCGGCCCGCTGGCGCTGGCCGGGCTCGAACGCAATGGCGCGTTCGACGTGATCGACATTACCCGCGAGTTCCTCGCCCAATCCGACACCAACCGGGCCGTGCTGTCGGCCGAGACGCTTGCCGTCCTGCTGGGCATGCTGACGCCAACCGGCATCCTCTCCTTCACCGTCTCGATCCGCGAGTTCCCGGTCTATGCCGTTCAAGCGATGGTCGCCGCGCACGCGGCGCTTCGCCGGGCCGGAATCACCCAGCCGGCGCGCCATGTCGTGATCTATCGCTCGGCCTTCAACGTCAGGCTCCTGCTGTCGCCCACCCCGTTCGAGCCGGCAACGCTCGATGCCATCGCCCGCTTCTGCGACGAGCGCTCGTTCGACCTGGTTCACCTCGCCGGCCGCGATCTCGCTGGCGTGCGAGTCTACAACAGCCTGTCGCTGGTGAGCTTCATCCCGACGGCTGGCCCGGCGGAGAGCGACGGCGACCCGCTGCGCCAGGAGGCGGCCGCAATTCTGGCCGGCCTCGACTCGCCCTTCCACAGCTTCTTCCAGCTCCGCCCGCCCACCCTCGACCGACCGTTCTTCACCGGCGTCCTGCCGCTCGGCCGGCTGGGCACCATCCTCGACCGCGTCGAGCTGGTGCCGCGCGAGGAGCTCGCCTGGCTGGTCAACCTTGCCGTCCTCGTGCAGGCGCTGGCCCTCGGATTGGCGGTGGCGGCATTGCCGCTGTTCGCCCGCGGCACCTTCCGAGAGATCAGGGGGCGGCAGTTTGCCGCCGTGCTGTGTTACTTCGCCGGCCTCGGCGTGGGCTTCCTGACGCTCGAGATCTACCTGATCGAGAAGGCGTCGCACTACCTGCAGGACCGCACCTTCGCCTTCGGCTTCGTGCTCGCCGCCATGCTGGTGTCGGCCGGCGCCGGGAGCTGGCTCGCCCAGCGGCAGGTGGCGCGGCCGCAGCGCGCGGTGACGATAGCCGTGCTGATCGCGCTGGCATGGATCGTCCTCGCCGTCGCCAGGCTCGACGCTCTGCTGGCCTGGACCGCCGGCTGGCCGCTCGCCTTGCGCTTCCTGGTGCTGCTGTCCTTGATCGCCCCGCTCGCACTGGTGCTCGGCATGCCGATGGCGCTCGGGCTCAGCCAGTTCGAGGGCCGCACCGTGACCCTGCTGCCGTGGGCCTGGGCGATCAACGGCGCGGGCTCGGTGATCGCCACGCCGCTCGCCAACCTGGTGATGATCGAGTTCGGCTACACCGTGCTGCTCGCCCTCGCCTTCACCCTCTACGTCGTGGTCGCCTGCAGCCTGCCGGGCCGCGGCGAAGTTCGCCCCGCTCTTGCTTTTCCGGGCACGGTGCAATAGGGCACGTGGCGCACGGGGAGCGTGCGAGCAGGGATAGATCAATGAAAATGAATCGTCGCGCCGCGATGGCGCAGCTCCTGGCGACGCCGGCGATCGCCTGGGCAGGCCCGGGAAAGGCCGCCCCCGAACCATGGACCTTCGAGGCCTATTCGGCCGCGATGAAGGCCTCCGGCCGGCGCCAGGTCATCGCCGCGGACCAATGGCGCGCGACCGTGGCGCGCAAGCCGCGCATGCTGGCCACCATCCACACCGTGCTGTCGCATCACTTCACGCTGCCCGATCCCGGGGTCATGCGCGCCTTCACCGAGGTGCCGCGCGAGTACTACCACTATCACTACGACGAGCAGGCCGACTTCTCCGCCGCCGCCTACGAGGACGACTCCAAGCCGTGGCGGATCGGTTTCGGCTCGGCCCTGTCGGATTACCGCGGGCAGGCCTACATGACGCAGCTTTGCCGACCCAAGCCCGGCGAGCGGGCGCTCGAGGTCGGCACCGGCTCGGGCTTCCAGGTCTCGATCCTGTCGCGCATCGTCGACAAGGCCTACTCGATCGAGATCGTCGAGCCGCTCGGCAAGGCGGTGGCGCCGATCTTCAAGCCCCTGGGCTACGACAACATCGAGACGCGCGTCGGCGACGGCTATTACGGCTGGCCCGAGGTCGAGGGCGGCTTCGATATCGTGATCGTCACCTGCGTCGCCCAGCACGTACCGCCGCCGCTGCTCGAGCAGCTCAAGCCGGGCGGCCGCATGGTCATCCCGATGGGCCAGCCCTTCAAGCGCGAGCAGTTCCTCTACATCTTCACCAAGGACGAGGACGGCAAGGTCTCCTCGCGCAAGGACCTCGGCGTGTACTTCATCCCGATGACCGGCGCGATGCAAGTCAAGCGCTGAGCGGCGGCGTGTCCGGCGACGGCGATGCCACGGTGTCTGTCGGACATCGGAAGGTCGCTATCCGCTTCGGCACGCGCCGATCTCCCGTTCGCGGTCCCCGGGGGCCGCAGCCGCATAGGGCCGGGATCGACGAGCCAATCGACATGACGCGCGCTCCCGCGGCTCGCGGTGCTCAGGGCAGGATGGCTTCGCCCTCGATCTCGATCTTGGCGTTGGGATCGATCAGGGCCGAGACCTGCACCAGCGTCATCGCCGGGAAGTGCCGGCCGAGTGTCGCGCCCCACGCCGCGCCGATCGCCGCGCCGGCGGCGTTGAACTCGGCGATGTCGGTGACATAGGCACGCAGCGCCACCAGGTGCCCCGGCTCGCCGCCCGCCGCCTTCAGCACGGCCACGAGATTGCCGAGCGCCACGCGCCACTGCGTCCCGGCGTCGGTTCCCGCCGGGATGTGCGCCTGTCCGGGCTCGCGCCCGATCTGGCCGGCGATGCGCACGCTCTTGGTGCCGGTGGCGACGACGCCGTGCGAGAAGCCGCGCGGGCGCGTCCAGCCCTCCGGCAGGATCGGCGTATAGGCGATGTCGGATGCAGGCATGGCGGTTCCTCCTGGAAGATCGGCCCGAGCCTATCTCTTGTGGACCACGGGCGTCTCGCCCGCTCCTGAAAAAGAGCGGACGGAACGCAAGCGGCCGGCGACGAGCGAGCCCGTTGCCAATCGCCGCCGCCGGTGTGACCTTCGCCCAAACCCCGGAGGAAACACCATGCGCGACCCGCGTGCCCTGATCGATACCGCCACCCTCGCCGCCACGCTCGCCGATCCGACGCTGCGCGTATTCGACTGCACGACCTATCTCCAGCCGACGCCCGCCGGCTCGTCCGAGCCCTACGTCGCCGTGCCCGGCCGCGAGACGTTCGAGGCCGGCCACGTTCCCGGCGCCGACTTCCTCGACCTGCAGGGCGAGTTCTCCGACACCGCCACGCGTCTCCATTTCATGATGCCGCCGGTCGCCCGGCTGGAAGCCGCGTTCGGCCGGCACGGTGTCGGGCCGGGCACGCGCGTGGTGCTCTACAGCATCGGCACGATGATGTGGGCGACGCGCTTCTGGTGGATGCTGCGCGCGCTCGGCTTCGAGGCGGCGGTGCTCGACGGCGGCCTCGACAAATGGAAGGCCGAGGGCCGGCCGCTCGAGACCGGCGCGCCGCGCGGCTATCCGCCGGCGACTTTCACCGCGCAGCCTCGCGCGGGCCTGTTCGTCGATGCCGCCGCGGTGAAGGCTGCCATCGGGCAGCACCACACCGTGACGGTGAACGCGCTCGGTCCGCAGTTCCATCGCGGGCTCGAGCCCAGCCGCTACGGCCGGCCGGGCCGCGTGCCGGGCAGCGTCAACGTCTCGGCGGCGACCTTGATCGATCCCGCGACCAAGGGATTCACCACGCTGGCCGACGCGGCACAAAAATTCGCCGCCCAGGGCGTGTCGAAGGACAAGCGCACGATCTGCTATTGCGGCGGCGGCATCTCGGCCACCATCGACCTGTTTCTGCTGCACCAGCTCGGCCACGACGACATCGCGCTCTACGACGGGTCGATGGGCGAGTGGGCGAAGACGCCGTCGCTGCCGATCGAGACCGATTGAGCCGGCCTGTGTCCGCAGCGAATGCACGCCGAGGGGCGTGCAAGCAAGATTCGCATAATCTCGACGTCGGGAACGGAGGAATCTCGACTGGAACTCTCCGGCGCTGCGCGCCAACTCCCGATTACGGAGGAGGAACAGAGGCGAGGACGCCGAGCGCCTTCAGCTTGGCGATCTCGTCGGTGGAGTAGCCGGCCTCGCGCAGCACCGTTTCCGAATGCTGGCCGACGGCGGGCGCGCGGGCGGGGGCGACCTTGACGGCACCGTCGAGATGGAACGGGCTCGACACGGTGAGCCCGCCGCCGTCGGCGAAGGGAACCAGCGCGCCGATCGCGCGCGCCTGGGCGTCGTCGGCCGCCTCGTTGACCGAGTACACCGCCCCGAACGTCACGCCGGCCCGCTCGAGGATGGGCCGCCATTCGTCGAGATCGCGCCTGGCGAAGATCTCCTCCAGGATCTCGGTGAGCGCCCGGGCATTGGCGCGCCGCGCGAGCTGCGTGGCGAAGCGCGGATCTTCGGCCAGATGCTCGGCCTCGATCGCCGCGAGAAAGCGGCTGAGCTGGCGCGCCTCGTTGTGCAGCGCCATCAGGAACCAGCGGCCGTCGCGGCAGCGATAGTGGTTGGCGAGCGCGCTCGGCGCCTCCTTGCGCGGCGGCCGGTGCACGACATGCTCGCCGGACAGCCGGTTCTGCACGAAGCAGCCGTTGGCCCACAGGCCGTTCTGCAGGAGCGAGGTCTGGGCGACGCCGCCCCGGCCCGTCCGCTCGCGGCGATAGAGCGCCGTCACGATGGCGGCATAGAGCGCCGTCGCCGTCGGATGGTCGCCCATGCCCGGCATCGAGCGCGCCGGCTCGATCTCGGGGCCGGCCCGCACCATGTCCATCAGGCCGGTGCGCGCCCAGTAGGCGGTGGCGTCGAAGCCGGTCCGCGCCGCCTCCTCGCCGGCCTCGCCGTAGGCCGAGATCGCGCCGTAGATCAGCCGCGGGTTCAGCGCCAGCAGGTCGGCGGCAGCGATCTTCAGGCGCTCGCGCACCGGCACGGGGAAGTTGGTGACGAAGACGTCGGTCGATCCGAGCAGGCGGTGCAGCACCGCGAGCCCTTCGGGATGCTTGAGATCGATCGCCAGGCTGCGCTTGTTGCGCGCCGTGAGCTGCCACCAATAGTCGGTCGCCTTGCCCGGCACCGGCACCGCCGCGCGCCACGGATCGCCGGCGCCCGGCGGCTCGAGCTTGATCACCTCGGCGCCGAAATCCGACAGGATCGTCGCCGCCGCCGGCCCGGCGATCCAGCTCGCGCAATCGATGACGCGCAGACCGGCAAAAATTCCCTCGACCATCGGATATCATCCTCTTGCCCCGCCGTCCCGTCGACGGCCAAGGGGCCATGCCGGCCAGCATAGCGGACTCCGCCGCCCGGCCGCCCGCCCTTCCCCGTCGTCGTTTCGACCCTCGGCTCCTGCCCTCGGCGCGGGTCCTGGCGTCGGCGCGGCCCGCGCTCAATCGAGCGGTTTCAGGGCGCCGCGCAGACCGTCGCTCGACACCTGCATCAGGCCGCCGAACGGCAAGCCCAGCTCCAGGATCAGGTAGATCGCGGCCGACGCCGACAGCACGCACAGGACCAGCACCGTGAACAGCGTCGGATTGGCCGGCGACGACATGCTGAACACGGCGAAGATGAACATCAGCCAGATGACCAGCACGATGATGAAGGTGTTGGAAATGGAATCGCTCGGCTGGGAGACCAGCGTGAGCTGAGTCTGGCCGAGGTCGGTGCTGACCTGCATCGCGCGCGCCAGGATGGAGGCCTGCACCTTGTTGGCCGGGTTGAGCTCGCGCAGCATGTAGAGCACCGAATCGCCATGGCCCTTCGCCTCGGCGGCGCTCGCGGCAGCCGCGGTGGCGTCGTCCTGCCAGATCGAATCGATCAGCGGACCGATCTCGTCGCGCAGCGCCGCGCGGATCGGCTTGGCCTCCGGGCCGTACTCCTTTAGGAGCTTGTCGAGCTCGGCGACGTTCGTCGTCATGCGGCTGACATAGCCGCTGGTCCGCTCGAATGAGGTCCGCGTCGAGGCGAACAGCAGCGCCAGCACCAGCGCCGACATGGTGGCGATCAGGGCGACGGCGAGCTTGATGACGTCCTTGGAATCGCCCGTCAGATGATGCTCCGGCAGCCTGGTGCGCAGGAAGGCGCCCAGGGCAGCACTGCCGAGAATGAGGGCGAAGGCGATGCAGGCTTGCTGGATGGGGCTCAACGGAACCTCTGGGCGCGAAGGACGGGAGGAGCGGGCGCGCCCAGTGTACAGGAAGCGACGGCCTGGTCCAATGGACTACAAAAACCGATGGCGAAGGCTGCGCCGTTGCACTAGCATGGCGCATGGCTCGGACGGCTCCCGTCACGGTGGTCGAAACGCCGGAGTTCCTGGCCGCCGCCGCCAAGCTGATGGACGAGGCGGAGCGGATGCGGCTGGTCGACCCTCTCGCCCACAACCCCGTGGCAGGCGACCTCGTTCCGGGAACCGGCGGTGTCCGCAAGCTGCGCTGGGCGCTCGCTGGTCGCGGCAAGCGCGGCGGGGCGCGGGTGATCTATTTCTACCACGATCCCGGCATGCCGCTGTTTGCCTTGACCGCCTACGCCAAGAACCAGCGCGCAGACCTCAGCCAGCAAGACCGCAACGACTTCGAGCGCCTCACCGCCCTGCTGGTCGAGGCCTCCAGGAGAAGAAAGAGATGAGCAAGGTGGCAAGCAGCATCAGGCGGGGCCTGGAAGAGGCCGTTGCCTACACCAAGGGCCAGGCCGACGCCAAGACGTATCGCGTGCACGTCCCCGAAGCGATCGATGTGAAGGCGATTCGGACGAAGCTGGGCATGACCCAGGAGGCGTTCGCGGGCCGATTCGGCTTCAGCGTCAACACGCTACGCCACTGGGAACAGGGGCTGCGCCAACCCGAAGGGCCGACGCGCGCTTATTTGGTGGTCATCGATCGTGCGCCGAAGGCCGTGCAGAAGGCGCTACAGGCGGCATGAAAAAGGAAGTGGCTCGCCTGATGGCCGGCCGCCGCTCGGGATCACAACCCAAGCGAGACGGTCCATCTCCCATTCATCCCGGCGAAATCCTCGCCGACGAGTTGCAGGAGATCGGCGTGACGCCGACCGAGCTTTCCCGCCAGATCGAGGTTCCGCCCAATCGCATCTCGCAGATCATTCGCGGCCAGCGAGGCATCACCGGCGACACCGCTCTGCGCCTCGGCCACTGGTTCGGCACCTCGGCACAATTCTGGCTGAACCTCCAGAGCGCCCACGACATCCGCGTCGCCGAGCAACAGGTCGGACGCGAGATCGAGAAGCTCCCAGTCAGGCCGGGCGCGCCAGTCTCTCACGGACCTTAAGGGCCACAGCCCCGGCAACCGCCGGCGCATCGCGGCCGTCGCGGGCATGAATTGCGCGATACCCTGTGCCCCCATCTGGCTGACGGCTGACGGGTCGAAGCGGCTTTCCTGCCAGATCAGGCGGACGAAGAATTCCAGCGGCAGGTCGTTGGCCGCCGCCGACACGCCGCTCGAGGTGTCGCAGCCCGCGGTGTGGGACGCCATCGTCGCCGCCGACCTCAAGGCGCCGTGGCTGCTGACGCAGAAGACGGCGCCGGCGATGCGGCGGCTGGGCTGGGGACGCGTCGTCAATCTCGGCTCGACCTCGGGCTTCGTGCGCACGCACTCGGTCTACGGCATCGCCAAGGCCGCCCTGCTCACCCTGACCGAAAGCCTGGCGCTGGAGCTCGCCCCCCACGATCACCGTCAACGCCGTCGTGCCGAGCCAGATCGCCAGCGCCCGCACCGACACCATGCCGGTCTACAAGGCGGCAGCGATCGAAGGTACGCCGCTCGGCCGCCTGGTGACGGAACAGGAGATCGCCCGCATGGTCGCGCTCGTCTGTTCGCCGGATTTCGACTTCGTCACCGGCCGCGCCATCGTGATGGACGGCGGCCGGACCCTGCCGCGCTTTCCGCGCATCGCCCTGTCCGACTGAGCGGCCGCGAGGGACCTTGGCGACGCGCCGAGTACCGCGCGGGGGTAGCCGTGAATACGCTGGTATCGCCTTGCCTTCCGCGCCTGCTGGCGCTGGCGGTCAGACAATCGTGTCGGCAGGCCGAAGGTGTTGGCCCAATTGCGCGCCCTCATTCGCGAGATGAGCCAGCGAACCCGCCCTGGGGCGCAGGCGACACCCGTCGACTGACGTCGAAAGCACCAGTTGCTCGACGGCTCGAACACGGGGCATCCGCCATGCCTGCTTGGCGCGCGCCTGGCCAAGCCTCCTGCAGGTCCGCATGGCGCGGCCTGTATTCCGCACGACAGGACCCTGGCAGGGGATACCGTTGTTCACCGCCTCCGAATCCGCCACGCTCGGTGCAACATCGCGGATAGGCAGAAAACACCATGATGCGCCTTCGAGCAGCCGTTGTCTCGATCCCCCTGATCCTGCTGGCGGCGGCGGGCCAGGCCCAGAAGCAAGGTGGAGTGCTACGAGTCTATCACAACGACAATCCGCCAACCGCCTCGCTGCACGAGGAGGTGACGATCGGCACGCTCAATCCTTTCATGGCGGTGTTCAACAACCTGGTGATCTTCGATCAGACGGTGAAGCGCAATGCCGAAGACACGATCGTGCCCGATCTCGCCCAGTCGTGGTCGTGGAGCGCCGACAACACCAAGCTGACCTTCACGCTGCGTCAGGGCGTGAAGTGGCACGATGGAAAACCCTTCAGCAGCGCCGACGTGAAGTGCACCTGGGACACCGTGACCGGCAAGCGCGACGCCGGCTGGCGCAAGAATCCGCGCAAGGCGTGGTATGTAAACCTCCAGGAGGTCACGACCGACGGCGACGACAAGGTCACGTTCCATCTCGGCCGACCGCAGCCCTCCTTCCTCAGCTTCCTCGCCGCCGGCTTCTCGGCGGCCTATCCCTGCCATGTCTCAGGCGCGGAGATGCGCACCAGACCGATCGGCACCGGCCCGTTCAAGCTGAAGGAGTTCAAGTCCAAGCAGAGCATCTCGCTGGTGCGCAATCCCGACTACTTCAAGAAGGGCAAGCCGTACCTCGACGGCATCGAGTGGCGCATGCTGCCGAACCTCGCGACCCGCGTGCTGGCGTTCTCGGTCGGCGAGTTCGACCTCACCTTCTCGCAGGACATCTCGGTGCGCATGGCCGCCGAGATCAAGGCCAAGGCACCGAACGCGATTTGCGAGCTGAACCAGTTCAACATCCAGACCCAGCTTCTGGTCAACAACCAAGCCCCGCCGTTCGACGATCCGCGACTCAAGAAGGCGATGATGCTGACGCTCGACCGCCAGGCCTTCATCGACACGCTGAGCAGCGGTGCCGACCGCATCGGCGGCGTGATGGAGGCGCCGCCAGAGGGAGTCTGGGGCATCGGCCCCGACCGGCTGGCCGATGTCGCAGGCTTCAGCGGTGATGTGCAGAGGAACCGCGAAGCGGCGCGGCAGATCATGAAGGAGGCCGGCTACGGGCCCGACAGGCCGCTCAAGGTCAAGGTGCTCGCGCGCAACCTGCCGACCTATCGTGACCCGGCCGTGCTGCTGATCGACCAATTCAAGCAGATCGGCATCGAGGGCGAGCTCGAGACGATCGAGAGCGCGCTGTGGTACACGCGCCTGCTGCGCAAGGACTTCCACGTCGCCATGAACACCGGCGGCTCGGCGCTCGACGATCCCGACGTCATGTTCTACGAGGCCTATTCCTGCGGCTCGGAGCGCAACTACACCAGCTACTGCGACAAGGAGATGGAGGCGCGCTTCGACGAGCAGTCGCGCACCACCGACCCGGTGCTGCGCAAGAAGCTGGTGCAGCAGATCGACTACGACCTGCAGGCACGCGGCGTGCGGCCCTCGGTGATGCATACCCGTGCCAACACCTGCTGGCATCCATGGGTCAAGGGCCTCGCGCTGGCGGCGAACTCGCAATACAACCACTGGCGCCTCGAAGACGTCTGGCTCGACAAGTAGGGGCGGCGCATGCCCAACCCGCGCCTCGAATTCCCCTCCTTCCGCCTGCCGCTGCAGGCCGAGGCGCTGCGCGCCGAGGTGCGCGCCTTCCTCGCCGAGACCCTGCCCCGGCTGCAACCCGAGGATCGCTTCCCGTCCTGGACCACGCCATCGCCCGCCTTCAGCCGGGCACTGGGTGCGCGCGGCTGGATCGGCATGACCTGGCCGAAAAAATACGGTGGCGGCGAGCGCGGCTTCCTCGAGCGATACGTGGTCACCGAGGAGCTGCTGGGTGCCGGCGCGCCGGCCGGCTCGCACTGGCTGGCCGATCGCCAGTCGGGGCCGCTGCTGTTGCGCTTCGGCACGGAGGAGCAGCGCCACGCCGTGCTGCCGCGCATCGTGCGCGGCGAGTGCTTCATCTGCATCGGCATGAGCGAGCCCGATGCCGGCTCCGATCTCGCCTCGGTGCGGACCCGCGCCGAGGCGGTGCCCGGCGGCTTCCGTGTCAACGGCACCAAGATCTGGACCTCGGGCGCACATCGCAGCCACTACTGCATCGCGCTGGTCCGCACCTCCGGCCAGCACGGCGACCGCCACAAGGGGCTGAGCCAGCTTCTGATCGATCTCGAGACACCGGGCATAACGCTGCGACCGATCATCAACCTCGCCGGTCGTCACGACTGGAACGAGGTCACCTTCACCGATTGCTTCGTGCCGCAGAGCTGCCTGATCGGCCACGAGGGAGACGGCTGGCTGCAGGTGACGAGCGAGCTGGCCTACGAACGCTCGGGCCCCGAGCGCTTCCTGCAGAACGTCCACGTGCTGCGAGCGCTGGTACGGGTGATCGGCCGCCAGCCCGGCCGCCGTGCCGCCGCGGCCACAGGGCGCCTGGTTGCGCGGCTGTGGACGCTGCGCCAGATGTCGCTGTCGGTCGCCGGCATGATGCAGGATGGCAAGGTGCCGGCGATCGAGGCGGCGCTGGTCAAGGATCTGGGCACGTTCTTCCAGCAGGAACTGCCGGAGGCAGCGCGCCTCGTCGCCGAGCCGGATGCCGCAAGCGAGGACGACCTCGCGGACTTCCTCGACATCGCGCAGATGTCGACCTTGATGTCGCCCACCTACACGATCCAAGGCGGCACCACCCAGGTGCTGCGCGGCATCGTGGCGCGCGGGCTCGGCCTGCGTTGAACCGCCCAGCCGGAGAGCGAGCATGACGGGTCAGGCACAGGATCGCGGCGGCCCGCTGGCCGGCCTGAAGGTACTGGAATTCGCCGGGATCGGACCAACGCCGATGGGCGCCATGATGTTGGCCGACATGGGCGCGGAGGTGCTGACGGTGGATCGCGTCGAGCCGGTCGAGCTGGGCAGCCCACGCACACCGGGCTTCGACCTGCTGCGCCGCAACCGGCTCGTTACCCGGCTCGACCTCAAGAAGGCGGAGGCGCAGGCTTGCGCGCTGGAGCTCGCCGCCGGCGCCGACGTGCTGGTCGAGGGCTTTCGTCCCGGCGTGATGGAACGGCTCGGTCTCGGACCCGAAGCCTGCCATGCCCGCAATCCGCGGCTGATCTATGCCCGGATGACCGGCTGGGGTCAGACCGGCCCCCTGGCCGATCGCGCCGGCCACGACCTCAACTACATCGCGCTCTCGGGCGCGCTGCACGCGATCGGTCGCGACGGCAGCCCGCCGACCCCACCGCTCAACCTGGTGGGCGATTTCGGCGGCGGCGCGCTGTACCTCGTGGTCGGCGTACTGGCGGCGCTGCAATCGCGTCACGCCACCAGCAAGGGGCAGGTGATCGACGTCGCCATGGTCGATGGCGCGCTGTCGCTGATGACCTCCTTCTACGGCAGCTATGCCTCCGGCCGCATGGCGCTGGAACGCGGGACCAACGTGGTCGACGGCGGCGCGCCCTACTACGATGTCTATCAATGCGCCGACGGCGCGTACGTGTCGGTGGCCGCGATCGAGACCCGCTTTCGCCGCGAGATGTACGAGAAGCTGGGTCTCGACCCCGACAGCCTGATCGGCCAGGACGCCCCGGCCAAGCGCCACGAGCTCAAGCCGAAGCTGGCGGCCATCTTCCGCAGCAAGACGCGGGCAGAGTGGTGCAAGGTGTTCGAAGGCAGCGATGCCTGCTTCGCCCCGGTCCTGTCGATCGCCGAGACGGCGGCCGACCCGCACAACGCCGCGCGTGGCGCGCTGGTGGAGATCGACGGCATCACCCAGCCGGCCCCCGCGCCGCGCTTCCTCGGCACGCCCTCGCCCATGCCAAGGCCGCCGCGCCGGTCCGGCACCGACAGCGACGCGGTGCTGCCGCGCTGGGGCATCGATACCGCGCGCATCGAGAGGATGCGCGCGGCCAAGCTGCTCGCCTGAACCCTGGAGATCCCATGTCGAACCACCGCGACTATCCCGACATCGGCGTCTGGCTCGAGGGCCGCGTCGCGGTCGTCGAGCTGCGCCGGCCGCCGCACAATTTCTTCGACCGGGCACTGATCATGCAACTGCGCGAAGCGTTCGCGATCTTCGACCGCGACGAGACCTGCCGGGCGCTCGTGATGTGCGCCCAGGGCAAGAATTTCTGCTCCGGCGCCGACTTCTCGCGCGACGCGCGGGCACAGGGCGACCATCGCCCGCCCGACCCGGTGCGCGGCCCGCAGGGCGGCTCCACCAACCTCTACAAGGAGGCGGTGCATCTATTCCGCTTCGGCAAGCCGATCGTCGCGGCGATCCAGGGCGCGGCCGTGGGCGGCGGACTCGGCTTGGCGATGGTCGCCGACTTCCGCGTGGCCTGTCCGGAGAGCCGCTTCGTCGCCAACTTCACGCGCCTCGGCACCCACCCGGGCTTCGGCCTGACGGTGACCCTGCCGCGCCTGGTCGGCATGGGGAACGCCGAGATGATGTTCTACACGGCGGAGCGCATCGCCGGCGAACGGGCAGTCAAGATGGGGCTGGCCAACCTGCTGGTGCCGCTCGACCAGGTTCGTCGAGCGGCAATAGACCTCGCCTCGAGGATCGCCGAGAATGCTCCGCTGGCGCTGTGCGCGACGCGCGACACCCTGCGCCGCGGGTTGGCCGACGCCGTCGAGGCGGCGACCGACCACGAATTCGTCGAGCAGGACTGGCTGTTCCGCACGCGCGACTTTCGCGAGGGGGTGCGCGCCATGGCGGCGCGCACAGTGCCTGATTTCCAAGGCCGCTAGGAAGCGGCCAATGTCGACGAGTTTCGCCTGCTGCTTGTCCGGCTCCGCCGCTGGTTCTGCTCGACCGTCGGCACACTTGCCCTCGCCAGGTCGAAGACGGTCGGTGGCGGGCATGGCGGTGGCTTGCGGGCGTGCTGGCGCTGGCCGTCGGGTAATCGTGTCGGCGAATCGAAAGTTCCGGCCGAGCGGCACCCTCGGCCACGCGACAAACCGGGCGAACGCGCTCCGGGTTGCGCCGAGCATCCCCGCCATCGAGCGTCTCGGCACGATCAGCGCGCGATCGCCGCCTGGCGGCCTCCGTTGCCAGCACTGTCGAACCTACTATTCGGTACACAAGACGCGCGGCGATGCCGGACCTCCGGCCCGGCCGACGGACGTCTCGACGGAGGAAACGGCAAGATGCGCGCTCGCTCGATCGCTACGACTCTCCTGGCCCTGATCCTCACCGCCTCGCTGGCCGCCGGCCCGGCCCACGCCCAGAAGTCGGGCGGCACCCTGCGCGGCTTGCTCGCAGACAACCCGCCCAGCGCATCGCTGCACGAGGAGATCACCGCCTCCGTCGTCGTCCCCCTGATGGCGGTGTT